>NZ_DATCMQ010000009.1:0-2054 GCF_036563305.1 Noviherbaspirillum sp. | reverse complement strand
GCATTCTCGGCATTCTGCTTCACCGTCGACGTCAGCTCCTCCATCGACGACGCCGTCTCCTCCAGCGAGCTCGCCTGCGATTCCGTGCGCGACGACAGGTCGGCATTGCCCGACGCAATCTCGCGCGACGCCACGCCGATGCTCTCGGTGCCGGCGCGGACGTTGCCGACGATCTCGCCCAGGCTGCTGTTCATCAGGCGCAGTGCGTCGAACAGCTGGCCGATCTCGTCCTTGCTCTGCTGGTCGATGCGGGAAGTGAGGTCGCCGGTCGCAACGCGGCCCGCCACGACCACCGCTTCATTGAGGGGGCCGGCGATGCTGCGGGTGATGATCCAGGCGAAGAAGCCGCCGATTGCCAGGGCGATGGCGCCCAGGCCGAACAGCAGCGCCATCACCCGGTTGTCGGCGGCGACAGAATCCTTGAGCAGCGCCGCCGCGGCCGCCTGCTGCAACTCGACCAGCTTGTCCATCTCCACGACCGCCTTCTGGTTCGGCGGGTCGATCTTCTCGACGATGATCTTGATCGCGCCTTCGCTGTTGAAGGCGAGCGCCTGGCCGATTGCGTCCTTGAGCGGCGCCGCGATTTCCTGGTCCAGCTTGCCGATTTCGGCGACGATCTTCTTCTCGTCCTCGGTCAGGCCGAGCGCCATCAGCTTGTCGCGTGCGTCGGTATAGCGCTTGCTCTGCACCTTGGCACGCTGCTCTTCCCTTTGCATCGCACCCACTTCCGACTGCAGGCCGATGTTGCGCATGGCGACGCCGCCCTCGAGCAGCGCGCTCTTCATGGTCGACGCCAGGTGCAGCTTGGTATTGGCCTGTTCCAGCCCCTCTATCAGGTTCTGCTTGTTCCTGGTGGTGAGCGCATTGCCCGCGATGACCATCAGGGCAAGGATGGCCAGGATGATCCCGAATCCCAGGCCGAGACGGACGCCGATGCGAAAGTTGCGCAGGTTCATGTTTGTTGCTCCCTGTGTCGAGACTGGTCGTGCTGCAAAGTACCGTATTCCCGCGCATGCGGGGGCGAAGTCATATTACCGTTGGACAACGTTTACGCCTATACAAGCTCGCGCAATGCCCTGAATTTTTCACTGCGTGTACACCTGGCGCGACGCATGTCTTGCCAGTTTGCCTAGAACTCTTCCCAATCATCCCCGCTGCGCCCTGCCGGCGTGCCGGTCGGATGCGCAGCGATCGGCGTGCGCACCGGTGCCCGCACAGCGGACTGCACGACAACCGGCGCGGTCGATCGCCGCTGCACCGGCGCCACCTGGGATCGCGCCGCCGGCGCTTGCGCGCCCGTGCCCGCGGCCGCCGCCGCCGCCGCACCGTCCACCCGGAACACCGCGACCGCCTGGGCCAGCGCCGCCGCCTGGGTCTGCATGCTGTCGGCCGCCGCCGCCGCCTGCTCCACCAGGGCCGCGTTCTGCTGCGTCATCTCGTCCATCTGTGCAATCGCCCGGTTCACTTCCTCGATCCCCGAACTCTGCTCCTGGCTCGCCGCACTGATCTCGTTCATGATGTCGGCCACATGCTTGACCGAGGTCACGATCTCCCCCATCGTCTTGCCCGCCACATCCACCAGGTTGCTGCCGGCGTCCACCTTCTCCACCGAGTCGCCGATCAGCGACTTGATCTCCTTGGCCGCACCGGCCGACCGCTGCGCCAGGCTGCGCACTTCCGCCGCCACCACCGCAAAACCCCGCCCCTGCTCGCCCGCACGCGCCGCTTCCACCGCCGCATTCAGGGCCAGGATGTTGGTCTGGAACGCGATGCCGTCGATGACGCCGATGATGTCCACGATCTTGCGCGAGCTGTCCTTGATCGAGGCCATCGTCTGCACCACCTGCCCCACCACCTCGCCGCCGCGCAATGCCACGTCCGAGGCCGACACCACCAGCTGGTTGGCCTGGCGCGCATTCTCGGCATTCTGCTTCACCGTCGACGTCAGCTCCTCCATCGACGACGCCGTCTCCTCCAGCGAGCTCGCCTGCGATTCCGTGCGCGACGACAGGTCGGCATTGCCCGACGCAATCTCGCGCGACGCCACGCCGATG
>NZ_DATCMQ010000006.1:0-333313 GCF_036563305.1 Noviherbaspirillum sp. | reverse complement strand
GCATTCTCGGCATTCTGCTTCACCGTCGACGTCAGCTCCTCCATCGACGACGCCGTCTCCTCCAGCGAGCTCGCCTGCGATTCCGTGCGCGACGACAGGTCGGCATTGCCCGACGCAATCTCGCGCGACGCCACGCCGATGGTCTCGGTGCCGGCGCGCACCTGGCTGACCGTGCGCGCCAGGCTTTCCGTCATCAGCTTGAGCGCCGCCAGCAACTGACCGGTCTCGTCGTTCGTGCGAATCTCGATGTTCTGCGACAGGTCGCCCTCCGCGACCGCGCGCGAAACGCGCACCGCTTCGTTGAGCGGCACGGAGATTGCGCGCACCAGCCACCATCCGATCAGGGCCGCGAGTCCGACGCCGATGGCTACGGCCACCAGGGACACCGCCCGCACGGTCACATAAAGGCTCTGCGTGTTGTCGAACTCCCGCTTTGCGACGCCCTGCTGCATCGTGACCAGCGCGTCCACCTGCTCCTTGAAGGCGGCGTAGGTCTGGCTCATCGGCCCGGCCATGTACTCCATTGCCATCTGCACATTGGCCGCGCGCAGCGCCTCCACCGTGGGCTTGAGCCCGTCGGTCACGAATCTGGTCCGGCTTGCGGCCACCTTGTCTGCCAGCGCGCGCTCTTCGCGGGTCAGGTCGGCCGCGAGAAAGGTCTTCCAGATCGCATCCGCCTCGGCCACCCGCTTCTCGACTTCATCCATGCGCTTGTTGACGACGGCGGGATCGCCGTTCACCGACTCTGCCACCGCCATCCTGTCGTCGCCGATCAGCGTCACGATGCGGGCGAGCTGCCCGCTCGGCACGAGGCGCCCGTCATAGATCGTGTGCAGCGAATTGTTAGCAGCGCTCAGGCTGCCGATGGCGATGATGCCGCTGCCCACGAGCAGCAGCGACAGGAAACCGATCACGAAAATCAGGCGGGACTTGATGGTCAGGTTGTTCAGCATATCGTCTCCATTTGTCGAGGCCGCCGTCTTGTGCTGCGGCCTGCTTTATTGTTTTGTCCTGCGGCGCCGGCCGTCTGCGCGGCCTGGCGGCGCCCTGGCATTACGCCGCGATCTTGTCGATCAGGCCCATCTCGGTGCTCGACATCAGGCGGTCGATGTCGACCAGGATCAGCATGCGCTGCTCGATCGTGCCGAGGCCGATCAGATAGTCGGTATTCAGCGCCGTCCCCATTTCGGGGGCCGGCTTGATCTGCTCCGGCGAGAGCGTGATCACGTCCGAAACACTGTCCACCACCATGCCGACCACGCGACCGCCGATGTTGAGGATGATGACCACGGTGAACTGGTCATAGGTCGGCTCGCCAAGCTTGAACTTGATCCGCATGTCGACGATCGGCACGATGATGCCGCGCAGGTTCACCACGCCCTTGATGAAGTCGGGCGCGTTGGCGATGCGGGTCACGGTCTCGTAGCCGCGGATCTCCTGCACCTTGAGGATGTCGATGCCGTACTCTTCCTTGCCCAATGTGAAGGCGAGGTATTCCTGGCCCGCGATATCGCGGTCGGCCTTGTCTCCGGGGAGGTGGGCGGCTTGTGCTGTCTGTGTCATGGCGATTGTCCTTGTTATCAGGAGAAAATGGATTCATCGGCGAGCTGACGGGACGAGCGCAGGAGCGCTGCCACGTCGATGATGAGGGAAACGCCGCCATCGCCGAGGATGGTGGCGCCGGAAATGCCTGCGACCTTGCGATAGTTCGATTCGAGGTTCTTGACCACGACCTGCTGCTGCCCGACCAGGTCGTCGACGAACAGCGCAGCCTTCCTGCCTTCCGATTCGAGGATCACGACGATGCCCTGCGAAGGATCGGTGAACGTCGGCTCGATGCCGAACATCTGGTAGAGCGGGATCAGCGGCAGGTAATCGCCACGCACCTTGACTACCCGTCCCTGCCCGCTGATTTCCTTGACGTCGGCGGGGTCCGGCTGGAGCGACTCGACCACATAGCCGAGCGGCAGGATGTAGATTTCCTCGCCGACCTTGATCGACATGCCGTCCAGGATCGCCAGCGTCAGCGGCAGGGAGATCGAGATGGTGGTGCCGAAGCCGCGGGCCGAACGGATCTCGACCACGCCGCCCATGGCGGTGATGTTGCGCTTGACCACGTCCATGCCCACGCCGCGGCCGGACACGTCGGTGACGGTCTCGGCAGTGGAGAAACCGGGCGCGAAGATCAGCTGCCAGACGTCGCTGTCGGGCATCCCCTCGCTCACCGCCAGGCCCTGCGCGGTGGCCTTGGCCAGGATCTTCTCGCGGTTCAGTCCGCCGCCGTCGTCGGTCACTTCGATCACGATATTGCCGCCCTGGTGGCCCGCCGACAGCGACAGGCGGCCGGTCTCGCTCTTGCCCGCGGCCTTGCGCACCTCCGGCATCTCGATGCCGTGGTCGATGCTGTTGCGCACCAGGTGGGTGAGCGGATCCACGATACGCTCGATCAGGCCCTTGTCGAGCTCGGTCGCGGCGCCGTGGGTGACGAATTCGATGCGCTTGCCGAGCTTGGTCGCGAGGTCGCGCACCATGCGCGGGAAACGCGAGAACACATAGTCCATCGGCATCATGCGGATCGACATCACGGCTTCCTGCAGGTCCCGGGTGTTGCGGGTCAGCTGGCTGACGCTGCTGAGCAGGCGCTCATGCAGGATCGGATCGAGGTTGCCGGTGCGCTGCTCAATCATGGCCTGCGTGATCACCAGTTCGCCGACCAGATTGATCAGCTGGTCGACCTTCTCGATGCCAACGCGGATCGACGTGGTCTCGGCATTGTGCGCATGCGCCGCCTTGTCCGCCTCGCGCTTGGCGGCAGCCTTCTTGTCTTGCGCCACGGACTCCGCCGCGGGCGCCGATGCGGTCACCGTCGCCGCTGCCGCTGCCGCGGGCGCCGGTTCGGTTTCGCCGCGGGCGGCGGCTTCGCGCGCTTCCTTCATCACCGGCGTCTCGAAGTCGTCGAAGAATCCATACCCCTGCTTCGCTTCCTGCGCGGCCTTGCCCGCGGCCGGCGCAAAGTTCTCGAGCGGCTCGAAGAAACCGTAGCCCTGGGCTGCTTCCTGCTCCGCCTGGGCCGTGCTGGCCGGGGGCCGCGCGTCCTCCTCCGTGATACGCAGTTCGGCGGCGTCGACGATGAACGAGCAGATGGCGACGATCTCGTCCTGCGAGCAGGCGCCCGACAGGATGAAGCAGGTGTGCTGGTTCGGCAGCGTCGTCCTGCTGATCGCGCCCAGCAACCCGAGCTCCGCCATCAGCGCGTCGGCGTCGCGCTCGGCAACCTGCGGCAACTCGATCCGGAAACGGCGGTCGCCCGGCATGGCCGCGCGTTCTGTCCCGTCGGCAGCCGAGGCGAGGGCAGTCACGGACGCCGCCGGCGCCACCTCGCCCTGCGACAGCGACTGCAGCAGCATGCGGGCGTTGCCGACCGCGTCCTGGTCCACCGGCGTGTGCAGGCGATGACCGTCAAGCTGCATCTTGAGCACGTCCTTCGCCACCAGAAAGGCGTCGACATGTTCGGCCGAGAGCGCCATCTCGCCCTTGCGGATCTTGTCCAGCAGGGACTCGAGCACATGCGTGACATCGGTCAGGTCGGTCAGCCCAAACGTGCCGGCGCCGCCCTTGATCGAATGGGCCGCGCGAAAAATGGCGTTCAACTCCTCCTCGTCGGGCGAGGCGACGTCGATCGCAAGGAGCAGCTTTTCCATCTCGGCGAGAAGCTCTTCAGTCTCGTCAAAGAACACCTGGAAGAACTGGCTCATGTCAATGGTCATGTTCGGGCTCCGTCATCATGCATGTGCTCCACCGGCGGCTGAGGCTCAGCCAATGACTTTTTTCACCACTTCGGTCAGGCGCTGCGGGTCGAAGGGCTTCACCAGCCAGCCGTTTGCCCCTGCCGCGCGTCCCTTCGACTTCATCTCGTCGCTCGATTCGGTCGTCAGCATCAGAATCGGCACCTTCTGGTACGTCGGCAGTCCGCGCAGGGAGCGGATCAGCGTCAGGCCGTCCATGCGCGGCATGTTCTGGTCGGTGAGCACCAGGTCGAACACCTGCGTCCTCGCCTTGTCCAGGCCGTCCTGGCCATCGATCGCCTCGGTCACCTGGTAACCGGCCGCGCGCAGGCTGAACACCACCATCTGCCGGAGCGAACCCGAGTCATCCACTGCCAAAATCGTCTTTGCCATCTTCGTTGCTCCTGATACTCGTTGCCGGGAAATTCCCGCTATTCCTGTTGTCCGCCATTCCGGAGTCGTCGGCTAGAACAGCTCGACGTCGCCGCTTTCCATGTGGGTCTGGCACACTGCCTTCCACAACGCCTTTTCCAGCCTCGCGCTCTGCGCTTCGAGCACGCTGTCGATGCTGGTGAGCGCGCTCAGGATCTCTTCCGCGCTGCCGTCGGAAATGCCGGTGCTGCCGGTGCTGACGCCGTCCAGCACCTCGCGCAGCCCGGTCACCCGCTGCACCACCCGCCCGATCAGCTGGCTGGTCATGTCCTGGAACTGCAGGCCGGTGACGGCCGCGTTCACATGCATGCCGATCTCCTGCTGCCGCGCCCGCAACTGTCCGGCGACGGCATCGGGCACCGCGGCGCTGGCGAGCAGCGTATCGATCTCCTGCTGCTGCGAATTCACCGCTTCGTGAATGGCCATGAAGCTGGTGCCGAGCTTCTGGATCGCCTCGACCAGCAGGATGCTGGTTTGCGCAAGGTCGGTTTCGATCTCGGCGAGGTGCTGCGTCCCGTGGTCGGACAAGTTGGACAGCAGCTGCTTGACCTGCGTCCCAAGCATCTTTTCTCTCGTCATGGCTGTGCCTCGTCCCCCATCTCGCCTGTACTGCCCGCGAATATCCGTCTCATGGCGCGGCCGCCTTCTGCGCCTCGGGCTGAACAAGCTGCCCCTGCGTCTGCACTTCGACGGTGCCGCCGTCCTTCGAGGCGGACTCCTCCGCCTTCTTGTTCATCACGATGATGCTGATGCGCCGGTTGACCGGATTGAACGCGTTGTCCTTGTCGAACAGGACGGCGGACGACAGGCCGACCACCCGCAGCACCTTGGTCTCGTCCATGCCGCCGGCGATCAGTGCGCGGCGCGAGGCGTTGGCGCGATCTGCCGACAACTCCCAGTTGCTGTAGCCCTTCTCGCCGCTGGCGTACGGCGTGGCGTCCGTGTGTCCGGACAGGCTGATGCGATTCGGCACGTCGTTCAGCGCCTTGCCGATTTCGAGCAGGATCTCCCGGGTATAGGGCTGCAGGTCGGCCTTCGAAAGCGCGAACATCGGGCGATTCTGCTCGTCGACGATCTGGATCCGCAGGCCCTCGGTGGTGATGTCCAGCAGCAGTTGATTCTTGAACTGCTTCAGCACCGGGCGCGCCTCGATCGCTTCCTCGATCTTCGATTTCAGCGTGCGCAGGCGGGCCAGTTCATTGCGCTCGAGCTCCTGCTCGAGCTCCCGCAGGTGGGCCGCCTGCAGGTTGTAGGTCTTCTTCATCGCCGGGTCGTCGCCCTTCTTGACCTGGCCGTCCTTGCGGGTCAGGTCCTTGCCGCCGCCCTGGATGACGCTGGAACTGTCGCCGGAGCCCGAGCCGCCCGACATCGCCACCTTGAGCGGCGTCTTGAAGTATTCGGCGATGCCCTGCAGGTCGCCTTTCGCGGTCGAGCCCAGCAGCCACATCAGCAGGAAGAACGCCATCATCGCCGTGACGAAGTCCGCATAAGCGATCTTCCAGGCGCCGCCGTGGTGTCCGCCGCCGCCCTTCTTGATGCGCTTTACGATGATAGGCCGCAGCCCTTCGTCAGCCATGTGCTCCTGTCCCTAAACGATATCCGTTGTGATGGCCGCTTACTTCGACTTCGACTGCTTGATGTGGTCCTCGAGCTCGCCGAACGAAGGACGCTCGGTCGAGAACAGCACCTTGCGCCCGAACTCGACCGCCAGCGCCGGCGCATAGCCGTTCAGGCTGGCGAGCAGGGTCACCTTCACGCACTGGAACATCTTGGACGACTCGTGCAGCTTCTGCTCGAGCACGCTGGCGAGCGGCCCGACGAAACCGTACGCCAGCAGGATGCCGAGGAAGGTGCCGACCAGCGCATGGGCGATCAGGATGCCGAGCTCGGCGGGCGGCAGGCCGACCGATTCCATCGTGTGCACCACGCCCATCACGGCGGCGACGATGCCGAAGGCCGGCATGCCGTCGCCGAGCTTGGCGATGCAGTGCACCGGGATCTCGCCCTCCGCGTGGTGGGTCTCGATCTCGTTGTCCATCAGGTTCTCGATCTGGAACGCGTCCATGTTCCCCGCCACCATCAGGCGCAGGTAGTCGGTCATGAACTCGGTAATATGGTGGTCGGCCATGATGCCCGGGTACTTGCTGAAGATCGGGCTTTCCTCGGGCTTCTCGATGTCGCCTTCGATCGACATCAGGCCTTCCTTGCGTACCTTGCTGAGAATCTCGAACAGCAGGGTCATCAGCTCCATGTACAGCGCCTTGGTGTACCTTGAACCCTTGAAGACGGTGGGCAGCGCCTTGAGCGTCGCCTTGATTGCCTTGCCGTTGTTGCCGACGAAGAAAGCGCCCGCCGCGCCGCCGCCGATCATCAGCAGCTCGAGCGGCTGGAACAAGGCTGCGAGGTGACCGCCCGCCATTGCAAATCCGCCGAAGACGGAAGCGCAAACAATGATATATCCGACAATGACTAGCAAGACGCGGTGCTCCGGGCGTGGTTAAGGGTCTGTATGACTGCCTGGGAATATTTCCCACGTTCAACCATTTTGCCAATTCAACGGCAGGATCACAACCAGTATCTGACCGGTTGTCGCCGAATCGCCCTCACTTCTCGAAAAGGGTAATGCCGGTTACGTCGGCAGCAGCCAAAACTTGAGCGCGCGGCCCTGCTGTCAGAGGCGCCAGCCATGCAGCAACGGCCCGTCCGGCAACGGCCGGAGCACCAGGTCGGCCGCCTTTCCCGGTATCGGGAATTCACAGCTCAGCAGGAGCGCGCCGGCGCGCATCTCGCCGCGCGCCTTCTCCCATAGTCGCGGCATGGCCGCGGGCGACAGGTAGGCGAACACCACGTCATAGTCGCCCAGGTGCAGTGCCTCATAGTCGCCAAGCCGGAAATCGGCCCCGCTGCCCGATGCCGCTGCCCGCAACCGGCTGACCAGCCAGGGCAGCGGCGCCAGTTCAATTCCGGCGAACCGGCCGTCGCGCCGCTGGCGTGCCAGGTGCAGGCTCAGTCCGCCGAAGCCGCTGCCGATATCGATGAAGGAGACCGGCCGGTCTTGCGGCAGCAATCCCGCCACCGCATCCCAGGTCGCGCGGCGCGACGGATAGTACGGCACCTGGGTACGGAAGCTCGACCAGTAAAGCAGCACCAGCGCGACGAAGGCGGCGAGGAACAACCAGGGCGGGAGACGCAGCGCATGGGCGACGGCCACGGCTGGCGGGAACAGCAGGTGTATCCAGGGCCACCAGCGCGCCATGCCGGCTGCGCGTGCCAATCCGGCGGCGAGCAGTGCCTGCAGCATGACCGCATGCGCGATCGTGAACGGATATGCGGTGAGTTGCGCCGCCAGTTGCGCCGCCGCCAGCACCAGCACCAGCGCAACCGACTGAACCAGCAGCGCCTGCACCGCCGGCATTCGCAACAACGGCCGCGGCGCGGCGCGTGGCGGCTGCGACCTGCTGCTCATGGAATCGGGCGGAGGGAAGAGGAAGCGAAAGCGGATTCAGGCCCCGGTCGATGCGGACGCCGCATCTTCCCGCGACTTCTTGGTCTTGCCGGCCCGGGAGGGCATGTGGCAGAGCCCGCAGGTATAGCCATGGTTGAGGTCGAGACGATGCACGACAAACTCGCCGCCGCACTTGTTGCAGCACGCCGTCTCCAGCATCTTGCTCTCGAAGAAGCGCACCAGTGTCCAGGCGCGGGTGAGCGACAGCACCGGCTCGCCGCTGGGGTCGGGTTCCACCTGCTCCAGGTAGAGCTTGTAAGCCTTCATCACTGCCTCGATGCCGCTGATCTGCGCATGCTCGACCAGGTACTTGTGGATGTTGATGAAGAGGGAAGAATGGATGTTCGGCTGCCAGGTGATGAACCAGTCGGTCGAGAACGGCAGCATGCCTTTCGGCGGCGACACGCCCTTCAGCTCCTTGTAGAGCTTGAGCAGGCGTTCGCGCGAGAGCGAGGTTTCGGATTCGAGCAGTTGAAGGCGGGCGCCGAGGTTGATGAGCTCGATGGCGAGCTGAATTTCCTGTGCTTCGGTGACTACGCTCTTCTTTGTCATGTCGATTCCGTGTGTTTCACAAATCCCGCGGCGGCTCAGGCCACCTGCTCGACCGGCTGCCCCGCCATCAGGATCGCCGCGTGCGAATGCGCTAGCTCGCGATCCTTGTTGTAGTTGGTCAGCATGCCCAGGATCGCGCCGTCGTCGAAACGAAAACGCGCCAGCATCATGTTGGTACCGGCAAGCTTCAGCAACTGGGAGGTATTCAGGCCTTCAATCAGGTCGGCGATCGCCGCGCTGATGCCAAGGCGGAAGATGGCGCTTGCCTTGTCGGAACGGATCATCTGCTGCGCAAGCATCAAGTAGCTCAGGTTGGCATCCCGAATTTCCGCCAGCATGTCGTTCGTATTCATTTCACCCTCCGTTGATCGGATGCCGGTTGATGTTTCCGTGGGGCATCGCTGTGAGAGTGATTCTCCAGAGTAACTTGTTTCGGGGGAATTAGTGATTGTCCGTATTTCTCGTCGGACGAAAGACGACAAGCCCTGTCAGCTTTTGTCTTACAAAAGCCGGACAGAGCATGTTGCGCGCCGTGTGGGATGGCGCCGGGATTGGCTTCGGGCTTGGCTCGCGGGCGTTTTCCGCACTGCGTCGCTGCCCTCCTGCCGGTAACTATTTTTTTAAAATCGCTTGCGTTTCATTAGCAGCTTTGCAAGCAACCGCGACGTTTCATGCCGCGGGTTTCGTCACTTCCGGAGGTGCTACTGTTGCTTATCGGCAGCAGAATCGCCAACTTTAGGGCTGGCTGAAAAATTTTTGCTTATCCCGCCTGCCCTTCCCCGGTAACGGCACGGCAAGGGCGGAATTTAGGGTGTCGCGAAAAAAATGTTTGGAAGTTGCGGACGCGCTCGGAGCAAGGCAACCGAAAGACGGACGGCCGGATGACGAACGGACAGGTGGATGGACGAATGAAGCGGCAGAGCGTTGGCGGCGGCGGGGGGCAGATGTCATGGAAGGGAAGTCCGTCCACCAGGCCCGGCGCGCGGGCCGTTGGCGCCGCGTTGCCTTGCCCCCGGGTTGGGCCAGGACCCGCCGCGGGAGATTCAGAGTGCGAGGCGTGCGATTCGAGGGCCGAAAAACAAAACGCCTGATCCTTCAGCAAGGACCAGGCGTCTGTCTGGTTTGGCGGAGACGGAGGGAGTCTTTACCCCCTACGTAAGTCGTTGATAACCCTACGTTTTCCTACAACGGTGTAGCACCAATCTAGCACAACCAGGGCAGCAGTCAACGGGCACATCACCTCCGAATAACCTTGGGCCGACCAAGCCACCGCCCAGTCGGCAGGCGCGATTTCGATGCTCACCTCGCTGACGTTCCGCCAAGGGAATCTGCACTCCGCATCGCTCGTTGGCGCGGCTCCTCACCCCACTGGTAGTCGCCGCCTCGCTGCACAAATCGCAGTTCATCGGAAAACGAACCGCCGTTGATAGCATAGGTACTCGATATGACCTGGAGCTATTCTTTGTAGTCGCCAATCAACGGAAATCACGAGTTGAAGCCGAGCGCTGCCCGGATATCACCCAGGTCGCCCCCGGTACCCGGCCGGCGGTGACTTCAGTACTTTTGGAGCCTTGGGCGCCGATGTGGACTTAAACAGCGACGGGTCGACCTCGAACACGCTCACAGCCACTTGCTGGTTACCATGGACATGCGCGACGAGGCGCTCGTGCTTGGGCAAAGGCACTTGTGCCGTAGAACCGCCAAACTCGCCCGAGTTGGCAAGAGCTACCGGCTGGTACATATGAAAGTGCAGTGCGGCAATCATGTTGTCGAAGGTTTGAACGTCTTGGTTTAGTGCGGCAACCAAGAACATGTCCGACCTATCCCGGAGGTCGGCCACCAGGTCCAGGTCCGTGGCGTCGTAGCAGATAGCAGCCGCGATGCGGGTCCGCGACTTCGCGCCAATTGGCAATTCAACCAAGGTCACGTGCGGACGATGGCCTTTCACACCCATCTTCACCTCGTCCTTCATCGGGTGATGCTTGCCCTGCCAAACATACTGGAACGCTCGCCCATGCCCTGGGGACTCGGTACGAATCAGCCACAACCCTTGATTGACGGTGCCGCCCGCCTTGTGAGAGTGCAGGAACGTCAAGCCCGAGAAGATGTTGGCTCGCACCTTGTCGGATAGCCGTCTTAGCAAGAAGACGTGTTCCGGATGCACAGCCAGCTCAGGGAACAGGATGACATCGACCACCGGGCCGTCGGATTTGTCGGATGCCTTCCCGGAACCTGCCGACGCCCAGGTCTTGAGCTTCTGATGGGTTAGCCTGCAAACCTCGGCCAGATGGCGGCGATGCTCTGCCAACGCCCCCGCCGTCCAGTGCGTCGGGTCCTTGTTATCAAACTCATCCCGCCGCGGACGCATAGGCTGGACGATGGCCACCCGCAGTGGCCGGTCGTTCAAGGCCTCGTGGTCATCGACAGGAACCACGTACATCGGCGTCCTGCTTCGCCGGCCGAACAGTCCGCGCTGCACTGCGATTCGTTCTTGGACAAGCGCGAGCAGTTCAGCAGCGGTTCGGACATCGCCAGCAGCCGCTGCAGTATACGCACGGAACTCAACCCCTGGCCATTGCAGGAGGGTTGATAGCAAGCCTGAGAGCCACGGCGACACCGGTCCAGGCTCATCCAGCAGGCCGCGCCCGGAGTTCAATAGGCCAAAGCGCCGCTTGAACCAGGTACTGCGCAGCCCGCTGTAGCGACCCACTTCTTCGGTAACAAGGAAGCGACGGCTCGTGAAGTCAAACTCTCCGGTCAGGGCCGAGCGCAGGATGCGGCCCAATCCATAGAGCCAGGCCTTTTCCGGCGCCACCCACGGCGGACTAGCGTACAGAGGGTTGAGCCTATCGCCCGGCTCAATCGCTTCTACTCGCAGGAAATCATGCTGCTCCGGCAATTCGGCGAGTCTCGACCAGTCATCACATCGCAGCACAATGTCAGCTGCGCTGATACCTGCGGACAACACCTCCTCGGCACCGGGGTGTCGAAGCAATGCTGCAGCGAGCATGAGCACAGCGTTCTCTTGGTCGAACAGATTATTCGATTCACTGATGACATGCAGGAGGGGTTGAGCGCCCTTCTGTTTGCCCGGGGACCTCCGCGAGCCGCCTATCCGCTTATTGACCTGAATTAGCGCCGTAGGGACAAATTGACGCCAGTTCGACGCTCGTCGGCCATTCAGCGCCGCCATCAACAGGTCCGGTCGGCTCAGTGCCACGGTACGCACGACTCCCTCTCGCACCTGTTCGTCGTCAGTACGGCGTAGTCCTTCCGACAACCACACGCCGAAGCGTTTTACATTTGGCTGAAGCTGCTGCGCCACCATGGCCAGCGGGATGACGCTCCTCAATGTGTCGCCACGGGCGGGCTCAAACAATGCCGCACGTTGCAAAGCCGCGTACATCTGCACCTCGGGGAGAACTTCAGCTACCGCAGCGAGCGAAGCATCACCAATGGACGCTAGATAGAGGCGGGCTTGCTGACGCAAGTACCAGGGCGACGAGGGCCGTTCCGTAAGAACGCGGCGCGCAATTGCACCGAGGTCCTCACGGTAACCCTGGATATCCACTCCCTCTGGGTACTCTTCCGGCTCACGGAAGCCAGTCTCCACGGCACCGGCCCGTAAGAGGTCGGCCAGAACATACTCGGCCACGCGCACCTGCTTGCGCTTGGCAGAATCCAAGTCCGCCGGAACATCGAACAGCTTGATGCTCAGCGCCTCGGTCACTGGACCCAGCAGGCGGGGGTGAGGGAATAGGTCCAATCCGCATCGCAGCAGCAAGGCCAAGGCTGGGTTCTCAGCCCAGCACTTGATAAGCTTGCGAGCCGTAGTCTCAAACTCGTGCGACAGCACCACGCCCTGTGTTACCTGGTCGCTCAACGTCTCCACCGAGCTTGCCGGGCCCTCTAGGTCTGTCATTGCCAGCCGGTGCCGCATCAGTTGAGCAATGCGGGTCGCAACGAACCGCTTCACGGTGTCATCGCGCACGTCTGTGTTAGGCACCGCGACGGTGGCCAATGCCAATCTCGAGGGCTTGAGGTCGGGGACGGTCTCAATCTGCTCTGACATCCACAGCAGCCCATCGAGACCGCCTGCAGCCTGGGCCAGCGACTCCAAGTCGAAGGTGCCGCTCAACTCCGCATTGAGCATCTCCATTAGGGCCGAAACATGGCTCTGCGCGGAAATCGCTCGGTATGAGGTGGCCACACACTTGTCCGGAGACAGCTGGAGCGCCTTCTTCGCGCCGATGCGGTCGCAATGGGCTTGCAGAACCGAGGCCACATAGCACTTGACGTGCTCCAACACGATAGCTTGGCACAGCCCACTAGCCCCGCTCTTGGCCTCGACAACGAGACGCATGTCGTCGACGTACCGGCAGTAGTCCAGCAACCTGATGTCGTCGCCAATAGTGGTGCCTTCAGCTGCATACGTGTGCATGTCACGGTCGAAACGAACCAGATAAGCGTTCGCAAGAAATCCCGATGCGACCAGCCCTTGAGGCAACCCGAGCTCGAGCTGCTGATGGTCGTCGCCAAGAATTAGCACAGCTTGTTGGTGGTCTTCAGTGCGCCATTGCCAGGAGAAGACCCGCGCCGCACGCTCCCAGAACACCCCGTCTGCTGCCAAGACGTCCGGCAATCCATGTGCTGTCCGATGCTCGACCTCCAGGCACTGCAACTCTTTGAGCAAAGCGCAGCGGTCGACATGGTCAAAGAACGACTTGATGTCAAGTGACACTACGTACAGTTCACGCCTTGGCGGCATTTGGGATACCAGTTCAGCGCAGACACGACGAGGGCGCGCGAGGAAGGTTCGGTAGTCGTGAAAGTATTGGCGATAGGTGCGGCTGTTTCCCCAAGAGAACTGGGCGCGAGGCCTCGTGCCTGCATTTACAACCCAAGTGCAATGCAGGCGGTTTCCGTAGCTCACCACGCCACTTGCGCGCATCGCGAGCAAATCGGCCCCCGTCGTATCACCCTGTGCGGACTCCACCGCCTCCGCTAAGCACATCATCACCGCCGTGGCCAACGTCTGGTCGCGAATGGACAGGTGGGCCAATGGCCGCAGCTTTTGGGGCGGCTGCTTCGGCCCAGATGCCGTGCTTGGCCCATCAGTCTGCACCGGTTCGGCGGGACTCCACTCCTCGAAGCTTGGTTCTGACGCCAAGTCGTTGAAGTCGAGGTCCAGCGACCGGTCGAGCGATGCATTACCGTCCGCCGGTCGAAACGACCACCGAGCATTCTTAGGCGCCGGGACGAGCAGGAGGTCCTTCGGTCGAAAGTCGCCTTGGCAGACCTCCGTCGCCCACCGCACCAATTGGTCTTCCAAGTCGATGGTCGAGACGTCCAGCTCCAGAACGTCGGCATACCAGTTGTGCCGACGGATATAGGTATGAGACTTCTTCCACGCCTGTGCAAGAACGACCACGTCGGATAGCTTCTCTCCCCGCGGCGGGAGGTCTTGATATTCTTGTTTAATGACGGACACTCAGCCCTCCCTTGCCGTTTTATGTATGGTTCCTGCCGAAATCGCCCTACGCCTGAGAATCACGCGAAATTCAACTTTGGCAGTTCAGGCGCTTGCTGTCGCTTGAACAAGAGAGCCTCGTCCGTGCCGGGTGGCAGTTCGAAGGAGACGATAATCAAATCCATCCACTCTGCAGTCACGAAGGTTAAGAAATACGTATCGCGGTCGAACGACTGCAATCTTTCCAATATTCAATCTCGACTATATATTATCTTGTCTTCAGCGTTCCTACCGGAGGGAGCCGTCCGACAAGAAAAACGCCCGTCGGCCTGCAACTTGTAAGGCGCCGTCCTTCTTTTCGGCTTACTCCTTTGAACCCATTTACAAGTCGACAAGTGCGGCATCGAAAACTCGTATGCCCACAGCCTAAGTACGCCGACAGCTTAGTTCGACGCTGCAGCCAGTGACAGTTACATAGATGGAAAAACAGAACATTCGGAGATATGATTTGTTATCTTGTCTACTCCCGAGGGTTGCAATGTGTTCCTGTCGAGTTCCGTCGCCTCCCTCCCAGCCTTCGGTTCAGCCACCAAAGCAAACATGCAGCGTGGTCCGTCCTGCGGTTTCAGCTACCGGCCTCACCCGTAATTCCACGAGGACCGAGGGCTTCTCACAGCTTGGGGTGAGCGGCCATTCTGGGAAGTTAAGGTTGGATGTATGTACCGAAGAATTGCTCGAAGCGCTAAACAAATTTCCAGGGTCGGAAAGTGTACGGCTTTACGTGGTCGATACGGTCAAAATACGGCGCGCCGGCGTATATGAGCAGACGGGAAGTGAGCCGAACTTCGAAGGCGGGCTGGGGACGCTCTGCACTTGTAAGCATCAGATGCGCTCCCGGTACTCAACCGAGTCTTGGGCATCCGGGGTCTGGGTGCTCGGGTTAACGGGTCTGAGCCGCTGGCGTCGAGGAGAACAACCCTTCTATTACCTTATGCGCATAGCTCAGGCGTATGAGTCGCAAGCGGACTTGTTTCAGGCGCTGGAGGCGCAAGGACGGCTCGAAGTGCTGACAGCAAAGGATTCCCGCACGTCCCAGCTGGGCGACATATTTGCGCCGAAGCGACCATTGTCGAACGAAAGCCGATTCAAGCCGGACAACTACCATCCTCCCATGGACGGGCATGCGCACAGTCATGCCGACAACCCATTTGGCTGGCATAACGACATCTTTTACGATGGAACCAGTCACACCGGGCCACCGTTACTCGTCGGCGACCCAGAATATACCTTCGTGTGGACCCGACCAATAGTCCGGCGACGCAATCCCTACCCTATCAGGGATTATGAAAAATGGACTCTGTCTAGGTTGCGCAGCGTTATCCTTGGAATCGATGAATGAATGTGGTGTTGCTAAGAGTGGGCATAGACTCTGGTTCGGGCGGTATGCAAGGACCATTGTTTGCGGACGGTTCGTTCGAGCTCATTCCTATTCCGGACAACAAAGGCCATGGACCTACCTGCGGCACCACACTGGGTGTCAAAGGCACTCCGCTTTCTGAGTATTTTTCTCCCTCTCGACGAGGGGCGATGTCCACCAAGTCGATGCATTTGGACCCGGAATTCGAGACTTTTACGTACGGCGACCCCACTCCACCGAAAGCGAGCCTTCGAGCGTTAAGGGCTGGCGACATGCTGGTGTTCTATGCGGGACTCGAGGGATGGGACCATTAATCTTCCGCAGCGTTGTACATCGTTGGATATTTCGTGGTCGAGTGGGCTGGCATTGCCGGGGCGGCCCACGAGGAACATATCCGGATGTGTGGCGCTAACTTCCACGTCAAGTATGAGCAGGTCTATAAGGAGCAATGCAACCGGTTAGTGCTTGTAAGAGGTGGTACCGGCAGCCGTCTCCTTACTAGGGCCCACTGCATTAGCACCCTCAGCAGGGACCGGGCAGGCAATCCATTGAAGGTGATTTCGCCCGAGGATATTTGGCGACTTCGGGGGACGCATCTCTTTGCAACGTAGCCCACCACGCTGGGTGGCGCCGCAGTACGTGGAGCGAGCTCGGACGTTTGTCGAGGGACTTCGATAGAACACTTGCGGAGCATGCGATGTGGCAGTTCGCCGCCTTCCCGCATGTAGAGTTCGCTTGCCGTCCGGCCCAGACGTAGCAGTTTCACCGCGTGCAACCACAATTCAACGCCCGACCTCAATTAGATTTCGCCTCGCTTGCGTCTGTGACCTGTCGACAGTTGCCTAGGACCGTCGTCCGCATTCTCGTCCACTGGACGAAAGAGTTCCATCGGGTCAATCCCTAGTCCCCGAGCTAACCTTCCAATGTTGGAAAGGGTCACGTTTCTAAGTTCACGCTCGACCTCGCTCACGAAATTGCGATGAAGGCCGGAGCGCTCAGCAAGGTCGTACTGGGAGATGTTTCTTTGAATTCTGAGTGTACGAAGATTACGTGCAAACAGTGCACGAAGAGCGGATTCAGCGTCCACCTCTTCTTTTTCTTTACCTGTAGACATGACGGCTAGCATGGCTCACCGTACGCACAAAATCTACTCGATATATGTTGGCAAGGTTTACGTTGGCAACATATATCGTTACACTTGACCTCTCGCTATTCAGCGGTGACATGACGACGTATCTCCTTGGTTTCTGGCAGAAGCTCATTCTTTTAAGTGTGTAGGCCTGTATCGCAACCGTACTCATCATGCCACCGATTCTTGAACTACTGGAAATGACATGGACGCAACACGTTGGAAAGCTGAGTTCCTCCATCGGGAGGGCGACGAGCTGATGCCGAAACAACTTCCTGTCGAGGTGCTCATCCGGCTTGCCCGCTCGATGGCAATGTACAAAGACGGCGCGCTCGACCGCTTCGAGATGGAAGGCGTGTGGGACCTGTTGAAGTACTGGATTGAGAAGCTTCTCGACGCGCAGGACCCGAGTCGGCTGCAGCGTTTCCAAAAGAAGACGGACGAGCTACTTCCAACCCTGGCGGACGAGCTCGACCTCTGGATACGCATGGAGCTCGTATCTCGCCAAATCGGCTATCCCATCTACACGATTGCTATTACAGGGCTCTTTGCCACCCAGTTCGCAGCCAAAGGAGCCAAGTAGAGATGTCTGGTTCGCATATATCGTGGGACGATTCCGAGTGGCGCATCTCAGAAGTGCCTGACGACTTCCCGAGACTAAGGGCCGAGGTGATAGGACTACAGCCCTTGTTTTCATCTGTCGCCTATAACCGAGGGTACTGTCCGCCCGGCTGCACGCCCCCGGAGGTTCATGGACGGTGGGTAGTCTTCGAAGAAGTTGCTGCGAACGTGGCTATGCGAATCGCAACGGACAAACACGCAAAGGGTTCATTGGCACGGAAGGGGCAGCTTCTCGCCGACTTGGTCCGGCGGCTCCTCGAAGCGGATTGCGGTTCAGTCGAGGAAATGCGTTGGGTTGCCCGGAGAGCTGCCAGCTTAGCTGGATTCACAGCTCCGGAATCGGCTCTTCCGCGGGCGCCCGCGGCGTTACCCTCCCCTTTCGACGCTTGGACATTGAAATCGGCACCAAGCAAACGCGAAGTAGGTGGCCGTCACGAGTGACCTCATGAAAATACTAGGACGATTCAGGTGCCTGCAGTGCGGTAGCGTCCAAAACGGCATCTCGGAACCGGACGCGCTAGCGCAGGTTGAGATGTTGAACCGCCATCTGGCCGACCTACCTCAACAAGAACGCGAGCAATGGTATGGAAGCGGCTTAATCTCCATTGCCCGCTATAGGTGCTGCTTTTACTGTGGGTCCTCAAGCGAGCAATTTGAGCCGGTGACCGACCGACGCGTCCAGGCCGTGACGAACCAACTAATCGTTGCGCCCGGTTTGTCAAAAAAAGGATAACTCGCAGATATGTCTACTTCGTGCGGCCCGCAGCCGCTCCTGGATAAACAGATGAGTGAACTAAAAAGCAAGCTACTGAGTCGCTGGCTTCGTCATCGCCCGGATGCCATTGGACTTACCCTCGACAAACAAGGGTGGGCCGACATCGACGAACTCTTGGCAAAAGCAACAGCCGCTGGCAGCCCGATGACCAAGGAGGAGCTGTTGAGCATCGTCGCCGACAACGATAAGCAGCGATTTTCAGTTAGCGACGACGGGCTCCGTATTCGCGCCGCCCAAGGGCACTCAGTTGCAGTTGACCTGAAACTGCCAATCAGAATCCCACCGCCGGTTTTGTATCACGGCACCGTCAGCGGTTTTCTTCCTCAGATTCGGAAATATGGCCTTCTCCCCGGGCGTCGGCATGACGTGCACCTGTCTGCGACATGGACCACGGCGGTAGCGGTTGCAGCACGGCGCGGCACACCGGTAGTGCTGGTCGTTGAAACGCAGGCTATGGTAAGGGACGGCTTTAGCTTCAGATGCTCGGACAATGGCGTTTGGCTTACTGCGAACGTGCCGTCAAATTATCTTCGGTTTCCGGACTTGTAAGCATCACAGCCCTTCAAGGAAAAGATGCCGTTAACAGCAAATTACGAAGACGTCCCGGACGACTATCCACGCGTCGAAATCGCAAGCTCCCTTTCCGGAGCACAGCCAAAATTCTCCGTAGTTGAGTATGAAGGGAAGTTTTACATCCCTGGGAATACTCCCCCGGAACGCTGGCATGATTGGTCTTACAGCGAATCGCTCGTGCAGCACTTTGTTAAGCAGTGTCCGGAAACGAAGCGCGGGAAGCGCGCGCATATGTCAGAAGAAGACATCATCGCGCAGTATTACGAGCGGGCTGTCGCCGCTGGTGGACGATACGGGACAGAAGCCCAGCTCAAATGGTCGTTCAGACGGGTGGCTAAACTACTTGGTTGGCCAGTTCCCGATGTCTGCAACTGAAAATGCAGCCGGCTACCATCTTCCTCTTATCAATCTTAGAATGGACTGCTCGGATTAGTGAGAGGCGCCCCACGAACTGAAAATATCTTTTCAGGTGTTGGCACGGCCGAGACTGCGGATGTCTTGTGTTGCAAGGTTGGGACAGCAGAAAGAAAAACGGGGTGGCCTCAGGCCCCCCCCCCTCTCCGGGTCACAACCCGTAGCTCCTACTCCGCTCGGTCAAAAAATGCCTGAGGGGGGAAATAGCGGATATAGTCGAAAACCCGCTTTTGTTCAGTCACAGATTCCCAAGTATCATCGTCATCCCAGGCCGCTTTCCGCAGCTGGATAGGATGGACTCCCATAAGCCACTGCAGGTCGGTGACATCCTTCAATGGAACCGCATAGCAGTGTCGCTGGAAGATTGCTGCCGCTTCTCGAAGTATTCTTTCTACTGAATGCGGCTCCTGATACTGTGCCAGCTCAACCGCTTGTTTGAAGTAGTCGCGTGCAGAAACGGGGTCCCGGTCCAACATCGCGATTCGACCGGCCATGGCAGGTAGATGATACTCACCTAGACCGCCATTCTTTGCTACGTGTTCGCGGAACAGGTCTAGTGCCATGAGGGCTCGTTCACGGTCGCCCTTTTGACGAATAACGCCCTGACTGCAGAGTAGTTCCGCAAGTAATTGAAAGCACGCAGGAGGAGGCGCCTCGAGTATTGCTGAATTGGTCGCTTCCACGATGGGGGCCCGAGCCGCGCTCAAATCGAATGCTCTACCTATGCACGCCGAAATCTCCCTACGAAAGCCGTTTTCTATGGACGATACGCAAAGGGCAACCCAGAACCATAGTCGATACCGCTCGTTCGTCTCTAGGCCGTACAACTTACGAAGTAACGGGAACGAGTCCTTTCGCGGGGCGTTCTTCCCGGTCTCCCAAATGCTCATTTGGCCAAGCACATCAATGGGTTCCTCCCTGGCTTGTAGCGCGGCCTCTCTCTGTGACCACCCCTCAAGCTTGCGAATCCACCGTAAGACTTGACCTACCGGATTTGGCTCGACAGTTCCTTTGGGGAGAATTTTCCTCAGGGCGCCGATGCCCCATCTTTGCTCCAACCAACTGAAGTCCACGGCAAGCCGTTGAGCAAAAAAGGTAGCTCGCATAATCTCTGCAATCCGTACCGTGGGAAGAGCTGCCCCGGATATCTTGTGCACAAATTCCGTCAAATAGACGTCAAGGACCCCTCCAGCCTTGCAAATACCGCCTTGCTCATCTCCGGGGTCAACCATGTCGCTCCTAGCTCATCTTTAAGACGGGTCCAGAGTTTCGGGAAATCGACTACGACTCTCTCGCCCAACCTAGTCGATGTTTCAAGGCTTGCGTAAAGCCTTCGCTTCCCCGTTGCGAACTGCCGAACATCGGCATAGAGCACGCTGTCGTAAGGGACGAGATGGCTCGCCCTTACAAATTCATCCAGCAGCATTCGGACATCCGGGAAACCGAACATTCTTGGTGTCGACATTGCTCTCAGTTCTTGATTAGTTTCGCCTGGTTTCGCATAGCCTTCGACATTGTGTCGGCCGCGAACGTATCCTTTTCAATCTGACCATGCTTTTTAGCAGTCGCGGAGTATACCCGGCTCGCGGCCTCTATAGTCCACGGCGTTTTCACTGTAGGTCTACGTCTTGGAGCGGGCCTTGGCTTGACAAGAGGTGGGAGAGGCGACGGCTTCGAAATTTTCGTGTTGGTTTTGGAAGCGGAAGGTTTGGAAGTGGGTTTTGACATGGTTTTCTCCTAGTTCAAGGTCATACAAACGTCGCGTCGGGGACGCGAATAGGAGACTAACCATTCACCTTTGCCGGAACTACCCGGGAATCCTAGAATGTTTTTTTTGACGAAGGCCAAGCGCCACGGGTGACCCGTGCTGGGGCGGACTGCCTTCTGGCTATTGCCGTAGAAGCAACAACGGTGTCCATGCTGTGGTCAGAGCCGATATTCGACCCTGTCGCCGTCAACAGCCATAACGCCTTCAGATTTCAGCCGGCTAATCAGTCTTTCCAGGTCTACCTTTGGCGTCCCCTTGGGCAAGAGAGTCGCAAGCGAGTTTGTGAGAGTCTTCACCGAGCTTGGCCTAGCATTACCCCGGCGTTTCAAGTTTGCGACGACAAGCCTAACCGTATCGTCGCTGAGCGCGTTGGCCGGAGCTCGAACGCTTCCGCTCGGTTGCGGCGGCGTGGTTCCCTTGATGTTCACAGTGCCATTTGGGCACCGAAACTGCCCCTTCTGGTTGAGTACAACCTGGAACTTCTCTTTGACGGACATGCTTCCGAGGAGAGAGTTGACCGACTTGCAACAGGCGACGCAGTTGTCCTCGTTGTTTCCACCGCCGTTCGCAACCCCGTGTAAGTGTTCAATGCTCGCTTCATCCCTTGGGAGCGGTTGCCTGCAAAAGAAACACAGGCCACCTTGGATAAACATCAGTCGGTCTAATGGTTTAGTCGGCATAAACAGAGTATCAATTGTTCAGAAAGAACCCGTGTCGTCGGGTTCTCTGCACTCAGAAAACTTCTCTTCCCAAGCACAGTTTTCGTTTGGCTTCCATTTCGTCGTCGCGGCCTAGCCTCGCCGTGCAGATGCTACCTCCTCGTCAACAACCAACAACTGGCTCGCTCTGCCGTAGCCAAAGGCCCTATTCAGCCTGGCTTCAGCATCGCTGGACAAGCGGGAGACGCCGAGCAGTTTGCAAACAGAACGCTGCAAGTCGCCTATCCGCATCCTGCCCTGCTGGGTCAGGATGAACAGTGCAATATTGCCCAACTCTTCTGCAGGAATCTCATCCAACCCACGCTTCGACTCAGCGTCCGCACCTGATAGCCGGAATCCATTCCACGCCTCCGGAGTTGCATTCTCTGGCCAGTACACAGTAAGTCCGTCAGAACTGCGACCCAGCCTGGTCGGCGCAAGAAGCCTCAAACGTTCTTCGATGCGTCGCCCAGTGCGAGACAAGTCCCAGGCACGGGCGACGCGCCGGAAGAGCACGGACTCGGCGACTGGTCCTTCCTGGTTGATGACATACAGGAGCTGGTTTCGAAGCTTGGCATCAGAGCGCTCCTCATAGAACAACTCAGGTTTGCTCTTCTCAAGAACAGCCGGAGAGTAGCGAGGGAATGAATTCGGCTGGGGTTGTTCTCCCTTGTCCGACGCATCCTGCCGTTCAGTCTCGTCAAACTCGGATGGCTCAGCGGCCGTCGTAACGTCGCCTGCCTGGCCGCCTTCCATGTTCGGCTCAGGTATCACCGGCTCCTCGGCGACGAGTTGCTCCAGTCGTACCAACAGCTTGCACATCGGCTCTTCCGGGTTCAACCACCAATCTGTGGACCAAATCCGATGCAACTGCCAACCCAGGCCTTCAAGCACATGCTGACGCAATCTGTCCCGGTCCCTGGCGGTCGCCCCCGAGTGGTACGTCCGTCCGTCGCACTCGACGCCCAATAGGTAACGGCCTGGCGCCCGCGGGTCTACGACGCCGATATCGATGCGATAACCAGAGGCTCCGACCTGCGGATGTACCTCCCAACCCTTCTCTCGTAGTGCAGAGATGACTTCACGCTCGAAAGGGCTATCTGGTTCCATACCGGTCGGGAAGCTCTGTTCTACCAGTGCCCTCGGTCCGCGAATGGCAAATTCCAGGTAGTTCTTCAGGTCCCGTACCCCTGCGGCGCGAACCTTGGATAGGTCGATGTGCTCTGGGAGCAAGGTACTGAAGATAACGACGCCTTGTCGTGCCCTCGAGACGGCAACGTTCAGACGTCGATGTCCCCCTTCCAGATTCAACGGGCCGAAGTTCAGGCTGACCTTGCCCGCAGAGTCAGGGCCGTAGGTGATTGAAAAATAGATAACATCGCGTTCATCGCCCTGGACATTCTCCAGGTTCTTGATGAACAACGGCTCGTTCATAGCTTGTGCAATCGCCTGGTCGAGGGCGGCTGAAGCACGCCGGCGCTCATCAAGCAGTTTTTCGATAAGGCTCTGCTGGGCCTGATTGAACGTCACCACGCCCAATGTCTGGCTGCGCTTTGCCGGGTCAAGGAAGTGCTTCTCGATTGCCTTGACGATGGCATCTGCTTCCGCGCGATTCGTCCTCGAACCGCCGCGGTCGTACACGCCCTTCACATGCTCGAAATGAACGCCGCGGTCCTCCGTAACCGGGGACGGGAACGTGACTAGCCTATTCTCATAGTAGGTGACGTTGCTGAAGGTGATGAGGCTCTCATGCTTGCTTCGGTAGTGCCAGTTCAAGCCAAGTTTCGGCATACCGATGCTCAGGCACTCGTCCAGAATGCTCTCTAAGTCCTGCACGTCTGAGTCGTCACCACCGTCGCCTGTATCGTCTACGCGGTTGAAGAAGTTGGTCGGAGGGAGCTGTTTCGGGTCGCCAACGCAGATGAGCTGCTTGCCCCGAGCAATGGCACCTACGGCGTCCCAAACCGGTATCTGAGACGCTTCATCGAAGACCACAACGTCGAATTGTGCATGAGCTGCGTCCAGATATTGGGCCACAGAGAGTGGCGACATCAGGAGGCATGGCTTCAGTTTCGGCAGCAGCGTCGGCAGGTTCTGCACGAGCTGGCGGATAGGCATATGTTTGCGCTGCTTTTGGAGTTCGCGGCGCAGCTTGCCCATCTCCGACTCCACGCCGGGCACAAGCAATCCCATAGACGGGATTTGACCGGCAAGGCGGGCGGCAACGTACTGTTGGGTTAGCTTCTGGAATCGCGCGTCAGCAGTCTGGAACTCGGCGATTTTTCGCTCGTGGTCAGCGCTGGAGAAGCTACAAAGAGCCGGTTCTTTGTCGATGGCCTTCTTCAACCACCAGCTGCGGTAGCTGTACTCGAAGTATTCCGCGACATCAGCAAGATTGACGTCACCCACCTCAAGAGCTGTAACCACCCCCTGCAAGCCCTGTACAGTGGCTTTGCTGCGCGAACGCTGCCACAGGCACCAGGGCTGTAACTGACGCTGCGCCCGGCTCCAACCCTGGAGCACACCTAGCAGTCGGGTGATGACACCAGGTGCCGCCACGTCAAGGGCAAGGTTTTGCTCGCAGTTTCCGAGCTCGGCGACGGAGTGCAATTTTGCCAACAAATCGCGATAGCCATCCCGATACCGGATGAGGTTCGCGCCCACGGAACCATCGCCTTTGAGCATCGAACGGTTCTCTGTTACGAAGGGCTGAAGTCTCTCTCGAAGGCTTCGCGCTGCCTCGGGGTCACTTCCAGCCATCCGGACGACCGCCTCGGCAAACTCCTCCGCCCACTTTGCCCCTTCCGACACTACGTCCCAGTCGGTCTTGGACGACGCGTACTGTTCCTGTAACAGCAAAGATGCTTCGGCTGCCATCGACTCCAGTGCCTTGTCTTCCGCGTTTACCTTGGCGAGTGCCTCAAGTGTCGGAAGGACGTCGCCCTCGTTTGGCCGCGCCTGGTCGTTTCGGAATAGACGCAGACGGCTCGTCAGAGAACGCTTCGCGAACCAACTCTTCGGCCACCAGGTTGATTGCGCTTCGGCCCATTGAAGCTTCAGCTCTGATGCATTTAGCGTGGCGGCGTCCTCACGGTACGCCCCACCTAGGGTATCCCAAGCAGCTTTACGGGCAAGACCATGTTGACGGAGGCTTCCGAGCCGGGCTCGCGCGGCTTCGTCGTGGGCGGCTTTCGCTACCCCAGTAGGAACCCGCGGAGCACGGATAAGGGTATCGGCAAGCCGGTCGAACGATTCGAGGTCGCGTAGCGAAAACAGTGACGCATCGAGTCCGAAGAGCCTCAACATGTCACCAGCACCGGACTGAAGTTCTGATACAGCTTTCTCCAAGGCGGCAGCCGCATCCAGCAGTTCCTGCTGCCAGCTAGGACTCCAATCGCCCCGTCGAACAGCCGACAACGGGTGGGTCCGAAGGTCAGAAAGCTGGCTTGCAAGTGCAGCCATTTGGCGCGCGGTCTCGCGCAATCCTTCGAGCGCGGGGCGGGTATGAGCGTTTGCGTCCGCCCAGCCCATTGACGCCGGACGCTTGCTGCCATACTTAATGCACGTGCCAATGGCCTCGAAGACAGTCAGGTCGTTCGGATAGATTCGATGCAGTGCGGTTGCTACGCCGTTTAGTTCCTGGCGGAGCGCTCCCAAGCGTTCGGCCTCCATGTCCCATTCTTTGACAGTCCTGGACGTCGCTGCCTCAAGTGCCGTTCCCAGCTGCTTGAGAACCTCGGCCTTCTTCGCCTTTGATGAATGCAGCTCCAGGCAAAATGCGCCCAGCCCCAAGGAATTCAGCCGTCGATGCACGACCTCCAGTGCCGCCATCTTCTCCGAGACGAACAGGACGGTTTTCCCGGTCGCTAGCAGGTGCGAGATGAGGTTAGTAATTGTCTGGCTCTTGCCGGTTCCCGGCGGGCCTTCTACCACCAGATTTTTGCCGTCGCTGGCAGCACAAATCGCCCTAAGCTGTGAGGAATCGGACAGCAGCGGTGCAAATAGGTCTTGGGGGCGATAGGCTTGGTCGAGTGTGCTCGGTTCGAATCCAATATCGGCCGAGGCAAACGCTTCGTCCGGATTGTTGATGAGGTGAGAAACAACGGTGTTCGCCTGGAGCTGCTGATGTCGGTCCTGGAGGTCCTTCCACATCAGGTACTTGGTGAACGAGAAAATACCCAGGTGGACCTCGTCCTTGACTTCCCACCCTTTCAGCTCGGCTACATGCAGCCGGAACGTCTGAAGTACCTTGCCGACGTCAATTCCCTTTTCGTCAGAGGGTAGTACGTCAAATGCTGGCAACTTGAGACTGAAGTCCTGCCACAGCTTTTGGACGAGCGTCGGATTGACCAGGGCGTCGTCGTCATGTCGCACGAGGCGGAAGCCGCTTCGAACGGACTGCCGGGATAATGTCACCGGCACGAGGAGAATGGGCGCCAAATGCTGTGCTTCGGCGTCCTTATCTTCTTGCCACTGCAGGAGACCAAATGCCAGGAAAAGCGTATTTGCGCCGCCTTCCTCTAACCCGGTTCCCGCAGCCCGGAAAATCTCCACGAGACGTCCTTCAAGCGACTCCTCAGGTACATTGACGATAATTTCGCGGCGGCCGAGGGCGTCAAGTGCCAGGGCGTCAAGCGGAGTAGCGCCGTTGCGGGCCGTGAAAACAGCTGCTTCACGCGTGTCGGAACCGCTCATCAGCTGCGGCAGCGGACGAATCTTGAATTCCTTGCCCTCCGAAAGGCTGTCTTCAAGAGCGTTCGGGTCCGGACAGATAACCCCTAACGACGTCTTCGTCGGCTTGAAGTTGAGTAGCTTGTTCCGGAGTGTCAGGTCCAACAGCTTGCTCTTCCACTTTGCCAGGCGTCCCTCGGGAGTGTCCGGCACATTGACTTCGATGGCTGGAACCGCGAGCGGGTCCAGCGGAGGCAGGGATGGCATGTCCTCGATTGCCGGAGGCGCTGAATCGGCAATTTGAGCGTGTGGCTCAGCTTTCGAGCGCGAGGGCAAGGGACGTATCTGGACTTCTCTGGCACGCCGGATATCGACGGCGTATTGGAACCTCCCCTCCTCTTGCAAATACTCTTCACCTTGAGAGCAAGCCCAGCGCAGGGAAGGTTTCTGACCACCTGCAACACCGGTTGTCTCGAATACAACAAACTCTCCGGACTTAACGCGCTTGCGGACCGCCTGAACGTCGTCGACCAGCGCAGTCGGGAAGCAGGTGTCGACCAACCAAGCCCCAACCCACGAGTGGCCTTCTTTGATGAGGACGACCGGATTGATGCCCGCTTGCTCGAGGCACGATGCGAAAAGCATCGTGAGGTCGAGGCAGGTACCCAGCCTACCATCCAGCATCCGCTCGGGCGTCCGGATTTTCTGACCGTCCGTACCGAATGAAGCAGGCGGGTTCGAGTAATGCAAGCTTTCGGCAACGATTGCGCTATACAGGGCGGATATTTGCTTCCAGACCTTCTCCCTATTCTTCGCCTGGTAGCCGCTCATTGAGAGTTCGGTATTCGTCTGCCGAAGAAGTGTTGAGGCTTTGCTAATGAGCTGGTCTACCACCCGGGAGTTGGGCATGCAAAACGCGGCAAGCAGTTCGGGGAGAGACCGTGTAGCTGCCCACTGTTCATAGGCCAAGATGTCGATGCTTTTCGACGTCTCAGCGAGCTCCACGTCCGCCGAGGAAGCTTTGGCGGAGATGGTTCCACGCTCTAGCTCATCCAGTTGCGTCAGGTAGCTATGGTCCGCCTGAAGGTCAACAGGCACAATCCTACGGCTTTCTCCTGGAGCCAAGTGCTCGAAACGCAGTTTGACGCTTGAAGCAAATGCGGGTGAACACGCAACGAGAACTTCCACATTCTTCAATGGAGCGTCGCCAGTGTTCGTGACAGTTAGGCTGCGGACAACCGGTATGTTGTTTTGGATTGCGACGTACCCGGTTGTCTGGTCTGCTTGAATCGCGAGCTCTAGCGTAGGCCGGGTGACTTCCAGTGCAGCCAATGATTCTTCGACAGCGACTATGTCTACTGTCAGCGGCGATGTTGCGCCCATTTCTGTCGTCATACATTAGGTGGCGCGTACTGCCGCCTTACATGGGGGAAAGACTGACAACTGTATCGACGCTAAAGCTGGATGTCCACTGGTCACTAATAGCAAAGTGGAAATAAGGCGGCGCAATTAGCGGAATGGGTGACTGTTGCATGAATCGTCCCCCATAGATATGGGAGAGAGGCAATCCAATTCCGTTGCGCTTGCATCTCGGAGTGGATGTTCCAGACCCGGTAAGTTGACGCGACTGTGGGGGCATGGCCAACGACGGTTTCAGGTGCCTGCCTCACCCACGCGTGCACCACTTCTTCTTAGAAGTAACTATAGGGGTTGAAGTGGTGGGCCACGCACGGTGTTGCGTTTGGTGGTTATTCCCCTGGTCCCTCTGGTTGGTCTGTACCTGTCAACTTATGCAGCGAAAAAGTGGTGCGCCACCTGCCAGCCCAAGGAGAGAACCGCCGCGCGGCCCACGACTGCAAACGCAGTATAAAGGAGCACTACAGGTTGATTTGCTCCTGGTCAACAAACCTTCCGTAGGTCTGCAGCGCAGGTATCAAGTGGGCGTCCGCGTAGGCACAACCGGAGGTGCCTAGCGCCTTCTGTCCTTGCTTGTCGGCGGCCTCCGGTGTGTGCCCCTTGCCTTCCATGAGAACGGCCAGCATCTGGGAGTAGCCCGGTTCCCAGGCCGTGAGGCCGAAGAAACGTGTGCGCATAGCAGACAGAATGCGCATGCCGGACCAATCCAGGTCACCCCAGAAGAAGGCCGGAGTGGCGTCCTTGCCAAAGAGCCAGGCCTCGAAGCCGCTTCGAAGGTTTTGACTGATGTTGCCACGGGCCGCGTAGAAGAGAGAGCAACCATCTGGTGTACGCAGCCGTTGAGCACTTCCCTTGAAACCTGAAGCGTAGACCAATGCTAGCCCGTCGAACGCCGCGCTGGTCGAGCGAATGGCGCGCTCGAAGCTCATGAGGTTCTCGATGAACAGCACGCCCTGGCAGCCCGCCGGCGGCAGGAACACCTGCAGCTGAAGCGGAGATTCCGGAAACGGGCATTCATCGACACCCAAGACCGCGGCGACGAGTCCTTGCCGCTTGTCCAGGACCTTCGACATGCCCCAGAACAGCTGAGAGGAGACTTCGCGGAGCAGCATGGGCTTGCCAGCAAGCGCGGGGAGCTCGTTCAGCCGTTCGACAACCTCGGCCATGGTGCGGTCCGGCATGTCGATACAGAACTCGGAGACAGCGGCCTTGACCTCGGCGGACCCCTCAAGCCCGTCGCGGACAGCTTCGCGCCAACGCTCAGCTGCGGACTTGACGCGGTGTGCGCGACCGACCGTCTTTCTCACCTCGACCTCGTTGGCAACCGTGACGCGCGGGGAGTCGGCATAGCCAGAGCGGGAGCGGATAGCGCCAGCTGGCTTGACCGTGAGCCAACCCCAACGCACCAACTCGACGGCATGCCCCCAAAGCTCTTCCTTTTCCGACTCCCGCTGAGCTTTGTAGAGAGCCGGCCAAGTTCGCTCCGAGAGAGCGACCGACTGTGTACGAGCGCTTCCCCTTTGCTCGGCAGAATCCATTCGGTCCACGAGCAGGTTCAGTAGCTGCTGAACAGGGGAAGACTGAAGCCAAAGTGGTTGGTCCGTCACTTCGCAGCTCCCGTGACCTCTTTGGGCTGTGCGGCATCAAAGAGCAGCTTGGCTTGTTCGCGAACCTCTTGACGCTGCGCTTCCCAGACCTCACGCATGCGGTCCTTCTTGAAGATGCGCTCGTCGCACTCGGAGACGAAGTCAATTTCACCGTTGTCTGGCACGTTCATGCGGCTGAAGCTGAACTCGCGGTCGAACTCAGGGCGCAGCGCGCCGGCGTGCTTGGTCGGCATGGCGCTGACCAGCTGCAGGCCCATGCTATCTCGCAGATACCGCAGGACGGCACGTGCGCGCGGCTCGTCCATGCGAGAGAAGGATTCGTCGCTGACAAGCAACTTCAAGCTGGCGCCCTTCTCGAAGAGGCGCAGGCGGTTGGTCACAACGGCGGCGCGGACGATATACGCAGGCGTCTCCAACTGACCACCCGAGCCCGTTCCCCACGTCGACAGGGCGATGCGGCCGCCGCTGTCCGAATCATTCCAGATTTCGTAGCGTCGGTAGTTGCGGTAGTCAGCAATCCGCAGCAGCTCGCGCCCCGCCCTGTCCTGGTCTTGGTCCAGGAGTAGCTTGACCAAGCGGTCACGGACCTCGATGTGCTTAGGCGAGAGCTCCGTCTCACCGAACAGGTCCACCCCTTCCGGCGAATCGGCCAGTTCCGCGACGGCGGAGAAGAAGCCGTAATACTCCTGGAACTCGGGCTCCCACTTCGACCAGTCGATGTTGAAGCGGTCGGTGCCGAACTTCAGCTTCTCGAGCTCGATGTTCAACTGGCGCAGCATCCGCACGCCTTCGTCGACCTTGCTCTTGATTTCGACGCAGAACTGCTTGGTGAACACGTCGTGGAAGGAGCGCTCCGCTTCCTCGACCTTGGCGCGGTTGTTGTACAGGCCGATGCTCTCCAGCTCGTTATGAAGCGCGCTGACCGAACGCCCAAGGAGGACCAGGGGACCGTAGTAAGGGTCGAAGGACGGGGCGTCCGTCAGATGCGGCAGCGCAGATTGAAAACGTTCGTCAGTCCGGACGGCGGTGTTGTATTCGGCCAGCATTTCGCGCACGTCTCCCAGAAGCTTTTCGGGTTGAGTGCGTAAGTGGTTCAGCCGGGCTTGAACGGCGGGAACTTCGTACGTATGCGAGGTGATGAGGTCCTCGACCTCTTGGGCCATCACGGTGTACGTCTTCTCGGAGTTCGCTTCGCAAAGATGCTTCAGCCGACGAGTCTGGTTCTCGCGCTCCTGAAATCGAGCATCGCGGGCGGCGTTGATGCGTTCGATGGTTTCTTGCGCGGTCTTGATGCGCTGCTCAGCAAGCGTGACCTCCTTGTTGGCTGCCTCGATTTCCCCGTCGTGCACACGGATAACCTCTTCCAGGCGAATCAGCTCTGCCCGTAGCTGTTCGACCTCGCGCAAGTCGAGCTGCGACAGCGACCGCCGCGTAGCATCCAGGTCGCCGGCGTGCTGGGCAAGAGGCTGGGCGTCGAACGTTGGCTCCTTCAGCGACGTAAGCAACTTCCGGAAGCCCTCTAACGTTCCCTGGGAGCTCTCCAGCTCACTGATGTCCTTGTCGGCGGTTTCCAACTGTTCCGTGGTTCGCTGCAACGCCCGCTCACGAGCGTTGCGGCCAAGCACGAAGTCCCTGCGTTCGCAGATGAACATCGTCATCGCGCCACTGCCCTTGCCGTCCTTGGTGAGGCCCCGCGGGGTCCGTCGCAACTCTTCAGAGTCCGCCACCTTCACAACAGAGCCGAACTGCTCAATGAGGTAGGCTCGCGCGATGGGGTGGCCGGTGCGTAGCTCGTGGATGATGGAAGTGCCCGGCACACGAGACGGGTCAGCGCGGTCCAAGCATCGCTTTCCCTGAACAACCTTCGAGCGCGAACCCCATGACTGCAGAAAGTCAATCGTGCGAGCCTCCCAATCCGGTTTGACGATGAGGTTGAAACGCGCGCCGTCCATGTAGCCCTCGATGGCGGCTTGCCACTCTTCAGACGCCGGCTCGACCAGGTCGCATAAGACCTGCACGCCAGCGTCTGGCAGTTTCTCCCGAATGCGGTCAAGCGCAAGGATTGTGTCCCGGTTGTAGTTGCCGGCACCCGCAGCCAAGCGTTTCTTGCGCTCAGCCAGCTCTCCGCGTTCCTTCTTCGCGGTCTCGATGCTCTGAGTGAGCGATGCCAATTCGGCCGCGACTGCCATGAGTACGCTGCCCTCCGTGCCGACCAAGGAGTTATGCACCGGGCTCAGGCCGGCGTCGATGCCGTCAAATGCAGGGGCGAGCTGAAGCAACTTCTCCACCGATAGTACATCATCCCGGTTCGCGTCCACCACGGAATCGAGCAGCCCGGCTAGCCGGTCCAAATTGGTGGATGCGAGTGCCTTAGCCACCACGTCTACCGACGCGCGCAGCTTCGGGAACTGTTCCGGCACCGGCCGCTTGACGATGGTGTCCCCTATGTTTTTGATGTGTGCCGCGGCGTGGAGACCGGCATGAAGCTCAGCGAGCTTGCCGCGCGCGGCCGACGTCGCCCGTTCAAGGCGTTCGTCAAGTGTAGTCTTCTCAGCGTGGGCTGGGATGCCACTCAACTTCGCTGCGATTTCAATGCGACTGCTATCAACGTTGCGCTTCAACTGCGCTTCGGACTTGGCCTTGAGCTTGTTCTGGCCGGCTAGCGCCGTATCGTCCTTAATTTTCTTCCGCTCTGAGGCGATGCGCTCTTCGTCGGCGGCCAGCTGCATCTTAGCCAGGAGCAAGTCATATTGGACCTGCTCTTCGAAGGTGGCGGTGGTCTTGCTGATGACCTCCTTCAGCTCGCGAAGTCGAGTGACAGTCGCTTCGATGCGTTTGCCTTCAACCTTCAAGCTCGTCACCTGGCGCATCAGGTCGCTGATGCGTGTGATGCTCTCCTGCAGCAGCTTTCCATCGAACTCGAGGATGTCGTCCCGAACCAAGTCATGAACCGAGCCGATAGGCTTGTAGGCAATCGACTGCGACCATGCCCGAGCCGCGTTTTGAGCCTCGTCCCAAGGAATGGACACACGCCCGCGGAACCTGCCGTAAAGCCCGCACAGGTAGTCGCGCTTGTGGTCGTCGTAGGTGATGACCTTCGGGTACTTGGCCTTCAACCGTTTGACAATGCCTTCGACCGGGACGCAGATTCCTTCGTCGACGTCCTCGAAAAACTGCTCGACCGACAAGGCTGCGTCTTCGACGATGACTAGGACAAGGCGCTCCAGCTTCGTGTCCCTTCTTTCCCCTGAGCCGTCGACGCGTGCCGAGGCTGCTACGAGCGCAGTGAACATCTTTGCCGAGCCGTCCTCGGGCCCTGGACGAAAGACCGCCGCTAGGTAGCCCTGAGCACCTGCCGGCCGAGAGAAGCGGCTGTACTCGGCGCCGACCACGAAGGACTCAAGGGTGCGCCTGGACTTGCCACGGCGCTGATTTTGCTGCACTTCCTCTTGGCCAGGGTTGTAAGCCACAATACCTTGGTAGGCCGCCGTCATGATGGTTTGGAGTCCATCGAGCATCGTCGACTTCCCTGCACCCGTTGGACCAGTGAGCAGAGTCATGTTACCCAGCTCGTAGTTACCCGGTTGCAACTGCCCCCAGTTCACGAGCACCAAGCGGTCGAGCTTCATTGGCCGTTCTCCTCGACGGACGTTTCTTGGTCAACCACGCCTTCTGCCTCGAGGGCAGCACTTAGTGCGTCGTTGGACACGATGCCCAAGATGGTTGGTCGGATAGCCAGAAGCGCGTCTTCGTCCGAAATCGAGAACTCGGCCGTGTAGCTGAGCAGGCGATGTCGCTTCAACTCGGCCAACAGGGCCATCTTGTCACCCATGCTGCTCGGCAGAGGACGCTTCAATTGCGTCTGCATGGTAGCCGCGATTTCCTCGAAGCTCACCAGCGCTTCGCCCTGCGGCTGGATGTCGCCCGTATTGAGCTTGTTTTGGTACAGAAAGCGCAGAGCAAGTGCGATTGCAACGAAGTCGGGCGACACCCGAGCTCGCAGCGATGGGGTCGGCTCCAGGATGTCCTCAGGCAGTCCATCGACTACGGCACCCGCCACATAGAGGCGATAGAACTGGTTATTGCTGTCGTGGTACAAACGAAAGCCAGCAATGTCGAAGTAATCCTCCAGCAGGCCCTCGACGCGCCTTGCGTCGTCATACAGCAGCTGCTCAACCCGGTCTTCATCCCGCACGATGACGCCGTACGCCATCAGGCGGTTGATAATCTCCCGGAACCGGTCTGGCTTTATGTTGACAAGCGCGAGTTGTTCGTTGATGTGCGACAGGAGGCTCATTTTTTGAGGTCAATCTCGTAGTCGTTGCCGCTGTAGAGCTCGTTCTCCAAGCGGGTGGGCAGTTTTTTGACGGACAGGTCTGCGCCTACCTCGCTTCGAACCGCCTCCACAGCCTGCATGGCACGGAGGGTATCGCGGGCGGTGGCCGTCGGGAGCGCTGAGACACGAATGGGATGTTGAAAGATGCGCAGGTCACGTCGAAGCAGTTGGGCAACCTCTTCGTTGGGGATGGAGAAGGCCTCCGCCTCGGCACGGCCCATAGCCGCAGCTAGACGCTCTTCTCGAGAGGGGCGCGGCCGAACGGAAATCGTTACCGCCTTGCGGCGCTGGGCGGCCGTTCGGAGCTTGAAGCTTACAGGGTCCAGCAACCGCACCTCCGCGGGTGCCAGGAACTGCCCCACGTGCGCGAGCAGCAGGTCCTGTTGTTCCTTTGGGGCCTCAGCAACCCGCTGAATCGTGGCAAGGTAGGCATGCCGGGTCTGGCCTACGCGCAGCATCATCGACTGCAGCGCCAGGCCATTGACCCGCTTTAGGTAAGTCTCCATGGCCTTCAGGAAGCCAGGCTGCTTCGACTGACAAGCGGCATCAACGATGTCTTCGATGCGGGTCAGGAGCCAGTCATAGACGGATGAGCCTACGTGTTCCTTCACGGCCCAGTGGGCGACGTCTCGCAGCTGTTCGTCCATCCGTTTGGACTTGGTCTCGGGGACGAGGCGAAGCCGCTCCAGCTTCTGCACGATAGCCTGCCGGTTGAGCATTGCGTTGTCGGCGGTCAGCTGCTTGGAATAGTCGCGCTGGAAGCGGTCCAGGAACTCGACAAATTCGCTCCATTGCGTTTGCACCGAGGCCGTTTGCATCAAGTGCCGGACCAGCTCCTGGAAATAGTCGATGCCATCAGTCAAGTCCTCAATGACCTTTTCGGCATACTCGTAAGCGTCGACTAAATCGTGCGCATCACCACGGTCGGACAGCGCCGCTTCCAGGGCGTTGCGACAGCCACGCATGTTGCGTTGCCGGCTACGGCTCGGGCGGTCCAACGACCAGAGGGCCTCCGCGAACAGCTTCCCTGGCCGAGAAAATCGGAAGGCCGTGACGAGGCCGGTGCGGTCGGCGAACTGCTCCAGCCAAGCGTCGGTCAGCAGTGCCCGGATGACCATGCCGACGAGCGCCTGCGGGTCATCGGCTTCCGCACCGCTCAGCTCATCGTCGCCACCCTCTTGCGCCTTGACGCTTTGGTACTGCCGAACGACCGGCAGCAGGAGCTCGCGCAGCGCGTCCCGTGTGAGGTTGTGGGCATAGTCGGCCATGGGGCCGTGCAGTCGGTCATAGAGTGCCCGCAGGCAAGCAGCCACAAGCTCCCGGCGGGAGCTATTCAGGGGGCGGAAGAACCGCTGACGCTCCGCCTCAAAGAACAGGGGATGACCCCCTGGTGGGGTCATGGGTTCCGGCAACAGGTCGGACGGTGTCAAGGCTGCTCCCATTGGACCTTGCCTGGTCCATGCACTTTTGAAGTATTATTTTCAAGGATAACTTATCTTACAAGATAAAATATGGACACGCCACTCACCCCGGCACAGCTGCGCCTGCGAGACATGGAAGTGCTGCTTCGTTGGGAAGGCGAAATTGATAACAGTCGCCTGCGTAAGGTATTCGGCATCCAGTCCGTACAGGCCAGCCGCCTGCTGGCAGCCTTCTTGGCGGAGTTCACCGACATGGTCACGCGAGCCACCCCGTATGCGCCCATCACCCCCACAAAGTCGTTCCAACCAAGGCTGGCCGGCAACAGCCCTGACGAGTATCTGCAGCTGGTTCAAAAGCTTGGCTTCTCACATATCGAGTTCACGGTCGAAGACCTACGACTTGATTTGGCACCGGTCCGCCCTGCGCTCTTTGCCCTCATCACCCAGGCCTGCCGTAGACGCGTAGGGCTACGCATCTGCTATCGGTCGCTGGCAGCCCCAGAAGGACTGGACCGCCTTGTCTACCCGCATGCGCTCGTTCGAGCTGCTCGCCGATGGCACGTTCGTGCATGGTGTGTACACCGGCAAGCCTTTCGAGACTTCGCGCTAGGACGCATCGCGAAAGCTGCTCTCAATGCTGAACCAGCGCCGGCCGCCGCGCAGACGGACAAGGACTGGTCCGAGTTCGTCAATCTGGTCGTGCAAGCTCACCCAGGTCTAGCGGACGGGCAGGCTCGGCTTCTTCGGGACGAGTACCTGGGCGGCGAGGAAAGCAGAACATTGCGAGTACGCCGATGCATGGTTGGGTACACGGTCCAAGACCTACGTATTGCCACCGAGCCGGCCAGACAGACACCGCCTGAGTACCAATTAGCGCTTTCAAACGCCAGGGACTTTGTCGGAGAGTACGGGTTCGGCGGTGGCTGAGCGCCATCACGAGATTTGAGCCCTCTATAGAACCAACCAAACACATTGGCCCGAAACCGCAACCGGCGCCTGTTGGGTCGACAGCGCACTACCAAAAGTACTTCTCACCAATTTGCCTTCAAAAAAATAACCTACTGAAGACGTGTCGAGAGCAGCGGCAGCAATCGGTCGCATACGACCGAAAAGAGCTATGGGAGAATGGCGGAACGATATGGACAAAGGCCTCTTTAAGGCCGAGGGGTAGTGATGAACGAACCGGCGCGCACGAAGGAGCGGGGGCTCAGCCTTATGGGGCTTGGGAGCACTTCGCGAAGGAGCTGATAGAAGCCGAGATGATTCGGCGTGGCATCCGTTACAAACAGCTTTCGCGAATGCTCGAGGAACTGGGAATCAACGAGTCGCCCGAGCAGATAAACCGCAAGGTCACTCGCAGACGGTTCAGCGCGGCATTCCTGGTCGCCTGCCTGCGGGCCATGGGAGTGGAAACTATCGGACTTAAATAGGGGCAGAGCGGCGCACGGTGCACGGGATGCGGCCCATTCCGTCGGATTCGCCCACAGCCAGACCTCTTTCATCGCCAGCTCCCAATTCGTACCCTCTCACAAATAGGGGGCACGACCTAACAGGCGGTCAGCAAGGCTAATACTGACTCATCACTGTATTACTAGGTGCCGGCGTTGCACTAAAGTAAATTTACAAAATAGGCAATAACGGCGGGATTTTCAAGCTGCACAAGTTAGAATTGTCATAATTCTCGACAGAAAGCATTGCAGAGTATCATTAGGGCACTGGTACTAAAATAGAATCATTCGGTGAGAGAGGGGTCCGTGGCGGTCTACGTTGATAATGTTCGAATAGCTTGGCGCAGACGCCAATGGTGCCATTTGGTTGCCGATTCGCTTGATGAACTACATCGGTTCGCGAAGTCCCTGGGATTGAAGCGCACCTGGTTTCATGCCAATGCATCGCTGCCCCACTACGATGTCACTGTCGAAATTAGGGCCATGGCACTTAGCCGGGGAGCTGTGGCGGCCGACCGCCGCACGCTTGTTTCGCGTGGACGTCAACTAAAACTCGAACTTCATGCATCGGTAGCCCAAGCAGACTCGCAGCTCCGGTTGTTTGAGTGAACTTACATCATGATGTCTCATTGACTTCTAGGATTTTGTTGGCTTCAGATGCTGTTTGAACCGTCACTATGTATTTGAGCGCAGAAACACTCGACGACCTTCTCTTTAAGCTTTATCGTCGCTTGCTGCGTAAGCGCGGGTCGTCCGACATTACGCCTACCAAAGGTGCCGCGACGGAGATTAACGGCGCCCTGCTGCAGATTAAAAATCCACGTGCCCGGTTAAGCCGAACCGAACGGAAAAGTACCTTATTCAGCTGCTTGGGTGAGTTACTTTGGTACCTCGCGGGCACAGACAAACTGGATTTTATCCAATACTACATTTCGAAATATGGCGAATATTCCGATGACGGTGAGACGATTTATGGAGCTTACGGTCCTCGTCTGTTCGCCTTAAATGGAAGCATCAACCAGGTCCAGAACGTAATCGAAACCCTGAGGGCGAGCCAGTCATCCCGGCGAGCCGTCATTCAACTTTTTCGCGGAGAAGACCTATCTGAGAATCTCAAGAGTCGGCGCGAAGACCTCCCCTGTACCTGCACATTGCAATTCACTGTTCGCAACCATCAGCTTCATGCGATGGTGATGATGCGTTCGAACGATGCATTTATGGGACTTCCACACGATGTCTTCGCGTTCACCATGCTTCAGGAGCTAATCGCACGCTCACTTGGCGTCGAGGTTGGACCTTACAAACATGCGGTCGGGAGCCTTCACCTGTACACCAAGAATACGAAAGCGATTCATGATTATCTTGAGGAAGGTGTTCAGGAACGCATTCCAATGCCGCCTATGCCACTTGGCGACCCATGGCCATCAGTCGAAAAGCTCTTGAACGCGGAGCGAAACATCAGGCGTGGAAGGCGGCCTTCTTTCGCAAACCTCGACCCCTATTGGTGCGACCTAGTACGACTACTCGAGGTTTTTCGGCATTCACGAGATTCGGCCAGTCGCGCGCAGCGGAAGAAGATTCACGACATTAAGAAGCTAATGGACTCGCCTGTCTACGATGCACACATCTTGAAGCGTCAGCGCCGCAATCCAGAGCCGGCACAGCCTGCAGAACCGATGCTGTTTGACGCTGAAGAGCTCGACGGCCAGCAGCCGATGAGCGACAACAACGAACACGAGCGGTAAACACTTCAGGACCATATTAATCGACATGAAGAATCCAAAACTCGCGGCACAACTTGAGCAGCAACTTAGAAACTATCGCGTCGATGGAAAGCCGTTGCCAGGTATCCCATCTCAGGCAGAACTCACTGCGCTCGTCGCACAAATGGTAGATAGTGTCGCTCGCATTAACTACGTTAAAGCGATTGCAAAGCGAGACATCTCACCAAGACGGCTCGACCCCAAAGACGCAGCCATGTTCGACCCGCTTCGAGCGGCCATCCATTATTTGCGTATGGGCAATGAGGACGAGGCGTTTTGGCTAGTCTTCCTATTCGTGCATTGTGGGAAGCATCTCACGAAGGGTTATGGTCTGGTACGTATGGTGTATGGGGCTTTCAATGACCAGTTCGTTTGGACGTGGGAGAAATTTTCGGAGAGTCCAGACAAGTTCTCGATTTGGTTACATCAACATCTTGACAACATCAAGAAACAACGTGCGGACTTTCCATTTGGCAACCATCGCAAATATGAAAGCCTGGACCAGCTCGACGTAATTCTTAAGAGCTACGCTGACTGGGTAGGGCCGAGTAGGTCACACAAAGCCCTCATGGATTCGGCGAAAGCAAAGGTTGGAACGGACCCAAAGAAGTTGTTTGACTACCTATACCAGAGCATGAATGCCGTGCACCGATTTGGAAGAACTGCAAAGTTTGACTTTCTCACGATGGTCGGGAAAATCGGCCTGGCAGATTTGGTTCCGCCCTCGGCTTACATGGTGCACGGGACAGGGCCTGTGCGCGGCGCACGCCTGCTATTCCGTGGCGCAGTGGACGATGAGTTTCTATCCAAGAAAAAGCTCGACGAGCTCTCAATAGAGCTCGACAAAGCTTTGGGCGTCGGAATGCAGGTGATTGAAGACTCGCTTTGCAATTGGCAGAAAAGCCCCTCGGCATATTTAGCTTTCCGAGGTTAATTGCTCCCACTTGTAGCGGGTTTTCAGACGGTTGTAGCGGTCGGGCCTGACTAGCCCACGATACTGCATTTGTCCGACCACAATCCCGTAGGATACACCCGCGTCTCGGGCGAGCTTCACGATACCTCTCAAGCTCTTAGCGGCCTCAGGCAAACGCTGTTGGAATTCGCGTGGTAGGAGTTGCTCTGCTGCGAAAAGATTGGCCTCTCCCTCTCTAGGAGACTTGGGGCCGTCTGAGGTCTCGAGAATCAGCAATTCAGCATCCCAGTGCAAAATTAAATGCGCTGCTTCGTGAAAAAAAGAGAACCAGAACTGGTCATCGCTTAAGTAGCGGAAAGACAAGAGCAGCACGGCCTTGTTGGGGCTAGCGAAGAAAGTTGCGCCGCTTGCTCTGCATCCTTTCGGTGCTTTTAGGATGACAACGGCGACGCCTGCTTCTGCGCACAGTTTTTGGAGTTTTGGCAGGAAATCGGATGGGGCAGCTATCCGGGTCAAGCTACGAATCTTGGTCAACTGCGCCTCGAATTGCTTAGGGCTCCAGTTACCGCATTCAACACGCTCCGCCTGCAGTTCGCCTTGCCTGAGCCAAGCTGCGGTCGCAGGTGCATTCTCAAGGTATGCATCCGTTGTTCGAAAGGCAGTCGCAGCTTTCAAGTCGACGTAAGTCCGGTACCACGCATCAAGATTTGGAACGTCAAAAAACTCAAGGCACCTGCGAAGCTTTTCAGTTTTGTCTTTAGTCGATTTGACCCATCCAAGACCTTGCATTTCCTTGACAGGAAGGGCGTTGAGCCAGGACTTGTAGTCTTCGTTGTCCGGGTCGACCCCGTCAGTCAACTGCGCCAGCTGCTTTCGGTACTGTTCCTCGCGGTGCAGCCAAAAGCTGACCGATGCTCCAAGTGCGACCTCCAGACGAGCGGCAACACCTACCGTCAAGGCGCGCTTTCCCGCCAAAAGGCTATTGAAGTCATTCTCGGTCATGTCTAGCAGACGAGCCACGCGAGTCGAAGCAATCCCTCTCGACTTCATCAAATCGGAGATGGTTCGGCCCGGTGGAACCGCCCACATGGGAGCGAAATCAACTTCAGTTCTCATTGCCACGCTCTATGGATAAGATTTTTACTCGCGTTACCTGCTTCCAGTCCAGCTGTCCTGGTGTGCCAGGCGGCGGCTTATGATTAGCAGCTATAAGAATACGGTAGCAATCGTCAACAAAAATGACAATCCTGTCTTTAGATGCCTGGTCAAATTCTGCGAACCCCCACTCGACAAGGTCCGCAGGCGAGTCTGCCGCTTTCAAGTCCGCCAGACGCGCGTGAAGCGACGGTCCGGCGAGTCTGCCGTACTTGCGCTTCGCCGAAACAGTGCTCTCGCAAACTTTTCGAAGATTTTCGTCTTGAAACGCCAGTTGTATAGGCATTGGATTAACTTTGTCAGCAGCAGAGATTGTCGGCATGCCGACGCTGCTCCATCGGGCGAGTCGTGGATTGATTAAGTTGCGCATACCATAACGGCGTCACGGTTGCAGCCCGCATGATACTTGCTCGATTTTAAGATTTTATCAAAAAGCACAGTAGAGGGACTATATGCACCCGCACTGGAAATACCCTCCGGCACTGCTCCCCAAGCCGCCTCCGGGCCTGGAAACAAAAATAAGCGCTAAAAAAGCCTAGCCCCATTTGGAGGCTAGGCTTTTCCCGAAACGAAGCACCAGCGACCCTACCTATTAGGATGCATTAATTGATAAATGTCTCAATGAATGCTTCCCAAAATCTCTGGTTATGGTTCCCGCTACAGGCGGCTATCGAGGCGATGCGCGAGATTGACACCCTCATCGTCGATAAGACCGGTACTCTGACCGAGGGAAAGACAGCTTTCGACCGCGTAGTCGCCGCCCCGAGTTTCTCTGATTTAGACGTACTTCAGATTGCTGCAAGTATCGACCAGGGCCGTGAACATCCGTTGGCACATACGGTTGTCGACGAAGTGCGGAAGGGTGGTATTGCGCTCGACAAGCCGGAAACGTTTGAGTCCTCAAACGGTATAGGCGTGCGCGGTGCAGTCAAGGGACGGCGTATCGCACTCGGCAACACTGCCCTGATGGACCAGGAGAAGGTCGACTGGAAAACCCTTGTCGAACAGGCTGAAGAGCTTCGAAACGACGGTGCAAGCGTCATGTATCTAGCCGCCGACGGGCAGCTCGTCGGGCTGCGGTTAACTCTTCGCCGCGGCTCCCGAATACCTTGTCGGCTTGCTGAAGGTAGACTCAAAGGCCGTCATGCAAGCCATGTTTCTCCTGTACGGCTTTATCGGGCTGCTTTGCGGCCTCCTGTACCGCGCGGTGCCTGGGCGAGTATCGTCTGCCAAGCATGCAGAAGCGGCGCCGCTGCGACGGTCGAAGAAAACTGTTTTCACACTTGCGGCCTTGTTCAGCCTTGACTCATTCGGAGGAGGATTTGTCGTCCAATCCCTGGTCGCGCTCTGGCTATTTCAAAAATTTGAACTATCCACGGTGGTCGCTGGTGCTATCTTCTTCTGGACAGGTGTACTGTCCGCTTTTTCCTACCTGGTCGCGGTCCGCATCGCCAACCGCTTCGGCCTGGTCAATACCATGGTCTTCACGCATCTCCCCGCGAACATCTTCCTGGTCCTGGTGCCATTCATGCCGTCACTGGCGTGGGCAATCACGCTGCTGCTTTTGCGCAGTGCGCTGTCGCAGATGGACGTGCCGACCAGGAGTTCCTTTGTAATGGCCGTCGTCCCACCAGAAGAACGGGCAGCCGCTGCAAGCGTGACGGCTGTCCCACGGAGCCTTGCCTCGGCAGTCAGCCCGACGATTGCAGGCTATCTGTTGAGCGTTTCCAGCTTCGGATGGCCACTAGTTGTAGCCGGAGGACTGAAGATAGCTTACGACCTGCTTCTATTGTCGACGGCCCGTCGGATGCACGTACCGGAAAAACAGGGGTAAGCAGGTAGGACCGGCGGAGGTAATCGCCTCAATTGCCCGTGGCCGGCCGGTGGTTAGCGAAGCTCGAACGCGGAACCATTGATTGCTTCCAATGCGACATATTCATGAATCCTGTTCAGTTTGGCTTCGATGAAGCGTTGTTATCAGCTCTAGTTGCAGTCGGAAGCACGCCTTACTCCAGCTCATCTTTGGTCTCGTCCAGACCAGTTTCGTGGCTCATTGCAGCTGCCGCCAAACTGGTAACCAGCTCCGGAAATGCTTCTTTGCGCTCACTGTACCTGCTCGTAAGGTAATCCGAGCGGTCTCGCACAAGCAGGGTGAACTTGTAGAGTTCTTCCATTACGTCGACCCAGTGCACGTAGTACGAGGACGGCTTCATGCGGCCGTTATCGTCGAACTCCTGATACGCCTTCGCCACCAAAGACTGTTCTGTCACCATCCGCATCCACCGGCTAAGGACACATGTAGCTGCTTCACCGTATTGAAGGACTGCGAGCCTGCAGACACCTGCATGACAGTCAAAGTCCTTCCCTGCGGCAGTTTTGGCAAAAAGTAAGTGAAAGTCCTTTCACGAGGCGAATCCTGTCACCGAATGTTGACCGCTCCTTGTATCGCGACGATTGAAGTATTCTTCAACATGTTGAAGAATACTTCAATCGTCAGGAATAGCAGGGCAAGAAGCAACCAGTCCATTTTTTTACCTTGAAAGAGTGACGACTTGGATGGCTGGCTTGGAAACCATTTCAGTCCAAGCTTGGGTAATAACGCTCTTGGCGGCGGCAAGGCCAAGAATTCCTATAATTATTGACGCCAGACGATGTCTGGCCATCCAGAACCGTTACCAAAGATACCAAGGGCGGCAAGCATCATTGTCAGCACTCTCGAGCTGCATCCACTCCCTCTGCTTGCACGCTAGACGAGCATTGACATCCTAAGTTCGCCCCACCACTCCTTGCTTCTGGTGCAAGATATTCACAGATTTTATGTACATGACTGTGAATAACCGTGAGATAAAACGCCAAGTACATAATTCTTATAAGAATTTCCCTCCTGAGTGAAATTAGGGCACAAGGTCATTCAACGCGATACTCGTTGGCGTTCGTTGTCGTAAAAACGACAATTGCCGTTCCAACGACAATGAGCAGCAACGGCTGTGTCCTTGACACGTATTGTCACTGACTGTTTGGCGCCCGCATAAAAAGCCTCCGGTCTTTTCTGTCAGACAGCAGGCCTTTCAATTGGTCCTCTTGCTACTTCCCCAGCCTGACTTGTACAGGCAGAAAGTAGAAGGTGCCAGATGACCGTGGCTTTCTACTTGAACGCAAGAATCATCAGGAAAAATGCAATAAAGCCGCCAACCCATTTCAACGTCACTCGAAGCTTCTCGATATTCGCCGCGAGCGCATTAATGTTTGAGACGTTAACACTTGGCTCTACCGCAGATGTCAGAAGCTCAGGCTTGTCTTCCGCTGGAAGCTCTGCGCCGTCGTCGTTTTCTTGTTGCGGACGCAGGTTAGCGTCGGCTAACGACAAATTAATGGAAGTGACCTTCCCGTGGGCCATCTCGGGACTGTCGACGGCGTTGTCTTCTCGATTTGGCCTAAGATACCAATTTGTTCTTGCGGACGGCGGCGCCCAGTTTTCGTCGGCGTAAATGCCCTTTAATGTGAGACCTATCGACATCCCACGTAAGGATTTGGAAGAGACGGCGGAGACAATTTCATCGAGCATTTCGGACGAAACCTCACACTCCACAAACCATTCGTCATCATTACCAATCTCCCAATCACTGCGTAGGAATCCTACGGTAGCGCCAGTGAAGCGGACCGGCTTGTCATGCTTCCTTGACCACTCTTCGCGTCGTTTGCGCCCCTCTTCGTCCAGCGCTCGAAAGGCAATTTTAAGCCTGCGAGCTTTGTTATCTGGCTCGCCAATTACGGAAATCGACCTACCTTCGAGCGACGCTGTACCGAGCACATAGAGCGACAGCTCCGGTGGAGTCGGGAGGTCCTGGTTGAGTAAATGCATTCGGTCACCGCCACGGTACACCTGAAGCTGCTCGACATCTAAACGCATGGTCCGCACCGGGTTTAGGTAGTAGGTTTCTTCTTTTCCTCCCGGAGTCTCGATGACCAGTTCACCTGCAGCTTCAGACTTCACTTGGACAATGTTCTTTTCTGCTTTCATCACATTACTCGATTTCCGTTAGGCATCTGCCTCAATTGAGCTGCAATTACCTTCGTCGACTAGCGGTTTGCGGGGGACATCTTCGAAGAATGGGCAATCGAGGTACCGGTCAGTGCTTTGGCGCGAGGAAGCCATGCACATGCTCACGGGCGAACGCGACTAGTTCAAGCCTCGCCTTGATGCCCCAAGAAAGATTGGCGTAGGTGTACGGTTCCTTGCTCTCGCCATTGGCAAGGATTCCGATGAATTGAAACGCGCGAAGCTGGCTCTGTTTCACAGGTGTGCTTCTGTCCGCAAGTTCTGCCACTAAACGTGCCCATTCGGTGGAGTTCAAGGCCCTGTGGAAGGTGGACTTCCGATAGTCTCCGGATTCGATGGCCGCTGCGAGGGTGTCGAGAAATGCATCGGCGTCAGTGTAGTGAGTCATAACCGTTCAATCTGTTCTGCTGTTGCCTAGTAGGTCCCGTCGAGGCCAGTTCTTGCGTCTGCTACAGCGTCGTGAAAATCGTGCTCATGAACGAGTACGATGCGCTTACCCTGCTTCCGAAGCTCCACCGCCTTTTCGACTTTGCGTCCGTAGCACGCGTACGCCCAGCAGGGATTGCCATCGGCGCCGATAACCAGATAGTTGAGCTTGCCGCTTACGCCACTCACAACCTTGCCACCAAGTCCTTGCACGAGGCCGGAAAGCTCACTACGGCTGTGCTTCGACGACTCACCGCTGAAGCAGAAAGTCGAGTCAGAAAACGAGATTTCAGGGCACACTGCACAAAGGCCAGTCAGAAGCGCGTTCTCCGCCACGAGAGGAGAGGCGATTGTCCGGTCGTCGTAAAGTGCGACAAACTCCGCGAAGAATCCCTGGATAAGACGGTGCTCCTCGTCGTCAATACGACCGTCCGAAAGAACCTTGGTTACGAGACTGTCAATTTCGTCATACGGCCAGCAAGTCTTCAGGTGGTCGTGTTCCGCCAACCAGGAAGATAGGCCGCGGAGCTCTTCCTCGGTGACCTCACCATCCGCGGCAATGGCGCCGACGAGTGCGTGCAGACGCTGCATGTCCGCCGTGATGAGGTCGAAGTAGGAATTGCTACGCAGGCGTTCGCAGAGCCAGACAATGTCCTGTTGCTCCTCCGCAGAAAGGACACCGTCCTCAAGGGCTCGCATGACAACTGGGACCAGTTCATTGAAAGGATGCTTACCCGCTACTGCCAGATGCTCGCCGACCCAGCTACGAAGGAAGCCAATCTCTGTCGGATTGATTTTTGCATCTGCGCAGATGCCTTCGACAATTCCGAGTAGAGAGTTAATCGACTTCTCCAGGCGCGCTTTGGTCGTGATATGGAAGTACGGCGGCAGGTCTTTATGCATGGTCACTCCGATTTATTGTTATTTGTAAATATTTACCAAGTCTAACCCTGCGATAGGATTACGTCTACGTGCTGGAGACGCGTGGGCTCAAATGGATGACCCTCGAACCAGCGCAGCGAGCCCTACCCAATCGTCCCGCATAGACGACGCTCGTGACCGATATCGGGCCTATACGGCCCGATATGTCTTCAACTGCCCACCCACTATGCACGCGCAAACGTCTGTTCGAAAAGACTATGTAATCGGCGTGTACCGTCTGCAGTTCGCAGGTGCGCATAGTGCTTTTGGACGGTTTCTATCCGGTCATGGAGTACCAGCGCGGCCGTTTGCCAGTCGTTCGGACTAGCCTTCAGGATTGCAGTGGCCACGATATGACGGAATGCGTGAGAACCAACACCAGGGCAGCCCCACAGGTACCTCGCGGTGAGAATAAACACTCGCCGGCTCATGCTAAGCCACGGGCCGCGGTCGGACTCGGTCTCCTGTGAAACGAACGCAAAATCCGTATGCCGACCGCCTAGGAGCCGTGGACGGTGAATCGACAAATACTGCTGCAACGTTGGCCACACTGCTGGGTCTACCGGATTATCGTAATCGCGGTCACGCGCAGCTCCACGATGGTTTTTAAAGAACTTGCGTTCAATCCTGATATGCCAGCTGCCGTCCACACGCTGATGCAGCTGACCCGTGTTATCGGGTCTCCAAGTCAGCTCCTGCAAGTTCTTAATGCGCAGCGGATTTGACATCAGCAGCTTAATCAAGGCCAAGTCACGCGCCCAAATGGCTTCTTGGGTCCCGTTCGTCAATGGACGGTCAGCTTGCATCCGGAAGGTCATATCGGCGACCGCCTCGAGTGGGTTTGCCAACGACAGGACCGCCTGGATAGGTTCGAACGAATCACGTGATGCTTGCGCCTGCTCATCATAGTGCTGCTGGAGCTCGCGCATACCATTGAAGCAGCGCTCGCATTGTTCGGTCCAGGTCTGGCTCCCGTGACCCGACGGCTCCGCTCCTATTGAAGGAGTCAATTTCAAGTAGCCCGTCGTAGGATGCACCAAGCCTCGCACAAGCCGTGGAAATTCCGCGATGCCGGAATGAACAATGCCTCCCGCCCGGCGAATCTTCCAAGTTAGGTACTGTTCAATCAAGTCGTCGCGCACTAGCCAGCCGAGGCTTTGCGCCTGTTCAGGTGGTATCTGCATGCCACCGTCACTGCGCGACAATTGCAGCCAGCCCAGATAAGCAGCTACTTTGCCCCAAGTGATACCCGCAGTAGGCACATATCGCCCATTGACGAAGGCGTACCAAGCTTTCTCGGGGTCAGGACGGCATTGTGACTCCGTGATGCGCCACTTACCTGCGCGATTACGCGCTTTCATTGTGGACCGAATCGACGTCTTGTAAAGGCAGAACTCTTCCCACTGCGCGCGCAAGCGCGGCGTCACGTCTGCAATAAGGTATGTCTTCTTCGTTTGGTTTTTGAGTCTTTCCCGATACGCGATAGGCGCGTGCGGCGCTCGCAGGGTCGTGTAACGTGGCTTGCCGGAAAATGCTAGTTCAACTAGCGTACCATCAGCCAGTCCAAACAATCGCTCAATCCGGCGAATACTGGATACCGTCCGCGCCCCCGGACGTGCACCGCCGAGCCAGCGTTTGATTGAAGCGACAGAGACTCCAGCTTCGCGCCCAAGTGCGCGTTGTGAGCCGGCGGTCTCGACTAGCTCCCCAAGTGCTGATTGGAATGGCGTCTTGGTCCCGAGCGCAGCCGCGGCCTGTTTGTCCAACTCGAGTACCAGACTGTGCCAGTTCGCCAAGTACGATTTCCGGTTCGCAATATAGGCCTTGCTTCGCCCGAGCGAGGTGAGCCCATCTATATGGGAAGCCAGCGCCTGGTAATACGACTGTCGTAGTTCGGAGCCGATAACATCGCTTTCGCATAGGCCAATTTCTTTGCAGAAGCTGCGTAACGCGGCGTTGAGGTTATCCAAGCTGTGGTTGGAACGCTTTTCGGTTTGTAGTTTTGCGGCCATTGCTTCGCCTAGCCGGCCGTAGGTCAGAGGGTAATTGTTCATTCGTTTTTTCCGACCACGCGGCGGCGGAGAGGCTCGAGACGAGTCATTAATCGAGACCGGCGTCAACGAATGAAACATTTCCCTAACTCATTGATTTGTTTGGGATTTGTTATAACTATACACGACACTTGCTTGGTAAGAACAATGCTGTCGTTTTCATTAGATTGCATTTCGCTGATTTTTCCGCTTTCCGCGAGGTACTGAGTAGACTCGCGAAGCCGTATAGCGAGGTACTTTATTTGCGCCGAAAACTGCCCCGAGGTTTTCAGGAGCGAAATGGCAGGACGTACCTTGCAGAACCGATGGGCCCAGAACACGCGCATCGTCCGCCAAGGAGAGTGCGGGGTGAAACTTAGAGACAGACCAAAGTCCAGTGACGCACGAAACCTGAGGAAAATTGCATCGATGACTGGAGGCTGAGATGCAAAAAGCTGCGGGCGATTGCGCCAGCAGCCTTCTGATAGAACGGCCTAAACAACTAATATTGCTAACATGATAATATTCGGTGTCATTAGCCAACGAACAACGCCGCATCCACTTGGTCCCATGGGTCATCAACGTACAGGTGCGAAAGATTGAGCTCGTCATACCGCAGGTGCTTGATAGCGTCACACAGGGCGGCAAAGTCGTACTGAAGGTTCGCGTCTTTCAAATACACGCCTCCAGAACTGTCTTTGCCGAGCCAATGACCAGTAAGCGCGTCCCGCACTTCTGGCATTGCTCCACACTGGCCAAGGCGTTGGCGGAAGTTATATCGGAACGAGTGGTAATCGACTTGGGGAGACGTCAAGCCCTCTCGGCCCAAGAACATGCCCCACCATTTCCCCAGAGCGTTCGACCAGATGCCATACTTGTTGTCGCTGCGCAAAGATGGAAATAGCCGTTCGGCACCAGAACGTTTCAGTGCACATACGTAGCGCAAGAAACCGAGCTTAATAAGTTCTGTGTGAATCGGTACACGGCGAAAACTGTTATCGTTTTTTAACGCTTGGGTCTCGACATCGAGATTGCAGATGCGAAGAACCCAAACCCCGTTGATGATTTCAATGTCCGCCAAGCGCATCTGTGCAAGCTCTTCAATACGAGCACCGACGAAAGGACCCATCAGGGGTACCCAGTACGCTGCTTCAACACACTGCCCCTTCGGCAACTTTTTATCTGTAAAAACAGGACTTTTGTAAATCCGATTCAGCTCCGACATTTCGAAAGCACGGCGCTTCTTAGCGCGTCGAAGGCGTTGCCCGTTGTCCTGGACGGGAATCTTGTGAAATGGGTTGCTTGCGCCTTCCATGTCGTGTTCTTCGTGATACGCGCTGACGACCGCATGCAGCAGACCAAGGCGGTTTTTTATGGTTGTTGTCGACCGACCAGTGGCCAGGAGCTTGTCCCGAAACAGCTTCACATCGGTGCGGGTGATGTCTGTGGCAGGCCTCTCACCCATAACCTCGTTCCAACGCCGAACCATGAAGAGCGCGGTATCGAGTGTTTTCCGTGGTCTGGCCCTAGCGCTTTTCCAGACAGCCAGGTAATCCGTCAACGTGGGCTGCAGACGGACCGGGATTGACGCCTCTGGGGTCAGCTGCTTCTTGCCGTCTAGGCGGGCGCGCTGCTCATTCAGGATATCGACTTCGGTCGCTAACAGTTTTTGGCAAAGCAACTTGTATATTGGCGAGCCTTTTGGCGCAGACACCCCCTCACCCGCCAGGAGCTGCTCTACAGTCTCTTCCACCACAAGATTGTCGCCGAAAGTGAATGCTAGTTTGTAGTAGTCGAGGGCCTCGTCGAGGTCCGCTTTGCGCTGATTGATGTCGGCCATGACAATTGGTCGCATGGCACTTAACTCCTCGTCATCACGGGTCAGCATATGCACGTAATAGCGCTGCACCAAGCCCGGAATTTGGTCCTCCCTCAGCTCCGGAAGTGTCGATGCCACAGCGACCGGAATGCCATCGTTCACCATCCGCATACGGACGGTAGCTATACGTAGCTCGAACGCGGCAATTTCTCTCGCCAAGCGGCGACAAGCCTGGTTGAAATCCGTCGTTTCTAGGGACTTCCATATTTGTGCTTGATTACCAACCCCTGGAACAAGGTCCGCGGGTACCTTCCGCTTGAAGTAGTAGACGCCGTTCGACCGCTGCGTCAGGTACTTGGGAAATGCTGCACCGGGAGCACTCAAAGGGGCTTGCGGTGGTGCGGACGAACGGTCTGAGGACCGACGGGTTCGGATTGATGCGTGCTTGGTCATACCAGTACTCCTGAACAGTGAATGAACGGAGTACAGCGAGACGGTTTAGCCTTTTTCGAAGATTTTTCGAAGATTCTTCGAACGCACTACTACCGGTCTGACTCCGGGTAGCACCGTCGAGGGGCTTGGGGTAGCACGGAAAAAGAAAAAGGCCCCGAAAAGGGCCTTTTACTCAATGACTTATCGCCAATTACAGAATTACTGGCGGAGACGGAGGGATTCGAACCCTCGATACAGGTTTAAGCCCATATGCTTCCTTAGCAGGGAAGTGCCTTCGACCTCTCGGCCACGTCTCCACACCACTGAAATGACGCAGTACGTCGCCTCAGTGAAGTCCCGCATGATAGCTGCTCATGCGCACTTGGTCAATGAAACAATGCAGGGAGATGCGTTCGCTCAAGCCTTCTCGAGGTCGAATGCCTTGTGCAGCGCGCGCACCGCCAGCTCCATGTACTTCTCGTCGATCAGCACCGAGATCTTGATTTCCGAAGTCGAGATCATCTGGATGTTGATGCCCTCTTCCGACAAGGTGCGGAACATCTGCGATGCGATACCGACGTGGCTGCGCATGCCGACGCCGACCACCGACACCTTCGAGACCTTGGTGTCGCCGACGATGCTGGCTGCACCGATGTGTTCCTTGACGCTCTTGTTGAGCACATCCATCGCCTTCGCATACTCGCCGCGCGCGACGGTGAAGGTGAAGTCGGTCTTGCCTTCCACCGACTGGTTCTGGATGATCATGTCGACCTCGACATTGGCATCGGCGACCGGGCCGAGGATCTGGTACGCGATGCCGGGTTTGTCGGGCACGCCCAGGACGGTGATCTTGGCTTCGTCGCGGTTGAATGCGATACCCGAAATGACAGCTTGTTCCATGTGTGTGTCTTCCTCAAACGAAATCAGGGTGCCGGAAGTCGCTTCCTCTTCCAGCGGTATCAGCGGGTCGGTGAGCGACGACAGCACCCGCGTCGGCACCTTGTAGTTGCCGGCGAATTCCACCGAGCGGATCTGCAGGACCTTCGAACCGAGCGACGCCAGTTCGAGCATTTCCTCGAAGGTCACCGTACGCAGGCGGCGGGCCTCGGAGACCACGCGCGGATCGGTCGTGTAGACGCCGTCCACGTCGGTATAGATCAGGCACTCCTGCGCCTTCAGCGCGGCAGCCACGGCGACGGCCGAGGTATCGGATCCGCCGCGACCCAGCGTCGTGATGTTGCCTGCATCGTCCACGCCCTGGAAACCGGTGATGATGACGATCCGGCCGGCCGCCAGGTCCTTGCGCACGCGCTCGTCGTCGATCGACTGGATGCGCGCCTTCGTGAAGGCGGAATCAGTCTTGATCGCCACCTGCCAGCCGGCATACGAGACCGCCTGCTTGCCGATGGACTGCAGCGCCATCGACAGCAGCGCCACCGACACCTGCTCGCCGGTGGACGCCAGCATGTCGAGTTCGCGCGGATCGGGCTGCGGCATGACTTCCTTGGCCAGCGCGATCAGGCGATTGGTTTCGCCGGACATGGCCGACGGCACGACGACGATCTGGTGTCCGGCATCGTGCCATTTGGCGACGCGCCTGGCGACATTCTTGATACGCTCGGTCGAGCCCATCGATGTGCCGCCGTACTTGTGAACGATTAAAGCCATAGGGATGGATGAAGCGTTGGAGGGAAGAGAAATATGATAAAAATCAACCCTTTACTTTACCTGCCACAAGACAGGAAAGCAAGCCGAATGGCATAGAAATTCCGTTAAAAGCCGGGAAAAACGAAGAAAATACGGCCGGGTTCGTGCGCTGCGCGCGGGACGGCTCAGGTCGTCGCCCGCTCCCATTCGAAGGAGATGCCGGCGCCCGGCGGCAGGACCGCGTGATTCATCCCGATGCCTGCGGCATACAGTAGCCGGCCGTCTGCGAGGACGAGCGGGAGCCGGCGGCGTTCCCATGCCGGGATGCCGAGGGCCTGGTAGTGGTGCTTGAGACTGCGGCTCGGCCTGTTCGGCCCCGGTTTCAGGACTTCCCCGCCGCTGCGGTAGCGCAGCTCCAGCGACCGCGCCGCCAGCCAATTGCGATCCTCCTCCCCCGCAGTCCGCACCTGAAGGATGCCGCCAAATGCGGGGAACGGCAGCGCCGCCTCCCGCTGCCAGCGAAAGGTCGCCGGCGCGACACGCAGGGCGGCGTCGTCGATGCGCGGAATCAGGAACAGGCGGTTCCGGTGACGGTGCACTTCGCAATCGGGATGGACGACCCGCACCTGCGCGTCCTCCCGTGCGCCCAGCGCCTGCCGCAGCATCTGGTCCAGCCAGGCCGTGCTTGGCATGCGCACCTGGTGCACCGTGAACCAGTGCCGCATCAGGTTGGCGATACGGTCCGGACTGCCGCGCAGTCGGGCCAGGTCAATGCTGCCATCCTCCCGGCCGCAGCTTGCGAGGTCTTCCGCGGCGATTTCATTGAGCAGCCGCCGGGCCGAGCCGGCGTGTGCGGCGCCCCGCGCCAGGCGCTCCTGGAATCCTGGAAAATGCCCCGCCAGCGCAGGCATCACCGCATGCCGCAGCGCATTGCGCGAAAAACGCAGGTCGTCGTTCGATTCGTCGTCGACCCAGGCCACCCGCATCTCGCGGGCAAAGGATTCCAATGCCTCGCGCGCCACGCCGAGCAGCGGCCGACCGAGCAGCAGTCCGGCGACCCCGAGCAGGCCCTGCGCCTCCACCGATTCCTGCATGCCTGCGATACCTGCCACACCGGCGCCGCGCAGCATCTGCAGCAGCACGGTCTCCGCCTGGTCGTCGAGATGGTGCCCGGTCAGCAGCAGGCGCACCCCGTGCTCCCGGCACAGCCTGCCCAGTGCCGCGTAGCGTCTCTTCCGCGCGCCCTGCTCGATGCCGTCGCCATTGCTGTCCACGTTGACATGCGCCGCATGGAGCGGGACCCCGAGGCGGGCGCACTCCTGTTCGGCGTGCCGCAACCAGGCATTGGCGTGCGGGCTGAGACCGTGGTGTACATGGAAGGCATGCAGGCGCCTGCCAGTGCCGGCTGCCCAGGCACACGCGAGATGCAGCAGCACGGTGGAATCGAGTCCGCCGCTGTAGGCGAGGCCTACGGCGGGCAGGCCGCCGGACTGCCGGTCGGCGGCGGCGCGGTCTGAAGCGTCAGCAGAACCGGAAACGGAAACGCGCGCGAGGATTGCTCCCAGCGCGCGTTCGAATGCCTCCTGCACGGAGGCGGACTGCTTGTCCGGCACGATTATTCCGACGGATTGATTTCCTTGAACTTGCCGTAGCTCATGAGCTTTTCATGGCGCGCGGCGATCAGTTCGCGCGGCTTCATTCCCTGCACCTGGCGCAGCGAGTCGGCCAGTGCGCGCTTGAGCATCACGGCCATTTGCTTCGGATCGCGGTGAGCGCCACCGAGAGGCTCGTTGACGATCTTGTCGATCAGGTTGATCGCCTTCAGCCTGTGTGCGGTAAGGCCAAGTGCATCCGCGGCGTCCGACGCACGTTCGGAAGTCTTCCAGAGAATGGAGGCGCAGCCTTCGGGCGAGATGACCGAATAGGTGGCGTACTGCAGCATCAGCACGACGTCACCGACGGCGATGGCCAGCGCGCCGCCGGAACCGCCCTCGCCGATGATGGTGGCGATCAGCGGCACCTTCAGCTCAGCCATCACGTACAGGTTGTGGCCGATCGCTTCCGACTGGCCGCGCTCTTCGGCGTCGATGCCCGGGAAGGCGCCGGGTGTGTCGACGAAGGTGAAGATCGGGAGCCCGAATTTTTCGGCCAGCTTCATGAGGCGCATCGCCTTGCGGTAGCCCTCCGGTTTCGGCATGCCGAAATTGCGCAGCGCGCGTTCCTTGGTGTCGCGGCCCTTCTGATGTCCGATCACCATGCAGGCCTGGCCGTTGAAACGGGCCAGTCCGCCGACGATGGAGAGATCGTCGGCATAGCTGCGGTCGCCGTGCAGCTCATGGAAGTCCGTGAAGATCTCGTTCACGTAGTCCATGGTGTAGGGACGCTGCGGGTGGCGCGCGATCTGCGACACCTGCCACGGCGTCAGCTTGGCGTAGATATCCTTGGTAAGTTGCTGGCTTTTCTTGGACAGGCGTTCGATCTCCTCGGAGATGTCGACGGCGGAGTCGTCCTGTACAAAGCGCAGTTCTTCTATTTTTCCCTCGAGTTCGGCGATAGGTTGTTCGAAACCGAGGAAAGTTGTCTTGCTCATCGTGCCTCCTTGTTCAACACGCGCGGTTCCGGGGGCACTTAGTACACGACCGGCGCGGCATCGAGGCTGCGCCAGAGGTACCAGGTCGCGACCGTGCGCCACGGCTCCCAATTGGCCGCAACCTCGCGCGCATCGCTGCGCGATACTGGTTCACCGGAAAAATAATTGACGCTGATGCCTTTCAATAACCCGAGGTCATCCAAAGGCAACACATTCGGACGGAGCAGATTAAATATCAAAAACATCTCTGCTGTCCAGCGTCCGATTCCCCGTATCTGGATCAGTTCCGAGATGACTTCTTCGTCGGCCATCTCCGCCCATTTCTCCGCCTGGACCCGCTTGGCCTTGAAATGCTCGGCAAGATCGATGACATATTCGGCTTTTCTTTTCGACAAGCCGCATTCGGCGAGCGACACCGGCCCGGCCTTCAGGACCTGCGCCGGCGTGCACTTCGGACAAACCGCGAGAAAGCGCTGCCATACCGCGTCGGCGGCCTTGACGGAGATCTGCTGGCCGACGATGGAGCGCGCCAGCGTAACGAATGCCTCGCCCCGTCCTTTCAGGTGCAGGTCGCCGAACTGCGGTATCAGCTTGCGCATGATGCGGTCGCGCCGCATCAGTTCATCCTTCGCATCCTGCCAGTAAGCAGGCACGCCGGGGCCGCCGTTCGTCATGGGACTCGCGGTCATGGCTTCAGGTCCTGCGCCACTCGGTGACGCCGCCCGGCTTGTCTTCCAGCACCACGCCGGCATCAAGCAACTCCGCCCGGATCCGGTCCGCTTCGGCAAAGTTCCTTGCCTTCTTGGCCGCGGCGCGGGCGTCGATCTTCGCGGCGATTGCACTCTCGTCGAGGCCGCCGCCGGCAGAACCGGGGCCGCCCTGCAGGAATTCCTGCGGGCCGCGCTGCAGCAGGCCGATGACGCCGCCGAGCGCCTTGAGCTGGCGCGCCAGCGCCGGCGACCTGCCGCGATTGACTTCGTTGGCGAGGTCAAACAGCACGGCAACCGCGACGGGCGTGTTGAAATCGTCGTTCATCGCGTCGGCAAAGCGGCGCGCGTGTTCTTCGTCGTGCTGCAGCGGGCCGTCATCGGGCACGACTTCCTTGAGCGCCGTGTACAGCCTGGCCAGGGACTGCTTGGCATCGTCGAGGTGGGCGTCCGAATAGTTCAGCGGGCTGCGGTAGTGGGCGCGGAGGATGAAGAAGCGCACCACTTCGGCGTCGTACTTCTTCAGCACATCGCGGATCGTGAAGAAGTTGCCAAGCGACTTCGACATCTTCTCGTTGTCCACGCGGATGAACCCGTTATGCATCCAGTAGTTCACGAAGGTGTGACCGTGCGCGCCTTCCGACTGTGCGATCTCGTTCTCGTGATGGGGGAATTGCAGGTCTTCGCCGCCGCCATGGATGTCGAACTGCTCGCCCAGCAGTTCCGAGCTCATCGCCGAGCATTCGATATGCCACCCTGGCCGCCCCTTGCCCCATTGCGAGTCCCATTTGACTTCGTCGGGTTCGGATTCCTTCGCGGCCTTCCAGAGCACGAAGTCCAGCGGGTCACGCTTGTCGCTGTTGCGCTCGACGCGTTCGCCGGCGCGCAGGTCGTCCAGCGATTTGCCGGAGAGCCGGCCATAGGTGGGAAAATCGCGCACCGAATAATTGACGTCGCCGTCGGCGGCCTTGTAGGCGAGCCCATTGCGTTCGAGCTTGTCGATAATGCCCAGCATCTGCGGCACGTACTGGGTGGCGCGCGGCTCATGGTCGGGCTTTTGCACGCCGAGTGCGGCGGCATCCTCGTCCATCGCATCGATGAAGCGCTGCGTCAGCTTGCCGATCGGCTCGTTGTTCTCCACCGCGCGCCGGATGATCTTGTCGTCGATGTCCGTGATGTTGCGCACGTAGGTGACGTCGAGACCGGATGCACGCAGCCAGCGCTGGACCATGTCGAACACCACCATCACCCGTGCATGGCCGAGGTGGCAGTAATCGTAGACGGTCATCCCGCACACGTACATGCGAACCTTGCCGGGCTGGATGGGCACAAAAGCCTGCTTGTCACGAGCGAGCGTGTTGTAGATCTTGATGGCGGTCATGAGCAGTTGTCGTTCCGGCTGAAGACGAGCGACGCGATGTGCCGATGCTCCCCCGCCGTCGGACAGCGGCGGGCGACACGACAATACCGGTTCGCCGAAACCCTTTTGCGATGCGTCTTTTGATAAAATGCACAGTTTCGCGGCAGTATAGCACCGTTACTTCCCCTCGCCGCCGGCCCGTCGGCCCTGCCGGATGCCGCGAAAAGGGACACGGAAGATACACAAACACTATCCGCCTGTAAAGAGCAAAGGAAGCAGCATGCCCGCAATCCGCACCTCCCGTTCCTGCACCCGCAGGCTTTTCCTGCAAATGTTCGCCGCGGTCTCGCTCGCCGGCAGCCTCCATGCCGCGCATGCCGCGGAAAACCCGCAGGTGGCGCTGAAGACGAACATGGGCGAGATCGTCCTGGAGCTGTACCCGGAGAAGGCGCCGAAGTCGGTCGCCAACTTCCTGCAGTACGTCAAGAGCGGACACTACAACGGCACCATCTTCCATCGCGTCATGGACAATTTCATGATCCAGGGTGGCGGCTTCGACCAGGACATGGCGCAGAAGCCGACGCAGGCGCCGATCGAAAATGAAGCGAAAAACGGCCTCAAGAACGACGCCCTCACCGTCGCGATGGCCCGGACCGGCAATCCGCATTCCGCTACGGCGCAATTCTTCATCAATGTCAGCAACAACAGCTTCCTCAACTACCCGGGCCAGGACGGCTGGGGCTACGCGGTCTTCGGCAAGGTGATCAAGGGCGCCGACACGGTCGAGAAGATCAAGGCCGTGAAAACCGGCAACAAGGGCATGCACCAGAACGTTCCGCTGCAACCTGTGGTCATTCAGTCGGCGACGGTCGTCAAGTAACCCAACTCAAAAGGAACCAACATGGCAGTCATCCTCACCACCAACCATGGCAAGATCAAGATCGAACTCGACGCGGAAAAGGCGCCGAAGTCCGTGGAAAATTTCCTCGCCTATGTTCGCGCAGGGCACTATGACGGCACGATCTTCCACCGGGTGATCGACGGCTTCATGATCCAGGGCGGCGGCTTCGAACCGGGCATGAAGCAGAAGCCGACCAATGAGCCGGTCGAGAATGAAGCGAAGAACGGCCTGAAGAACGAGCCCTACTCGGTGGCAATGGCCCGCACGTCGTCGCCGCATTCGGCAACCGCCCAGTTCTTCATCAACGTCAAGAACAACAGCTTCCTCGATTACCCGGGCCAGGACGGCTGGGGCTACTGCGTGTTCGGCAAGGTGACCGAGGGCACGGACGTCGTGGACAAGATCAAGTCGGTGAAGACCACGCGCGCCGGGATGTTTGCCGACGTGCCCGAGGAGAACGTCATCATCGAGAAGGCTGAAATCGTCTGACACGGGGAATCATGCCGGCAAACGAGATGCCCGCCGCCGCGGGCGGCGATGCGCAACCCGACCCGGTTGCGCTTTTTGTTTCGGACGTCCATCTGCAGCCCGCGCTGCCGCGCACCACGCAGGCCTTCCTCGATTTCCTGCGGAAGCATGCCTGCCGCGCACAACGGCTCTACCTGCTCGGCGACCTGTTTGAATACTGGGCCGGCGACGACGACATCGAGGATCCGTACAACCTTGCGGTCGTCGCTGCACTGCGTGAGGTCAGCGACGCCGGCGTCCAGTTGTACTGGATACCGGGTAACCGCGACTTCCTTGTAGGAGAGGCCTTTGCCGGAGCCGCCGGCCTGCAACTGCTGTCCGAACCCCATGTCCTGCAGCTGGCCGGGCGCAAGCTGGTCCTCGTGCACGGCGACGCCCAGTGCACGGACGATACAGGCTACATGGCGTTTCGCGCACAGGTCAGGCAGCCGGGATGGCAGGCCGCATTCCTGGCAAAATCGCTTGCGGAACGCAAGGCCATCATCGCCGGCATGCGCAGCGGCAGCCGCGAGGCGCAGCGCGAGAAATCCTACGCCATCATGGACGTCAACCAGGAAGCCATCGAGGACCTGTTCGCGGCGAGCGGCGCGGAAGCGATGATCCACGGCCATACCCATCGGCCGGCGGTCCATCGCCACCCCGCTCCGCAAGGCGAACGTGAACGCCATGTGCTGCCGGACTGGGACTGCGACGCCACGCCGGCGCGGGGAGGATGGCTCGCACTGCAGTACGACGGGACGTTCCGTCACGTCCCGGTCGAGACCGCGGCGTCCTAGGCAGGACTACTCGAACTGACGCCGGAATTCGGCAAACTGCGCGTTGAGGCGTTCAAGCTCAGCCCGCAGCGCCGCCACCTCCGTCTCCAGCGCAGCGACGCGGTCGGATGAAGACAGTGGCCGGGCCGGTGGCGAGACGCCTGCGGCCGGCTCCAGGTTCGAAGCAAAGCTGCCGGCCACCTCCTGCTGCTCCACCCTCTCCGATCCCGACAGGAGATGCGCGTAACGCGCTTCCTTGGTGCCGGGCGCCCGCGGCAGGCGAGCGACCAGCGGAGGAAACTTGTCGATCAAAAATTGCAGTGCCGTTTCCACGTCCGCCACCGTGGCGAAGTCGTGGAGGCGGCCGCAGCGTGCTCGGATTTCGCCCGCTGTCTGTATTCCCCGCAGCATCAACACTGTGAGCGCCGCAAGCTTGTCCTGCTCCAGCGACCACTTCATCCGCATCCGGTGTTCATACTTGGCCACGCGCGCCCCGGCCTGGCGCACTTCCGAAACGAGTCTGCGCTGAACAAGGCGCTGCAGGACCGCGGTAATAGTCTGCTCGCTCATCGACATCACGGGATCGCGGCTGGAAAGCTGATTGCAGCCGGCCGTGAGCGCATTGAGCGACAGTGGATAGCTGTCGGGCGTGATGCCTTCCTTCTCGGCCAGCACCCCCAGTACCCGAACCTCGAAGTCGTCAAGCAGTTCCAGTCCGTCTGCTGCTTCGCCTTGCATCGCTGCGTCCGTCACATTCGCCTCATTCAACCAGTTTGTTCAATTGTTCGGGATCGATCCCGTCCGTCTTCGGCACCGTGTCGCAACGAACCCCTGCGTTCTGGAGCGCCGCCATCAGCCCCAGTATCTGACGCTCCTGCAGCGCCGCATGATCGATCAGCCGATGCAGCGCGGTCGCCAGGGGATCCTCTCCGCTACCCGGCGTGATTCCATATGCGGAGAAAACGCGCGCCGTCGCCTCCTCGCGCTGCCGCCCGGCGTCCTTCTGGACGATATGGGCCGGATTGCCGACCGCGGTCGCTCCCGCCGGCACTTCCCTGACGACGACGGCGTTGGAACCCACCTTGGCGCCCTCACCGACGGTGAACCCGCCAAGTACCTTCGCGCCCGCGCCAATGATTGCGCCACGGCCCAGGGTCGGATGGCGCTTCGCGCCCTTGCTCAATGAGGTTCCGCCGAGGGTCACACCCTGGTAGATGGTACAGTCGTCGCCCACCTCGGCGGTTTCGCCGATCACGACGCCGAACCCGTGGTCGATGAAGACGCGGCGGCCAACGGTCGCGCCCGGGTGGATCTCGATCCCGGTCGCACCGCGGGCGAGATGCGAAATGAACCGCCCGGCCCACTTCAGCCCCCGCATCCAGCACCAGTGCGCCCAGCGATGCATGACGATCGCATGCAAGCCGGGATAGCAGGTGAGCACCTCCCAGGCATTGCGCGCCGCCGGGTCGCGTTCGATGATGCTGGCGATATCTTCGCGGAGACGATTGAACATGGCAGGGACGGAATCAGGACATCAGGGCATGAACGGTCAGGCGTGTGGCGAGCGACGGCCGCACCGCGCGGGCGATACCGCCGTCAGCGGGGAATCCGTTGACGACGGGCCTCGTACAGGCAGACGCCGGAAGCGACCGACACGTTCAGGCTTTCCACTGCGCCAAGCATCGGTATGTTGACCAGCAGATCGCACGTCTCCCGGGTAAGCCGGCGCATCCCTTCGCCTTCGGAACCCATGACCAGCGCGCAGCCGACGGAGAAATCGGCGTCGTACAAACCCTTCTCCGCCTCGTCATCGGTACCGATCAGCCAGATGTCCCGTTCCTTCAGCTCGCGCATGGTGCGCGCAAGATTTGTCACGGTAATGTACGGCACGGTGTCGGCTGCGCCGCTCGCGACCTTGGCCGCGGTCGCGTTGAGTCCGACGGCCCGGTCCTTCGGCGCGATGACGGCGTGTGCGCCAGCGCCGTCCGCCACCCGGAGGCAGGCGCCAAGGTTGTGCGGATCCGTCACGCCGTCGAGCACCAGCAGCAGCGGCGGCCCGACGATGGCGTCGAGCAGTTCGTCGAGGTTGCGCGCCAGGGAGAGTTCTCCGGCTTTCGCCACGACCCCCTGGTGCCGGCGCGTGCCGGCCATGCCGTCCAGGCGACCGCCCTCCGCATGGATGATCCTTACCTTGGCATCTTCTGCCGCTCGTATCAGGTCCTGCATGCGCCGGTCGTGCCGGCCGGCATCCACGTAGATCTCTTCCACGGACGAGGCCTCATGGCGCAGCCGCGCCGTCACGGCATGGAAGCCGAAAATCAGTTTGCTTTTCATCGTTATCTTTTCTTCTTGCCAGCCTTGCCGGAGGCTTCGCCCTTCCTGGAGGCCGAACCGGTCTTGCTGCGCGCCGTCTTGGCCTTGCGCGCCGTTGACTTGACCGTCGGCGCGGGCGCGTTCGCCTTCGATTTCTTCTCACGGGCCTGGCCGGCTTCCGCCCGGCGCGCCTCGTTCTTGATGGCGGTCCGGATGTCAGGCTCGTTCACCAGGCGCAGGTCGATCTTGCGCGCGTCGAGATCGACCCGGCTCACCTGCACCGTCACCCGATCGGTGAGCTGGTAGCGGATGCCGGTGCGTTCGCCGCGCAACTCGTGACGCACCTCGTCGTACTGGAAGTAGTCCGATCCGAGCTCGGTCACATGCACCAGCCCTTCGATGAACAGCGTGTCGAGCTGCACGAAGATGCCGAACGGCGCGACGCCGGAAATCGTGCCGGTAAACTCCTCGCCCAGCTTGTCGCGGACGAAGTAGCATTTCAGCCAGGCCTCGACGTCGCGGGACGCCTCATCGGCGCGGCGTTCGTTGGCGGAACAATGGATGCCGAGCGCCTCCCACACCGCCAGCTCGCCTTCCTTCTTTTTCTTGCCGTTCGCCTTGTCCTCTGCGGCCATGCGGCGCGCCGCCGGCGACAGCATGGTGTTCAGCGCGCCCATGTCGATGCCTTTGGGCTCATACCGCTTGCCTTGCAGGATCGCCTTGATCGCGCGATGCGTCAGCAGGTCGGGATAGCGTCGGATCGGGCTGGTGAAATGCGCATATGCTTCGTAGGCCAATCCGAAATGGCCGATATTGTCGGGGCTGTATACCGCCTGCTGCATCGAGCGCAGGAGCATGGTCTGCAGCAGCACCGCATCCGGGCGCATCTTGATCTTCGGGATCAGTTCCGCGTAGTCCGAAGCGACCGGCGTGTCCCCGCCGCCGAGGTGCAGGCCCATCTGCTTGAGGAAGGTCCGAACCTGGTTGAGCTTTTCCTTCGATGGCGCCGCGTGCACGCGGTACACACCGGGATGCTTGTGACGGGCGAGCAGGTCTGCCGCGCACACGTTCGCCGCCAGCATGCACTCCTCGATCAGTCGGTGCGCGTCGTTGCGGCTGCGCGGCAGGATCTGCTCGATCTTGCCTGCTGCATTGCAGACAATGTAGGTCTCGGTGGTCTCGAAATCGATCGCACCGCGTTCCTGGCGCGCATGCAGCAATGCCTGGAAGGCTTCGTACAGATGCAGCAGGTGCGGCACCAGCTGGTGGCGCTTCGCCGCTTCCGGCCCCTTGGTGTTGGCCAGTATCGCAGCGACCTCGGTATAGGTCAGCCTCGCCGCCGAATGGATGACTGCAGGATAGAACTGGTACGCCTTGATGGCGCCCTTGCTCGTGATTACCGCATCGCACACGAGGGTGAGCCGGTCCACCGCGGGATTCAGCGAGCACAGTCCGTTGGACAGCTTTTCCGGCAGCATGGGGATGACCCGACGCGGAAAATAGACCGAGGTGCTGCGCTCGAGGGCGTCCTGGTCCAGCGCATCATTCGGTTTCACGTAGTGGCTCACGTCCGCGATCGCCACAATCAGGCGGTAAGCCTTGGTACGCCCGATCTTCACCGGCTCGCAGTACACCGCATCGTCGAAATCGCGCGCATCCTCGCCGTCGATGGTGACCAGCGGGATATCGCGCAGATCCACCCGGTCCTGCAGGTCCGCATCCCTCACCTCCCCCGGCAGTCTGGCGGCAAGCTTCGCCGCGGCATCGGAGAATTCATGCGGCACGCCATACTTGCGCACCGCGATCTCGATCTCCATGCCCGGATCGTCGATGTCGCCGAGCACCTCGACGATCTTGCCGATTGGCTGGGTGTAGCGCGAGGGCTGCTCGACCAGTTCGACGGTGACGACCTGCCCCGGCTTCGCCTTGCCGGGCGACCCCGAAAGCAGGATGTCACGGCCGATGCGCTTGTCCTCCGGGGCGACGACCCAGACACCGTTTTCATTGAGCAGCCGTCCGATGACGTGAGTATTGGCCCGCTCCAGCACTTCCACGATGCTGCCCTCGGGCCGGCCGCGGCGGTCGAGGCCGACGATGCGGATCTGCACGCGGTCGCCATGCAGCACCTTCTGCATCTCCTTCTCGGGAAGGAAGATGTCGTCGCCGCCATCGTCGGGGATCAGGAAACCGTATCCTTCCCGATGGCCGCTGACGCGGCCTTCGATGAAGCTGGTCTGGTGCGCGAGCTGATACTCGCCGTTACGGTTGGGCTTGATCTGGCCATCGCGCTCCATCGCGTTCAGTCGACGCGTGAGGCCATCGATCTCCTCCGGCTTGACGCCGAGAGCGGCTGCCAGTGACTGCAAGTCATGCGCGCCGGCCGCAGTTCGCAAGATGCCGAGGATTTCCTCACGGCTGGGAATGTTGTATTGGAATTGGCTCAAAAGCTGTTTTAATGAAATTGTTATTAATACGGAAGCTAGTGTAACGGACTACAGTTACATTTACCTAACCGCGCTCTTCATCAGATGATTGCACCTGCGAATTGACATCCTCAAATTTTCCGATATAATGTCTGTCTTTCGCAGCCCAGATGGCGGAATTGGTAGACGCACTAGGTTCAGGTCCTAGCGGTGGCAACACTGTGGAGGTTCGAGTCCTCTTCTGGGCACCAAGTTTAAAAAGGCTCGCAGCTGCGAGCCTTTTTTCTTTTCCCCGCCGGCTTTTCAGCCTGCCGATCGCTACCGCGCGTTGCGCCCTGATCGCTCCCTCGTCATGACCACCAGCACCGATCGGCCAACGCACGTGCAATGAAAAACCCGTTGTCGAGCAACGGGTTTTTTGATCGTGCCACTACCGCAGTCTCAGCACAACCGACGCCGAACGGTCGGTTTGAGTCCGGAATGCAGAGCAAGTTCTACATGCTGCTTTCGCCCTTCTTCAACCAGGCGGCGAGCTGGTGCGGACGGAGGCTGTCGTACTCCTCGAATGGCTGGTGGATCCAGGGATTCGTCGGCAGATACTGTAGGTAGTAGTCGGGCCGCACCGAGGAACAGGCCTTGCACCAGATGACCGCGGATCGGACCTCGGTCACCGCAGGGAAATGCTCCTTCAGATGGCCCTGCACCTTCTCCAGCGTCACCCCGGAATCCACGAGGTCGTCCAGCAGCAGGATCTTGCCGGACAATGCCCCCTTGGTCATCGTGATGTGCTTGGCAATATCCAGTGAGCCGCGCGTCGTGCCGGCATCCTCGCGGTAGGAGCTGGTCGAGAGAATTGCCAGCGGCACATCGAAGATCCGGGAGAAGATGTCGCCCGGCCGCAGGCCGCCCCGAGCCAGGCACAACACCTGATCAAACTGCCAGCCGGACTCGTGAACCATGCGGGCGAGGCCGACGATCGCGCGGATGTAATCGTCCCAGGAGACCCACAAGTCCTTTTCGGTCGACATCTCGTTCACCTTGTCTGTCATGTTCGCATCCATCATCGGTACGCTTAGACAAACGGGTGACGCAGGACGATCGTCTCTTCGCGATCCGGACCGGTGGAGACCATGTCGACCGGAATGCCGACCAGTTCTTCGATGCGTTTGATGTAGGCCCGCGCATTCGCCGGCAGCGCATCCATCGACTTCGCACCCACGGTCGACTCGGACCAGCCGGGCATCTGCTCGTACACCGGTTCGCAACGCGCCGCGTCTTCGGCGCCCACCGGGAAAACACCGACGGATTTGCCGTCGATCTTGTAGCCCGTGCAAAGCTGCAGCGACTCAAGGCCATCGAGCACGTCCAGCTTCGTCAGGCACATCCCCGACACGCCATTGATCTGCACAGAACGGCGCAGCAACGCGGCATCGAACCAGCCGCAGCGGCGCGCCCGTCCTGTCACGGTGCCGAACTCGTGTCCAACGCTCGCCAGGTGCTTGCCCACGCCCTGATCAGTTGCCAGCTCCGACGGGAACGGGCCGGAGCCGACGCGGGTGGTATAGGCCTTGGTAATGCCAAGGACGTAGTGCAGCATGTTCGGACCGACGCCCGATCCTGCCGCAGCATTGCCCGCCACGCAGTTGCTCGACGTGACGAAAGGATAGGTTCCGTGATCGACGTCGAGCAAGCTGCCCTGCGCTCCCTCGAACAGCAGATTGACGCCCGCCTTGTGCGCGCCATACAGGGCGCTCGACACGTCGGCGACCATCGGGGCCAGGCGAGGCACCAGTGCGAGCGTGTCGTCGTACGTCTTCTGGAAATCGACCGCGTCGGCCTTCAGGTACTGCGTGAGAACGAAATTATGGTAATCGAGGTTTTCGCGGAGTTTTTCCGCGAAGCGTTCGGCGTTCAGGAGGTCGGCGACCCGGATTGCACGGCGCGCGACCTTGTCCTCATACGCCGGTCCGATGCCCTTCCCCGTGGTCCCGATCTTGGCGGCGCCGCGCGCGGCTTCACGGGCCGCGTCCAGCGCGGTGTGGTACGGAAGGATGACCGGGCAGGCTTCGGACACCTTGAGGCGCGACACAACCTCGACCCCGTTCGCCTGCAGCTTGTCGATTTCGCGCATCAGGTCCGGGACCGAGAGCACGACGCCGTTGCCGATATAGCAGGCGACGCCGGCGCGCATGATTCCCGACGGGATCAGCTGCAGCGCCGTCTTCTGGCCACCGATCACGAGCGTATGTCCGGCGTTGTGTCCACCCTGAAAGCGAACCACGCCCTCCGCATGATCGGTCAGCCAGTCGACGATCTTTCCTTTTCCTTCATCGCCCCATTGGGTACCGATGACAACCACGTTCTTTGCCATGCTTTTGCCTAGTTTTTAAGAATCCAGTTACCGTTTTCCCATACGACCGCGCGGTCGCAGTCGAATTCATCCTGGTCAGTTTCATGCCCCGGCAAGGTCTGGATCACAACCTCGCCGCTCTTTCTCAATTCTGCAATCTTCTTGCGAAGGGCGGCATCCGTTCCCCATGGAGCGCGGATAGCCCGCGTGCGTTCTGCGCCCGGCATCAGGCGGGCCAGTTCACGCAGGTCCATTGAAAAACCTGTCGCAGGCCGGGAGCGGCCGAATGCCTCGCCGACATGGTCGTAGCGCCCGCCGCGTGCAACCGCATTCGGCAGGCCGGGGACGTAGGCCGCGAACATCGCGCCGCTGTGGTAATGGTATCCGCGAAGATCGGCAAGATCCACCGTCACGGTAGCCGCACCCGCCTGATGCACCAGGGTCTCGAGCTCGTCAAGTGCGCGGCCGACGCCGGAGATTGCGCCCAACTCGGCGCGTGCCCGGCCAATGATGCCGGGATCGCCATAGAGACCGGGCAGCGCCAGCAGTGCTGCACAGGTGGCAGGAGCGAAATTTGCACACAACGCCCGCAGCCCTGGAACGTCCTTTGTCTCAAGGAGCGCGAACAGTGCGGCTTCATTGCGCTTTGCAGCGTCGTCGCCTGCGATAATGCTGCGCAGCACGCCAACGTGGCACAAGTCGAGCCGCACCTCGGAGATGCCGGCAAGCGCGAGCGAGGCAAGTACCAGCTCCTGGATTTCCGCGTCGGCTTCCAGCCCGGCATGGCCATATATTTCGGCACCGATCTGGACCGGCTCCCGGGTCGAATGAAAACCTGACGGCCGGGTGTGCAGCACACTGCCGGCATAGCAGAGGCGCGTCACGGACGATCGGTTGAGCAGATGGGCATCAATCCGCGCCACCTGCGTCGTCATGTCTGCCCTGACGCCCATCGTTCGTCCGGAAAGCTGGTCGACCAGCTTGAATATGCGCAGGTCCATGTCCTGTCCCGCGCCGGTCAGGAGCGACTCGAGATACTCCAGCATCGGAGGCATGACGAGTTCATAGCCGTATAAACGGAAGTTGTCGAGCAGCGCCCGGCGCAATTCTTCGATCTTGCGCGCTTCGGACGGCAGGACGTCGGCGATATTTTCAGGAAGGAGCCAGTTCGGCATGGCGAAAAAAAGCGAGCGTATGGATTAGAAGCGGACCAGCCAGATTACGGCGAGGCCGAGAAGCAAGGCGGTGAGACCAAGAAAACGGATCTGCCCGTCGCTCAGACGGGCGACCTGCTCAAGAAACCGGCGCCATCGCGCCGGAAACAGGAAAGGGGTGATGCCCTCGAACAAGAGCATCATGCCAAACGCGATCACCCACACACTGTCCACGACCGACCCGCATCACTTCTTCGGCGTCGGGGCTGCAGACCCATTGACGGGGTTCTTGAAATACCGGAAGAACTCGGAGTTGGGGTCGACCACCAGCATGTCGTTGCGGCTCTTGAAGCTGGCGCGATAGGCCTCAAGACTGCGGTAGAACTTGAAGAATTCGGGGTTCTGCCCAAAAGCCTGGCCATAGATCTGCGTTGCCTTGGCGTCGCCGTCGCCGCGGATCTGCTCCGCCTCGCGATAGGCTTCCGCAAGAATCACGGTCCGCTGTCGATCGGCATCCGCCCGAATCTTCTCGGATTCAGCCGCTCCGGTGGAACGCAACTCGTTGGCCACGCGCACGCGTTCGGCGCGCATCCGGTCGTACACCGAATTGTTGATCTGCTCGACATAGTCAACGCGCTTCAACCGCACGTCAACGATCTCGACGCCGATCTGCTTCGCCTCTTCCGTCACCTTCTTCTGGATCGCGTTCATGACCTTGCCACGCTCGCCCGAGATGACTTCCCGGACGGTGCGCTTGGTGATTTCCTCGTTCAGCGCGGCCTTGACGATCTGCGACATCCGGTCCTGCGCGCGGCGCTCATCGCCGGTGAAGCTCACGAAGTACAGCCTGGGCTCGGTGATGCGCCACTTGATGTAGGCATCGACCAGGATGTTCTTCTTTTCCGCGGTGATGAACCGGTCGGCCTCCGGCGTATCGAGCGTCAGGATGCGCTTGTCCAGAAAGATCACGTTCTGGAACGGCGGCGGCAGCTTGAAATGCAGACCGGGCTCGCTGATCACCTTCTTGACTTCGCCGAGCGCAAACACGATCGCATACTTCCGCTGGTCGACCACGAACAGGGTCGACATCAGCACGGACAGAAGGATCAGCGCCGCAATGGAATAGGAAACGAGGCGGTTCATCAGCGTGTCTCCCTGTCGCGGGAATCACGGCCGTCGCGCGTGCGGGAGTCCCTCTGTCGTTGCGTATCCATGTTTGTCTGCGAAGCGTCTCCCCCTGGTACCGCCGATGACGGCGCCTGCGTGGCGGCGCCCGTCTTGCCTGCGGCAGCCTCACTGGCGCTCTGCGCGATCAGCTTGTCCAACGGAAGATAAAGTAGATTGTTACCGCTCCTGCTGTCCACCATGATCTTGGTCGTATTCGTAAAGATCTGCTGCATGGTTTCCAGGTACATCCGGTCGCGGGTTACCGCGGGAGCCTTCTGGTACTCGGCCAGCACCTGCTTGAAACGAGAAGCGTCGCCCTCCGCGTTGGCCACCGCACGCGAGCGGTAGGCTTCCGCCTCCTGCAACAGCCGTGCTGCGGCACCACGTGCGCGCGGGATCACGTCGTTCGCATATGCCTGGCCTTCATTCTTCTGGCGTTCGCGATCCTGACCAGCCTTGACCGCGTCGTCGAATGCCGTCTGCACCTGTTCCGGCGGCTGCACAGCCTGCATCGTCACGTTCGTGATTTGGACGCCGGCCTTGTAGCGGTCGACAATCTGCTGCATCAACTGGCTTGCGTCGAAAGCGACCTTCTCACGCCCTTCGTACAGCACGAAATCCATCTTGCTGCGCCCGACCACTTCCCGGATGGAGGTTTCAGCGACCTGGCGCACAGTCTCTTCCTGGTCGCGGTTGTTGAACACCCATTCAGAAGCATCCTTTAGCCGGTACTGGACGGCGAACTGGATGTCGATGATGTTTTCATCGTCCGTCAACATCAGGGATTCGCGCGGCTGCTTGTTCTTCACGTTCGTGCGATAGCCGACTTCCACCGTACGCACCTGCGATACGTTGACGATTTCGTGGCTCTGGATCGGATACGGCCAGCGCCAGTTGAAACCCGCCGGGCGCGCCGGGGCACTGTACTTGCCGAAGGTCATGACGACCGCGGTCTGGCCTTCCTGCACAATGAAGAACCCGCTGACGAGCCAGAGAAAACCGATGATTGCGGCAATCAGGCCGGCACCGATGCCGGCGCCCTTCATGTCCGGGCCGAAGCCGCCGCCGTCGCCGCCGCGGCCATTGCCCTTGCCGCCGAACAGGCGGTTCAGCCGCTGATTGAATTCGCGCCAGAGTTGATCCAGGTCCGGAGGACCGTCATTCGGCCGCTTGCCGTCCTGGTTCTGGTTTTGGCCGTTGTCCTGGCTTCCGCGTCCCCACCTGGGATCATTCAATGAAAACTTGAGGCCGATTTTTTTGATTAGAGGAATAAACATTCTCTCGCTATCCGGCTTATGTTGATGACTCGCTGCTTATTGTTCCGGCTGGCCCCTGAGTGGAAGCTGTCCAGCGTCTTGGAGGGCGCTTTCCCGGACGCGCACGTGATCAAACTCTGCCGTTGCACTCCCCTTGGCGAAGTCGGCTATGGCGTCACGGAGCAAGTCCAGGCCTGCCCCGGTCTGGGCACTAATGAAAACCCGGCGGATTTTATCATATTCATCATGTTCCACCGCAGGTTCTAGCCCGGCAGCATCAATCTTGTTCCAGACCAGTATCTGGGGAATGTGATCGGCGCCGATTTCAGTCAGCACGCTGTTCACCTGTTCGATCTGTTCCATACGTACCGGGCTGGCGGCGTCGACGACGTGCAGCAGGAGATCCGCGTGGATCGTTTCCTCGAGCGTGGCGCGAAAGGCTGCCACCAGCTGGTGAGGCAACTCACGGATGAAGCCGACGGTGTCCGAGATCACGACATTCCCGACTTCCTGCAGGAAGATACGGCGGCTGGTGGTATCCAGTGTCGCGAACAGCTGATTTGCGGCGTAGGCCTGCGCCTTTGTCAGCGCGTTGAACAGGGTCGACTTCCCGGCGTTGGTGTAGCCGACCAGGGAGACCGAGAAGGTGTTGTTGCGTCCGCGTGCGCGCCGTTGCGTCTCGCGCTGGCGGTGCAGCTTGTCGAGGCGCGCACGAAGCGCCTTCACCCGGTCGCCGAGCAGGCGGCGGTCGGTCTCGAGCTGGGTTTCACCCGGTCCGCGCAGACCGATGCCGCCCTTCTGCCGTTCCAAGTGGGTCCATCCCCGAATCAGGCGGGTAGCGAGATGCTGCAACTGTGCGAGCTCGACCTGCACCTTGCCCTCATGACTCTGCGCACGCTGCGCGAAAATGTCGAGGATGAGGCTGGTGCGATCGATGACCCGTATCTTGAGGTGGCGCTCGAGGTTGCGCTGCTGCGCAGGGGACAAGGCGTGATTGAAAATCACCAGATCGAGCTTGTCGTTCGCGACGGATTGAGCGATCTCGTCGGCCTTACCGGACCCGACGAACAACGCGGCATCCGGACTTGCACGTTTGGCAGTTATCGTGACAACGGGCTCGGCGCCAGCCGAACTGGACAAGAGAGATAGTTCTTCGAGGCTTGCCGAAAAGTCTCCCTTGCCGAAATCCACACCGACAAGGGCAGCACGCATTTGGGAATTAGGCGAGGTATCGATAGGTTATTCCGAATCGGATTCGAGATTGAGGTTGACCGCCCGGGCAGGAACCACCGTCGAAATGGCATGCTTGTATACCATCTGCGTAACCGTATTCCGCAGCAGCACGACATACTGGTCAAAAGACTCGATGTGCCCTTGAAGCTTGATGCCGTTGACGAGGTAGATTGAAACCGGGACGTGTTCTTTGCGTAAGGCGTTGAGGAAGGGGTCTTGTAGGAGTTGCCCTTTGTTGCTCATAACGGCTCCATTGTGTTGTTGTGATCAGGAGTTAGGGACAGCCTGAAGAATTTCAAGTGCCCGGATATTGCAATTAATGAATGTATACGATTTTGGCCTTCCGCGCCAACCACCTTGCCCTATCTTTCATCCCTGACAAAAGGGTTCTTGCTGGAACGCAGTTCGATACGTAATGGAGTGCCTACTAACGAAAAAGTTTCGCGGAAGTGCTTTTCCAGGTAGCGCTTGTAATTGTCGTCGATCGCCTCGAGGGCATTGCCGTGTATCACGACAATCGGGGGATTCTGGCCGCCTTGGTGGGCATAGCGCAGCTTGGGCCGGATGGAGCCCTTGCGACGCGGCTGCTGGTGTTCAACAGCCTCGATCAGGGCGCGCGTGAGCCGAGGCGTGGATAGCTTGGCCATGGCGGCGGCGTAGGCGGCGTCCACCGACTTCATCAGGGGAACAATGCCGCTTCCCTTGAGCGCCGAGATAAAATGGAACTTGGCGAAGAACAGGAAGTTGAGCTTGCGCTCCATATCCATCTTGATCTGGTCCCGCCTGTCATTGTCGAGGCCGTCCCACTTGTTGACGCCCACAACCAATGCTCTTCCGGACTCGAGGATGAAGCCGGCGATGTGCGCATCCTGTTCCGAAATGTCCTGCTGCGCGTCAAGCAGCAGCAGCACGACATTGGCTTCCGAAATCGATTGCAGCGTCTTCACCACCGAGAATTTCTCGATGGCCTCGAAGACTTTTCCGCGGCGGCGGATGCCGGCGGTGTCGATCAGGGTGTAATGCTTGCCCTCGCGCTCGAACGGGATCTCGATCGAATCCCGGGTGGTGCCTGGCATGTCGAAAGCAATGACGCGCTCTTCACCAAGGAGGGTGTTCACCAGAGTCGACTTGCCGACGTTGGGCCGCCCGACGATAGCCAGCTTGATCCCGCGGGCGATTTCCTCCGGCGGCGACTCCTCTGCCGGACGCTGCTGCGCGGCGAGATCAAGCGCTTCATTGACCAGGTCGGTCACGCCGTCCCCGTGCGCTGCGGAGATGACATACGGATCGCCGAGCCCGAGTTCGTAAAAGTCGGCCGTGACCGAGGTGTATTTCATCCCCTCGGCCTTGTTCACGACCAGCATGGCCGGTCGTCCGGATTTGCGCAGAAAGTCGGTGATGGTCTTGTCGTGCGGCGTCAGTCCCTGCCGGCCGTCAACGAGGAACACGACGACATCCGCTTCGGCGACGGCCTGTTTTGTCTGTTTGGCCATCTCGTGCATGATGCCTTCCTTCGCGACCGGCTCGAAGCCACCGGTGTCGATTACGAGGAAAGGCCGCTCGCCCACCCTGCCCTCGCCATAGTGGCGGTCTCGGGTGAGTCCGGGAAGATCGGCGACGAGCGCGTCGCGCGACCGGGTGAGCCGGTTGAACAACGTGGATTTGCCGACGTTGGGTCGGCCTACTAATGCAATAACCGGCTTCATCAAATTCTTATTCTGCCTTCAGGGCAACAATGCTTCCTGCCTTGGTCTGGAAAATCGTCAGCCCGCCCGGACCGGCAAGACCCGCGTATACCGGGCTGCCGTCCGTCGCCTGACGTGCCATCATCGATCCGTCCTCGCGCGAAAGGAAGTGCACATAACCTTCAAAGTCGCCGACGGCGACAACGTTGCCCACCGGGACCGGCGCAGAAAGACTGCGGTACGCCAGCCACTTGTTGCGCCACGCGCCGGCCCCCGTGCCGCGCACGAAAGCCGTGACGTTGCCTGCGCTGTCTGCGGCATAGACGTACCGTTCATCGACACCGACGCCGACCTCGCTGGACAGTTCCTTGCCCCAGCGGGCGGCTCCGTTGTTGACGTCGAAGCATGCGACACGACCCTGATACGCCGCCGCACACACCTCGCCGCCGTGCACCGCCGGAATGCCCGACATGTCCGCAATGCGCTCCAGTTCGGTCGTGCCGCGCGGATCGCCGACGGCGACCTCCCAGCGTGCGCCGCCATTCGTCAGCGCCAGGGCGACGAGTCGGCCGCCGGGAAGCGCGACGAAAGCGCTGTTTCCTGCGATCACGACGCCCGGTGCGGTCCGCAGTGTCAGCGGCGGCGTCGGGCGCTGTGCAATCCACCGTCGCGTCCCCGACTCGACATCGTATGCTGCAATGCGGTTGTCGGCACTACGCACCACAACCAAACCCTGGCCCACTGCCGGCGCCGACAGCACTTCGCTGGACGCCTGTGCCTTCCACCGTTGCTTGCCGTCGGCATCGAAGGCCATCAGCACGCCCTTCTCGGCCACCACGGCGACGGTTGTGCCATCGCTGCCGACGCCAGCCGTCAGGGGCGCGCCAGCGTTGATGCGCCATGCCTCACGTCCATCGACCGCCCCGATACGCGCGATCGTGCCGTCCGCGGCAGCAGCGAAGATACTGCCGGCTGCCAGCGCGGGAGTGAAGACATAAGCACCGCTCTTGCCCACATTGGCCGTCCATGCCGTGCGCACGCTGACAGTCGGCTTCAATTCCTGCAAGGCCGCCGGCGGGTTGCGCGGGGCCGCCTTGCTCGCAAAGGGGTTGAGAGAGGAACACCCTGCCAGCAGGGCCACCATTCCGACGCAGGTCAGTTTTTCCGTAAGACGCATCACACCTCCCATTTTTATTCTTAGGCAGCGGCCTTGTTGGCACCCCCGAGCGCGTCCAGCTTCAACTGGATCAACTGTCGCGCCGGGTTTTTCTCATCGGTCTTTTCCAGCGCCAGCTTGTACGCCGCGCGGGCGTCTTCCACCTTGCCCTGTGCCACCAGGATGTCGCCCTTGCGGTCCGCGACCGGCCCGGAAAAATGCTCCGCAAACGTTGCCGACAGCACTTTCAATCCGTCGTCATATGCCTTTTCGTCCAGCAGCACGCCGGCCAGGCGGACGCGCGCGATCGATTTGTATTCATCGTCCAGCCCGTTATCGATCACCCATTGCAGCTGCGCCTTGGCCGCATTCAGGTCCTTCGCATCGTAAGCCGCCTTCGCGGCCGCCAGCGCCGCCATCTGGGCATAGGCGGTGCGAGGGAACTTCGCCTGCATGTCGGACGCGGCACGCTGAATGCGCGGTGTGTCCTTCGCCGTCACGGCCTTCTGCACCTCGTCGTAAAGCTGCGAAGCCTGGACCGCCTGGTTGCGCTCGTAGTACTTCCAGCCGGACCAGGCGGCATATCCCGCCAAAGCGGCGATCAGCAACCAGGTAATCAGGTTGCCGTACTGGTTCCACCATGCCTTCAGGCTGGCCAACTGTTCCTGCTCTTCAAGATCGTATGCCATATGTCTTCTTCAGTTGCTTAATGTTGATGATGGTGCGTCGGATCATCGCACTCGTCGTCGCACAGGATCTGTCCCAGCACATGCTGGGCGACGGACTCGATAGGCACCGTCACCTGGCTTCCCTCGCCCTGCTCGGCGCGCAACGTCTTGACGGCCGCCGTGCCCGCCGCGACCTCGTCCTCGCCAATGATGACCGCAAAACTCGCGCCGCTGCCGTCCGCACGCTTCATCTGCGACTTGAAGCTTCCAGCACCCGTGGCGCCCGCACAGTGGAGGATGACGTCGAGGCCGGCGTCGCGCAGGCGTTCCGCGACCACGAAGGCCTGCATCTGCGCGGTCTCGCCCTGGTGCACGACATACACGTCGCACTGGTTGGGCGCATACTGCTCGCCATTCGCCTTCAACAGCTCGAGCAGGCGCTCGACGCCGATGGCAAAACCGCAGGCCGGGGTGGGCTTCCCCCCAAACATCTCGATCAGCGGGTCGTAGCGGCCGCCGCCGCACACCGTCCCCTGGGAACCCAGCTGGTCGGTGACCCACTCGAACACCGTCCGGTTGTAGTAATCCATGCCCCGCACCAGGCGCGGGTTGATGGTGAACGGGATGCTGTTGTGGCGCAGGATCTTTTGCACGCCCTCGAAGTGGGCGCGCGATTCTTCGCCGAGATAATCCAGCAGCTTCGGCGCGGCGTTGACCATCTCCTGCATCGCGGGATTCTTGGTATCGAGGATACGCAGCGGATTCGAATGAAGGCGGCGCTGCGCGTCGGCGTCCAGCAGGTCCTTGTGCGTCTCGAGGTAGGCAACGAGGTCCGCCCGGTGCCGGCTGCGCTCCTCGGCATTGCCGATGGAATTCAGCTCGAGGCGAATTCCTTCCAGTCCCAGGTCGTCCCACAGCCGCTGGCACAGCATGATCAGCTCCGCATCGATGTCCGGGCCGGCGAAACCGATGGCTTCCGCGCCGACCTGATGGAACTGGCGATAGCGGCCGCGCTGCGGCCGCTCATGCCGGAACATCGGCCCTGCATACCAGAGGCGTTTCGGCCCGTCATAAGTCAGGTTGTGCTCGAGTACCGCCCTCACGACGCCGGCAGTGCTCTCCGGCCGCAGCGTGAGCTGGTCGCCGTTCATCGAATCGACGAAGGAATACATCTCTTTTTCGACGATGTCGGTAACCGCGCCGAGGCCGCGCGCAAACAGCGGCGTCGGCTCGACGATCGGCGTACGGATCTGCTGGAAACCGTAGCTCTTCAGCACCGACTGTACGGTATTCTCGAACAGCTCCCACAGGGGGGCATCCGCCGGCAGGATGTCGTTCATCCCTTTCACGCCGACGATTTTTTCAGTCTTCTTGTTCTCGGACATTCTGTTGAAACCAGTGATGCGGCGCTTACTGCACTGCCGCTTGCTTTCCGTAACGACTCCGCACGTAGTCCAGGACGATCTCCTGGAACTCCTCGGCGATACGCTCGCCGCGCAAGGTCACTTTCTTTTCGCCGTCGACAAACACCGGCGCCGCCGGAGATTCACCGGTTCCCGGCAGGCTGATGCCTATGTTGGCGTGCTTGGACTCGCCGGGACCGTTGACGATGCAGCCCATAACGGCCACGTTCATATTTTCCACGCCGGGATACTCTTTTTTCCAGACCGGCATCTGGTCCCTCAGATAGGTCTGGATGCGGTCCGCGAGCTCCTGGAATACGGTGGACGTCGTGCGCCCGCACCCGGGGCAGGCGATCACCATCGGCGTGAACTTGCGCAGTCCCATGGTCTGCAGGATCTCCTGCGCCACCACGACTTCCTTCGTGCGGTCGCCGCCGGGCTCGGGTGTCAGCGAGACGCGGATCGTGTCGCCGATGCCTTCCTGCAGCAGGACCGCCAGGGCGGCGGTTGATGCAACGATGCCCTTGCTGCCCATGCCTGCTTCGGTCAAGCCGAGGTGCAGCGGATAATCGCAGCGCCGGGCAAGTTCACGGTAGACGGCGATGAGGTCCTGCACACCGGAGACCTTGCAGGACAAGATGATCCTGTTGCCGGCGAGGCCGACTTCCTCTGCCCGCTGCGCATTCTCGATTGCCGACGTCACCAGGGCCTCGTACATCACCGCCTGCGCGCTCCACGGCTGCGTGCGCGCGGCGTTCTCGTCCATGATCCGCGCCAGCAGCGCCTGATCCAGGCTACCCCAGTTGACGCCGATCCGAACCGGCTTGTCGTACTTGCAGGCGACCTCGATCATCTGGGCGAACTGCGTGTCCCGCTTGGCCCCCTTGCCGACATTGCCCGGATTGATCCGGTATTTCGACAGCGCCTGCGCGCATTCCGGAAACTCGGTGAGCAGCGTGTGGCCGTTGTAGTGGAAGTCGCCGACCAGCGGCACGTCGATTCCCATCCGGTCAAGCTGCTCGCGAATGGCAATCACGGCCTTTGCGGCTTCGGCGTTGTTGACCGTGATACGTACCAGCTCCGAGCCCGCACGCGCCAGTTCCTTCACCTGGATCGCCGTGCCGATCGCATCCGCCGTATCCGTATTGGTCATTGACTGCACCACCACGGGCGCGGATCCGCCGACCATGACTTCCTTCGCACCATAGCGGATGGCGACGCCGCGCCGCATGCGCCGCGCCAGCGGGCCCGATTCGATAGGAGTGCCTGATGACATTGCTGAATTCATTTGACAGTTATGCGCGAAACATTGCTGGCGCCGGCCTTCACCTGGAGAGGAGCCCCGCGCAACGTAAGGTCGACACCGGCGGCATTTCCGACGACCAGTGCGAGCGGCTCCGTGACCGGGACGGATTCCGATTCACCCGCCTTCATGAGGCGCGACAGCACGACGCTGTTACTGCTTACGCGCCTGACCTCTACCCAGCTTTCCTCGCGGACCTTGAGCACCAGCTGTTCGCCGCCGGCGGCAGCTCCGGCAGCTCCGGCAGCTCCGGCAGCTCCGGCAGCAGCCGGCGCATCCGGGACGGCGGCGGGCGCTGCCTGCAATGCCGCCGGCAAGGGCGCGACCGCAGGGGCCGCCGGAACGGGCGAAGGCGGCGGCTCGACGACTGCGCCCGGCGGCGCCACCGGTTCCTGCGCGGTGCCTGGCGGTGCGACTGGCTCAGGGCTGTTCGGTGCATCGGCAGGCTGCGTCGCGGTCTGCTCGGCTGCCGGCGGCGCGACGCCTTCCTGTGCCGCGCTGTCGCTGCGGGAACCACCAATGCCGCCAAGTCCCTGCAGCGTGTCACTGCCGCCACGCAGCAGCCAGACCGTCCCGGCAACGAGCACCAGCACGATGACCAGCGTGAGCATGCGAAGCGGGAATCGCTTGCGGGCCCCCATGGACGGCAGGCGTGATTCCGCGAAAGGAGCCGGCGCGACTCGGCGCGCGGCCGGCGGCTCGGCCGCGCCGACGGCTTCCCCACCCAAACCGGCAAGCAAGGGAGCGGCGTCGATCTTCAGGAGTTTTGCATAGGCGCGGATGAAGCCGCGCGTAATCGCCAGGCCTGGCAACGCTGCATGATTGTCGGCCTCGATTGCCATCACCTGGCGTGGTGCGAGATTGAGTTGCGCAGCAACATCCTCGACAGTCCAGCCACGTCCTTCGCGCTGCGCCGCAAGCTGCTCGCCCGGCTTCAACGTCCTGCTTTCAGGGGCGGTGGCGCCTGCATCGTCGTCCTGCGGACGCGGATTTTCATCGTGCTCACTCATCGAACGCCCCCCTCTGGTAGGCCGCGAACTCCGGCGAGGCCCCATGGCGACGACGCAGCTGGGTAACCAGTGCGGTCTCGGCGGCCCGGTCGCCGCGCTTGCGCTCGATCCTGATCGCCAGCCACAACACCTCGGCGGCCACCGCATCGGACTTCATCGCCCGACTGACGTAGAAACGCGCGCGTTCGTAGTCGCTCTGGTCGAAATGAATCTTTGCGAGGTTGAAGTTGGTCGTCGGATTGCCCGGATCGTTCTGGAAGGCCCGGGCGAAGTACTGCTCCGCAGCCTTCCGGTCCTTCAGCTTGAGGCTGCAGGTGCCGGCATTGTTCAGGGCCTTGGACGGCGACTGATAGACACGGCTTTTCAGCGCGGTCTCGAAATACGCCAGCGACTCGCGGGCCTTTCCGTTCTGACACAGAAACCAGCCATAATTGTTGTTGTAATCGGGCGATCCCGGCGAAAGACGCAGGGCCTGCTGGAAGTTTTCTTCCGCAAGCCTGTTCTCGCCCATGTCCATGTAGATCAGACCACGAACACTGTAGGCATCCGCCAGGCTGGGGTCGGCGTTCAGGGCTTGCTTGATTTCGTCGAGCGCGACAGCGGTCTGCTGCTGCTCGTAATATCCGACGGCGAGCTGCAGCCGGATGCGGGCGCGCCGCTGGTTGTCGGTCTGATCGGAACTCGTGGGCAGGTCGTCACCGACCCGGCCGCCGCCGGTACCGCACCCGACGAGCAGCACGGCGGCAGTGAACAGCGGAAGCACCCAGGATGCAGCCCTGCGGTTCACTTACGGACCTCGACGATACGGCCGAAACCGGGACCGAATTTCTTCTGGTACTCCACCATTTTCTGCATACGCTCCTGCACCTTGGTACGGTCCTGTACTTCGCCTGCCAGCTGTCCGCAAGCGGCGTCGATGTCGTCGCCGCGCGTCTTGCGCACGGTGGTCACGATACCCGCATCCATCAGGACCTGGGCGAATGCCTTGATGCGCGCATTATTGGATCGCTTGAGGCCCGATTCCGGAAACGGGTTGAACGGAATCAAGTTGAACTTGCACGGCACGGGCATGGCGCCGTTACGCACAAGGGCAACCAGTTCACGGGCGTGCTCGTCGGTGTCGTTGACGCCGTCGAGCATGCAGTATTCGAAAGTGATGAAGTCACGCGGCGCATATTCGAGGTAGCGCAGGCAGGATGCCATCAACTCGACCAGCGGATACTTGCGATTCAGGGGCACCAGGCCATCGCGCAGCGCGTCGTTGGATGCGTGCAGCGATACGGCGAGCGCCACCGGGCAATCCTGCGACAGTTTGTCGATCATCGGCACCACGCCGCTGGTCGACACCGTCACCCGCCGGCGGGACAGGCCATACGCATTGTCGTCGAGCATGAGCTTCAGCGCGGTCACGGTCGGCTCGAAATTGAGCAGCGGCTCGCCCATACCCATCATGACGACATTGGTGATCTGGCGCTCGCCCTTCGGACCCGGCTCGATGCCCTTGCTGCGGCGCAGCTCGAACTCCGCCATCCATAGTTGGCCGATGATCTCCGCCACGGTCAGATTGCGGCTGAAGCCCTGTTTCCCGGTGGAGCAGAAACGGCAGTTCACAGCGCAACCGGCCTGGGTCGAGATGCAGAGCGTGCCGCGGTTTTCCTCCGGGATGAATACCGTCTCGACCGCGTTGCCTTGACCGACATCGAGCAGCCACTTGCGGGTGCCGTCGGCCGAGGTATGGTCGCTGATGATCGCCGGCGCGGCAATCGTTGCACCGGCCTTCAGCTTCTCCCTCAGGGATTTCGCGAGGTCGGACATCTCGTCGAAGTCGCTGGCGCCGAACTGATGTATCCAGCGCTGCAACTGCTTCGCACGAAACGGCTTCTCACCCAACCCGGCGCAGTAAGCGGCGAGTTGCGCGGGATCGAAATCCAGCAGGTTGGTGAGTTGCGTGGTCATGATGTACCTCTGTACGACGATGCATGCCGCGTGCAGCGCAGGCGGCATGCACAGTGCGTGTTAGCGGGAATAAACGTTGAGTGCCGGGAAGAAGTAGGCGATCTCGACCTTTGCCGTTTCCTCGGCGTCCGAGCCGTGCACTGCGTTGGCATCGATGGAATCCGCGAAGTCAGCGCGGATCGTGCCCTTTTCAGCCTTCTTCGGATCCGTTGCGCCCATCAGTTCGCGGTTCTTGGCAATCGCGCCTTCGCCTTCCAGCACCTGGATCATTACCGGGCCGGACACCATGAAGTCGACCAGATCCTTGAAGAAGGGGCGCTCGCGATGCACCGCGTAGAAGCCTTCTGCCTCGGCGCGCGAAAGCTGCGCCATGCGCGCGGCGACGACCTTCAGCCCCGCGTTCTCGAAGCGGGTATAGATCTGGCCGATCACGTTTTTGGCGACTGCGTCGGGCTTGATGATCGACAGGGTGCGTTCGATTGCCATCTGTAAAAACTCCAATAAAAAGAAAGGGTTAAGACGAAAAATTTGGAACTGAACTAACCTTCCATTATAACAGGAAAGCAAAGCCTCAGGAATTTCGCAAGGCGCCGGCGACCCCTGCGAACTTCCCCTTCCCCCGCATATCGTACGTGTTATGCTTTTGCCACTCGGCCATGGCCGCTCAACTCGGAGGTTTTATGAATCAGGAACTTCAACACGCATATGCCGGACGCAGCGAATCGCTCGCCGTCCGCAACCGGGTCCTGCGCAATACATACTGGCTCCTGGCGCTGTCGATGGTCCCGACCGTATTGGGGGCATGGCTGGGCGTGCAGTTCAGTTTCACGTTCTTCAGCGGCAGCCCGTTCATCGGCCTCATGGTCTTCCTTGCAATCGCGTTCGGCTTCTTCTACGCCATCGAGAAGACAAAGAACTCGGGATTGGGCGTCGCGATCCTGCTCGGCTTCACTTTCTTCATGGGCCTGATGCTGTCGCGGCTGCTCACGGCGATCCTGGGCTTCTCGAACGGCCCGACGCTGATCATGACCGCATTCGGCGGGACCGCTGCGATATTCGCTTGCATGGCGACTGTGGCGACGGTATCCAAGCGTGATTTCTCGGGACTCGGGAAGTGGCTGTTCGCTGGCGTGCTCGTCCTGTTGGTTGCCCTGGTGGCAAACATCTTCCTGCAACTGCCGGCACTCCAGCTGGCGATCTCGGTCATCGCCGTGGCGATCTTCTCCGCCTATATCCTGTACGACGTGCAACAAGTGCTGAACGGCGGGGAGACCAACTACATTTCGGCCACGCTTGCCATCTACCTCGACGTCTACAACATCTTCAGCAACCTGCTCGCCCTGCTTGGTATCGCCGGCGGCAGTCGCGAGTAGCGAACGCCGCGTGGCGGGCAAAGCCGGCCGAGGGCCGGCTTTTTTATTGCGTCGCCGCCTCCGGCAGGTCGAACACCGCGATGGACTCGACATGCGCCGTGTGAGGGAACATGTTCACCACGCCCGCCTGGCTCAACACGTAGCCGCCCTGGTGCACCAGATAGCCGGCGTCGCGCGCCAGCGTCGACGGGCTGCAGGACACGTAGACGATCCGCTTCGGCCGCAGTTCCGGATGCCGTTCGCCCAGGCCGACTATCGCCTGGCACACGGCAATCGCACCTTCGCGCGGAGGATCAACCAGAAGGCGATCGAACTTGCCCAGTTCGACGAAGTCCTCGGTAGTCGCCTCGAACAGGTTGCGGCAATGGAAACCGGTCTTGTCGGACAGGCCGTTCGCTCTCGCATTGTCCATGGCCCGTCCGGTCAGCGCGGTACTGCCTTCGATCCCCACGACCTCCCGGGCCTGGGTGGCAAGCGGCAACGTGAAATTCCCGAGTCCGCAGAACAGATCTGCTACCCGATCCTCCGGCTGCACGTCGAGCAACCGCAGGGCACGCGCAACGAGAACCCGGTTGATCTGGTGATTGACCTGCGTGAAATCGGTCGGCTTGAACGGCATGCGCACGCCGAATTCCGGCAGGACATATTCCAGCTTCTGATCCATGGGGTAGAACGGATAGACCGTATCCGGGCCTTTCGGCTGCAGCCACCACTGCACATGATGGATATCGGCGAACGCACGCAGCTTCTGTTCATCGTCCTGGGTCAGCGGCGCCATGTTGCGCAATACTAGCGCTGTCACGTTCTCTCCTACCGCCAGCTCGATCTGTGGCATCTGGTCGAAGATCGACAGCGACTCGACCAACCGGCGCAACGGCACCAGCATCGCGGAGACCTTGGGTGGAAGAATCTCGCACGTCTGCATGTCGGCGATGAAGGAGGACTTGCGCTCGTGAAAGCCGACCAGGACGCCGCCCTTCTTCTGCACATTTCGCACTGACAAGCGCGCGCGGAAACGGTAACCCCATGTCGGGCCATATACTGGCCGCAGCATCAGCCCTGCACGCACCTTGCCGATATGCCAGAGGTTGTCTTCCAGGACACGCTGTTTCATCGCCACCTGCGCCGCGGGATCGAGATGCTGCATTGCGCACCCGCCGCAAGTGCCGAAATGCACGCACTTTGGCCGGACGCGTTGCGAGGACTCCGTATGCAGCACGGAGAGTGTCGCAGCCTCCCACTTGGGCTTTTTCCGAAAGGACTGGAAGGTGACCCGCTCCCCGGGAAGCGCGCCCTCCACGAAGATGACCTTCCCCGGCGTGCCATCCTCGTTCTGTAGATGGCCCACGCCCCGCCCTTCCATGTCGAGGGATTCGATTACGATGGTGTTCTGCTGCATAAGATCAAAAAGAATGACGGGCCTGTAAGGCCCGTTGCAAGCGTGTTCATGAAAGCAAAATGCGGCTCAGCCTACCATGCCGCAAGGTACTCTTTCCAGTGGGGACCGTCGAGCGCCCCGAGGGCGGATCTTACCAGTTGCACCTCGTCGTCGTACGCCGGGCGCGAGAGAGCGCCGCGCATCAGCTGGTAGCGGCAGTACACCAGGTAGGTATTGACAACATCAGTCTCGCAATAATTGCGGATCTCCTCCAGCCGCCCCGCCTGGTACAGTGGCCAGACCTGCGACCCATCCACCCCGAGCTTTCCGGGAAAGCCGCATAGTTTGGCCAGGTCGTCCAGCGGTGCGTTGGCCCGCCCGGTGTACAACGCCAGCAGATCCATCAGGTCCGTATGCCTGGTGTGGTAGCGGCTGAGATAGTTGTTCCACTTGAAGTCACGGTCATCATCGCCCATTTCCCAATAGCGGGACGCCGTGATGCCGTTGACCATCGCGCGATAGTGCAGGACTGGCAGGTCGAAACCGCCACCGTTCCAGGACACCAGCTGCGGGGTGTACTTGTCGATGATGCGAAAGAAATCCTGGATCAGCTTCGGCTCGCCATCACCAAGGTTCCCCAGCGAGCGAACGCGGAAACCTTCATCGTCCCGGAACACGCAGGAGATGGCCGCGACGCGATGCAGGTGGTGCGGCAGGAAGTCCGAACCCGTCTTTTCACGACGGGCCGCAAAAGCCTCCGCGGCGACCTCGCCGTCCCCCCGGTCGACGGGAATCGAACCGAGTGCGCGCAGCCCCGCAACATCGGGAATTGTCTCGATGTCGAAAACCAGAACGGGCATCACAACAGGGCGTCCTTGCCTACGCCGCGCGCCGTGAGCGCGCGCTTGAGCTTGACCAGCGCTTCCTGCTGGATCTGCCGAACGCGCTCCCGGGTCACGCTCATTTCCGAGGCCAGCTCTTCGAGCGTTGCCGGGTCGTCGTTGTCGAGGCCGAAACGGCGCACGATCACCAGCCGCTGCTTCTCGGGGAGCTTCTTCAGCCAGTCCCGGATCAGCACCGTCATTTCATGCTGCTCTGCGCGCAGGTCAGGCCCGTCCTCGGCATCGCCGGGCAACATGTCCATCAGGCTCGCTTGCGGATCGTTGTCCAGCGGCGCGTCGAGGGACGTCGCGTGCTCGGACAGCGCCAGGATGTCCTGCACGTCCTCCACCGGGCGGTCGACCAGATGCGCGATATCTTCGGCGGTTGCATCCTTGCCGTCGTGATGCTGGGCTTCGAGATGATATTTGGCGCGCAGAATCTGGTTCAGCTCGCGCACCATGTGTACCGGCAGACGAACGGTCCGCGCCTGGTTCATGATCGCCCGCTCGATGCTCTGGCGGATCCACCAGGTTGCATATGTCGAGAAACGGAACCCGCGCTCCGGCTCGAATTTGTCGATTGCCCGCATCAGGCCGAGATTGCCTTCTTCGATCAAGTCGAGCAGGACGACGCCGCGGTTGATGTAGTGCTTTGCGATCGACACAACCAGCCGCAGGTTATGTTCGATCATTTTCTGGCGGGCCTCGAAGTTGCCTTGCTTGGCCAGGGTCGCGTAACGGACCTCTTCCTCGACGGTGAGCAGGGGCCGCGCGCCGATCTGGTTGAGGTAATGCTGGGTCGTATCCGTCGACAGCTCGGCGGCCAGAACCGTCTTCAGCTCGTCGACCGGGTCCCGCGCCGCGCCAATCGCCTCGTCGATGCCGGGCTGACCTTCCGCATCATCTCCCATTCCACCTTCACCCCCTTCCGCGATGTCGAGGGGAATGCCGCCGGAGATATCGTCCGGAGGTGTTTCATCGTCGAGAGGATCATGCGGGTTGCGATTCATTTATCGGCTTGGCAAAAATCTGGACGGATCGACCGGTTTTCCCTGCTGACGTATCTCAAAATGCAGCTTCACTTCATCGCTGTCGGAATTACCCATCTCCGCGATCTTCTGGCCCTTGCTCACGGTCTGATCTTCCTTCACGAAAATCGTCTTGTTATGCGCGTAGGCGGACAGGAGGTTGTTCGAATGCTTCACGATCACGAGATTGCCGTAGCCCCGAATGCCACTGCCAGCATACAGCACTTTTCCGGCTCCCGCCGCAACCACGGGCTGTCCCAGCTTGCCGGCAATGTCGATTCCGCGCTTGCCCTCGCCGAACGGCGAAACGATGCGTCCCTCGGCCGGCCACATCCATGAAATATTATCGTCGTCCGAGGGGATCACGTGGGGCTGTTCCGCGGGTTTTTCCTGCGGCCGCGGATCGACTTTGGCGATGATGGTACCGGGCGCCGCGGAAGCCGGACTATCCGGCTTCTGCAATTCCGCCAGGGCGGCGTCGGAATACGGGCGCTTCTCGCCACGCGGCAGCGTCTTGCTCGGTACGCCCGGCGCCTGGGACGGCGCGCCGAGCGACCGGGTCTCTATGCCCGACGAGGTGGCGACGCTCCCGGTCTGCGGCGCACCTTCCGGGGGCAGCACGCGCAACACCTGGTCGACCTTGATGTCGTTCGGGTTGGCGAGGTTGTTCCAGATGACGAGGTCGCGGTAGTTCTGTCCGAAGTCAAGCGATATCTGCAGCAGCGTGTCGCCCTTGCGGACCGTGTAGTAGGCCCGGTTCTCCAGCTGTCGCCCGGTGGTGGCAGCTGCACCCGGCGTCACGGGCACCGAGCCGCGCGGTGCGTCGGGCTTCCCCCCCCAGGGACGATCGACCACGGGCGCCGACTGGCGCGGCGTGGTACAAGCGGCAATGAATATCGGCAGGACTGCCGCAAATGCGTAGCGTGCTATGGTCATTCTCACTCTTTGGTTGTTTTGCCGTTGCGCGCCGCATGCCAGCGCACGTTCGAAACGGTTTACACCACGCCCGGCCTGAGCGGGACGAAGTGACAGTCTTCGAGCTTGGTATTTGTCCATTCGAACTTGCTCACCCGTTCGACAAGATGGAGCACCTGATGCCGGTCGCCGACGGGCGCGACGAGGCGGCCGCCGATGCTCAACTGGTCCAGCAGCGCCTGGGGAACCTCGAGGCCGGCCGCGGCCAGGATGATCCCGTCGAAGGGGGCAACCTGCGGGAGGCCAAGCATACCATCTCCATACTGCAACCGGATGTTGGCAATCCTCAGCGGACGGAGGTTGCCCTTGGCGAGTTCGTGCAGTCCCTTGATGCGTTCGATCGAGAATACGTCCTTGGCGACGAGCGACAGTACCGCCGCCTGGTAACCGCAGCCGGTACCGATCTCCAGCACCTTGTCCAGCTTGCCGCCATTCGGTCCTGCGCGCAGTACCTCGATCATGCGGGCGACGATATACGGCTGCGAGATCGTTTGATGATGACCGATCGGCAGCGAGGCATCGATGTAGGCCTGGCTTGCGAGCCCGGGCTCGATGAACATGTGGCGCGGCACCGCTTCCATCGCCGCCAGCACCTTCTTGTCCTGTATGCCCTGCTTCACCAGCCGGGCCACCATCGCGGCGCGCACGGCTCCCGAGACCATGGGCGCGGTCCGCGGGACGGAAGCGACAGCGGCCGTTGCCGAGGCGGTGACCGGACGGGGCGCGGTTTTCGGCTGTGACAACTCCCGCTTCAGGTTCAGCACCGCATTCTGCGTCGCCGTCTGGGGCGTCGCGATGCGAATCACCGGCTGCTTCCGGCCGTTCGCGCCGCGTGGCGGCGCTTCGACGACCGAGGAAAGCGGCAATGGGAAACGCTTGTCGCTCTCGCTCATTCCAGCCCCCGTCGCAGGATCTCGAGCTGGGTCGTATGGGTCAAGTCGACCTGCAACGGGGTGATGGAGATGTGGCCGTTGGCGACCGCATCGAAATCCGTACCCTGCCCGGCGTCCTTGGCCTTGCCCGACGGTCCTATCCAGAAAATGTCGCGGCCGTGCGGATCCTGCGTCCGGATCACCGGGTCCGACGCATGGCGCTTGCCGAGCCGGGTGGCCCGGTAGCCGCGCAGCTGATCGTAAGGCAGATTGGGAATGTTCACGTTGAGCAGGTAGGGTTTGGGCAGCGCGTCAAATTCGCGCTGCACGACGTCCCGTGCGACTTTTGCAGCAGCATCGAGGTGCTGCCACCCCTTTTCCACCTGTGAAAAGGCGATCGCGGGAATGCCGAACAGGAACGCCTCGGTAGCGGCGGCGACGGTCCCCGAGTACAGCGTGTCGTCCCCCATGTTCTGCCCCTGGTTGATCCCGGAGACGACAAGATCGGGCCTGAATGACAAGCCGCCCGTCAGCGCGATGTGGACGCAGTCGGAGGGCGTGCCGTTGACGAAGTAAAAGCCGTTCTCGGCACGCTGAACCGAAAGCGGTCGATCCAGTGTCAGCGAATTCGAACACCCGGACCGATTACTGTCCGGAGCGAAAACCACGATCTCGGCCATTGCGGAGAGCGCATCCGCCAGTACCACTATCCCCGGCGCAAGGTAGCCATCGTCGTTACTAACAAGAATCTTCATACCCCGATTTTACCTGAAGCATTGCCGTGCTCTGCCGGCGCTTGTTGACATTTTCGCCTAGAAGCCTAGAATAAAACGATCGTTCTTTTTTAAAACACAACGCGAAAAGGAGACAACATGAAAGCAGTCCTCTGCAAGTCCTGGGGATTACCGGACACCCTCGTCGTGGAGGAGCTGCCGGACGTTGTCCCGGGACCAGGCCAGGTCGCCATCGACGTCCATGCCGCAGGGGTGAATTTTCCCGATGTCCTGATCATCCAGAACAAATACCAGTTCAAGCCCGAGCTGCCTTTCACCCCCGGCAGCGAGCTGTCCGGTGTGATACGGGCGGTGGGAGAAGGGGTGGAACACGTCAAGGTCGGCGACAAGGTACTTGCTTTCGTCAGTCAAGGCGCGTTCGCCCAGCAGGTGGCGGTGGCAGCCAAGATGGTGATGCCGATGCCGCCGGGCCTTGACTTCGATACTGCCGCCGCCGTCACGCTCACCTACGGCACCTCGCATCACGCTGTCGTGGACCGTGCGCAGCTGAAGGCTGGCGAAACCATGCTGGTGCTGGGAGCGGCCGGCGGCGTCGGACTGGCGGCGATCGAGATCGGCAAGGCGCTTGGCGCCCGCGTGATCGCGGCGGCCTCCTCCGACGAAAAGCTGGAGGTATGCCGGCAGCACGGCGCCGACGCGACCATCAATTACAGCACCGAGGACCTGCGTGAAGCCATCAAGGCGGCGACTGACGGCAAGGGGCCTGACGTGATCTACGATCCGGTCGGCGGCGTCTACGCCGAACCGGCATTCCGTTCGATCGGCTGGCGCGGCCGATACCTGGTGATCGGCTTTGCCAATGGCGAGATTCCAAAGCTTCCGCTGAACCTGCCCCTGCTCAAGGGCGCTTCGCTGGTCGGCGTCTTCTGGGGTGAATTTGCCCGTCGCGAGCCGAAGGCCAATGCAGCCGCAATGAAGGAACTCATGACCTGGATGGCCGAAGGCAAGATCAAGCCGCATATCTCGGGACGCTATGCGCTGGCTGAAACGCCGCAGGCCTTGAACGACATGGCGGCGCGGAAGGTCACCGGCAAGGTCGTGATCCAGCCCCAGCGCTGAGTCGCGCATCGCCTGTGGATGCCCGGAAGCGTTTCCGCAACCGGGCGTCCCCTCGACCCCCCTCGGCCAGCGTCCGGTGCACGAATGCGGACAGGATCAGGCATTCGTGGATCGGTACGTCGACGAATTCGAATCCATGCCTGACCCCGTTTCGCCTTCTCGCGGCGACACCGAGCGCAGCACTGCGCGCAGATCGCGGTATTCGTCCTGCCCGGCTGCCCGCACCTTGAACTGGATCCGTCCTTCCTCTGCCCTGGCGCCGAGCGCCTGCTTCGCGCTGACCGACGCGCCACCCATGCTGAGGTCGGTGATGAAGGCTGCGGACGGTGCCGCAAGCCCGTGCAGCGCCACTGCGGCAGCGATCTTCACCTCGGCACGCACGCCTTTGCGCACTACCGTGCAGCGCAGCTCCTTAGGAGAGGACAGATGCAGGTCGGGATGCGGCGCGTTCAACGATTTCACCGCCGCGCTCGCGAAGGCATGGGCCTTCTTTCCCGAAAAGGCGCAGGCAATGAAGCGCTGTCCTTCACGCACCGGCTCATCCTTGCCGTCGACCGCGGGCGCGGCCACACCAGAACGGTCTTGTTCCGCATGAAACCAATCAGCTTCACTGCGTACCGTACCGCGCTATTGTCCGACGGCTGCAGATACAGCGTCCCGCCAACCGTCCAGCGTACCTCATCCATCGCGACCACGACTTACCGTCCGGCGTCCGCCAGTTCGACAGGTTGTTCCTGGACGGAGCGGCGCCGTTGCGAGGGATAGGTGCGACGCATTGATCTGTTGCCGTCCCATGACGGCTGCCGGATGAAGCCGCTTTCCACCAGTCCGTCGACCGCGCGCCTGCTTTCGATTGCGCACCCCGCCGCAAGCAGCAGCTTGCCGTGCCAGTCTTAGGCATCACGGGCCAACGCTCGTCCAGCCGCCATTTCGGCAACGCGCACGGGCACCAGCGACATGAGCGCGGTCCTCATCATGCGCGCTGCACGCCTGCCGCCGCACGCGTGCAGCGTTATCGATGATCATCCTCATCCGGCTCGCCCGGCGCGTTCGCGCCGACCGCGAAGAAGTTGCGCGCGACGGCGGCGTCGCGCGTTCGGCTGAACGGCGGCAGGCTTTGCCAGATGCGCCGGCCGTAGGGCTTCGAGATCAAACGCGGATCGCAGATCATCAGCACACCGCGGTCCGTCTCGTCGCGGATCAGCCGTCCCGCTCCCTGCTTCAAATTGATGATCGCTGCGGGCAGCTGGTGATGGACGAAGCCGTTCAGGCCCTTCTTCTCGAGCGCGTCGATGCGCGCCGCCAATACCGGGTCGTCCGGCGGCGAAAACGGGAGCTTGTCGATGATCACAAGGGAAAGCGCGTCGCCGCGCACATCGACGCCTTCCCAGAAACTCTGGCTCCCGATCAGCACGGCGTTCCCCGCGTTGCGGAATCGATCAAGCAGCTCGGTGCGCCCGCTCTCCCCCTGCACCAGCAAGGGATATGGCATGCCGCGCTTCTCGAACTCGTCGCGCAGCCTTTCCGCCGCCCGGTTGACCGCCCGGATTGTGGTGCAAAGCAGGAAAGCCCTGCCGCCGGCTGCGATTATCATCGGAAGGGCAGCGTCGATCACTGCGTCAGTGTATTCGAACGAATTGGGCTGGGGCAGGTTTTCCGGCACGTACAGCAGGCCCTGCTTGCCGTAGTCGAAAGGACTGGGCCAGGACTGCGCCTGCTCGTTCCATAGCCCCATCTGCGACAGGTAGTGGTTGAAATCGTTTTTTACCGCCAGTGTCGCGGATGTGAATATCCAGGCCCGTGGCGAGCCTTCGCGCTGCTTGCTGAAAATCGGGGCAATGGACAGCGGAGTGCGATGCAGTTGCAGCGAGTGGGTGAAGGCCTCGAGCCAGAGCACGGTCTCCTGGCCATTCGCAACTTCCGCCGGCGGCTTGCTGCGGGCGTCGTTCCAGGCACTTAACTTGTCGCACAACTCCTGCGTCCTGGCCCGGCACTGCTCGATGGTCTCCGCTCGCTCCGCCTGGCCGGAAAGAACCTCGCCCATGGCGTGCATCTCCTCGATCAGCGTCTCGAGTGCCGGAAAAAACACGCTGGACGGCGCCACCTGGTGCGCCGCCATGCGCACCAGCTCCTGCGGAAACGCCAGGCGCAGGTCGCGCGCGGCGCGTTCCACCGGTGCGATAACCTTCGGCCATTCCGCGCCATCCCGCGCGTGCGCCAACCCTTCCGCAAGCACATCGCGACACAGCTCCATGACCTGCGAGGTCGATACCGTCTCGCCGAAGAAGAGCGTCGCGGTTTCCGGCAGCTGATGGGCCTCGTCGAAGATGACGGTATTCGCAGACGGAAGCAGCTCCGCGACGCCGGTGTCCTTCAGGGCGACATCGGCAAAGAACAGGTGATGGTTGACTACCACCACATCGGCCTGCTGGGCCTCCTTGCGCGCCTTCATGACGAAGCAATCCTGGTAGTACTGGCACTCCGCGCCCATGCAATTGTCCCGGGTCGACGTCACGAGGTTCCAGACGGGTGCCGACTCCGGGACGCGGGCGAGTTCTGCCTTGTCCCCGGAGCTGCTTGTCTTGACGAAGCGGGAAATCTCGCGCAGATACCCGACGTCTTCGCGCGACGTCAGGCGCCCGTTCTGCAAGGTCCGTTCGAGGTGAAAATGGCAGGCGTAATTGGCGCGGCCCTTCAGCAGCGCCACCGACAACGGCACATTCAGCGCCTTCCGGACCGTCGGGATATCGCGAAGGTAGAGCTGGTCCTGCAGGTTTTTGGTGCCGGTGGAGAGGATTACCTTGCCTCCCCAGAGCAGCGCCGGCACCAGGTATGCAAAGGTCTTGCCGGTCCCCGTGCCGGCTTCTGCCACGAGCGTCCGCTGCGACGCGATCGCAGCCGCGATGGCCTTGGCCATCTCCGTCTGGGATTGGCGGGGACGGAATCCGGGAACCGACTTGCTCAGCGGCCCTCCGGCTTCGAACAACTTCGCTACTTCGTCGTCGTGGCTACCCTCGGCGAGCGCGGATGAGGTGGGTTCGGTCAAAGCTGCCAAAAAATCAGGAATGAAGACGTGCCTGGCCTGCGTTCAGGCGGGAATATCCGGCACGAGTTGCATTTTGAGCAACGTAATATGATCCTTGAGCTGCAGCTTGCGCTTTTTCAGGCGCCTCACCTGCAGCTGGTCGAACGCGCCGTCCCGCATGAGCAGATCGATCACTGCGTCAAGGTCGCGATGTTCTACTTCGAGTTCGACAATGCGACGTCGAATTTCTTCCTGGTGGATCATGTTCAATCGCGATTCTGCAATAGACGCATTTTAAGAGGGAATATGTTGCCCGCATAGCGCGCCGACGAAAAGCAATGGCCGGTGCGGCGGCAGGTGTAACAAATACCTACGGTAAATGGGAAAAGCACGCTGTCGTGCAATAATTTTTGCCACCCGGCAGTTTAATCCAGCTACATCAATGAGCCAATACAAGATCGAGGCCGGCACCGGCCAGCACATTGGCGACCGTCAAGAGCAACAGGATCGCGCCGCATTGCTGACCTCCGCGCGTGCACCTGGCTATCTCATGGCGATCGTCGCCGACGGCATGGGCGGCATGAGCGGCGGCGCCCTCGCTGCAGAACAGGTCATCCGCACTGCAAAGCAGGCGTTCGACTTGTTTTCTCCCCAGACCGATGATATTGCGACCTTGCTGCGCGATATCGCGCACGAGGCGCATACCGTCATCAAGCTCACTGCGATTTCGTCCGAGAAGAAGCCGCACAGCACCATGGTCGTGCTGCTGCTGACGCCGGGGCGCAGCGCGTACTGGGCGCATGTCGGCGATTCCCGCCTGTACCGGTTCAAGGGACCGAACTGCGCTGACCGCACCATCGACCATTCCTACGTGGAGAAACTGGTGCAGGAGGGCCGCCTGTCGCGGGACGAGGCAAAGGAACACAGGTTGTCAAACGTGCTTGTCAGCGCCCTTGGCTCGCACGAGCAGGAGCCCGAGGTGGCGGTGCGCCGGTATGACGGTCTCGCCGATGGAGACGCCTTTCTGCTCTGCACCGACGGGTTGTGGCATTACCTGGAGGATGCCGAGTTCGGCGCGGCGCTCGCCATGAACACCCCGCGCCAGGCTTCCGAAATGCTGATCACGAAGGCACGCGAACGTGCGGCCGGCACGGCAGCGGACAACTGCACGCTGGCAATCGTGAAACTCGTTGCCACCGAAACCGAGAAAACCTACAACGTCGGCAGGATGCGCCGCGCGATCTGACGCCCCTTATTTCACGGCCGCAGGACTGCCGGCGCCTCCGCCCGCTCATCCTGCTGCCTGGCGCGCTGCTTCTCGTCCTTCTCGGCCTTGCGCTTCGCCACTTCCTCTTGCCGCTTCTGAGCGGCCTGCACCTTGCGTTCATAGGCCGCGGCCTTGGCGGCACGCTTTGGGGCGTCGGCCTGTTCCTTTGCTTCCCGGGCCTGGCGTTTTGCCTCGTGCTCGGCCACCCTCTCTTCGGTCGTCTGCGGGCCACCCGGCTTCGCAACGCGCTCGGGAGGGGCTTCCTTCGCTTCCCGCAGAGCCGGGGGCGGTGCACTCTCCACTTCGATGCGCTTGGCTTCAGCCTTCTCCTGTTTCTCCGCCAGGTCCGCGTCGCGTTCGCTTGCCTTCGCCTGGCGCTTGTATGCATTCGATTCCAGCTCCACCGGGCGCAGCATCACCAACGCTTTGCGCCTCTTCTCCTTGGCCTTCTCGACGCACGAGGTTGCGAAGAACAACGGGAGGCACGCCTGTTCCTCTTTCGCGAAACGCGCATTCACGGCGGCACGGGCACGGCCCACCTCGACAAGGGCGGCATCCGCCGCAGAAACCGAATCGATGCTGCCGCGCGGGTAGCGCGCGGCGACCTCAGCCGCATCCGGATGGCCCGCGTCCTGGGCAAGGGCGGGTGCTGCACACGCTAGCAGCACGGCAATCACCGCACCGGTGTGCCGGCGACGGAGGGCGGCGGAAATAGTCGCAATAGTGTTCATGTCGTTCAGGCGATGGATCCGGCGACATCGCGCCGCTCGCTCTCCATGTATTCGTGGGATTGCATCTCGATGATACGCGAAACCGTGCGATGAAACTCGTTGGCGAGCATGCCCTCGGTGTACAGTTCATCCGGCGCCACTTCCGCCGACATCAGCAGCTTTACCTTGTGGTCGTACAGGACATCGACCAGCCAGGTGAAGCGGCGTGCCTCGGAGGACATCGAGGCCGACATCCGCGGGACCGAGGACAGGATCACGGTATGAAAGCGGCTGGCAATCTCGAGATAGTCGTTTTGCGATCGCGGGCCGCCGCACAGCGTCGAAAAATCGAACCAGACCACCCCGCCTGCCCGTCGCAGCGCGCGGATCTCGCGCGCTTCGATGTGGATGTGCGGATCCTCGTCAGCGGTCTCCGCTATGTTTGCATAGGCATCGCGCAATGCCTTGTCCGCCGCCGCGCCCAGCGGCGCGTGGTAGGCCTCGACCTGCGCCAGCGCGCGCTTGCGGTAGTCGTTGCCCGCATCGACATTGAGCACATCCAGCCGCTCCTTGAGCAGGTTGATGGCAGGGAGGATGCGGTCGCGATGCAGACCATCGGGATAAAGGGCATCCGGTACATAGTTCGAAGTCATGATGAATGAGACCCCGTTGTCAAACAGTGCCTTCAACAGGTTGTACAGGATCATTGCGTCGGCGATGTCCGACACATGGAACTCGTCGAAGCAGATCAGCCGATACTTCTTCGCGATGCGTTTCGCCACCTCGTCCAGCGGGTTCTCCACGCCCTTGAGCTCGTCCAGTTGCCGGTGCACGCCGCGCATGAACTCGTGGAAGTGCAGTCGCGTCTTGCGCACCACTGGCACCACCGAATAGAAGCTGTCCATCAGGAAGGACTTTCCTCGCCCCACCCCTCCCCACATGTAAACGCCGCGTGGCACCTCGGGACGGCTGAGCAGGCGCCGCAGGCGGCTCGCCCGCTGCGACTTGTACTCGACCCATTCGTCGTAGGCTCGCTGCAGGCGTTCCACTGCGCGCAATTGGGCTTCGTCCGACTTGTATCCGCGCTGCGCGAGCGCATGTTCGTAGAACTCCCTGACGTTCATATCGTATTTGAGGTGATGCTGCGTATCGCTGTTGAGGAAGCTCTGCCCGCAACCGGCGCTGCAGGGCGAGTCGGAACAGCCGGGATGACCTGGCCGCATATTGCGGTCGCGCCCGGGGCCTCGTGCGCCGACGAGTCCGCGGGCGGCGCGGAGAGTCTACAGGGGATTGAGGTCGACCGTCACCCGCGACGGGTAGCTGCCCCCGCCGACGCGTATCGGGAAGTTCAGGCCTACGCCGACGCCTACATGTCCGCCGCCGCCGCCGACGCCCAGGCCGACGTTGGAACCGAGCGGGTTGGACGGCCGGTAGAGCACTTCCGATGTCCGGTAGCCCTCCTTGTTGCAGACTACCCGCAAGTCACCGTTGGCACTGACGCCTTCCAGCGTTGCCGGCGTCACCACGTTCCAGCTGCCGGCATTGGTGCTGACCATGCAACTGGCGCCGGTGACGGCCTGGCCACGGGAGGTGGTTTCGATCGACATGCCGCCGCCGCCCGCCCCGGTCGTCGCACATGCGGCAAGCGCGATGGGCAGCAACAGGATCAGGTGGCGCATGGCAGCTCCTAGAAGTTCAATGAACGCTTGTCGACCGCAAGTGCGGCTTCCTTGGTCGCTTCGGACAAGGACGGGTGGGCGTGGCAGATCCGCGCGATGTCTTCCGAGGAAGCACGGAATTCCATCGCCACCACGGCTTCCGAAATCAGCTCGGACGCCATTGGGCCGACGATGTGCACGCCCAGGATTTCATCGGTCTTCGCATCGGCCAGGAATTTCACCATGCCCGAAGTATCGCCCAGTGCGCGTGCACGCCCGTTGGCCATGAACGGGAAGGTACCGGCCTTGTAGGCGATGCCTTCGGCCTTCAGCTGCTGCTCGGTCCTGCCCACCCAGGCAATTTCCGGGGACGTATATATGACCCACGGAATCGTATTGAAGTTCACGTGCCCATGCTGGCCGGCGATGCGCTCAGCCACCGCAACACCCTCTTCCTCCGCCTTGTGCGCGAGCATCGGACCGCGCACGACGTCGCCGACTGCCCATACGTTCGGAAGACTGGTCCGGCAGTCCTCGTCGACCGCGATGAAGCCGCGCTCGTCAAGCTTCAGGCCGACGCCTTCGGCATTCAGACCGATGGTGTTGGGTACACGGCCGATCGAAACGATCAGCTTGTCGAATACGGCCTTCTGCGCATTGCCCTTGTCGTCGGTGTACTCGACGGTGACGTCCTTCTTGCCTGCGGTAACGGCGCCGATCTTCACGCCCAGGTTGATGGCCAGGCCCTGCTTGGTAAAGTACTTGAACGCTTCCTTGGCGATCTGTTCGTCCACTGCGCCGAGGAAGGCCGGCAGTGCTTCCAGCACCGTGACCTCTGCCCCGAGGCGGCGCCACACGCTGCCCATTTCGAGGCCGATCACGCCGGCGCCGATGACGCCCAGCTTCTTCGGCACACCGTCGATGGCAAGCGCGCCCGTGTTCGACAGTACCAGCTTCTCGTCGAAGGGCGTACCCGGCAAGGCGCGCGGGTTGGAACCGGTTGCGACGATCACATGCTTGGCCACGAGCGTTTCTTCATTCGCACCGGCGACCTTGATCTCATAGCCGGCTTCGCTGGCCTTCACAAATGAGCCGCGACCATGGAAGAAAGCGACCTTGTTCTTCTTGAACAGGTACAGGATGCCGTCGTTGTTCTGCTTGACGACGCTGTCCTTGCGTCCCAGCATCTGGGCCAGGTTGAGGCCGACGTCCTTGACGTCGATGCCGTGCTCGGCAAAGCCGTGCGTGGCGTGCTCGTAGTACTCCGACGATTGCAGCAGCGCCTTCGACGGGATGCAACCGACATTCGTGCAGGTGCCGCCGGGCGCCGGGCCGTTCTTCGCATTCTTCCATTCATCGATGCAGGCGGTGCTGAAACCCAGCTGTGCGGCACGGATGGCGGCAATGTAGCCGCCGGGGCCGCCACCAATGACGACCACATCAAAATTTTTCGACATATCGCTAACCTATTTTCGTATCCGGTTTGATCCTGCAACGGCAAACGCCCGTGGATAACCGGATGCATCCGGCCCGCGGGCGTCCACGTCGCGCGTCTTACAGGTCCAGCAGCAGGCGTGCCGGATCCTCCAGCGCTTCCTTCATCGCAACCAGCCCGAGCACCGCTTCGCGGCCGTCGATGATGCGATGGTCGTAGGACATGGCGAGGAAGTTGATGGGACGGATCACGATCTGGCCGTTCTCCACGACCGGGCGCTCCTTCGTTGCGTGCACGCCGAGGATGGCGGACTGCGGCGGGTTGATGATCGGCGTCGACAGCATCGACCCGAACACGCCGCCGTTGGAAATCGAGAACGTGCCGCCGGTGAGCTCCTCGAGGGTCAGCTTGCCGTCCTTGGCCTTGGCACCGTATTCGCCGATCTTCTTTTCGATGTCGGCGATCGTCATCTGGTCGGCGTCGCGCAGGATGGGCACCACGAGACCGCGCGGCGATCCGACCGCGATGCCGATGTCGAAATAGCCGTGATACACGATATCGTTGCCGTCCACCGACGCGTTCAGGATCGGATACTTCTTCAGGGCGGCAACCGCGGCCTTGACGAAGAAGGACATGAAGCCCAGCTTCACGCCGTGTTCCTTTTCGAACTTGTCCTTGTACTTGTTGCGCAGGTCCATCACCGGCTGCATGTTCACTTCATTGAACGTGGTGAGGATGGCGTTGGTCGACTGCGACTGCAGCAAGCGCTCCGCAATGCGCGCGCGGAGGCGGCTCATCGGCACGCGTTCTTCCGGACGGTTGCCGAGCGCCGGGGCAACAGGCGGGGCAACCTGCTGGAGCGCCGGCTTGGCGGCGGCGGGTGCCGGAGCGGGTGCGGCGACCGCCGGACGGCTTTCCAGGGCATTGATGACGTCGCCCTTGGTCACGCGACCGTCACGGCCGGTGCCGGCAACCTGCGAGGTCGACATGTTGTTTTCGGCCAGCATCTTCGCCGCGGCCGGCATGGCAACGCCGCCGGCTGCCGACGCGGCAGGAGCAGGAGCAGGAGCGGCGGCAGGTGCCGGGGCCGGTGCAGGAGCGGCGGCGGCAGGCGCTGCGGCGCCCGCTTTCGCTTCGGTATCCAGGCGGGCGATGACCTCACCCGCAACCACCGTGCTGCCGTCACCCTTGATCACTTCAACCAGCACGCCGGCGTCGGGCGCGGGCAGTTCCAGCACCACCTTGTCGGTCTCGATGTCGATCAGGTTTTCATCGCGGGTGATTGCCTCCCCGACCTTCTTGTGCCACTGCAGCAGCGTGGCTTCGGCGACGGATTCCGACAGCTGCGGTACTTTCACTTCGATAATTGCCATGTAACTCTCCGTTTCGGTTTGTTCGTGCGGCGCGCCAGCTTCTAGCGCGCCGTCGGGTCTTTACTTCGTCAGGACGAAGCCCTTGAGCTTCGAGAATGCGGTGTCGAGCAATGCCTTCTGCTGCGCGTAGTGCTTGTCGTAATAGCCGACCGCGGGGGAGGCGCTGGCGGGACGACCGGCATAGGCGAGCTTCTGGTCCTCTTCGAGGTTTTCAAAGATGTTGTGCTGAATCTGGAACCATGGTCCCTGGTTCTGCGGCTCGTCCTGCGTCCAGACCAGCTCGGTGAAGTTCGGGAACTTCTTCAGCTCGGCCGCAAACGCCTTGTGCGGGAACGGATACAGCTGCTCGATACGAACGATGGCGACGTCGGACACACCGCGCTCCTTGCGGGCGTTGACCAGGTCGTAGTAAACCTTGCCCGAGCAGGCCAGCACGCGCTTGACCTTCTTCGGATCGATCTTCTCGTCCACTTCACCGATCACGGTCTGGAAGCTGCCCTTGGCCAGTTCGGACAGCGGGGAGCCTGCATCCTTGTTGCGCAGCAGGGACTTCGGCGTTGCGATCACCAGCGGCTTGCGGAACAGGCGGATCATCTGGCGCCGCAGCAGATGGAAGATCTGCGCGGCGGTGGTCGGCTGCACCACCTGCATGTTGTTGTCGGCGCAGAGCTGCAGATAACGCTCGAGTCGAGCGGAGGAGTGCTCCGGGCCCTGCCCTTCATAACCGTGCGGCAGCATCATCACCAGGCCCGATGCACGACCCCATTTCACTTCCCCGGAACTGATGAACTGGTCGATGACGACCTGCGCGCCGTTGGCGAAATCGCCGAACTGCGCTTCCCAGATCGTCAGTGCATTCGGCTCGGCAGTGGAGTAGCCGTATTCGAAGCCGAGCACGGCCTCTTCGGACAGCACCGAGTCGATCACGGCGAACGGCGCCTGGTTCTCGGCCACGTTCTGCAGCGGAATATAGGTGCCGGCATCCCAGCGCTCGCGGTTCTGGTCGTGCAGGACCGCATGGCGGTGCACGAAAGTGCCGCGGCCGGCATCCTGGCCGGTCAGGCGTACGGCGTAGCCGGACGCGACCAGCGACGCATAGGCCAGGTGCTCGCCCATGCCCCAGTCGAGGTTGAGCTCGCCGCGGCCCATGGCCGCACGATCGGCTAGCACCTTCTCCACCAGCGGGTGCACCTTGAAATTCTCCGGCACCCGGGTGATGCGCTCCGCGAGGCGCTTCAACTCCGCCAGCGGCACCGCGGTGTCGGCGGCGTCGGTCCACTTGCGGTTCAGGAACGGCATCCAGTCGACCGCGTACTTGCTCTTGAAGTTGGAGATGACCGGGTCAACCGTATGCCGCCCGGCATCCATGGCGTCGCGATACGCCTTGACCATGACGTCGCCGACGTCCGGCTGGATCGTGCCCTGGGTGATCAGCTTGTCCGCGTAGACCTTGCGGGTACCAGGATGCTGTCCGATCTTCTTGTACATCAGCGGCTGCGTCAGCGCCGGCGTATCCTGCTCGTTGTGGCCCAGCTTGCGGAAGCAGACGATGTCGACGACGATGTCCTTCTTAAATTCCATCCGGTAGTCGAGCGCGATCTGGGTCGCGAACACGACCGCCTCGGGATCGTCGGCGTTCACGTGCAGCACCGGCGCCTCGATCATCTTGACGACGTCGGAGCAGTACAGCGTCGAACGAGAGTCGCGCGGGTCCGAGGTGGTGAAACCGATCTGGTTGTTGATCACGATGTGCACGGTGCCGCCGGTGCCGTAGCCGCGGGTCTGTGCGAGATTGAGGGTTTCCATCACAACGCCCTGACCGGCAAAGGCGGCATCGCCGTGCACCAGGATGGGCAGCACCTGCGAGCCGTCCTTGTCACCGCGGCGATCCATGCGCGCCTTGACCGAGCCTTCGACCACCGGGTTGACGATCTCGAGGTGGGACGGGTTGAACGCAAGCGACAGGTGAACCGGACCGCCGGGGGTCGAGATATCCGAAGAGAAGCCCTGGTGGTACTTGACGTCGCCGGCCGGCAGGTCGTCCGCATGCTTGCCTTCGAATTCGGCGAACAGGTCCTGGGGCATCTTGCCCAGCGTGTTGACCAGCACGTTCAGGCGGCCGCGGTGGGCCATGCCGATCACGATTTCCTGGACGCCCTTCTCGCCCGCACGCTGGATCGTCTCGTCCAGAGAAGCGATGAAGCTCTCGCCGCCTTCCAGCGAAAAGCGCTTCTGTCCGACATAGCGGGTATGGAGGTAACGCTCGAGGCCTTCGGCCGCGGTCAGCCGGTCAAGGATGTGCTTTTTCTTCTCCGCCGAGAAATTCGGGGTGGAACGCACCGACTCGAGCCGCTCCTGGATCCAGCGCTTCTGCGCCGGGTCGCTGATATACATGAACTCCGCGCCGATGGAGCGGCAGTAGGTGTCGCGCAGTGCCTGCAGCAGGTCACGCAGGCTGGCCGTCTCGCCACCGAAGTACGTGTTGCTGATGTTGAACACGATGTCCATGTCGGCATCGGTGAAGCCATAGAAGCTCGGCTCCAGCTCGGGGATGGGCTGGCGCTCCTGCCGTTGCAGCGGATCGAGGTTCGCCCAGCGATTGCCGAGAAAGCGGTAGGCGGCGATCAGCTGCGTGGCGGCAACGCGCTTGCGGCCCATCTCCACGTCCTGCGAGGCGACCACCGTGCGGATCGGGCCCTGCTTGGCGCGTTCGGCGAAGGAAGCGATGACGGGAGCGTGCGCGACGTCGGGCTTGTTGCTGCCGTCCACGGCGGGAACGTGCTGCATCGCATCGAAATAGGCGCGCCAGTTGTCGGGGACCGAACCGGGATTGTTGAGGTAGGCCTCGTACAGTTCTTCCACGTACGGGGCGTTGCCTCCAAACAGGTAGGAGTTGGAGAAGTACTGCTGCATCATCTTGCTCACCTTTCTTCGCGTTTCGCGAGATTAGCGGGTTGATTTAACCTTCCGCGACACGGCCTGACCGGTTAGCGGATCGCACATCAAGTTGTGGGGGAAGGGCTACGTAACGACCTGAGGCGTGTTCCAATTTTGGACACGGTAGCATAGCACATCTGTTGTTGCCAACAAAAAAAGGCGAGCCCTTCGGACTCGCCTTTTGTGGTTTCAAACGCAGTACGTTCAGCCGCGCTTTGCCATCGGCGGGACATCGCGCTTCTCGGCGCCGACGAACAGCTGGCGCGGACGTCCGATCTTCTGCTCGGGATCGGAGATCATCTCGTTCCACTGGGCGATCCAGCCGACGGTGCGCGCCATCGCGAAGATGCCGGTAAACAGCGAGACCGGAATGCCGAGCGCGCGCTGCACGATGCCGGAGTAGAAGTCGACGTTCGGGTACAGCTTGCGCTGCACGAAGTAGTCATCTTCCAGGGCGATCTTCTCCAGTGCCATCGCCAGCTTGAACATCGGATCGTCGTGCAGGCCGAGTTCGTTCAGCACTTCGTGGCAGGTTTCACGCATCAGCTTGGCGCGCGGATCGTAGTTCTTGTACACGCGGTGGCCGAAGCCCATGAGCTTGACGCCGGAGTTCTTGTCCTTGACCTTGGCGATGAACTCGCCGATGCGCTCGACGCCGCCCTGGCGCTGGATGTCTTCCAGCATGTTCAGTGCCGCCTCGTTGGCGCCGCCGTGCGCCGGGCCCCACAGGCAGGCGATGCCGGCGGCGATACATGCGAACGGGTTGGCGCCGGACGAGCCGGACAGCCGCACGGTCGAGGTCGAGGCGTTCTGCTCGTGGTCGGCGTGCAGGATCAGGATACGGTCCAGTGCGCGCACCAGGACGTCGTTGACCTTGTACTCGGCGCATGGGGTCGCGAACATCATGCGCATGAAGTTCGCGCTGTAGGACAGGTCGTTGCGCGGATAGATGAACGGCTGGCCGATCGAGTACTTGTATGCCATCGCCACCAGCGTCGGCATCTTGGCGATCAGGCGGATTGCGGAGACTTCGCGGTGATGCGGGTCGTTGATGTCGAGCGAGTCATGGTAGAACGACGCCAGCGCGCCGACGGTGCCGACCAGGACGGACATCGGGTGCGCGTCGCGACGAAAGCCGCGGAAGAAGAATTGCATCTGCTCGTGCACCATCGTGTGGTTGGTCACGGTGTTGACGAACTTCTCCTTCTCTGCGGCATTCGGCAGCTCGCCGTTCAGCAGCAGGTAGCAGGTCTCGAGGAAATCGCAGTTCACGGCGAGCTGCTCGATCGGGTAACCACGGTACAGCAACTCACCCTTGTCGCCATCGATGTAGGTGATCGACGAATTGCAGGCGGCGGTGGACATGAAACCCGGATCATATGTGAACTTGCCGGTCGCACCGTACAGCTTGCGGATATCAATGACATCCGGACCGATGGATCCCTTGTAGATGGGCAGTTCGAGCGACGGCGAACCGTCGGAGAACGATAGGGTTGCTTTTGTTTCAGAGTTGGTCATGTCTCTTCCTTCTAGTGAGGAGGGGTGAGTCGATTGTAAAAAAACCAAACGCCATACCAGCCTGTGCCGGCTGTTTCAGGCAGCGCGCAGTCTCGTCAGCAACGCATGGACATGCGGAAGATCCACATCGCCCGATGGTTCCTTGCGCGCCAGCAGCAAGTCCATCAAATCATTGTCCGCGAGGTCCATCAGACGCGAAAACGCGTCGACTTCCTCATCGGTCAGTTCGGTTTCGTGCGCATCCAGGAAACGCGTCACGATCAGGTCGTTTTCAAGCAGGCCCCGCCGAGCGCGCCATCGCAGGCGGGCCCGCTTGGCCGGATCGGATTGATGGGTTGGAGACATAAGTTCCCGTTCACTCTATTTCATCAGCCCGGCCGCCGCTGCGACTGGCTCATGAAATAGGCGGAGGCGCCTGCCTCCGCCCGATACGGCTTAGACAGCGCGGCGCACCATCAGCTCTTTGATCTTGCCGATCGCCCGGGTCGGGTTCAGTCCCTTCGGGCAGACGTCGACGCAGTTCATGATGGTGTGGCAGCGGAACAGGCGGTACGGATCCTCGAGGTTATCGAGGCGCTCGCCCGTGGCCTGGTCACGGCTGTCGGCGATGAATCGGTAAGCCTGCAGCAGGCCGGCCGGGCCGACGAACTTGTCCGGGTTCCACCAGAACGACGGGCAGGAGGTCGAGCAGCACGCGCACAGGATGCACTCGTACAGGCCGTCCAGCTCTTCCCGCTCTTCCGGCGTCTGCAGACGCTCCTTCTCGGGCGGAATCGTATCGTTGATCAGGTACGGCTTGACCGAGTGGTACTGCTTGAAGAACTGGGTCATGTCGACGATCAGGTCGCGGATCACCGGCAGACCGGGCAACGGACGCAGCACGATCGGCTCGGTCAGCTCGTTCAGGTTGGTGGTGCAGGCCAGGCCGTTCTTGCCATTGATGTTCATGGCGTCGGAGCCGCACACGCCTTCACGACAGGAGCGGCGCAGGGCGAGCGAGTCGTCGACATCCGACTTGATGCGCTGGAGCGCGTCCAGCAGCATCTTGTCCGTGTCCTGCAGCGTGACCGTCAGATCCTGCATGTAGGGCTTGTCGTCCTTGTCCGGATCGTAACGGTAGATTTTGAATTTCAGGGTACGTGCCATGTTCTTACCTTAGAAAGTACGGGCTTTTGGCTTGAAGGTTTCCACGGTCAGCGGCTTGGTGTTGACCGGCTTGTAATCGAGGCGGTTGCCTTCGGAGAAGAACAGGGAGTGCTTCATCCAGTTCTCGTCGTCGCGCTTCTCGTAGTCGCGGTGCGCGTGGGCGCCGCGCGACTCCTTGCGGGCCGCCGCCGAGACGATGGTGGCCTTCGCGGTCTCGATCAGGTTATCCAGTTCGAGCGCTTCGACGCGCGCGGTGTTGAACACCTTGGACTTGTCCTTGAACGAAACGTGCTTGCGGCGCTCATCCAGCTCCATGATCTTCTTGACCCCGGCCTGCAGCAGCTCGTCGGTCCGGAACACGCCGCAGTACTGCTGCATCGAGGCGCGGATATCGTTGGCGACGTCCTGCACACGCTCCGAACCGGTGCTGGTCTCGAGACGTGCGAGGCGGGACAGCGCGACGTCGGCCGCGTCCGCGGGGAGCGGCTTGTGGTTCTTCTGCTTCAGGTTGCTGGCGACGATGTGGTTGCCTGCCGCGCGGCCGAACACCACCAGGTCGAGCAGCGAGTTGGTGCCGAGGCGGTTGGCGCCGTGGACCGAAACGCACGCGCATTCGCCGATCGCGTACATGCCGTTGACGACCTCGTTGGGGATGCCGTTCTTCGGCGCGACCACCTGGCCGTTGATGTTGGTCGGGATGCCGCCCATCTGGTAGTGGATGGTCGGAACGACCGGAATCGGCTCCTTGGTCGCGTCGACGTTGGCGAACTTGTGGCCAATTTCGAGAATCGACGGCAGGCGCTTGCGGATAGTGTCGGCGCCGATGTGGCGCAGGTCCAGCAGCACGTGGTCCTTGTTCGGACCGCAGCCACGGCCTTCCTTGATCTCCTGGTCCATCGAGCGCGACACGAAGTCGCGCGGCGCGAGATCCTTCAGCGTCGGCGCATAACGCTCCATGAAGCGTTCGCCGTTGGCGTTGATCAGGATGCCGCCTTCGCCGCGCACGCCTTCAGTAATCAGCACGCCGGCACCGGACACGCCGGTCGGGTGGAATTGCCAGAACTCCATGTCCTGCAGCGGGAGGCCGGCGCGTGCCGCCATGCCCATGCCGTCGCCGGTGTTGATGAAGGCGTTGGTCGATGCCGCGAAGATGCGCCCTGCTCCGCCGGTGGCGAACAGCGTGGTCTTCGCTTCGAGAATCATGACGTCGCCGGTTTCCATTTCCAGCGCGACCACGCCGAGCACGTCGCCGTCCTGGTCGCGGATCAGGTCGATCGCCATCCACTCGACGAAGAAATGGGTACGGGCGCGCACGTTGCGCTGGTACAGGGTGTGCAGCAGTGCGTGTCCGGTACGGTCGGCCGCGGCGCATGCGCGCTGCACCGGCTTCTCGCCGAAGTTGGCGGTGTGGCCGCCGAACGGACGCTGGTAGATGGTGCCGTCGGGATTGCGGTCGAAGGGCATGCCGAAGTGCTCGAGCTCGTACACGACCTTGGGCGCCTCGCGGCACATGAACTCAATGGCGTCCTGGTCGCCGAGATAGTCCGAACCCTTGACGGTGTCGAACATGTGCCAGTACCAGTTATCTTCCGACATGTTGCCGAGCGAGGCACCGATGCCGCCCTGGGCGGCGACCGTATGCGAACGGGTCGGGAACACCTTGGACAGCACAGCGACATTGAGGCCGGCTTCCGCCAGCTGCAGCGAGGCGCGCATGCCGGAACCGCCGGCGCCAACGATCACCGCGTCGAAACGGCGGACGGGAAGGGATTGTTTGATTGCCACCACGATTACGCTCTCCAGATAATTTGTGCAGCCCAACCGGCGCAACCGAGCAGCCACAGGATAGTGGCGGCATGGAACACGATACGCAGCGCGATCGAGTTCGAGATGTAGTCCATCCAGATGTTACGCATCCCTACCCAGGCGTGGTAGAACAGCGAAGCGAAGACAGCGAAGGTGATGACCTTGAACCACTGGCGCGAGAACAGCGACGCCCAGCCTTCATAGCTGTAGTTATTGCCCATCATGAAAACCACCAGCAGGATGATCGTGTACGCCGCCATGACGATCGCGGTCACACGTTGCGCGAGCCAGTCGCGCAGACCGTAATGCGCGCCGATGACGAGGCGATTCGGTCCGATATTGTTATTGCTTGCCATTTTTCAGAATGCTCCGAACAGTTTCAAACCGATCAGTGCGGTCAGGGCCAGGCTGACCGCGAATACTGCAACCGTCGTCTTGCGGCTGGACTCCTTGTCGAGGGCAAAGTGAAAGTCCAGGAACAGGTGGCGTATACCGGCGGCGAAGTGGTGCAGATAGGCCCAGACCAGGGCGAGGATGACCAGCTTGACGAACCAGTGCGAGACGAATCCCTTGAAATACTCGAACGAGATTTCCGACATCAGGCTCTGGTCGAGCAGGTACAGGATGAATGGCAGCAGCAGGAACATCAACGCGCCGCTGATGCGATGCAGAATCGATGCGATCGCGGCCAGCGGTAGTCGATAGTGGACGGCCTGAGCAAAGCTCATGACCCCGTGGCGCCGGACTTTTTTCACGGCTTCAGACATGACAAAACCTCCCAGGGCAGAAAAATCCCATAATTTTCGCCGATTTTTCTAAGGCACACCAACTGTTAAATTTGCCGAAAGCAAACAAATTGCCTGTCAATCGGAGAAATCGCGTATCGCCCTCAGATCCGCCCGGTCAGCTCAACTCGTTCAGGTAGTGATGACGGTCGGTCAGGTACAAGCCGCGCCGCACTTCCACCGGCTTGTCGCCGTAGGTATAGGACACGCGCTCGACGCTGAGCAGCGGTGTATTGTGCGCGATATTGAGCAAGTCTGCTGTGGCCGCATCCGCGGCGACAGCCCGGATCTTCTCGGTCGCGCGGATCATGCGCGTGCCGAATTCGGTTTCAAAGAGGCCGTACATCGGCCCCTTGTACTCGACCAGTCGCTCCGCGGTCAGCCCCTTGAAGATTGCTCCTGGCAGCCATAGCTCCTCGACGATCGTCGGCGCCTGCTCGAAAGCCTGTACACGCTTGATGTAGACGACCGAGTCGCCTGACTTGATCTCCAGCAGCCGCGCCACTTCCGCGGGCGCGCGCAGTCTCTTGACTTCCAGGATCTTGTTGTCGGCGTAGTGCGGGTCGCCGGCATCCGGCATCAGCCGCAGGAAACGGAACTGGGCCCGCGCCTCGCTGTGGGTGGCGACGAAGGTCCCCTTGCCCTGGCGGCGTACCACGAGGTTCTCCGCGGCAAGCTCGTCAATCGCCTTGCGCACCGTCCCCTGACTGACCTTGAACCGGTTGGCGAGCTCGACCTCGCTGGGGATCAGCTCGCCCGGCTTCCACTCCCCGGACTGCAGGCTCTGGGTGATCAGCGCCTTGATCTGCTGGTACAGCGGACTGAACGTCGGAGAGGAAGCGGTGGCAGTACCGCCCGCGCCGGCAGCAGGTGCGCCGTTGTTGGCCGGGTTGGTGGTGACGGTACTCATAGTATGCAGATTTCACCACAAAACCGCCTTTGCCGTCTAGCAAAAAAGGCGGTAAGTTGTCTTATATAAGATAGAGGACGTACATTGACATACTGTCCACCTGCGCCTACACTCGCCAGGATGTTTACTCGCGGCAAGCCGAGGCGAGCGTGCCTGCCGTTCCGCCTGTAGGCACGCTGACGCCTGCCGGGTTTCAAAGGTATCATTACAGGCTTGCAGGAATTTAAACAGAATTCGACAGCATCCCGTTTCATTTCCCACTTTGGAGATTCACCATGGCTAAAGCCCCCATGCGCGTGGCCGTCACCGGCGCCGCCGGCCAGATCGGCTACTCCCTGCTGTTCCGCATCGCCAACGGCGATATGCTGGGCAAGGACCAGCCCGTCATCCTGCAACTGCTTGAAATCCCCGACGAAAAGGCCCAGAAGGCGCTCAAGGGCGTGATGATGGAGATCGACGACTGCGCTTTCCCGCTGCTGGCGGGCATGACCGCCCACAGCGACCCGATGACCGCGTTCAAGGACATCGACGTGGCCCTGCTGGTCGGCGCCCGCCCGCGCGGCCCGGGCATGGAACGCAAGGACCTGCTCGAAGCCAATGCGCAGATCTTCACGGTGCAGGGCAAGGCGCTGGACGCGGTCGCCTCGCGCAACGTCAAGGTGCTGGTGGTCGGCAATCCGGCCAATACCAACGCCTACATCGCCATGAAGTCGGCACCCAATCTCCCGGCCAAGAACTTCACCGCCATGCTGCGCCTCGATCACAATCGCGCGCTCTCCCAGGTTGCGCAGAAGACCGGCAAGCCGGTATCGGCCATCGAGAAGCTGTGCGTGTGGGGCAACCATTCGCCGACCATGTACGCCGACTACCGCTTTGCCACGATCGAAGGCAAGTCGGTGAAGGAAATGATCAATGACGACGCATGGAACAAGGACGTGTTCCTGCCAACCGTCGGCAAGCGCGGCGCCGCCATCATCGAGGCGCGCGGCCTGTCGTCGGCCGCCTCGGCAGCGAATGCAGCCATCGACCACGTGCGTGACTGGGTGCTCGGCACCAACGGCAAGTGGACCACGATGGGCATTCCGTCCGACGGCTCCTACGGCATCCCGGAAGGCACCATGTTCGGCTTCCCGGTCACGACGGAGAACGGCGAGTACAAGATCGTCCAGGGACTGGAGATCGATGCATTCTCGCAGGAGCGCATCAACCTCACGCTGAAAGAGCTGATGGAAGAGCGTGACGGCGTCAAGCACCTGGTAGGCTGACCCAGGCACCGGGACGGCGGCGGCGCCGTCGTCCCATTTCCACCCCAGGCATTGCCCATGCATCCTTCCGAGGTCTTGTTCCAGGGAGAACAGCGTCCGGTCTCGATACCGGCCTGCGACCACTACGCGGGCGCCGAGAAACTGATGCGCCGCTCGATCGCCCTGCAACAAGAGCTTGGCCCCGTATTCGACATCACCTTCGACTGCGAAGACGGCGCCAGCGCCGGCAACGAGGAGGCGCACGCCCGGCTCGTCGCTGCCCTCGTCAATTCCGACGACAACCGTTTCGGCCGCATTGGCGCCCGCGTCCATGACCTCGACCATCCCTGCTTCGCGCAGGACGTGGCCATCATCTGCGGCGACGCGGCTCCCCGCCTCGCCTATCTTGTACTCCCCAAGGTCGGCGGCATCGACGACGTACAGCGCGGGATCGACACGGTCAGCCGCCATGCGGCAAGGGCGGGCCGCGACGGTCTGCCGGTCCATGTCCTGATCGAGACGCACGGCGCCCTCGCCGACGTATGGCGTATCGCGGCCCTGCCCCAGGTCGAATGCCTGTCGTTCGGCATCATGGACTTCGTCTCCGCCCACTACGGCGCCATACCCGCCGCGGCGATGCGATCCCCCGGACAGTTTATCCATCCCCTGGTGGCGCGCGCCAAGCTGGAAATCGCCGCCGCCTGCCATGCCTTCGGCAAGACGCCGTCGCATAACGTGACGACGGAGATCAGGGATGCGTCCGCGGCGGGCAAGGACGCCGCCCGTGCCGCCGCGGAGTTCGGCTATACCCGCATGTGGAGCATTCATCCCCATCAGGTCCGTCCCATCCTTGCGGCGATGTCACCCGACAGCGCCGAGGTAGAGGAGGCCGCGGCTATCCTGAACGCCGCACAGGCTGTGGCATGGGGGCCAATCCAGCACAACGGCAGGCTCCACGACCGCGCCAGTTACCGCTACTATTGGATGATTCTGCAGCGAGCGCGCGCCAGCGGCATGCGGTTGCCAGAATCATCAGGAAGTCTTTTTTCAACTTAGCAGCGCATAACAGGAAGTCGAGAGTCCGGCGCCCTACCCAGGAAACATTCGATGAAAACTTTATCAGCAATCGTCCTTGCCATTGCCGGAATCGCTTGCGCCGGTGGCCCGGCGTTCGCCGCAGACGCTCCGGCGAAGCAGGTCAAGAAGGCACCCGCCAAGAAGAAGCAACCGGCCAAGCCGGATGCCGCCGAACACGACGACGGCAAGGAGCCGGACGTCGGCGGCATGACGCCAGTCGCATTCGATTGCGAACTCGGCAACAAACTCACCATCTACAACAATGCGGGCGACGATCAGCAGATCGCGCTGCGATGGAACAAGCGCCTGCATCAGATGACCCGGGTCAGCACGACGACCGGCGCGCATCGCTTCGAGGACAGCAAGAACGGCCTGGTCTGGATCGGCATCCCGGCCAAGGGCATGCTGCTCGACGCGAAGAAGGGCAAGCAGTTGGCCAACGAATGCCGGAACGCCGAGCAGGCCGCCCAGGTCGCCGAGAAGAACTGATGCAAAAAAGCCCGGCGGCGGGCTTGCCCTGCCCGCGCCGCGGCCACAACGATAATTCGACCAACCGCTGTTCAGTTCTAATAATTTAAGGAGTGACTACATGTCCCGCAATACTCTGAACACCCTCAAGGAATTCACGATTTCCGGTGCAAGGAAAGGCAAGCTCTATTCATTGCCCGCGCTCGGGGAAGCGCTCGGCAGGGATATCTCCCGGCTGCCGGTCTCGATCCGGATCGTGCTTGAATCGGTATTGCGGAATTGCGATGGCAAGAAAGTCACCGAAGACCATGTGCGCCAGCTGGCGAACTGGGAACCCGCCGCTGCCCGGGTCGACGAAATTCCGTTCGTCGTCGCCCGTGTGATCCTGCAGGATTTCACCGGCGTCCCGCTGCTCGCCGACCTGGCCGCGATGCGCGGCGTGGCCGAAAAGATGGGCAAGAAGCCCAAGAACATCGAGCCGCTGGTGCCGGTCGACCTGGTCGTCGACCACTCGATCCAGGTGGACTACGCCCGCGTGAAGAATGCGTTGGACCTGAACATGAAGCTGGAATTCCAGCGCAACAACGAGCGCTACCAGTTCATGAAATGGGGCATGCAGGCGTTCGACACCTTCGGCGTCGTACCCCCCGGCTTCGGCATCGTGCACCAGGTCAACCTGGAATACCTGGCGCGCGGCGTGCACAAGAAGGCCGACGTGTACTACCCCGACACCCTGGTCGGCACCGACTCGCACACCACGATGATCAACGGCATCGGCGTCGTCGGCTGGGGCGTCGGCGGCATCGAGGCGGAAGCCGGCATGCTCGGGCAGCCGGTGTACTTCCTGACCCCTGACGTCATCGGCGTCAACCTCACCGGCCAGTTGCGGGAAGGGGTAACCGGAACCGACCTGGTGCTGACGATCACCGAGATGCTGCGCAGGGAAAAAGTGGTGGGCAAGTTCGTGGAGTTCTTTGGCGACGGGCTGACCTCCCTTTCGACCACCGACCGCGCGACGATCGGCAACATGGCGCCGGAATACGGCGCGACGATGGGCTTCTTCCCGGTCGACGAAGCCACCATCGAGTACTTCCGCGGCACCGGCCGCAGCAAGGCGGAGATCGATGCGTTCGAGGCCTACTTCCGTGAACAGGGCATGTTCGGCATCCCGCGGGAAGGCGAGATCGACTATACCAAGGTCGTCACGCTGGACCTGGGCACCGTGGCTCCGTCGCTTGCGGGCCCGAAGCGGCCGCAGGACAGGATCGAGATCGGCAGTGTGAAATCCACCTTCACCGACCTGTTCTCGAAGTCGGTGGCGGAAAACGGCTTCAACAAGAAACCGGAGGACCTGGAGGCCGAATACCGGACGCGTGACGACGTCGCACTGCGCAACGGCGACATCCTCATTGCCGCAATCACTTCCTGCACCAATACATCCAACCCGAACGTCATGCTCGCCGCTGGCCTGCTCGCGAAAAAGGCCGTCGAGGCCGGCCTGGTGGTGGCGCCGCACATCAAGACCTCACTGTCGCCCGGGTCGCGCGTGGTCACCGACTACCTGGAGGCGGCCGGACTGCTGCCCTACCTCGCAAAACTCGGCTTCGCCGTCACTTCCTACGGCTGCTCGACCTGCATCGGCAATTCCGGCGACCTGACGCCGGAACTGAACGATGCCATCGTCGAGAACGACGTGGTTGCCGCCGCAGTCCTGTCCGGCAATCGCAACTTCGAGGCGCGCATCCACCCGAACATCCGGGCCAACTTCCTCGCCTCGCCGCCGCTGGTTGTCGCGTATGCCATCGCCGGCACCGTGTGCCGCGATTTGATGACCGAGCCGGTCGGTAAGGGCAAGGGCGGCCGCGACGTTTACCTGGGCGACATCTGGCCAACTTCCCAGGAGGTCAACCAGCTGGTCGCGAAATTCGCGATGAATCCGGCGAAGTACAAGCAGAACTATGCGGATGTTCAGGCCGCGCCGGGCAAGTTGTGGCAGCAAATCAAGGGTATCGCGCAGGGCGACGTCTACAACTGGCCGAAATCGACCTACATTGCCGAGCCGCCGTTCTTCGAGGGCTTCGAAATGCAGCCGAAGGCGGCTGCCACGACGATCGAAGGCGCCCGCGCGCTCGGCGTGTTCGGTGACTCGATCACCACCGACCACATCTCCCCTGCGGGTTCGATCAAGGAAACCAGTCCGGCCGGGAAGTGGCTGCTGGAGAACGGCGTGCTCAAGGCCGATTTCAACTCCTACGGCTCCCGGCGCGGCAACCACGAGGTGATGATGCGCGGCACCTTTGCCAATGTCCGTATCAAGAACCTGATGATTCCCGCGAAGGAGGACGGGTCGCGGGTCGAAGGCGGCCTCACGATCCATCAGCCTAGCGGCGAGCAGATGTCGATCTATGACGCGGCAATGAAGTACGTCGGCGACGGCGTCCCGACCATGATCTTCGCCGGCGAGGAGTACGGCACCGGGTCGTCGCGCGACTGGGCTGCCAAGGGCACGCAGCTGCTGGGCGTCAAGGCGGTCATCGCCCGCTCATTCGAGCGCATCCACCGTTCCAACCTGGTCGGCATGGGCGTGCTGCCCCTGCAGTTCCTCGGCGACGACAGCGTGGAGACACTCGGCATCACCGGCACCGAAAGCTTCGACCTGGTCGGAATCGAGGACGACATCCGGCCGCAGCAACAAGCGACGCTGGTGATCAAGCGTCCGGATGGCAAGCGCCAGGAAGTAAAAGTCCTGCTGCGGATCGATACGCCGATCGAGGTTGACTACTACAAGCACGGCGGCATCCTCCCGTTCGTGCTGCGCCAGCTGCTGGCAGCCTGATGCCCCCTGCCACCCGCCCATCTTTCCGGCGGGTTGCAAGGCCGGTGTAAGGATGCGCCGGTATTCTCCAGCCCAAGATGAACGCCGGTTTTCCGGCGTTTTGTTCGTCGCTGGTGCGACATAACGATTCGGAGACCTATCATGTGGAAGATTTTTGCCGCGTTCGTCGTATTTGCCGCTGTCGCACTGTTCGTCATCATGAAGGCGGGTGACAAGGTTGACATGCAGGGCGAGGCCGGACACGGACTGCCGACCGACTCGGCCACACATTCGACGCCGGAGACGCCGTCCACCCCGGCAGCACCAGCTGGCCAGGCCGTTCCCGCGGCACCCGCAGGTACTGAGCCCGCGCCGGCCAAGTAAGAGACGCAAGGAAAGCACGCGGCGCGAGAACAGGCGCCGCCAGAAGAAAAGCCGCATGGGATCACCCATGCGGCTTTTCTTGTTTTCCCCGGCGGGCCTGACAGCCAGCCCTTCCGACTCGAGGCGTGCCGGCTCAGGCCGGGATCTTCTCCGCTATACGGCGTGCCATGCGCTCCGCAGTGTCGGCATTTCGCGCCTCCACCATGACGCGGATCAGCGGCTCGGTGCCCGACGCCCGGATCAGCACACGGCCGTCGCCGCCCAGCGCTGCTTCCACGCTATCCTTTTCCGCGACGACGGCATCGTGCTGCGTCCAGTCGAATCCCCGCGCCACCTTCACGTTGACCAGGCTCTGCGGGAACAAGGTCAGATCCGCCGTTACCTCGGCCAGGGTCTTGCCGCTACGCTTGAGTGCGGACAAGACCTGCAGCGCGGAGATAATGCCGTCGCCGGTCGTGTGCTTGTCAAGGAACAGCAGATGGCCGGAGCCTTCGCCGCCGATCAGCCAGCCGCGCTCTTGCAGCACCTCCAGCACATAGCGGTCGCCAACCTTGGCACGGGCAAAGCCGATACCCATCTCACGGAAAGCCACTTCCAGCGCCATGTTCGTCATCAGCGTGCCGACAGCTCCCTTCACGCGGGACGTTGCCGACCGGTCCTTCACCATCACGTAGAGCAGTTCATCGCCGTTGTACACGCGGCCGCTGGCGTCGACCATGATCAGGCGGTCGGCGTCGCCGTCCAGCGCAATCCCGAGGTCGGCCTTGTGTTCCTTCACGGCGGCGGACAGCGCCGCAGGCGCAGTCGCGCCGACACCGTCGTTGATATTGAAGCCGTTCGGCTTGTCGCCGATGGCGACGACTTCGGCGCCGAGCTCGTGAAAAACGTCGGGTGCGATGTGATATGCCGCGCCGTGGGCACAGTCGACCACGATCTTCAGCCCGCGCAAGTCGAGCTCGGTCGGAAAGGTGCTCTTGCAGAATTCGATGTAGCGCCCCTGTGCATCCGGAAGACGCTTGGCACGGCCGAGCTTTTCGGAGCTGACGCACGACATCGGTTCCTCGAGCTGTGCTTCGATCGCCGCTTCCACCGCGTCCGGAAGCTTGTTGCCGGATGCGGAGAAGAACTTGATGCCGTTGTCCTGATACGGGTTGTGCGAGGCGGAGATGACGACGCCGGCGGACAGGCGGAGGGCACGCGTCAGATAGGCGATGGCCGGTGTCGGCATCGGGCCGGCGAGGGTGACATCGACGCCGGCAGCGGAAAACCCCGCTTCGAGCGCCGCCTCGAGCATGTAGCCGGAGATGCGGGTGTCCTTGCCGATCAACACCGTCGGGCGGCCGCTCGCAGTCTCGGCCTGTGCCAACACCTTCCCCGCGGCGTAACCCAGCTTCATCACCAGGTCCGGCGTAATCGGCAGCGTCCCTACCCTGCCCCTGACGCCGTCGGTTCCAAAATATTTTCGTGTCATTTCTTACCCTTGAGTGTTTGCCTGGATCGCCTGCCAGACCTTCAATGCGTCCACGGTCTCTGCCACGTCATGCACCCGTACGATGGCGGCGCCACGCGCTACGGCAGCCAGCGCTGCAGCAACGCTCCCGGCTCCCCGCCGCCCGACCGGCTTGCCGGTGATCGAACCGATCATCGATTTGCGGGACAGCCCCGCAAGCACAGGCAAGCCGCAGTTGTCGCGCAGGTCGCCGACCGCACGCAGCAGGTCGAGATTGTGCACGAGCGTCTTGCCGAATCCAAAGCCAGGGTCGATGCAGAGGCGCTCCGGTACGATGCCTGCCTGTTCCGCAGCGGCGCGCCGTTCGCGCAGGAAAGCGCCGACCTCGGCAACGACGTCGTCATAATGCGGCGCCGCCTGCATGGTCTGCGGATCGCGCAGCATATGCATGATACACAATGCACTCTCACCCTGGTTGACTGCACTCAACGCGCCCGGAGCGCGAAACCCGTTGACATCGTTCACCATGTCCGCACCGGCATCGACTGCCGCACGCATGACCCGCGGCTCCCTCGTATCGATCGAAATCGCCTTGCCGCAATCCCGCAGCGCGTACAGCGCCGGCATTACGCGCCGCAATTCTTCCTCCAGCGGCGGCGGCCGTGATCCCGGGCGGGTCGATTCGCCGCCGATGTCGATGATGTCGACACCGTCCGCGATCATCTGCTCGGCGTGTGACAGCGCCGAGTCGAGTGCCTGGAATCGTCCTCCGTCCGAGAAGGAGTCAGGCGTGACGTTGAGTATTCCCATCACCAGCGGCCGGGCTGCCTCACCCTCCAGCGGGAAGCGGTAGCGGCCGCATTGCAGATACCTCGTTTTCATTCCGTAGACAAACAAAAAGGGCGAGGATTACTCCTCACCCTTGTGGTGAAAGACCGTCGCTGCCGCCGGTCAGGCGGGAGCGGTAGCATTCGGCGAGACGCCGCCGGAAGAACTGTCCGACGCCGCACGCTTCGCCGGTACGCCTGCCTTGGGCGGACGCGGCTCCCGACCTTCCATGATGTCGCTGATCTGGTCAGCGTCGAGGGTTTCCCACTCGAGCAGCGCATTGGCCATGACTTCAACCTTGTCGCGATTCTCTTCGAGCAGGCGGCGCGACAGCGCATACTGGCCATCAAGGATTGCACGGATCTCGGTGTCGACCTTCTGCTGGGTGGCCTCGGACACGGTCTTCGACGACATGCGTCCGAAGTAGGCATCCTGCTCGCTGTCCTCATACACCATGGTGCCGAGCGATTCCGACATGCCGTAGCGGGTCACCATCGCCCGTGCAAGCTTGGTCGCCCGCTCGAAATCGTTGGACGCGCCGGTGGACATCTGGTGCATGAAGATCTCCTCGGCGATACGACCGCCAAACAGAATGGCGATCTCTTCGAGCATCTTGTCCTTGTACATGTTGACGCGGTCATGCTCCGGCAACTGCCAGGTCAGGCCGAGGGCGTATCCGCGCGGCATGATCGTGACCTTGTGCACCGGGTCGGCCTTCGGCAACAGCTTCGCCACCACCGCGTGGCCGGACTCGTGGAAGGCGGTGTTGCGGCGCTCTTCCTCGCGCATGACGGCGGACTTGCGTTCAGGGCCCATCACGATCTTGTCCTTGGCGTCCTCGAAGTCCTGCATCTCCACCAGGCGCTTGTTGCGGCGCGCCGCGAAGAGCGCGGCCTCGTTCACGAGGTTGGCGAGGTCCGCTCCGGAGAAGCCGGGGGTTCCGCGAGCCAGGATGTCCGCCTTGACGTCCGGCGCGATCGGCACCTTCCGCATGTGGACATAAAGGATCTGCTCGCGGCCACGGATGTCGGGCAGGCCGACCATCACCTGGCGGTCGAAGCGGCCCGGGCGCAGCAGCGCCTTGTCCAGCACGTCCGCACGGTTGGTGGCGGCGATCACGATCACGCCCGAGTTCGCTTCGAAACCGTCCATTTCGACGAGCAGCTGGTTCAGCGTCTGCTCGCGCTCGTCGTTGCCGCCGCCCATGCCGGCGCCGCGATGGCGGCCGACCGCGTCGATCTCGTCGATGAAGATGATGCAAGGCGAATGCTTCTTTGCATTCTCGAACATGTCACGTACGCGCGAAGCGCCAACGCCGACGAACATCTCGACGAAGTCGGAGCCGGAGATCGTGAAGAACGGCACCTTGGCTTCCCCCGCAATCGCGCGGGCAAGCAGCGTCTTGCCGGTGCCGGGCGGGCCGACCATCAGCACGCCGCGCGGGATGCGCCCGCCCAGTTTCTGGAACTTGGTGGGATCGCGCAGGAAGTCGACCAGCTCCTGGACCTCCTCCTTCGCCTCGTCACAGCCCGCGACATCGGCAAACGTCACCGTGTTGCTCGCCTCATCCAGCATGCGCGCCTTCGAGCGGCCGAAGGAAAATGCGCCGCCCTTGCCGCCGCCCTGCATCTGGCGCATGAAGAACACCCAGACGCCGATCAGCAGCAGCATCGGGAACCAGGAGATGAATACCTGCGAGAGGAAGGATTGCTCTTCCGGCTGCTTGACGTCGAACTTGACGCCGTTATTGATCAGGTCGCCGATCAGGCCCCGGTCGAGGTAGGTGACAGCGGTCTTGATGCGGGCACCGTCATTGGTCACGGCAACGATCGTGCGGTCCTCGATGGTCGCTTCACGAATCTGCTTGGCCTGCACCTTGTCCAGGAAGTCCGAATACGGGATCGGAGCCGCGCCTCCGGCCAGCGTGCGCCCGTCGAACTGCTTGAAGACGGTGAAGAGCACCAGGGCGATCACGACCCAGATCGCGGCTTTCGAAAACATGTTGTTCACTAGAACTCCTTAGACGCGCGCGCGCCTATTTACATAACTTGTAAAAATGATTCTACCCGCAATGCAGGGCGCTTGCTAGGCATCACATGCGGCCGGGGGCAACGGAAATCAAGGATTGTCAACTAATTAATTGACTTGCTGCTACGAGGGATTTTTAAGAACTTTGCCGAGCAAAAAGACTTCCGAGGACTTATCCCTGCTGGCTTTCGGCTTCTTCTGGACGACGGTCTTGAACTCCTGGCGGAATTTCTCTACGAGCTGGGTGAAACCCGTCCCGTTGAAGCATTTGACGAGCAGTGAACCGGAAGGTTTCATGTGCGCTTTCGCAAAATCGATGGCGAGATCGATGATATGCTCGACGCGGGCCGCGTCCGAGATGGCGACGCCGGACAGGTTCGGCGCCATATCGGACAGCACCAGATCGACCTTGCGCCCCGCCAGCACCTCCTCGAGCTGCTCCAGCGTGCCCTGCTCCCGGAAATCGCCCTGAATGAAATGCACATCGGCGATCGGCTCCATCGGCAGCATGTCCAATCCGATGATCACCCCGCTGATGCCGCCGCCGACCTGGCCCGACAGCTTGTTGCGTGCATACTGCGACCAGCTTCCCGGGGTGCACCCGAGGTCGACGATGACCTGGCCCGGCCGGATCAGCTTTTCACTTTCGTCGATTTCCTTCAGCTTGTAGGCCGCGCGCGCGCGGTATCCCTCCTTCTGCGCAAGCTTCACGTACGGGTCGTTGATGTGGTCGTGCAGCCAGTTTTTGTTGAATTTGTTCTTTGCCATTCGCGTAGAATACCGCTTTTGAGGAATCGTTAAACATGTTGAAACTGACACCCGCGGAGCGTAGCGCGCTTCGTTCCGAAGCCCATGCGCTGAACCCGGTGGTGATCGTCGGCGAAGCCGGCCTTACACCCGCCGTACTGAAGGAGATCGACGCCAGCCTCAACGCCCACGGCCTCATCAAGGTGCGCGTATTCGGCGACGACCGCGAAGCCCGCATCGGGATGTACGAGCAGATCTGCGCAGAACTCGACGCCGCGCCGATCCAGCATATCGGCAAGCTCCTGGTGATGTACCGTCCGAAGAAGGAGGCGGTGAAGGAGCGCAGCGAAAAGCGCGGCAAGGGCATGCGGGAAGTCACCATCGTCAAGCCCAGTCCAAGCGGCACCAAGCGCCCGACAGTCAAGAAGGTCGTCCTCAAGGGCAATGAGCGGGTGACCGCAGGCGGCAACATCAAGCGCGCAAAACCGCGCCAGACCAGCAGCAAGAAATCGGCACTCGGCCGCGGCTGACAGGCAGGCGATTGTGCTGCGCCATCAACGCAGGCGCACCCGCAACAACAGCACCACGCCGAGCAGGCTTTGAATCAGGTACAGGGCGCTGGCTACCCCGTGCAACAGGCCGAAGCGCGCACGCGCATCGGCATCCATCACGCGACCAGGACCCGCCGACGCGCGCAGGTCCGCCATAAATGGCTGCAACGCGAAAAACCCTATCGCGGTGCACGCCAGCATGGCGACGACAATCGCCACCAGCTGACGCCGGCGCCGCACTTCTTCCACGGCCCCCGACAGCAGGAACATCCCGAGCAGGACCAGGCCACAGGCCAGCGTCAACCATGCCTCGACGCGAAACAGCCGGCCCGCGATAGTGCCTGCGAGCGCGCGATCGGCAAGGGTTGCGAACAGTGTCGGCGCCACCAGGTAGCCGACCGTCCAGAGACTCCCAACCCATGCGGTGACGACGAGCAGGACGACGCGCGAGGCGAGCATGGCGTTCAGATGTAGCGGACTTCGAGGATTTCGTACTCGCGAATGCCGGACGGCGCGTTGACTTCCACGACATCGCCCGCGTACTTGCCAATCAGGGCGCGCGCGATCGGCGATGTGATCGATACCTTCTGCTCCTTCAGGTCGGCTTCGTCTTCGCCGACGATCTGATAGGTCACGTTCTGGGACGATTCGAGGTCTTCCAGATCGACGGTCGATCCGAACACCACCCTGCCCTCGGCATCCAGCAGCGCGGGATCGATGATTTGTGCAGCGCTCAGCTTGCCTTCGAGTTCGGCGATGCGTCCCTCGATGAATGCCTGGCGCTCCTTGGCCGCATCGTACTCGGCGTTCTCGGAGAGGTCGCCCTGGGCGCGTGCTTCGGAGATGGCATTGATGACGGCCGGGCGGTCCTTGGTTTTCAGGCGCTGCAGTTCTTCTTTCAGGCGCTCGGCGCCGCGTTTCGTAATTGGAACAGTGCTCATGGTTTTCTTGGACAAAATGAAAACCACAGAGGTCACAAACGACCCCGGAAACTCCGGAATCTTCTGTGACCTCTGTGGCGGACGTCGAATTGTGGAACTTAGTGTAAAGACTTATGCAGGCCTTGTAAATCGTAGACATGCAGTTCATCGAGGTGGCGCATGCCTTCGACCGCGGCTTCCGCCCCGGCGATGGTCGTGTACGTCGTCGCACGCGCCAGCAGCGCGGAGGTGCGGATGGCGCGCGAATCGGCGATTGCCGTGCGCTTCTCCTCCACGGTATTGATGACCAGGACAATCTCGTTGTTCTTGATCATGTCGACCACGTGCGGACGGCCTTCGACCACCTTGTTGATGGTCTCCACCGGGATGCCGGCGGCGGCGATCGCGCTCGCGGTACCCTTGGTCGCCACCAGCGCGAAGCCGAGCTCGACCAGGTCCTTCGCCACCTGCACGGCGCGCGGCTTGTCGCTGTTCTTGACGCTGAGGAAAACCTTGCCCGACTTCGGCAGCTTGACCCCGGCCCCAAGCTGGGATTTCACGAAGGCCTCGCCGAAGGTCTTGCCGACGCCCATGACTTCACCGGTCGACTTCATCTCCGGTCCGAGGATGGTATCCACGCCCGGGAACTTGTTGAACGGGAAAACCGCTTCCTTGACGCTATAGTACGGCGGCACGACCTCGTTCTTGATGCCCTGGCTGTCGAGCGACTGGCCGACCATGCAGCGCGCGGCGATCTTCGCCAGCGGCAGTCCGGTGGCCTTCGACACGTACGGCACGGTGCGCGATGCGCGCGGGTTCACTTCCAGCACGAAGACGATGTCCTGCAGCTTGCCGTCGATTTCCTGCTGCTGGATCGCGAACTGCACGTTCATCAGGCCGACCACGTTCAGGCCCTTGGCCATGGCAGCGGTCTGGCGCTTGAGCTCGTCGATGGTCTCCTGCGACAGCGAGTACGGCGGCAGCGAGCAGGCGGAGTCGCCCGAGTGCACGCCGGCCTGCTCGATGTGTTCCATCACGCCGCCGATGAAGGTGCGCTGGCCATCGGACAGGCAGTCGACGTCGACTTCGATCGCGTCATTGAGGAAGCGGTCGAGCAGCACCGGGGAGTCGTTCGACACCTTGACCGCTTCGCGCATGTAGCGCTCGAGATCGCGCTGCTCATGGACGATTTCCATCGCGCGGCCGCCCAGCACGTAGGACGGGCGGACCACCAGCGGATAGCCGATTTCCTGCGCCAGGCGCAGTGCTTCTTCTTCGGTGCGCGCGGTGCGGTTCGGCGGCTGGCGCAGTCCGAGGTCCTGCAGCAGCTTCTGGAAGCGCTCGCGGTCTTCCGCGGCGTCGATCATGTCCGGGGAGGTGCCGACGATAGGCACACCGTTGGCTTCCAGGTCGAGCGCCAGCTTCAGCGGCGTCTGGCCGCCGTACTGCACGATCACGCCGTAGGGCTTTTCCTTGTCGACGATTTCCAGCACGTCTTCCAGCGTCAGCGGCTCGAAGTAGAGGCGGTCGGAAGTATCGTAGTCGGTCGACACGGTCTCCGGATTGCAGTTGACCATGATGGTCTCATAACCGTCCTCGCGCATCGCCAGCGCCGCGTGCACGCAGCAGTAGTCGAACTCGATACCCTGGCCGATGCGGTTCGGACCGCCGCCGAGCACCATGATCTTCTTCTTGTCGGTCGGTTGCGATTCGCACTCTTCGTCGTAGGACGAATACATGTAGGCGGTGCGGGTCGCGAATTCGGCCGCGCAGGTATCGACGCGCTTGTAGACCGGGCGGATGCCGAGCTCGCGGCGGCGCTCGCGCACCGCCTTGTCGGTGGTTTTCAGCAGCTTGGCCATGCGGCGGTCTGAGAAGCCCTTCTGCTTCAGCTTGAACAGCGTGGATTTCTCCAGCTCGTCCAGCTTCTGGCTTTCCAGCCACAGCTCGATATCGACGATTTCCTTGATCTGCACCAGGAACCACGGGTCGATGTGCGTCAGCTGGTGCACTTCTTCCAGCGAGAAGCCCTGGGCGAAGGCGTCGCCAACATACCAGATGCGTTCCGGTCCGGGTTCGCCAAGCTGCTCCTCGATGGTCTCGCGGTCGGTGGTCTTCTCATTCATGCCGTCGACGCCGACCTCGAGGCCGCGCAGCGCCTTCTGGAACGACTCCTGGAAGGTACGGCCGATCGCCATCACCTCGCCCACCGACTTCATCTGGGTGGTGAGGTGGCTGTCCGCGGTCGGGAATTTCTCGAACGCGAAGCGGGGCACCTTGGTGACCACGTAGTCGATGCTCGGCTCGAACGAGGCCGGGGTCTGGCCGCCGGTGATCTCGTTGCGCAGCTCGTCGAGCGTGAAGCCGACGGCCAGCTTGGCCGCCACTTTCGCAATCGGGAAACCGGTGGCCTTGGACGCCAGCGCCGACGAACGCGACACGCGGGGGTTCATTTCGATGACGATCATGCGGCCGTCCTTCGGATTGACGGCGAACTGCACGTTGGAGCCGCCGGTATCCACGCCGATCTCGCGCAGCACCGCCAGCGAAGCGTTGCGCATGATCTGGTATTCCTTGTCGGTCAGGGTCTGTGCCGGGGCGACGGTGATCGAGTCGCCGGTGTGCACGCCCATCGGATCGAGGTTCTCGATCGAGCAGACGATGATGCAGTTGTCCTTCTTGTCGCGCACCACCTCCATCTCGTACTCTTTCCAGCCGATGAGCGATTCCTCGATCAGCAGTTCGGAGGTCGGCGAGGCTTCCAGGCCGCGCTTGCAGATGGTCTCGAACTCTTCCGGGTTATAGGCGATGCCGCCGCCGGTGCCGCCCATGGTGAACGACGGACGGATGATGACCGGGAAGCCGATCTCGCGCTGCACTGCCCAGGATTCGTCCATGGTGTGGGCGACGCCGGAACGGGCCGAGCCGAGGCCGATCTTGGTCATCGCCTGCTTGAACTTGGAACGGTCCTCGGCCTTGTCGATTGCTTCCGGCGTGGCGCCGATCAGCTCGCAGCCGTACTTGGTCAGCACACCGTTGCGGTGCAGGTCGAGCGCGCAATTGAGCGCGGTCTGGCCGCCCATCGTCGGCAGGATGGCGTCGGGACGCTCCTTGGCGATGATGCGCTCCACCACCTGCCAGGTGATCGGCTCGATGTAGGTGACGTCGGCCATCTCCGGGTCGGTCATGATGGTCGCCGGATTGCTGTTGACCAGCACCACGCGGTAGCCCTCTTCGCGCAGTGCCTTGCAGGCCTGGGCGCCGGAGTAGTCGAATTCGCAGGCCTGGCCGATGATGATCGGGCCGGCGCCAATGATCAGGATGCTTTTGATGTCTGTGCGCTTAGGCATTTTTGTGTTTCTCCATCATCGCCACGAAGCGATCAAACAGGGGGGCGACGTCGGTCGGACCGGGCGATGCCTCGGGGTGACCCTGGAAGCAGAATGCGGGCTTGTCGGTACGCTCGAAGCCCTGCAGCGAATTGTCGAACAGCGATACGTGCGTCACGCGGCAGTTGACCGGCAGCGTCGACTGGTCCACTGCAAAGCCGTGGTTCTGCGAGGTGATCAGCACCTGTTTCGTATCCAGGTCCTGCACCGGGTGATTTGCGCCGTGGTGGCCGAACTTCATCTTGAGCGTCTTCGCGCCGGATGCCAGCGCCATGATCTGGTGGCCGAGGCAGATGCCGAAAGTCGGAATGCCGCGCTCGATCAGTTCCTTGCTGGCGGCGATCGCGTAGTCGCAGGGCTCCGGGTCGCCGGGGCCGTTTGCCAGGAAGATGCCGTCCGGGTTGAGCGCCAGCGCATCGGCGGCAGTCGACTGCGCAGGCAGCACGGTGACCTTGCAGCCGCGCGAGGCGAGCATGCGCAGGATGTTGCGCTTGACGCCATAGTCGAAGGCGACCACATGGTACTTGGGATCGCTCAGCTGGCCGTTGCCCTCTCCCAGCTTCCATTCGGTCTCGGTCCAGACGTAGGGCTCCTTGGTGGAGACCACCTTCGCCAGGTCCATGCCTGCAAGGCCGGGGAAGGACTTCGCCAGTGCCAGCGCTTTCTCGACATCGGCCTCGCCCGCGAGAATGGCGCCGTTCTGCGCGCCCTTTTCGCGCAGGATGCGGGTCAGCTTGCGGGTGTCGATGCCGGCGATACCGACCACGTTCTGCGCCTTCAGGTAGTCGGACAGGCTTTGCTCGGAACGGAAGTTCGAGGTCATCAGCGGCAGGTCCTTGATGATCAGTCCTGCGGCGTGGATCTTCGAAGCTTCGGTGTCTTCGGTGTTGACGCCGACGTTGCCGATATGCGGGTAGGTCAGCGTGACGATCTGGCGGCTGTAGCTGGGATCGGTCAGGATTTCCTGGTAACCGGTCATTGCCGTGTTGAACACGACCTCACCGATCGTATGACCGGGAGCACCGATGGAAAAACCCTGGAAAATCGACCCGTCTGCGAGCGCAAGGATGGCCGGTACTGAGTGGCCAGAAAAAAATGGCAGCAAGGGTAACTCCTGAGATGGTTACCGCCGCTGCGCCGCGCCAGAACGACCGTCAACCAAACGGCTTGCGCTGGATGTCGTGGGTCTTTTTGGGACGTGTTGGATGGGGTATGCGCTACGGCGGGATGATTTTAGTTAAACCCCGAGATTATAGCGGAGAACCCAATGCGCTGCAATTGTGCGCGCGCAAAACGCCGGCCGGGAAAACCCGGCCGACGGCACGGAATGGCGTCTGCTTTCAGCGTCCGAGGGCGCCGATACCCGCCTTTGCAATCTGCACGTCTTCCGAGGACTTCACCCCGGATACGCCAACCGCACCGACGCAGTGCCCGTCGACCACGACCGGCACGCCCCCCTCCAGCATGCCTTCGAGGCCGGGGGCGGTGATGAAGGAAAAGCGGCCGTTGTTGATCATGTCCTCATAGGCCTTGGTCTCGCGGCGCCCGAGCGCCGCCGTACGCGCCTTTGCCGGAGCAATGCTGGCGGAAATCGGTGCCGCACCGTCCAGGCGCTGCAGCCACAGCAGGTTGCCGCCGTCGTCCACGATGGAAATCGTGACCGGCCAGTTGTGCGCGTTGGCTTCCGCTTCGGCGGCAGCGGCGATTTTCTTCACGTCGTCGAGCGAGAGGAATGGTTTGGATTGCATGCTTGCTCCATTAAAAGAATGGCAGGATTGTACGTGAGCCGCATGGTCTTCGCATGACTGCCTGGAAAGATCAGCGCTGGGCCTGCTGCAGGAGCAGATCGACCAGCGGACGCAGCTCGCTGGACAGCTTGGCAATGTGCGGCATGACCTCGGCGTGGCGTCCATCCTTGAGCCATTGCAGCAGGGTCGCCACATCCGGCTCGCTTCCCGCCTCGCCTGTGCCGGGCACCAGGCAATCGCCGTGCCGCAGCGCCGCTTCTTCGGCATCGCCGATGACGCCGGTGAGGCCGCGATCGAGCCCCAGGCGCGCGCGTACCCGCGCCAGCTCCTGCAGCCCCTGCAGGCCGGCGCCGCCGCTTTGCTCCGCGAGCGAAACCAGGCCGCAGCTGGCGACCAGGCCGATCGTCCTGTCCTTGATGAGCTGGGCCCGCGAGATGGCGTGCGCGACGCGCTGCGCGAAGATGCGCGCCGCTTCGGCACTGATGCTGCCGGCCGCCAGCGTGAATTGCTCCTCGCCGGTCCGGGCGACATGGTCGCTCTGCCGGACCGTGCGCTGCAGCAGGTGACCGATCGCCTCCATCACGGTCTCCGGCGGGTTGACCGCGTCCGCCCTTCCCGGCCGGTGCAAGGCAACACAGACATTGATGAGGACGAAATTGCGGCGCGCCTTCTGTGCCTGCTGAAGCAGCGCCTCGGCCTCGGCTTGAAAGACGTCTGCCCTCATCATCGCCGGCAGTGCTTCATCCTGCTGCCGGCTGACCAGTACCTCCAGCCCGCGCTCGAGATCGGACTGATTGCTGACCAGCTTGGCCAGCACGTCCAGGCGCGAGAGCAGCTGGGCAGTGCCGATGCCCTTGACGATGAGGTCATTGGCCCCGGCAGCCTTTGCCCGCTCGCGTTCTTCGCTCTCGTCGCTGCCGGAGACCACCACCACCGGAATCTCGCGGATGCGGCTGATGCGGGAGGCGCGGATGCGCCTGAGCAAGCCGTAGCCATCCAGCCGCGGCATGGTCAGGTCGGTGATCACGACGCGAATGCTCTGGTCGAGCAGGAGTGCTTCCCAGGCCTGTTCGCCGTCCAGCGCCTCGCGGAATTCGAACATGCCCTCGATCTGCTTGATCAGGGTGGCGCGCACGATACGCGAGTCGTCGGCGATCAGGATGCGCGGCTTGACGGGAATGTCGGTGACGGTGAGCATGTTGCCGAGTATAAGGATAGTTCAGGCCGACAAGCATACGGGCTGCCAACAAATTTTGACAGTCTGTCCTCAGTCACAGTACATTCCCCCTGTCCCTGTACCGGCACTGCTCCGCAATTTCAAAAATGGCAACACATTTCCACCGCCGTCCAAGGAAGTCCGCCGCCCGTCTTGCCGGCGCCTGCCTGCTTGCGGCCTGCTGCGCGGCGCCCGTGCATGCTGCCGAACAGGAGCACGCCGAAGCGCCCAACCGGCTCGCAAAGCTGCAGGGGCTGACCAGCCGCGCTTCGGAACTGGCGATGCAGGCAATGTCGATGATCGGCATCCGCTACAAGTACGGCGGCAATGCGCCGGAAAACGGGTTGGATTGCAGCGGCCTGGTCCGCTATGTTTTCCGGGAGGTGCTCGGCAAGGAGTTGCCGCGCACCTCGGAGGAAATCAGCCGCGTCGGCACGCATGTCGACCGCAGCGAGCTGCAACCGGGCGACCTGGTGTTCTACAACACCTTGCGCCGCGGCTTCTCGCATGTCGGCATCTACCTTGGCGACAACAAGTTCATCCATTCGCCGTCCGCCGGCGGCCAGGTGCGCATTGAAAGCATGGACATCGGTTACTGGAAGAAGCGCTTCAACGGCGCGCGCCGCATCACCGAAGCCGAACCCGAACACTGACGGCGCGAGCGGCACTGCAGCGACCGGTCAACCGTCCCGCTGCCCTCGCAGCGCCGCCAGCTTGCGCCTGATCTCGCCCAGCTTCGCCGACGCCTCCTGCTCCCCGGCGAGGATCGCAAGGTTCCTCCCCGGGAAATCATTGCCCTTCATCGTGCCCAGCCGCGGCTGTATCACCACGTCCGCCTCCTTCAGCTCGTAGCGGTTGATGCTCTGGCCCATGATTGCGAATGTCTGCAGCAGCACCTCCAGCGAGGAGTCGGCCGGCTGCGCATCCGGTTGCGCGGAGATGTTGACGGCGATGACGAAGTCCGCGCCCATCTCGCGCGCGAAGCGCACCGGCACCGGCGACACCAGACCGCCGTCGACGTAGGACCGGTCACCGACACGCACCGGCTGGAACACCCCTGGCACCGCCGACGATGCCCTGACCGCGGCACCGGCATTGCCGCGACGGAACAGGATCGCTTCGCCGCTCTGCAGGTCAGTGGCGACCGCGCCGAACGGTTTCTTCAGTTTTTCGATCGGCTGATTGCCAAGAGCGCGGTTCACGTAGTGTTGCAGCGCTTCGCCCTTGAGCACGCCGGTCGCCCTGGCAAAAAGCGGGACCGACCAATCGGATATGGCGGCTTCGTCCATTGCCAGCGCCAGCTTTTGCAGGGCGAAACCGTCATTGCCGGCCGCGTACAGTGCGCCGACCAGACTGCCCGCGCTGGTGCCGACCACGATGTCCGGGATGATGCCCTGCGCCTCCAGCGCCTTGATCACGCCGATATGGGCGAAGCCGCGCGCCGCGCCGCCACCGAGCGCCAGGCCGATCCGCACCGGTCTGGCGGGTGGCTGCGTGGTAGTGGCCGCCGGGGACGGCGGCTGCACAGGGGCCGGCGCGGTCGTGGTACAGCCGGCACCGAGCAGCAACAGGAGGGAAAGGAGTGCGGAGGCGAGGCGTTTCATGGTGTGCTGCAGGATCGATGACGGGCGGCGCTGCCGCGGCAGCCCGCATTGTAATCGCCTTGCAGGCTGCCGGGCAGGCGCGCCGGCGCTCACCCCGCGTCCGCCGGTCAGGCGTCCAGGAGGACGCTGGCGGGGAAACGGGCGGCGAAGGTGCTGCCCTTCTCCGGTACCGAGCAGATGGCCAGCGTCGCGCCGTGCCGCAGCAGCACATGCTTGACGATGGCCAGTCCCAGCCCGGTACCCTGGGTCTCGCGCGAGCGGCTCTTGTCGACCCGGTAGAAGCGCTCGGTCAGGCGGGCAATGTGCTCGGGGCGGATGCCGATGCCGTTGTCCTCCACGGCAAACTCCGGCTGATTGTCGCGCAGCCGCCAGAGGATGCGGATGGCGCCGCCCTCGGGGGTGTAGCGCACGGCGTTGGAGGCGAGATTGCCGAAGGCGCTGCGCAGCTCGTCCGTGCTGCCCTTGATGTCGGGTCCGTCGACCTCCAGCGTCACCGTATGCCGGCCGCCGGAAAGCGCCTGCGTCTCCTGCAGGATCTGCTCCAGCAGGTTGCGCATTGCCACCCTTTCCGGCCGCAACGGGTATTCGACGGACTCCAGTCGCGTCAGCGTCAGCATGTCTTCCACCAGGTTCTGCATCCGCCGCCCCTGCTCCGTCATCAATTGCAGGTGCGCCATCCTGGTCTGCAGCGCGAGGTCGGGCTGCGCGCTGGCGATCTCCAGGAAACCGTTGATGACGGTCAGCGGGGTGCGCAGCTCATGGGAGGCATTGGCGATGAAATCGCGGCGCATCATTTCGATCCGCTCCGACTCGGTGGCATCGTGGGTGACGAGAATCTGGCGCCGGTTCTCGAACGGGATGATCTGCACGATCAGCTTGCGGTCGCGCAGGCTGAGCGTCAGTGGCTGCTCATACCTGCCGAGGATGATGTAATCGATGAAATCCGGGCTGCGTATCAAATTGGTCACGCGCATGCCCTTGTCCCGTTCCAGCTGCAGTCCGAGATGCTGCTCCGCCGCGGGGTTGCACCACTCGAGGAACAGCACGTCGTCCATGATCGCCACCCCGTCCGGCAGCAGGGTCATCGCCTGCCGGAAGCGCGCGAGCCATTCCGCCAGTTCGGCCTGGTTGCGCTCATCCTCGCGCCGCAGCTTGTAGAGGCGGGCGAAGATTCCGGTCCACGCGCCCCACCCGTCGGGCAGCTTTGCGGAACGCGGGTCGTCCAGCCAGTCGGAGAGCTGGTACAGGTAGTGCAGCTGGATGACCAGGAGCGCGCACACGCCGAGCAGCGCGGCGGCAAGCCCGGCGAGCAGGCCGAAGTAGTGCCAGACCACGGCGCCGCCGCCGAGAATGAGGGACAGGCGCAGGCCGGCGGGGACCCAGAAAACCAGATGCGGGTTCATGTGTGCGATCGCGTGCGTTTCATTTCTCGGACAGCATGTAGCCGACGCTACGCACCGTCTTGATCAGGGACTCGGCTTCCTTCAGTGCCTTGCGCAACCGCAGCACGTGCACGTCGACGGTGCGCTCCTCGATCACCACGTGGTCGCCCCAGACCTTGTCGAGGAGCTGGCTGCGGGAGAACACCCGCTCGGGATGGGCAAGGAAGAACTTGAGCAGCTTGAACTCGGCATGGCCGATGTCGATCTTCTGCGCGTTCAGCATGACAGTGCAGCTGACCGGGTCGAGCGTCACCGGTCCGGCGCTCATCGCCGACTGCGCATGCTCCGGACTCTTGCGCCGCAACAGCGCCTTGATGCGCGAGGTCAGCTCGCGCGGCGAGAACGGCTTGGTGATGTAGTCGTCCGCCCCGTTGTCCAGGCCCGCGATCTTGTCCTCCTCCATGCTTTTCGCCGTCAGCATGATGATCGGGATGGACTGGAATTGCCGGTCTCCGCGAATCCGCATCAGCAGGCGCAGCCCGGTCTGGTCGGGCAGCATCCAGTCCAGCAGCACCAGGTGCGGCGTCCGCCGCTGCAGGAAATCCCAGGCTTCGGCAGCGCTGTGGACCGCGACCGGGTTCCAGCCCGATTCGCGCAGCGTGAAGCTCACCAGCTCGACGATCGCCGGCTCGTCTTCCACGATCAGGATTGTTGTCTTGTCAACCGCCATCTTCAGTCAGATCCGTCCAGTGCGGCGGGGGCGAAACCGGTATGCCGGATGTCCTTGCCCCGCACCACGTAAATCACGTACTCGGCGATATTCTTGGCATGATCGCCGATGCGTTCGATTGCCTTCGCCGCCCACAGGCAGTCCAGCGCAGACGAGATGGTACGCGGATCTTCCATCATGAAGGTGATCATCGACCGCATCACGGAACGGAATTCATGGTCGATCGCCTCGTCGCCGGCGATGATCCCGGCCGCCTGCGCATCGTCGAGTCTGGCGAACGCGTCGAGCGCGGCGTGCAGGGATTCGGCCGCGCTGGCGGCCATCACGCGGATTGCCTCGTAGTGGTTGAGCACGCCTATCGTACCGCGCTCGTGCAGGCTGCGCGCGCTGCGTGCAATCTTGCAGGACTCGTCGCCGATGCGCTCGAGGTCGGTGATGACCTTGAGTGTCGCCACCACCGTGCGCAGGTCGTTGGCGGCCGGCTGGCGCTTGACGATCAGGTGGCTGCAGGTATCGTCCAGCGAGACCTCGAGGCGGTTCACGGCGTCGTCGCCACGGATCACCTGCTCGGCGACGGCGAGGTCGCCGTGGCGGAAGCAGCTGACCGCATCCTTGAACTGGCTTTCTACGAGTCCGCCCATCTGCAACACCTTCGAGCGGATCGCTTCGAGGTCCATGTCGTACTGTTTGGAGGAATGGTCGCCTGGCATGGCTGCTCCTGGTTCGTATGGTTGATGACGCTCAGCCGAAGCGGCCGGTGATGTAGTCCTGGGTTTCCTTCTTCGCCGGATTCATGAAGATCTGGTCGGTCTCGCCGAACTCTACCAGCTCGCCCAGATACATGTAGGCGGTGAAGTCGGAGCAGCGCGCTGCCTGCTGCATGTTGTGCGTGACGATGGCGATGGTGTAATCCTGCTTGAGCTCGTGGATCAGTTCCTCGATCTTCACCGTCGAGATCGGGTCGAGCGCCGAGGTCGGCTCGTCCAGCAGCAGGACGTCGGGCTTGACCGCGACGCCGCGCGCGATGCACAGGCGCTGCTGCTGTCCGCCCGACAGGCTCAGGCCGCTCTTGTTCAGCTTGTCCTTCACTTCGTTCCAGAGCGCGGCCTTCTTCAGCGCCCATTCGACCCGCTCGTCCATCTCGCCCTTCGACAGCTTGTCGTACAGGCGCACGCCGAATGCGATGTTGTCGTATACGGACATCGGGAACGGGGTCGGCTTCTGGAACACCATGCCGACCTTGGCCCGCAGCATGTTCACGTCCTGGCCGGGGTCGAGGATGTTGCGGCCGTTGTAGATGATTCTGCCTTCGGCGCGCTGTCCGGGATACAGGTCGTACATGCGGTTCAGCGTGCGCAGCAGCGTCGACTTGCCGCAACCGGACGGCCCGATGAAGGCGGTGACCTTCTTGTCGCGGATGTCGAGGTTGACGTTCTTCAGCCCCTGGAAATTCCCGTAGTAGAAGTTCAGGTCCTGGATCGCCAGGGTGGCTTTCGCCTGCGGCGCCGTCGTGGTCTGGTTCATGGTCTGGGTCATCATGTTATTTCGGTGTCTTCTGGCGGAACAGGGTGCGCGAGAGTATGTTCAGGCCGAGCACGCTGAACGTGATCAGCAGCGCGCCGCCCCATGCCAGGGAGCGCCAGTTGTCGTAGGGGCTCATGGCGAACTGGTAGATCACCACTGGCAGGTTGGCCATCGGGGCATTCATGTTGGCGCTGAAGAACTGGTTGTTCAGCGCGGTGAACAGCAGCGGCGCCGTCTCGCCGGAGATGCGCGCCACCGCCAGCAGCACGCCGGTCACCACGCCCGCTTTCACTGCGCGCAGCCGCACCAGCATCGCGACTTTCCAGCGTGGCGCACCCAGCGCGAAGGCGGCTTCGCGCAGGCTGCTCGGCACCAGCTTGAGCATGTTGTCGGTGGTGCGCACCACCACCGGTACCGCGATCAGCGAGATGGCGATCGTCCCTGCCCAGCCCGAGAAATGCCGGACATTGGCAACGTAGATCGCATACACGAACAGGCCGATCACGATCGACGGCGCGGACAGCATGATGTCGGTCACGAAGCGCGTCACCTGCGCCAGCAGGCTTTCCTCGCCGTATTCCGCCAGGTAGATGCCGGCGAGGATGCCGATCGGCGTGCTGACCAGGGTGGCGGCGCCGACCATCAGCAGGCTGCCGACGATGGCGTTGATCAGGCCGCCGCCCTCGTTGCCGGGTGCCGGCGTGGTTTCCGTGAACATGGCGAAGCTCAGCGCGCCAAAGCCCTTGACGAGCAAGGTGCCCAGGATCCAGGCGAGGAAGGACAGGCCAATCGCCATCGCGATGATCGACAGGGCGATGCCGACGCGATGGCGCAGCAGGCGGCTGCGATAGACCGGATTCATGACTTGGCTCCTTCCTTGCGCGCCATGCCAACCAGCATCAGCTTGGCCGCCGCAAGGACGATGAAGGTGATGACGAACAGGATCAGGCCGAGCGCGAACAGCGACGACTGGTGCAGCATCGACTCCGCTTCGGCGAACTCGTTGGCCAGCGTCGAAGCGATGCTGTTGCCGGGCGCGAACAGCGACCAGGACAGCTTGTGGGCATTGCCGATCACGAAGGTGACGGCCATGGTCTCGCCGAGCGCGCGGCCGAGGCCGAGCATGACGCCGCCGACCACGCCGGTCTTGGTGTAGGGCAGCACGACCTGGCGCACCACTTCCCAGCGGGTGCAACCAAGTCCGTAGGCCGACTCCTTCAGCACGGCGGGAACGATCTCGAACACATCGCGCATCACCGAGGCGATGAACGGGATGATCATGACTGCCAGGATCAGCCCGGCGGTGAGGATGCCGATGCCCATCATCGGCCCCTTGAAGAGCGCGCCAATCAGCGGCAACTGGCCGAGGGTGTCGCGCAGGATGGGCTGGATATGGTCGCCGAACAGCGGCGCGAACACGAACAGGCCCCACATCCCGTAGATGATGCTGGGGACGCCGGCGAGCAGCTCGACCGCGGTGCCAAGGGGGCGGCGCAGGGCAACCGGGCAGATCTCGGTCAGGAACAGCGCGATGCCGAAGCTGATCGGAAAGGCGATCAGCAGCGCAATCAGCGAGGTGGCGACGGTACCGACGATCGCGATCAGCGCGCCGTACTGGTCATTCACCGGATCCCATTCGACCGTGGTGACAAAGGCGGGGCCGAACTCGCGGAATGCCGGCCAGGCGTTGATGACCAGCGAGACGATGATCCCCGCCAGCACCAGCAGGACGCTGAGCGCGAAAAACAGCGTGAGCTTGTGGAAGATGAAATCTTCGATGCGCTGGCGGCGCATGGTCGACCTGAGTGCGCTTGCGCTGGCATCCCGGGCAGCCACGCGCGCGGCGTCGCTGTCGGCTGCCCCGGCCAAGCCGGTCCGCTCCGCCGCTATCGTGTTGGTGTGTGCATTCATGGCTTTGCGCAGTTGGATGCGATGGGCCCGGCGAGCATCCGCAGATGCCGCCGGGCCATTTTTTCAGGATCCCGTACGGGCTCCGGTCATTGCCAGACTGCCTTTCCGGAACCGTCCTTCAGCTGGGCCTTCCATCCGTCCTGCACCAGCTTCACAACCGATGCCGGCATCGCGACATACTCGAGTTCGGTCGCCATGGCGCCCCCGTTCTTGTATGCCCAGTCGAAGAACTTGAGCACTTCCTTGCCCTTTGCCATGTCCACCTGCTCCTTGTGCATCAGGATGAAGGAGGCGCCGGTGATCGGCCAGCTTTCCTTGCCTGCCTGCTCGGTCAGCACGACAGCGAAGCCCGGGGTCTTGGCCCAGTCCGCGCCGGCCGCTGCCGCCTTGAAGGTCGCATCGTCCGGCTGGACAAACTGGCCGTCGCGGTTCTTCAGCTGGGTGTGGCTCATCTTGTTGCGCTTGGCGTACGCATATTCCACGTAGCCGATCGAATTGCGGATACGCTGGACGTTGGCCGCGACGCCTTCGTTGCCCTTGCCGCCCACGCCGGTCGGCCACTTGACCGCGGTGCCCGCGCCGACCTGGGACTTGAATTCCGGGTGAACCTTGGACAGGTAGTCGGTGAACAGGAAGGTGGTGCCGGAGCCGTCGGCCCGGTGCACGACGGTGATTTCGTCTGCCGGCAGGGTGACGCCGCTGTTGAGCGCGGCGATTTCCGGCGCGTTCCACTTGGTGACCTTGCCGAGGTAGATGTCGGCCAGTACCTGGCCGGTCAGCTTCAGCTGGCCCGGCGCGACGCCGGCCACATTGACGACCGGGACTACGCCGCCCATGATCGCCGGGAACTGCATCAGCCCTTCCTTCTCCAGTTCCTCCGCCTTCAGGGGCATGTCCGAGGCGCCGAAGTCGACCGTCTTGGCCTTGATCTGCTTGATGCCGCCGCCGGAACCGATGGACTGGTAGTTGAGGCCGTTGCCGGTGGCCTTCTTGTACTCCTCCGCCCATTTGGCGTAGATCGGGTACGGGAAGGTGGCGCCGGCGCCGGTGATGTCGGCCGCAACCGCGCTCGTGTTGAAGATGGCGGCACCAGCCGCGATCGCCGCCGTTGCCAGGAATTTGTTCAGTCGCATATCTGCTCCATGAGGTTTGTCAAAGAAGACAGGGCGAACTGTAACGACCAAATATGACGGGTTTATGACAGCGCAAATAGGCGATGTCATAAACCCGGACGCCGGTTTTTCCGGTCATCCTCCTGTCATATTCGCCACATAGACTCGCCTCCACCCGAGCGCAATGACATGTCAAGAATGAACAAAAAGACAACAAGAAAAACCGTGGAGGCCGACCCGGCGCAAGCGGGCATCTACCTGAACAGGGAGCTGTCGCAACTTGCCTTCAACCGCCGCGTCCTTGCACAGGCGGAAGATCCGGCCGTGCCGCTGCTGGAAAGGCTGCGTTTCCTGTGCATCGTCAGCAGCAACCTCGACGAATTCTTCGAGGTTCGCATCGCCAGCCTGCTTGCCAGGGAGCCGGTGGAAGGGCTGAAGGCCCTGCCGCCGGGGCTGGCGGAAATGCTCGGTCGGATTGGTGAAGAGTGCCACGCGCTGATTGCACGCCAGTACGCCCTCCTGAATGGGGAAATCCTGCCGTTGCTGGCAGCCAAGGGCGTGCATCTGCTGCGCCACGAGGACCGCAACGAGGCGCAGCGCGCCTGGGTGAAGGACTATTTCGACCGCGAGGTGCGGCCGCTGCTGACGCCGATCGGCCTCGATCCGGCGCACCCGTTTCCGCAGGTGGTCAACAAAAGCCTCAATTTCATCGTCGAGCTGTCGGGCAAGGATGCCTTCGGCCGCGGTACGGCCATTGCCATCCTGAAGGCACCGAGGGTGTTGCCGCGGGTAATACGTCTCCCGGACGGCCTGTCGAGGAACGGCGTGTCCTTCTGCCTGCTTTCCTCGGTCATCCATGCCCATATCGCCGACCTGTTCACCGGCCGCGAGGTGATTGCCTATTCGCAGTTTCGCGTCACCCGCAACAGCGACCTGTGGGTCGACGAGGACGAGGTGAAGAACCTGCGCCAGGCCCTGCAGACGGAATTGCAAAGCAGGCAGTTCGGCTTCGCGGTGCGGCTGGAGGTGGCGGCCAACTGTCCGCCGCACCTGTCGCAATTCCTGCTCGACCAGTTCTCCATCGACCGCAGCAGGCTGTATGCGGTGAACGGCCCGGTCAACATGGTGCGGCTGCAGGAGCTGATCGGCCATGTGCAGCAGCCGGCCCTGCATTTTCCGGCCTTCGTCCCGGGCCTGCCGGCCAGCGTATCGGACGGCGGCATGTTTGCCCTGCTGCAGCGGCAGGATGTGCTGCTGCACCACCCCTTCCAGTCCTTCCAGCCGGTCGTGGAATTCATCCGGTCCGCGGCCCTCGATCCCGACGTCCTCGCCATCAAGCAGACGATCTACCGCACCGGGATGAATTCGGGACTGATGGAGTCGCTGATCACCGCCGCCCAGCGCGGCAAGGAAGTCACGGTGATTGTCGAACTGATGGCCCGTTTCGACGAGGAGGCCAACATCAACTGGGCCGAGCGGCTCGAACGCGTGGGGGCCCAGGTGGTGTACGGCGTGGTCGGCCTCAAGACGCATGCCAAGCTGGCGCTGGTGCTGCGGCGGGAAGGCCGCGAGCTGCGCCACTATGCGCATCTCGGCACCGGCAACTACCATCCGACCACCACCAAGCACTACACCGATTTCGGCCTGCTGACCGCGCATCCGGGGGTGACCGCCGAGGTCAACGACATCTTCATCCATCTGACCAGCCTGACCCGGCCGAAGAAGCTGCAGCATTTATGGCTCGCCCCGTTTGCGCTGCAGCGGGAAGTGATCCGAGCCATCCGCAACGAGGCGGCGATCGCGCGCGCAGGCAAGCCGGGGCGGATCATCGCGAAGATGAATGCGCTGGTTGACGAAACGGTGATCCGCGCGCTGTATGCGGCATCGGCCGACGGCGTGAAGATCGATCTCATCGTGCGCGGCGCCTGCGCGCTGCGCCCGGGCGTGCCCGGGCTGTCCGAGAACATCCGCGTGCGCTCCGTCGTCGGTCGCTTCCTCGAACATACCCGCATCTATTATTTCCGCGCCGGCACCGAACATCATGTCTACCTCGCCAGCGCCGACTGGATGAGCCGGAACCTGCTGCGCCGGGTCGAGGTCGCATTTCCGGTACTGGACAAGACCCTCAAGCAGCAGGTGATTACCCAGGGCCTCAATCCCTACCTGAAGGACAACGTCGACGCCTGGGAACTCGGCGCGGACGGCCGCTATACCCGGCGCAAAGCGCGCGGCAAGCAGTCCCCCTTCAGCGCCCAGCAGTTCCTGGCGCAAACGCTGGGCGAAAGCCCGTAAGGAGAAACGATGGACCTGATCCTCTGGCGTCATGCGGAGGCCGAGCCCGGCGACCCCGGCACGCCGGACGCCGCCCGCGCCCTCACCGCCAAGGGGCGCAAGCAGGCGGCGCGCATGGGCGAGTGGCTGGACCGCGCGCTGCCCGGGTCCTGCCGTGTGCTTTCCAGTCCCGCGGTGCGCACGGTGCAGACCGTGCAGGCGCTGGAGCGCAAGTTCAAGACGCATGTCTCCCTGGCGCCGGGCGCGAGTGCGGCGGCCATACTGGAGGCGGCCCGCTGGCCGAACGCCGGCGACCCGGTGCTCGTGGTCGGCCATCAGCCGGCGCTGGGACAGGTGGCTTCGTTCCTGCTGGCCGGCGTGGAGCAGGACTGGCCGCTGCGCAAGGGCGCCATCCTGTGGATTGCGCAGAAGGATACCGGCGCGGGCCTGGTGCCCTACATCCGGGCGGCACTGGGTCCTGACATGACAGGCCGCTGATCAGGCCAGGGCGAGCGACACCACGTGCAGCACCAGGCCGACCAGGCCGCCGACCAGGGTGCCGTTGATCCGGATGTACTGCAGGTCCTTGCCGACGTGCAGCTCCAGCTTGCGCGACATCGTGTCGGCATCCCACTTGCGGATCACGCGGGCGACGAGGTCGGCGATCACCTCGCGGCGGCCGACGATCGTCTCGGTCGCGAAGATGCGTATCCACTGGTTCAGCTTGCGCTGCACGTTGGCGTCATGCAGCAGGTCGCTGCCCAGCGCGCGCACCGCCTCCTCCAGCTTGGCGGCCATGTGCGAGTCAGGCGCCGCGGCGTCCGCGACCAGCCGGTCCTTCACGTCGTGCCACACGTCGACCACGTAGTTGCGCACCAGCGGATGGCCGAGCACCTCGCCGAGGATCGCGTCCAGCTTGGCCTCGTACTCCTCGGACGTGCGCAGCTTGTGCAGGAAGTCGTTCGACACGTTCTGGAAACGCATCCGCCATTCGCTGTCCTCGTCGCGCATCTCGTCCAGCGTGCTCTGCAGTGCCTCCAGGATGCGCTCATACAGCTTCTCGTCGAGTGCCTTCGGCATCCAGCGAGGACTGCTTTCATGGATCTTCCACCGGATATACGACTTGTTGTGCTCCAGCGCGCGGCCGCACAGCACGATGATGTGATCGAAGAGCGCGCGGTGATGGCCGCTGGCGACGAGCACGCCCAGGATGTCCGCCAGGGCGGGAGCGAGCTGCGTGTTCTCGAGGGTGCGGCTGACGCGGTGCTGGATGAAACTGCGCACGTCGTCGTCCTCGATCACCGCCAGCAGCGACGGCACGCTGCGCACTGCCTGGCGCGCGACCGCCCGGCTGTTCTCCGGCTGCGCCAGCCAGCCCGCGGCCGCGCCAGCGAAATCAATATTGCGCAGTTCTTCGCGAATGATCTCCTGCGTGATGAAATTATGCTCGAGGAAATTCGACAGGCTGTCGCCGATCCGGTCCTTGTTGCGCGGAATGATTGCGGTATGCGGAATGGGCAGCCCGAGCGGCGACCGGAACAGCGCGGTGACCGCGAACCAGTCGGCCAGCGCGCCGACCATTGCCGCCTCGGCGAACGCGATGACGAAGTCCAGCCATGGATAGCGTGGTTGCGCAATACGGGCAGCCACGAAAAGCACTGCCATCAGCACCAGCAGGCCGGTGGCCAGGCGTCGGGACTTGCGTAACTGGTTTTCCTGCTCCTGTTCGTGCATCGATTGGATGGGTCGGGTGGCGGGTCACTCTGTTCGAGCGCGCGGTGATGCGTTTGGTTCACATTCCGCCGGGACCTGCCGCCCGGAAAACGCCTGCAGCCCCGCCAGGGCCGCCCTGCTTCCGTTTCGCGCTACTTTCCTTTCTTCGGACGGCCCGCCTTCAGCGAAGGAAGTCCCGCCAGCACTTCGCTGATGCCCGCCGTATCCAGGCGCTTGAGCAGCGCTACGCCGACGCGCAGCAGTTCGCTCTTCTTCACCTCGATCCCGGCCTTCAGGCACGCCTTCTTGACTTCGCCGAGTACCGCGTATTCCGCCTCCGGCATGGTGAAGCTGTCGCGGATCACCTTGGGCTTCTTCGGCCTGGCTTCTGCCGCGGGTTTCGCGGACTTTCCCGCCACGGTCTTGCCGGATTTGCCGGTCGCCGGCGCGGCCGCCTTCGCCTTCTTCGGCGCCGCCGCGGGCAGCGGCTGCACCGCCTGCTCGGCCGGCGCCACCGACGGCGCGCTGACCGCCGTCGCCTTTGCGGTTCGCGCGGCGGGCGCCTTGGCGCTGCCCGTGGTGGAAGCCGACGCTTTTCTGGCGGCCGGCACGACCGCCGCCCCCGCTGCCTTGCTCGTACCCGTACCTGTCTTCGCCATCGCAACTCCTTTTTGTATAAATAATATAAATGATATTACCATTTATTGTCATCGCGCAAGCCGGTCCTTCCCCCGCATCGTCATTGCCATGTCACAAAGCGCCTTCAGACTTCCGGGCAAAAAAACAACCCATTGGAACACTTGATGACATTCCTGCTTTCGCCTTCCGTACGCCTGATGGAGCGCCTGCGCCTGCTGCCCAAGTTCGGGCTCGTCGCGTTGCTCTTCACCGCCCCGCTCCTGCTCGTGGCCTCCCTGCTGTTCGCCGAGATGCAGCAGTCCATCGACAGGACGCATCGCGAGCGCGCGGGGTTGCGACTGGTCCTCTCGTCCATGAATGCGCTGTGGACGGTGCAGCAGCACCGTGCCGTCCACCACCTTGCCCTCGCCAACGCGCGGCCGGCCGATGAGCGCGCCGTCGCGCTGCGCAAGGAGATCAGCGTCGCGCTGGCGGCAATGGACGGCGACGCCCTCGATGCCTTCGACGTCCGCCAGGACCTGCACCGCATCGGTAGCGAGTGGCAGGCGCTGGAGGCCCGCATGGCGCAGGCACCGGCGAAAGAGAGCTACGCCCGGCATGACAGGCTCGCCGCGGCATTGATGAAGCTGCAGGAACAGGTGGCGGAACGTTCCGGCGTCACGCTGGACGCCGAAGCGGCAAGCAACCGGCTCGCGGTCGTCGCCATCAACAGCCTGCCGGCGGTGGCGGAGGCGACCATGCAGCTGGCCGGACGCGGCGCCGCCTACATCGATACCGGTCTGCAGGACGCGGGGGAAGACCTGCTGATGAGCTCGACCCTGATGCTCGCGCAGCGCGACCTTGCAGGGATAGGAAGCCGCCTCGACGCCGCTTTGCTTGCGTCGGACCTGTCTACCGGCCTGGCGCCCCACCGTGGCGCCCTCGCGCAGGGGGCCGCCTTTCTCGAACGCGCAAAGGGCGAGGTCATCAACGCCTACAACCAGACCACGGGCAAGGCGTTCCTGGCGGCGGGGCTGGAAAGCGCAGGCGGCCTGCACCGCGCCGCCCATGCCGCCGCCGGCGAGCTCGATCGCCTGCTGCTGCAACGGATCGCCGCGCAGGCCCGCCATCGCCTGCTGGTGGGCGCCCTGGTCGCCGTCGCGCTGGCTGCGGCCGCCTATCTCCTCGCAGGCTTCTACCTGTCGTTCCGCAAGAACGTGGCGCAACTCGAACAGGCCGTAGGCCGCGCGGCGGACGGCAACCTCGCGCAAGCTGTCGACGCCCGCTCCCGCGACGAGATCGGCCATCTCGCCGGCACCTTCGGCGCGATGACCCATGGCCTGGCGCGGCTGGTGCGGCAGGTGCGCGGCGGTAGCGAAGGTATCCGGCACGCGGCGGCGGAAATCGCCTCCGGCAATGCCGACCTGTCCGTGCGCACCACCTCGCAGGCAAGCGCCCTGGCCCAGACCGCCGGGGCAATGGAAGAGCTTACCGAGATCGTCGCCAGGAACAGTGCAAGGGCGGCCGAGGCGAACCGGCTGGTGCTCGACGCCGCCGCCCTCGCCGACAAGGGCGGGGTCGCGGTGGACCGCGCCGTGTCCAGCATGACGGCCGTCAGGAGCAGCGCCTACCGGGTCATCGACATCATCCGCGTCATCGACGAACATGCCTTCCAGACCAACCTGCTTGCCCTGAATGCCGCGGTCGAGGCAGCGCGCGCCGGGGAGCATGGCCGGGGCTTTGCCGTGGTGGCGGCGGAAGTGCGGGCCCTGGCGCAGCGCTCCGCCGGCGCGGCGAAGGAAGTCCGCCAGCTGATCGACAGCGCCGTCAGCGAGGTCGACCGCGGCAATACGCTGGTGAGCGGCGCCGGCGCCGCCATGGGCGAACTGGTGGCGGCGGTGCGCCAGGTGGCCCGCATCATGCATGACATCTCCCGCGCGGGCGAGGAACAGACCCGCGGCATCGCCCAGGTCAACCAAGTGCTCGGCCAGATGGAGGAAGTCACCCAGCGCAATGCGGCCCTGGTCGAGCAGGCGGCGGCCGCCTCCGCCGCGCTGCATGCCCAGGCTGAGGCGCTTGCGCGCGCCGTGGCGGTGTTCAAGCTGGAGACCGTTGAAAGCGAAGGCCGGGGCGCCGGGACGGAACACCTGCGCCAGGTCGCCAGCGTGACCCTGCTGCCGCAGCGGGAACCGGCGTCCCGGCCCGCCGGGCCGCCGCAGCGCATGCATGACCGGCAGTTGCGCGCGTAACCCCGGCGCCGGGAAACCCATCGATTCCGAACCTGACTTCAAGCCCATGCTTTCACATCTCAAACGCCTCACCTGCGCCGGCCTGCTCCTGCTGTCCGCCGCGGCCCCCGCCGCGGAACCGATCGTCGTCGGCCAAGCCATCGACCTCTCCGGCCCGGACGGCGGCCTCGGACGCGACTACGTCGCCGGCATCAAGACCTGCTTCGACATGGTGAACGCCGCAGGCGGCGTCAACGGCAGGCGGATCCGCTTCATCGCCCGCGACGACCGCGGCGAGCCCGCCGCCTCGGCAGCGGCGGCCGAGGAACTGCTCGAACGGGAGCAGGCCGACTTCCTGCTCGGCGGCATAGGCGACGCCGCGGTGCGCGCCGTCACCGCCAGCCAGGCGTTCCGGCGCAAGGGCCAGGTGCTCTTCGCCCCGCTCGCCTCCGGCGAGCAGTCGCACGGCGGGCGCGTGCTCTACTGGCGCCCCGGCTACAAGCAGGAGATCAGGCACATCTTTTCGCATTTCAGGAAGCTCGGCATCAGCGATGTCGGCGTCGTCTACCAGGACGGCGAGACCTACCTCGACGCCTGGCGCAGCGTGCAGGCCGAGGCCGCGGAACGGCAGGTCCGGCTTTCGCATACCGCGCGCCTTGCCGCTTCGGGCGAACGGGCTGCGCAGGAGGCGAAGCGCATGGCAGATGCGCGGCCGGGCTTTGTGCTGGTGATCGGCGACAGCATCGCGACCGCCCTCTTCCTCAAGGCCTACCGGCGCCATGACGGCCAGACCTTTGTCGCGGGCACCTCGCTGACCAATCTCGAAACGCTGCGGGAGCTTGCCGGGCGCCGCGCGGTGGAGTGGACGGTCTTTTCCCAGGTGGTGCCGAATCCCGGCGCGGGAAGCACGGTGCTGCAGATCGAGCACCTGGCCATGATGCGAAAGTACCGCGACGAAAGCGTATCGGCGCTGACGCTGGAGGGCTTTGCCGCTGCCCGCTCGCTGGTGAAGATGATGCAGGCGTCGACACGCAGCGGCCCGGCGATGCTGCGTGAATTCCTTGCCCGCGGCGCAAGCATCGATATCGGCGGAATGACCGCCGGCGCCAGTCCCGACGGAAGGCTGTCCGGCTACCTCGACATCGCCCTGCTGTCGAAGGGAAGCGGCCTGGTCTACTGAACCTTCGCGGTCTCGGTCAGGCGGTGACGCGGACCTGGAAGGAGAAGCCGGCCGCGTCCCACCATGCGCGCTCCTTGTCGATCAGGGCGCCCACCGTCGGATGCCGGTCCAGCCATCCGCGCCGGCACTCCAGTTCGATGCGCTGCTTCATCCGGACCCGAATCTCGCTGACATCCCCCTCGATGCGGGAGTGCATGAACATCGTGGCCAGGCGCAGTGCCAGTACGGCTTTCGCCCGGTCGGCGTCGTCCAGCATATCGGCCACCTTGCGCAGGTTGCCCTTCTGCGCGAGCACCAGCATGGCCGTCAGGCGCTGTTCCCGCGCGGTGAAACCGGGCAGGTCCGCGTTTTCGATCATGTAGGCGCCATGCTTGTGGAAGCCGGTGTGCGACACCGCGAGGCCGATTTCATGCAGCAGCGCCGCCCAGCGCAGGTAGCGTTCGTAATTATCCGTTTCGGGGCGAAGCTGCAGGTAGAGCGCCGCCGCCGCCTCGGCGACCCGGCTCGCCCTGCCCTCAGCGGCCCGGAAGCGGCGCATGCATTCCCGCACCGACTGCTCGCGCCGGTCGCGTTGCGTCGCCCGGAGCTGCAGGTCCCACAGGACGCCCATGCGCAGCCCGGCGTCGACCGGGTGCAGCACCGGAATGTCCAGCTCCTGCATCAAGCCGAGCAGGATGGCGAGTCCGCCTGCCACCGCGATGGCGCGGTCCGGCTTGATGCCTGCCAGGTTCACCCTGCCGATCTCGCCGAAATCCGCGAGGCGGCCCGCCAGCGCGTGCAGGCTGGCCTGCGACATGGTGCCGTCGCCGATGCCGTTGCGCGCGATCACCTCGGCCGTCGCCCGTATCGTCCCGGAAGACCCATACGCGTTGCGCCACGACCCGCCGACATACAGCGAAGCCGCGTCCTCAAAGGTGGAGCGCGCGGCGACGATGGCGGCCGCGAATGTCGCAGCGTCGAGGCGCCCGGCAGGGAAGAAGGCCTTGCTGTGCGGCGCCGTGCCGATGCTGAACGATTCGACCTGCCGGATCTCCGGCCCGTCGCCGAGAATGACTTCGGTGGACCCGCCGCCGATGTCGATCACCAGCCGCGGCCCCTCGTCCGCCGGCAGGACGCTGGATACGCCCATGTAGATCAGGCGCCCCTCTTCTTCCCCGGAAATGATCTCGATGGGATAGCCGATCGCCTGCTCGGCATGCGGCAGGAATTCCCCGGCGTTCTTCGCAACTCGCAAGGTATTCGTCGCAACCACCCTGACGGCATCCAGCGTGTATTCGGCCAGTATTGCCCGGAAACCCTGCAGGCTCTGCAAGGCGCTCTGCATCGCCGGCCCGCTCAGGTGGCCGGCGGCATCCAGCCCCGCGCCCAGGCGAATCTGGTCGCGCGCACTACGAACGATGCGTATCGATTCGCCATCGAAGGCGCCGACATGCAGGCGAAAACTGTTGGAACCGAGATCGACGGCGGCAAACATGCATGGTCCTCACTTGGGCATCCACCCGCCTTGCCATGCGGGCAAAGACGGTGACGATAGGTTTGCATTATGACTGCTTGATGACACACTTGGACGAATGTTCCGCGAACCGGCTGACCTGGCCGGGCTCCAACGGGTTCCACCGTCCCGAGGAACCCGAGATGAGACGCCGCACAGATGGATTTTCCGTATTCAACCCGTTCTCCGCCTGGACCGGGTTCAGCCTGCGTGTCGGTGAAATGCTGGTCGCCTCGGCAGCCGTAATCCAGCATCGCAGCGCCCGCATCGCCGCTGCCGGCCCGGCCCCGGGCGCCCGCGACCGACGCGAGTTCACGCGCATGGGACAGGAGAAGCTGGAGGCGGCCGCCGAATCGATGCAGGCAATGTGGCTGCGTGCAATCAGCGCCAACATGCAGCTTGCCGGTTGGATGACGCAGCAGATGCTGGCGTCGTCCACCCGCACGCTCGGCCTGGCGATGACGCCGGCATTGCTTTGGACGCCTGGCGCCGCCATCGCCCATGCGCTTCCCACGCAGCGCGCGTGGGTGAAACAGCTGTCCGGCATCGGCGCCGGCGTGGCGCAGCAGGGGCTGCGACCGGTGCATGCGCGCGCCACCGCGAACGCGAGGCGGCTCGTCTACCGCCCCGCCGGACTCGTCGCAAGGAAATCGAGGGGATCGCGCTGAGCGGCGTTCACGCGGCCAGCTGCCCTTCGACATCGTCCGGGGTGCCAACCGCAAGCACGGCGCCCGGATGGACGTCGTCCGCGCCTGCGCCCACGCTGGACGCCGGCGCGACCGCGTCGGCGGGCGGACGGCGACATGCGGGCAAGGCATCCCCTCCCCATCCGAGCCATCCGTCGAGGCGGCCCCGGGTCACCGCGTAACCCAGCGCCAGCTCCTCCCCGAAGCGCCCCCTCGACAAGGGCCGGATCACGGGCGCAAGGAGCCCGCGCAGAATGACCCAGGGCGGCAGCGCATGCTTGCGGTAGAGTGCGCCCGCCCCGCTCGCGCGCAGGCGTTCCGCCCGTCGCGAAGCAGTACCGGGCACCGGTTCCTTCAACGGATGGCTGACGATGGCGGCAGGCTCGAAATCGATGTGCGCACCGGCGCGCAACGCGCGCAGGACGAGGTCGGTCTCCTCCCCGGCGCCAAAGCGCTGGCCGACGCCGAGGCGCGGATCGAAACCACCGATGCGGTCGAACAGCCGGCGATGGAAGAACAGGGTAAACGACGGGCAAGGGACGTCGCGGAACGTGCGGGACCGCGCCCAGGTCAGGCGCGAGCGCGGCGTGGCGGCATCGATCAGCTCGTCCCAGCGGGCGGCGACGCCGCTCATCGCCTGCCGGCCGTCGAAATGGCTGGCGAGCCGCTCCAGCGTGTCAGGGCGATAGCAGCAGTCATCGTCGGGAAAGCCGACCCACTCTCCGGACGCCAGGTCCAGCCCGGCGTTCCGGGCCAGCGACAAATTGGCTGGCTGCAGCCTCAGGTGACGGATGACGATACTTGGGCCGCACCCGCTTGCCAGCACCGGCCGCAGGCGGTCGTCCGGATTCTGGTCGACAACGATCACCTCGAAATGGCGCCACGTCTGGGCGCGCAGCGATGCGAACAGGCTGGCGAGTTCGGTAGTGCGGCCGACGGTTGCCACGATCAGGGAAAGCAAGGGCCGATGCATGGAAAAGCCTCCTCTCGACGCGACGCCCGGCGCCGCTCTGCAAATCAGGAAAAGCGGCTGGGTCTCAGGATTCGACTTCCGGCGCGCGCCTGCGCGCGGCGGGCATGGGATGGAAGCGCAGCTGATACTCGGTCAGCACCGGCGGGGTTTCTGCCTTGCGTCCCTTCCTGTCCTGCCGCCACGCCTGGTACAGCGCGACCCAGGTCGGCGACAGTTTCTGTTCCAGCGTCGGCGGCCGCAGGTGCTCCGGCGTGAAATGCCCTTCCCGGAAGTGACCGCACAGTCGGCACAGCCTTTCTGCCGCCGCCAGCATGTCATCCGCGTCGTCAGGAAGATGGGCCACGCCCAGTCGATTGCCTTCGATCCTGTCGATGCCGCCGGCCACGGCACACGGATAGTAGCCGAGCGGCGTCAGCGCCATCCCGCACTCCGACATCACCGCGCAGCCGTTGCGGTAATCCGCGTGGCGATAGGCCGGATCGTCCGCCGGCGCCAGGTTGAACGGTCCGAAGGACGGCTGCAGGTTGCCGGTCTTGGCCGAGTTTTCGATGACGATGCCGGCCGGGATCTTCTTCAGCATCGTCTGCACGCCCTTGCCATTGCCGTTGGTGACGACCTGCACCACACACGCCGGATGCCAGCGCTTGTACTGCAGCAAGTCGTCCAGCACCCCAAGGAAATCCGGGTGGAGCGTCGGCTCGCCACCAAGCAGGCGGATTGTGGCCCAGCGCTTGCCGCGGCTAATCGACTCCGCAACGAAATCCTGGATCATCGCGCGCGACATGTGCATCTTGTCCGGCGCCTGCGTGATCGAGCGATTGCAGTTCAGGCAGCGCAGGTTGCAGGCATAGGTGAGATCGATCTCGATCCGGTCCCTGCTGCGAACATACTGCGGGCCGGCCAGGCGCGTCAGTGCGCGGTGCACCCGCGCGTGCCGGTAGCCGGCGCGCAGGCGGTACCAGGCCCACTGGGGCAACTGGCTGATGTGACGCAAAATGGAAAGCGGAGTACTACCGGTGTTCGCATTCGCCAAGATCGCCCCCCTTCTTGTGAAGAAACTGCGCAGGAAGCGTTATCTTTACTTTTTGTTAAATTTTTTCCCTGCGTTTCGTCAAGCAGGTCACAAATGCCGTCGACGAAAAGTTACTACCGTCATGTAAGGACCGGAGAAATGCAAAACGGGGGATTGCGGACTGCGGAAGCGGAACAAGGAGTGCAAAAACAAAAAAGCCCCTGACGGGGCCTTGATGTAAGGGAGGGAGTCCAATCGTGCCTTGAATACTGCGCCATTCCTAGATTGAGTATGAAACTATTGTATTTATACCCCAATAAATACCCCAAAAATTCTCGGTACGAGTTTTACCAACGTCAGAATTAGGGTGACTTACTGGACCGAAGTTCTTTAGCTTGGCCCAAACAGTCTGCCTGGACTTTGTTGTTGAATCCGATAGCGTTTGCTAAAGCACCTAGCTTTTCAACGGTCATCGTCCCCTCAGGGGTTTTTTGCTCAAACTCGACTTGTCCATTTCGGCTGACGAAGAACATTTTGCGTCCTACGTAGCCGCCGAACGAATTTTTGGCATTCACAAATCCGCATCCAGCCTGCGTTTCTTCGTTGTAAACCACATCCTGAAAGATCGCCGAGCCGGGATCCTTCAACGAAGCGCGCACTAGGTTTCTTACCTTCTCAACAGAAGCCTTTTTTCGCTCCTCAAGTTTGGCCTGTTCAATTTCCACTTGACGCTTATTCCAGTACGACGTTCCTACACCTACGCAAGCAAAAACAAGCGTTAAGCCTGAGACCCAAACTAGTTTCTTCTTCATTTTCGTATGATCCCGCCTCCGGCTGCCCGGACTCTCTTTACAACCGTCTTCTGTTCTTCAAATTCGCCGCTCCCAAGAAATCGGCAAATCCCCACCCCCCGAGAACATGCAGGGAAGAAAGCAGTATATCCCGAAGTGGGTTCTGGAATATCCCAACTTAGGTTTGAAAATGCCCGGATGCCAAATCCCATTCACGACGTCAGATACCAAGTATTTCGCGAAATGCTGGCTGAAATCCGGGTGCGCAAAGGAATGCTTCAGTCCGACGTTGCCGAGAAGTTGGGCAAGAATCAGTCGTTTGTGTCCAAGTACGAGCGCGGCGAGAGACGGCTTGATTTCCCCGAGTTCCTAGACGTTGCAGACGTTTTGGGCATCGAAGTGACTGAATTTGTGGACGCCTACAGGGGCAAGCTAGCAAGAAGAAAACAATAAGAGAGCGTTCTCGCCCTCATCAAAGCGTTGCCGAAGAAAGTGATAACGTAGTTCCGAAATTCTTATTCTCACGAAAACTACGCTGCAACGAAAAAGACATCGAGACAGAAGTTTCCACGCTCGATTTTTCTTGTATCCAGAGGAAGCAAAGCCACCCCCCATAAATATGGGATATCTTGCCTCTGATACGCGTGCCACTATGCGCCATAGAAAAGCATCACGACAAAAAGAGCGCAGGAGTGCCACTTGGCGAAAGTAAAAAACCCAATCCTTTTCTCAACCCACTTCGGGCTGAAACCAGGGACTCTAGAAGCAGCAGGGCTTGTAGATCCGTTCCTGAACGTCGATACCCAACTTTTCATCGACCCCGCTTTGCTGGAAAAATCGTCGAATGATTTGATACGTGGAGAGGGATTGGCAGCCTTTCGAAAGCATTTCGATGATTTCCTGCGCCTACTCACCATCTCGGAACGCGAAGGTGACGCCGCGTGGCGTGCTGCAGAACGGCTATTAGATCTTAGTGAACCTCCAGACAACGGACTTGGATACGGAGGAAGTAGGCGCTCGGGCAGTTCGCGACCAGACGAAATAAGAGATTCGATTATGCGAACGTCGAAAGAAATCGTGACCCTCGGGAGTAAAGACCCTGAGATGTTATCTCTTATGGGGTTCTTCGAAGAGAACGTTGGACCCGATACCATCAGTGACTTTACGACCAGAGCCATTGCGACCCAGCTGGCCAAGATAACGGAGAAGTTTTGTCACGAACATGGGGTACCAACAAGTGACAATCAAGGAGAAAACGAGTTTAGTCTTCCGTACTTCAAGTTAGAGGACGGGAAAGAGAAGTACGTTGTCCTAGTACCCAGTGATATCGTCCGTGAATTACCAATAGCAAATGACCCATCAGAGATTTACGCTGCTGTTTCATACAACCAGAAGATCCGGGATAGAGTAAATGCATTTCTCGGAGACGGTGCAAGACACTCGGCTGCAGACCGAAAAGCAGCCATGCGGAAGACCGCATTGGAATCTGCTGAGTTGTTCGACTTATTCCTGAAGACCGTCAAGAATTTTGCAAAAGCATACGACCCGAATGACGACCTCCTTGGATATCACAAGCTAAAGGAAGTACTAACCTCGGACATCTCGGCCTTCAAGGTGTCCAAAAAATTCGACTTGGCAGCAGGACCCGAAAAAATAGCCGAGCTAGTGCACGAAACAATTGCGACTTTCAAGCATCATGTTGAAAAGGGCAACTTGTGGGAAGCTCTATGGGCAGACGGCAAGCCAAAGAAAGAAAGGGCGTCGCAACTGATTTATTTTGCGATTGCCGACTGTTTTTGCAAAGCGAACAACGTTGATATCTCGCCCGAAGCGAATATGGGTGGTGGGCCTATCGACTTTAAGTTCAGCGTCGGTTACGAGGCACGTGTGCTCGTTGAGATGAAGCGTTCGAACGGATCGGTACGCCACGGGTACGAGAAGCAGCTTGAATTTTACAAAGAGGCAGCAAAAACCTTCCATGGCATATTTGTAGTCATCGACTACGGTGACCTTGGTAGCAAGCTCGCTACTATTCAACAAATTCGAGCCGAACGGCTTGCTGCGGGTGAGAAGGCCTCAGATATCGTAGTGATTGACGCGACTCCCAAAGCGTCGGCGAGCAAGCGGTCGTAAGCGGTTCGCAAAGCGCACCGCCTTCCCAGCTTTCAGAAATCCGTTGACACACTTCACCCTTTACCAAGCGCCGCCGAGTCACTGAACCCGTGCCATCTCATATTTTGCAATCAATTGCAAAAAAATCGGCAGGAATTGCAGAATTTTGCACTTGCGACCCTTAATAGAAACATTCGAACGGTTGAAATGCGCGATCGAGTGCCGAGGACAACTCCATTCGCAATGCCTCAGGATTCCACCAAAGCGGGGGATCGCCGACATAAAGCGCTTTCCGCATTCGCGCCCTTTCTCGCTTGTCGATAATCTTAGACAGTGCAGCTTGAGCACCGTTGAGCTTGCAGTCTGCTAAAAAGTAAGCCCAGTAGTGATCGTCGCGAATGATTTGCGCAGTAGTGTACGTAGTCACTGAATAGGCCTCAAAGGGGTTCTCTTGGATGTACGGTAGCCGCCCCCAAGAGCCGAGGTTCCTCAGGCGAATCTCGAAGCGAGCCCACCTTGGCTGCACGCGCGGAAACTGGCTACGCTGCGGCTCCGTTGACATCCGGTTTCCCTCGAAATTGCGGAATTCCCGCTCCAAGTTCTTATCGTAGATGACTAGGTAGCGATCACTCTCCGGATCGCCGATTTCCTGGGAATTTAGGTATCCCGTTTTTCCGTACTTTGCGCGTGGAGCGAAATATCTCCCCGACACCGGCTTACGTAAAATTGTAGAGACAAGAATAGAGTCAATTGGGATTCGGTACAGGTTGAATGCCAGATCGATTCGTGTCACGTTTGCCTCAGATAAAAGGCCCGGGCTGTAGGAAGGCACGCAGATTTCCAACATTCTCCGTATCCCCGCAGCTGGATTTGCGCACACGCGGCTTGCACTGCTCGGATTCCACTCCATTCTCATGTATCGGCTATTTCGAAAAGCACCGTTCGGTTCGATTTGGATTAGACACGAATAGGTACTTTGATCGTCGAACGGCAACATGAACCCATAACGGTAACCTTTGAGGATCTTGCTATAGCGATTCGTCACTTGTTCGATTTCTCCCAACTCAGATAACGCAAGCAATTGCAGCCGGACTTGATCTCGGTCTGCATCCGGTATGTCGAGTGTCACGCTGAATCGGTCAATGAATAACCTACCTCGCATAATGTGTACTATTCTTCTGTCCCTATGCCCTACTAATAGACCGGACGGGAATTTGGTGAATAAGAATTGAAATTGATTGCACGTGCAGTCATTTGAGGGTCGAACGAACCGCTGAGATGCGAGCCGCAATCCACTCGTCAATTTCTGTTGACACCCATCCGACCGCGCGTGCACCTAGCGATACGTGCGCAGGAAAAGTACCGGCTTTGATTGCGTTATAGATGCTCGACCGGCTCAGGCCGGTCCGTGCCTTCACTTCGGGAAGACGAAGAATTGATTTATGAACCATTGTGCGCCTCGATATGGGTTATTGAACATGGCGCAATCATGGAACAGAAGTGATGGTGTTCCCAGTAAAGGGAACTTCGGAAAGTTTTCCGGAAAGGTATTACAGGAAAACGTTCCGAAAACTACTAGTGGCAAATGATGGCCGCAATTGCGAACCAGACACCAAGTCGGAGTTGGTTCTGCGCCCGTCTCGAAGCTCCAATGATCAAATAGGAAAATCTAGGAATCGGGCCAGATCCTCGTCCAAGAGATGACGAATCGGTTCTAACGGGATTTCCACGCGTTGAGGGCCGTCTGCAAAAGACGCAACTGTGTATGGCGCAAAGTAAATCGAAAGAGAGCCTTCTGCGAACGAGAATAACTGAAGCGACTCCCAAGAGTTTGTGCCCTCCTCGATCCATTCGATGCTAGAAATGTCTTCTTCGCCAGCTCCTTCACCCAGGAGATTTTTTTTGAGTGATTCACGAACCGTACGCTGAATTACAGGAAATGCAGCTTCCGGATCCACAAATAGGGCTTTTACATCGTCAATGCGACAGAGAGGATTAAGGAAGAAGTTGAACGTTTTGAACCCATAGTTCTCGTGCGCTGCACCAGCACCATAAAAGTCAAGCACGAATACCAGCGACAGTAAGCGCCCAATTACTTTGTACTCGAGGATAGTGGCAGCGAAGGTGTTTGTCCTCCTATACATCGGCTCTGACCAGCGGAACATTGTCGTGTCCTGCGCCAGCTTCTGCCGTCGATGCTCCTGTCGAACCGCTAGAAAGTCGCTCTCAACAATTGTTGTAATTTCATGCAGGCCTGGATAAACGGTCGATTGGAACTGAGGTAGCCAGTATTCCACGTCATATCCGGGCAGACCTTCCCACTGCTCGCGCTCGTGGCGCTTCGACATACTGATATCTTGCTGCTGCTCAGCGCGGGTAACCGTGCGGCCAAGCTGCGCCAGTTGCGCATCAATTGCCTCAACGAGTTTGTCTTCATATCCGACGTCCTCTGCAGAGATATATTGAATGTCACTGAGTGGTGGCTCCAGTTTGACCCCGTTATCAAGCAAAATCGGGATTGCGTATATATCGCCCGGGAGCTTCTCCTCGAGATGACTGATTGCCAGCTTCATTTCCCTTTGAACGTAGCCTCGACGTTCAAGGGATGTATTGGAAATAAGAAATAGAACAATATCCGATTGGCGCAGCGCGCGCTTGATCTCAAAGTCCCATCGCTGGCCCGGAAGAAGCTCCTGTTTATCAAACCAAACGTTCAGCCCCCTGGCACGCAGCCGGTCGTATAACGTCTTTGCCCGGGAAAAATCTGGACTGCCATAGCTAAGAAAGATCTGGTGTTCACTCATGTTACTTGCTTACCATCGGTTGGGTTACTAAGGCTTGTGGTTGTCCGTTTCAAGACGCTGGGTGGCATGAAGGGTGGCGAGCGCCTTCAATACATCGCCTTCGAGGACTTGGTAAGCAAGTTTCTCTGTCGTTTTGCGCACCGTTTCTTCGCCGCCCATATGCTCAAGCTCGAAAATAGCATCTGCCATTACCCGGTTGGGAATTGATACGTTCTCCTGCAATTCCCAAATTTTCAAGTCGAAGAATGGGAGGATGCCAATGCGCGCCCACTGGCTGAAGTCGGGAGTTCGATAGCGGCTTCCCTCTTCGCTTTCGCGATCTCTTGTTGCCTTCGCGCGACGTACGAACGCAGCGAAGTTTTCAATAAGAAGTCGCTCGGGAACGTCCAGCTGAACGCTGATAAGCATTTCGTCTAGAGATTCTCTTTGAACTTCTACAAGCGGCCTTTCAACCAGCGTCTCCCCTTGTATCGGCAGCCCTTGGATAACAACGTCCAATGCTCGAGCTCGTTCGTCTGACCGGATGTAAAACATCTGCTTGGCGATATCCGCAATCGAAGTACTACGCACACCAAAATCTGGAGTCGGAATAATCTCTCCAAATAGTGGTCGGCCGTCGCGGAAGCTATCTTTATCGATGATTGGGCAGCGCCTGATCGAATCTAATAGCGCTCTAGATTCCGTCGCACGCAGCTGTGCCTGCTGCGCGACAGGATTGCCGGGGAATTTTTCGTAGAAGTTGCTGGGCACTTCCCAAGTGACGAAGCTCCAGAGATGAGCACGGGCGCTAAGTTGCCAGTACCAGTCAAGGCAAGTCAAATTTTTTGTATTCCGGTACTTTGCTAAATCGAACCAGCTAGGCAACTCGGTTCTCTGTCGTATTATTCTTTTCTCCAAGCCACCCTCTGCTTTCCTTACGCTGCACGCCCGAATCTGCCCGCAATCACACGACCCGTTGCAGCGCCATCGAGATAGTCCGCATACTGCTGCATCATTACTTTGCGCTCTTCGATAAATTCTGCGCGGTCGTATGCCTCTCCGTACGCATCCCCCGACATATGGGCTAGTTGGCGGTTCACAACGTCATGGCGATAGCCCAAACGTTCCTTGATCACACCCATTGCCAAGGCGCGGAACCCATGCCCCGTGTGTCTGCCCGCGTAACCCATTCGCTTAAGTGCAGCAAGTATTGCTCCGTTTGAAACGGGTTTTGCAGGATCCCGTTGGTTTGGAAACAAGTACTTATTGCGTCCGGTGATGGCATGGAGCTCGCGCAATAATTCCCAACCTTGACTTGGCAAGTTGACATGATGATCGACTTTGCGCGGGTTCAGCTTTCGCTTACCCATCTTCATTCTTTGCCAAGGAATTACCCATTGTTCGCGTTCAAGATCGATCTCGGCCCAGGGCGTTTCAATCAGTTCGCTCGTCCTCACAAAAACGAGCATCATCAACCGCATCATGATGCGCGTGGGCGTGAACATCCTGACCTCGTTCTTCTCGAGGATGCGAAGAAACGCGGGTAGCTCATCAGGAGTAATGGCCGCGTGGTGGCCCTTAACCCTTGGCTTCAACGCCACCCGGACGCTGGGAACGGGATTGTACTTAGCCAGTCCCGAGGCAACCGCGTAATCGAATACTCGGCTACACACTTGCGACAGCCGACGCGTCATTTCAAGCGCCCCGCGCTCCTCGACGCGTTTCAGAACATCCAGCACTGTTGGGCCGTCAAGGTCGGAGATTGGGCGCTTGCCAATGAGCGGAAACACATCCCTTTCTAGTCGATTGAGGGTATCCCGAGCTGTATTTTCTTTCCATGTATCGCATTTTTCAGCGTGCCACTTCCGAGCAATTGCCTCGAATGTGTTAGTTGCCGCAATCGCTTGCTGCCGTTTCGCAATGCGTTTTGCCTGGGCCGGGTCTACACCGGCGACTTTTTGACTTCTCGCTTTGGAGCGCTCGGCGCGAGCTTCTGCAAGCGAAACGGTGGGATAGACCCCAAACGACAAGAGCCGCTCCTGTCCGCCGTAAGTGATTTTCATCCGCCAATACTTCCCACCGTCCGGATTAACAAGGAGGTACAAACCTTCTCCATCTGAGAGTTTGTACGCTTTTTCCCTGGGCTTTGCACTTTTCACCTTCACGTCGGTGAGAGGAACTACCTTTTTAGGCATTTTTGGGGGTATGTGATTTTCGGGATACGTTTTATATCCCCAAAAGTATCCCCAAGATAACAGGATGTCAATGGACGCTAGTAGCGCTAGAAAAACAAAAAACCCGCGCAACCTATTGGTTTAACGCGGGTTCTTGGACTACTTTAGACTTCTTGGTACTTGTTCTTGGCGGAAAGGGAGGGATTCGAACCCTCGATACGCATAAACGTATACTGGATTTCGAGTCCAGCGCATTCGACCACTCTGCCACCTTTCCGTACCGGGTCGATCTTGCGGGGTGGGTGCCGCCGCAAAGCGCACGAGTATAACAGACAATGGCAGCGGAAGGAATAGTAACGAGGAGCAATCCATAGTCCCTTGGTCTACGTTTCTTTTCATCATCATCCTGTCACAAATCGCGGATAGCATCGCGCCCAGATTCACTTCCAAGAACAAGAAAGGCTGCCGTGAGCCCGCACCTATCTTTCCCGGAGCCGGCCGTCGCACGGCCGCATGCAGGATCGGCCCTCAGGGCCGGCATCATCTCCGCGTCGCTGGAGGAGCGCATGCCGACGCGGCCCCAACCGGACACCGGAGATGCCATGCTGTTGCACCGCCTGAAGGACATCCTTGCGCAGCGGCAGTTGTCCGCACTCTTCCAGCCGATCATCAACATGCAGGGCGGCGAAGTCATCGGCTACGAGGGCCTGATCCGGGGACCGTCCGACAGCCCGCTGCATTCGCCGATGAACCTGTTCAAGGTGGCGCGGGCGAACGATCTCAGCGTCGAGGTGGAACACATGTGCCGCCGCGTGGTGCTGGAGCGCTTTGCCGAACTCGACCTGCCGGGCAAGCTGTTCCTCAATGTCAGCCCGGACATGCTGCTGCAGCCGCACGCCCGCCACGGCGAGACGCTCGGATACATCCATGAGCTGGGCATCAATCCCGCGCGTGTCATCATCGAGCTGACCGAGAACCAGCCGGCCTACGACTACGACCTGCTGCGCGAGGCGGTCATGCACTACCGCGGCATGGGCTTCCAGATCGCCATCGACGACCTCGGCGAGGGATTCTCCAGCTTGCGCCTGTGGTCCGAGCTGCGACCGGAATACGTGAAGATCGACATGCATTTCGTGCAGGGCATCAACCAGGACCCGGTCAAGCTGCAGTTCGTCCGTTCGATCCAGGAGATTGCACAGGAGTCCGGAACGCTGGCCATCGCCGAGGGCATCGAGACGCAGACCGAGTTGCTGCTGATACGCGACCTCGGCATCGCCTGCGGCCAGGGCTACTACATCGCGCGACCGCTGCCGTTGCCGCCTGAGCAGCTGCCGCCGGAATTGAGCCGGTCGCTGGCGCGGGGCGGCGTCGCGCTGTTTCCCCAACGCGGCGCGCTGGAGCACAACATGGTCACGGCACGCAAGCTCTTGCGCAACGTGACGAGCGTGTCGCCGTCGATGACGAACAACGAGGTCTGCGACCTGTTCATGAACGACCCGGCGCTGGCGATCGTGCCGGTGGTCGACAACGGCGTGCCCATCGGGCTGATTGCGCGGCCCGACCTGACCGATCGCTTCGCCCGCCTCTACTCGCGCGACGTGTACGGCAAGAAGCCCTGCACCACCTTCATGGATCCCAGGCCGGTGATCACGGACAAGGACACGAGCCTGCAGGAACTGAGCGAAATCATGGTGGCGGCCGACCGCCACCATCTCTCCAACGGCTTCATCATCACCGACGGCGGGCGGTATCTCGGCATGGGCACCGGGCATGACCTGATGCGGGAGATCACGCAGATGCAGATCACGGCGGCACGCTACGCCAATCCGCTCACGCTCCTGCCGGGCAACGTGCCGATCAACGAGCACATCGAGCGCCTGCTGCAGAATCAGGCCGGTTTCGCCGCCTGCTACGTCGACCTCGACCATTTCAAGCCATTCAACGATGCCTACGGCTACCGCAAGGGCGATGACGTGATCCAGCTGACCGGCCGCATCCTCGCGGCGCACGCCGACCCGGCGCGCGACTTCATCGGCCACATCGGCGGCGACGATTTCCTGGTGCTGTTCCAGAGCGAAGACTGGGAACGGCGATGCAGGATGGTAGTGGATGCTTTCGCCGGCGCCATCCCCCATCACTACCAGGACGAGCACCGGCTGCGCGGCGGCTTCGCCAGCGAGGACCGGCGCGGGCGCACCGTATTCCATCCGCTGATCAGCCTGTCGCTGGGCGCGGTGCGGGTGGAGCCCGGCCGATTCATATCGCACCACCAGATTGCGTCGGCGGCGGCGGAAGCGAAGCGGCAGGCGAAAAAAATCCCCGGCAACAGCTTGTTCGTCGAACGGCGCCAGGGAGTGTGAGGGCAGGTAAGGCTCGGTAAGGTGCGGTGAAGCCAGGTGAAGCCCAGTGCGGGTGCGAGGGTTTGAACAACCCTCGCCAGGTTGGAATCAGCCGGCGCGGCTGAGACGCTGCAGGCCGCCCATGTAGGGCTGCAGCACCTCCGGGATGTCGACGCTGCCGTCGGCCTGCTGGTAATTCTCCAGGATGGCGACCAGCGTGCGGCCGACCGCGAGGCCGGAACCGTTCAGCGTATGCAGCAGTTCCGGTTTGCCTTGCGCGTTGCGGAACCGTGCCTGCATGCGCCGCGCCTGGAAGGCTTCGCAATTGGACACCGAGGAGATTTCCCGGTAGGTGTTCTGGGCCGGCAGCCAGACTTCCAGGTCGTAGGTCTTGGCAGCGCCGAATCCCATGTCGCCGGTGCACAGCGTGATCACCCGGTACGGCAGTCCCAGCTTCCTGAGGATGTTCTCGGCATGGCCGACCATCTCCTCCAGCGCCTCGTAGGATGTGTCCGGGTGCACCACCTGCACCATCTCGACCTTGTCGAACTGGTGCTGGCGGATCATGCCGCGGGTGTCGCGGCCGTAGCTGCCGGCTTCCGAACGGAAGCACGGCGTATGGGCGGTCAGGCGGATCGGCAGCTCGTCAGCCGCCACGATTTCATCGCGCACCATGTTCGTCAGCGGCACTTCCGATGTCGGGATCAAATAGAGCGCCTCGCCCTCGCCTTCCTGGCCGCCTTTCTTGGCGGCGAACAGGTCGGCCTCGAATTTGGGCAGCTGTCCGGTGCCGCGGAGTGAATCGGCATTGACGATATAGGGGGTGTAGCACTCGGTGTAGCCATGTTCCTGCGTATGGGTGTCGAGCATGAACTGCGCGAGCGCACGGTGCAGGCGCGCCATCCCGCTCTTCATCACCGCAAAGCGGGAACCGGTCAGCTTGGCGGCGACATCGAAGTCCAGCCCGAGCGCCGCGCCGATGTCCGCATGGTCCTTCACCTCGAAGTCGAACGCGCGCGGCGTGCCGACCTTGCGTACCTCGACATTTGCGCTCTCGTCCTGTCCGGCCGGCACCGACGCATGCGGCAGGTTGGGCACGGCGAGCAGGAATTCGCTCATCCTGGCCTGGACCGCCTCGAGACGTTCCGCCGATGCCTTCAGCTCATCGCCAATGCCGCCGACTTCCGCCATTGCCGCGGAGGCATCCTCCCCTTTTCCCTTGAGCATGCCGATCTGCTTGGACAGGGTATTGCGCCGGCCCTGCAGTTCCTCGGTGCGGGTCTGGATTTGCTTGCGCTCCGCCTCCATTGCGTTGAACGCCGCGACGTCCAGCTGGAACTTGCGCGCCGCGAGGCGGGCGGCGACGTTGTCGATGTCTTTACGGAGAAGTTGGATGTCGATCATGGGAGTGCGGACGGATGGGATGCAAAAACGTCATTGTACCAAGCGGCACGGGCTTTCCTGCAGCGCCGGCATTGCGCCCCGCCTATTTCTTCTCGTTCTTGCGGGCTTCGCGGTCGAGCGAGCGCAACCACGCCAGCTTCTCGCCGATCTTGCCTTCCAGGCCGCGCGGCGTCGGCTGGTACCAGCCCGGCTCGCGCATGCCTTCCGGCAGGTAGGTCTCGCCCGCGGCATACGCGTCGGGTTCGTCGTGCGCGTACCGGTAGAGCTTGCCGTAACCCAGCTCCTTCATCAGCTTGGTCGGGGCGTTACGCAGATGCTCGGGGACAGGCCGCGACTTGTCCTTGGCGACGAAGGCGCGCGCCGCGTTGTAGGCGTTGTAGACGGCATTCGACTTGGCTGCGCAGGCGAGATACACGACCGCCTCGGCCAGCGCCAGCTCGCCTTCGGGCGAACCCAGCCTTTCGTATACCTCCGCGGCGTCCAGCGCCAGGCGCAAGGCCCGCGGGTCGGCCAGGCCGATGTCTTCCGCCGCCATCCTGACGATGCGCCGCGAGAGGTAGCGCGGGTCCGCGCCGCCATCGAGCATGCGCACGAACCAGTACAGCGCGCCGTCCGGGCTGGACCCGCGCACCGACTTGTGCAGCGCCGAGATCTGGTCGTAGAAGGCATCCCCGCCCTTGTCGAAGCGGCGCAGGTTTTCCGCCAGGGCCGTCGCGAGCAGACTGTCGTCCACGACGTCGCTGCCGCCGGCATGGGCGGCACGCGCAACGATCTCCAGGTTATTGAGCAGCTTGCGGCCGTCGCCGTCGGCGCTGGCCACCAGCGTCGCCCTGGCTTCCGGCGTGAAGTCCAGTCCGTCCAGCTCCTGAATGCAGGCGCGGTCGACCAGTTCGCCGAGGTCCTCGTCCGACAAGGACTTCAGCACGTACACCGCGGCCCGCGACAGCAGCGCGCCGTTAACCTCGAACGACGGATTCTCGGTGGTGGCCCCGATGAAGGTGAACAGCCCGCTTTCGACGTGCGGCAGGAAAGCGTCCTGCTGGCTCTTGTTGAAGCGGTGCACTTCATCGACGAACAGGATGGTGCGGCGGCCGGAATTGGCCTGCACCACCTGTGCCCGTTCGACTGCCTCACGTATGTCCTTGACGCCGGACAGCACGGCGGACAGGGCAATGAATTCGGCGTTGAAGCTGTCGGCCATCAGGCGCGCCAGCGTGGTCTTGCCGACGCCCGGCGGCCCCCACAGGATCATTGAATGCGGTTCGCCGGACTCGAATGCGACACGCAGGGGCTTGCCCGCGCCGAGCAGGTGCTGCTGGCCGATCACGTCGTCCAGCGATTGGGGGCGCAGCCTTTCGGCGAGGGGAATGTTTGCCATGGTGTGGACGGCTGGTCGGTTGTTTTTCTTCTCGTTCCGTTTCGCGTTGCGGGTGGCGCACAGTCCGCCCGCGCCGGCAGCGCCGCCCCGCCTACTGCTGGAAGACGTCGGCGCCTTTCGGCACGGTGAACTTGAACTGGTTTGCGCCGATCTGCGGGTTCTTCTCGAATTTGCTGAAGCTGAGCTGCGACACCTGGCCGAAGGTATCGCGCAATTCCATCGCCTGCGGCAGGCCATCGCGCAAGCCGATGCTGATGCGCTCGAACGTCGTATCCTTTGCCTTCGGCGTGGCTTCCAGCCATTCGAGCCCGTCGCGGGTGCCGGCTTCCTTCAGCGTGAAGTTCTTTTCCAGGTCGTTGCTGCCGAACAGGATCGCGGCGGGCGAGGAACCGAGTGCGTCCCCGAGCGACTTGACCGTCACCTGGTTGAGGTCCTTGTCGTAGATGTACAGCTTCTCGCCGTCGGCCTGCAGGAGTTGTTCATAGGGTTTCTGGTAGGTCCAGATGAACTTGCCGGGCCGGGCGAAGACGAAGCTGCCACTCGCTGCATTCGACGCCTTCTGCGCGCCGTCGACGTTCTTCAGCTGGCGCTGGGTGAACTCGCCCCGTGCCGCCTTGGTGGTGCCGACGAAGGATCTGAACTGCTCCAGGGCCGCCGCATCGGCAGCGCCGGAGAAGGCGATGAAGGATGCCGCCAGCAGGGCCGGCAGCAGGATGCGAAGGTGATTCTTGGCGCGGATCAAATGTCTTCCTATTCGGTCGTGTTCCCGGCAGGGACGAGAATGTCACGGTTGCCGTTGGATTGCATGGACGAAACCAGCCCGCTCTGTTCCATCTGTTCCAGCAGCCGGGCTGCCCGATTGTAGCCGATACGCAGATGCCGCTGCACCAGCGAGATCGAGGCGCGGCGGTTCTTCAGCACGACTGCGACCGCCTGGTCGTACATCGGGTCGGCCTCGCCGCTGCCGCCGCCTTCCGCACCGGCGGCCGCGTCGCCGCCTTCCTCGCTGGTACCGCCTTCTAGGATTCCTTCAATGTAATTCGGTTCCCCCTGGGCCTTGAGGTGCTGCACGACGCGATGCACCTCGTCGTCGGACACGAACGCGCCGTGTACGCGGACCGGCAGGCCGGTACCCGGCGGCATGTAGAGCATGTCGCCCATGCCGAGCAGGGTCTCGGCGCCCATCTGGTCGAGGATCGTGCGGGAGTCGATCTTGCTGCTGACCTGGAACGCGATGCGGGTCGGGATATTGGCCTTGATCAGGCCGGTGATCACATCGACCGACGGACGCTGCGTCGCCAGGATCAGGTGGATGCCGGCCGCGCGGGCCTTCTGCGCAATACGGGCGATCAGCTCTTCGATCTTCTTCCCGACGACCATCATCAGGTCGGCAAGCTCGTCGATGATGATGACGATGGTGGGCAGCTTTTCCAGCGGCTCCGGCGCATCGGGCGTCAGGCTGAACGGATTCGGGATCTTCTCTTCCTTCTTCTCGGCTTCGGCGATCTTGGTGTTGTAGCCGGCCAGGTTGCGCACGCCAAGCTTGGACATCAGCTTGTAGCGGCGCTCCATCTCGGCCACCGCCCAGTTGAGCGCATGGCCGGCCTGGCGCATGTCGGTCACGACCGGCGCGAGCAGGTGCGGAATGCCTTCATAGACCGACATCTCCAGCATCTTGGGGTCGATCAGGATCATCCGCACCATGTTCGGGTCGGATTTGTACAGCAGCGACAGGATGGTCGCGTTGATACCCACCGATTTGCCGGAACCGGTCGTACCTGCCACCAGCAGGTGCGGCATCTTTGCTAGGTCGGCGACCACCGGATTGCCGGCAATATCCTTGCCGAGCGCGACGGTCAGGCTGGAATGGCTGTCGTTGTAGACCTTGGACCCGAGGATCTCGGTCAGGCGCACGATCTGGCGCTTCGGGTTCGGCAGTTCCAGTCCCATGTAGTTCTTGCCCGGGATGGTCTCCACCACGCGGATCGATGTGAGCGACAGCGAGCGGGCAAGGTCGCGCGCGAGGTTGACGATCTGGCTGCCCTTGACGCCGGTTGCCGGTTCGATCTCGTAGCGGGTAATCACCGGGCCGGGATAGGCGGCGACCACCTTGGCCTCGACGCCGAAGTCGGACAGCTTCTTCTCGATCAGGCGGCTGGTGAACTCCAGCGTCTCCACGCTGACCGTCTCCTGCGCCGGTGGCGGTTCGTCCAGCAGCGAGAGCGGAGGCAGGTTGGTGTCCGGCAGGTCGGCGAACAGCGAAACCTGCTTTTCCTTCTCCACCCGTTCCGACTTGGGCACCGCCACCACCTGCGGTTCGATCCGGATCGGCGGCGCCTCGACGATTTTCGCGCGCTCCTGCACCACGGTTTCCTCGCGCTTGACCGCGGCCACCTGGCCCAGCTTGCGGTCCTCGCGCGCCGCATACAGCTTGCGCAGCCCCTGCGCGGCTTCCTCGACTGCGCCGCCCACCCGCTCGGCGACGGCTAGCCAGGACACCTGGAAGAAGAGGCTGAAGCCGACGCCGAACAGCAGCAGCAGGAACAGCGTCGCGCCGGTGAACCCGAAGGCGCTGTAGGCCGCGCCGCCGATCAGTTCGCCCAGCACCCCGCCGGGCGCGCGCGGCAGTTCCGCCTTCAGGCTGTGCATCCGCAGGTACTCGATGGCGACGCTGCCGGCCAGCATCAGCACGAAGCCGGCGGCGCGTATCCATGCCTCCTGGTGATGTTCCGGTTCCGGCTCCTGCTGGAACACGAAACGATGCGAGAGGCGACGATAACCCTTCCACACCGAGCGCAGCAGATAGACGCAGCACCACCATGCGGACAGGCCGAAGATGAACAGCAGCAGGTCCGCCAGCCAGGCGCCGAGGCGCCCGCCCCAGTTGTGCAGTTGCGGGACGACGTTCGCCTGCGACCAGCCCGGGTCGGACTTGGCATATGTCAAAAAGATAAGAATCAGGTAGACGGTCACCACCGTCAGGCCAAACCACCGCGCCTCGGACAGCAGGCGCACCAGCCGGTTCGGCAGGGGCGCCGCCGGCGCAGGCTTGGCATTGCGGGTGTAAGCTTGGGTTGTTCGGGTCATAACTGTCGAGAGAGTCGGCGGACTGCCGGGGAGAAGCCCGATGGAGTCGGGGCCGGCCTTCCTCCCCGCGCGAGCGTGTTCGTCTATAATCTTACCCAGTTTTTTGAGTGCAATACCGATGCGCCATTGAAATTTTGTCTTTTGGCGACATATGCACTTCCAGGCGCCGACGCGTTCGATTGCGCGTGTCCGGTCCCGCACGACCAACTCCTTCACATCCACATCCCCTATCGCTATGGCTACCACCAAACACGCTCACGTACTGATCATCGGCTCCGGCCCGGCCGGGTATAGCGCTGCCGTCTACGCGGCTCGCGCCAACCTGAAACCCGTCCTGATCACCGGTGTCGAACAGGGCGGCCAGCTGATGACGACGACCGATGTGGAGAACTGGCCGGGCGATCCGCTGGGCGTGCAGGGGCCCGAGCTGATGCAGCGCCTCCTGCAGCACGCGGAAAGATTCAATACCGAGATCGTGTTCGACTACATCCACACTGCGAAGCTGAACGAGAAGCCGATCCGGCTGATCGGCGACTCGGGCGAGTACACCTGCGACGCGCTGATCGTCGCGACCGGCGCCTCCGCCCAGTACCTCGGCCTGCCCTCCGAAGAAAGCTTCATGGGTCGCGGCGTCTCCGCCTGCGCGACCTGCGACGGCTTCTTCTACAAGGGCCAGGAAGTCGCGGTGGTGGGCGGCGGCAATACCGCCGTGGAGGAAGCGTTGTACCTGTCGAACATCGCCAGCAAGGTGACGGTCATCCACCGTCGCAACAAGTTCCGGGCAGAGCCGATTCTGATCGACCGCCTGATGGCCAAGGTCGAGGAAGGCAAGATCGAGATCAAGTGGGACCATACGCTCGACGAGGTGCTCGGCGACGACAGCGGCGTCACCGGCATCAGCATCAAGTCGGCGAAGGACGGCAGCACCAGCAAGCTGGCGCTGCAGGGCGTGTTCATCGCGATCGGCCACAAGCCGAACACCGGCATCTTTGAGGGCCAGCTCGACATGCACAACGGCTACATCAAGACGAAGAGCGGGCTCGAAGGCATGGCGACCGCGACCAGCGTTCCCGGCGTCTTTGCCGCCGGCGACGTGCAGGACCATGTCTACCGCCAGGCGATCACCAGCGCCGGCACGGGCTGCATGGCCGCCCTGGACGCGCAACGCTACCTGGAAAGCCTGGAGGGCTGACCAGTAACACCGCCTGCGGCAGGGCCGCAGGCGCGACGAGGAATTGTCATCATGTCCGGCTCGATCAAGGACTTCGCTGCACTCAAGGCACTGCGCGCCGAAATCAAGGCGAGGGAAGAAGCGCGCAAGGCGGAACAGGCTGAACGCCTGCGGCGGGAGCAGGAAAGCCGGCGCGATGCCGATCTGTTCAAGCGCAGCATCGGCCCGGTTTCCCCCCTTCCCCCCTCCGACAAGGCGCATGCCGCTCCACCGCCGCCTCCGCCTATCCCGCGCCAGCACCTGGCCGACGAACAGGCAGCGCTGCAGGAGTCGCTGTCGGATGAATTCACCATCGAGACCCTGCTCGACACCGACGAGGCGCTCAGCTATGCCCGCAACGGGATCGGTCCGGACACCCTACGCAAGCTGCGAAGGGGCCACTGGGTGATCCAGGAACAACTTGACCTGCACGGCATGCGGCGCGACCAGGCGCGCGAGGCGCTCGGCGAGTTTCTGCGGCAGGCCGTCCGCCGCGGCATTCGCTGCGTGCGCGTCATCCATGGCAAGGGCCTGGGATCGGTCAACAAGGAACCGGTGCTCAAGAACAAGGTCCGGAACTGGCTGGTGCAGAAGGAAGAAGTGATCGCCTTCTGTCAGGCACGGGCGGCCGATGGCGGCGCCGGGGCCCTGGTGGTCCTGCTGCGCGCGTCCGTCTAGTTGTCCGAGCACATCATGCGGCGTTTCCGCCCGCGTACAATGCGGGGAAAGAACAATCCTGCCGCCGCATGTCCCTGATCAAAATCCTCGAGATCCTTGCCATCCTGGTCGGCGCGTTTTCCGGCTTCATCGAAGCGCGCAGCAAGAAGATGGACGTGGTGGGCATCTTCATCGTTGCCTTCATCACCGCATTCGGCGGCGGAACACTGCGCGACATCCTGCTCGACAAGCGCCCGCTGTTCTGGGTCACCCACCAGGAATATGCAATTCTGATCTTCCTGCTGGCGCTGGTCGCGGCGCCGACGATCACCGCGGTGCGCAAGATTGTTTCGGAGCGGCTGATCGTGGTTGCCGACGCCCTCGGACTCGGCCTGTTCTCCATCGTGGGGGTGGCGCAGGCGCTGGAAGCCGGGATGCCGGTCTTCATCGCGTCGATGATGGGGGTCATCACCGGGATCTTCGGCGGGGTGTTGCGCGACATCGTCTGCAACGAAATCCCCATGGTGCTGCGGGACGGGCGACCTTATGCAGTCTGCTCGTTCGCCGGGTGCTGGATGTATCTGCTGATGCAGAAGGCCGGTGTGCCGGTTGATTTCTGCATGTGGACCAGTGCGCTGGCGATCTCGGTCTTCCGGCTGGTGACATGGCATCGGGGTGTCCGCCTGGGTTAGCCGGAGCGCCCCGCGCCACGCTTCATTTCATCTCAGACGGCGTCGCTGCCGGTCTCGCCGGTACGGATACGGATCACCTGCTCGACCTCGCGCACGAAAATCTTGCCGTCGCCGATCTTGCCGGTGCGCGCCGCCTTGATGATCGCGTCCACGGCCTGCTCCACGGTGCCGTCGTCGATCACCGCCTCGATCTTCACCTTGGGCAGGAAATCGACCACGTACTCGGCCCCCCGGTAAAGCTCGGTATGCCCCTTCTGGCGGCCGAAGCCCTTCACTTCGGTGACGGTCAGGCCGGTCACGCCGATTTCGCCCAATGCCTCGCGTACCTCGTCGAGCTTGAACGGTTTGATGATTGCGGTAACCAGCTTCATAACAACTCCTTCATTAGATTGTCATTCAAAAACTGCATGGCGCGGGCTGCACGCGATGCCGATACGATAACCGCTGGCAACCGTCCCGGCAATGGCGGCGCCGGTCGCGCGCTCACCCGGGTATGTTCTCCAGCTCCGTCATCCACACCACCGACTCCGAATCGCTCGGCGCCCGCCAGTCGCCGCGCGGCGACAGCGACCCGCCGGAACCCACCTTCGGGGCATTCGGTATGCAGGAGCGCTTGAACTGGCTGGTCTTGAAGAAGCGGTGCAGGAAAATCCCGAGATTGCGCTTGATGGCGGCCATGTCGTACTCGTTGCGCAGCACGTGCAGGTCTTCCGGCCAGCGTCCTTTGTCGCGGTCGCTCCACGCGGCATGCGCCAGAAAGGCCACCTTCGACGGCGAGAACCCGAACCGCAGCGTGTAGTAGAGGTTGAAGTCCTGCAGCTCGTACGGGCCGATCGCGCTTTCGGTTTTCTGCTCGGGCTGGTCGCCGGACTTGCCGGGCACCAGCTCGGGGCTGATGTCGGTGCCGAGCACGCCGAGCAGGACCTCCGAGCCCGAGCTGCCGATCTGCCCGGTCTCTGCCACCCAGCGCACCAGGTGGCTGATCAGGGTCTTGGGGACGCTGGCGTTGACGCTGTAGTGGGACATGTGATCGCCGACGCCATAGGTGCACCAGCCGAGCGCCAGTTCGCTGAGGTCACCGGTCCCGATGACGATCCCGTTGTGCAGATTGGCCAGCCGGAACAGGTGGCTGGTGCGTTCGCCCGCCTGCACGTTCTCGAACGTGACGTCGTATCTCTCCTCGCCGCGCGCGAACGGATGGCCGATATCCTTGAGCATCTGCAGGCAGCTCGGCCGGATGTCGATCTCGCTGGCCGAGCAGCCAATGACGTCCATCAGCTGCCTCGCCTGCAGCAAGGTCCTGTCGCTGGTCGCAAAGCCAGGCATCGTGATGCCGATGATGTTGGCGCGGGGCAGGCCCAGACGGTCCATCGCCTTCGCGCAGACCAGCAGCGCATGGGTGGAATCGAGACCACCGGAGACGCCGATGATCACCTTCTCCATCCCGGTGGCACCGAGCCGCTGCACCAGCGCCTGCACCTGGATGTTGTAGACCTCGTCGCAGCGCTCGTCGCGCCGGCGCCGATCCGCCGGCACATACGGGAAGCGCTCCACGTTGCGTTTCAGCGGCAGCTTCTCGTCGCGCGGCAGTTCCAGCGTGAACGCGATGCAGCGGAACCGGCCCACTTCCGCCGCATGCCGCCGCACCGAGTTGCCGAAGGTCCCGGTGCGCATGCGCTCGTGCGACAGGCGGCCAAGATCGACGTCGGCGGTGATCATGTGCGAGCTGTCAAGGAAGCGCGGCGACTCCGCGAGCATCTCGCCGTTCTCGTAGATCAGCGCCTGTCCGTCCCAGGCCATGTCGGTGGTGGATTCACCCGTTCCCGCGGAGGAGTACAGGTAGGCGGACAGGCAACGCGCCGACTGCTGGCCGACCAGTTGGTGCCGGTAGGCCGACTTGCCGACAACGATGTTGGATGCGGACAGATTGACCAGCACGGTGGCGCCCGCGAGTGCGGCAAAGGAGGACGGCGGAATCGGGGTCCACAGGTCTTCGCAGATCTCAACGTGGAAGCGGAACAACGGCAGGTTCTCGACCTGGAACAGCAATGCGGGGCCGAACGGCACCGTCTGTCCGAGCAAGCTGATCTCGCTGCAGGTCGCCTGGTCCGCCGGGCTGAACTGGCGGGCTTCGTAGAACTCGCCGTAGTTCGGCAGGTAGCTTTTCGGCACGACGCCCTGGATGCGTCCGCCGGCGACCACCACCGCGCAGTTGAACAGCTTGTGCTCGACCCGCAGCGGCAGGCCGACCACCATTGCCAGCGGCAGGTCTTCGGAGGCCGCGACGATCGTCCCGAGGGCATTGGTGCAGGCATCGAGCAAGGCGCCCTGGTGGAACAGGTCGTCACAGGTGTACGTGGACAGGCCGAGCTCGGGGAACGTGATCAGGGCGACATGGTTCTTCGCCGCCTCGGCCGCGAGCTCGAGCGTCTGGCGGGCGTTGAACACGGGATCGGCGACCCGGCAGCGCGGCACGCCTACCGCCACCCGGGCGAAATCATGGGAATAGATATTGAAGAAGGGTTTGCTCATCTGTGCTTTATCTCCGGAAACGGCAGGGCCGGCCGCGCATGCCGGGCGGAGCAGCGGTTCGGCGTCCGACCCTGACGGCGATTTTGCGTAGAATGGGCGGCAGCTCGCTGGCTGTCCTTCCCCCATGCCGAGAATATGCCGGCACCGACGCAACGATTGTCAATAGTGAATTATCGCACGCGAATCGTCTCCTCTCTTTCCGCCATCGCGTCCCAATGGGACGCGCTTGTCGCTGCGCAAACCGATGCCAACCCCTTCCTTTCGTCCGCCTTTCTCGACGCGCTCCACGAAAGCGGAAGCGCGTCGGCGGCGACCGGCTGGCAGCCGCAGTACCTGACGGTGTGGCAGGGAGAGGAGCTGGCCGCGGCGCTGCCGCTCTACGTGAAAGGCCATTCCTACGGCGAGTACGTGTTCGATTGGGCATGGGCCGATGCCTACAAGCGCAACGGCCTCGACTACTACCCGAAGCTGCTCGCTGCCATCCCGTTTACGCCGGTCGCCGGCAGCCGCCTGCTGGCACGCAGCGCCGCTGCCGAAAGCGCGCTGGTCGCGGCGTTGCGGGGCCTGCAGGAGGACAACGGCCTGTCTTCGACCCATGTGCTGTTTCCGCCCGAGGCGCAGGCGCTGCGCCTGCACGAGGCCGGATTCATGCTGCGCAATGGCGTGCAGTTCCACTGGATGAATCCGGGTTATGCCGATTTCGAGGCATTCCTTGCGACCCTGGAACGCAAGAAGCGGAAGAACATCCGGGCTGAACGGCGCAAGGTGCAGGAAGCCGGCATCACCTTCCGCCATGTGCCGGGGACGGAGGCACGGGAAGCCGACTGGCGCTTCTTCAAGCGCTGCTACGACCATACGTATGCGGCGCACTGGTCGACGCCCTATCTGAACCTCGACTTCTTCCTGCGAATCGGGCGCACCATGCCGGCGAATCTCCGGCTGGTGGTAGCAGAACGGGAAGGCCGTCCGATCGCCTCGTCGCTGGTCGTGCACGACGCGCAGGTTCTCTATGGCCGCTACTGGGGCGCGCTGGAAGACGTGCCCTGCCTGCATTTCGAGACGGCCTACTACCAGCCGATGGCGTTCTGCATCGCCGCCGGCATCGGCCGTTTCGAGGGCGGCGCGCAGGGCGAGCACAAGATGGCGCGCGGATTCCTGCCGGTGAAGACCTGGTCCGCACACTGGCTGGCGCATCCCGCCTTCGCCGACGCGGTGGAGCGCTTCCTCGAGCAGGAATCCGGCGGCATCGATGCCTACATCGACGAACTGCGCGAGCACGACCCGTTCCGGCAGCCACCGCCATCAAACGCGTCTTGCCAAAAATAACACTTCGCGGCATGCTCCTGCTTCATGAGCGCAGCCGCTACCCCCTTCTCGCGCCCCGGCACCCAGGGCACTCCTCTGCACCGCATCGGCCGGTTCAGCGTACAGCATGAACTCGGCCGCGGTTCGACCGGCTGCGTCTACCTCGGCCATGACCCGGTGGTCGGCCGCGACGTCGCGATCAAGACGGTCAATCCGCGGCTGAACGGCGCCGAGAAATCACGCGTCGCCCAGCAGCTGATCAACGAGGCCCGCGTCGCCGGCCGCCTCTCGCACCACAACATCGTTACCATCTACGAGGCATCGAGCGAAGGCGGAATGACCTACATCGCGATGGAATACCTGCAGGGCCGCGAGCTCAGCCGGCTGCTTGCAGGCGGCCGCCGGTACGAGCCGCACGAGGTCGCGTCGATCGGCTGGCGGCTCGCCGACGCGCTGGACCATGCGCACCGGCACGAGGTCATCCACCGCGACATCAAGCCGGCGAACATCTACATGGTGAAGGACCTGCAGCCGAAACTGATCGACTTCGGCATCGGCCGTGCGCCGAACCGGCTCCCCGATCCTGCCGCGGCCGCGGACGAGTCCTATACGCTGGTCGGCGACCACCAGCTGCTGGGGACGCCGAATTACATGTCGCCCGAGCAGGCACAGGGGCATCCGGTCGACGCCCGCACCGACATCTACTCGCTCGGAGCCGTGATGTACGAGATGCTGACCGGTCGCAAGCCGTTCCACGCGGAGAATGCGGACAAGCTGCTGCAGCAGATCGCCTACAAGGCGCCGCCGCCTGCCCATGAAGTCGCACCGGGCATCCCGCTGGCGCTGTCACGCATCGTGATGCGGGCAATGAGCAAGCGCGCGGAGAAGCGCTACCAGACCGCAGAACGGATGGCGCTCGACATCAGGCGTTACCTGCAGAAGGAGCGCCGCTCGCAGAGGCTGCTCGTGCCGGTGGAGACCGCAGACCGCAACGCCACACAGGACGGCGACCAATCGCCTGTCGGATGGGTCACTGCCGGCGTGCTGTTGACCGCCGCCATTGCCGGTGCCCTGGCGTGGCTGCTGGTGCGGTCTCCGGCCTGAGCGTCCGCTAGCGCGTCTGCACGGCCGCCAGCACCTGCCCTTTCAGGGTCTTGATCAGCGCCGTCTCGTCCGCGGGCACGCCTTCCGGCGCCCCCTGGGTGCGGTCTGCGTAGAAAAATCCAAGCTGCCGCTTCTGCACCACCAGTGGCAGGACGATGAAACTGCGGGCGTCTGGCAACAGCGTGCGGTGCCAGGCGGGGAGCAGGTCCCGGATCTTGGGCGCCGTCGCGTCGGAGATCATCAGGTCCGCATCGTTTTCCAGCGCCAGCTGGAACAGGTCGCGCGCCGCCCCCGCAGGGAAAGCGAAGCCGGCCTGCCTCTCGCTGCTGTTCTCGCCAATGGCAATCCGGGCGCGGAAGCGTTGCGTCTGCGGATCCTTCAGGCAGACGGTGGCGAAGCGGAACCCCATGCTGCTGTAGAGCGTTTCCAGGACCAGCAGCATGAGGTCGTTCACCTTGCACCGTCCGGATGCCATCATCTGCGTCACGTCCTGCACGCCCGCCAGCAGCAGGTCGCGCGCATTCATCGGCTTGCCGCTGGCATGGCGTTCGACGATTTGCAGCGGCTCGCCGTGCTCCTGCAGGCCGAGCAGCAGGTCGCCGGGCAGAATGTCCGGCGTGGTTGCCGTCTGGCCGGGTTTCTCGCCCTGTGCCTCGGCTGGCGGTTGCGGCGCCTGTTCGCCCTGGTCCTCCAGTTGCAGGGCGAGGTCGGCGTTGCTGGCCAGCGCCCGCGTCTCGTCGGCCACCCTGGCGAAGAGCTGGCCGATGCGGGCGTGATCAAGTCCCAGCGCGCCGCCGAAGCGGGTCAGCACGGCACGTGTCGCCGCGTCCTGTCCCGGCTCGCCATGCCGGGGAATCAGCCTGGCCGCGGCGGCGCTGAATGCGGCAACCTGCTGCAGCCATTCCTGCCGGCCCCTGGGCGGCTTCAGTACGCCGGGCGGGGGCGGTGCCAGCGCGCCGACGATCGTCTCCGGCATGTTCCATTCCCGGAGCACCGCCTCCGCCAGCAGTTCGAAGCTGCAGCCGAGTACCTGCAGGGACGCCTGCGCAGGCGTGTGGGTGCCAGCCTCGACCAGGGCAATGATCCGGCCGTAGATCTGTGGATCATGTGCTGCCACGAGGAGGCGGCCGAGGTTCTTGAACAGGGCCGCGATCGCGGCTTCCTCGGCATCCTTGAACTGGCTGCGGCGGGCCATTTCGCGGCCGACGATGCTGGCGCACAGCGCCTGGCTCAGCTCGCTGCGCACCGCCTTCGCGTGCCTGCTCGACAGGCGATCGACCAGGATCATCGCCAGCGCCGCGGTCTTCACGCTTTCGAAGCCAAGCAGGAAGATAGCCTTCGAAACGGTCGTCACGGGCGAGCCGGACGCGGTGCGGTAGGTGACGGTGTTGGCAATGCGCAGGACCTTCTGCGTCAGCGCGACGTCCGACAGGATGAAGCGGGCGAGATCCCGCACCGCCTCGTCGTCGGACGATGCCATCTGTACGACGCGGGACACGGATCCGCCGAGGGCGGGAAGGTCGGCTTCCGAGCTGATCTTGTGAAGCAGGCGGTCGCGTGCGGCGACCGCCGCATCGTCGGCTGCTTCCCGGGCTCCGGCTGCGGGTCCTGCTTGCCCGGCATGTTGTGAGGCCACTTACTCAAGCTCCTGGAAACGGCGATTCTGGGGGAATCCATAATGCCGGAAACGGCCCAGGCTGTCGATGCAAGTCTGCAACATTTGTCGGCCAGCGCCGGATCAGGCCATACCTGCTTCGACTGCATCCAGAAACAGCCGGACCTTCGGCGCCAGGTAGCGGTTCGGCAGGTAGATCCCGTAGAGCCATTTCCGCGGCTGGGGCCGCCATTCCGGCAGCAGCCGGACCAGGCGCTTGCCGGCAATGTCCCCGACGGTCATGAAGTCCGGCAGGAGCGCGAGGCCCATGCCTCGCAGCGCGCACTGGCGAAGCCACTCGCTGTTGCCGCAGCGGACCAGCGGCGGAACGGGCACTTCCCGGCGGCGTCCGCCAAGTTCGAAATGCCATACGTCGCGCGGCGCGATGGTCGCATCGGAGAGGCAATCGTAGGCCGGCAGATCGTCCGGTTGCTTCGGCTTGCGGCGTCCCGCGAGGTAGGCGGGACTGGCGACGAGGCTCCAGTCGATGCGGCAGACGCGCCGCGCGTAGACGTTCAGCGGAATGTCGTCGACGATGCGCAGCGCGATATCGATCGATTCCTCCGCGAGATCGAAAAAGGCGTCCGACAGCACGAGCTCGAGCCGGATGTCGGGGTAGCGGGCCATGAAGTCCCGCACGATGTCGCCCAACCGGGCATTGGCAAGGTTGGCGGGCGCGGTCACCCTCAGCAGGCCTTGCGGCGTCGCGACCCGCCGCGACAATTCCTGCTCGGCGCCGACGACGTCGGACAGGATGCCCTTGCAGCGGGCGTGAAAGATTGCGCCGGCCTCGGTCAGGCTGATGCTGCGGGTGGTGCGATGGAAGAGCTGGCATCGCAGTTCCTTCTCGAGCGCGCTGATTTGCTTGCTGACGTGGGAGTTGGACACCTCAAGCCGGGCCGCCGCATGCGAGAAGCTCAGGGTGTCTGCCGCGGCGGCAAAGATGACGAGACGCTGAAGGTCCTGCATTTCTTCCGTATGGAATTAATCTGTTTCCTGAATCTACTTCAATCAGCAGGCAGAAACAATAGACTTTGCATCACCGCCCGCATACCGAAAGCCCGCATGAAGCCCGCCGACCTCCTGCTCGCCCTGCTTGTCATCCTCATCTGGGGCATCAACTTTGTCGTTATCAAGCTCGGGCTGCAAACCCTGCCCCCGATCCTGTTTTCCGCGCTGCGCTTCGCATGCGCTGCCGTGCCGCTGGTCTTTTTCGTGCGGCGCCCGGCCGTACCGTTTCGTCTGCTCGCCGGATATGCGCTGTTCCAGTTCGCGCTGCAGTTCACGCTGCTGTTTACGGGAATGCAGCTCGGCTTCCCGCCCGGGCTGGCCTCGCTCGTGGTGCAGCTGCAGGCCTTCTTCACAATCGGTCTCGCCGTGCTGCTGCTTGGCGAGTCGCCATTGCCGCTGCAACTCGCCGGCGCCCTGCTGGCGGGCGCCGGCATGGTGCTGGTGGCAACGCAGATGCAGGCGGATGTGCCACTCGCAGGCTTCCTGCTGGTGGCGGCGGCAGCGTTTTGCTGGGGGATGGGCAACATCGTCACCAAGCGCATCGGCCGGGTCGATCCGGTTGGCCTCGTGGCCTGGGCTTCCCTGTTGGCTGCGCTTCCGCTGCTGATCGCATCCCTGCTGCTGGAAGGCCCCGCCGTGGTCGCCGCCTCTCTCGGCGGGATGGGCTGGACCGCCGTCGGCGCAATCCTGTTCCAGGCCTGGCCGACCACCATCATCGGCTTCGGCATCTGGGCGATGCTGATGCGGAAGTATCCCGCTGCTTCCGTTGCGCCGTTCTCGCTGCTGGTGCCGGTGGTGGGCATGCTGAGCGCCGCGCTGCTGGTCGGCGAACCCCTTCCATGGTGGAAGCCGGCGGCGGCGGCGCTGGTGCTGTGCGGGCTGGCGCTGAACCAGGCCGCGCCATGGATGGCGCGCCGGACGACCGGCAAACAAAAAAGCGCGCCATAGGCGCGCTTGGTCAAGGTCGCGGGGAACGCCGCTTACTTGCTGTGCTCTTCCGCGTACTTGGCGGCGCTGGCCATGATTTCCTTCTTTGCCTCGTCCGGGCCGTACCAGCCCTCGACCTTCACCCATTTGCCCTTCTCGAGGTCCTTGTAGTGCTCGAAGAAATGCTGGATCTGCTGCAGGCGCAGGTCGTTCAGATCCTCCGGCTTCTGCCAGTGCGTGTAGATCGGCAGCACCTTGTCGACCGGGACGGCCAGCAGCTTTGCGTCACCGCCTGCCTCATCCGTCATCTTCAGCACGCCGATCGGGCGGCAGCGCACGACGACGCCGGGAATCAGCGGAAACGGGGTGATCACCAGCACATCGACCGGATCGCCGTCGTCGGAGATGGTCTGCGGAATGTAGCCGTAGTTGCACGGATAGTGCATCGCAGTGCCCATGAAGCGGTCGACGAAGATAGCGCCCGTCTCCTTGTCGACTTCGTACTTGATCGGGTCGGCATTCATCGGGATTTCGATGACGACGTTGAAATCATCCGGCAGATTGCGCCCGGCGGGAACGTTGCTCAAACTCATGATGCTCTCTCGAAGGGGAAGAAATTTTGGAAACTTCCGGATTATAGCGGCTTTCATCTCCCGCTCGTGCGGTGCAGCATCGCTCCTTGCGCCGGCATAAGCCGGCGCAGCGGGGACGTGAAGTTGATTGCCTAGAGGAGGGTCGCCAGCGCGCACTGGCGGAAATGGGCCGCGGCCAGGTCGGGCTGGTTCAGGGCTTCATGCAGCTGCGCCAGCTTCAGGTGGGCCTCACGCACCACCGCGGCGTCGTCAGCCTCAGACAGCGCATGTTCGAGCTGGCGCTGCGCCCTCCCCCAGAGCTGCTGCCGCAGGCACAGGGAGCCGAGCGTGAGCGCAAGATCGGGATCACCGGGCCGCGCCTGGGACCATTCCTCGCAGCGCTCGATCTGCGCCAGCAGTGCCGGCGTACCGACGGCCGCCGCCGATTCACCGTAGGCGCGCACCAGCCGGCCGTCCCAGTCGACCATCAGCGCCTTCTCGACAATCGCGCGGGCCTCGTCATGCAGCCCGGCGGCGTTGAACACGCGTGCCGCGCGGACCGCGACGAAGCACTGGACGCGGTCTTCCGCCGGTATGCCGGCCCAGACGCGGCGAATCGACTCGCCATCATGCGACTGCCTTGACAGCAGGTCGTCGTAGGCCAGTTCGCGCAGGCGCCGGGACAGCGTCGGATGCAACGCATTGCGCTTGTCCAGCAGCCGCACGATCCGCAGGACCTCGGGCCAGTCCTGCGCCGTCTGGTTCGCCTTCAGGGCCAGCCGCAGCGCATGGATGTGGCGCGTGCCGCTGGACGAAAGCTCCTTCACCGCAGCCAGCGCCGCTTCGGGCTCATGGCCATCGGTGGCCAGTTCGATCGAGGTCATCAGGCGCGCGGTCTTCAGGCCCTGTTCGTCCCGCGCCTTCGCCAGCCATGCGTCGCGCCTGTCGCCCTGCCCCATGCGGTGTGCGGCCCGGGCCGCGACGAGCGCCGCCAGCCCCGTGTTATCCGGGTTCTCGGCCGCGCGGGCAGCAGCCTTCTCTGCCTGCCCGAAACGTCCCTCGAAGAGCGCCTTGAGGGCGTCGCGCAGCGCGCGGTTGCCTTCCCGCTCGCGCTTCTCGCGACGGTAGGCGGCGACACGGGCGGGCATCTGCTGCGTGCTGCGGATAGCGCCGAGCACCGCGTACAACAGTGCGAAGAGTGCCGCCAGCAGCACCAGGAACAGGTTCAGCGATAGGTCGATGCGGTACGGCGGATAGAAGATGACGGCGTTGCCGGGATTGAGATGCGCGCCGACCGCAAGCCCGACCGCAACGGCAAACAGGATGACCAGCGAAAGAAAAATCCTCATGTCAGGGCTTCGCCTTGTAGTTGCGCACGGCGTTGAGGCTCTCCGCCAGGGTCGGCATTTCGATCGACAGGTTGCTGGCCTGCACCTGGCGCAGCAGCGCCTGCACCGTCTGTGTCTGACGTGCCCGCGTATCGAAGTACTTTCCGATGGCGTCATGCGCGGCCAACAGGTCGCTGCGGAACGCGCTCTCGTTGCGGGTCAGGAGCGCGAGGCGGGCGTTCAGCAGGCGCAGTTTGAGGTTCTCGCGCGCGTAGTAGGACTGGGACGGCGTGAGCAGCAGTGCGTCCGGGGTGGTGACGTCGCGCACGCGCACCAGCTGGCGCACCTCGTTCCACATTTCCGTGGTCCAGCTCTGCCATTTTTCTTCCACGCTCGCCAGCCAGTCGCTGGCAGCGCCCTGCTTTTCCGCGCCATGCTGGGCACGGCGCGAGGGCTTTGGCTGGGTCGCCGGCAAGGCCGGTCTTTCGTCGGAGAGCAAGGGCATGGCGTCGACCTGCCCGATGACGCTGTCGAGACGCAGCGCGATGCCCGCCAGGTCGACGACCGGCAGGGCCTTCAGCCGTTCGAGGTCCTTCGCGATCGCGCGGCGGATGACGATGAACTGCGGCTTGTCCGAGCGCGACAGTCTGCTGTCGGCATTTTGCAGCGCGATCACCGCGCCCTGCACGTTGCCCGCCAGCTGCAGCTGCTGGCCGGCGGTAGACAGCACCTGCTCGATCTCGGCCAGCGCCCAGTCGTCCCGGTTGCGTGAAAGCTCCTGGTACATCTGTTCCAGCGCCAGCTGCTGACTCTGCGACTCGGTCTGCTTCCCTTCGAGCACGCTCACCTTGGCCTGTAGGTCCTTTACCGCTTCCTGCGCCGACTTCAGCGAGACGCGGTTCTCCGTTGCCATCGACTCGCCGCTCTTGAGCCGCAGCGCCATGTCCTCCCGCAGGTCGTGGATGGCGCGCTGGGTGTGCCACCATTGCCCGAGCAGCAGCAGGGCCAGGATGCCGGGCACGACATACAGCGCGATCGTCCTGCTGCGGCGGCCGGTACTGGTGGGCGAAGTGGCGGTCGGGGCGGATTCGGATGGCATGGAGGCGTCGTGCGTTCTGGTCGGATCGGAGGGCGGAGGAGACGGCAAATTATTCATGCGCGAAATTGTAACGCGGCGATCAGCTGCTCGTCCCCTGAGCCGGTCTCCAGCAAGTCCTCGAAGCCGAGCGCGCGCGCCGTTTCGGCAATGCGCACATGGGGAATCACCAGCCGCTGGCGTTGCAGTTTTGCAACGCCTTCTTCACCGGCGGCCTGACGCGTCATCTCGACCAGGATGCGCAGCGCCTCGGAACTGGTGATGATCCACTCCGCACCGCTGTCGATCAGGCCGGCAAGCTGCTCCTGCCGGTGCTGGTCCAGCGCCGGCGCAAGGCGACGATAAGCGGCGACGGTCTCGACCATGGCGCCGTGCGACCGCAGCGCGTCCGCCAGCAGCTCGCGGCCGGTTTCGCCGCGCACGATCAGCACGCGCCGGTGCCTCAGCGCGTCGAGGTCGAGCACGTCAAGCAGGGTTTCGGAATCGCTGCGGAACCGGTCGCGCGGGCTGAAGATGCGGGTGTTTTCGGATGTACGGCCGTAGCGTGCCAATGCTGCCTTGCTGCCCTCGCCTACTACCGCGATCGGGACGGCGGCAGGCCATGTACCGATCAACGCAAATGCGGCGTCGATGGCGTTGGGGCTGACGAAAGCCACCAGCGCAAACTCGGTCAGCCGCGCCAGCGCGGTCCGCAGCGCCGCCTGGTCGGGCAACGGCTGGATCTCCAGCAACGGAAAAACAATGGCATTGCGGCCGGCGGCGTCGAGGCGCGCGGCGAGCGGGACGGCCTGCGCTGCCGGCCGGGTAACGACAACGGGGAGATCGTGGCGCACAGTCATGGTGGAAGGCAGAGCGGTCCTTGCGTGGACGCAGCCGCAGCCGGTTTCAGCCGGCGTCCATTGCACGGCAGGCGGCAAGGATGTCCTCGGCGCCGCGGGCGGAAAGGATTTCGGCCACCTGGCGTCCAAGCGCTTCGGGGTTGGCGGCCAGACCGGCCGTCTCCGCGCTTGCAATGCGCCGGCCGTCCGGCGTTGCCACCATGGCGCGCAGCTGCATCGCCCCGCCGTCCACCGTGGCGAACGCCGCCAGCGGAATCTGGCAGCTGCCGCCGAACACGCGCGACACCATGCGTTCCGCCCGTACCGCCTGCGCGGTAGCACGGTGGTCGAGCGGCGCAAGCAGTTGCGCCAGATCGGCGCGCCCGCCGAGAATTTCAATGGCCATCGCGCCCTGCCCCGGCGCCGGCAGGCTTTGCGCGGGCTCGAGCACCGAACGGATGCGCTGCGGCAGGCCGAGCCGCTTGAGGCCGGCGGCGGCCAGGATGATGGCGGCGTATTCGCCGCGATCCAGCTTGGCAAGACGGGTGTCGAGGTTGCCGCGCAGCGGACGGATCACGAGCTTTGGATAGCGGGCCGCAATCAGGGCTTGCCGGCGCAGGCTGCTGGTGCCGACCACGGCGCCGTCGGGCAGCGCATCGAGCGATGCGAAGTCGTTCGAGACGAAGGCGTCACGCGGATCCTCGCGCTCGAGGATGGCGGCGAGTTCGAAGCCCTCCGGCAGCTCCATCGGCACGTCCTTGAGCGAGTGCACCGCGAGATCCGCGCGCCGCTCGCTCATCGCCACCTCCAGCTCCTTGACGAACAATCCCTTGCCGCCGACCTTGGACAGGGTACGGTCGAGGATCTGGTCGCCCTTGGTCGTCATCCCGAGAATTTCAATGGTGCACTGAGGATATAATGCCGACAATTTTGCCCGCACGTGCTCTGCCTGCCACATGGCGAGGCGGCTCTCGCGCGATGCGATGACCAACTTGGACGGAGGGGAAACTTTCACGACAGGCTCTTTTCGACTTGACTGATGCTGATCGCAACGCGGGCGCCGATTCTAACATGCACCCGCCTGCAGACCGCGGCCCGCAGCCGCCGACGTTTCCCGCAAATATCCGTTCATCATGACAAAAAAGACACCGGCCGCCGCCGGCGCAGGCAAGACCTCAAGCGACAAGGACGCCCCCCTGAAAGAAGACATCCGGCTGCTGGGCCGCCTGCTCGGCAATGTGCTGCGCGACCAGGAAGGCGACGCGGTCTACCAGGTCGTCGAAACCATCCGCCAGACGGCTGTGCGCTTCCGGCGCGAATCCGATGCACAGTCGGGCGCCGAGCTGAACAAGCTGCTCAAGAAGCTGACCCGCGACCAGACCATCTCGGTGGTGCGCGCATTCTCGTATTTCTCCCACCTGGCAAACATCGCCGAGGACCAGCACCACAACCGCCGCCGTCGCGCCCACCTGCTTGCCGGCTCCGCCCCGCAACAGGGCAGCATCGCGTATGCACTATCGCGGCTGGACGGGGCAGGCGTGCCTGGCTCGGCGGTACGCAGCTTCTTCCGAGAGGCGCTTGTTTCGCCGGTGCTGACCGCGCACCCGACCGAGGTCCAGCGCAAAAGCATCCTGGATGCGGAGCGCGAGATAGCACGGCTGCTGGCCGAACGCGACCATCCGCTGACGCCGCGCGAAAGCGCGCGCAACGCGCAGTTGCTGCACGCCTGCATCGCAACACTGTGGCAAACGCGCATGCTGCGCTATTCGAAGCTGACGGTGGAAGACGAGATCGAAAACGCGCTTTCCTACTACCGCATCACCTTCCTGCGCGAACTGCCCGGCCTGTACGAGGACATCGAGAGCGAAATCGCGGCGCAGTTCCCGCAGCGCCATGCCGGCGACCGCGAGCTGCCTCCCTTCGTCCAGATGGGCAGCTGGATCGGTGGCGATCGGGATGGCAATCCGAACGTCAACGCCGCGACCATGCAGCACGCGCTGGCGCGCCAGTCGACTGCGATCTTCGATTTCTATCTGGACGAAGTGCACGCCCTCGGTGCGGAGCTGTCGGTTTCCACGCTGCTGGTCGGCGTCAGTCCGGAATTGCAGGCGCTGGCGGATGCCTCGACTGACGCCTCCGACCATCGCAGCGACGAGCCCTACCGGCGCGCACTGATCGGCTTGTACGCGCGCCTTGCCGCCACTGCCCGCGCGCTGGGCGCCGCCCATGTGCTGCGCAAGGAAGTCGGCAATGCCGCGCCCTATGCCAATGCCGAGGAATTCACGCGCGACCTGCAGCTGCTGGTCGATTCCCTGAAGAGCCACCATGGCGCCATGCTGGTCAAACCGCGCCTGGCGACCCTCAAGCGCGCCTCCGAGATCTTCGGCTTCCACCTCGCCACGCTCGACATGCGGCAAAGCTCCGATGTGCATGAACGCGTGCTGGCGGAACTGTTCACCCGCGCCCGCGCCTGCGAGAACTATGCGTCGCTGCCGGAAGAGGAGAAAGTCGCCCTGCTGCTGGAAGAACTCGGCAAGCCGCGCCTGCTTTACTCGCCCTTCCTCCACTACAGTGCCGAGACCGAGTCCGAGCTCGCCGTCCTGCGCGCCGCCCGCGAGGTGCGCCAGCGCTACGGCGAGCGGGCCATCCGCAACTACATCATTTCGCATACCGAGACCGTCTCGGACCTGCTGGAAGTGCTGCTGCTGCAGAAGGAGACCGGTCTGCTGCACCTGGACTGGGACGCTGCCGCCGGCGCATTGCAGGGCGGCCGCATGGAACTGATGGTGATCCCGCTGTTCGAGACCATACCCGACCTGCGCTGCGCCGCCGACATCATGCAGCGCTTCATGGCGCTGCCGCAGGTGCGCCGCCTGATCGAGCAGCAGGGAAAGCTGCAGGAAGTGATGCTCGGCTATTCGGACTCCAACAAGGACGGCGGCTTCCTGACCTCGAACTGGGAGCTGTACAAGGCCGAGACCCGCCTGGTCGAGCTGTTCGAGCGCGCGGGGGTCAAGCTGCGCCTGTTCCATGGCCGCGGCGGCACGGTCGGTCGCGGCGGCGGACCGAGCTATGAAGCGATCCTGGCGCAACCCGCCGGCACGGTCAACGGCCAGATCCGCCTGACCGAACAGGGCGAGATCATCGCCTCCAAGTTCTCCAACCCGGAAATCGGTCGTCGCAACCTGGAGCTGCTGGTCGCGGCGACGCTGGAAGCGAGCCTCGCGCCGTCTCCCGGCCAGGGACGGCAGGGCCGGCGCATCGCCGGGTTCGAGAAGGTGATGGACGCGCTGTCGGAACAGGCCTACGCCGCCTACCGCCACCTGGTGTACGACACCCCGGGCTTCACCGACTACTTCTTCGCGGCGACGCCAATCGCCGAGATCGCCGAACTCAACATCGGATCGCGCCCGGCCTCCCGCAAGTCGACCCGCCGCATCGAAGACCTGCGCGCAATCCCCTGGGGCTTTTCCTGGGGCCAGTGCCGGCTGCTGCTGCCAGGCTGGTACGGCTTCGGCAGCGCGGTCACCGCCTGGCTGCATGAACTGGACGACGCAAGGGAGCAGAAAAAGCGTCTCGCCCTGCTGCGTGCGATGGTCAAGGAATGGCCGTTCTTTGCCACCCTGCTGTCGAATATGGACATGGTGCTGGCGAAAACCGACCTCGCGGTCGCTTCCCGCTATGCAGAGCTGGTGACGGACCGCAAGCTGCGCAACAGCATCTTCAAGCGCATCGTGGACGAGCATGAACGCACCTCGGCCTGCCTGACGCTGATCACCGGCGCCCGCGACCGTCTTGCCGGCAATCCGTTGCTGGCGCGCTCGATCAAGAACCGGTTCGCCTATCTGGATCCGCTGAACCACCTGCAGGTGGAGCTGATCAAGCGGCACCGCGCCACCACCGGCAGCGGCGGCAAGCTGGACGAACGCGTGCGGCGCGGCATCCACCTGTCGATCAACGGCATCGCCGCGGGCCTGCGCAATACCGGCTGAGCCTGCAGGCGCCGGCGCAGGACCTGTGCCGGCGCCTGCCGCGTCGCCTTTCCTGGCCGGCGCGCCGCCGGCGCTGGCGTCATCGCCGGCGGCGCTTGTTCTATAATCACGGATTCACCGGAATCCATCCATGACTGCACAACTTTCCAAAAAAGGCGAAGCCTGGTCGGCACGCTTTTCCGAACCGGTCTCCGACCTGGTCAAACGCTACACCGCCTCCGTTTTCTTCGACAAGCGCATGGCCGAAGCCGACATCCAGGGCTCGCTCGCGCATGCCGACATGCTGGCCCACCAGGGCATCATCAGTGCGCAGGACCTGGCCGACATCCAGCGCGGCATGGCGCAGATCCGGTCCGAGATTGCCGGCGGCAAGTTCGAGTGGCTGCTCGACCTCGAGGACGTGCACCTGAACATCGAGAAGCGCCTGACCGAACTGGTCGGCGACGCCGGCAAGCGGCTGCACACCGGCCGCTCGCGCAACGACCAGGTGGCCACCGACATCCGCCTCTACATGCGCGGGGCGATCGACGACATCGCCGCACTGCTGCGCGAACTGCGCCTGGCGCTGCTCGACCTGGCTGAGCAGAATGCCGACACCATCCTTCCCGGGTTCACCCACATGCAGGTGGCGCAGCCGATCACTTTCGGCCACCACATGCTCGCCTACGTCGAGATGTTCGGCCGCGACGCGGAACGCATGGCCGACTGCCGCAAGCGCGTCAACCGCCTGCCGCTCGGCGCCGCCGCCCTCGCCGGCACCACCTTCCCGATCGACCGCGAGCGGGTTGCCCGCACCCTCGGCTTCGAGGAGGTCTGCCGCAATTCGCTGGACGCGGTGTCGGACCGCGACTTCGCGATCGAATTCTGCGCCGCGGCCGCCCTGGTCATGACCCATATTTCCCGCATGTCCGAAGAGCTGGTGATCTGGATGAGCCCGCGCGTCGGCTTCATCGACATCGCCGACCGCTTCTGCACCGGCTCGTCGATCATGCCGCAGAAGAAGAACCCGGACGTTCCCGAACTGGCCCGTGGCAAGACCGGCCGCGTCAACGGCCACCTGGTCGGCCTCCTGACCCTGATGAAGGGCCAGCCGCTGGCCTACAACAAGGACAACCAGGAAGACAAGGAACCGCTGTTCGATACCGTCGACACCGTGGTCGACACCCTGCGCATCTTCGCCGACATGGCCCGCGGCATCAGCGTCAAGCCGGAAGCCATGCGCGCGGCCGCGCTGCAGGGCTATGCGACGGCCACCGACCTGGCAGACTACCTGGTGAAGAAGGGCCTGCCGTTCCGCGACGCGCACGAGGCCGTTGCCCACGCGGTGCGTGCCTGCGAACAGCGCGGCTGCGACCTGGCCGACCTCACCCTGCAGGAGATGCAGGCCTTCTCGCCGCTGATCCAGTCTGACGTTTTCACGGTACTGACCCTGGAAGGCTCGGTCGCCGCCCGCGACCACATCGGCGGCACCGCCCCGGCCCAGGTCAGGGCCGCAATCGCCTTCCACCGCAACGCCCTCTCCTGAGCTCCCTCCACGCGCCGCCATCCGGCGGCGCGGCACCGATTCCTGCCAAAAACAAGCCTGTTTTCAACGGAATGCGTATTTCCACGTAAGCGCAACTGATTGAAAACATGAAAAAATTCCGCTGGTTTGCATATCCGAACGAAAAGTTCCCCGGCATCCCCGGACACTGGTCGCCGGCTGTATGAAATGACATATACTCCCCCGAGCCCGAAGTCGGCACGGCGCCGATCAAAACAACCAGGCGGCCGGGGAAACAGGTTTTTAATCATGGAGACAAATCATGTCTTTTTTGCTCTCGCTATCGAGGTTCATTGACGCGCTCAATGAAAAGATTGGCAGTGCGGTCAGCTGGGCACTGTTCATCTCGGTCCTCATCTGTACCGGCAATGCGCTCGTGCGCTACGTCCTGCACACCAGCTCCAACGCCTGGCTCGAAATCCAGTGGTACCTGTTCTCGGCGATCTTCCTGCTGGGCGCTTCCTACACGCTGCGCCGCAATGAGCATGTGCGCATCGACGTGGTGGCCAGCCGCTTCTCCAAGCGTACCCAGGTCTGGATCGACATCTTCGGCTTCTTCACTTTCCTGCTGCCGATGACGCTGATCATCCTTTACTACGCCATCCCCTACGCCTGGATCTCGATCGAGAGCCAGGAGATGTCGAGCAATGCCGGCGGCCTGATCATCTGGCCGGCCAAGCTGCTGATTCCGGTGGGCTTCCTGCTGCTGACGCTGCAGGGTCTCTCCGAGATCATCAAACGCATCGGCTACCTGCAGGGCAAGGTGGATGCGAGCGCATTCGAAAAGCAAGCGACGACGCCCGAAGAGGAAATCGAGGCGATCAAAGCAGCAAACAAAATCAACTGATCGCCGGAGACAAATGTTATGGAGCAGTTTCTCATTGCGAACATGGCGCCGATCATGTTCGGCGCCCTCGTCGTATTCCTGCTGTCGGGCTTCCCGGTAGCATTCTCGCTCGCCGCCAACGGCTTGTTCTTCGGCCTGCTCGGCATCGAACTCGGCCTGTTGCAACCCGCGCTGCTGCAGGCGCTGCCGAACCGGGTGTTCGGCATCATGGCCAACGACACCCTGCTGGCGATTCCGTTCTTCACCTTCATGGGCCTCATTCTCGAGCGCTCCGGCATGGCGGAGGACCTGCTGGACACCATCGGGCAGCTGTTCGGCCCGATCCGCGGCGGCGTCGCCTATGCGGTGATCTTCGTCGGCGCGCTGCTGGCGGCGACCACCGGCGTCGTGGCCGCCTCGGTGATCTCGATGGGCCTGATCTCGCTGCCGGTGATGCTGCGCTACGGCTATGACAAGCGGATTGCCTCCGGGGTCATCGCCGCCTCGGGAACCCTCGCGCAGATCATTCCGCCCTCTCTCGTGCTGATCGTGATGGCAGACCAGCTTGGGCGTTCGGTCGGTGACATGTACAAGGCGGCATTTGTACCCGGCCTGCTGCTGACCGCGATGTACGCCGGCTACGTTTTGGCCATATCGATCTTCAAGCCGCACGCCGTTCCCGCCCTGCCGTTGGAAGCGCGCAACCTGCGCGAGCCGAACGGCAAGAGCGGCGTCGTCTCTCTGCTCGTGCTAGTGGCGCTTGCGACAGCTGCCTCCTTCGGTTTTGCCGAGTACTACTTCTCCGGCCACCCGACTGCGAAGCCGGATGAGATCGGCATCTATTCGGCCGGCGTTGGCATCATTGGCGCCTTCGTGCTCGCCGTACTGAACCGCAAGCTGAAGCTTGGCCTGCTGTCGCGCATGGCAGAAAAAGTCGTGTTCGTGCTGATCCCGCCGCTGGCGCTGATCTTCCTGGTGCTCGGGACCATCTTCGTTGGCATCGCCACCCCAACGGAAGGTGGCGGCATGGGCGCGGCAGGCGCGCTGATCCTGGCAATGATGAACCGCCGCCTGACGTTCTCGCTGATGAAGCAGGCAATGGATTCGACCACGCGCCTGTCCTGCTTCGTGGTGTTCATCCTGATCGGTTCCTCTGTGTTCGGCCTGACCTTTCGCGCCGTCAATGGCGACCTCTGGGTCGAGCATCTGCTGACCTCGCTCCCGGGCGGCCAGATGGGCTTCCTGATCGTGGTCAACCTGCTGTTCTTCGGCCTCGCCTTCTTCCTCGACTTCTTCGAGTTGGCCTTCATCCTGGTGCCGCTGGTGGGACCGGTGGCCGAGAAGCTGGGCATCGACCTGATCTGGTTCGGCGTGCTGCTGGGGGTGAACATGCAGACCTCGTTCATGCACCCGCCGTTCGGCTTCGCGCTGTTCTATCTCCGGTCCGTCGCGCCCAGGGAAGTCAAGACATCGGACATCTACTGGGGTGCGGTACCCTTCGTGCTGATCCAGATCATCATGGTGGCGTTGATCATCGCCTTCCCGAACATTGTGTCGGTAGCCGAGAAGACCGACATGAAGGAACAGCTCGAGCTCAAGATCGAGACGCCGATGATGCAGCCGGAATCGAGCGGGTCCGAGCCGCAGCTCAACTTCTCGACGGAAGGCGAGACCACCGCGCCAAGCGAGGAGCCGCAGCTGAACTTCTCCACCGACGAAGAAAAGAAGTAAGCGCCTCGCTCCCGCAGCGCTTCATCCAAACCCCGCATGGCGCTGCCCTGCGGGGTTTTTTTCTTGCCCGCGCCGCAAGCATCGGCGAAAAAAAACCGCCGCGTCTGCACGCGGCGGTTTTCGGTATTGCGCCCGGTACAGCGACCGGGACGCGCATCCGGGTTCTTACTTGCGGGCTGCCATGAAGTTCTGCAGCGGGTACTCGGCCACCGAGAACCACTGGTTCTGGTCGCGCTGGAAGCGCTTGTACGGCTCCCAGATCTTCTTGAACTTGGCGTTCTTCGATGCTTCCTCTTCCATGGTCGTCATGGCCGCCTTGTAGGAGGCTTCCATGATCTCCTTGGAGAAGAAACGCAGCTTGGCGCCGTTCTTGATCAGGCGGGCGAGTGCCGGCGGGTTCTTCGCATCGTAGGCTGCCTGCATCGTGACGTGCGCCTCGTAGGACGCGGCCTCGATCGCATGGTGGTAGTCCTGCGGCAGCTTTTCCCATTCCTTGATACCGACGTAGAACGACAGCTGCGCACCGGCTTCCCACCAGCCCGGCGCGTAGTAGTACGGCGCGACCTTGTAGAAGCCGAGCTTCTCGTCGTCATAGGGGGTGGTCCATTCGACGGCGTCCAGCGTGCCCTTCTCCAGCGCCGGGTAGATGTCGGCGCCGGCCAGCTGCTGCGGCACCAGGCCCAGCGGCGCCATCACGCGGCCGGCGAATGCGCTGATGCGCATCTTCAGGCCCTTGATGTCGTTCAGCGTCTTGATCTCCTTGCGGAACCAGCCACCCATCTGCGCGCCGGTATTCCCGCCCAGGAAGTTCACCACGCCGTAGTCACGGTAGAACTCGCGCAGCAGGTCGCGGCCGCCGCCCTGGTCGAACCAGGCGGTCTGCTGGCGGGAGTTCATGCCGAACGGGACCGCGCAGTCGAACGCAAACGTCGGATCCTTGCCGAAATAGTAATACGGTGCCGTGTGGCCCATCTCCACGGTGCCGTTTTGCACTGCATCGACCACCTGCAGCGGCGGAACGATCTCGCCGCCTGCGAACACGCGGATGTTCAGCTTGCCGCCGGTAAGCTGGGCGACGCGGCGGCTGAATACTTCAGCCGTGCCAAACAGCGTGTCCAGCGATTTCGGGAAGCTCGACGCGAGGCGCCAGTTGAGCGTCGGCTGCGACTGTGCCAGTGCAGGCGCGGCCAATGCGCCGACCGCGCCACCGACTGCCGCTTTTTTTAGAAAGGAACGACGTTCCATTTTGTCTCCTGTAGAAAAGAAGCTTCATTTCCAGCGCATCGCTACGTAATAGTACGTAGCTGATTCACTTGTTTCGGGCCGGGGGGAACAACTGCCCGTTTCCGGCACCGTCGAAGCATGCCATGAATAGAAAATAATTACCATTTTTCAGGAGACCGGCGGCCCTGGTACGGCGCCTGTCGCCACTGCCTCGCACCCGAAAAAAAACCCGCAGCGGGTAGGCTGCGGGTTTCCGGTGGGGCCATGCCCCCGCCTGGATTACTTGCGGGTGATCATGAAATTCTGGAGCGGGACTTCAGCGACCGAGAACCACTGGTTCTGGTCCTGGCGGAAGCGCTTCCACGGTTCGTAGATCTTCTTGAACTTGGCGTTCTTCGAAGCCTCTTCCTCCATCACCGTGTTGGTCGCCTTCCAGCAGGCTTCCATGATCTCCTTGGAGAACTGGCGCAGCTTCACGCCGTTCTTCAGCAGACGGGCAAGCGCTGCCGGGTTGCGGGCGTCGTACTCCGCCTGCATCGTCACGTGCGCTTCGTAGGAAGCAGCCTCGACGGCTGCCTGGTACTCCTTCGGCAGTTTTTCCCATTCCTTGATGCCGATGTAGAAGGAGACCTGGAGGCCCGCTTCCCACCAGCCCGGGGTGTAGTAGAACGGCGCGACCTTGTTGAAGCCCAGCTTCTCGTCATCGTACGGGCCGATCCACTCGGCGGCGTCGATGGTGCCCTTTTCCAGCGCCGGGTAGATGTCGCCGCCGGCGATCTGCTGGGGCACCAGGCCGAGGTTCTGCAGCACGCGGCCGGCAAATCCGCCGACGCGCATCTTCAGGCCGTTCAGGTCCTGCACGGTCTTGACTTCCTTGCGGAACCAGCCGCCCATCTGCGCGCCGGTGTTGCCGCCCATGAAGTTGACGATGCCATAGTCCTTGAAGAACTCGCGGGTCAGCGCCTTGCCGCCGCCCTGGTCCCACCATGCGGTCTGCTGGCGGGAGTTGAGGCCGAACGGGACGACGCCGTCGAATGCAAACGTCGGATCCTTGCCGAAGTAGTAGTACGACGCGCTGTGGCCGATCTCGACCGTGCCAGCCTGCACCGCATCCATCACCTGCAGGGCCGGGACGATCTCGCCGCCGGCAAACACGCGGATGTTGAACTTGCCTCCCGTGAGCGCGGAGACCCGCTTGGAGAAGGTCTCGGCCGCGCCATAGATGGTGTCGAGCGACTTCGGGAAGCTCGACGCCAGGCGCCAGTTGATGGTGGGGAGGGTTTGCGCGAGGGCCGGTGCAGCGACTGCGCCAACCGAGGCGCCGACTGCCGCCTTCTTGATGAACGAACGACGTTCCATTTCGTCTCCTATGGAATGAAGCAATGAAAGTTGTTTTTGGTGGCCGCCCTGCCCGCTGGCGGAAAGCCGGTTCTTGCCGGAAGCGATTCTAGGTTGGCAAATGCGGTGGTAGCAACAGGAAACGCGCAGTTGCGTAACAGCGCTTAAGTGGAATTACGTAGAGCGGGGATCGGGGGTGAGGCACGATGCAGCGCGCATTTCGATCTTCCTCACGCTGGGCGCGGTGTGCATTGCCCGCGTCATCGATACGCTGGTATCGCTGATCCGGCAAATGACGCTGCTTTCCTGCTGCTGCTTGACGCAGAAGTGTGCCGCACGCGTCGCGGGGTCTGCCAGGTCGTCCTCGCCCTGTTCGCGCGATGGCGTGCCGGTCGCAGGACTTCTGCTGATCGTCGGCATCGAGCGCATGATGTCGCAAGCGCGGCGGTCGAGCAAGCGGATCGGCAATGCCGACGCCACCGTCGGCATCCGCAAGCGGACCGGCGACCTCGACCGCGTAAAGCTGAAGCGGATGCTGAACAAGGGGACGCCGGACAAGGCTGATGCCCACGGCGCAGTGCCGGATCAGCGCGATGAACGCATGCCGAAGGCGACGCCGCCGCAAACGCCCTGCCGGCAGGCGCCCACAAAAAAGGCCCGCGCATGCGAGCCTGTCTGCTTCTGCCGGCTTCGTTCAGTTTCCGGCGACGGTCATGTTCTCAACGAGCACCGAGCCGATCACTTTGCCGCCGCGCACAACAGTGTCGGTTCCGATACCAACGATCTGCCGGAACATCTCCTTCAGGTTGCCGGCGATCGTGATCTCTTCCACCGGATACTGGATCTGGCCGTTCTCCACCCAGTAGCCGGAGGCGCCCCGGGAGTAATCGCCGGTCACGTAGTTGACACCCTGCCCCATCAGCTCGGTCACCAGCAAGCCGGTGCCCAGCTTCTTCAGCATCGCCCTGAAATCATCGCCGGGCGCGGTCAGCAGCGAAGTCATGGCCAGGTTGTGTGCGCCTCCGGCATTGCCGGTCGTCTGCATGCCGAGCTTGCGCGCCGAGTAGGTCGACAGGAAGTATCCATGCACGATGCCATCGCGCACCACTTCACGCCGGCGCGTCCGTACGCCCTCCTCGTCGAAAGGCGCGGACCCGACCGCGCCGGGAATGTGGGGATCCTCCAGCACCTGGACATGGGGTGCGAACACCTGCTTGCCGAGCGCATCGAGCAGGAAAGAGGACTTGCGATACAGCGCGCCGCCCGAAACCGCCTGCACGAAGGCGCCAAGGAGGCCGGCGGCCAGCGGCGCCTCGAACAGTACCGGGCACTTGCGGGTACCGAGCTTGCGCGCGTTGAGCCGGGCCAGCGCGCGTTCGGCCGCATAGCGGCCTACCGCCTCGGGCTCGGCCAGCAGGCGTGGATCGCGTGCCGACGTGTACCAGTCATCGCGTTGCATGTTGCCGCCGCGCCCGGCGATCGGCGCCACCGAGAGGGTATGCCGCGAATAAGGATATCCGCCGCTGAAGCCGCGGCTGTTGGCAAGGACGAAGTGCGACTGCTCGGTATAGACGCTGGCGCCTTCGCTGTTGGTGATCCGCTTGTCGACGTCAAATGCGGCCGCCTCGCAGCGGGTGGCGATTGCGACAGCCTCCTCCGTCGATATCGGCCACGGATAGCACAGCTGCAGGTCGCGCGGCTCCATCTCCAGCATCTCGGCTTCGGGCAGGCCTGCGCAATCGTCCTCGGCGGTGAAGCGGGCGATATTGTAGGCGGCCTCGACAGTGTCCCTCAACGAACGCTCCGAGAAATCGGAGGTGCTTGCGTTGCCGCGTCGGATATGGCGTTCCTCGCCCAGATGAATGCTGACGTTGATGCCCTTGTCCTTGTTCTGCTCGATCGTCTCGATCTTTCCCTTGCGAACGGTGACCGCCAGGCCGCTGCCCTCGCTGATCTCGACCACTGCGCCAGACGCACCTTTTTCCTTCGCGTAACGCAGGACGTCCTGCGCGAGCTGCTGCAACTGTTCCTGGCCATGGGTAAATACGGGATCACTCATCGGGCTGTTCTTGGTATCGAATTAAAAGGGTTATCATAGCAGTCGTTTTCACACAGGCTTCATTTGACCATGGTTAATCCGAACAGGGGCGGCGGCGGCGTCGGCTTCAGCTCCGCCGAATTCGAACAGAAGTACGATCGTCCCTCCAAATCGCAGCTCAAGCGGGAGATGACCGCGCTGCAGGAACTCGGGGAAGAACTGGTTTCCCAGCCGAAGGACCGCGTGATGCGGGTGCCGATGCCGGAAGATGTGCGCGAAGTCATCCTGGAGTGCCAGAAGATCAAGGACCATGAAGGTCGCCGCCGGCAGATGCAATTCGTCGGCAAGAAGATGCGCACGCTCGAGGAAGACGAAGTGGCTGCGATCCAGAAGGTGCTCGACAGCTGGAAAGGCGCATCCAAGGCCGAGACCGCGGCAATGCATGCCCTCGAACGCCGGCGCGACAAGCTGCTTGCCGACGACGCAGCGCTGACCGAACTCAAGGCCGACCACCCCTCGGTCGACGTGCAGCAACTGCGCACCCTGATTCGCAACGCGCGCAAGGAACAGGCAGAGAACAAGCCTCCCAAGGCCTACCGCGAAATCTTCCAGATTCTCAAGCAGCTGCAGGCGGCGCCCGCGCCGTCCAGCGACCAAGAGCATGACCAGCCTGAAGAAGAGTAACCCGGACGAGCTGACGATCGGCCTGGTGTCGATCTCGGATCGCGCCTCTTCCGGCGTGTATGAAGACCAGGGCATTCCCGCCCTGCGCGACTGGTTCTCCGCCGCGCTGCGCAGCCCCTGGAACATGGTCACCCGGCTTATCCCCGACGAGCAGGCCCGGATCGAGGAAACCCTGATCGAGCTGGTCGACGACGTCTGCTGTGACCTGGTGCTGACGACCGGGGGCACTGGTCCCGCGCGCCGCGACCTCACCCCGGAAGCGACGCTTGCGGTCGCAACCAAGCTCATGCCGGGGTTCGGGGAGCAGATGCGGCAGATCAGCCTGCGTTTCGTCCCGACTGCGATCCTGTCGCGCCAGGTGGCGGTCATCCGCGAGACCGCGGACCATGCGGCGCTGATCATGAACCTTCCCGGCCAGCCGAAATCGATACGCGAGACGCTGGAAGGCCTGAAGGACGCCGACGGCAAGCAGCTGGTGCCAGGCATCTTTGCCGCGGTGCCTTACTGCATCGATCTGATCGGCGGGCCCTACATCGAGACCGACGACGCGGTGTGCAAGGCCTTCAGGCCGAAATCGGCAATCCGCAACCAACCTGCTGCCTGATGCAAGAGATGAACGACCCCGCACTGGAAACAATCGAGATAGAGTCCGGCCCCAATCCCACTGCGGCTGTCATCTGGCTTCATGGTCTCGGCGCAGATGGAAACGACTTCGTTCCCATTGTGCGCGAACTGGACCTGCGAGGATGCCCGCCGATCCGGTTCGTATTTCCGCATGCGCCGGCCATGCCGGTCACGATCAACAACGGCTATGTGATGCGCGCCTGGTACGACATCCTCGGCACCGACCTGAGCCGACGCGAGGACGAAGCCGGCCTGCGCAAATCACAGGCGCTGGTCGAGGGGCTCGTCGCGCAACAGAAGGCACGCGGCATTCCTGTCTCCCGCATTGTCCTTGCCGGCTTCTCGCAAGGTTGCGCCATGACCCTGCAGACCGGGCTGCGGCACCCGGAACGGTTTGCCGGTCTCCTGTGCCTGTCCGGCTACCTGCCTATCCATGCCACGGTGGCCGAAGAACGACACGCCGCCAACCACGACACGCCCATCTTCCTGGCCCACGGCCGCGGCGACCCTGTCATCCCGATCGACCGCGCCGAGAAATCCCGCGACATCCTGCAGGCGCTCGGCTACCAGGTGGAGTGGCATGCATACGCGATGCCGCACTCGGTGTGTCCGGAAGAGATCGCGGACGTCGGCCGCTGGCTGCAGCGCACCCTCGCCTGACCGTCCCGGCCAGATTTACTTGAACACCACGGTCTTGTGGCCGTTGAGCAGGATGCGGTGCTCGACGAACCACTTGACCGCGCGTGCCAGCACCACGCATTCCACATCCCGGCCAATGGCCGTCAGCGTTTCCGGGTCCATCGCATGATCGACCCGCTCGACATCCTGTTCGATGATCGGGCCTTCGTCGAGGTCGCTTGTCACGAAATGGGCCGTGGCGCCGATCAGCTTCACGCCCCGCTCATGCGCCTGGTAGTACGGCTTGGCGCCCTTGAAGCTGGGCAGGAACGAATGATGGATGTTGATTGCCTTGCCCTTCAGCGCTTCGCACATCTGCGGCGACAGGATCTGCATGTAGCGCGCCAGCACCACCAGGTCGATGCCATTGGCTTTCGCAATTTCCAGCACCCGCTCTTCCTGTGCACGCTTTGCCTCCGGCGGCGCCCCGGCCGCGAGCGGCAGATGATGGAAGGGGATGTTGTAACTGGCGGATAGCTGGTAGAAATCCGTGTGATTCGACACGATCGCGGAGATCTCCACGGGAAGCAGGCCGGTCTTGTAGCGGAACAGCAGGTCGTTCAGGCAGTGTCCGATCTTCGAGACCATCAGCATCACGCGCGGCTTCTTCCGGGCGTCGTGCAACTGGGCATCCATCCGCAGTTCCTGCGCTACCTCCGCGAAATCAGCACGCAGCACGGCGTCGCTGACCGATGCGTCCTCCGCCGCAAAATGGACCCGCATGAAGAACAGCTGGGACTGTGCGTCGCCGAACTGGGCTGAGTCGATGATGTTGCAGCCGTGCGCGGCGAGGAAGCCGGACACGCGATGCACGATTCCGCGGTGGTCAGGGCAGGACAGGGTCAGGATGTATTCCGGGTGCGTCATGGCGATCAAGAGGGATGGCTGCAAATGAAAGTCTGCCATTTTCGCACGCCTCTGCCTGCGGACGCACGCATGGACAAGGCGACGCTGCGGCGACGGGCAAAGAAAAACCCGGTTTCACTTTTGCGAAACCGGGTTTTCGGGGATGCGGCGCGGCCGCATCGCAATTCTGCTGGCGCTGCAGTGGCGGAGGGTTGTTAGCCGACCTTGGCAACCGACAGGGGCTTGGCAGCGCCGCTGGCGACGACCTGGATGTCGCCGGAGAGCTGGCCGCCTTCCTCGATAACAACCTTGCCGTAGCGGACCTTGCCCGACACCTTGCCGGTCGAGTAGATGACCAGCTTCTGGCGCACGGTCAGCTCGCCGTCGAACTCGCCGTGGATTTCGGCGAAATCGACTTCAGCGGAACCCTTGAAGGCGCCGGATTCGGCGATCTGGATCAGGCGCGCTTCCATTGTCGCTTCGACGCGGCCCTGGACAACGAGGGTGTCGCAATCGGCGAGTTCGCCCTTCAGTTTGATGTTCTGGCCGACGATCAGCTTGCTGCCGCCTTCGGTCGTGGTGGCGACATTGTCGGTGCTGCCCGTGGTACCGGTATTGCCGCTGGCCGCCATGCTCTTCGAGAAGCCGCCTGCCGAACCGCCCGGAACGATGCCGCTGGCGGTATTGAGGGGGGAATTTGGCTGGTTGTCGCGCTTGCCAAAGAGCGTTTCGGAACGAAGCATGTGATCTCCTGAATGATCAGAGTAGTGGAACGAACGATTTCAGTGTCATCGAGACGAACGAGCACGCGCACGAATCGGAAACGAGGCAACACCTGAACTCGCGTTGCAGTGAGCAAATTATTGAACCGCTGCAACGTCGCGGTTCTGCTTTGTTGCCTCGGGCGCGGAAAAGTTCAAGCTCGACTTAAATTGTTACAATCGGGAAAAACCGCACGATCGTTCACTTCTGTGTATAGTGACGGCTGCATAACAAAGGAGACTGAGCATGAGCGAATCCATCACGAACAAGCAGGTGCGCCTCGCCGCCCGCCCGGTCGGCCTGCCCAAGCAGAGCGACTGGAAGTTTACCTCCGCAACGGTGCCCGATCTGAAGGAGGGCGAAGTCCTGATCAAGTCGCTGTACCTGTCGCTCGACCCCGCCATGCGGGGCTGGATGAATGAAGGACGGTCCTACATCCGCCCGGTGGCCATCGACGAAGTGATGCGGGCGGGCGGAATCGGCAAGGTGGTCGCTTCCCGCTCGCCGCGCTTCGCCGTCGGCGACCATGTCGCCGGCACGCTGGGCGTCCAGGAATACTGGAGCGGCCCGGCCGACGACCGCGAGGTCGCACTGCACAAGATCGACCCCGCGGCCGTCCCGCTTCCCAAATACCTGAACGCGCTCGGCATGCCGGGAATGACCGCATACTTCGGCCTGCTCGAGATCGGCATGCCCAGGGCCGGCGAAACAGTGGTCGTCTCGGGCGCCGCCGGCGCCGTCGGGCAGACCGTGGGCCAGGTGGCAAAGCACAAGGGCTGCCGGGTGGTCGGCATTGCGGGCGGCAAGGAAAAATGCGACTTCGTCGTCAACGAACTGGGGTTCGACGCCTGCATCGACTACAAGAACGAGTCGGTACGCGAGGGCCTCAAGAAGCATTGCCCGAAGGGCGTCGATATCTACTTCGACAATGTCGGCGGGGAGATCCTGGACGACGTGCTCGCGAAACTGGCGATGAAGGCCCGCATCGTGATCTGCGGCGCGATATCGCAGTACAACAACACGACGCCGGTGCGCGGTCCTGCGAACTACATGTCGCTGCTGGTGAATCGCGCCCGGATGGAAGGCATGGTCGTGTTCGACTATGCCGATCGCTACCATGTCGCAGTCGCGGAGATGAGCCAGTGGATGAAGGAAGGCAGCTTCAGGTCCCGCGAGGATATCGTCCAGGGACTCGAGAAGTTCCCCGAGGCCTTGCTGATGCTGTTCGAAGGCAAGAACTTCGGCAAGCTGGTCCTGCAGGTGGCGGCCGAATAGACACAAGACAGATCCAGCCCATGAGATGGCACAGCAATGCTGTGCCATTTTTGTATCCAGATCATTCGTTCCATTGACTAGCGGACAATTGTGCTGCACCCTTGCTCGTTGTCAAAAAGCTAAGCAAGGGAGCGATCATGGGGCGAATGAATGACCTCGGCGCGCCGATGACGGTGCTGTATGTCGAGGAGTCGGGGAGCCAGGCCCAGCGCCTGGTGTTCAACGGAAGCGGTGCCGGCTATTTCCGAGTATGGGTGACCGGCGTCTTGCTGACGGTCGCTACGGCGGGTATCTACGCCGCGTGGGCAAAGGTGCGAAGGATGCGCTACTTCTGCGAGAACACCAGTTTGGGCCACGCCTGTTTCGCCTACCATGGCACCGCCCAAGCCATCCTGCGGGGCAGGATGGTCGCCCTGCTCTTCCTCGCCGCCTGCGTTGTCTCGTGGCAGATCGCCGCCGCTGCCGGCCTGCTCATGAGCGCGGTGCTGGCTGTGCTGCTTCCCTGGCTGAACTGGAAGACCCTGCAATTCAAGCTGCACAACAGCAGTTATCGGGGCATCCGTTTCGCCTGCGGCGGGACCGCCCAGCGGGTTTATCTGGTGTACCTCCTGATGCCGGCGATGACGATGTTCAGCCTTGGCATGCTTGCGCCATTTTCCCATCACCGGCTCAGAAAATTCCAGCTCGAGGAGAGCCGTTTCGGGGCAACCTACTTTTCATTCCATGCCGGCGCGGGGCAGTACTACATCCTCTATGCAAAAGCGCTCGCACTCGGTATCGCCGGCCTGGCACTGATCGCCTATGGATTCAACGGCCTGTTTGCCGAAATTGGCCGCGCTGGTGGCCTGCGGCAGGCGGGCAACGCGGCCGAACGCCAGTTCCTCGCTTTCCTTTTCGTCGTGTATTTGTGGATGTCCCTGGTGACGACGGTCGCAGGCGCACTCCTTCAGAAGATCGTCTGGAATCGCACCCGTCTCGGCGGCCATCAGTTCCGTTGCGAGATCAGTATCGGCAAGACCGCGTGGATTGCCGTCAGCAACCTCGCCGCTGTGATCGTGACCCTGGGGCTCTTCGTTCCGTTCGCGCAGGTACGCATGTTGCGGCACCGGCTGGAGTCCGTCACTTTCATTCCAGCCGGCAGCCTGGACGGCTATATCGAAACCAGCCACGGCATCGTGACGGCGACCGGCGATGCCTTGGGCGAGACGCTCGAATTCGACCTTTCGCTGTAGGCGCGCACTCAGGAGCTTTCCCTGTCCGGTGCCAACCGGCAGCCGTCCCGCTTGTGCACTCGTCGGTACAGCATGTCAGGAACCAGGCGGGACCGGGATTACAGCGCTCACCGCATCGGGCGGCACTGACGCAACTCGCAACGCGCCAAAAACACCCGGCCGTCATCACAATGCATGCGATAGACCTCGACCGGGCCCTTTTCGGTCACCAGTCCGGCTCCCTGGCCACCGCTGCATCCGGCCCCCTTGGCAAGCTTCTCGACAGTGGCGGAGGACGCCCCTGCACGAAACGCGACCTTTTCGATTGTCACCTGCCCTGCCGCGTCGCGGATGCTCACGACATTCCCCGGCGCCGTCCCGCGCGCCGGCGCGGATGCGGGCGTTGCCTGCTCGGGTGCGACGACGGCAGCACGTTCCGCGGGCGGAGTGCTTGCGCATGCGGCAAGAACGATGGAAGCGCATGACAGGGTCAACGGCAGTCTCTTCATGGGCGATGCCTCCTCAAATCGGTGGATCTTCAAAAGCGCGAGTGTATACCTTGGCAACGTCCGGCGGCAACGATGCGGCAAGGTCGCAGCACCGGTGCGACAACACGGTCGCCCGGGTATGCCGTATGCGCAGGCGCCATCGTGCCGCCGGCAATGGCGGCGCACGAAAAAAAAGCGCTGCATGGCGCAGCGCTTTTTCGATGAGCAAGTCTTACTTGGATCGGCTCTTGTACTCGCCGGTGCGGGTATCGATCTCGATCTTGTCGCCGATATCCACGAACAGCGGCACAGGGATCTCGAAACCGGTCGCGATCTTCGCGGGCTTCAGCACCTTGCCCGACGTATCGCCCTTGACGGCCGGCTCGGTATAAGTCACTTCGCGGACGATGGTGGTCGGCAGTTCGACCGAGATGGCCTTGCCGTCATAGAACACGGCTTCGCATTGCATGCCGTCTTCCAGGTAATTGAGCGAGTCGCCGAGGTTTTCCGTTTCGATTTCGTACTGGTTGTATTCCTCGTCCATGAAGACATACAGCGGATCGGCGAAATACGAGAAGGTGACCGGCTTCTTTTCGAGCACGACGACATCGAACTTGTCGTCGCCGCGGAACACGTTTTCCAGCGGCGCGTTCGTCAGAAGATTCTTCATCTTCCACTTGTAGGTGAAGCCCGTGCGGCTCGAACCGTTGACGTCGGAGCGCAACAAGATGAACGGCTTGCCGTCGATCATGACGATATTGCCGACGCGAACTTCTTTTGCAGCTTTCATAGCGAATTTATAAAAATGGGTTGTTTTAAATACAGGCCGTCGCCTCTGAAGACCGAGACAGGTTGACGCAATCTTTGACAGACCGGATCGGGCGCATGTACGGACAGCCCGGGATTATACCAGCGCTGCGCCACGTTCCATCATTCCCGATGCCTGACGTGTCGCTAGGGGCGGACCTGCTCCCGAAGCGTGCCGGCGAAGGCCAGCATGCTGGAGGCGAGATCGCCAAGGGCATGCATCTGCCCGCTCCACTCCACGGCGCGGCGTACGTTTCCGTCCAGGTCTGCGCACAGCGCATCCCACAACTGCGGCCAGGCCTGCTGTGCCGTGGCACCATTCCATGCCAGAGAAAACGCTTCCAGCCCCTCCAATTCCGACGCATAACGCTGCAGGAAGGCGCGCAGCTTCTTGTGGTGCAGGTTCTCGTCCTGGGGGTAGATATGCCAAACGAAAGGACGCTGCGCCCACTGGGCGCGCACGAAGGAATCCTCGCCGCGCACGAAGTTCAGGTCGCAGGCCCACAGCAGGTAGTCATAGTCGGGCTGCGGCACGAACGGAATGACGCGCACGGTCAGCGCACCTTGGGCATGCACGGCGCCGGGACGAGGTGCCCTTCCGAGAAATGACTGCACCGCCTCGGCTGCGACGCCTTCGGGCACGAGGCAGGTCACCGCGGTGCCGCCACTGCTCCAGGCCGCGAACAATTCCGCCAGCGGGGCATGCGGATAGCAGAACAGCGAAACTTTCATGGCGGCCATCTCGGCTGGACTCACACCCAGTTGCCCGAGGAAGCCCTGCATTGCCGCCGGATCGGACTGGAAGCGCTGTCGCTCTTCGTCGAGACCGGCTTCGCGCAGCAGTCCACCCGTCTTTGCCGTGAAGCCGGGATAGAAAAAATGCTTGGTCAGTGGCAGGCGCGGATGCATCGATGGCAAGGTGTGGCAGCCCTCGACCCACGCCTCGGCAGTCAGTCCTTCCAGGTTCAACCAGACCGGACGCGGCTCGCATTGCGCCATCGCGGCGACATAGGGAGGCGGAAGTTCGCAGCCGAAGAATTCGATGACGATGTCCGGAATGTCCCGCGGCGCATACGCGCCGTCCTGGACGCGCCAGTGGCGCACTTCGATGCCCTGCACATGCTGAACCTCGGCATCGGGAACGACTTCGGGACAAAGCCTACGGAAGCTCTCCAGATCGTCGACCCACAGGGTCACTGCAATGCCGCATTCGCGTCGCAACTGCAGCGACAGACGCCAGCAGATGCCGATGTCGCCGAAGTTGTCGATGACCTTGCAGAACAGGGCAAGTGATGTCGTGGGCACGTTCATGCGCAACAAATGAGAACAACCTTGGATCTCTTTTGGGATACGCGGTTTTATTTGGCGTCCCCACGGGGATTCGAACCCCGGTACTCACCGTGAAAGGGTGATGTCCCCGGCCTCTAGACGACAGGGACAGAACTGTGCGGAAAATAAAAACGCCACGCATGCGTGGCGCTTGATCTGGCGTCCCCACGGGGATTCGAACCCCGGTTATCGCCGTGAAAGGGCGGTGTCCTAGGCCTCTAGACGATGGGGACAGAACCTGTGCCGAAAATAAAAGCGCCACACATTTGCGTGGCGCTTAATCTGGCGTCCCCACGGGGATTCGAACCCCGGTTATCGCCGTGAAAGGGCGGTGTCCTAGGCCTCTAGACGATGGGGACAGTAACCTGTCATAAAACAGCCTATTTCTACTTCTTTTTCTCTATCGCATCTTGTCGCTGGTGGAGGTAAGCGGGATCGAACCGCTGACCTCTTGCATGCCATGCAAGCGCTCTCCCAGCTGAGCTATACCCCCCGTGCGAAGAAACGAGAGTATAGCAAATGTTTTTCTGGCGTGTAAATCCTCCGACAGGAATTTATCCAAGATTTTTTTCGAGGCGCGCCAGGACGACGTCGCGGCCGAACAATTCCAGCACTGCATCGATGGACGGCGTCTGCAGCTGGCCAGTGACGAACAAACGCAGCGGCATCGCCAATTGCGGCATCTTCAGCTTGTGCGCGGCGAGCACCTCCTTCATCGCGGCCGAAAGTGCAGGCCTGGTCCATTCGACGTTGCGGCATTGCTCGGCGAACTGGGCCAGCGCCGGCCTGACGGCATCGGTCGCATGCTGCGCAACGAGCGCCGGATCGGGAAGTGGCTCGCGGTAGAACAGCATTGCCGCCGAAGCTAGTTCGTTGATCGTGTTGGCGCGCTCTTTCAACAGTGCGATGACCGCCTCCAGCGCGGGCGCTCCGTCGAACTGCGCGCCCTCCTTTTCCAGCAGCGGACGAACCAGTGCGGCCAGGCGCTCGTCGTTCGAATGCTTGATGTAGTGGTTATTGAGCCATGCCAGCTTTTCCGGATTGAACTGCGCCGGCGAACGGGACAAGTGGTCGAGGTCGAACCATTGGCAGAACTGCTCCATGGAGAAGATCTCGTCGTCACCGTGGCTCCAGCCAAGGCGGGCCAGGTAATTGAGCATGGCCTCCGGCAGGAAGCCCTGCGCCGGGTACTCCATCACGCTGACTGCGCCGTGACGCTTGGACAGCTTCTCGCCGTCGGCGCCAAGGATCATCGGCACATGCCCGTACTCGGGCAGCGGCGCCCCGAGGGCGCGCAGGATGTTGATCTGGCGCGGTGTGTTGTTGACGTGATCGTCGCCGCGAATGACGTGGGTGATCCGCATGTCCCAGTCGTCGACCGCCACGCAGAAGTTGTAGGTCGGGGTGCCGTCCGGACGGGCGATGACGAGGTCGTCGAGCTCGCGGTTCGAAATCGTGATCGGCCCCTTGACGACGTCGTTCCAGGTGACGTCGCCATCGAGGGGATTGCGGAAGCGCACCACGGGTTTGCGGCCCTCGGGTATCGCGGGCAAGTTCTTGCCCGGCTCGGGACGCCAGGTGCCGTCGTAGCGCGGCTTGTCGCCGACCGCACGCTGCCGTTCGCGCATGGCCTCGACTTCCTCGGGCGTGCAATAGCAATGGTAGGCGGTGCCGGCGGCGAGCATCTGCGCGACGACCTCGCGATAACGGTCCATCCGCTTCATCTGGTAGAACGGTCCTTCGTCATGATGCAGGCCAAGCCAGTTCATGCCGTCGATGATCGCCTGCACCGCCTCCGGGGTCGAGCGTTCAAGGTCGGTATCCTCGATGCGAAGAATGAAGGTGCCGCCGAAATGGCGCGCATAGGCCCAGGAGAACAGCGCGGTGCGAGCGCCGCCAAGATGAAGATAGCCGGTCGGGCTGGGGGCAAAACGGGTGCGGACGGTCATGGCAAATAAAAACGGCCTTGGCGCGCCAAAGCCGTACTGGATGGGAGATGCGCTATTTTACCTTGTCGCCAACCGACGGCAACCGGCGCGCCCTCAGTCGTTCTTGATGACGATGCTGGGAAACTTGCTGGTCATGTCCTTCGCTTTTTCCGCGACCCTGATCGCCACCTTGCGGGCGATCGCCCGGTAGATCTCGGCCTCGCGGCCGTCCGGATCGGCGACCACGGTCGGCCGTCCGCTGTCCGCCTGCTCGCGGATCGACATGGTCAGCGGCAGCGCGCCGAGGAAGTCGACGCCGTATTCGGCGCACATCTTTTCTCCGCCGCCGTGGCCGAAGATGGCTTCGGCGTGGCCGCAGTTGGAGCAGATGTGCGTGCTCATGTTCTCGACGACGCCGAGGATCGGAATGTCGACCTTCTCGAACATCTTCAGTCCCTTGCGCGCATCGAGCAACGCAATGTCCTGCGGCGTGGTGACGATGACCGCACCGGTGACCGGTACTTTCTGCGACAGCGTGAGCTGAATATCGCCGGTCCCCGGCGGCATGTCGATGACGAGGTAGTCGAGGTCGCGCCAGTTGGTCTGCTCGAGGAGTTGCTGCAGCGCCTGGGTGACCATCGGCCCGCGCCAGACCATCGGCTGGTCGGGATCGATCATGAAGCCGATGCTGGCCACCTGCACGCCATGGTTTTCCAGCGGCTCCATGGTCTTGCCGTCGAGGGATTCGGGTTGCGCCGAAATGCCCATCATCATCGGCTGGGACGGGCCGTAGATATCGGCGTCGAGAATGCCGACCCGGGCGCCCTCGGCGGCCAGGGCCAGGGCCAGGTTGACGGCCGTCGTCGACTTGCCCACGCCGCCCTTGCCGGATGCCACCGCAATGATGTTCTTGACGTTGGCCATCACCTTGATGCCGCGCTGCACCGCGTGCGCGGTGATCTTCGAGCCGATACCGGCACTGACCTGGCCGGCACCGGGCAGCGCCCGCACGGCGTCCACCGCCATCGAGCGGATCCGGTCGAACTGGGTCCTGGCCGGATAGCCGAGCTCGATCTCGAAACGGACGTCGGCGCCGCTGACGTCGATGTTCCTGATTGCCTTGGAGGAAACAAGGTCCTTGCCGGTGTTGGGATCGACGACGCCGGCCAGTGCCGCCTTGACGGCTTCCACAGTGATGCTCATTGCTTCTCCCGTAAAATATTGCAGCAGTCTATACCAAGCGGACCTGCCCGCGTCCGCCGGCGCCCGCCGGTTTGACAGCGCGGCGCGCCGACAAGCGCCGGTGCGCTGCTAAAATGGCTGCTTTATCCAGAATAAAGCATTGCCCTATGAGCACCACTCCCCGCCGCAAGTTGTTCGTCACGACCGCCCTGCCCTATGCCAACGGCGCATTCCACATCGGCCACATCATGGAATACATCCAGGCCGACATCTGGGTGCGGTTCCAGCGGATGCAGGGGCATGACGTCTACTTCGTGGGTGCCGACGACGCGCATGGCACGCCGATCATGATCGCAGCGGAAAAGGCCGGGCTGACGCCGCAGGCGTTCGTGGCGAAGATCGCGGCGGGCCGCGCCCAGTACCTGGACGGCTTTCATATCTCCTTCGACAACTGGCATTCGACCGATTCGCCGGAGAACACCGAGCTGTCGCAGGCAATCTACCTGCGCCTGAAGGAAGCCGGCCTGATCGTGACCCGTGTAGTCGAGCGTTTCTTCGACCCGGTCAAGGGCATGTTCCTGGCCGACCGCAACATCAAGGGCGAATGCCCGAAATGCAGCGCAAAGGACCAGTACGGCGACAACTGCGAAGTGTGCGGCGCCGCCTACCAGCCGACCGAACTGAAGAACCCGTATTCGGCGCTGACCGGCGCGACGCCGGTGCTCAAGCCCTCCGAACAGTATTTCTTCAAGCTGTCGGACCCGCGCTGCATCGACTTCCTGCAGAGCTGGCTGCGGTCGCCGGGGCGCCTGCAGCCGGAAATGGTGAACAAGGTCAGCGAATGGCTGGGCAACGATGGCAGCGATCTGGCCGACTGGGACATCTCCCGGGACGCGCCCTACTTCGGCATCCCCATTCCCGGGGTCGAAGGCAAGTACTTCTATGTCTGGCTCGATGCGCCGGTGGGCTACCTGGCCAGCCTGAAGAACTACTGCGGCAAGATCGACGTCGACTACAACGCGCTGCTGAACGACCCGGCGACCGAGCAGGTCCATTTCATCGGCAAGGACATCGTCTCCTTCCACCTGCTGTTCTGGCCGGCGATGCTGCAGTTCTCCGGGCATCCGGTCATCGACAAGCTGAAGGTCAACGTGCACGGTCACCTGACGGTCAACGGCGAGAAGATGAGCAAGTCGCGCGGCACCGGCATCTCGCCGCTGCGCTACCTCGACATCAAGATGAACCCGGAATGGCTGCGCTACTACATTGCCTACAAGCTCAACGCCAAGGTCGAGGACATCGATTTCAATGCGGACGACTTTGTCGCCAAGGTCAATGCCGACCTGATCGGCAAGTACGTGAACATTGCGAGCCGCGCGGCGGGCTTCATCACGAAGCGTTTCGACGGCAAGCTCAGCGACGAGGTGTCCGGCGACGCGGCCATGAGCTGGCGCCTGCGCCTCGCGGAGCAGGAAGGCGCCATCCGCGAAGCGTACGAATCACGCGAATACGGGAAGGCGATCCGCCAGGTGATGGCGCTGGCCGACGAGGTCAACCAGTACGTCGACAGCAAGAAACCGTGGGAACTGGCCAAGGACCCGGCCAACAACCAGGAACTGCAGGATGTCTGCAGCAACCTGCTGCGCGCGTTCTACTGCCTGACGATCTACCTCGCGCCGATCCTGCCGGCGCTGGCGCGCAAGGTGTCAACCTTGTTCGGCATCGAGCGCGACCTGACCTGGGCCGACCTGCAGCAGTCGCCATCGGCGATCGGCACCTTCGAGCACCTGATGCAGCGCGTGGACCCGAAGATGCTTGAGGCCCTGTTCGAGACGCCGGAAGCACCGGCCGCCCCGACGGCATCGGCAGCGGCAGGGGCAGCGGAGGCTGCGGGCGGCATTGAGCCGATCGATGCCGAGATCAAGATCGACGATTTCGCCAAGGTCGATCTGCGCATTGCGCGCATCGTCAACTGCGAACACGTGGAGGGGTCGGACAAGCTGCTGCGCCTGACGCTGGACGTCGGCGAAGGCCGGCATCGCAACGTCTTCTCCGGCATCAAGTCGGCGTACCAGCCGGAAGAGCTGGTGGGCAAGCTGACAGTGATGGTCGCCAACCTGGCGCCGCGCAAGATGAAGTTCGGCATCTCGGAAGGCATGGTCCTGGCCGCCTCCGCCGCCGACGAGAAATCCAACCCGGGCATCTATGTGCTCAATCCCTGGCCGGGCGCCGAGCCAGGCATGCGGGTGCGCTGAAATGGACGGCGACAGTCGCCGCGGCGGCGCGGAAGCGGTCAACATCGTCGTCCGTGAAGCGGTGCTCGACGATGCGCAATGCATGGCCGACCTCACCCGTGCGTGCTGGGCGGGCAAGGTGGCGGTCACCTCGAGCGGGCATCGCGAGACCGCCGTCCGGGTCAGGCAGAACCTGCAGGACGGCGGCGGCTTCATCCTGCTGAGCGATGAAAAGCCGATCGGCTCGGTGCGCTGGATGCCGCTGGACAGCGAACCCGATACCTGGGAAATCCTGCGCATGGGCGTGTTGCCGGAATACCGCGGCCAGCATCTGTCGCAGCACCTGCTGGAGGCGGTGATCCATCATGCGATGGTGGCCGACGTGAAGGAGCTCCGGCTCGCGGTCCGCGCCGACCAGGCGCGGCTGCTGGACCTGTATGCGGCCTATGGGTTCGAGCTTGCGCCGGAACTCGAATATACCCATGCGAACCCGGTCGAGCCGCCCCCGGCGGTCATGCGCCGGCTACTCTAGTCCGGGCCGGTTCTGGTCCCGTCCCGGGCGGTCGCTGTCCGTACGACACGTCGCCGCCGGCCCCTTGCATGAGCGACGATCCGGCAAATTCCAGCGCCGGCGGCGCCCAGGCCGCGAGGACAAGAACCAAAGGCCCACGCCGCTTGTCATAGCGACAAGATCGTCTCATGCGGGCAGCAGTGCGCCGTTCCCGTAGGGGAATGACGCCGAACTCAAGGTAAAATACCGCCTGTTTTTTCCTTTGCGACTCCCGATACCATGGCATTCAGCAAGCAACAATCGCAGTACGAGTCCGAATTCACGAAGTTCCTGAAGGAGCTCAAGCAGAAGGACCCGACGCTGGAAGAGAAGCAGCGTGCCGGCCGCGCCCTTCTTTGGGACAAGGCGCCGATCGACCTGGACGCACGCCGGCGCGCGGAGGAATCCCGCGTCAAGCAGCAGCCGTACGTCTATCAGCCGAAGTCCTGATGAGCGCACAGCAGGAGTCGCTGCTGGCACACCTGCCGGCGGACGCGCCGGAGCTTGCCCTGGCGGGGCAGCCGGACTCGACGCCCGACGTGGTGGACGGCATGGCCTACGCAAAGCTTTACGGCGAACCGCTGTTCAAGCTCCCGAACGACCTGTACATCCCTCCCGACGCGCTCGAGATCTTCCTCGAGGCGTTCGAAGGGCCGCTGGATCTGCTGCTCTACCTGATCCGCAAGCAAAACTTCAACATCCTCGACATCCCGATGGCGCAGGTCACGCGCCAGTACCTGGAGTACGTCGACCAGATCCGGGTGCGCAACCTGGAACTGGCGGCGGAATACCTGCTGATGGCCGCGATGCTCATCGAGATCAAGTCGCGCATGCTGCTGCCGGTGAAGAAGGCCGACACCGGCGAGGAAGCGGAAGACCCGCGCGCCGAACTGGTGCGGCGCCTGCTGGAGTACGAGCAGATCAAGCTGGCCGCGCAGCAGCTGGATACCGTGCCGCAGCTCGGTCGCGACTACGTTCGTGCCCAGGTGCTGGTCGAGCAGACCGCCGTGACGCGCTGGCCGGATGTCAACGTCGGCGAACTGCAGGCGATCTGGGCCGACATCATGAAGCGCGCCAGGCTGACCCAGCACCATACGATTACCCGCGAGGAACTGTCGGTGCGCGAGCACATGACCGGGATCCTGCGCCGGCTCCAGTCGGCCCGCTTCGTCGAGTTCGCCGACCTGTTCGATCCGTCGCGCGGCGTGCCGGTGGTGGTCGTCAATTTCATCGCCCTGCTCGAGCTGGCGAAGGAAACCCTGATCGAGATCACGCAGGCCGAGGCGTTCGCGCCGATCTACGTGCGGCTCGCCTATTCCCCGAGCTGAACCGTCTTCATCCCGCCCCGCGCCACGCGGGGCCCTATTCCGGGCTATTCATGAAAATCATTTCTTCCGTCGATGAATTGCGCGACCAGCTGCGCGGCCAGCTGCGCACGGCTTTCGTACCGACCATGGGCAACCTGCACGAGGGCCACCTGTCGCTGATGCGCCTGGCGCGCAAGCACGGCGACCCGGTGGTCGCGTCGATCTTCGTGAACCGGCTGCAGTTCGGGCCCAACGAGGATTTCGACAAGTATCCGCGCACCTTCCAGGCCGACGTCGAGAAGCTGGAGAAGGAAGGCGTGTACGTGCTGTTCGCGCCGACCGAAAAAGACCTCTACCCGGAACCGCAGGAATACCGCGTGCGGCCGCCGGACGACCTCGGCAACATCCTGGAGGGCGAATTTCGTCCCGGCTTCTTCACCGGCGTCACGACCGTGGTGCTCAAGCTGTTCTCCTGCGTTCAGCCTAAGGTCGCGGTGTTCGGCAAGAAGGACTACCAGCAGCTGATGATCGTCCGTAACATGGCGAAGCAGTTCGCGCTGCCGACGGAGATCATCGCCGCCGAGACCTGGCGCGCCGAGGACGGCCTTGCCCTGTCTTCCCGCAACGGCTACCTCTCCGCCCAGGAACGCAGCGAGGCGCCCATGCTGTACAAGGTGCTCAACGAGGTCGCCGAGGAGGTGCGCGGCGGGCATCTCGACGTATTCGAACTCGAGCGCGCCGCCATGGCCAGACTGGGGGATCGCGGCTGGAAACCGGACTATGTCTCCATCCGCAAGCGCGCGGACCTGCAGCCGCCGTCCGCCGGCGACCTGGCAAAGAACGCGCCGCTGGTGGTACTGGCCGCGGCGAAGCTCGGCAACACCCGTCTCATCGACAACCTCGAAATCTGAGTCTGCCAAGGCAGTGATGCGGCGACCACGTCCCGCGCATGCACTCGCATGCGGAATTCTCGCGTTGCTGCCGTTTGCCGCGCGCGCGGCGGTTTCGGCGGTCGACGACGCCGGCCACCGCGTCACGCTGCCCCGTCCCGCCACCCGCATCGTCAGCCTGGCGCCGCATGCCACCGAACTGCTGTTTGCCGTCGGCGCCGGTGCCCGCATCGTCGGCGTTACCGAGTTCAGTGACTATCCGGAAGCCGCGACACGCATACCCTCGGTAGGCAACGGCCAGTCGCTTGACCTGGAACGCATCCTGGCGCTGAAACCCGATCTGGTCGTCGGCTGGAATACCGGCCTGGCTGCCCCACAGCTGAGTCGGCTGGAATCGCTCGGACTGCAGGTATTCCGCAGCGAACCGCGCGACTATGAGGCGATCGCCTCCTCGATGGAAGCGCTGGGCAACCTGGCCGCCACCGGGGCGGACGGAAAGGCGGCGGCGGATGCCTTTCGCGGCAGGCTGCAGCAGCTGCAGGCGCGATACCGCGACCGCCCGCGGATCTCGGTGTTCTACCAGATCTGGCGGGCCCCGCTGATGACGCTCAACGGCAGCCATCTCGTGTCTTCCGCGCTGCGGCTGTGCGGCGCCGACAATGTGTTCGCCGGACTGCCCCGGCTGGTGCCGACGGTGAGCGAGGAAGCGGTGATCAAGGCGGATCCGGAAGCCATCATCGCCAGCCGCGGCGAACAGCAGGATGTCCTGGCGGGGTGGAAGCGTTTCGGGGGGATGCGCGCGGTCAGAAGCGGCAACCTCCTGACGATCGACGGCGGCCTGCTGAACCGGGCCGGGCCGCGCGTGCTGGAGGGGACGGAAAAACTGTGCGCAACGCTGGACGCGGCCCGCGCCCGGCGCTGATCACTGCTCGACCCAGCGCACCAGGTCCTGCCACTGCTCGGTATCCTTGCCGACCCGCGACGGCGGAACATCCCACAGCGTCGCGCCATGGGCGGCCAGCTGCACATAGTTCTGGGTATCGCGCAGGTAGCCGAGGACGGGCAGTCCTAGGTTCTGCACGTAGTGGGCAAGCTGGTCGGCGGCGCGCGTGCGGGCATTGACGCGCATGCCGACGACACCGATTCCGGTCCTGCCGCGGCGGGCCGCCAGACCCTGCAGGAATTCCTGGGTGGCGAGAATATCGAACATCGAAGCCTGCAAGGGCACGACCAGCTTGTCGGCGATCTTCAGGACTTCGTCCAGCCGTTGTCCGCCCAGGCCGGCCGGCGTGTCCAGCACGACGTGGGTTGTGCCTTTCGGCGGACGCGCCAGCCGGCCGTCGCTGATCTCCCAGGATGCGACCGGCGGCAGGCTGCCCGGCCGCAGCGACAGCCAGTGGCGGGATGACTGCTGGATGTCGACGTCGCCGAGCATGACCTTGTGCCCTTGCTTGGCGAAGTAGCCGGCGAGGTTGGTGGCGATCGTGCTCTTTCCTACGCCGCCCTTGGGATTGGCGATCACTACGACTGGCATGTTTCCTCCTGAAGGGAAGCGACCTGACATCCGGAACCACAGTTGCTTGAAAGAATAACATGCCGCCGGGCAGCAGCGCACGGCCTTACAGCCAGCGTGCGCTAGCGATGTGCGCCCGCCCGCAGTGCCGCCAGCAGGGGCACGGCAGCGTCGGCGATGCGGTCAATGCTCTGCTCGCGCAGTGCGTGCAGGTCGAGCGGCGCGACAGACGACATTCCGGACCAGCGCAACAGGGCCGGCAAGGCCTGTGGCCCATCGAACACGCCATGCAGGTAGGTACCGAGTATCTGGCCGTCGGCCGACAGCGCGCCATCGTCGCGCTGCCCAAGCCGGAACGCCGGACGCGCCATGCCCGGTCCCTCGGTGACGCCCATGTGGATCTCGTAGCCACTGACCGCGGCCGGCTCGCTGCCGAAGGCGAACGTGCCGCCGGCCTGTTCCAGCCGCTTGTCCCGGGTGAGCAGCGTATCCACTTCCAGCAGGCCGAGGCCCTCGGATTCACCGGGGGCGCCTTCCACGCCATGGGGATCGCATATCCGCTTGCCCAGCATCTGGAAACCGCCGCAGATGCCGATCAGCCTGCCGCCGTAGCGCAGGTGGCGCTGCAGCGCCTGCGGCCATCCCTGTGCCCTGAGCCAGTCGAGGTCGGCGCGGGTGTTCTTGCTGCCGGGGAGTATCACCAGGTCCGCGGGCGGGATCGCCTGGCCCGGGCCGATGAACCGGAAGTCGATGCCGGGATGGGCGCGCAGCACGTCGAAGTCGGTGTGGTTGCTGATGCGCGGCAGCGCCGGCGCGATCACCCGGAAACCGCCCTTCTCCTGCTGCGCCTGCTGGATCGCATCCTCGGCATCGAGGAACAGGCCGTGCAGGTATGGCAGCACCGCAAGCACCGGCTTCCCTGTCTGCCGCTCCAGCCAGTCGAGCCCCGGCTTGAGCAGGCCGATGTCGCCGCGGAAGCGATTGATCACGAAGCCGGCAATCCGTGCCCGCTCGCTGGGGGACAGGCAGGACAAGGTGCCGACGATGTGCGCGAACACGCCGCCGCGGTCGATGTCGGCCACCAGCACCACCGGGCAATCCACCGCCTCGGCAAAGCCCATGTTGGCAATGTCGCGCTCGCGCAGGTTGATCTCGGCCGGGCTGCCGGCGCCTTCCACCAGCACCGCCTGGTATTGCGCGCGCAGGCGGCCATAAGATGCCAGCACCGCCTGCATCGCGACCGTCTTGTAGCGGTCATAATCGCGCGCCTCCATGTCGGCCCGCACCCTGCCGTGGATGATGACCTGCGCGCCGGTGTCGCTGGAAGGCTTGAGCAGCACCGGGTTCATGTCGCTGTGCGGGGCGAGGCCCGCGGCCTGCGCCTGCAGCGCCTGCGCGCGGCCGATCTCGCCGCCGTCGATGGTGACCGCGCTGTTGAGCGCCATGTTCTGCGGCTTGAAGGGTGCCACCGCCACGCCCTCGCGCGCCAGCAGCCGGCACAGCGCGGCGACCAGCGTGCTCTTGCCGGCGTCCGAGGTGGTCCCCTGCACCATCAGGGTATGGAATGGCAGGTTCATGGCCGCAGCTCCTGCCATTGCCGGATGATGGCCGCCAGCTGCGCCAGCCCGTGCGTGATGGCGGAGGGCCCGGGCGACAGGATGTCCGCGGACTTGATCTCGAACACCATCCCATTGCGTACGGCCGGCAGGCTTTCCCAGCCCGGCCGGTCGCGCAGCGTCTCCGGACGGAACCGGCGGCCGCACCAGGAACCGACGATGATGTCGGGCGCGCGCCGCACCACCTCCAGCGGATCGGCGATGATGCGCCCTGTCGCGCGGGCATGCGCCGCAAGCTCGGCAAAGGCATCGACGCCGCCGGCCACGCCGATCATCTCGGACACCCAGCCGATGCCGCTGATCAGCGGTGCATTCCACTCTTCGAAATAGACCCGCGGGCGCGCCCGCCACTGCGCCGCCTGATCCCGCACTGCCTCGACCTGCTGCCACAGCGATTCGGCCAGGCGCTCGCCCTCCGCGGCGCGGTCGACCAGGGCGCCGAGCACGCGCACCATGCGCAGGATGCCGGCAATGTCGCGCTGGTTGAAAAGATGCACCTCGATCCCGGCGGCAGCGAGGTCGCGGCAGATATCGGCCTGCATGTCGGAAAACGCGATCGCCAGGTCCGGCCGCACGGCCAGGATGCGGTCCAGGCGCGACGAGGAGAAACCGCTGATCTTCGGTTTCTCGCTGCGTGCCCGGGCAGGTCGCGTGGTGAAGCCTGAGATGCCGGCGATGCGGTCCTCCGCCCCGAGGGCGTACAGGGTCTCGACCGCCTCGGTGCCGAGACAGGCGATGCGGTGGTAACTCATGGCATTCCTTCCCTGCGTGCGCGCGCCGTTTCCAGGTGCGCGCAGAGCTGTTCCGCGGCGCCGACGAAACGGGGGCCGGCGCGGTTCACCAGGTCGGGGTCGATGGCAAACAGGTTGCCGCGGCGGACCGCCAGCATACCGGGGTAGCGCTTCCAGATCGCGGCGCCCGAATCTTCCCGGCCGGGGCGTTCGCCGCTGACGATGACCTCCGGATCGGCCTGCAGCACCGCCTCGGCGCTCAGCATCGGCGCGGCAGACGGCAGTGCGGCGTAGATGTTCTCGCCGCCGCAGAGGCGGATGGCGTCGGTGACGATATGACGCTCGTTGAGGGTGTACACCGGGCTGCCCCACAGCTGGTAGAACACCGGCACCCGTGGCCGCTTGCCGTAGCGCGCGGCAAGCGACGCAATGCGCCGCTCCAGCCCCTCCGCGGCGCGCCCCGCCTCCCGGCGCGTTCCCATCAGCATGCCCAGTTGTCGCAGGGTGTGCGGCAGGTCATCCAGCCGTCGCGGATCGCTGTAGTACAGGGGGATGCCCAGGCGCCGCAGCTGTTCCATCTGGCGCGAGGCGGCATTGTGGCGCCAGACCACCAGCAGATCGGGCTTGAGCGACAGCAGGCGTTCGATGTCGACCTGCTCGTTGTCGCCCACGCGGGGGATGCGGTTCGCCTCCTCGGGGTAGTCGCTGAACGCGACGGCGCCGACGATGCGGTCGCCGCCGCCCGCCGCAAACAACATCTCGGTGACGTGCGGCGCGAGCGACACCACCCGCTGCGCCGGCCGCGCCAGGCTGACGGTGCGGCCGCTGTCGTCACTCAGGCGGATGTCGTCGGCATGCGCCTGCAAGGCCTGCAGGCACAGTATGGCGGCCGGGAGCAGGCGCCTCATGCTTGTCCTTCCTCCTGCCACGCGGCAAGCGCCTGCTGCAGCCGGGTCCAGCCGCTTTCGTCGGCGGGCAGGCCGAGCCGGATGCCGCGCGCGTCCTGCGCGAAGCAGCGGACCAGGATGCCACGGGCCGCCATATGCGCATGCAGCGCTTCCGGCTGCCGCGCCGGCCACCACTGGAACAGGGCGGTGCCACTGGCAACGATGCCGGCGGCATCCAGCATCCGCTGCAGCCGTTGCCCGCACGCCTGCAGCCGGGTCTGATTCATCTGCTGCCACGCGACGTCGGCCAGTGCCAGCCGCCCTATCTGCTGGGCCGCAGTGCTGATCGTCCAGGGGCCGAGGCTGGCGGCCAGGCGCGCCAGCAGCGCCTCGTCGGCCGCGACGAAGCCGAGCCGCAGGCCGGCCAGACCGAAGAACTTGCCTACCGAGCGCAGCACGACCAGTCCCTCTCGGTCAGCCGCATGCGCGACGCTCAGCGCAGGCACGGTATCGCCGAAAGCCTCGTCCACCACCAGCCAACCGCCCCGCGCCGCGAGCCGGCCATGCCAATCGAGCAGCACATCGGGATCGACGGTGGCGCCGGTCGGATTGTTGGGATTGCACAGCACCAGCACGTCGGCATCGGCGATTCCCTGATCCAGGCAGGCATGGTCCATTTCGCGCACCTGGTGGCCGGCCACCCGCCAGCTGTGGGCGTGCTCGGCATAGGCCGGCGCGGCCACCAGTATTCGGGACGGCTGGCGCAGGCGCGGCAGCGCCTGGATCGCGGCCTGGGTGCCGGCGACGGCGAGCATGCGCGGCGCGCGGTAATAGGCGCAGGCGGCCTCGGTCAGCAAAGAGTCGGGTTCAGGCAGCCGATGCCAGATCGCCGGGGGCAAGGCCGGAACCGGCCATGGAACGGGATTGATGCCGGTGGAAAGGTCCAGCCATTGCGCGAGCGGCCGCCCGTAGCGGCGGGCGGCGTCACGCAGTCTGCCGCCGTGCTCAAGCATGCCAGCCTCCTCGAAAAACGGATGCTGCGATGCCGGCGAGCGCTGCCGCGGCGAGCCAGCACCATGCCGTCCGCGCGACCAGTCGCCAGGCGCGATCAATGTCCTCCGTGCCGGCAGCGCGGCCTTCACCCAGCGGCGGCCGCCGCTCGGGAATGCCGTCGTAGACGGCGCTGCCGCCAAGCGCCAGGCCGAGCGCGCCGGCGCCGGCAGACATGACCGGGCCGGCATTCGGGCTCGGCCACGCCGCCGCCTGGGTGCGCCAGCAGCGCCATCCGCAGCGCGGGTCGCCCAGCAGGAGATAGGACAGCGCGGTCAGGCGCGCCGGGATCCAGTTCAGGAGGTCGTCAGCACGTGCCGCCACCCGTCCGAACTGCAGGAAGCGGCTGCTGCGATAGCCCCACATGGCGTCGAGGGTATTGGCGAGCCGGAACAGGAGCGCGCCCGGGCCGCCGGCCACCGCAAACCAGAACAGCGCCCCGAACACGGCATCGTTGCCGTTCTCCAGCGTCGACTCGACCGCGGCCTTGGCGAGGTCGGTCTCGCCGGCGCCGGCCGTGTCCCGGCTGACGATGCGCGCGGTCAGGCTTCGCGCCGCTTCCAGGTCGCGCGCCGCCAGTGCCTGCCCTATCGGCAGCACATGGTCGCGCAGGCTACGCAGGCCGACGGCAAAGTAAAGCAGCAGCGCATGCATCGCTGCGGCCCAGGGCGACGTGGCCAGCCAGGCGGCAGCGAGCGTCGGCGGCAGCACCAGCAGCATCCAGCCGCCGGCGCCGCGCAGGATGCGCAGGCGGCCGCGGTTCAGGCGGCGTTCGACGAAGCCGGCGCAGCGGCCGAAACCGGCCAGCGGATGCCAGCAACGCGGCTCGCCGAGCACGCGGTCGAGCGCGAGCCCGGCTGTCATCAGCAGCGCCAGCAGCGGCAGGTCCAGCCCGCTCAGCATGGGCCGCCCTTGAGCGCCATCGGCAGCCCGGCCGCGACGAATACCACCTGGTCGCAGACGGCCGCCAGCGCCTGGTTAAGCCGGCCCGCCTCGTCCACGAACCAGCGGGAGGCGGCGCCGAGCGGCACGATGCCGAGCCCGACCTCGTTCGACACCAGCACCAGCTCGCCCTGCGCCTGTGCGACCGCCCGCAACAGGCGCTCGCGTTGCAGGCCGAATGCCGGCGGGGGCTCGACGCGGCCGACGTCGGGGTATTCCGTGCCGTCCGAAAACAGCAGGTTGGACAGCCAGACGGTCAGGCAGTCGACCAGCACCACCGTGCCGGGACGGCAGTGCCGTTCGATCGCCTTCCCCAGCGCCAGCGGTTCCTCCACCGTGGTCCAGCACGCATCGCGCCGGCGGCGGTGCTCGGCGACGCGCGCCGCCATTTCACTGTCGCCGGCGGCGGCAGTGGCGATATACACAACGGCCTTGCCCGACATGCCGGCAATGCGCTCCGCATACGCGCTCTTGCCGGAGCGCGCGCCGCCGAGGATCAGGACCCGTGTCATGTCGTCTCCGCTGGCAGGAAGAGCCTGGCGGCGGCTGCCGGACAGGACGGGAAGTAGGCGTGGAAGTACGAGGCGGTCAGCGTCCCGGTCCGGTAGATCGCTTCCCCCTGTTCGCCGTCAGGATGGCGTACCGCGCGCGCCAGCGGCGACAGCGGCGTCTCCAGCCGCGAGTGGTGGAAGGCGTGGCCGCGCAGTTCGCCGTCGTCCGTCGTCCATGCCTGGGGGCCGATCGCGACCAGGTGCGGCTGCATCAGGGCCCTGCCCGGCATCAGGCCCGCCATGGGCCATTCGGCGCCTTCGGTGGAAACAATGCTGCCCGTGGCCGCCATCATGCCGCCGCATTCGGCATAGACCGGTGTTCCGGCGGCGAGCGCGGCGTGCAGGGACAGGCGCCAGTGCAGCGCGCGCGAGAGCGCATGCAGGTGCAGTTCCGGATAGCCGCCCGGCAGGTAGACCGCGTTGGCGCCGGCCGGCACCGGCTCGTCGGCCAGCGGCGAGAAGAACACGATCGCGGCCCCCATCGCCTGCAGGCATTCGAGGTTGGCGGGATACAGGAAGGCAAAGGCGGCGTCGCGCGCGACCGCGACCGTGCGACCTTCCAGCAGGCGCGGCGCCGCCGGGCCGCCGGCCGCGGGCGTGAATGCGGTGGCGGGCACTGCATTCCATGCATCGTCATCCAAGGCAAGTTGCTGCGCCATCCGGTCGAGCGATTCATCGACCGACCTCTGCTCGTCCGGCGGCACCAGTCCCAGGTGGCGCTCCGGCAGGGAAAGCGGCTGGTGCGGCAGGCTGCCGAGCAGCGGCACGCCGCGCAACGATCCGGCGACCATCCCCGCATGGCGGGCGCCCGCAACCCGGTTCGCGACCACGCCGGCCATCGGCACCGGTCCGTAGTCGCGCAGCCCGAGCACCAGCGCGCCCGCGGTCTGGGCCAACGCCCCGGCGTCCACGACGGCCAGCACCGGCAGCCCGAACCTGCGCGCCAGGTCGGCCGAGGACGGATTGCCGTCGTAGAGTCCCATCACCCCTTCCACCAGGATGACATCCGACGTGGACGCCGCCTCCGCCAGCAGCGCCCGGCAATGCTCCTCGCCCACCATCCACAGGTCCAGCGTGCCCACCGGCGCGCCGCAGGCACGCTCCAGCACCATCGGGTCAAGGAAATCGGGGCCGGTCTTGAACACCCGCACCCGCTGTCCGCGCGCCGCCAGCTTGCGGGCCAGCGCGCAGGTGACGCTGGTCTTGCCCTGCCCCGACGCGGCGGCGGTCACCAGCACCGCCTTTGCGGTCGCCGTCCCGGCCGCGGCAGGCAAAGCCGGCGCTACCATTCGACGCCCCTGTACGCGGCGACCCCGGCGCCGGACGGTTGTCCGTGGCCAGGCGTGAACAATGCCATGGCGACCGCGCCGGTGCTCCTGCCCTTGCCTTTGCCGGCATACCCGCTCGGGACGCCAGGATTGCACCGGTCAGCGGCGATGCTGCCGTTCACGACTTCGTTCTTGCGCTGGATGCGCGCGGCGTGGCGGGCGATGCGGTGGCCGTCAACCATGCCGGCGATCCTCCTGTGGAATGAAGATGGTCCTGTCGTTGTGCCGCAAGGCTTCCACCGGATAGCCGAGGCATTCGCCCAGCAACGGCGCCTGCATCACCTCGGCCGCCGGCCCGGCGCGCCAGGCGCCGTCGCCCATCAGCAGCAAGGCATGGCTGGCGACCCGTTGCGCCATGTTCAGGTCGTGGCTGACCAGCACCACCGACTTGCCCCGCGCCACCAGTCCGCCCAGCAGGCCCATCACGCCGACCTGGTGTGCGAGATCGAGTGCCCCGGCCGGTTCGTCCAGGAGCAGCAGCGGCGTGTCCTGCGCGAGCACGGCCGCAATGGCGACGCGCTGTCGCTCGCCGCCGGACAGGGTGCGAACGTCGCGCGTGGCAAGGTGGGCGACGTCGAGCGCCAGCAGCGCGTCGCGCGCCGCCTGGTAGTCGTCGTCGGCGTCCCAGTAGCCGCCGTCGTGGTAGGGATGACGTGCCGCCAGCACGGTATCGATGGCGCGGTAGCCGAAGGCATCGGCGCGTCCCTGCGGCAGGTAGGCCCGCCGCTGCGCCAGCGCCAGCAGCGGCCAATGCGAGAGCAGCCGGCCGTCGAGATGCACGCTGCCCGCGTCCGGCGCGCGCAGGCCGGCCAACGTGCGCAGCAGCGTGCTCTTGCCGGCACCGTTGCGGCCGATGACGCACCAGCATTGCCCCGGCTGCACCTCCCAGGCCAGCTCGCGCAGCAGGCTGCGGCCGCCGACCTGCAGCGAGAGTTTGTCCGTCTGCATCGCCTATCTCCTGTGCTGCTGGTGAAGCTGGATGAGGAAAACCGGCACCCCGACCAGCGCGGTGATGACACCGACCGGCAGTTGCTGGGGCGCGACCACGGTGCGCGCCAGCGTGTCGGCGAGTACCAGGAAGCTGCCGCCGGCCAGGGTCGCCGCCGGCAGCAGCAGGCGGTGATCGGGCCCCCATGCGAAGCGGCAGGCATGGGGCACGATCAGCCCGACGAAACCGATGCTGCCGGCCGTGCTGACCGCGCTCGCCGTGAGCAGTGCCGAGAAGATGAACAGCGCCTTGCGCATCGCGCCCACCCTGACGCCGAAGGCGGCGGCCGCTTCCGCATGCATGGCCAGCATGTTGAGCGCGCGCGCCATGCGCAGCCCCAGCGCCAGCACGCCGCCCCATAAGAGCCACGGCAACCAGCGGAACTGCGCCGTCGACAAGTCGCCGATCAGCCAGAACACCATGTCGCGCAGGCGGTTGTCCGACGCTATCGACAGCATCAGCGTCACCAGCGCGCCGCAACCGGAGGCGACGATCACGCCGGTGAGCAGCAGCATCGGCGCGCTTCCTTCGGAGCTGGCGCTGCCGCGCAGGTCGCGATGGGCCAGCAGGAAAAGCAGCAGCGCAACGGCCATCGCGCCGACGAACGCGGCCGCGTCCACCATCCACGCCGCACTGAAGAACAGGATGGCGGCGAGCGCCCCGACAGAGGCGCCGCCGGAGACGCCGAGCACATAGGGATCGGCCAGCGGATTGCGCAGCAGCGCCTGCATCATGACGCCGCCGAGCGCAAGCGCGGCCCCTGTGACGAAGGCCGACAACGCCCTTCCCAGCCGCAGCTCCAGCAAGGTGGCCGCCAGCGTGGCGCGCTCGTCGCGCAGCAATTCGCCGAGCGCCGCGGCAAGCTCGCCGGGCGACAAGGGTACGGAACCCAGGCTGCAGGCCAGCAGGACGACGCCGGCCGACAGGACGGCTAGCGTCCCGAGTATCGTCAGGCCGCGGCGCTGTTCGCTGGCAACGGGCAAGGGATGGGTTCGGCTGAGCATGTTCCTCTTCGTCGGGACGGATGTGGGTGGCGCATGCGCGAAATGCCGGCCGTGCCCTCGTCGCAGCGCCGGCCCGCCGCACCATCCGGTTCACATTGTAGGCGCAGCATGCGGCCGCCGCGTCGGGCATCGCCTTCGCATGCCCCGCTGGCCGGCATCCCTCCCATGCCCGGGAAGCCGGCGCAAGCAAAGGCGACCGGCCTCGGCTGCCATGACGGCAGCGCTGACCGGGCGTGTCTGCCGGAATTTTCGACAGACACGCCGACCTCGCGCCCTAGAAGTCGAGGCGCGCGGTCACCCTTACCTGGCGGCCCGGGTCGGGATAGATGCCGCTGCGGCAAGCACCGAACGCATTGCTGAAGTAGTCGCGGTCGGTGAGGTTGGCGCCGACGATGGCGAGTTCCCATGCACCGAAACGCTTTGCATAGCGCGCATCCACCGTGGTGTATGACGGGATGCGGCCGGTGCAGCTGTTGTCGAAGTCGCCACCGTAACGCTGGGAATCGACCCACTGCAGGCCGACGCTCGCGCTCTGCGTGCTCGCAGGCAGCCAGTTCAGGCGCAACGACGCGGTCGTCTTCGGCACCATCACCATCTCGTTGCCGTCGTTCGGACCGTCGGTGAAGCGGGCCGACACACGCTGCAGGGTGGCGCTCAGCGCGAAGGCCTGCGCCAGCCGCATCCGGCCTTCCAGTTCGATGCCCTGGCGCCGGGTCGGGTCGAGATTGACGTTCGCGCCGCCGAAGCCGGCGGTCGGGTCATAGAAGATCTCGTTCTTCAGGCGATGGCGAAACACCCGGGCGGTCACGTTCTGCGCCGTACTACCGGCGGTCACGCCCAGCTCGAGGTCGCGCGAGGTCTGCGGCACCAGCGGCTGGTCGGCGAACGGCGTCAGGCCGTTCTCGTCGGCGTTCGCCACGCGGTAGCTGCGGCCGGCCTTCGCGAATACCGCGAGCGACGGCTGGAACGCGTACCTGCCCTGCAGCTCCCAGGCGTTCAACGAGTGCGACTGGTCATAGCGCGTCGTCCCGAAACCCAGCGGATCGCGGAAATCCTTCTCGAACTTCTCATGCCGTGCGCCGGCGGCGATGCGGGCATTGCCGATCGTGATCTCGTCCCGCACGTACACGGCGCGGGAATCCTGCTTCGCCCGGGCGTCGCTGTAGGCGAACCCGCCGGAGACGCCGCTGCTGTCGCGCGACCACTGGCTGAAGTCGAGGCCGGCCACCAGTTCGTTGCCGATGCCGCCGCTCTCATGGCGGTGGCGGATTCGCGGGGAGAACTGGGTGACATCGCTGTCTGAGCGGGAATCCGAGACGCCGAACGCCGACTCGTAGTGTCCGCGTGCCCGGCGCTCCCGATGGGAGAGTTCCGCCGCCACGTCGAATGCGCCGAACCTGCGCTCGGCGAGCAGCGCGTAACGGTTGGTGTCGAAGCTGCCGAAGTCGTCCGGCGAGTTGGTCTGGCGCGGATCGGCATTGAACTGCGCCAGCGTCAGCGAGCCCGGGAAGTCCGAGTCCTGGCGCGAGGCATCGACGCGCAGGGCGATGCGCGCGTCGCCCGCCGCCCATTGCAGTCCGCCGCTGAAGTTGTTCTGCTTCACTTCCGCATTGTCCCGGTAACCGTCGGCGCGCAGGCTGCCGATGTTGGCGTCCAGCGTGAAGGCATCCCAGCGTTTTGCCGCGGATGCGCGCAACTCGCGGTGCCCGTAGGAACCAAGCTCGGCCACCACGCTGCCGCGGGCGCCGTCGGGCGCGCCGCGCTTGGTGATGATGTGGATCGTGCCGCCGGTGGCGCCTTCGCCGTACAGCACGCTGCTGCCGCCGCGCACGACCTCGATGCGTTCGATGGACTCCACCGGCACCGATGACAGCAGGGCCGGCGACAGTTCGTTTTCGGAGATGCGGATGCCGTCGACCAGCACCACCAGGTTCTGATCGCTGTTGGTGCCGAAGCCGCGCAGATCGAGCGAGTAATCCTGCGTCCCGCTGAAGCTGTTGCGGCCGTGGACGCCGGCCAGCTTGCGGATCGCCTCGTTGGCGTTGTTGATCCCCGCTTCGCGGATGTCCTCTGCGGTAATCACGGATGCACCGATGGGAACGCGGGACGGGTCGGAAGGGAACCGGCTGGCGCTGACGGTGACGGGGGAAAGCGTACTGTCCTGCTGGGCCCAGGACGGCACGGCGAAGATGGCGGCAACGGAAGCGGAAAGCGCAAGCGGCACGCAGGCAGCGGCGCGCATGCGGCGGCGACGATGAATCATGTTGATATGCTCGGAAAGATGTCCCGGCCTGCCTCCCCGCAGGACGGATTCAACAGAAGGCAGGGCCGGAGGGCCTTGCGCTTCCACCTGTCCTGGCCGGTATCCGGGCTGACAAGACATCGCGGTCCACCTTCCCATGCACATCGCACAGTGGTATCGAGAGACCGCTAGTCATGGCGTGCCATGACGCTTGCTTACCGTTGCGGGGGCAGCACACGTTTTGCGCCTGCGGCGCGGTGATGCGTCGTACCCCGGTCGGGACCGGAACGGTCGTCGCATCAGCCTTCGTGTTTCCCGTTTAACTGCCCGCATGGACATGCGGGCGGGCACCAGAACGGCGCCATTGTAAGGCCTGCATGATCGGGCGGCAACACCGCGGACGCCGCACAGGGCTGCGGCAAGCGCCGGCGGATCAGCCGAGGATGACCAGTTCGCCGTAGGCGATGCGGTGCGGCTCGCGCGCCGCCTGCAGTGCGCACGCTTCCACCGGACCGCCGAGATGCAGGCGGGTCAGCAGGCGGATGGTGCCGGCATGGCACACGACGATGGCCCGCGCATGCCCAGACGCCTGCAGGTCGGCAAGGAAGGCGGCGACGCGACGCGCCACATCGAGCACGCACTCGCCGCCGCCGGGCCGGTAGTGCAGCAGGTCCTCCGCCCAGGCATCGACCTCGGCCCGTGGGATGGCATCCCACGCCTGCATTTCCCACGCCCCGAAATCCATCTCCCGCAGGCGCGGGTCGGGAATGGCGGGTTCCACGCCGAGCGCCTCCGCCAGCCGCCCTGCAAGGCCGACGCAGCGCTGCAGGCTGCTGGCATGCACCGGCGTCCCTGCGGGCAGCAGCGGCGCAAGCGCTGCCGCCACCCGTTCATCTTCCGCGCCGGGCACGGCGATGTCGCTGCTGCCGTAGCACAGGCGGGCGGCGATTGCCGGCCTGCCGTGGCGTACCAGGTATAGCCGCATCAGCGCACGACCGCCAGCAGGGCGAGATAGAACAGCACTTCCGACAGTTGCTGCACCGCGCCCAGGCAGTCCCCGGTGTAGCCGCCGATGCGGCGCACGCACTTGCGCGCCAGCCACCAGGCGCCGCCGGCAGCGGCGGCGGCGCCGGCGCCCAGCCCCGCCCACGCTATGCGGCCGGTCCCGGCCAGCAGCAGCGCAGGAAGCAGCACGCTGGCTGCGGCAAAGAGGAATTCGCGGTGCGACATTTTCTGCGCCAGCGGCTTGGCCTTGCCTTCCGCCTTCACGTAGTCGAGGCGCCAGATGAGGGTGACCGAGGCCAGCCGCGAGAGCGGATGCGCAAGCAGCAGCGCGACCGCCACCGACTGCGCCGGCAGCAGGGCCAGACTGGTGCACCTGAGCGCCAGCAGCAGGCCGATACCCACGGCGCCATAGGTGCCGATGCGGGAATCGACCATGATTTCCAGCACCCGCTGCGGCGTGGTGCCGCCGCCCAGTCCGTCGCAGGTATCGGCAAATCCGTCCTCATGGAAGGCGCCGGTGAGATAGATGCCCGCGATCACGGCCAGCAGGATCGCCACCGGCTGCGGCCAGACCAGCGCCGCCAGCAGGTAGACGAGCGCGGACGCGCCGCCCACCACGAGCCCGATGGCCGGAAACCAGCGGCTGGCCTGGTGCAGCCACTCCGGCTGGAATCCTACCCAGCGCGGCACCGGAAGACGGGTAAAGAATTGCAGCGCGATGAAGAACAGCCGCACCTGGTGCACGGCGGCGGCCTGCAGGCCGGGACGGCGCGGCGGCGTATCCACCGGCTAGCCGCGCCCGCTGACCTGCGCGGACGCGAAGGTCGCCATGTCGCTCAGGAAGCCGGTCGCCGCGCGCAGCAGCGGCAGCGCAAGCGCGCAACCGCTGCCCTCGCCAAGCCGCAGGCCCAGTTGCAGCAGCGGACGCGCGCCGAGGTGCTCCAGCATGCGCCGGTGCCCGCGTTCGTCCGAGCAATGGGAAAACACGCAGTAATCGAGCACTGCAGGCTGCAGGCGCGCGGCCACCAGCAGCGCACTGGTGACGATGAAACCGTCCACCAGCACCAGCTTGCGCGCCCGGGCGGCGCCGAGCATGGCGCCGGCCATCATCGCGATTTCGAAGCCGCCGAAAGTGGCGAGCACTTCCAGCGGCGTGACGGCCTGCGCGTGGCGCCGCACCGCCTGCGCGATGACCTGCTGCTTGTGCGCGACGCCCTCGGGCGCCATGCCCGCGCCGGCGCCGACGCAGTCCGCCAGCGGCAGGCCGGTCAGCTTGTGCATCAGCGCCGCCGCCGAGGTCGTGTTCCCGATGCCCATCTCGCCGAAGCCGATGACATTGCCGGAAAACGAGGCGACCAGCGCCGCGCCCTCCTCCATCGCCCTGGCACAGGTGTCGGCGTCCATCGCCGGCGCGCGCGCGAAGTTGCGGGTGCCATGGCCCTGCTTGCGGTCGATGAGGCCGGGGCGCGCGCCAAAATCATGGTTGACCCCGGCGTCGACCACATGCAGCGCGCACTCGTTCTGGCGCGCGAAGACATTGATCGCCGCGCCGCCGGCCAGGAAATTCTCGACCATCTGCCAGGTTACGCTTTGCGGATACGGCGAGATGTTCTCTTCGGTCACTCCATGGTCGCCGGCGAACACGACGATCGCCGGATCGCGCAGGACCGGATGCACGGCGCGCTGGACCAGCCCGCACTGCAAGGCGAGGGATTCGAGCATGCCGAGGCTGCCCGGCGGCTTGGTCTTGCTGTCGATCGCGGCGGCGAGCGTGGCGGCAAGCGCGGCATCCGCGACGGGCTGGATGGACGGAATCTGCATGGCGACGGCTGGCGGGATTGATCGGGTCGAAAGGAGCGCGCAGTGTATGCGCGGCCCCGGAGGCAGTCAAATCGTCGATGCCGTCCTACGCCCGCGCCGGGCGCGGCGGACTGAACCGCCGCCGCGATTCGCAGTACACTTGCGGCTCCCTGATTTCCGCCCGCCAGGCCCATGAAGAACCCCGCCGAATACTACAGCCAGCAATACAACGCCCGTGCCGCCATTCCCGACCATCCCCGCATCTTCACCCGCTGGCTGAAGGACTCGGCCGAAGTCCGCCGCGGGCAGGCCGGCCTGTTCGACCTTCCCTATGGCGAATCCAGCGGCGAGCGGCTCGACTTCTTCCCGACCAGCCGTAGCGACGCGCCGCTGCTGGTGTTCATCCACGGCGGGTGGTGGCGCTCGCTCGACAAGTCGGACTTCTCCTTCGTCGCGCCGGCCTTCACCCGCGCCGGCTTCAATGTCGCGCTGCCCAACTACACGCTGGCGCCGCAGGCAAGCATCGGCGAGATCGTGCTGCAGCAGCTGCGCGCGGTGGCCTGGCTGTACCGGCACGCGGAAGCCTATGACTTCGACCCGCGCCGCATCGTCGTCGCCGGCCACTCCGCCGGGGCACACCTCGCCGCGATGACGATGGCCGCCGTCTGGCCGGTTTTCGGCGACGACCTGCCGGCCGACCTTGTCAAGGGCGGCATCCTGATGTCGGGGATCTTCGACCTGGAACCGGTGCGGCATGCCGGGTTCGTCAACGTCGACCTGAAGCTCGAGGAAGCGGATATTGCCGTTCTGTCACCGGCGCTGATGCCCCAGGCGCATCCGGCGCCCTTCATCACCGCCTGCGGCGCCCTCGAATCCGAGGAGTTCCAGCGCCAGACCAGACTGATCGGCGACGCGTGGAAAACGGGCCACCGGTCCGAGGTGCCGCTGCCCGGGCTCAACCACCTGACGATCTGCGATGCCTTCGCGGACCCGTCCCACCCGCTGCACCTGGCGTCCATCGACCTGCTGCACGCTGTCAAATAGACAAAGCCCGTTGCCGCCGCACGCGGGCGTTGCCGCTTTGCCGCATCGCCCGCACGGAATATGACGTTCATTTGTTGCACCAATGAAACTCGTGGCAGATAATCGTGATCGAGTCCCGCGCGGCCGCTTCTGCGTCGCCGCGCCCGCATCCATACGCAACTAGCCGACACAAAACAGAGGGAAGCACCAACATGAGCGACGCAGCAGACGACCTGGAAGCACTGTTCGATGAGGTGGCGGCGCAACGCACCGATACCGTCTCCACCGCCGCTCCCGATGCCGGTGCGGGCACCGCCGACGCCGCCGCAGCGCATCCGGACGCCGGCGAAGAAGACTTGACCGACAAGGGCATGTACGAGCGCCTCGGCGGCATCGTGCGCATGCTGCATGACTCCCTGCGCCAGCTCGGCTACGACCGCTCGCTGTCCGATGTCGCGAGCCAGATCACCGATGCCCAGGGGAGGCTGGAGCACATTGCCTCGCTGACGGAGCAGGCCGCCAACAAGGTACTGAATGCCGTCGATACCAGCCTTCCGGAGCAAGAAGCCCTGTCGAAGCAGGCCCGCGACATGGAAGACCGCTGGTCCCGGCTGTTCGACGGCAAGCTCGGCATCGACGAGTTCAAGGCGCTGGCAGGCGATTCGAAGCAGTTCGCCGCGATGGTCGGCGCCGCAACCGACGCCGAAAAGGCAAGGCTGCTCGACATTATGATGGCGCAGGACTTCCAGGACATCACCGGCCAGCTCATCAAGAAGATCGTCACCATCACCAGCAAGGCGGAACAGGAGCTGGCGCAGCTGCTGCGCGACAACGCACCGCCGGAAGTCAAGGCGGCCATGGCGGAACACAAGCCGGTTGAGCTGATGTCCGGTCCGGCGGCGCCCGGCGCCGCAATGGGCCAGGACGACGTCGACAGCCTGCTGGCCGACCTGGGGTTCTGATGGACGACATGCTCAAGGAATTCGTCGTCGAGGCGCTCGACCTCGCGACGAACGTGGAAGAACACCTGCTGTCGCTGGAGCGGCGGCCGGACGACACGAATGCGCTGAACGCCCTGTTCCGCTCGTTCCATACCATCAAGGGCGGCGCCGGGTTCATGAATCTGCCGGCGATCGTCTCGGCCTGCCACCTGACCGAGAACCTGTTCGACGGCCTGCGCACCGGCAAGGTGCCGGTGACGCCGACCGCGATCGAGGCCGGCCTGCAGGCCAGCGGATTCGTCGCCGACCAGCTCGGCCAGCTTGCCAATGGCGCGGCCCCGGAGAGCCTGCCGGCGATGCCCGCCACGCTCGAGGAGTTGCTGCGCCAGGCCATCGAAGGCGCGCCGGCAGCCGTTGCCGCCGCCGCCGTCGCAGCGCCGGCAACGGCGACCGCGGACGCCGGCACGACGGCCGGCGTCCCGCCGGCGCCGGACATGACCTCCGCCCCGGGCCTCGACTGGGAAGCGCTGTACCGCGCCGTGGTTCCCGCGGCACTGGCCGAAGCTGCGCCGGCAGTGCCTGCCGCCGCACCGGGCGTGCCGCCGGCTGCGCTGTCGGCCGCGACACCCTCGGCAATGCCGGCCGCCAGGAATGCCGGCGACGACAGCGCACGTCCGGTCGTCGCGCCGGTCAAGGAAGACAGCATCCGTATCGACGCCGTCAAGCTCGACGCCCTGCTGGAGGTCGCCGGCGAGTCGGTGCAGGCCGCCAACCAGGCCGCCGTGCTGCTGGAAAAGCTCACCCAGTTCAAGTTCGAGGGCCAGGCGGCCGCGCTGATGGCGACGCTGCAGGAAACCCTGGCGCGCGCATCCCGCTACTCCACCGAACTGCAGAGGGCCACGCTGTCGACCCGCATGCAGCCGGTCGGACGGCTGTTCCAGAAATTCCCGCGGCTGGTGCGCGAACTCGCGCGCGACCTCGGCAAGGACGTCGACCTGGTGATCGAAGGCGCGGAAACCGAAGTCGACCGCGTCGTGGTGGACAGCCTGTACGACCCGCTGGTGCACATGCTGCGCAACTCGCTCGACCACGGCATCGAAACCGCTGACGAACGCGCGTCGAGCGACAAGCCCGCGAAGGCCACCATCCTGCTCAAGGCATGGCAGGAAGGCAGCAGCGTCATGATCGAGGTATCCGACGACGGCAAGGGCATGGATCCCGCCCGCCTGCGCAACAAGGCCATCGCCAAGGGCCTGATCACCGACCACATGGCGCAGTCTCCCGAGGAAGCGCTGCAGCTGATCTTCCTGCCCGGCTTCTCGACCAAGGAGGTCGCCTCCAGCGTGTCCGGCCGCGGGGTCGGCATGGACGTGGTGAAGACCGCGGTGGAAAAGCATCGCGGTGCGATCCGCACCGAGTCGGTCCTCGGGAAGGGCACCACCTTCACCATCCGCCTGCCGATCGAGCTGTCGATCGTACCCACAATGTTGGTACGCACCGCCGGCGCCGCGCTGGCGATGCCAATGGCGGTGGTGGAACGCGTGGTCGAGTTGCCCGAGACGTTCGACGCCGTCGGCGGCGCGCCGGTGATGCGCGACCAGGGCCGGCCGCTGGCCGTCCGGTCGCTGGCCGGCGTGCTGGGCTATGAGGATTGTCGCGAAAAGGTCGGCATCGTGGTCGCCGCGCCCCAGCCCTACATCCTCGCGGTGGAAGCCGTCGACGGTACCGCCGACCTGGTGATCAAGCCGCTGACCGCGATGGCCGTCCCCGGCATCAACGGCACCGCCCGCTCGGCCGAAGGCGAGCTGGTGCTGGTCATCAGCCTCGCCTACCTGCTTGACGGCTGCAGAAGCACCGAGCTGGCAAACAGGCTGGCGGCCTGACGAGAGTCACTCCCGGAAGCCCGGCCCTGCGCCGGGCTTTTTTCATAGGGCATGCCGTGCCGGCGCTTGGCGGTCCGCAGGCCAAGGCACAGGTACGTCGCGGCGGCCGCGCATGATCCTGCTACCGGTTGCGCCCTCCCGCCATGGCGGTAAACACACCGAGACCGATGAAAGCGCCTGCCGTCACGAAGCGGCCGGCCGCGGCGGCGCCGCGCATGCGCAGCAACAGCGGCGCAAGGAGGCCGGCGGCAAGCACATAGCCGGCGTCGGTGAGCGCTGCGATGAAGACGAACACGGCGCCGAGCAAGAGGCTCTGGCCCGCGGCGGATCCAACCGGGTCCATGAACTGTGGCAGGAAGGCGGCAAAGAAGATCGCGGTCTTGGGATTGAGCAGCGCGACCAGGAAGCCGTCGCGGAAGATGCGCGGCAGCGAGGCACTGCCGAAATGCGCGTCGGCCTGCCGCGGCGCCGGCGCGGACAGCGCCCTGATCCCGAGCCAGACCAGGTAGGCCGCACCTGCGTACTTGACGACGCTGAACGCCAGCGAGGACACGGCGAACAACGCCGCCAGCCCCAGCGCCGCGCCGGTCGCGTTACCGAGGTTGCCGAGGGCCACGCCGCCCAGCGAGGCGAATCCGGCTCCCCGCCCCTGTGCCAGCGTACGGGTGACGATGTAGACGACGGCCGGGCCGGGCGTGACGGCAAGCGCCACGCTTGCCGCGAGGAAGGCGGCCATCAGCGGCCATGAGGGAAGCAGCAGGTCCATTCCGGTCTCCTTGAGCGATCCCTCAGTATAGGAAGATTCAGCGCTGCTGCGCCAGCCGCTCCGCCTTCTCCTTCGACCAGGCGTCGAGCTTCGCGTGGATGCCCTGCTGCTCGCTGCGCATCTGCGTCTCCGGCGCCAGCTGCGCGGACAGCTCCAGCCGGATGCCGTTGGGGTCGAAGAAGTAGATCGAGCGGAAGATCCGGTGGTCGGTGACGCCGAGCACCTCGATCCCATGTCCCTCGAGGCGTTGCTTCATCGCCTCCAGCTGCTGCACGCTGTCCACCCGCATCGCGATGTGGTTGACCCAGGCCGGCGTGTTGGGCGACGGCGCGGGGGCCACGTCATCGCCCAGATCGAAGAACGCGAGGCAGGAGCCGTCGGTCATGCGAAAGAAGATGTGGACGTAGGGACAGTATTCGCCGGTCGAGGGGACGATGTCGCTGCGGATGAAATGGAACAGGGGCAACCCGAGGACATCCTCGTAGAAGCGCCGCGTCTCCTCCGCGTCGCGGCAGCGCCAGGCAAAGTGATGCAGCCCGTTGATGGGCACGGGAGCCGGCAGCAGGGCCTGCTGGCCCGTAGCGGTGGCGGCGAGCGTCGACATGGCGGTTCTCCTCAGGCTTGCGGTTTCTGTGCGCCGTTCTGCGTGACCTGCTGGTTGATGGCGCCGAAGATCGACTTGCCGTTCGCATCCAGCATTTCGATGCGGATGGTGTCGCCGAACTTCATGAACGGCGTCTTCGCCTCGCCATTGGCAATCATCTCCAGGCAGCGCTTCTCGGCGATGCAGGTATAGCCCTTGCTGCTGTCCTTGTTGGACACCGTGCCGGAGCCGATGATGGAGCCGGCGCGCGCATTGCGCGTCTTGCACAGGTGCGCGATCAGTTGCGGGAAGCTGAACACCATGTCGACGCCGGCGTTCGGCTGGCCGACCAGCGCGCCGTTCCAGGTCGCGCGCAGCGGCAGGTGCACCTTGCCGTCCTTCCATGCATCGCCCAGCTCATCCGGCGTGACCGCGACCGGCGAGAAGCTCGACGCCGGCTTCGACTGGAAGAAGCCGAAACCCTTGGCCAGCTCCGCCGGGATCAGGTTGCGCAGGGACACGTCGTTGACCAGCATCAGCAGCTTCACATGCGCCAACGCCTGCTCGGGCTTCGTTCCCATCGGCACGTCGTCGGTCACCACCGCCACCTCGCCTTCGAAATCGATGCCCCACTCTTCCGATCCCAGCACGATGTCATCGGTCGGACCGATGAAATCGTCGCCTCCGCCCTGGTACATCAACGGGTCGTGCCAGAACGATTCCGGCATCTCGGCATTGCGTGCCTTGCGCACCAGTTCCACATGGTTGACGTAGGCCGAGCCGTCGGCCCACTGATACGCACGCGGGAGCGGCGACATGCAGCGTTTCTGGTCGAAGTCGAAGCTGCGCGGCGCCTTGCCGGCATTGAGCTGGCGATAGAGGTCCTCCAGCTGCGGCGCAATGAAGCTCCAGTCATCCAGCGCGCGCTGCATGGTCAGGGCGATGCCGTCCGCGAGGTGGGCAGTCTTCAGGTCGCGCGACACCACGGCCAGCTGGCCGTCGCGGGTGCCGTCTTTCAGGGTGGCGAGTTTCATGGTCTTCCTGTGGGATTAATCAAGGGTGATCTTGCGCTCTTTGATCAGCGCGTGCCAGCGGGTCGTCTCGCTGCGGAGATAGTCCGCCATCTGCTGCGGGGTGCCGCCGAGCAGCTCGACGCCGAGATCGCCGAGGCGCTTGTGCACCTCGGGCGCCGCCAGGGCCTTGTTGACTTCGGCATTGAGACGGGCGACGACGTCGCCGCCGGTACCGGCGGGCACGGCGATGCCCTGCCATGCATACATCTCGACATCGCCGAAACCAAGTTCCTGCATCGTCGGCACCTCGGGCTGCAGCGCGAGGCGCTTGCCGGATGCCACCGCCAGCGCCTTCAGCTTGCCCGACTTCAGATGCGGCAACGCGGTGGCCAGATCCAGCATCATCACCGGCACCTGGTTACCGAGCACATCCTGCACCGCAGGTCCGGCGCCGCGATAAGGAATATGCACGGCGAACGTGCCGCTGCGCTGCTTGAACATTTCCATGGCCAGATGATGCGGGCTGCCGGCGCCGACCGAGGCGTAGCTGTACTTGCCGGGCGACTGGCGCAGCTTGGCGATCAGGTCCCGGGCGTCGGCAAACCCGGCTGCCGGGTTGGCCACCAGCAGCAGCGGAAAGCGGGCGATCAGCGCCACCGGCGCGAAGTCCTTCTGCGGGTCGTACGGCAGCTTGCGGTAGAGCGCGCTGTTGAATACGTAGGACGCGTTGTCGCCGGAGAAGATGGTGTAGCCGTCGGGCGCGGAGCGCGACGCCGCCTCGGCGCCGATGATGGTGCCGGCGCCCGGCCGGTTCTCGATCACGACCGGCTGCCCGACCTGGGAGGACAACTGCTGGCCGATCGCGCGGGCGATGGTGTCGGAGCCGCCGCCCGGCGGGTACGGCACGATCCACTTGACCGGCTTGGACGGCCAGGCCTGCGCCTGCGCGACGGCGGATGCAGCCGCCAGCACCAGGCCGAGTATCAGTCGTGTCGATGTGGATGTACGCATTGGGTCTCCTTGCAGTGATGGCGGCTTGAAGGCTTGCCGGGCAAGCCTGTTGCCGCCGTTATTGTTCATGTCGATCGGCTCCCGCCGGTCGGTTCACGCTGACCGGTTCACGTTGATGCCGGCGTCCGGCACCCGCCTCGGGGAAGCCATCCGGCGCAGTTATGCATTAGTGAATTTATTCACCTTATCGTAATATAGCATCTTATGAAAACTGCCATCGGAACCCGCGCAAATCCGCCCGCCGCCGACGCGGACGGCAAGCAGGGCATACAGTCGATCGAGGTGGCCGCGCCGCTGCTGGTCGCGCTCGCCCAGGCGCAGGGCGCGCTGCCGCTGACCGCCCTCGCCCGCCAGGCGGCGATGCCGGCCGCCAAGGCGCACCGCTACCTGGTGAGCCTGATCCGCGTCGGTCTGATCGAGCAGGATGCGGCAAGCGGCATGTACGACCTGGGGCCGCTGGCGCTGGAACTCGGTCTGGCCTCACTCGGCAGGCTGGACGCGGTCCGGCTGGCGGACGAGGCGATGGCCGCCTTGCGCGATGCCACCGGGGAGACCGTGGCGCTTGCCGCCTGGGGAAATTTCGGCCCGACCTACATCCGCCTGCTGCAGTCGCGGCGACCGGTGACGATCAACCTGCAGATCGGCAGCGTGATGCCGATGACCTATACCGCCAGCGGGTTGTGCTTCGCCGCCTTCCTGCCGGAAGCAGAAACCGACGCCATGTTGCGGGCCGAACTGGCGCAGAACCGCGCCGAGCGCATCGATGCGCCGCGCAGCCGGAAGGACCTGGAACCCCTGCTGGAAGAAACCCGCAGGCAGGGCCTGGCGCGGATGATCGGCCGGCTCGACCCCGCCGCGGCCCGGCCGGCCGGCGCGAGCCGCAGCGCCGAGCGCCTGTTGGCGGGCTTCAATGCCTTCGCCGCGCCGGTGTTCGACCACGACCGCCGGATGCGCTTTGCGCTGACCGTCGTCGGCTCGTCCGCCCACATCGACGCACACTGGCAGGGGCCGATCGCGCAGGCGGCGCGCACGCAGGCGGCGCTGCTGTCGCGCCGGCTCGGCTGCAGGGAATGATCAGAGCAGGTTGCCGACGTTGAACAGGGTCAGCACCCCGAGCACCGCGAAGATCGCGGCAGCGATGCCGTGCACCAGTTTCAGCGACACCATCTGGATGATGCGGTTGCCGAGGAAGACCGCCGGGACGTTGGCGATCATCATGCCGAGGGTCGTACCCGCCACCACCGGATAGAAGTCCGCATACTTCGCCGCCAGCGCAATGGTGGCCACCTGCGTCTTGTCGCCCATCTCGGCGAGGAAGAAGGCGAATGCCGTCGTCGCGAACACCCCGAGCCGGGCCGGCCTGGCGTCGACATCGTCGATCTTGTCGGGCACCAGGGTCCATGCCGCCATGGCGAGGAAGGACAGTCCGAGCACCCAGCGCAGCACGTCAGGGCCGATGAAGGCAGTCAGCCAGCTTCCGATGGCGCCGGCAAAAGCATGGTTGAGCAGGGTGGCGACCAGGATGCCGAGGATGATGGGCAGCGGCCGGCGGAACTTGGCGGCGAGCAGGAGGGACAGCAGTTGCGTCTTGTCGCCCATTTCGGCGAGGGCGACGATGCCCGTGGAGATGAAGAATGCTTCCATGAATGATCCGGGGCCGGAAACGGACGATTGACCACGCGCCCCTCCGGCCCAGAGCGGGGGATGCATGGTCAAAGGTCTCGCCAGACGGTGTCGCTTGCGCCATGGCCGGAGGCCAAGTCTGTTGACGCAAGCCCCTCTCGCAATACTGCTTCGGAGGGCGGCTACTCCCCAATGACGGGCGCCATTCTAACCGCAATACGGGGTTTCGATGAAGCAAAAAAAGCGGCCGCCGAAAAATGCAAGAACGAAAGGCCCGCTACAACTCGTAGCTGTCCTTTTCGCCACTCATCACCTGCTCGATCAAGCGGCGGTTGAGGGTCGGCGTGATCAGCTCGATGAAGCTGTAGACATAGCTGCGCAGGTAAGCGCCCTGCTTCAGGGCCACCCTGGAGACATTGGTCCCGAACAGGTGGCCCACCGGAATGGCGCGCAGTCCCTTGTCGCGCTCGGCATCATAGGCCATCCCGGCAATGATGCCCACGCCCATGCCGAGCTCGACGTAGGTCTTGATGACGTCGGCGTCGATCGCCTCCAGCAGCACGTCCGGCTTGAGTTCGCGGATCTGGAAAGCATGGTCGATCTTGGCCCGGCCGGTGAACGCGCTGTCGTAGGTAATCAGCGGATACCCCGCGATCGCTTCCAGGGTCAGCGGCACGCTCCTGAGCAGCGGATGCTCGTGCGGCACCACCACCACGTGCTCCCACTGGTAGCAAGGCAGGCTGATCAGGCCGTCCACGCTGGCAATCGCCTCGGTGGCGATCGCCATGTCGGCCTGGTCCTTCAGCACCATCTCCGCAACCTGCCGCGGATTGCCTTGCAAGAGTGACAAGCGGACCTTCGGGTACTTCTGGGCAAACGCCTGCACCACCTTGGGCAGTGCATAGCGGGCCTGCGTATGCGTGGTGGCAATCGTGAAGCTGCCGCTGTCCTGCGCCGCGAACTCCTTGCCGATTCGCTTCAGGCCGTCGATCTCCTGCATGATCAGCTCGACCGACCGCAGCACCGCGCGGCCCGGCTCGGTCAGTCCGCGGATGCGCTTGCCGTGGCGGGTGAAGATGTCGACGCCGAGTTCCTCCTCCAGCTCGATGATCGCCTTCGACACGCCGGGCTGGGATGTATACAGCGCCTTTGCCGCCTCCGTCAGGTTGAAATTCTGTCGCACGGCTTCCCGCACGAAGCGCAGTTGATGAAGGTTCATCGCTTCCCTTGTTTATCCGGCAATTGTTTTCCACGCATGTATATGCTTTTTGAGCATATAAGCAAATGAATAGTAAGTAGTTTGGAATAAGGAATAAGTTTATTACGATTCACAGTCCTTCGTGAGGTGCTATGGATCTTCATTTTGTGGTTTCGGGCTTTGCCGTCGGCTTGCTGGTCGGCCTGACCGGCGTCGGCGGCGGGTCGCTGATGACGCCGCTGCTGACGCTGATGTTCGGCGTGTCGCCCACGGTCGCCGTCGGCACCGACCTCGCCTTCGCGTCAGCGACCAAGACCGCCGGCACCCTGGCCCACCGCTTCCGCGGCACCGTGCGCTGGGAAATCGTCCGCCATCTCTGCTATGGCGCGCTGCCGGCGGCGCTGCTGACCACCCTGGCCCTGAAGTCCTTCGGCGCCCTGGACGCGCATATCGGGCAGGTCATCCGGTATGCGATCGCCGGCTCGGTACTGCTGACGGTCATCGCGCTGCTGTTCCGTTCCCGCATGCAGGCCTGGGTGATCGCCCATCCCGAAAAGCAGTTGCAGGGGCGCGCGCTCACGGTCACCACCGTGGTCGTCGGCGCGCTGCTCGGCACGCTCGTCACCATCTCCTCCATCGGCGCAGGCGCCGTGGGTGCGACGATTCTTGTCTTGCTGTATCCTCGCCTGTCCCCGGCGGAAATCGCCGGAACCGACATCGCCTACGCCGTGCCGCTCACCGCGATCGCGGCCGCCGGCCACTGGTACCTTGGTTCGATCAACTGGGTACTGCTCGTCACCCTGCTGCTGGGCTCGGTGCCCGGCATCACCATCGGCTCCCTCGCCGCGCGCGCGGTGCCGGAAAAAATTCTGCGCGGCCTGTTGGCGACGACGCTGACCGGCATTGCCGCCAAAATGGTTTTTTAGGATTGGAACTGAGATGTATCGCTACGACCAATATGACCACCAGATCGTCAAGGAACGCGTCGCGCAGTACACCGGACAGGTGAAGCGCCGCCTGTCGGGCGAACTGAGCGAGGATGAATTCCGCCCGCTGCGCCTGCAGAACGGCCTGTATTACCAGCGCCATGCCTACATGCTGCGCATCGCCGTGCCCTACGGCCTGCTGTCGTCGAAGCAGATGCGGATGTTCTCGCACATCGCCCGCAACTACGACCGCGACTACGGCCACTTCACCACCCGCCAGAACATTCAGTTCAACTGGATCAAGCTGGAGGACACGCCGGAGATCCTCGGCAAGCTGGCCTCGGTCGAGATGCATGCGATCCAGACCTCCGGCAACTGCGTGCGCAACATCACCTCCGACCCGTTCGCCGGCGTGGCCGAGGACGAGATCATCGATCCGCGCCCATGGTGCGAGATCCTGCGCCAGTGGAGCACCTTCCATCCTGAATTCGCCTTCCTGCCGCGCAAGTTCAAGATCGCGATCAATGGCGCGAGGGAAGACCGCGCGGCGATCATGGTGCACGATATCGGCCTGTCCGTCGTCAGGAACGAACAGGGCGAAACCGGTTTCCGCGTGCTGGTCGGCGGCGGCATGGGCCGCACCCCGATCCTCGGCAGCGAGATCCGCGCCTTCCTGCCATGGCAGCATGTGATGAGCTACATCGAAGCCATCCTGCGCGTGTACAACCAGTACGGCCGCCGCGACAACATGTACAAGGCCCGCATCAAGATCCTGGTCAAAGCGCTCGGCGTCGAGGAGTTCGCGCGCCAGGTGGAAGAGGAATGGGCCGGCATCAAGGACGGCCCGAGCACGCTGACCGAGGAGGAACTGGCGCGCGTGTCCGCATATTTCACCGCGCCGGCCTATGAAACCCTGCCGGCGACCGACGCCGCCTTCGAGCAGTTCAAGACGGAGAACAAAGCCTTCGCCAACTGGGTCAGGCGCAACGTCCGCGGCCACAAGGTCGCCGGCTACCGGTCGGTGGTGCTGTCGCTGAAGAAGACCGGCGTGCCGCCGGGCGACGCCACCGCGGACCAGATGGACTTCGTCGCCGACCTTGCGGACCGCTACAGCTTCGGCGAACTGCGTGTCACCCACGAGCAGAACCTGGTGCTGGCCGACGTCCGCCAGTCCGATCTCGTCCGCCTGTGGGAAGAGATCAAGGCGCAGGGCCTGGCCACGCCGAACATCGGCCTGCTGACCGACATGATCTGCTGCCCGGGGGGCGATTTCTGCGCGCTCGCCAATGCCAAGTCGATCCCGATCGCCGGCGACATCGCCGAGCGCTTCGACAACCTCGACTTCCAGCACGACATCGGCGAGATCGAGCTCAACATCTCCGGCTGCATCAATTCCTGCGGCCACCATCACGTCGGGCACATCGGCATCCTCGGCGTCGACAAGGACGGCAGCGAGTGGTACCAGGTGTCGATCGGCGGTGCGCAGGGCAACCAGTCGAGCATCGGCAAGATCATCGGTCCGTCGTTCTCCGCCAACCAGATGCCGGAAGTGATCGACCGCATCCTGCAGGTCTACCTGCGCGAGCGCAACGAGGACGAGCGTTTCATCGACACGGCCCGCCGCCTCGGCGTCGCACCGTTCAAGGAATACGTGTACGCGACCCCGATCACGGCCGCCCATACTGCTGGAGAAGACGCTTATGCGTAACATCATCAAGAACAAGGCCGTCGTCGGCGACGACTGGACCGTGCTGCGCCTCGCGGAAGGCGAAACGCCGGAAGGCGTCGCCATCCCGCAGGGCAAGGTCATCGTACCGCTCAAGGTATGGCAGGCACAGCGCGCGGCGCTGGAAGGCCGCGCCGAACTCGGCGTCTGGCTCGCCAGCAGCGAACGGCCCGAGGAGCTGAAGGACGACCTCGGCCGCTTCCGCGTCATCGCGGTCGACTTCCCGAAGTTCGCCGACGGCCGCGGCTACTCGACCGCCTACAACCTGCGCGCCCGCTTTGGCTACGCCGGCGAGCTGCGCGCAATCGGCGATGTCCTGCGCGACCAGCTGTTCTACATGCAGCGCGTCGGCTTCGACGCCTTCGCGGTGCGCGAGGACAAGGACATCCAGGACGCCCTGCTCGGCCTGAGCGATTTCTCCGAGGCCTACCAGACCTCCTGGGACCGCAAGTCGCCGCTGTTCCGGCGTGTACAGCGCGGAGCGACGGCATGAGCGATTTCGACAGCCTGGTCGAGGACACGCGGGCGACGCTGCGGCGCATCGCCGATGCGTTCTCGCCGGCGGTCTTTGCGTCCAGCCTTGCCGCGGAGGACATGGTGCTGACCGACATGATCCTGCGCGCAGGCCTCCCGATCGGCCTCTTCACGCTGGAAACCGGCCGGCTGCACAAGGAAACGCTCGGCATGGTCGACCGTATCCGCGAGACCTACGGGCATGAAGTCAAGCTGTACCGGCCGGAGACCGCGGCGGTCGACGCCTACGTTGCGCAGAACGGCATGAATGCGTTCTACGACAGCGTCGACATGCGCAAGGAGTGCTGCCGCATCCGCAAGGTGGAACCGCTTAACCGGGCGCTGGCCGGCAACAAGGCCTGGGTCACCGGCCAGCGCCGCGCGCAGTCGAGCACGCGCAGCGACCTGGCGGTGCAGGAAGACGACGTCGCGCACGGGATGGTCAAGTTCAATCCGCTGGCCGACTGGTCGGAGGACGATGTCTGGCACTACCTCCGTGCCAACAAGGTTCCCTACAACCCGCTGCACGACAAGGGCTATCCGTCGATCGGCTGCGAGCCGTGCACGCGGGCGATCCAGCCGGGCGAGGATGTCCGCGCCGGACGCTGGTGGTGGGAAACCCCCGAATCAAAGGAATGCGGCTTGCACGTCGTCGACGGCAAGCTGGTGAGAATCAAATCTGTCCCTGCCTGAGGCGCCCATGAATACCGCAGTCGAAAAACTCTTCCTCGACGCCGCCAGCAACCGCCACCTGGACTGGCTGGAGTCGGAGGCCATCCACATCATGCGCGAGGTCGCGGCCGAATGCAGCAACCCGGCCCTGCTGTTCTCCGGCGGGAAGGACTCGGTGGTGCTGCTGCGCATTGCGGAGAAGGCTTTCCGCCCCGGCAAATTCCCGTTCCCGCTGGTGCACATCGATACCGGCCACAACTTCCCGGAAGTGATCGAGTTCCGCGACCGCCGGGCCGCCGAACTCGGCGAGCGCCTGGTCGTGCGCTCGGTGGAGGATTCGATCAAGCGCGGCACCGTGCGGCTGCGCAACCCGCAGACCGACTCGCGCAACGCCGCCCAGGCGGTCACGCTGCTGGAAACGATTGCCGAATTCCAGTTCGACGCCTGCATCGGCGGCGCGCGGCGCGACGAGGAGAAGGCGCGGGCGAAGGAACGCATCTTCTCGTTCCGGGATGAATTCGGCCAGTGGAATCCGAAGGCGCAGCGACCGGAGCTCTGGGACCTGTACAACACCCGCGTCCACCCGGGCGAGAACATGCGCGTGTTCCCGATCTCCAACTGGACCGAGCTCGACGTCTGGCAATACATCGCCCGCGAACAGCTGGCGCTGCCGTCGATCTATTTCGCGCACCAGCGCCAGGTGATTCCGCGCAACGGCCTGCTGGTGCCGCTGACCGACCTGACCCCGGCACGCGACGGCGAGACCGTCGAGACCCGCACCGTGCGCTTCCGCACCGTCGGCGACATCTCCTGCACCTGCCCCGTCGCCTCCGACGCCGCTGATGTCGACGCGATCCTTGCCGAGACCGCCGTCACCCAGATCACCGAGCGCGGCGCCACCCGCATGGATGACCAGACATCCGAGGCCTCGATGGAAAAACGCAAGAAGGAAGGATATTTCTGATGAACGCCGTGCTAGCTGAAAAACAACTCTCGCAAGCCGCGGGCGCCGAGCGCGGGCTGCTGCGCTTCATCACCGCGGGCTCCGTCGATGACGGCAAGAGCACGCTGATCGGCCGCCTGCTGTTCGACAGCAAGGGCATCTTCGCCGACCAGCTCGACGCCATTTCGCGCGCCAAGCACAAGCGCACCGTCGGCGACACCGTCGACCTGTCGCTGCTGACCGACGGCCTGGAAGCCGAGCGCGAGCAAGGCATCACCATCGACGTCGCCTACCGCTATTTCGCCACGCCGAAGCGCAAGTTCATCATTGCCGACACGCCCGGCCACGAGCAGTACACCCGCAACATGGTGACCGGCGCTTCCACGGCCGACGCCGTCATCATCCTGATCGACGTCTCCAAGGTGAAGCTGGGGGACGACGGCAGCGTCGAACTGCTGACGCAGACCAAGCGCCATTCGACGATCGCGCACCTGCTGCGCATCGAGCACGTGATCGTGGCTGTCAACAAGATGGACCTGGTCGACTACGACCAGAGCGTGTACGACCGCATCGTCGGCGCATACCGGCAGTTCGCGGATCAGCTCGGCCTGCGGGACGTACACCCGATCCCGCTTTCCGCGCTGGCCGGCGACAATGTGGTGACCGCTGGCGAGCGTATGCCGTGGTACCAGGGCCCGACCCTGATCGAACTGCTGGAAGGCCTGTCCGTCTACGACGACGCCCACGTCCAGCCGCTGCGCTTCCCGGTGCAGCTGGTGGCCCGCCACAACGGCCACGAGGCCAATGACTTCCGCGGCTACATGGGCCGCATCGAGGCCGGACAGGTGCGCAAGGGCGACAAGCTGGCGGTGCAACCCGGCGGCCAGAGCGCGACGGTGAAGGACATCGTCACGCTCGACGGTTCGCTGGAGAGCGCCGGGGCAGGACAGTCGGTCACGCTGCTGCTGGAGGAATACCTCGACATCTCGCGCGGCGACATGCTGAGCGCGGCGGAACAGCCGGCGACACTGCTCAAGGCGGTCGAGGCGGACGTCTGCTGGCTGTCGGAAGAGCCGCTGGACATGCGCCGCAAGTACTGGCTGAAGCACACCACCCGCCAGGTGGCGGCGCGGGTGACCCGGATCGACACTCTGCTGGACATCAATACCCAGGAACGACGCCAGGCCGACGCCCTCAGGCTCAACGACATCGCCAGGATCTCGATCAACGTGCAGCAGCCGCTGGCGGCGGATGCCTATGACGCCGTGCGCGCCACCGGCGCCTTCATCCTGATCGATGAGGTCACGCACCAGACGGTTGCCGCCGGCATGATCCGCATCGCCTGACAGATGTCCTCCTCCCCCGCCGGCCCCAGCGCCGCCGGCAAGGTCTACCTGCTCGGCGCCGGACCCGGCGCCGCCGACCTCATCACGGTTCGCGGCGCCCGGCTGCTGGCGCAGGCCGACGTCGTTCTGCACGACGCCCTCGTTACCGCCGAGATGCTTGCCCTCTGTCCCCAGGCCGAAAAGATCGCGGTCGGCAAACGCTCTGGCCAGCGTTCGGTCGCACAGACACTGATCAACGAACAGCTGGTCGCCTGCGCGCGGCGCTATCGGATCGTGGTGCGCCTCAAAGGCGGCGATCCAATGATCTTCGGCCGTGCCGACGAGGAACTGCGGGCGCTGGAGGCCGAGGGGATCGCAGTGGAAGTGGTGCCGGGAGTGACCACCGCGCTGGCCGCGGCCGCCGAGACGAAGCAGCCGCTCACCAAGCGCGGCGTCGCGCGCAGCGTCGCCTTCTTCACCTCGAGCACGGCGCCCGGCCATCCCGAGGAAAGCACGCTGCCGAACTGCGATACGCTGATCCAGTACATGGGCGGCAAGGAAGCCGTCGACACCGCCGGGAAACTGCTGGCACAGGGCCACCCTCGCTCATTGCCCGTGATCGCAGTGGAGAACTGCAGCCGCCCGAACGTGCGGGTGCTGCGGATGACGCTGGGGGAACTGGAACAGGGCCTCGCACACTGCAGCGGCCCTGTCCTGGTGATGATCGGGGAAGCCATGGCGGAACGCCGGCCTGCTTCCCCTGAGATGGAATGAGCGCGCCTGCCTGCGGCCCGGACGCCTTGTCCTACTTCTTGTAGATTCCGCAACCGATGACCAGGTCGTCCACCTTCTCGACGTAGGTGGACTTAAGCTCGATCGCCTTGGTGGTCGGGTTGACCCACTTGTAGTCGGACCAGCCGCCTCCCTTGGCGCCAGCCAGATCGATGTATTCCTTGACGAACAGCTTGCCGTCGGCGTCTTTCAGGTCGATCAGGTTCTTGTCGATCAGCTTCGCGTTCGCGCCATTCGCCAGCATCCTGCCCTGGACGTTGGTCACGAAAATGTAGAGGTCGCCCTTCTTGAAGGAGCCGGACGGCGAATTGAACTCCGCCAATGCCTTGTCCTTGCCATTTTCCTTGATGTACTTGACCGCCCGCTTCACCATCGCCGTGGCTTCTTCGGCCGTGTCGGCTGAAGCGGGAAGGGATGTGGTGAGTGCAGCGAAAACGAGTGCCAGCGTGGACAAGAAGCGCATCTACAGTCTCCTGATTTGTTGTAAAAGGGAAATGCCGACTCAGTATTACCCTAAAGAAACATAAATGCAAGGAGATATTCGCGTGCGAAGTCCGGGACTTTCCCGACGTGTTGAAGGCCGGGTTTTCAGTACGGAGATGCGAATGAGACTAGCCAGATGGAACGCGGTGACGCAGCAGGTCAGGACGACCGCTGCCGCCCGATGGGCGTACCCGGGCAGACCGCCGCTTGGGGCTGGTCTGACCGGCCAGGAGCGCGCACCCGGCGGTGTGGCAGCGTCAGATTAACAGTCCCGCGAAATTGATGAGACCTCGACCCAGTGTCTTCATCTGGTCGAAACTGAGCGCACCCAGCCCGCCGGTTCGCAGGATATTGAAAATCGCCTCGGCCTCTTCGGGCGATGTCTTGAACAGGTAGTCGAATGCCTTGTCCAGGAACTGCTTGCCCGCATTTTTCAACAGATCGTCCAGGCTCTTCCTCAAGTTCTCGGGACTGATCGAGTCCAGGTCGAATTTCCCATCGAGGAGGTCCCGGCCCGGGCCGCTCTCCGGAATATCAAAACCCGACTTCGGCCCTTTACCGTTCGGCACGTCTATGCCGTCGCCCTTCAGATCCTTGTCCGATTTCGGTCCTTTCGGTCCGTTTGGCGTATCGAGCTTGTCCGGACCATCATTTCCACCGCGGGGCGGCGGGGCATCCGGTCCGTCAGTCCGATTGCCGCCACCACCACCCGTTCTCAGTCCACCAAATTTGCCCATTCTCGCCCCCATGAAAAAATGTCTACTGACGACCCCGATTCTGGGTGGCGCCGGCGCCGTCCAGAGTTCCACGCGGCTGAAGCGACGCGCTTGCGAGATGCCGGGGAGCGAACATGCACGACGGGGCAATCACCGCAGCACGCAAGGGCGAAGGCCGGCTTTCCGATCGGCCCGAAACCGCTCGATCGGCGCGGATGGCCTTGCTGGTCACGGACTTCGGGATCGCACCCCAGTCGTCATGCGATTCGGACCGGCTTCAATGGATCCTTGTTGGGGCGCGCGGGCGCGGAACGGATGGCGGCTGGCCAACGCGTCCCGACGGACGGGAAAAAGGCAGGGGCCGGTGGTCCGGCGTGGTTCGCGTGGTTCGCGTGGTTCGCGTCTCAGGCCGATGCGGTGCAACGGACGCAGTAGGCGGCGATGGCATGCAGCACTTCCGCATCCTCGCCTACTGCGGGCGCCACCGCGAGGGACAGTCCCGGGTACCGCGCACGCAGCACGTCGATCATCGCGGGCAGGTCCCGCAATACGTGACCGCCCTGCCCGAAGAACACCGGCACCACCGTCAGCGCGGTGCAGCCTTGCGCCACCAGTTCGTCCGTCAGCTCCGGCAGCCGCGGCGTCATCAATTCCAGGAAGGCCAGCCGCACGTCGACGTCCGGCATCTGCGCCTGCGTGATGTCGCGCAGGCGAAGGAAGGGCTCGGCCCAGCGCGCATCGCGCGCCCCGTGGGCAAACAGTACCAGTGCCTTGGCTGCCATCTCCGGTCCTAGTGCTTCTGCACCCACAGCAGCGAGCCGATGGCGACCAGCAGGAACAGCACGCTGGGGAGCAGCGCCGTCGCCAGCGGGGGCCAGGTATTGAGCAGGCCGATATGCGAGAACAGATTGTTGATGAGCTGAAAACTGACACCGATCATGATGCCGATGAAGATCTTCAGGCTGACGCCGCCGGAGCGGAAATGCAGGTAAGCGAAGGGCAATGCCAGCGCCATCATCACCATCACGGCAAGCGGGTAGAACACTTTCTTCCAGAATGCGATCTCGTAGCGTTCGGCATTCTGGTTGTTCTCTTCAAGATGGCGGGTATAGGTCGCCAGGCCGAGGGCCGACATGCGCTCGGGATCGACGACCAGCACCGACAGGATCTCCGGTGTGACTTCCGAGATGACTTCGGTGCTCGGCAAGGTCCGGCTGCTCACCATCTCGGTCACTTCCGGTCCCTTCACGGTAAAGACTGTTTCGGAAACGTCCGTCAGGCGCCAGACGTTGTTGCCCCGGTAATCCGCCTTGCTCGCGGTGACCACCGCCTTCAGCTGCATCTCCCGGTCGAACTCGTAGACCTTCAGGCCCTGCAGCTGTCCCTGCGGCGTGACGTTGCGCACGTTCAGGAAGCGCGAGCCGATGGTTTCCCCGCTCAGCCCGTTGCTGCGGACCACGTCCTTGGTCCACAGCCCCGAGCGGAACTGGCGGGAGATCGAGGATTCCTGTGCAGCCAGCCGGAACTTCTCCGCGAACTCGCTGCTCGCCGGCGCGATAAATTCGCCGAACAGGAAAGTCACCAGCACCAGCACGATGCCGACCTTGGCCAGCATCCAGGCCGCCGCCCCGGTGGACAGGCCGGAGGCGCGCATGATCGTGAATTCGGAGCGCGCGGCCAGTTGGGCGAGCGCATAGATGGTGCCGATCAGCGCGGCGATCGGCATCAGGTCGTAGACATAGCCGGGCAGGTTCATCGCCACGTAGAGGAAGGCATGCTGCAGCTCGTAGCTGCCGCGGCCGACGCGCGGCAGCTCGCCGATCAGGTCGAAGAAGGCAAACAGCGCGAGGAAGGCGACCAGCGCAAACACGGTGGCGGTCAGGATCTCCGTCGCCACATAGCGGTGCAGTATCTTCATTGCGGCGCCTTGCGGAACAGCCAGGCGCGCTTGAACCCGCCCCACACCGTCGCCGGATGCCAGTGACTGTTGACGAACAGGCGCCAGCTGAAGAGCAGCACGATGAGCATGGCCGCGGTCAGGTGCAGCGGCCATGCCGCCAGCCCGAGCGACAGGCGCTGCTGCTGCACCGCCGTCTGGAACACGCTGACCATGTTGCTGTAGATGATGAAGACGAGCAGCGCGATCAGGAGATTGGCGGACCGGCCGCCGCGCGGATTGACGAAGCCCAGCGGTATCGCCAGCAGCATGAGCAGCAGTCCCATCACCGGCAGCGACAGCCGCCACAGCAGCTCGGCCCGGTTGAAGCGGTTCATGTCCGCCAGCAGCGCCAGCGTCGGCAATGCGCTGGCCGAGAGATCGCCGACCAGCGTGGCGGACTGGCGCGCCACCAGTACGCCGTAGCGGTCGAAGATCGTCAGGCGCAGGTCCTCGCCCACCGTCACGTTGTCGTAGCGGCGCCCCTGATCCATCACCAGGAACTTGTCGCCGCGCTCATCGACGACGACCGTGCCCTCCTTCGCCACCACCAGGCTGTCCTGGCCGTTACGCACGGTGTTCACGAAGATGTTCCGGACGTGGGTGGCGTCGTTGGACGTGCCTTCGACAAAGAACACCCGGTCGGACGACGAGGATTCCTGGAATTTGCCGGGCGAGATGCGCGCGATGTCCTCCCGCTTCTCGTAGCGCTCGCGGTATTCCGCGCTCTGCTGGTTGGCCCAGGGCGTGACGATGAAACTGAGCAGCGAGGTGACCACCACGATCGGGAGGGCGAACCAGAGCACCGGCTTGATCCAGCGCGACAGGCTGAGGCCGGAAGCGAACCAGACCACCATTTCGGAATCCTGGTAGCTGCGGGTGACCACCACCAGCACCGAGATGAAACCGGTGAGGATCAGGATGATGGACAAGTATTTGAGTGCGGCGAATCCGATCAGCGCGATCACGTCCTGCGACGATACCTTGCCCCCGGCAGCCTGGCCGAGGATCTTGATGAGCATGACGGTGATCGTGATGGTGAACAGCGTGGTGAAGACAGCGCCTGCTGTGCTGACCAGTTCGCGTCTGAGAGCGCGCTGAAAGATCATTGAATAGAAGACTATAATTGCGTCTCGAGAAGGAGCGACCCATGGACTTTAGCATAAAACCTATTGACGCAAAAACCGGCCTGGCCGGGGTGAAGACGGGCTGTATCGCAGTAGCGGTTTTTGAAGACAAGAAACTCTCGCGTACCGCGCAAGAGCTTGACCGGAAAGGGGAAATCGCCGCCGCCATGAAGTCCGGCGACATCACCGGCAAGCCCGGGTCGACGCTCCTTCTGCGCGGCCTTGACGGCGTCGCCGCCGACCGCGTCCTGCTGGTCGGCCTCGGCCGGCAGGACAGTGTGAGCGACAAGAATTTCCAGAGCGCGGCGCAGGCCGCGGCCAAGGCTTTCTCGACACTGGGCGCGACCGAGGCCGCGCTGGCCCTTCCGCTGGACCTGGTCGCCAGCCGCGACGCTGCCTGGGCGGTAAGTTGCGCGGTGCTGGCGATCCGTGATGCCGGCTACCGCTACGACGAGACCAAGAGCAAGAAGGACCCGGCCCCGGCCGGCGTGCGCAAGCTGACCCTGATGGTGCCGGCGGCCGACCTGGCGCCGGCAAAGAGCGCGGCCGCGCAGGCGAGCGCGCTCGCCAATGGCGTCGAACTGGCCAAGGACCTCGGCAACCTGCCGCCCAACATCTGTACCCCGACCTATCTTGCCAATACGGCCAGGAAGCTGGCCGGCGAATTCGGCTTCGGCGCCGAAATCCTCGACCGCAAGCAGCTCGAAGCCCTCAAGATGGGCAGCTTCCTGTCCGTGACCAAGGGCAGCGACGAGCCGCCGAAGTTCATCGTGCTCAAGCACATGGGCGGCAAGCAGAAGGACGCGCCCGTGGTCCTGGTCGGCAAGGGCATCACCTTCGACACCGGCGGTATCTCGCTGAAGCCGGGCGCCAACATGGACGAGATGAAGTACGACATGTGCGGCGCCGCATCGGTGCTCGGCACCTTCCGCGCCATCGGCGAAATGGGCCTGAAGCTGAACGTGATCGGCGTGATCCCGGCCTGCGAGAACATGCCTTCAGGTCGTGCCTCGAAGCCGGGCGACATCGTCACCTCCATGTCCGGCCAGACCATCGAGATCCTGAACACGGATGCGGAGGGAAGACTCATCCTTTGCGACGCGCTGACCTATGTCGAGCGCTTCAAACCCGCCGCGGTCGTGGATATCGCCACCCTCACCGGCGCCTGCGTTACCGCGCTCGGCTATCACAACACGGGCCTGTTCACCCGCCATGACGACGCCCACGACGGCCTGGCGGACGAACTGCTGGCCGCCGGCAAGGCTACCGGCGATACCGCCTGGCGCATGCCGATCGAGGACGCCTACCAGGAGCAGCTGAAGTCGAACTTCGCCGACATGGCCAATATCGGCGGCCCGCCCGGCGGCAGCATCACCGCCGCCTGCTTCCTGGAGCGCTATACGAAGAAGTACACCTGGGCCCACCTCGACATCGCCGGCACCGCCTGGAAGAGCGGCGCCGCCAAGGGCGCCACCGGCCGCCCGGTACCGCTGCTGACCACCTTCCTGGTCAACCGCGCGAACGGCAGGAAAGCCTGAACCGTCGGAACGGCGGACGAAAGTACGTCGTTCCCTGTTCGACCTGGGATGGCCTGCGAGCGCTGCTCGCGGCTATCACCTCGTCGATCACCTCACCGATCACGCCATCAAGCACCACCTCAATCTCCGCACCCGCCGGCTCACGACTCTCCGCGCCGGCGCAGCAGCGACGGACCGACGGAGCCGAACGCCGCAACGGCAAGCCCGAGGATGACGGTCCCCTTCCTGGTTTTCGCCTGCGTCTCGACCAGCCTGTACTTCTGCCATACCGCCGAGAACAGGACGACCACTACTCCGATAGCCAGCAACAGCGTCCGATGCGTCGTCATTGGGTCTTACAATAGATGATCTAACGACGCAAAACGGCTGGACATGTCCGTAGTTCGCTGCGCGCCACGCGCCCGCACCTGCACGTATCGTCGCGGGATGCAGCGGATGCAACTGTCAGCGCATATGATGGAAGGCCGCGCGGCCAGGCGAATCACTCAGGACGAGCCGGTCCCAAGCTGACGCAAGCGGCGCCGCAACTCGCGCTCCTTTCCCTGCTCGACATGCCAGTCCTCGCGGATCGCGCGCACCAGGGCGATCGCCATCAACACGATCACCAGCGTGAAGGGCAAGGCGAAGACAATGGTCGCGGTCTGCACCGCCTTGATGCCACCGGCCAGCAGGAGGCACACTGCGATGCCGGCAATGAGGGAACCCCACAGTACCTTGACGCGCGCCGGCGGATTGGGATCGCCGTTGGTGCTCATCATTGCGAGCACGAGCACCGCGGAGTCGCCGGACGTCACGAAGAACACCAGCACCAGTAACGTCGCGACCACCGACATGAGCAGCCCCATCGGCAGCGCGTCGAACATCACGAAGAGCGCGGTCGAGACGTCAGCCGCGGCAGCAGCGGCAATCGGCACCTGCTGCCAGATCTCCATGTACAGTGCGCTTCCGCCAAATACGGAGAACCAGATCGCGGCGAGCAGCGACGGCGCCAGCACGGTACCGAGGATGAATTCACGGATGGTCCTGCCGCGCGATACGCGGGCGATGAACAGTCCCACGAACGGAGACCAGGAGACCCACCATGCCCAGTAGAAGATGGTCCACCCGCCGACCCAGCCACTGTCACGGAACGGTGTCATGCGCACGAACTCGCTCACATAGTCGCCCAGGCTATTGGTGAACGTATCGATGATCGCCACGGTCGGACCGAATGCAAACACGGCGAGGACGAGCAAGGCGGCCAGCAGCATGTTGGCGTTGGACAGCAGCTTGATTCCCCGCGTGACACCGCTCACTGTCGAGCCCACGAAAAGGAGCGTGGTGAGCGCAATGATGAGTACCTGCGCGGTGGCGTTGACAGGCAGGCCGAAGACGGCGTGCAGCCCGCTGTTGATCTGCAGCGCCCCCATGCCGAGCGAGGCGGCCACGCCGAACGCTGTCGCGATGACGGCCAGCGAGTTGAACAGGCCGGCCAGGCGCTGCACCGGCAGCCATGGCAGGCTGGAGGTAACGGTACTCACGAGCGCGGCGCCCTGTCGCCGGTACTGGAAGAATGCGATGCCAGCGCCACCATGCTGTACACTGACCAGGGATGCACGCCCCAGTGGAAGAAGCTGTAGCGGACGGCGGCATTGGCGGCTTCAGGCGTATTCGGCGCGATGCCCGGCGGTGCGGCGCCATAGTGGGAAACCGGTTCGGCCACACCCCAGAACACGAGGCCAATGCCCATGCCCGCGGCAAACAGCATCGCAAACCACGACCCGAGGGAGAACTCCGGCTCATCGTCCTCTGCGCCGAGCTTGAGGTCGCCGAAGCGGCTCAACGCGAGGCACAGTGCCAGGATGACCAGGGCCAGCACGACCCAGAGATACAGCCAGCCGAAGTTTTTCGTCATCAGCCCGAGCGCGGACTCGAATACCGATGACAGGGAAGCCGGGGACAGCGTGCCCCAAATAACGATGCCGAGGATAGTCCCGGCGCTGAGTAGCAATTGCATGCAGATTTTCCGTGTATGCGGCACCACCTCGACTGGCGTATGAGCAGCATGCTCAGGGCGGGGTTGCCCGTATCCGTCGCTCCCGGATGAGACCGGGAACACTTCGACGTGGGGTGGGATGTACCGCGAGCCGTTACCGGCATGAGTGGATGGGAACGGGCAGCGCCCGCCTCCTGCGAAGGCCGCCATGGTACCGTACTATTCTTAGCTGAAACTTAGCGTGCGAGGCGACCGCGCCGCGATGCGGTAACATCCGCATTTCCCGATGAACGCGGCGCGTTGCACGCCGGACAAAACGGTTACAAGACATGAGATTAGCCACCTGGAACGTCAATTCCCTCAAGGTCCGCCTGCCGCAGGTGCTGCAGTGGCTCACGGAGAACCCCGTCGACGTGCTCTGCCTGCAGGAGACCAAGCTCACCGACGACAAATTTCCGCAGGCGGAGATCGCGGCGGCCGGCTACCAAGTGGCATTCTCGGGCCAGAAGACCTACAACGGGGTCGCGATCCTGTCCCGGCACCCGATTGCCGAGGTGGTGAAGAACAACCCGCGCTTCCAGGATGAGCAGCAGCGCATCATCGCTGCCACCATCGCCGGCATGCGCATCGTCTGCGCCTATATTCCCAACGGGCAGACGGTCGGCTCGGACAAGTACCAGTACAAGCTGCGCTGGCTGGACGCGCTCCACGCTTGGCTGGCGGACGAGATGCAGGCGCATTCCTCGCTGGCGCTGCTGGGCGACTACAACATCGCACCGGATGAACGCGACGTCCACGATCCGAAGGCCTGGGAGGGCCAGGTGCTTTTCTCGGAACCGGAACGGGCGCAGTTCCAGCGGCTGGAGGCGCTCGGTCTCAAGGATGCATTCCGGATGTTCGAGCAGCCCGAGAAGATCTTCAGCTGGTGGGATTACCGGATGATGGCCTTCCGCCGCAACATGGGACTGCGTATCGACCACATCCTGCTGTCGCCGCCGCTGGCCGCGCGCTGCAGCGGATGTATGGTGGACAAGGCGCCGCGCAAGTGGGAGCAGCCTTCGGATCATGCGCCGGTGGTGGCGACGCTGGACTGACCCTGTTCACCTGCCGGGCGGCCGGCATCGCCTCGCCGTCCTTTGGCGGCTGCGTCCCTACTCCGCCAGCACCGCCTTCACCTGCTGCAGCGACGCCGGGTCTTCAATCGTCGTCAGGTCGCCAGGGTCGCGCCCCTCGCACAGCGCCTGTATCGAACGGCGCAGGAGCTTGCCTGAACGCGTCTTTGGCAGCAGGCCGACGAAGTGCACCCGCGCGGGGCGGCCGACCGCGCCCAACTGCCTGTCCACCACGCCCATCAGCTCCGCTTCCATCGCCCTGCGCCCTTCGGCGGTCGCGGCCGCCTCCGCGTTCCTCAGCACCACGAATGCGACCGCCACCTGGCCCTTGAGCTTGTCCTCGACGCCGACCACGGCGACTTCGGAAACGTTGGCGTGACTCGACAGGCTTTCCTCGATCTCGCGCGTCCCGAGGCGGTGACCGGCGACGTTGATCACATCGTCGGTGCGCCCGAGGATGAAGTAGTAGCCGTCATCGTCGCGTATGCCCCAGTCGAAGGTCGAGTACACCTGCTGCCGGAAAGTCGACCAGTAGGTGTTCACGAAGCGCTGGTCGTCACCGTACACGGTCTGCATGCAGCCGGGCGGCAGCGGGCCGTCGATCACCACCACGCCCTTCTCGTTGGGTCCGCATTCCTCGCCGCTCGATTCATTCAGCAGCTTCACCTTGTAGCCATAGAGCGGCACGCCGGGGCTGCCAAGGCGGGTGGGCGTGTCCTCGATGCCGTGGGCCACCGACAGGATGGGCCAGCCGGTCTCGGTCTGCCAGTAGTTGTCGATCACCGGCACGCCCAGTGCGGACGAGATCCACTGCGAGGTGCTCTCGTCGAGCGGCTCGCCGGCGAGGTAGAGCGCCTTCAGCGACGACAGGTCGTACTTCTTCATGAACTCCGGCGGCTGCTTCTTCAGTACCCGCACCGCCGTCGGTGCCGAGAACATCCGCGTGACCTTGTACTTCTCCACGATGCTCCACCAGACACCGGCGTCCGGGCGGATCGGCAAGCCTTCGTACAGGATGGTTGCCATGCCGGCGATCAACGGTCCGTAGACGATGTACGAGTGACCGACGACCCAGCCGATGTCGGAGGTCGAGAAATAGGTCTCGCCCGGCTTGCCGCAGAAGATGTATTCCATCGACGCCGCCAGCGCCACCGCGTAGCCGCCGACGTCGCGCTGCACGCCCTTCGGCTTGCCCGTGGTGCCGGAGGTGTAGAGGATGTAGGAGGTCTCGTTGGATTCCAGCCAGGTGACCGGTACCTGCGCGTGCAGATGCCGCTCGCGCAGCGCCGCGTAGTCGATGTCCCTGCCTTCGACCATCGTCATCGGCGCCAGCCCCCGGTTCACCAGCAGCACGTGCGCAGGCTTGTGCGCGGCGAGACGCACCGCTTCGTCAACCAGGGGCTTGTAGGCGACCACCTTGCCGCCGCGCGAGCCGCCATCGGCGGAGACGATCAGCACCGGCTTCGCGTCGTCGATGCGGGTTGCCAGGCTGTTGGCCGCGAATCCACCGAAGACGACGGAGTGGATCGCGCCAATGCGGGCGCAGGCCAGCATCGCAAAGACGGCCTCGGCCACCATCGGCATGTAGATCAGCACCCGGTCGCCCTTCTGCACGCCCAGCGCCTGCATCATGGCCGCAGCGCGCATCACCTCGCTGCGCAGTTCGCTGTAGGTGTACACCTTTTCGCTGCCGGTCTCGGTCGAGATGGCGATCAGCGCGGGCTTGTCTCCCTGCCGGTCCGCCCAGCGGTCGACCGCGTTGTGGCAGAGGTTGGTGGTGCCGCCGACGAACCAGCGTGTGAATGGCGGCCGACTGTAGTCGAGCACCTGCGCGAAGGGACGATTCCACTCGATGCGGCGCGCCTCGCCGGCCCAGAACGCTTCCGGCTGCTCGACCGACTGCGTGTAGAAATCCTGATAATGCATGATGTCTCCTGTGCGATCAGCGCTGGCGCGCCTTGTGATCCTGCGAGTATGGTTTTGACGGCTTACTCCGCACTTACGCTGCGCCGCGCGCCGCCAAAAAAAAAGCGCAGCGGCCCGGGGCACGCTGCGCTTTGCTTGACCGCGGTCAATTCCTCAGAAGGTGTCGCCGGGCACCCGCACCCAGCCTTCCATCAGCACCCGCGCGCTGCGGCTCATGACGGCCTTGGTCACCTGCCATTCGCCGTCGGCGCGGGTGGCGGCGGCGCCCACCCGCAGCGTCCCCGACGGATGGCCGAAGCGCACCGCGTCGCGCGCGCCGCCGCCGGCGGCCAGACTGACCAGGGTGCCGGGAATCGCCGCCGCGGTGCCGATGGCAACGGCGGCGGTGCCCATCATGGCGTGGTGGAGCTTGCCCATGGACAGCGCGCGCACCAGCAGGTCGATGTCGCCGGCGGTGACGGTCTTGCCGCTGGAGGAGACATAGTCGGCAGGCGGGGCGACGAAGGCGATCTTCGGCGTGTGCTGCCGGCCTGCGGCCTCGTCGAGGTTCTTGATCAGTCCCATGCGCAGCGCGCCGAACGCGCGGATCGTCTCGAACATGGCAAGCGCCCTGGCGTCGCCGTTGATCGCTTCCTGCAGCTCGGTGCCGGTATAGCCGATTGCGTCCGCATTCACGAAAATGGTCGGAATGCCGGCGTTGATCATCGTGGCCTTGAGCGTACCGACGCCAGGCACCTCGAGGTCGTCGACCAGGTTCCCGGTCGGGAACATCGCGCCGCCCGCGCCCTCCTCCTCGGCTGCGGGGTCCAGGAATTCCAGCTGCACTTCGGCCGCCGGGAAGGTGACGCCGTCGAGCTCGAAATCGCCGGTCTCCTGCACCGCGCCATTGGTCATCGGGACATGGGCGATGATGGTCTTGCCGATGTTGGCCTGCCAGATGCGCACCGTCGCCATACCGTCGCGCGGCACGCGCTCCGGATCGACCAGGCCGTTGCTGATGGCGAACGGGCCGATGGCGGACGACAGGTTGCCGCAGTTGCCGGTCCAGTCGACGTAGGCCTTGTCGATTGCCACCTGGCCGAACAGGTAGTCGACGTCGTGTCCCGGCCGGCTGCTTCGCGCGACGATCACCGTCTTGCTGGTGCTCGATGTCGCGCCGCCCATGCCGTCGATCTGCTTGCCGTACGGGTCGGGGCTGCCGATCACCCGCATCAGCAGCGCGTCGCGGGCGGCGCCCGGCACCTGCGCGGCCTCCGGCAGGTCCTGCAGGCGAAAGAACACGCCCTTGCTGGTGCCGCCACGCATGTAAGTGGCGGGAATCTTGATCTGTGGTACGTGAGCCATATGTTGTCCTGTAATGGCCGGGCGCCGCTTCCTTTCGTCGGCGGCGCCCGGCATGCCCCTGTCAGGCGGCCTTGGCCGCCGATTCCAGGAAGTCCTGCGCGAAGCGCTGCAGCACGCCGCCGGCTTCGTAGATCGACACTTCCTCGCCGGTATCGAGGCGGCAGGTGACCGGCACTTCGACGCGCTCGCCGTTCTTGCGGGTGATGACCAGCGTCAGGTCCGCGCGCGGCTTGCGCTCGCCGACCACGTCGTAGGTTTCGCTGCCGTCGATGCCCAGCGTCAGGCGGTTGACGCCCGGCTTGAACTCGAGCGGCAGCACGCCCATGCCGATCAGGTTGGTGCGGTGGATGCGCTCGAAGCCCTCGGCCACGATCGCCTCCACCCCCGCCAGCCGCACGCCCTTCGCCGCCCAGTCGCGGGACGAGCCCTGGCCGTAGTCCGCGCCGGCAATGATGATCAGCGGCTGCTTGCGTTCCATGTAGGTCTCGATCGCCTCCCACATCCGCGTGATCTTGCCCTCGGGCTCGATGCGCGCCAGCGAGCCCTGCTTGACCTTGCCGTCCACCATCACCATCTCGTTCTTCAGGGTCGGGTTGGCGAAGGTCGCGCGCTGCGCCGTGAGGTGGTCGCCGCGGTGCGTCGCGTAGGAGTTGAAGTCCTCTTCAGGCAGGCCCATGCGGGCCAGGTATTCGCCGGCCGCGCTGCTGGCGAGGATGGCATTCGACGGCGACAGATGGTCGGTCGTGATGTTGTCGCCGAGGACGGCCAGCGGCCGCATGCCGCGCAACGTGCGCGGGCTGGCGGCAAGCGCGCCCTGCCCTTCCTTGTCCCAGTACGGCGGACGGCGGATGTAGGTGCTTTGCGGACGCCAGTCGTACAGCGGCTTCACCGATTCCGTCGCCTCCGCCTTCTTCTCGAACATCGGAATGTAGACGTTGCGGAACTGCTCCGGCTTCACGCTGGACTTGACGATGGCGTCGATCTCCTCGTCGGTCGGCCACAGGTCCTTCAGCAGGACCGGCTTGCCGCCGGCATCGGTGCCGAAGGCATCCTTCTCGATATCGAAGCGGATGGTGCCGGCCAGTGCGTAGGCCACGACCAGCGGCGGCGACGCCAGGAATGCCTGCTTGGCATACGGATGGATGCGGCCGTCGAAGTTGCGGTTCCCGGAAAGCACCGCCGTCGCATACAGGTCGCGGTCGATGATCTCCTGCTGGATCTTCGGGTCGAGTGCGCCGGACATGCCGTTGCAGGTGGTGCAGGCGAAGGCGACGATGCCGAAGCCGAGCTTTTCCAGCTCTTCCTTCAGGCCCGCCGCTTCCAGGTACAGCGCCACCGCCTTCGAGCCGGGCGCCAGCGAGCTCTTCACCCACGGCTTGCGCACCAGGCCGAGCCGGTTCGCGTTGCGTGCCAGCAGGCCGGCGGCGATCACGTTGCGCGGGTTGCTGGTGTTGGTGCAGCTGGTGATGGCGGCAATGATGACCGCGCCGTCGGGCATCTGACCCGGCACCTCGTCCCACTTGCCGGCGATGCCCCTGGCAGCGAGATCGGTCGTGGCCACCCGTGCATGGGGATTGGACGGGCCGGCCATGTTGCGCACCACGCCGGACAGGTCGAACGTCAGCACCCGCTCGTACTGCGCGTTCTTCAGCGCATCCGACCAGAGCCCGGTTTCCTTCGCATAGGTTTCCACCAGCCGCACCTGCTCGTCGCTGCGGCCGGTGAGCTTCAGGTAGTCGATGGTCTGCTGGTCGATCGAGAACATCGCGGCCGTCGCGCCATACTCCGGCGCCATGTTGGAGATGGTCGCGCGGTCGCCGAGCGTCAGGCGCGATGCGCCTTCGCCGTAGAACTCAAGATAGGCGCCCACCACCTTCGACTTGCGCAGGAACTCGGTCAGGGCCAGCACGATGTCGGTTGCAGTGATGCCGGGCTGCGGGCCGCCGCTCAGTTCGACGCCGACGATCTCCGGCAGGCGCATCCAGGATGCCCGGCCGAGCATGACGTTCTCCGCCTCCAGGCCGCCCACGCCGATCGCGATGACGCCGAGTGCGTCCACATGCGGCGTGTGGCTGTCGGTGCCGACCAGCGTGTCCGGGAAGGCGACGCCGTCCTTGGCATGAATGACGGGCGACATCTTCTCCAGGTTGATCTGGTGCATGATGCCGTTGCCGGCCGGGATAACGTCCACGTTCTTGAACGCGAGCTTGGTCCAGTTGATGAAGTGGAAGCGATCCTCGTTGCGGCGATCCTCGATCGCGCGGTTCTTCTCGAAGGCCTGCGGATCGAAGCCGCCGCACTCCACCGCCAGCGAATGGTCGACGATGAGCTGCACCGGCACCACCGGGTTGACTTGCGCGGGGTCGCCGCCCTGCGCGGCGATGGCGTCGCGCAGGCCGGCGAGATCGACCAGCGCGGTCTGCCCGAGGATGTCGTGGCAGGCCACGCGCGCCGGGAACCACGGAAAGTCGAGGTCGCGCTTGCGCTCGATGATCTGCTTCAGCGAAGCCGTCAGCGTCGCCGGGTCGCAGCGGCGCACCAGGTTTTCCGCCAGCACGCGCGAGGTGTAGGGCAGCGTGTCATAGGCGCCGGGCTGGATCGCTTCGACCGCGGCGCGCGTGTCGAAATAGTCCAGGTCGGTCCCCGGCAGCTTCTTGCGGTATGCGGTATTCATGGAATTACTTGCGCTCCTTGATGGGCACGAACTTCAGGTCTTCCGGGCCGACGTAGTTGGCGCTCGGGCGGATGATCTTGTTGTCGATGCGCTGCTCGATGATGTGCGCGGCCCAGCCGGATGTGCGCGAGATCACGAACAGCGGCGTAAACATCGCGGTCGGCACGCCCATCATGTGATAGGACACGGCGGAGAACCAGTCAAGGTTGGGGAACATCTTCTTGATGTCCCACATCACCGTCTCCAGCCGCTCGGCAATGTCGAACATGCGGGTCGAGCCGGCATCCTGCGACAGGTTGCGCGCCACTTCCTTGATGACCTTGTTGCGCGGGTCGGATACGGTGTACACCGGATGGCCGAAGCCGATCACGACTTCCTTGTTCTCCACGCGGCGACGGATGTCGGCCTCGGCCTCGTCCGGGTTGTCGTAGCGCTTCTGGATCTCGAAGGCGACCTCGTTCGCGCCGCCGTGCTTGGGGCCGCGCAGCGCGCCGATGGCCCCGGTGATGGCCGAGTACATGTCGGAACCGGTGCCGGCGATCACGCGCCCGGTGAAGGTGGAGGCATTGAACTCATGCTCCGCGTACAGGATCAGCGAGGTATGCATGGCCTTGACCCACAGCGCGGACGGCTTCTGCCCGTGCAGCAGGTGCAGGAAATGGCCGCCGATGGAATCGTCGTCGGTCTCGACCTCGATGCGCCGGCCGTTGTGGCTGTAGTGGTACCAGTACAGCAGCATCGATCCCAGCGATGCCATCAGGCGGTCGGCGATATCGCGCGCGCCGGGGGCATTGTGGTCGTCCTTCTCCGGCAGCACGCAGCCGAGCACTGACACGCCGGTGCGCATCACATCCATCGGATGCGAGGATGCCGGCAGGGTTTCCAGCGCTGCCTTCAGGTGCGCGGGCAGGCCGCGCAGCGCCTTCAGCTTGGCCTTGTAGGCCTGCAGCTCGGCCTGGTTCGGCAGCTTGCCGTGCACCAGCAGGTGGGCAATCTCCTCGAACTCGCAGGCGTCGGCCACATCAAGGATGTCATAGCCGCGGTAGTGGAGGTCATTGCCGGTGCGGCCGACGGTGCACAGGGCGGTATTGCCGGCGGTGACGCCCGACAGGGCAACGGATTTCTTGGGTTTGAAGCCTGCGGCTTGTTGCTCGCTCATTGTTGGTCTCCAGTGGAAATTTACTTGGCCTTCTGCTGCGCAAACAGCGCATCCAGTTTCTGTTCGAAGTCGTGGTAGCTGATGCGGTCGTACAGCTCCATGCGGGTCTGCATGGTGTCGACCACGTTCTTCTGCGTGCCGTCGCGGCGGATCGCTTCATAGACGTTCTCCGCGGCCTTGTTCATCGCGCGGAACGCCGACAGCGGATACAGCACCAGGCCGACATCCACGCTGCGCAGTTCCTCGACGGTGAACAGCGGCGTGGAGCCGAACTCGGTGATGTTGGCGAGCACCGGCACCTTCACCGCGTCGGCAAAGGTCTTGTACATCTCCAGCTTCGTCATCGCCTCGGGGAAGATCATGTCGGCGCCGGCTTCGACGCAGGCCTGCGCGCGCTCGATCGCCGCTTCCAGCCCTTCGACCGCCAGCGCATCGGTACGCGCCATGATCACGAAGTTCTCGTCGGTGCGGGCATCCACCGCCGCCTTGATGCGGTCGACCATCTCCTGCTTGCTGACGATTTCCTTGTTGGGGCGGTGGCCGCAGCGCTTGGCGCCGACCTGGTCCTCGATGTGCATGGCGGCGGCGCCGAACTTGATCATCGACTTCACGGTGCGCGCGACATTGAAGGCCGACGACCCGAAGCCGGTGTCGACGTCGACCAGCAGCGGCAGGTCGCAGACGTCGGTGATCCGCCGCACGTCCGTCAGCACGTCGTCCAGGTTCGAGATGCCGAGGTCGGGAAGCCCGAGGGATCCGGCGGCGACGCCGCCGCCCGACAGGTAGATCGCCCGGTAGCCGGCGCGCTTGGCCAGCAACGCATGATTGGCATTGATCGCGCCAACGACCTGCAGCGGCGATTCTTCCTGCACCGCCTTGCGGAAGGCGGCGCCTGCGGAATGGTGAGACATGTGTTCCCTTTCGATCAGGTAGTTGTTTGCGACGCCAGCCAGTGCAATCGGCGTGCCATCGGGTAAGTTGAACTGGGTGCCGGCACTCTTTCCTTTCCCGTCAATGACTTATGCATGCCCTGCCAATCGGCCGGGTCCGGCGGGCTGTTTCACGTGTTTCAAAGCAGGCGTACAATTGAAACACTCCTGAAACACCGCCTGAAACACGCCAGCCCATGCGCCATACCGCTCGCCCCGCGCCGGACCTCCCGGACAAGCCCATCCTCTGGACGGTCTCCATCTCCCGCCTGTCGGATCTGTTCCGCGACATCACGCTGGAGTTCGACGACCGCGCCACGATCGAGCCCATCAACCTCGGCTTTGAAGACGCGGTCCGCCACATCCGGGAGCGCCTGGAAACCGAGCATTGCGATGCCGTCATTTCGGCAGGTTCCAACGCCGCCTACCTGAAAAGCCGGCTGTCGCTGCCTGTCGTCGTTGCCCGCGCCAGCGGTTATGACGTACTGCACGCGCTCGCGCGCGCCCGCACGATGTCGTCCCGGATTGCGATCGTCACCTACCAGACGACCCCGCCCCAGCTGCTGGAATTCCAGCGGAGTTTCGGCCTGCACATCGTGCAAAGGACCTACGTGACCGAGGAAGACGCGCGCATGCAGATCAACGAACTGAAGTCTGCTGGCATCGAGGTCGTTGTCGGACCGGGCCTGATCACCGACCTTGCAGAGGAAGCGGGGCTCACCGGTGTGTTCGTGTATTCGGCGATGTCCATCCGCCAAGCCTTCGAGGACGCCCTGGAAATCGCCCGTTTCACCCAACTGGAGTCGGGGCGCCAGCGCAGCAACCCGCTCGCTGACACCCGCCGTGCGCGCCACGGCCTGAACGACCTGCGGGGCGACTCGGCGGCCATGGACGCGGTGCGCCACGCGATCGAGCTGTTCGCCAAGTCGCCGGCGACCGTCCTGATCCAGGGGGAGACCGGCACAGGCAAGGAACTCGCCGCCCAGGCCATCCACCGCGAAAGCCAGCGCGCCCGCCAGGCCTTCGTCGCCGTCAACTGCGGTGCCGTCGCCGAGTCACTACTGGAATCCGAACTGTTCGGCTATGAGGAAGGCGCGTTTACCGGCAGCCGCCGAGGCGGCCATGCCGGCATGTTCGAAGCCGCCCAACGCGGCACCCTGTTTCTCGACGAGATCGGCGAAATGCCCCTGCCGCTGCAGACCCGCCTGCTGCGCGTGCTGGAGGAACGCGAGGTGGTTCGCGTTGGTGGCACCCGCCCAATCCCGGTCAATGTCCGCGTCATCAGCGCCACCCACTGCGACCTCGACCAGCGCGTGAAGGAAGGCCGCTTCCGCGCCGACCTGTACTACCGGCTGGCGGTATTGCGCATGACGCTGCCCCCGCTGCGTGAACGCACCGAGGACATCGTCCCCCTGGCCGAATGGGGCCTGAAGAACGCACTTGCCGCGTTAGGCATGCGCCCGCACGCCAACCTGCCCGCAGAGCTGCAGGCATGTGCGGGCATACTCTCGGCATATGCATGGCCGGGGAACGTGCGCGAGTTACGCAACCTGATGGAGCGGCTGGCGCTCTTCCTGGCCGCAGAGCCGCTGCAGGCGCTGACGCCGGCATTGATGTTGCACGTCGCGCCTGAACTGAGCTCGGGATACATGCACCCGCTTCCGTCCGCAAGCGTGCGCCGGGAAGAGACGGTGGAACAGGTACTGGCGCGATTCGGCGGAAACCGGGACGCCGCCGCAAAACATCTTGGCATCAGCCGGACGACGCTGTGGCGCAGGATGGCGCGACCGCGACCGAACGGGCGCTAGCGTCTGCGTGACCGAAGTCATAGGAGCCATGCCACAATCGATGTGATGGTCACTACGGGGGAAATCTATGGCGGCGCCTGTCCCAGCGAGTAGCGACTGCACAAAAATCCTGTAGGCGATTGACGGTTCGCTCGGCGACGCGGCGTCTCGGTGTTCCCCGGTGGCGAAGGCAGCTGAGCTTCCGCCGCAAGTGGCGCGTCGCGTACAAGTTGCCGCGGCGGCTTCGCGTTACGGAGGGGCTGTCCCAGTATTACTGGAAAGATCTTGAAGAAGTCCAGTTGTTCGCCACAGAGCGGAGGTACGGCTACAACCATGACCGCCAGAAGATGGAGTGGGTGGATTACAGAACCGCGGTTGTCCATCGCCAAATAACTCTACTTCTGGACTCCTTCGATTCCAGAGGCACTGCCCACCGTCAAGCCTTCAGTGCGCCCTTCATTGCTTTGAACCTCTCATACCATTCCGGATTCTCTCTTACAAGACGTGTGTAGAACTCATGGTTACGCCAGTGCCCAGCCACCGAGGACGCATGACTACTCCTGATGTACAACAGCAACTCTTCCTTTTGTACCTCGTTCAATGCATTCCGCGCCAGTGCGTCACTTACGATTTGAATGTACTGATCTATGACGCCAATGTGACCGTTTCTCATCGCCGCGCTGAGCGCGCTTCCCCCGTCGACGCTGCGTGGCATGAGCAACGCCGCAAGGTCGCCCTCAGGTACGAGGTCCAGCAGACCTCCCCACGCTTTCACCACCGCTTCCCGCCCCGCCATTATGGCGAGACATATAGCGGGCGCACCTTCTTCATCCCGCGCGAGAAGAAATTCACTGCGAGTGTGCCGGGGCAATGCATTGATAACACTGGCGAACGAAGCCACTAAAACATGATTCGTAGTGCGTAACGCGTCGCTGAATGCTGATACCCGGGATTCCGGGTCGACATACGCAGCGATCGGGAAGCGTTCGTCTTCCGGAATCGTTCTCTGCAACAGATGTGCCCATGCTTCAATCGCCGACGGATACTGGGAATTCACGGCAGCATGTAGTGCAGAGTCGCCACCTGATCGCCGACCGCCCTTCTTCGCCAACAGCATGGCTCGACGTTCCGCGGGTGGAAGGCTTAGTATCTCCGACTCCCATTCGGCGATTGATCCGCCGCACCCGGACCTCATCAGCATGAAGATCACAGAAGGATCGACATTTCCGGATTTCGCGACCGCAGTCAGACTTTTGGCGCCCATCCAGCTGTCCGCTGCAACCTTAGACGTGCTGAGCGTCGACTCCGCCGGGCGAACAAGCATTAATGAAAATTTTGCACCATTTGGAAAGTAGGTACCCTCCCGCGTTGACGCGACACGGGCATCCAAATAGGCATCGAGCCCATCGTACCCGAATGCATTCAATTCGTACTTCTTATCTCGTACGCCATTCCTCGTGAAGTTTGGGTCATAGAATTCTGTCTCATAAGCTTCCCCCAACTCATCCTGGACAATCTTTAAATTAATGCTCATGACGTGATTCACGCTGGAATGTGTGATGAGCATTGTGTCGAGGTCATGCTGCTTCAAATGACGAAACATATCCCCAAGGAACGCCGACATCAATCTGTTTTCAACCAAGTAAATGCCCGTTGCCCGTTCTCTTGCTCGATCATATGTGACCTCCATGTCTCGCGTAATTCGCGTTGCGATCGAGTGAAAGTCCGTTATCTCATTAAAGTTGAATTCGTGGTTCGCACTCTTCCTGACCTCCTGTTGGTAGTATTCAACAAAAGTTCGGCATTCGATCAGTTTGCTGCTACCCCGGTACTTGACCTTCGCGTTTGCCCGGCCTGGGGTCCCGAACTCAGGCCGATAGGCAGGGATTTCGTCAGCCAGTCGCTTGATCCTCGGATCAGAAATTTTCTTCTTTTCATCCTCATACAGCCTGAAATCTGTTGAACGCGTCTCCGGCATGAGCATCATGTAGCGCAGCACGTCCAGCTGCTCGTTTTCGATGGCGTTTGCCCAGACATCTCGGGCAGACCGGTCTCCCACTTCTTCGCGAAATATCGTCCTTGCATCATCCAACCGCCACTCACGTAATGCCTCGTCCAGGGGCGTCGCGCGAATTGCCGGACCTTCCTGGTGATATAGAAGTTTTAGGCGCCTGTTAAAGCCCAGTAGTGCACGCATCTCATCGCTGTAGGACCTGACGTCTAGCTGCGGAATGCGACTGTCTTTTTGAAGCAGCGACCGCATTGCGTCCATGTTGTTACAGTGCGCAATTGCGGCAAACTCATCTTCGCCGCCGCCTGCGCAAGTGTGTCCTGGCACTTCGAATGACTGTCGTTCACCTGGGCGGTCCTGTGGCTCGTTGCCTTGACTCCTGTTGCTGCAAATTTCCATTCCTTCTGGTGGCTGCGAATACGTCGCTTGACCTTCCCGTCGCCCAGGACTTCCTTTGCCACCATTCCTGCTTCCAGCGGTCTCCTTGCCTGAACGAGCAATGGCACGCATCGCTGCAGCAATGCTGTCATCACGCACACGGGAAACAGGCAAGGCTCTTCTCAGGATTGGAACCTCTGTACCTCCATCTGGAAGGTTCCCGGGAAAGTTTGAGGAGCTCCCGGGCGTTGATGGAAGTTCTACTGACACGGTGAACCGGTTAAGGAAAGGAAGTCTCATGTTTGTCGGGGAGTGCGGGAGAAATGCGCGTAGTGACGCTATTCGCCGGTGCGCAAGCTTCTCCGGCGCGCTACCCCGGCAAGAAATAGGTGGTAGGTTTCCTTTACAAGTTCCGCCAGCAGGAGAACGTGCACGTCCTGATCTCCACCTGGTCGCGAAAGGAGTTGCCGTACTAAATAAGCTGAATGCGCGAGGCTTTCCTCGGCGCCGCACCGCGCGCATTTGCACCGCCAGGAAGACTAACTGGAGGGAACCTGCCTGAACGAGCGGTGTCCGGGCGGGTTCGCGGGCCGAATCGGCGGAAGCAATGTGGGCATCGCCTGCACACGTAGAGCAGTTTGGGTCGACAGTGCTACTGCCTTCTCAGCCGGTATGGACAAGCATGGGCATGCTCGTATGGACTGTAGCGCGGAGAGCGCCAGCTTACGGAATCGGGGGGGGTCGATTTTGCAGGCGGATACGTGAGAACGGCCACGAAAAAATCCGGAAACGGATCAAAACTCGAAGACCAATAGTGGCGGGTAGTTTGCCTTTGCACTGCAACTTGAACCCAGCGCAACTCATCATCATTGCTCCCATATTGAGAGCAATGATTGGAATGCGCCGACTTCCCAGCCTGGCGCGTGCAGCAATCCCTGCAAGCGTTAGTCGCAGCCCCCATCCTTGGCTGACTCAGGACCGGCAGCGGAAGCGGGGAACGAAAAGACGGACCGCCGCCAGGAAGTCCGCCCTCGCCAATAGCAGTTCAGAGCTTCTTCGCGATCAGCGCACCCAGCTTCTGCACGCCTTCACGAATCTTCTCCGGCGGCACGGTCACGAAGCTCAGGCGCAGCGTGTTCTTCTCGATTTCGTTCGCATAGAACGGCGCGCCCGGTACGAACGCGACGTTCTGCGCGATCGCTTCGTCGAGCAGCTGCATGCTGTCGATATGCCTGGGCAGGGTGATCCAGATGAACATGCCGCCCTCCGGACGCGTCCAGCTGGCGGACGAAGGGAAGTACTCCTGCAGCGCGGCGAGCATCGCCTCGCACTGGTCGGCGTACAGCTTGCGGATGGTCGGGATGTGCTCGTCCAGGAAACCGTCCTTGATGGTCTCGTACACCACCATCTGCGTCAGCTGCGAGGTATGCAGGTCGGCGGCCTGCTTGGCCTGCTCCAGCTTGCGGATCAGCGGCACCGGGGCGACCACGTAGCCGAGGCGAATGCCGGGGGTGAGCACCTTGGAGAAGGAACCCATGTAAATCACGCCTTCCGGGTTCATCGTCAGCATTTTCGGCAGCGGCTCGCCGCGGTAGCTGAGCGCACCGTACGGGTCGTCCTCGATCAGCGGCAGGCCGAGACGGGCGCAGGTCTCGACCAGCGCGGCGCGGCGCTCGACGGACAGGGTGCGGCCGGTGGGGTTCTGGAAGTTCGGCAGCGCGTACAGCAGCCGCGCGCCCTTGCCCAGCGGCGCGACTTCTTCCGGCAGCAGGCCGTGGTCGTCGGTGGGGACGGAAAGGAATTGCGGCCGGTAGACGGAGAACGCCTGCAGCGCGCCGAGGTAGCTCGGCGTCTCCACCAGCACCTTGCTGCCTTCGTCGATCAAGACCTTGGCCAGCAGGTCCAGGCCCTGCTGCGAGCCGGACACCATCAGGACCTGGTCCGGCGAAATGCGGGCGCCACCGGTGGACAGGGAAGCGGCGATCCATTCCCGCAGCGGCAGGTAGCCGTCAGTGGTGCCGTACTGAAGCGCGACCTTGCCCTGCTCCGACAGGACCTTGTCGTGGGCGGCGCGCATGCGCTCAACCGGGAAGGTCGCGGGGGAAGGCAATCCGCCGGCGAAAGAGATGACTTCCGGGCGGACCGTCACCTTCAGGATTTCGCGGATGACCGAGCTCTGCAGCTGCTGCGCGCGCTCGGAGAATTGCCATTGGATCGGGGTCGGGTTTTCCATTTTCATGCTTGTCTCACTGGTAGTTGCGCTTCGGCGCTATTTGCCGGGCCGCTTGTGGCCGCCCGCTGGAACCCGACATCGGGTACATGCCGGGCAAGAAGCAGGATTGTAGTGGATTACGGGCTCACGCAAGAATGTGCCCCTCGATGCAACTCACCGCCTGGCCGCCGAGCCAGACCGTGTCGGATTCATAAGCGATGGCAACGCGCCCGTCGCGCCCCAGGCAGCGGCCCTGCCGCGCCTGGTAGTCGACCGGCCCGCGCCGCTCGCGCAGGTAGTAGGCGACCGCGCCGTTGCCGCTGCCGCAGACGGGGTCTTCCGGCGTGCCGGCGTGCGGGATCAGGGACCGCACCTCCACCACATCGCCGTCCAGCCCGAATACGTTGATGCCGGCGCCGCCGGCGCGCATGCCGGCTGCAGCCACCGCCCGCATGTCCGGTTCCAGGCCGCGCAACAGTTCGCCGCTGGCGACGCGGCCGGTGAGCCAGGCCACGCCAAGGTCGACGATCACCGGGTCTTCGACGAAGGCGGCGCCGATCGCCTCCTCCACCGCCGCCCGCACCCCGGCCTCGACCGGGATGAAGCTGGCCGGCGGCAGCGCCACGCGCATGCCGTCCCCGTTCACCCGCAGCTGCACCAGGCCGACGCCGCATTCCTGCACCAGCACGCCCTCCTGCTTCGGGACGTAACCGGAGGCCAGCACCGCATGCGCGCTGCCGATGGTGGGATGGCCGGCAAAACGCATTTCATGGTCGGGACAGAAGATGCGCAGCCGGTAGTCGGCGCGCGCGTCCTCCGGCCTGCACACGAAGGTCGTCTCCGACAGGTTGGTCCAGCGGGAAATCGCCTGCATCTGCGCCGTCGTCAGGCCGTCGCCGTCGAGCACGACCGCGACCGGGTTGCCGAGGTAGGGCACCTGGGTGAAGACGTCGACCTGCCTGAATCGTCGCTGCATGCCTGCTCCTGTCGTGTCAGCCGATCTCGGCGATCATTTCGATTTCCACGCAGGCGCCGAGCGGAATCTGGGCGACGCCGAACGCGGAACGTGCATGCTTGCCCTGTTCGCCGAAGACCTCGCCGAACAGCTCGGACGCGCCGTTGGTCACCAGGTGCTGCTCGGTGAAGGTCGGCGTCGAGTTCACCAGGCTCATCACCTTGACGATGCGCCGGACCCGGTTCAGGTCGCCGCCGCATGCGGCCTGCAGGGTTGCGATCAGGTCGATGGCGACCGCGCGCGCGGCCTGCTTGCCCTCGTCGGTGGTGATGTCCTTGCCGAGCTGGCCGACCCACGGCTTGCCGTCCTTCTTGGCGATGTGGCCGGAAAGGAAGACGGTGTTGCCGGTCTGCGCGTACATCACGTAGGCGGCGGCAGGCGCGGCAACCGGCGGCAGTTCGATATTCAGTGCCTTCAGTTTTTCGTAGTAGGACAAGGTGGTTCTCCTGGATTGTGGTTGTCGGTTCGGCGACGGGAAGCGGGATTCTACCTGCGGATGCTCGCGCGCCTGCCGATGGCGACCACGGCGATCACCGCCAGCGCGAACAGGAAGTTCTTCGCGTCGAGCGATTCGCCGAGGATCAGCGCGGCGCCAAGCAGGGTCAGGAACGGCTGCACCAGCTGCACCTGGCCCACCCGGGCGATTCCGCCCAGCGCCAGCCCTTTATACCAAAAGAAAAACCCAATAAACATCGAAAAAAGGGACACATAGCCGAATCCCATCCAGGCTTGCGGAGAGGCATCGAGGCCGTGCTCCAGCGACAGCCAGATGGTGACCGGCAGCAGCACCGGCATGGACAGCAACAGTGCCCAGGAAATCACCTGCTGCCCGCCCATCGTCTGCGACAGGCGTCCACCTTCCGCATATCCCATGGCGGCGGCGACCACCGCGGCGAACAGTGCCAGGTCGGCCAGGTGGAAACTCCCTCCGCCCTGCCACAATGCAAACCCCACTACCAAGGCGCTGCCCGCCAGCGCCGCCAGCCAGAACGCGACCGACGGACGCTCGCCGAAGCGCAGCGCGCCGAACAGCGCGGTCGCCAGCGGCAGCACGCCGACCACCACGGCACCGTGGGCCGCCGGCACATAGCGCATCGCGATCGAGGAGAACACCGGGAAACCGACCACCACGCCCAGCGATGTGATCGCCAGCGCGCGCCATTGCGTCCCGGTCGGCCGCGGCGCGCGCACCCACCAGAGCAGCGCGGCCGAACCGGCTGCAGCGACCACCGCCCGGCCCAATGCGACCAGTACCGGATCGAGTTCCGCCACTGCGAGGCGGGTGAACGGCAAGGTGAGGCTGAAAATCGCCACCCCGATCAGCCCCAGCCACATCCCCTTGCTTTCCTGTGTCATCGCCACGCTCATCCCGCTCTCCCCATTTGCCTACAACCAGATTGCCGCCGCCGAATACACGGTCAGCACCACCATCACGATACAGAACAGCCGTTGCCACTTCGGCTCGGACAGGTAGGCGCGGAGAGCCGCCCCGGTACCCGCCCAGACGCCGACGCAGGGCAGGTTGATCGCGCAGAATACGATGCAGAACAGGGCGATCGCCAGCCACACCGGCTGCATCACCGGCAGGAAGGCGGAAGCGCCGGTGACCGCCATGACCCAGGCCTTCGGATTGGCGAACTGGAACAGCGCGGCGCCGAGGAAGGACATCGGCCTGGCGCGCCCGCCGTCGTCCTGGCGGAAGGCCATGCTGCGCAACTGCCAGGCGAGGTAGAGCAGATAGGCCGAGCCGAGCAGCTTGAGCACGATATGGATGGCCGGCACCGCCAGGATCAGGGAGCCGATGCCCGCGGCGCACAGGGCCAGCATGACGCCGAAACCGAAGGTGATGCCCAGCATGTGGGGAATCGAGCGGGTGAAGCCGAACAGGATGCCGGACGAGGTCAGCATGATGTTGTTCGGGCCCGGCGTGATCGAGGAAACGAAGGCGAACAGCGCCAGCGGCAGCAGCGATTCCATCATGCGCTCCTCATGCCGCCGGCACGCATCCCGCGACGCAAGCCGCACCACATCCCGCACCCCTCCCCGCGCGGGCCTGTTGCCCGCGCCTGCCCCGCCCTGCCTGTCGTGTGCATCTCCACGCTCCCTTCATCCCGCGTCCCGCCGGCTGCGCGCCGGTTGCGCGCGCCGATCCGTTGAACTATCCTAATCGACAAAACCAGTACAGTACCAATACAGTTATCTAGATAATTCATTCGACTGTCACGGCCAAATGACCAATACAGCCCGCACCCGCAAGAACAGCCCGGCGCTCAGCATCGCCGCTCCCCAGGTCCTCTCCCGTGAGGCCGGCACTTCCCTGGTCGAGCAGATCGTGCGCTCGATCGAGGCGCGGGTGGACGACAAGCTGCTGCGCAGCGGCGCGCGGATGCCGTCCATCCGCGAGTTCGCCGACACCCACAATGTGTCCCGCTTCACGGTGGTGGAGGCATATGACCGGCTGGTGGCCAAGGGCTACCTGGAGTCGCGGCGCGGCTCCGGGTTCTATGTGCGCGACCGGATGCCGATGCACGGCGCGGAGAACGCGGCGCGCGCCGTGGACAGCGCGCCGCAGCAGCTGGACGTGGCCTGGCTGGTCCGCAACATGTTTCGCCAGTATCCGACGCAGAACTCCCCCGGCTCGGGCCTGATCCCGGCGGACTGGCTGGACGGGGAACTGGTGGCCAACGGCCTGCGCGCCATCAGCCGCCAGCACCAGAACCTGCTTCTGCAATACGGCAATCCGCAGGGCTCGCCGCTGCTGCGCCAGCAACTGCAGCTCAAGCTGGCCGAACTCGAGATTTCCGCCTCCCCCGAGCAGATCGTCACCACCGCCGGCGTGACCCAGGCGCTGGACATCATCGCCCGCCAGTTCACCCTGCCCGGCGACACCATCTTCGTCGACGACCCGGCCTGGTTCCTGATGTTCGGCTCCTTCGCCGCGCTCGGCGCCAAGGTGGTCGGCATCCCCCGCCTGCCCGACGGGCCGGACATCGCGAAGCTGGCGGAACTGGCGGCGCTGCACAAGCCCAAGCTGTACGTGATCAATTCGGTGCTGCACAATCCCACCTCGACCTCGCTGTCGGCCGCAAAGGCATTCCAGATCCTCAAGATCGCCGAGCAGCACGACTTCACCATCGTCGAGGACGACATCTACTGCGACCTGCATCCCGGCTCGTCCATCCAGCCGGCGACGCGCATCGCCGCGCTCGACCAGCTCAGCAGGGTGATCTACCTTGGCGGTTTCTCCAAGACGCTGGCGGCCAACCTGCGGGTCGGCTTCATCGCCACCTCGGTGGAGATGGCCAAGCGTCTCGCGGACCGGAAGATGCTCGGCACCCTCACCACCTCCGACATCGGCGAGCGGGTGGTCTACAAGATCCTGTCGGAGGGCCACTACCGCAAGCACGCGGACCGCCTGCGGGGCAAGCTCGACAGCGTGCGCGACAAGTCGGTCAGGCAGCTCGAACGGGTCGGCCTGAAGGTGGATATCCATGGCCCGGCCGGCATCTTCCTCTGGGTGGACACCGGCTGCGACACCAACGTCCTGGCCGAGAAGGGCATGCAGGAGGGCTATCTGCTTGCCCCCGGCAGCCTGTTCTCGCCCAGCCAGCTGCCATCGACCCGGATGCGGGTCAACGTCGCCAACCTGCATGAAATCGGCCTGCTCCGCTTCCTGGAACGCGAGATCGGCAAGGCCGGCGGCTAGGGGAGCGACGCAGCCCCACTCCCCTTGAAATTGCCGGCGGCGCCCTCATGTGAGCCGAGTTGTCAGGCCGACACGTGTTTGCGGCCTGCGCCTTACGGTCAACTTAACAACTCAACAACTCACTTCAGGGGTAGAAATGGTCGTAGCCGAAAAGCAGACAATGGGTTTTCAGGCGGAAGTAAAGCAGCTTCTGCAGCTGATGATTCATTCCTTGTATTCCAACAAGGAAATCTTTTTGCGCGAGCTGATCTCGAACGCGTCCGACGCAGCCGACAAGCTGCGCTTTGAAGCCATCAACAACGCCGGCCTGTACGAAAACGATCCGGAACTCAGGATCCGCATCACGTTCGACAAGGCGGCCCGCACCATCACCATCGCCGACAACGGCATCGGCATGAGCCGCGAGGACGCCATCGAGCACCTCGGCACCATCGCCAAGTCCGGCACCAAGGAGTTCTTCTCCCGCCTGTCCGGCGACCAGCAGAAGGATGCGGCGCTGATCGGCCAGTTCGGCGTGGGCTTCTACTCCGCCTTCATCGTCGCCGACCGCATCACCGTCGAAAGCCGCCGCGCCGGCCTGCCCGCCGACCAGGGCGTGCGCTGGGAATCCGCCGGCGAAGGCGACTTCAGCGTGGAACCAATCGAGAAGGCGTCGCGCGGCACCGACATCATCCTGCACCTGCGCGAAGGCGAGGACGAGCTGCTGTCGGTCTGGAAGCTCAAGTCCATCATCCGCAAGTACTCCGACCACATCTCCCTGCCGATCCTGATGCAGAAGGAGGAATGGGACGCGGACAAGAAGGAAACCGTCGTCAAGGACGAATTCGAGACGGTCAACCAGGCCAGCGCGCTCTGGACCCGCAGCAAGTCCGACATCACGCCGGAGCAGTACGAAGAGTTCTACAAGCATGTCTCGCACGACTTCGAGGCGCCGCTCGCCTACACCCACAACCGGGTCGAGGGCCGCAGCGAATACACCCAGCTGCTCTACATCCCGGCGCGCGCGCCGTTCGACCTGTGGGACCGCAACAAGCGCGGCGGCATCAAGCTGTACGTCAAGCGCGTCTTCATCATGGACGACGCCGAGCAGCTGATGCCGGTCTACCTGCGCTTCGTGAAGGGCGTGATCGACTCCGCCGACCTGCCGCTCAACGTCTCCCGCGAGATCCTGCAGGAGTCGCGCGACGTGCGCGTGATCCGCGACGGCTCGACCAAGCGGGTGCTGAGCCTGCTGGAGGAACTGGCCAACAGCGACGACCAGGCGCAGAAGGACAAGTACGCGACGTTCTGGAAGGAGTTCGGCCAGGTGCTGAAGGAAGGCATCGGCGAGGACCAGGCCAACAAGGAACGCATCGCCAAGCTGCTGCGCTTCTCCTCCACGCATACCGACAGCGACGCCCAGACCGTCTCCTTCGGCGACTACATCGGGCGCATGAAGGAAGGCCAGGACAAGATCTACTACGTCACCGCCGAAACCTACGCAGCCGCCAAGAACAGCCCGCACCTGGAAATCTTCCGCAAGAAAGGCGTGGAGGTGATGCTGCTGACCGACCGCGTCGACGAATGGATGCTATCCTTCCTGCACGAGGTCGAAGGCAAGGAACTGGTCTCGGTGGCCAAGGGCGACCTCGACCTCGGCAAGCTGGAAGACGAAGCCGAGAAGAAGCAGCATGAGCAGACCGAGTCCGAATACAAGGACCTGGTCGAGAAGATGAAGACGGCCCTGTCCGGCAAGGCAAAGGACGTACGGGTGACCTTCCGCCTGACCGATTCCCCCGCCTGCCTGGTGGCGGACGAGAACGAACTGTCGGGCAACCTGCTGCGCATGCTGAAGGCCGCCGGACAGAACGCGCCGGAGTCGCAGCCCATCCTCGAGATCAATCCCGACCATCCGTTGGTGCAGCGCCTGAAGTACGAGGAGGCAAAGTTCGACGACTGGTCGCACCTCCTGTTCGACCAGGCCGCGCTGGCCGAAGGCGGCAACCTCGCCGACCCGGCCGGCTTCGTCAAGCGCCTGAACGAGATGCTGCTGGGGATGGCGGGCAAGTAAGCCGGTCCCGCCATATCGGGAGCAACCTGGAGCCGCCGTGCGCGCAGTCGCAAGGCGGCTTTTTTTCGTCAGGCCGGGACCTGGCGCGACTGCATCACCGCGGCCAGCACCTCGGCCGGACTGACGACCCCATCGCGCGAGCGGATCACGCCCAGCGAGGTCCCGGTCGCCACCTCCCGGTCGCCGCGCATGAAGGTATGGGTCATGTAGAAATATTTCTCGTCCCAGTGCGTCAGCTCCATCGACACCTCGAACCGTTCCCACAGCTTCAGCGGCCGGCGGTAGGTCATCGTGTGCTCGGCGATCACCGGCATCCACTTCCGCCGCCGCATCACTGTCGCCAGGCCGGTGCGGATGAACAGGTCGACCCGGTTCAGGTCGCAGATGGTCAGGTAGCGGCCGTTGTTCATGTGCAGGTTGACGTCGAGGTCGTTCGGCAGCGTCCGCAGCCGCAGGCGGCTGGTGGCGGGCCCTGCCGGCAGGCGCTCGCGGAACAGCGACAGGACGAGCACGTACAGCATGCGAAGCACGAGGTTCATGGTGTTTTCCCCCTGGGGCGTCTTACCTGAGGTTCATCGTGATGCGTGCGGCGAAGACCCGCTTGCCCTCGATGTCGTAGGCATCCACCGGCACTTCCACGTCGCCGGTGCGGCTCCAGTCCACGCCGGAACCATCCGCCACCACCCGCATGTCGGTCTTTGCCTTGGCCAGATACTGCACGTTCATCCCGACCGGGATCCACTGCCGCCCTTCCGGCACCGAGACGGTGGTCATGGTACCGGCAGCCAGCTCCGCCGCGTTGCAGAGCGCGATCGCGTGCACGGTGCCAATGTGGTTGTGCACCTCGCGCCGGTTGGCGAAGGTCACTTCCGCGAAACCGGGACGCAAGGCGGTGAAGCTCGGCTCGATCGTCGAGAAGTACGGCGCTATGCCTGTCACGGCCTTGCTGAAAGCCTGGTTGCCCATGGACTGGTACATCGCGAGTGTCTGGTTCATCTGGATCTCCTTGGCAGGGCGTCGGCCCTTCTGTAAATTTGCGGTCGCCACGGGCTCGCCGTTGCGAGCCGGGCGACCATTAGAATATTATTCTAGAATATCGTTCTAGTCAACGCGGACCAGGCATGGCGACAGAAAAGACAAGCAGGAAACAGGAAATCCTGGAGGCGGCCCTTGCCTGCTTCACCGAACACGGCATCGACGGCACGACGGTGGAAATGATCCGGGAGCGCTCCGGCGCCAGCGTCGGCAGCATGTACCACCACTTCGGCAACAAGGAGAGCATCGCGGCCGCGCTCTATCTCGATGCGCTGGCCGGCTATCACGCGATCCAGATGGCGGCCCTGGCCGATGCGAAAACCGCCGAAGACGGCGTGAAGGGGGTGGTGCACGCCTACGTGGACTGGGTATCGGCGAATCCGGAAAAGGCCCGCTTCGTGCTGTACAGCCGCAGCGCGATCAGCAAGAGCGAGGCGGGCACGTCTGTACTGGAACGCTCGCGCGCGAAGGTCGGCGAGGTGCTGGAATGGTTTGCGCCGCATATCGACGCCGGCCGCCTGAAGAAACTTCCACCGGAATGCTACGGCTCGCTGATCACGGGACCGGCGCATGACTATGCGCGGCTGTGGCTGTCGGGGCGCGCGAAGACGGATATCAAGGCATACCGCGATGTTTTTGCCGACGCCGCATGGGCTGCGGTGCGGCCCTGACGGCGCCAGGAAGCGTCGTGCTGCCGCATCGTCGTCGCTGCGGTTCACCCGAACTCTCGCCCGGCAGAGGCCACTCAAGGCCTCCACTCACTATCGGGAATGCCACCATGATGACGAACTCTGCGCAGTCTTCCGCCGCCTCCAGCCCCCGCTGGTCGCCCGAGCCCGAACATGCGCCCGCGGGTTCGGCGGCGGTTTCGCAAGACCGGACGACGCCCGGCATGTCGACGCCCAGCCCCTTGTTGCATCCTGGCAGAGCGCGTGCGGCGCGAGGCAGTTTCCACCATACCCACGGCGGAACGGCCGGGCGCACGGTCGCAGGAGCAAGGCTAATCGTGCCCGAACCTCCGGCCAGCAACGAGCGCCGCGATGCGCTGGCCTACGAACAGTTCCGGAATGGCCTGGAAGGCAGGCTTGACGATGCATTCGCCGACGCGATGCTGGCCCTGTTGAACCGCCTGGAGGCGGATGCGCAGGCACCCGCCACCGCGGCCCGGCGCGATGCAATGCGCACGACGTGTACGGACGCGCTGGACAGGCTGTCCGAAGGTGTCGATGGCGGGCAGGTGGATGCCGCACATTACCCCGCTATCGCGCGTCATCTGTCCCGGATCTTCACCGGAGAAGTCAATGCATTTGCGCACCCGATGCCGTTGCCGACAGATTCCGCGAGCCTCCCCGCGGCCCGGCCCGGTGCGTACACGATCGCACACAGGGAAGGCGACGATCCGCTTGTATGGGTCCGTTCGTATCCGCGGGATGGCGGGTCGACTGCAAGCCGGTCGTCGCGGCAGTAACCTACCCCTACCGCCCGCCCGACACCTCGATGAAGCTGCCGGTGGTATAGGACGCCTGCTCCGACACCAGCCACAGGATGGCGTGGGCGACTTCCAGCGCATCGCCGCCGCGCCGCATCGGCACCGTGTCCTTCACCCGGTCGACCCGGTTCGGCTCGCCGCCGCTGGCGTGGATCTCGGTGTAGATCACGCCCGGGCGCACCGCGTTGACGCGGATACCTTCGGCGGCGACCTCCTTTGACAGCCCGAGCGTCAGGCTGTCGACCGCCCCCTTGGACGCCGCGTAGTCGACGTACTCGCCCGGGGAGCCGAGACGCGAGGCCATCGACGAGACATTGACGATGGCGCCGCCGCTCCCGCCGCTGGCGGTCGACATGCGGCGCACCGCCTCGCGCGCGCACAGGAAGCTGCCGGTGACGTTGGTCGCGAGAATCCGGTTGAGGCGAGCCGCATCCATCTGGTCGACCCGCATCTGGCGCTCCAGGATGCCGGCATTGTTGACCAGCGCCGTCAGCGTGCCGAGTTCCCGGTCCGCCGTCTCGAACAGCCGCACCACGTCCGTCTCGTCGGCGACGTCGGCCCGGACCGCGATCGCCTCGCCGCCGCTGTCGCGGATGGCGGTGACGATTTCGTCCGCCTTGGCCGCGCTGTGCAGATAGCTCAGGCAAACCGCATACCCCTGGACCGCTGCCAGCTGCGCCGTCGCGGCGCCGATGCCGCGGCTGCCGCCGGTGACGATCATGACCTTCCTGCCCATGTCTGCTCCTGAAATGCGGGATGCAGCCATATTAGCAAGTTGCACACGTCCGTCGCACGGATACAATAATTTTCATGTCTGCGCCTAACGCTCCGCCTTCCGCCCTCTCCCGGGAGACGCCTCCCGCCCTGCTTGCCGGCCTGCCGCCGGTGCTCGATGCCGGCACCACGATCCTGGTCCTCGGCAGCTTCCCCGGCAACGCCTCGCTTGTCGCCCGGCAGTACTACGCCCACCCCCGCAACCAGTTCTGGCCGCTGGTGTCGGCGGTGCTGGGCGAGGACCTCGCGGCCCGTCCCTATCCGCAGCGCCTGCAGGGCCTGCTGGCCCGGGGCATCGGGGTATGGGACGTGCTGGCCACCTGCGTGCGCAAAGGCAGCCTGGACAGTGCGATCCGCCAGGCCCAGGCGAACCAGTTCGACCTGCTGCATGCGCGCTGCCCGCGGCTGCGCAAGGTATGCTTCAACGGCAAGGCAGCCGGGCGGTTCGCGCCCGGTTTCGCCGATGCAGGATTTGAAACACTGGTCCTGCCTTCGTCCTCGCCGGCCAACGCCCAGATTTCGTTTGAGCAGAAACTCGCGCAGTGGCGGAATATCCTTATGTAGAATTGCGGAAATCATCGCCGCCGGGCCCTATCCTCCTCATGCTCATCAAACGCAAGTCCATCGAAGCGCAGGCCAACCGCAAATCGGGCCCGGGCAAGTCCGGTTCCGCCAGCGACGCGGGGGACGCCAGGACCGCCAGGCCTGCTCCCCGGCCGCGCAAGCCGAAGTTCGCCCCCGTCACCCTGTCCGAAGAAAAAGGCGTGGTCTTCCTGCATTTCGGCACCGAGTGGATACAGGGTGCGATGCGGGTGCGCAAGCCCGACTGGATCGAACTGGAATACGCGCAGCAGATGATGGCCTGGATGCTGTTCAACGAGCAGCCCGCCCGCGTCGCCCAGCTCGGCCTCGGCACCGGCGCGCTGACCAAGTTCTGCTACCGCCAGTTCCCGCAGGCCCAGGTCGTCGCGGTCGAGCTCAATCCCGCGGTGATCACCGTCTGCCACTCGATGTTCAAGCTGCCCCTGGACGACGACCGCCTGTCGGTGCTGGAGATGGACGCGATGGACTTCGTGATGGACCCTGCCAACCACGGCACGCTGGACGCCTTGCAGGTGGACCTGTATGACGCCACCGTGCGCGGTCCGGTGCTGGACACGCCCGAGTTCTACGCGGCCTGCGCCGCCTGCCTGAAGCCGGACGGCATCATGACGGTCAACCTGTTCGGCGACCACGCCAGCTATCCGAAGAACTACAAGGCGATCCGGTACGCGTTTGCGGACACCGTCTGCCTGGCGCCGGTGCACCAGGGGAACGTCGTGGTGCTGGGTTTCAGGACGCCGCGCGAATTCGACTTCCCCGCCCTGTACGCGCGCGCCGAGCAGATCACCGCCGCCACCAGATTGCCCACCAAGTCCTGGGTCAACGGCATCAAGGCCTGGCACGGCGCGCGCCAGAAAAAAGGAGAATGACCATGAACGCACGTCTCCAGCCGGCGTCCCCGCCGGGCACGACCGCAGGCGCGGCCGCCTCTCAGGCAGCCAGGCCCGCGGCGAGAAGGATCGACCTGAACCAGCTGTTCACCTGGCTGATGGCCGACGCCATCATCGACAAGGCGGTCGCCAAGGCGAAGTACAACGAAGCCCAGGCCCTGCTGCGCAATGCCACCGTCACCATGCATCCGCTCACCGCCGTGGCCCAGTGCAAGCTGCAGTCGGCCACGGCGCCGCACAAGCTGCTCACGCTGGACTGGCTGACGGAGTGGATGGCGACAAAGGTGAACCTGCCCTTCTTCCGCATCGACCCGCTCAGGATCGACTTCACCCGGGTGGCCGACGTGATGTCCGCCACCTATGCGACGCGGTTCAGCATCCTGCCGGTGGACATGACGGCGACCGAGGTCGTGGTCGCGACCACCGAGCCCTACATTACCGAGTGGGAAGCGGAGATCGCCAAGATCACCCGCCGCAACGTCAAGCTGGTGGTCGCCAATCCGCTCGACATTGCGCAGTACACCGCGCAGTTCTTCACGCTGGCCAAGTCGATCAAGGGCGCGAACAAGTCCGGTACGCAGGATGTATCCCTGCGCAACAACTTCGAGCAGCTGGTCGAGCTCGGCAAGAGCAACAAGACGCTGGATGCCAACGACCAGCACATCGTCAACATCGTCGACTGGCTCTGGCAGTATGCCTTCGAGCAGCGTGCGTCCGATATCCACCTGGAGCCGAAGCGGGACCTCGGGGTGATCCGCTTCCGCATCGACGGCGTGCTGCACCAGGTCTACCAGGTGCCGATCGCGGTGCTGATCGCGATGACCGCCCGCATCAAGCTGCTCGGACGCATGGACGTCATCGAGAAGCGCCGGCCGCAGGACGGCCGCATCAAGACCCTGACCGGCGGCGGCCAGGAAATCGAGCTGCGGCTGTCCACGCTCCCGACCGCGTTCGGCGAAAAACTGGTGATGCGGATCTTCGATCCGGACGTCGTGGTCAAGACCCTGCCCGAGCTCGGCTTTCCGCCTGACGACGCGCTGCGCTGGGACCAGCTCACCACCCGCCCGCACGGCATCATCCTGGTGACCGGCCCCACCGGCTCCGGCAAGACCACCACGCTCTACACGACGCTGAAGGCGCTTGCCACCTCCGAGGTCAACGTCTGCACGGTGGAGGATCCGATCGAGATGGTGGAAGGCGCGTTCAACCAGATGCAGGTGCAGCACGGCATCGACCTGTCCTTCGCCGACGGCGTCCGGGCACTGATGCGCCAGGACCCGGACATCATCATGGTCGGCGAGATCCGCGACCTGGAGACGGCCGAGATGGCGATCCAGGCCGCCCTTACCGGCCACCTGGTGCTGTCGACCCTGCACACCAACGATGCGCCATCCGCCGTGATGCGCCTGCTCGAGCTCGGCGTGCCCTACTACCTGCTCGAGACGACGCTGATCGGCATCATGGCGCAGCGCCTGGTGCGGACCCTCTGCGCGCAATGCAAGCAGCCCGGCGGCGACCTGTCCGACGACACCTGGCACGCGCTCACCGAGGGAAGGGACCTGCCGAAGCCGCAGACCGTGTACCGGCCGGTCGGTTGCCCGGAATGCCGGCAGACCGGGTACCGCGGACGTACCGGCCTGTACGAGCTGCTGACCGTGAGCCAGCCGTTTGCCAAGCTGATCAAGGAACAGACCGATATCCACGCGCTGCGCACGCAAAGCATCCAGGACGGCATGAAACCGCTGCGGATCGCCGGCGCACTCAAGATCATCGAAGGCGCGACCACGGCGGATGAAGTACTGAAGGCCACCTCGGTCCTCAATCACTGAAGCCGCGCCAGGCGGGCTGCATTCAGTGCAGCCGCGCCGCCCGCCAGAGCTGCTCGGAACGCAAGTCCAGCCACGCCAGCACCGGGGCGAACACCTCGTCCAGCGCGTCATCGGCATCGAAGCGTGGATCGAGCATCACCTCCACATCGATGCCGTCCGGGGTATTGCGGGCAACCACCGCGCCGACGTCGACATACGGCGCCCGTCGCGTGATGCTCCAGACCTTGAACTGGCCGCATGCCGTCTTCTGCTCAACCAGGCGCGCCCCGCTCATTGCCCGCCCGGGATGCTTGACCGCGATCCACGGCACCTGTTCGCGCAGCGTCTCGTCCTGCAGCAGGACCTCGAACAGCATGCGCGACTCCAGTGGCGACAGCGGCAGGAGCATGAAGTGTTCCGTCGCGAAGCCGGGTGTCTTGACCGCGCCATCCTGCAAGGCTTGTTCGACGTTGTCTTCCATGCAGATGGGTGGCCGCACGCCGGGCAGAGTTCGGTGCTGGTGAACGGTTGACGCCGCGCCTCGCCTGCTGATACCGTGACAAGCGCGGTCAGAAATAAAACGCAAAACTGCACTGCAGAACAGACCGGCGACAAACCGGCAACCCCTCAACAGGAGACCCACCGAATGAAGATCACCGCCACGCGCGCGGGCGCCCTTGCGCTCGCCCTCCTCGGCCTCGCCGGATGCGCCGGCCAGGCCAGCCGCCAGCTTCCCGTGCCCGAGGAATCGCGCGTCCACGACAGCCGCAGCTTCAGGATGCCCGAAGCCGGCCTCGCCTTCCCCGCACTGGCAAGCAGCAGCATCGAGACCGACCGTTGGAGCGGCGTCCTGGGCGGCGCCGGCTACCGGATCGAAGTGCCGAAGAACTGGAACGGCATGCTTGTCATGTACACCCACGGCTACGTCGGCACCGGCCAGGACCTGCGCGTCACCAATCCGGAGGTGCGCCGCCACCTGGTCGAGAACGGCTACGCCTGGGCGGCCTCCAGCTACAGCAAGAACTACTACGACGTGCGCGCAGGCGTCGAGGACACGAATGCCCTCGCCCTCGCCTTCACGAAGATCGCCGCCGAAAAAGGCCGCACCCTGGCGGAACCGAAGAAGATCTACATCATGGGCCGCTCGATGGGCGGGCACATCGCCGCCGCCGCCGTCGAACAGGAGACCCTGCGCACCGCCATCAACAAGGTCCGGTACAGCGGCGCCGTCCCGGTCTGCGGCGTGCTCGGCGACACCGAACTGTTCAATTACTTCGCCGCCTACCAGACCGCGGCCCAGCATTTCGCCGGCATGCCGGCAACGACATTCCCGACGCCGGATTTCGAGAAGCTGCGCCCGGCACTGGTCAGCGCCCTGTGGACCAGCTACCCCGCCACGACGACACCGCAGGGCGACAAGCTCAAGGCCGCCGTCATGCACCTCACCGGCGGACCGCGTCCGATCTTCGAGGAAGGCTTCCGCATCAAGGTCCTGCAGGACATCCTGTGGAACGGCTTCGGCGCCGACGGCACCATCAACGGCATCCTCAACCGCAACAACCTCGACACCACCCGCATCGTCTACCAGCTCGACAGCGACCCGGCCATCTCGGCGGAAGAAGCCGCCTTCAACCGCGACGTCTTCCGCATCAAGGGCACGCCCGATGCGAACCGCCAGCGCAGCGACGGCCTGCGCTGGATCCCCGCCGTCAACGGCCAGTTCGACGTGCCGGTCGTGACGCTGCACACGCTGGGCGACATGTACGTGCCCTTCCGCATGGAGCAGCTCTACAACGAGCGCGCCAGGGCCAACGGCAGCGACAAGTGGCTGGTCCAGCGCGCGATCCGCGCCCCCAGCCACTGCGACTTCTCGGTCGCCGAACAGGTCGCGGCCTTCCAGGCCATGGCCGACTGGGAGCAGCGCGGCGTGAAGCCGTCCGGCGACGACGTGATGACCCAGTCGGTCGTCGCCGACCCGAACTACGGCTGCACCTACACCATCAACACCCCGGGCCCGGACGACCTGCCCGCGCTGGCGACGGTACGGCCGACCCTGCCGGCCTGTACGAAGAAGTGATGTGGGGTCGGCCGGGTGACATGCCACCCGGCAGATCGTAGTGACGGGTTTTTTGAGCCGGGGCGTCCTCCAGTTCGCATGGAGGGCTTCCGCGCGCAGGAAAACGTTGCTATAATCTTTGGCTCGTTGGGTCGTTAGCTCAGTTGGTAGAGCAGCGGACTCTTAATCCGTAGGTCGAGTGTTCGAGCCACTCACGACCCACCAACGAATATGCGGCCCCTAGAAATAGCGGCCGCTTTTTTGTTTGTGTGTTTTAGACGAGTTATTAGACAGCGTCTAATACTTACGGGGACAGCGGTGGCGGAATTCGTGAAACGATTCTTCGTCGGACTGGCAGCAAGTCTGGCTGCGAAGCTTTTGTTAGGGAGCGTTTTCGCCGGCCTCCTACTAGGGTGGACAGAAGAAAAATGGGGACTGCTCAAAGATAGTCCGACGCTTCTAGTGATCGTCGGCGCAGCTATCGGCGCCTGTGGTGTAACCGCCCTGGTTTTCTTCCTGCGCACACCGCCGCCCGGTCGACTCGTACCTCGGTATGTCTTGTGGCTCCACAATCCATTGAGATCGGTTTCATGGGATTTCTCCGGCCTGCTCGCTATGTCATCTGCTCGCGACAGTCCGGTGACTGTACACGGCTTCCAACCCAGCTTCTCCGTACGTTGGGGTACCATTTCACCGGTTGCCTGTTATGTGCATTGCCCAGCAACGAATGCACGAGTTGATCTGAACTTCAGGGTGAACTCTTCGAGTCAAGCGCAATTGGGTAGTCCAAGCGAATTCCTGCCGGCGAGAGCCTTTGAATCAATTTCGAAGGGTAGCGTTTTGCAGTGCTTTGGCCAGATTGCACCAATGGACCAAGACCAGTTCTTGCAAACATTCGATGGCGCGGAGCTCGTGTTTGAGCACAAAGGTGGCCGATATACGAAGCGTTTCTCGAAAGGCCTTCTTTGCGTTGTAATTCGCAATTTCTGGGCCTTTTGCAATCCACCTGACATGCATTCCCAACAGACCGTCAAGATGCGTGAATGACTTAACCCACGCACAGCACACGCACTTGCGATCACACGGCGACGAGGCGCCAAAACTTGGAGCGTGGGGACCGATAACATTCTCCACCCTTCAATGATCGCTCATCGCGGCCACGCATAGATCAGGGTCTGAGCGTTGCTGGCGTGCCGATCAGCCTTCTCCGCCAGTTCTCCATATCGCGCTGCGTACTGGCCGAATAGGTCTCCGAGGGCATTGGCTCAATCGCGGCAGGCGCCTGCGGCAAGGTCGGGCAGTTGCCGGCGGAGTTCGGCAAGGTCGTCGCGCACGCCGCCAGCAGCGCCGCGAGCGGCAGCAGCATCAACGCGTAGGATTGTTTCTCGTTTCATAGCTGCATTGCGGGCTTCCTCAAGCTGTTTGCTCCGGGCACGTTCCTTCAAGCGCGCGGTCTCTCTTGCGGCGATTTCGTTCCGATGTCCAGACCGATGCCGCAGCCCTCCAAAGTGCCTCCAATGATCTTGCAGTTCTGGGCGCTCGCGAACGACACGCCGAAGTTCGGGCCTTCAATTACCGGATCAATGATTTCGACGTTCACACGATAGTTGCCCGCGCTGACTTCGTCGCCCAGGATGCCGTACGCCGGCGTCGTCGTGAACGCTTCCTCGTTGAGCGAGCAGATCGGATTCATGATGACTGCCCCGATGACTCCGCGCAGGCGAAGCATAGCGCCGGTCCAGTTTCGTCCGTCCAGGTTGTCGATCCGAATGTGACTCACATACTCGACGTCGAGCAGGTGAGTAGTCCCTTCGTTGCCGACGATCCGAGGATCGTCTAGCCTGACATTGAAGATTGTTCCGGAGGTCGACCGCATGCGCACGGCGATACCGGTGCAGGTACGTTTAATCGTCGCGCCGCCTTCCCATTTCACACATAGATTCGCGTAGCCCAGCCCCAATGTTTGGCTGATCACGTACGTGCAGTTCCGTCCGCCCGGAAACAGAAGTTCTGCCTGATTCGCGATTCAATATTTCCGGGCGAGGACGATCCGCGCGTAGTCATCGGTAACTCCGTCGCCCTTCGCACCAAAATGCTTGACCGTGATTGGCCCCTCGTGGACAAGCTTCCAGCGCCCGCGTTCCGCTCGAAAAGGTGCAGATACTGTGCGGTCACGAATCGGTGACCACCACATAAATCTATGTGAAGTGCAGATGGCGTGGCACGGTCACTCCGAACCAGGTGCAGATGGTTGTATAGCGGCCCCAATTTCCACATTGTTTCCACCCCTTCTCAGCGCATCTTCCAGCCTAGCGACGACATTCTCCGTAACTACCCTTTCTTGCGCTAACCAAATTTTAGGTGCAGCGTAGCCAATCAGGACAGATAGCGCCGTGAGCTTCGCGATTGTGGTGACATTTGGCTGTAATGTACCGACGAAATATAGTGCAAGGAGGCCACCCAATAGTGCGCCGAGCATAATCCTATTCACCATCCATCCGAGCCTTACCACAGCGGTCCTCGGTCTTGCGAACCGCGCGTCTTTAGCGCCCGGGAATCGATACGGATCCAGTCGCATCAAACCGATATTTGCCCAACTGCCAACCGCAGCGCCAATTGGGCAAAGTTCGAGCAAAACCACGTCGTGTTTGCTCAACCCCAATTCCATCAAATATGCGTACCAAGCCATCGCTTTTCTTCCATTCCGGCTGCATTTATCCGCCAGAATCTATCACGTTTGCGAAAAGGCCCAGTGCGGCTAAGGAGGCTGGCCACAATACGAGGCGTCCAATAAGAGATAGCGGCCTTAGAATTTTTGCGGGTTTCCGGCCGGCCCATCTCGCCAAAGTATTGGACATTTTCTCTTCCGGTCTTGAGAGCTGGCTTGGTCTGGCGAGGAGGTAGCGGGTAGGACTCTCAATCCGTAGGTCGAGTGTTCGAGCCACTCACGACCCACCAGCGAATTCAAGGGGTAGCAGAGTAAAGACTGCTGCCCCTTTTCATTTCTATGCGTGTTCCGGCCACTCTCGTGCGCCGGCGACACTTCTTACGCGACGCTCAGGATGCCGCAGCCCATAGTTCTCTCGGGCGGCATCGAGCGCCAAACGCATCTGCCCACACCGCGCTGGCCATGGAATCCCGTGCAGGTCATCGCGCAGAGTGCGGTTCTGTCAACGTCGTGTCGCCCGTGCCTGCTGCGCCGCCAGTTAGCGACGAGGTGGGAATTCTCCCGTATATAAATTGCGGACCTGCCGTGCATCGTGTCCCGCGACTTCAACGTAGATCGCTGCAACCCGCGTAGACGCTCCGTCTTGTGCAGGTACTGCCTTTGCTGTCGCCGCAAGCATGAATACGCACGAAGGATGGAACAGGAATTCTTTTTCTTCGGCGTCCGCTTCGTTCAATTCTTCCCCGAGCGGCTTACCTGACGTGGCGATGAACTCGTACACGACTGCGTTTTCGTCTTTGCTTCCGTCGAATGCATCGAGGACGTCGTCATTTTGAATGCGATGTCCCGACGTCGACATGAATCTCGGATAGTTGGATGCAAGCTGCCCCGGATAAATCTTCCCGGGATAGACGTCCGTGAATTGGGGATCGGTCACGTGCGCGATACGTAACGTCCTGCTGCGACATTGAGGCAGTTTGGCCAGCACTCCGGTTAGCATCCTCTCTTCGACCAGAACATCGAGGCCAAGCTCCATATTGTCAGGATCTTGAATCCACGTCTTCTGCCCTGTCGCGGTATAGTGCGACAGGGCGGTATTCAAGTCGGCCGTATAAGCGTTCTCGACGTCCGTCCATTTTGTAATGGCACGGCATTCTTCATCCGTAAACGTATCCGTGATGGCTTTGTGGCTCCGTTGGTAATGCGCGCTGTCAGCGACGTTCTCTCCGGGAGAAACGATCCATGCTTCCGGAAACAGGACGGACTGCAAGCGACGTTGCATGTGAGGTCGGTTGCTGATCTCAAGACCGGTTCCGGCGCAGGCATTCCTCAATGCGACGCAATCCGGGCTTTCGGCTACCGGCAGATAGTAGGTCACTTCAAATGGCAGCAGTCTCCCGCCGGAGCTTGCCCTTGCGTACGTACAGGTTGGGTCTTTGACAGCGTCGAATGGACGGCTGCTCTGATTCGCTGCAACGTGCGATTGCGGAAATGGCGTCGTTGATATCGGGGTCGGAAGCATCTTGGGCTGGCGTTGGATTGCGAAAGAAGGATGACAGGCTCTTCGGAGCAGGCCATATTGAGTGCGGCTGAGCGGGCCATAGTTCCGTCCCAAGGCCTTGCGCCGGAATGTGATCGGTCTTGCGCGCATTTTTCCGCCGTACCGGCCCGGCGTCGGAAAACGGGACTGCCCGACTGCCGTGGGACTGGAAAATTGCTGAAAGCGTCCTGCGGGCGGCGGCGCTGCCCTACGCGCTTGATGGCCGCTTGCAGATCCCACGCCGGCACGACAAGCGCATTTGCTTCGCCCAGCGAACCGTCGAATTCGCGTTACCCCCATCGGAACGGATGAGGGGCGGCGCCTCGGATGCGTTCACTTGCCTGCCACAGTCCCGGCCTTCGACTCGCGACCCGCACGGTATTTCAAAACATGCGGAATCTCCCCCGCCCCAATGCCCAAGTCATTCAATTCCCGTCCACTCATCCCCCGCAGCTCCCGCTCCTGCCTGGCGAGACCCGCCTGCGTCCTGCCCAACACCTTCGCCAACCACCCCGCTGTCTGCGTCCACATGATGTCACCTCCCTTGAAGTTGGAGATATTCTCGGATTCGTTGCGGTATTATGGAAGTTGAGATTTCTGAACCTTACTATCAGGTTTTCTGATGCGCGAACTGAACCTCGACCAGCTGCGGACGCTGGTGACGATTGCCGACCTTGGTACCTTTTCGGCGGCGGCCGGCGCGCTGCACCTCGCGCAGCCGACGGTGAGCCTGCACGTCAGCGAGCTGGAGTCGCGCCTGGGTGCGGCGCTGGTGGTGCGCGGTGGACGCAGGGTGCTGCCGACGGCGATCGGGGCGGTGCTGATCGAGCGGGCGCGGCGGCTGCTGCGGGACGCGGACGATACGCTGGATGCGGTGAAGCGGCATGTCGAAGGACGGGTCGGGCGGGTGCGGCTGGGGACGTCGACCGGGGTGGTGGTCAACCTGCTGCCGCGGGTGCTGAAGGAGATGGAGCGCGCGTTTCCGGAGATCGACGTGGAGGTGAGCATCCTCGGATCGTCGGAGACGATGGCGCGGCTCGAGCAGGGGACGCTGGATATCGGGCTGGTGGCGACGCCGATGGCGAAGCCGCGCGGCATTGTGGTCAGTCACTGGCGCAGCGACCCGATGGTCGCGTATCTTCCCGCGCAGTGGAAGGCGCCGAAAAAGGTGTCGGCCGAGTGGCTGGCGGCGAAGCCGCTGATCTTCAATGACGCCAGCACGCAGATGTACCGGCTGACGATGGAATGGTTCGCGGCCGCCGGCTGCAGCCCGCGCGCCCGGATCGAGCTGAACTACACCGAGGCCATGAAGAGCCTGGTGGCGGCGGGCTACGGCGCCGCGGTGCTGCCGCTGGAGCATGCGGTGAAAGTCGAGCTGAGCAAGATGCAGGGGATCCGGGTCGTACCGCTGGCGCCTGCCCTGCTCCGCCATGTCGGCGTCGCTCACCGCAGCGCGTCCACGCTCGACCAGGCGACGCGCAATGTGCTCGACACGATTGCCCAGTTCCGGCAAGCCTGAGGGCGCCGGCAGCAACGAAGGCTTTCATGCACAATGAAATGCTTCCTCCGATACCCGCAACCCATCCCATGAAACAACATCGCTACCAGGTAACCCTGCACCATCTTGCCGATCCTGACGGCAATCCCGCCGACCGTCCGCCGCTGCAGTTTGAAGTCGGCAACCATGACGACATCTTTGCGATCGTGGAGCGCATGCGCCAGCGCACCGACTTCACGCCCGAGGCTGCCACCGCGCTGGGCGTGGGACTGAAGCTGTTCAGCGAGGTGATGCTGGAGAACCGCGATCACCCGCTGTTCGCTTCCTTCCGGCCGCACTTCGCGGAGTTCATGAAGGAACTGAAGAAGGGCTGAACGCGCGTCTGCGAGGCCTAGCCGGCCGTATCAGCCGGGGTCGTGCCCGCCTCCTGCCGTGCCGACACCGCCCGTCGTGCGGCGAGGAAGGCCTGCGCCGCCTCTTCCCAGTGCTCGCCGTCGAATTGATGCACGGTGAGGGCGGCAGCATCGATGCCGTCGATGCAGCGCAGGTTCACGACCCACATCCCCGGATCGAGGCGCGGCCGGGCGAACGGATGAATGCCGCAGTGACGGCAGAAATAATGCCTGGCCGTGTGGGTAAGGTACTGGTACAGCGTCAGCTCGCTCTCGCCCGACAGCAGGCGGAGATCCCCATCTGCCGCGCCATGCCATAACGCCGCGCGGCGCCGGCAAAGCGAACAGCTGCACTCGGTGACGTGTCCGAGCCTGGCCCGGAGTTCGAATCGCACCCGGCCGCAATGGCAGGAACCCTGGTAAGTCTGTTGCATGTCTTCTCCTTGACGGCACACATCCTGCCCGGACCTGCGCGGGCTGTGTCGGTGGCTGTTTCGTTGGAAATCGGAAGCCGGAACCCTTGTACGACCCCGCCAGTCTGCCCCCGGACCGAGGCACGGGAGATATCCTTTTCTGACATTTTTCATGTCAAAATGGACAGATGAAGACGATCCTGGTACTGGTGCTGGACGGTGTGATGGATTCCAGCCTTGCCATCACCCTCGATACGCTGCGCAGCGGGCAGGCGTTCCAGCAGAACAGCGGCAAGGGCGGCAAGCTGCGCGTCCTGGTGGCCGGCCACCGGAAGACGGTGACGACGGGTGGCGGCATGCGGATGACGACGGACCTGCGCTTCCCGGAGGTCGTGACGGCGATGGCGCCGGCGAAGGCCATGAACAGTGCGTCGGCTGCGGCGCGGACGGGCGGCGCCTTGCGACCCGACTGGATCATCGTTCCGGGCCTGGGGCTGGTGTCGGACGCGGCGATCGACACGCGGCTTGCGCAGAAGGATGCGCTCGCGGCGATGGACCTGCTGCGGCGCGCGCCGGAGGCGACCCGCATCGGCGCGTCCTGCTCGGCAGTGTTCCTGCTTGCGCGTTCCGGCCTGCTCGACGGTCGCCAGGCGACCATGACCTGGTGGCTGGCCGGACTGTTTCGCGCCCGGCATCCGGCGGTGCGACTGGACGAGACCAGGATGCTGGTGCGCGACGGCCGCTTCCTTTCGGCGGGCTCGGCCTTCGCGCAACTTGACCTGGCGCTGGCCATCGTTGCGGAATCCATGGGCGAGTCGGTTGCCCACCTCTGCTCGCGCTACCTGCTGATCGACCAGCGGCCCTCGCAGGCGCGTTACATGATGCAGGCCCGCGCGCAGCAGGTCGATCCGACCGTCATCGCCGCCGAGCGCTGGATCGACGCGCATCTCTCGGAGGCGATCAGCGTCACCGCGCTGGCATCCGCGCTGGCCGTATCGCCGAAGACCCTGGCCCGCCGTATCGACGCCGCGACCGGGGTGTCGCCGGTGAAGTTCATCCAGCGGCGGCGCCTGCTGCGCGCATCGCACCTGATCGAGAGCACGACGCTGTCGATCGAGGCGATTGCGGCGGAGGTGGGCTACCAGGACGGCACCGCGCTGCGCAAGCTGGTGAAGCGCGCGTTCGGCGTGACGCCGGCTGCATTGCGCGGATAGCGGCGCGCGCCCGCTAGGCGATGCGGGCCGACAGCATGCCGAGCGGCGGCGTGAATCGCGCCTGCCATTCCTGGCCGCTGCGCAACGGCCAGGCATCGGTCCAGGTGCCGGTCGTGACGACATCGCCGGCTTCCAGGTCCGGCGCGCCGGGACAGGCGCGCAGCTCGGCAAGGAAGTGCTGCAGGGCACGCAGGGGGCTGTCGAGCACGTTCCCGCCGCGGCCCTCTTCCACCAGCCGCCCGCCCTCGTACAGCCCGACGGTGGCGGCGGCAAGGAAACGGTCGAGTGCTGCCGCACTCCCTGCAACATGCCTGACCGGGATCTTCGTGCCGACCAGCAGCGACGCATGCAGGCCGCTGTCGGCGACGGTGTCCGGCGCGGTGAAGCGCCACTCCGGCAGGTGCGACTGCACCACCTCGAAGCCGGGCGCGGTCCAGTCGATCGCATCGAACAGCGCATCCATGCCGGCGTCGGTTTCGGGCCGTGTCCGCATGCCGAACACGACCTCCGGCTCGATCCTCGGCTGGCAGGTAGTGGCCAGGTCGATCACGCCCTGCCCCTCGCAGGTGCGCAGCGTCGTGTTCCACACGGTCCCCCAGATCGGCCCGAAGACCTGGTAACGGGACCAGATGGTGCGATTGGTGAAACCGATCTTGAAGCCGGCCGGCCGCTCGCCGCGCGCGATGCGCAGGCGGCGCACCGCCAGCGCCTGCTGGTAGGCGGCGGGTAGCGCCGGGCCGCCGACCTCCCCGGGGGCATGCGGCCAAAGGCGGCCATGGTCCAGGTGTTCCAGCAGTGCTTGCGGCGTCATGCGCCTCTCCTTCTTGTCGGGAAAGGGTAAGTGTAGCGCCGACTGAAAAGCCGCATCGGCGCAAGCCGGTCCATGGCTGGAAAGCATTGCTCGTGAAGCACCGGATCGCCTGGGCACCGCGCAGCATCCGGCACACGGAACAATTCCGCCGCTTCGACCATCGAAACTTTCTTTCCTGAGTATTAAGAGGACACGTTATGGGTGCAAACTGGATTGTTTCAGCGAACGCAAGTCGGGCACGAATCTTCTCGCAGGACACGGCGAACGCGGCCTTGCAGGAAATCGACGACATGGTCAACGAGGGGGCGCGCCTGCGTACCCAGGACATGGAGAACGAGACGGACAAGATCGGTCCGACTTCCGGCACAAAGAGCATGCACAACACGGGTGGCGCGGTGCCCAACAAGCAGTACGAGCCGCCGGTGACGCCGGACAAGCAGCAGGCGGAGCTGTTTGCGCGTGACCTTGCCGAGTACCTGCTCAAGGCGCGGCGCGACGGGCGCTTCGACCAGCTGTCGCTGGTGATATCGCCGCAGTTCCTGGGCGCGGTACGCAAGCTGCTCGATGCGGAGGTGGAATCGGCGGTGAAGTTGGAAATCAACAAGGACTACACGCATTTCGGCGCGCAGCAGTTGCTGGAGCACATACAGGCGCACAACACCAAGCACTAGGACGACGTGGCGGCGCGGGGCACGCGGGGCAGTACCTGCGGGCATTCCGCACCGCCCTGTCTGCATCTTCCCGCGGGCGGCACCGGCGGCCTGGCTAGCTTTTTTGCCCGGCCTTTGCCGCCGCCGCCCGTTTCTGCATCCGCTCGTTCAACTGCTGCATCTCGTCCTCGATCGCGCTTGCCCGCTGCGGATCGACCGGGTGGAATTTGCCATCCGCATCGACAACCGAATCCATCGCCAGCATTTCGGCCAGGAGCTCGGCCGTCCTGGCGAGGTCCTGCACCAGCGGCTCCCGCGGGTCGCCCGGACGCATGTAGATGGCCGCAAGGTCCGCGTGCAGCTTCCGGAATACCGGTGCGTGCACGCGACGGGTTCTTTCATCCATTTCGCTTTCCGGCATTGCGCCGTTCTTCACCGCCTGCTCATCCTCCTGCAGGACCTTGAATGCCCCCTTCAGGCGCGCCATGCCCGACTCGAACTGGGCAATGCCGTCGAACGCCCGGCGCTGGTCGACCGCCGCAGCCGGCGCGGTGGCAGCAACGCCGACGGTGAGCGCCGCGACGAGGGCGACGGCGGCGGCGGCCCTGGTCCGGAACTGCCGGTGGAAATGCGCGGCATCGAATCGCTCCGGCAGGACACAGGCAAGCAGGCAGCCGCCGATCAGGCCGCCCACGTGCGCGGCGTTGTCGATCCCCTGCCTGCCGAGGCCCTGCACCAGCGAATAGACGACGAAGAAACCGATGCTGGTCAGCGTCTGCTTGCCGAACATCTTGGGCAGCTTGTCGCGATGCTGCAGGACGGCCACCAGCAGCGCACCGGCCACGCCGAAGACCGCGCCGGAAGCGCCGACCGATACCGACTGCTGGGCGGAGAAATGCAGGCTCAGCGCGCTGCCGGTCAGACCGGCGCCGAGGTAGATCAGCGCGAACAGCCGGTGGCCGTAGATCCGTTCCACGGTGACGCCGGCGCCGATCAGGCCGGCCATGTTCATCAGCAGGTGCAGCACGCCGCTATGCAGGAAGGTCGCCGTCAGCAGCCGCCACCATTCGCCGCGCTGCACCTCGGAGGCGGCATTGCCGCCCCAGTCCAGCGCCTGGGAAGCGGCGGCATGCATCACGTCGGCGCCGAGATTGAGGGTGATGGCCCAGACCAGCACATTGGTCGCCACGAGGGCATAGGTGACCCAGAGGGTGGGTGCGAGGGCTTTCAGCCGCGCCTGGAATGCCCGTTCCTCGGCGAGCGGGTTGGCAACCGGCTGCAGCCCGCCGCCGAAGAACTGCAGGCGCAGGGTCACTGCCTCGAACAGCCGGTCCTGGTCTTCCCTGGAGAACGGCGCGAGGTTGATGGCCGGACGCGCCGGATTGACGCCGGTCCAGAAGCCGCGCCGGTCGCGCCTGCCGCTGGCGGGGGACAGGCGCAATTGCAGATGGGGGACCCCCTGGACCTGCTCGAAACCGATGCTGTCGATTTCGTCCCAGCGGTAGCGCCTGGATTTGCCGGTCAGTCGCGGTGACGCCAGGCCTTCCGCGCTCAGCGTGACCAGCGGGCGGCCGGGCTTGAGCTGCCGCCGGAGCAGCAGCTCGAAGAGCCCGGCGCCGAACAGGACCAGCGCCGCGATCGTGAGGAGCCGGTCCGGCGACTGGCGCATCGCCAGCGCGATGGTGACGAGGATGCCCGCGCAGCAGATCCAGTTCCAGCGGCGGGCGGTCCCGACACGGCTGCTGCCCGAAGAATAGAAGTGCTGCTCGGCGGTCCCGCTGTGCTGCCTGTCGTCCATCCTGTCGCCCCGGCGAAAATGCGCGTAGCGACGTCCAACATGGACTGTCGCCGGCGAAACATTTTATGCCAGAAACGGGGCCGCACAGCGGGCGGAGCGGCACGCATCGACGGACGTTCAGCCGGCGCGCGTCGCACTCACCTCGATGTACTCGGCCTCGACATGGGTGGTGTCGTCCTGTGCCCGGTTGTTGGCCTGCCAGAGCTGCGCCAGGTCGCCCAACAAGGCATCCTGCCCCGCGGGATCGAGCGCGGCCTTGGCGCGCACCGTGGGACCGTAGTAGGTGCAGAAGAAGTCCGCGACGGCTTTCGGCGGGAACGGATAGGTCATCGGATAGGTGCGGCGGGTGACCGTCAGGCCGGTGGTGCCGTTGGACAGGCGCTCGCGCACGGTCGCCTCGTCGCCCCATTTCAGCGGCGACGGCATCAGCGCCGGCGGCGGCACATGCTTGCCGATGATCTTGAACATCTGGCCGACATGGCCTTCGGGCGTCCAGTTCGCCATCACGATCCGGCCCCCGGGACGGCAGACGCGGATCAGCTCGGCGGCCACCAGCTCGGGGCGGGGCGCGAACATCGCGCCGATCAGGCTGACCACGACATCGAACGCGCCGTCCGGATACGGCAGCGCCTCGGCGTCGCCTTCGTCAAACTGCGCGTTTATGCCTTCTGCCGCCGCCCGCGCGCGCGCCTGCTCGATCAGGTTGGCGGCGATGTCGACCCCTGTCACCTGCACGCCCGCCTTCGCCGCCGGGATCGCGATCTGTCCCGCGCCACAGGCGACATCCAGCATCCGGGTGCCGGGGGGAATCGACAGTCCCGCAAGAAAATCCAGCGCGCCGGGCGCGAGGTAGGTGGCGAAATGGCCGTAGTCGCCCGACATCCAGGTAGCCTTCAGCTTGGTCTTCAGCGCCTGCATTTCCGGCGTCATTTCCGTGGTCCGGTCTATCTCGGTTGTTGCACTCATTGCATTCTCCAATTCAGTCACGGGTGGGAAAAGCCGCGCGGCAAGACTGTGATGCCGCGACGGGGAAAACAGCGATGCGAGGGCACAGGCTGCGCTTGACCACCCCTGGTGTCCAGTCCAGAATCTGAAGCGTTTGTCGTCCGCGTGGAGGCAGCCATGGAAGAGAGCTACGGTCAGTTCTGCACGGTGGCGCGCGCCGCCGAAGTGCTCGGCGGCAGGTGGACGCCGCTGGTGGTGAGGGAGCTGCTTTGCGGCAGCAAGCGCTTCAACGACCTCCGGCGCGGCGTGCCGCGCATGTCGACCAGCCTGCTCGCGGAGCGGCTGCGGCAACTGGAAGGCGTGGGCATCGTGCGTCGCCACGCCAGCGGCAAGGTCTGGGAATACAGCCTGACGGAAGCCGGCGAAGAACTGCGCCCCATCATCATGGCCCTGGGGCACTGGGGCGCGCGCTGGGTCGGCAGCGACCTGCGGGACGATGAACTGGACGCGGCGCTGCTGATGTGGGATGTCCGGCGCTCGGTGCGCGTGACGGAATTTCCGCCGCACCCGGTGGTCGTCCACTTCCATCTCCCCGACGCCCGCGCCGGCGAGCGTTACTGGTGGCTGGTGGTCGAGGATGGTGTCGCCGACCTGTGCCGCGACGATCCCGGCCGCGAACTGACGCTGCTGGTGCATGCCAGCGTGCGCACGCTGACCGAGGTCTGGCGCGGCGACCTGGCACCGCGCGAAGCCTGCCGCACGCGCATGCTGCGCATCGAGGGTCCTGAGCGGGATGCACAGAACCTGTGGCGCTGGCTGGGCACCAGTACGTTCGCTCTCACGCGGGCCCAGGCGGTGGCGGACGCGCAGCAGGGGTTCAGGCACTGAGCCAGGCCGGGCAAGTACAATGCGGTTTTTTTCAGGAGAGGCGCAGGATGAGAAAAACCCTGCTGCTGACGATACTGGCGGCGACAGCATCCGCGTTCACGGCCGCCGCCCCGGCCCGCGCGGAGGATTGCGCCGAGTTCCAGGAACTGCGCGCCCAGCGCGACGAAGCGCTGCGCAAGAAGGACGCCGGCCAGTACTGCAAGGCGCTCTCCGGCCTGATGAAGCTGCATCCGGAAGCGCAGCCGTCGGAAGCGAAACTGAAGTGCGAGGCCGGCAACATGCCGGTCAAGTCCTGGAACGCAACCCGCCCGCAGGTGATCTCGATGATGAAGGAAACCTACACGCAGCAGTGCAGGTAGGCATGCCCTTGACGGCGCCGGCCAGCGGCGGGCACAACCGGTGCGCCGCCCGCCTTCACACCAGCCCCTCGAACACCACCACGTCCACCATCTCGCCCGGCTGCACCGTCCCCTGGCTGTCGCCCAGCACCACCATGCAGTTGGCCTCGACCATCGAGCGCAGGATGCCGGATCCCTGCGCGCCGGTGGTTCGCACCCGGCGTATGCCGTCGTCGCCGACCGAGAGGATGCCGCGCTGGTACTCGGTGCGGCCCGGCTTCTTGCGGATCGCGGATTGCGATTCGGCGCGCAGCACGGGTAGCGGCGTCTCCTGTGCGCCCATCATCCGCAGCAGCGCATTGCGCGCGAAGAAGTAAAAGGTCACCATCACCGCCACCGGATTCCCCGGCAGGCCGAACAGATAGGCGCTGCGTCCGTTCGAGGCGATGCGGCCGAAGGCCATTGGCCTGCCGGGACGCATGCCGATCTTCCAGAAGCTGACTTCGCCGAGCGTCGCCATCATCTGCCGGGTGTAGTCCGCCTCGCCGACCGACACGCCGCCGGTGGTGATCACGGCGTCCGCATTCTCGCAGGCGCTGCGGAAGGCAGCCTCCAGCAACGCCGGCTCATCCTTCACCACCCCCATGTCGATCAGCTCGCAACCGAGGCGGGTGAGCATGCCGTGCAAGGTGTAGCGGTTGCTGTCGTAGACGCTGCCCGCATCGAGCGGCTCGCCGATCGAGCGCAGTTCGTCGCCGGTGGAAAAGAACGCCACGCGCAGGCGGCGCTGCACCGGCACTTCGGCAATGCCGAGCGAGGCAAGCAGTCCGAGGTCGGCGGGACGGATTACCCTGCCCCTTGCCAGCGCCGGCTTGCCGGCTTCCAGGTCCTCTCCCCGGAACCGGCGGTTGTCGCCGGTCTTCACCGCGCCGGCGGGAATCGTGACGGCGGTCGCGGTCGCCTCGCGCGTGAATTCCTGCGGCACCACGGTGTCGCAGCCGCGCGGCATCGGCGCGCCGGTCATGATGCGCACGCACTCGCCGCTGCCCACCGCGCCGTCGTAGCCGTTGCCGGCATAGGCGGTGGCCACCACCTTCAGCGTCAGCGACGCCCCGGCTTCAAGGGCCGCACCGGCGAACGCGTAGCCGTCCATCGCCGAATTGTCGTGCTGGGGCACGTCGATCGGCGACACGATGTCCTCGGCCAGCACCCGGTCCAGGGCGCTGCGCAGCGCCAGCTTCTCCACCGCATGGATGGGCGTGACGAAGTCGCGGATGATCTGCTGCGCCTGCGCCACCGGCACGGCATCCGGATCGTAGTCGGACAGGCAGCTGATGACGTCGGAGAGGCGGGGAATGGACATGGCGTAGGAAGGTCAGGATTGCTCGAACCGGCGCAGCTCGTCGACGGTGTTGATATTGCGGAAGGCATCCGGATCGGGAAACGGCACCTCGACAAAGCGCAGCGAGCGGTACCACTTGTCGATCTTCCTGCCGCCGTCCTGCAGGAAGGCGTTCAGGCTGGGCAGCACGCCCGCCTGCATCAGGCAGAACACCGGCTGCGGTTGTCGGCGCCCCTCTTCCTCGGTGACCGCGACCGCAAGTTCGGCGTCGGCATCGTCCAGGGCGTCGGCCAGGCGCTCGACCAGGTCGGCGGGCAGGAATGGCGAGTCGCAGGGCACGGTGACCAGGTAGCCGGTATCGCAGCGCGCGAGCCCGGTCTGCAGTCCGGCGAGCGGTCCTTCGAAGCCGCCGAGCTGGTCCGGCCAGACCGGATAGCCGAAGCCTTCGTAGGGGCCGAGGTTCTGGTTGGCGTTGATGATGATGGTACCGACCTGCGGCGCCAGCCGCATGATCACTTGCAGCACCATCGGGCCGCCGCGGAACGTCTGCAGTCCCTTGTCGACGCTGCCCATCCGGGTTCCGCGTCCGCCGGCAAGGACCAGGCCGGTAATGTGTGTAGGATCGATCGTCATAGTCCGATGGCTGCAGATAGAGATGGTCGCGTCGGTTGCCCGGTGCGCCGGCGCGCGTTGGCAGGAAGCAAGGCTCCGGCAGGTCGCGCGGCCACGACCGCCGGCCGCGGCGCAGGAGATTGTATGTCCTTGCCGCTTTGCTTGTCGAATGACACGGCGGGGATAGCAAACCCCTGTCAGGCTGTGGTTGGGCCGGCGGAAACGGAAACCTGTGCAGCGTTCCGGATTTTGGCGCACTATTACAGAAACATCAGCCACCGGGTCAGCACAGGTAGCCACAGAAAAGATGGAGACAGAATCCCTCGCGATTGCCGTGGTCATGCAGCGTACCCCGCTCGCCAGCCGCTGGCAGCCGTATCAATGGAAGCCGGTCGAAGTCACGGCCGATCCGCTGCTTGCAGGCGTGGACCGCCGCTGCCTGCGCAATGACGAGGCCGACACCCGCTGGCTGTTCGGCGGCTTCGACGTCAAGCTCTACCGCGACGAGGCGGAAGGCTATTTCCTCAATGCCGACGCGCCGCAGCCCTGCTGGTTCGTGATGTGGCGGCTGGAAGGCGTCGACGGCGCGGAAGTCGCGGTCCCGAAACAGGTCACCCTGTCCTACAACCAGGCGGCGCGGCTGATGGACGGCGGCGAACAGGTGGATACGCTGCCGGCGTCGCCGGCCATCATCGAACGCCTCAATGCCTTCGTGCAGGAATACTACCGGCCCGAACCGAAGCGCAAGCGCCGCAAGCCGTCCTTCGAGGGAGGCGCCGGCGTGGACCAGATGGCGCGCGCGGAAGGAGAGCAGGATGGAAGCTGAAAGCTTCTTCGCACGCTGGGAAAAGCGCAATGCGGAAAAGCGCATTGACGACCAGCGCAGTGCCGAACAACGCGAGGCGACGCAGGGGCCGGCCAGTTCGTCGGGCGCGGCCCCGCCGGCGCCGCCGACGATGGACGAGGTCGGGCAACTCAGCGTCGATTCCGACTTCACGCGTTTCGTTGCCCGCGGCGTCGACGAGGACGTGCGGCGCGCTGCAATGAAGAAGCTGTTTGCCGATCCGCAGTTCAACGTGATGGACGGGCTCGACGTCTACATCGAGGACTACAACACATTCACCCCGATTCCCGCCCATGTGCTGTCGGCGCTCAACCATGCGAAGGCGCTGCTCGATCCGCTGGCGCACCTGCAGCATCCGGCGATGCGGCTGATTGACGCGCTCGGCGCGCCCGATGACCGGAAGCCTCCGGAACAGGCGCAGCTGCCGGAGCAGGCCCGGAAGCCGGACCTGCAGGCCGCCGGTGCGGACGAAGGCGGCGAACAGGCGGAACAGGTGAAACAAGCGGAACAGGGTCAACCATCCGCACAGTCGAAGACGGAAGGACAGCAGGACGATGCCAACCCAATTTAAAGTTTGCAGCTGCAATCGCACCATGCCGCTCGATGCGGCCGCCGGCGCCACGCTCGGCCAGGCCCTCGGCACCGAGGCGCTGCAGCCCGCGACCCAGTTGTGCCGGCGAGAGGTCGGCAGCTACCTGGAGACGCTCGAAAGCGGACAGCCCGCAGTGGTCGCCTGCACCCAGGAACGGGCGCTGTTCGCCGAACTGGCGGAGCAACGGCAGGCCGGCGCGCCCCTCCGCTTCGTCAACATCCGCGAGACCGGCGGCTGGGGCAGGCAGGCCGGCCAGGCCGTGCCGAAGATGGCGGCGCTGCTGGCCGCCGCCGCCCTGCCCGACCCGGATCCGGTGCCGGAAGTGAACTATGTCTCCGGCGGCAATGTGCTGCTGATCGGCCCGTCCGAGCGCGTGCTGCCGTGGGCGAAGCGGCTCGGCGGCGAGCTCGACGTCAGCATGCTGCTGACGTCCGGGCACGGCGGCGAGCCGCTGCTGGAACGGCGCTTTCCGACCTTCTCCGGCGACCGTGTCCGCGTCTCCGGCTGGCTCGGCGCGTTCAAGGTGCAATGGCAGCAGGCCAATCCGATCGACCTCGAACTCTGCACCCGCTGCAACGCCTGCATCGCGGCATGCCCGGAGGGCGCGATCGACCTCAGCTACCAGATCAACCTCGACGCCTGCACTGCGCACCGCGACTGCATGAAGGCCTGCAGCGCGATCGGCGCCATCGATTTCAACCGCGAGGCGCAGCAGCGCGAGGCCGCGTTCGACCTGGTGTTCGACCTGTCCGACCAGCCGCTGATCAGCCTGCACCAGCCGCCGCAAGGTTACTTTGCGCCCGGCGCCGACGTGCTCCGGCAAGCGGAGCACGCGCTGCAGCTGTCGCAGATGACAGGCGAGTTCACCAAGCCGAAGTTCTTTGTCTACAAGGAAAAACTCTGTGCCCACGGCCGCAATCGCAAGACCGGCTGCAATGCCTGCATCGACATCTGCTCGACCGCAGCGATCGACCATGACGGCGACCGCATCAAGGTCAATCCCAACCTCTGTGCAGGTTGCGGCGCCTGCACCACGGTATGCCCCTCCGGCGCGCTGACCTATGCCTATCCGCGCCCCGCCGACATCGGGCTGCGCCTGAAGACCATGCTCGCCACGTATGCGCGGGCCGGGGGACGACAGCCCGCGCTGCTGCTGCACAGCCAGCAGCAGGGGGCGCTCCTGGTCGAACAGCTCGGCCGGCTGGCCGGCAGCAAGGCCGCGCACGGCCTGCCCGCGCGCGTGATGCCGGTCGACCTGCACCATGTCGCCTCCACCGGCATCGATGTCTGGCTCAGCGCGATTGCCTACGGTGCGACCAACGTCATGCTGCTGGCTACCGGCGAGGAAGCGCCGCAGTACTTGGAGGCGCTGGAACAGCAGGCGGAGATCGCGCAGGTCATCCTGAACGCGCTCGGCTACCAAGGCCGGCACGTGGTGCTGCTGCGCGCGTCGGACCCGCTGGCGCTGGACCGCGAATTGCAGCGGCCGCAGCCCGCGACGGTGCCGGCGCTGGCGGCGACCTGGAATATCGCCGCCGACAAGCGCAACACACTGGAATTCGTCTTCGATCACCTGCTCAAGCATGCGCCGGCGCCGGCGACCGAAATTCCGCTGCCCGCCGGTGCGCCCTTCGGGGCCATCCGCGTCAATACGTCGGCCTGTACCCTCTGCATGTCCTGCGTCGGCGCCTGTCCCGAATCGGCGCTGATCGACAACCCCAACCTGCCGCAGCTGCGCTTCATCGAGCAGAACTGCGTGCAGTGCGGACTGTGCGAAAAGACCTGCCCGGAGAACGCCATCAGCCTGGCGCCCCGCCTGCTGCTGGACGAGCGGGCGAAGCAGCGGGTGGTGCTCAACGAGGCTCAGCCCTTCCACTGCATCCGCTGCGCCAAGCCGTTCGGCACGCTGCAGATGGTGGAGAACATGCTGACCCGGCTGGCGGGCCACGGCGCATTCGCCGGCAACCTGGACCGCATCAAGATGTGCGGCGACTGCCGCGTGATCGACATGATGCAGGGTGGTCGCGAAACCAGCATCCTCGACCTGAAACGGTGATCCGATGACGACTTCCACCTCGAGCCAGCCGTTGAGATTCGAAGCGCCCGACCAGGGCGAGGAGACGGCGCGCGCGGACCTGTACGGCCTGCTGGCGCAGCTGTTCTATGCGCCTCCCGGCCAGGAACTGCTCGGCATGATCGCCGACTATCCTTCCGCCGGCGATGGCGCGCTGCAGCATGCCTGGAACGACCTGGGCGACGCCTGCCGGGAGGCTGGCGCGCAAAAGGTGCGGGACGAATACGAGCACCTGTTCATTGGGGTCGGCAAGCCCGAGCTCATGCTGTACGCGTCCTACTACCTGTCCGGCTTCCTGATGGAGAAGCCGCTTGCTGCACTGCGGGATGACCTTGCGGCGCTCGGCCTGGCCCGCAGCGAGAGCATGCCGGAGAGCGAGGACCACATCGCTGCGCTGTGCGAGGTGATGCGGTACCTGATCGCGTCGGACGACGTCCGACACGCCAACCTCGCGACGCAGAAGCAGTTTTTCCAGACCCATCTTCAGCCCTGGGCCGGCGAGATGTGCGATGCGATCGCCCACCATCCGCAGGCGGTGTTCTATTCCCGCGTTGCACAACTGGCGCGCCGGTTTTTCGAGGTGGAGGCGCAGGCATTCGACATGGCGTGAAAAAAATTCATGCCGCGTCAAAAACTTTTTCCGCCGCCGGCTGGCGTCATGGAAAGCGCGAGGGAAGTGTGCTAACTTGAAAAGATAAGAAGCTGAAGCGGCATCCGGCACAAGAACCAGATTTGCATGTAGCGCACGGAAGTTGCCAGACAAACCAAGCGCAGGAGCACCCTGCCGAGGAGACAAGCATGCCTGAACAGTCCAAGATCAAGCGGCGCACCTTCTTCGCCGCCCTGGGCGGAGCCGCCGCAGCCGGCATCGCCGCAAAGATCGCTTCGAAGACGGAAGTACCGCTGGCCACCGCGCCGAAGGAACCGGCGGGCACCGGCTACCGCCTGAGCGAGCACATCAAGAAGTACTACCGCACCACCACCATCTAACCGACTCCGGAGATGACCATGCTGTTAACCCGCAAAGGGCAGGCAGGGCTGCGCTCGCCCGACCGTTTTGTTTCCAGCCTCGCCGACAGCCTGTCGCGCGCGCTGCCCACCATGGACCGGCGCACCTTCCTGAAACGCTCAGGCATCGGCATCGGCGCCGGCATCGCCGCGTCCCAGCTCAACCTGATCCGGAAAGCCGAGGCCGCGAGCGGCAATCCGGCCGGCGGCAAGATCGAGGTCCGGCGCACCGTCTGCACCCACTGCTCGGTGGGCTGCGCGGTCGACGCCGTGGTGGAGAACGGCGTATGGGTACGCCAGGAACCGGTGTTCGACTCGCCGATCAACCTCGGCGCCCACTGCGCCAAGGGCGCTGCGCTGCGTGAGCACGGTCACGGCGAATACCGGCTGAAATATCCGATGAAGCTGGTCAACGGCAAGTACCAGCGCATCAGCTGGGACCAGGCGCTGAACGAAATCTCCGCGCAGATGCTGGAACTGAAGAAAGCCAGCGGCCCCGACTCCCTGTTCTTCATCGGCTCGTCCAAGCACAACAACGAACAGTCAGCGCTGCTGCGCAAGTTCGTGTCGTTCTTCGGCACCAACAACACCGACCACCAGGCCCGCATCTGCCACTCGACCACCGTGGCCGGCGTCGCGAACACCTGGGGCTATGGCGCGATGACCAACAGCTACAACGATATGCAGAACGCCAAGGCGATCATGTATATCGGGTCCAATGCCGCCGAGGCGCATCCGGTGTCGATGCTGCACATGCTGCATGCGAAGGAGAACGGCACCAAGGTGATCGTGGTCGATCCCCGCTACACGCGTACCGCCGCCAAGTCCGACCAGTACGTGCGCATCCGTTCCGGCACCGACATCCCCTACCTGTACGGGATGCTGTACCACATCTTCAAGAACGGCTGGGAAGACAAGCAGTACATCAACGACCGCGTCTACGGCATGGACAAGGTGCGGGAAGAAGTGATGAAGTGGACGCCGGAGGTGGTGGAGGAAGCCTGCGGCGTGCCGGAAGCCGAGGTCTACAAGGCGGCGGAGACGATGGCCAAGAACCGCCCCTCGTCGCTGGTATGGTGCATGGGCCAGACCCAGCACTCGATCGGCAACGCGATGGTGCGCGCCTCCTGCATCGTGCAGCTTGCGCTCGGCAACATCGGCGTCGCCGGGGGCGGCGCGAACATCTTCCGCGGCCACGACAACGTGCAGGGCGCGACCGACGTCGGCCCCAATCCCGACTCGCTTCCCGGCTATTACGGCCTGGCGACCGGCTCGTGGAAGCACTGGGCGGCGGCCTGGGGCGTCGACTACGAGTGGATCAAGAAGCAGTACGCGTCGCAGGCGATGATGGAAAAGTCCGGCACCACGGTGTCGCGCTGGATCGACGCCGTGCTGGAGAAGAACGAGCTGATCGACCAGGACAGCAATGTGCGGGGAGTGGTGTTCTGGGGGCACGCCCCGAACTCGCAGACGCGCGGGCTCGAGATGAAGAAGGCGCTGGACAAGCTCGACCTGCTGGTGGTGATCGACCCCTACCCTTCCGCCACGGCGGCCATGGCGGCAATGAAGGTCGACGGCCAGGAACTCAACCCGAAGCGCGCGGTGTACCTGCTGCCGGCGGCGACGCAGTTCGAGACCTCGGGATCGGTCACCGCGTCCAACCGTTCCCTGCAGTGGCGGGAGAAGGTGATCGAGCCGCTGTTCGAGTCGCGCACCGACCACATGATCATGTACCAACTGGCGGAAAAGCTCGGCTTCGGCAAGGAGCTGGTCGCCAAGATCAAGCTGGTGCCCGGCAAGGGCGGCATGATGGAACCCGAGCCGGAAGACATGCTGCGCGAGATCAACCGCGGCACCTGGACCATCGGCTACACCGGCCAGTCGCCGGAACGGCTGAAGGCGCACATGCGCAACATGCACATGTTCGACGTCAAGACCCTCAAGTGCAAGGGCGGCAAGGATGCCGCCACCGGCTACGACCTCACCGGCGACTACTTCGGCCTGCCCTGGCCCTGCTTCGGCACCGCCGAACTGAAGCATCCCGGCTCGCCGAACCTGTACGACACGACCAGGCACGTGATGGACGGCGGCGGCTGTTTCCGCGCCAACTTCGGGGTGGAGCGCGAGGGCGTCAACCTGCTGGCGGAGGACGGCGTGCATTCGGTGGGATCGGACATCACCACCGGGTATCCGGAGTTCGACCATGTGCTGCTGAAGAAGCTGGGCTGGTGGGACGACCTGACCGAGGCCGAGAAGAAGGCGGCCGAAGGCAAGAACTGGAAGACCGACCTGTCCGGCGGCATCCAGCGCGTCTGCCTGAAGGTGCACGGCGTCCATCCCTTCGGCAATGCCAAGGCACGCGCGGTGGTCTGGAACTTCCCCGACCCGGTGCCGCTGCACCGCGAGCCGCTGTACGGCACGCGGCCGGACCTCGTCGCCAAGTACCCGACGCACGACGATAAGATGGCCTTCTGGCGTCTGCCGACGCTGTACAAGTCGGTGCAGCAGAAGAACATCGAGACGAAGATGTACGAGAAATTCCCGATCATCCTGACCTCCGGCCGCCTGGTGGAGTACGAAGGCGGCGGCGAGGAAACCCGTTCCAACCCGTGGCTGGCGGAACTGCAGCAGGATGCCTTCGTCGAGATCAACCCGCAGGCGGCATCCCAGCGCGGCATCCGCAACGGCGAATACGTGGTGGTCTCGACACCCACCGGCGCGCGCCTCAAGGTCAAGGCCCTGGTCACGCCGCGGGTCGGCCCGGACACCGCGTTCATCCCCTTCCACTTCTCCGGATGGTGGCAGGGCAAGGACATGCTCGAGTACTACCCCGAAGGCGCCGCGCCGGTGGTGCGCGGCGAGGCGGTCAATACCGCGACGACCTACGGCTACGACTCGGTGACCATGATGCAGGAAACCAAGACCACCATCTGCAACATCGAACGCTACAGCGCCTGACCAGGGGGATGACATGGCAAGGATGAAATTCATTTGCGACGCGGAGCGCTGCATCGAGTGCAACAGCTGCGCGACGGCCTGCAAGAACGAGAACGAAGTGCCGTGGGGCGTCAACCGGCGGCGCGTGGTCACGGTCAACGACGGCGTGATCGGCCAGGAGAAGACCATTTCGGTGGCCTGCATGCACTGCTCCGATGCGCCCTGCATGGCGGTCTGCCCGGTCGACTGCTTCTACCGCACCGACGAGGGCGTGGTGCTGCACAACAAGGATGCCTGCATCGGCTGCGGCTACTGCTCGTACGCCTGCCCGTTCGGCGCGCCGCAGTTCCCGTCGAGCGGCACTTTCGGCCTGCGCGGCAAGATGGACAAATGCACGTTCTGCGCGGGCGGTCCGGAGGAAAACGGCTCGAAGGCCGAGTTCGAAAAGTACGGCCGCAACCGCCTGGCCGAGGGCAAGCTGCCGGCCTGCGCCGAGATGTGCTCGACCAAGGCGCTGCTGGGGGGCGACGGCGACGTGGTGGCCGACATTTTCCGCACCCGCGTGATCCAGCGCGGCAAGGGCAGCGAGGTCTGGGGCTGGGGCACGGCCTACGGCCAGCCGACCGCACCCGCGCAGACCAAGGCGCCGGAAGGGAAGAAATCATGAAGCCGCTCCTGACACTGGCGGCCTGCGGGCTGCTGCTCGCCGCCTGCGGCGAGACCGACCAGGCAAAGACCGCCGGCACCACCAATCGCAGCGACGTCGCGCCCGCGCAAGGCACGAAGAACGGCTACGCGGTGAGCGGCTGGACCGCCGGCAACCAGGGCAGCTGGGAAAACCACATCCGCGCGCGCGGCCAGCTGCAGAACGAGTACCAGAAAGTGAACTAGCGCCGGCAGCCATGGCGACCGGCGGCCGTATTCATGGCCGCCCATGCAGGAGGGACAAGCTCATGTACAAATGGATCACCGGCCTCGCCCTGTCCACGTTGCTCGCCGCCGGCATGGCGGTGGCGCAGGAGACAAAGCCTGCGCCACCCGCTTCGGCATCCCAACCGGCTCAACCGGCGCAGGCCGCCCCCGCGCCCGCCCTGCCCAATGTCGAGTCGGCCGACATCCTCAAGCAGAACCAGGCCGAACGCAATCGGGTCCAGCCGGGCAACAACGCGCCGGTCTGGCGCGCGATCAAGGACGGCGGGGCGCACTACTCCAGCCTGCCGGGCGCGGAAAGCGGCGTGCTGATCCAGCCGAAGGCGCAGTTTCCGGGACAGGCCTACGGCACCACCGCCGGCGAGGCATGGCGCCAGTACCGCAACGGTCCGCTGACGTCGATCGGGGCCGGCCTGCTGCTGGCGGTGCTGTTCGTGATGGTGCTGCTCTACTTCATCAAGGGGCCGGTCCGCAACCAGCATGCGCCGACCGGACGCCTGATCGAACGGTTCACGCCGGCCGAGCGGTTTGTCCACTGGGCGGTGGCAATCAGCTTCGTGCTGCTGGCGGCGACCGGCATCATCATCCTGTTCGGCAAGCACTTCCTGCTGCCGCTGTTGGGACACACGCTGTTCAGCTGGCTGGGCTACGCCTGCAAGAACATCCACAACTTCGTCGGGCCGCTGTTCACCGTATCGATCATCGTGTTTTTCGTGATGTACGTGCGGGACAACCTGCCGGCCAGGGAGGATCTCGGCTGGCTCGCGCGCCTGGGCGGCCTGGTCGGCGGAAAAACGCCGCGCGCGGGCCGCTTCAATGCCGGCGAAAAGATCTGGTTCTGGGGCGGGTTGACGGTGCTCGGCCTGGTGGTCAGCGCATCCGGTTTCGTGCTCGACATGCTGGTGCCCGGCCTGGCCTACACCCGCGCCGACATGCAGGTCGCCAACATCGTCCACGTCGTCGGCACGGTCCTGATGATGGCGGGCTCGATCGGACATATCTATCTCGGCACGGTCGGGATGGAAGGCGCCTACCAGGGCATGCGCCACGGCTATGTCGACGATACCTGGGCCAGGGAGCATCACGATCTCTGGTATGAACAAGTGCAGAACGGCGATGTCCCACGGGTGCGCAGCCGGGCCCGCGCGCAACAGCGAGGACCGGACGAAGCGCCGGCGCTCAAGGTTTGAGGGAGATACCATGCGTACAAGCTTGATCATGACGACGTCTTTTGCCGCCATCCTCGCCGGCGCCCCGGCCTGGGCCAAGCTGCCCCCGCCGCCGCCCGACAAGGCCGCCGCCGCCGCGGCGGCGAAGGAAAAGGCGGCGCACGGCGAGAAGGTGGCGGCTTTCAAGCTTTGCAAGGCGCAGGACAAGCTGGCGAGCCAATACCTGAAGTCTGACAAGGGCAGCGGCAGGCAGCCGACGCAAACCCCGCCCTGCAGCGACCCGGGACCGTTCGTGCCGTCGGCCTCCGCCCCTGCCACCGCGGCGCCAGCGGCCGGCGCCACCGCCGCAACCCCTGCTGCGGCCACGGCTGCCACCGCCGCAGCAGCGCCGCAGGCACAGGCGCAGGCCGATACCCCCGTCAAGAAATAGGTCTTTCATGTCGCATCGCCCCTACCTCACCAACGCCAGCGCCCCCCTGACCCGCGAGGTCGAAGTGATGGACGAGCGCGGCCGGCTGTCGACCATCGCGATCCCGTCCGAACGCCCGCTGACCGTGTATGTCGACAAGCGCGAGCTGGTGACGCTGATGACGCTGGGCGGTGCGCCGGAAGCGCTGACGATCGGCTACCTGCGCAACCAGCGCCTGGTGGCCTCGATTGCCGACATCGAATCGGTCACGGTCGACTGGTCGGTCGATGCGGTGGCCGTGCGCACCCGCGGCGGCATCGCAGGGATAGAGGAACGCACCGCGAAAAAGGTCGTCACCACCGGCTGCGGCCAGGGGTCGGTGTTCGGCGGATTGATGGACGATATCGACCGCATCGTGCTGCCGCCCGACGCCAGGCTCCGGCAGTCCGTGCTCTACCGCATCGTCGACACCATCCGCACCCAGCAGTCGATCTACAAGCAGGCCGGCTCGGTGCACGGCTGCGCGCTGTTCAGCGGGGACGGCGACATGCTGTATTTCGTCGAGGATGTCGGCCGCCACAATGCCGTCGACGCGATCGCCGGGCGCATGTGGCTGGACGGCGTGGGCGGCGACGACAAGGTGTTCTACACCACCGGCCGGCTGACCTCGGAGATGGTGATCAAGGGCGCGCAGATGGGAATTCCCTTCCTGCTGTCGCGCTCCGGCACCACGCAGATGGGCCACATGGTCGCGGAGAAACTGGGGATGTCGCTGTTGGCGCGCTGCACCGGCAAGCATTTCCTGGCCCTGAGCGGGCGCGAGCGGCTGGTGATGGAGCCGCACCTGGCCGATGTTTTGCGGGTAGCATGACGGTTTCATAACAAGACGACGGCAGGCCCCGCCGCCCTGCCCGTCCCCCCATGCACCTGATCGACGCCATCCGCGATGCATTCTTCCTGCTGTTCTCCGGCGACGGCGAGCTGTGGCAGATCATCTGGGTCTCGCTGAAGACGACGCTGATTGCCCTTCTCCTTGCGGCCCCCCTGGCCGTGGTCGCCGGCTACCTGATTGCCACCCATACCTTCTGCGGCAGGCGCATCGCGATCTGGCTTGCACAGGCCTCGCTGTCGCTGCCCACGGTGCTGGTCGGCCTGCTGCTGTACCTTGCCCTGTCGCGCCAGGGACCGATGGGCGAACTCCAGTGGCTGTTCTCGCAGTCGGCCATCATCGCCGGGCAGGTGCTGATCTCGCTGCCGGTGCTGGTGGCCTTTTCCCTGGCGGCCGTGCAGGCAGCCGATCCCCGCATCGCCGAGACGACGCTCACGCTGGGCGCGTCGCGCTGGCGCACGATGGGCACGGTGCTGTACGAGGTGCGCTTTGGCGTGATGGCGGCAATCATCAGCGGCTTCGGACGGGTGATATCGGAGGTCGGCTGCGCGATCATGGTTGGCGGCAACATCGCCGGCGAGACCCGCACCATGACCACCGCCATCGCCCTGCAGACGAGCAAGGGCGAATTCGCGCAGGGCATCGCGCTCGGTATCGTGCTGGTCACGATCGCCCTGCTCGTCAATGCCGGCCTGGTCCTGCTGCAAGGCGACCCGCGCACGGAAAGGGGCGCGGCATGAAAGAGCTTCTCGTGATCGAAGGCTTGCGCAAGGACTTCGGCGAGCGGCGGTTGTTCGAGATCGAACGCCTGGTGATCCGCCAGGCGGCGGCCTATGTCCTGACCGGTCTCAACGGCACCGGCAAGAGCACCCTGCTGCGCATCCTCGCCGGGCTGGAAAGCGCCTCGCCCGACCGCGCCGCCTACATGGGCGCACCGCTGTCGCTGCGGCCCTACCCGCGCGTACTGCGCGAGTCCGTGGTCTACGTGCATCAGCACCCGGTGCTGTTTTCCACCACGGTGGCGGCCAACATCGCCTACGGCCTAACCGCGCGCGGCATGCCTTCCGCGCAGGCCGCGCCGCGGGTCGAACAGGCAATGGCGTGGGCCGGCGTCACCCACCTGCGCGACAGCAAGCCGCAAACCCTGTCCGGCGGCGAGAAGCAACGCGTGGCGCTGGCCCGGGCCAAGGTGCTGGAGCCAAGGCTGCTGCTGCTGGACGAGCCAACCTCCAGCCTCGACGGCGCGGCGCGGGAGCAGGTCATCGCGCTGATTCCGTCGCTCGTCGCCGCCGGCAGCAGCGTGGTCATTGCCTGCCACGACCGCGACCTGATTTCCCTGCCCCAGGTGGAACGCCTGAAGCTGCGCGACGGCCGGCTCCAGGCGCGCCAGAACCGGGTGCGCGCCGTTTCCTGACTTCTCCCGAAAGGACAGCATGATGAAAAAGACCTTCCGCGCACTGATGTTCGCCGCCAGCCTCTTCCTCCTTGCGCCGCCAGGCAGCGCGCAGCAGGTGCTCAAGCTTTCCACCACGACCAGCACCGAGAATTCCGGGCTGCTCAATCACCTGCTGCCCGCATTTGAGGCACAGTCCGGCCTCAAGGTGCATGTCATTTCCGTGGGCACCGGCAAGGCGCTTGAACTGGCCCGCAACGGCGACGTCGACGTCACGCTCGTGCATGCGCGCCCGTCGGAGGACAAGTTCGTCGCGGAGGGCCACGGCGTCCAGCGGCGGGACGTGATGTACAACGATTTCATCATCGTCGGCCCGACCGCGGACCCGGCCGGCATCAGGGGCATGAAGGATGTCCATGCGGCGATGAGGAAGATCGTCGATGCCAAGGCCCGCTTCATCTCGCGCGGCGACAATTCCGGCACCGACCAGATGGAACAGGGGTACTGGAAGGCAGTCGGCGCGCGACCCGGGGGCACCGCCTACGTCTCGGCCGGGCTGGGCATGGGCGAGGTGCTGAACATGGCGGCCGAACTGCAGGCGTACACGCTGACCGACCGCGCGACCTACGTGGCTTATCGGGCGCGCACCGGCCTGGCGATTGCCGTCGAGGGCGATCCGAAGATGTTCAATCCCTACGGCATCATCGCGGTCAATCCGGAGCGCCACAAGGGCGTGAATTTCAAGGGCGCGACGCAGCTGATCGAATGGATCACCTCTCCCGCCGGACAGCAGCGTATTGCTGCCTTCCGTCTCGACGGGCAGCAGCTGTTCTTCCCGTCGGCCACCCAGCGCTGATCGCGCGCGCTACTTTACGGTTCCGGTCGTATCCGGGACGGAATGGTTGTTGACCTGGCCGGAGTGCGGCATGGTCGACTGCTCCTGCTGTTTCGCCAGGTCGGCGGGGTTGGCCTGGGTCGGCGTGTTGGCGTCGCCACTGCTGGTCTGCGACTGTGCGGCGGACGCCGAAGACCCCGATGTGCCCGGCGCCTCGCCAGACCCGGAGGCGGCCACCGAGCCACCGGGCGGCGCGGCGGAAACCGAGGGCGAGGAGCCCGGAGTCGGATCGGATCCGGCGGTCTTCGGTTCAGGCGTCTTCTGGCATCCGGCGATGAGTGCGACTGCCAGCCCTGCCAGCATCAAAGATCTCATTTTCATGGTCGTCTCCCGGCACCGGGCACACTGGTTGATCCAATGCGAGCCCGCCGCTTGCTGGTTCGACCTGCCGCACCGGGCGCGGTTCTGGCGCCTGATCTAACGCATACCGCAAGCCCTGCCGGTCATGGTGGAATTGGAACGTTTTCGGGCTTGCCCTCTCTATCAACTCCCATTACCGCCAAGGACACCGATGCCAACGATTCGCCTTTCCACCAAGGAAGTACAGGTAGACGACACGATTTATGTCTTCGACGTGGTGCAGGTTGCCGACCGGTTCGAAGCCTGCGTCGCCATGGTGGACGCAGAGCACTGCGCGATCGACCATCCCCCCGTGTCGAAACGACCAGCGCCGGAGAGTGCGTCGGCAGCCGCCGGCGACGCGCCGTCAGCCTGAACGCGCCCACAGGGCGACCCGGGTCACCTCCCCGGGACCCCGTCTGTCACAAATGGTTACAGCTTGATGCCCAACAATGATTCCTGTCGTCCAGTCATCTAGAGTCTTTCCATTGCCTGCTTCCAGGCAAGCTCTGGCAAGGAGAGACGATGACGATTTCGCTGCCCATCCTGCTGTACCACCGCATCGACCAGGCCCGGTCGTCACTCTCCACATCGCCTGCCGAATTCCGGCGCCACCTGCAATGGCTGAGCGAACGGGGTTGGCGCACGCTCAGTCTTGAGCAGTTCGCCTTTTATGCGCGTTCCGGCAAGGAACTGCCCGCGCATTCCTTTCTGCTGACCTTTGACGACGGGTACGCGTGCCTGTCGGCGTCAGCCGCCGACATCCTGCGGGAGTTCAATTTCAGCGCCGTCTGCTTCCTGTGCACCCGCCTGCTGCGCGGACCGCAGCAGGACAACAATCTGGCCGGCGTGGACAACAGCTGCTTCCTCGACTGGAACCAGGCGCGCGCGCTGCAGCAGTCCGGCGTCGTGGAGTTCCAGTCCCACACGCACAGCCACGAGAAGTTCGGCGAGGCGACGCAGCGCGAGGTGATGGAAGACCTCGGCACCTCCCGCGAATGGCTGGCGCATGAGCTGCGACTGCCGAAGACGATGTTCAACCACCTTGCATGGCCCTGGGGAGAATCGCGGGAATCGTGGCGACTGGCGGCAATGCGTTGCGGCCTGCAGTATCAGTACACGGTGTCGCGTCAGGCGTACAGCCGCAGCTCGCCCATGCAGCAGATGCCCCGCACCTGCTACGACGGAGCGACCCTGGCCAACTTCCAGACCCAGTTCTGGCTGCAGGTGGGTCCGCTTGCCGGTCTCTGGAATTCCGCCTATCCGGTCCTGCGGCGGCTGCGCCGGCCGGCAATCGAGGTACCGGCACCGGAGAATGCAACCACGGTGGCCGGTGTGGACGCCTCGAACGGAGCGTCCTGAAGCGGCTTACGGCGCCTTCGGAACTTCCACGCGCGTGATCTGATTGGGCGCGGCGACCGGATCGCTGGCGGGAAAGGTCGCCTCGACCGCGTCGTCGAGCTGCGCTTCCTCGCGCTCCTCCGGATCGTCGGAATTGGTCGGCCGCGCCTTCACATCGCGCGAAGTGACGTCCTGCGGCGCCACATCCTTCGGGGTCACGGACTTCGAGTCGTTGCCATGCGAGGACCGCTCCTTCGGCTCCTTCCGTTCGTCCTCTTGCGGGCTTCTCTTGAGATTCGACATTTGTTTCTCCAGTGGATATTCACACCGACATGCATCGGTATCATTGGGATAGCGGGCGACGGCGAAAGTTTCTCCGGCTGCCCCGCCGCAAAGATCGCGCGATTGCGCTTGACCTTCCGCCCGTGGCAAGCTCCACAGTGAAGCTTCCCCATTACCGGAGTCCGACATGTATGAACTGAAAGTGGAAGGAATGAGTTGCGGGCACTGCATCGGTGCAGTGACCCGCTCGGTACAGGAACTCGACGCCGCCGCCCGGGTGGAGGTCGATCTCGCGCAGCAGAAGGTACGGGTGGCCACCTCGGCGTCGCTCGATGCGGTGCAGGCGGCGATCGCCGATGCCGGCTACCCGGTGCTGTCCGGCGCCAGCGCCGGTTGAACCCTCCCGGCCGGCGCCGCGCGCACCCCCGGCTTCCGGTCAGGGCAGCAGGCCGAGATCGCGCAGGATCGCCTTGGTCATCGGCACGCGCTGCGCTGCGTCCGCATTGCGCACGATGTCGATGTTGGTGGCGAAGAAGTGCACCTTGCCCTTCTGCTCGACATAGCCGACCAGCCAGCCGGTCTGCGGCTGGTCGTCGCCCAGTGCCACCCAGCCGGTCTTGCCGCTGAGGCGGTAATCCGGCGTCTGCTCCAGCACCAGCATGTCCTTCGCCAGCGCGGTGGTGCGCGCCGACAGGCCCAGCTCCCCGAAGTAGAAGCGGCGCAGGAATGCCGCTTCCTCGTCGGGCGAGATGCGCAGGCCGCCATCAAGCCAGAAGCGATCGATGCCGCCCGAGATGTCGCGGTTGCCGTAGTCGAAGCGGTCGAGCCAGGCCTGCATGCGCGCCGGCCCGATCCGGCGCGCCAGTTCCTGGTAGTACCAGACCACCGAATGCTTCAGCGCCGACTGCAGCTCATGGTCGCCGGCCCATGCCGCCGGCCACCACGACTTGCGCGGCGCCTTCTCCGGATCCCAGGCCATGGCGTGGCCGGGACCGTCCGCGACGCCGGTCTCGAGCGCGATCAGCGTGTTCGGAATCTTGAAGGTGGATGCCGGCAGAAATCGCTGGCGCGCGCGTTCGGGGTTGTAGCGGAGGACCTCGGCGCCCTGTGCGTCCAGGAGCACGAAGGCGCCCTTGACGCCCGCTTCCCGAAAGCGCGTCTCGACCTGCGCGTGTAGTGATGACAGCGGCTGCGGCGCGCGGGGCGCGGCATGCCCGGGCAGAACGGTAGCGGCGAGCGCCAGGGCCGCAAGGGGGGCGGCAAGCGGCCGCGGCATTCGCCGCAGCAGGCAAAGCAGTTTCAACATCTTGTTTCTCCAGTTCGTGGGTGGATGCAGGTTGCGGCTGAGCTCATCGCGCTGCGCAGCATAGGTCAAGCGGAGCTCTCCGCCAACAGGCGTAACGTAACTGACGTAACATCGGCGTTTTTCGTCCTTGCCCCTCCCATGCCGAACCGCACGCTGCGCATCGATCTCGCGCACCCCGCCGCCGTCGACGGACGGCCCGCGCCGTTCCAGTCCCTCTGGCTACTGCTGCGCCTCTACCAGGCGCGGCAGCGCGGCATGCCGGCCGTCCCGGCCGCCGCCCTGCAGGCCCGCTTCCCCGGCAATGCGAACCTGCGCATGCTGGTGTCGCGCGCCTATCGTGACTTCGGGCGCTGGGGGATCGGCGCGGGCTGGGGCCACCGCCAGGATGTGCCGGTGGCGCTGCTCAATCCGCGCGGGCGCAGCCAGGGTCCGTTCTGGATCACGGCTGCGGACGCACAGCGCCTGCGTATTCGCCTGCACGGCAGGCCGGCGGACGATGCGGCGCTGGCGCACTTCCTCGGCGGCGATGCGGCGACGCCCATGCGCAATGACCCGGTCGGCCATGCAATGCAGGACGTCACTTACTGGAACCACCTGACCCAGGCGATGCGCGTGGCGCAGGACGGCGTTGCCCCGGCCGCCGGCGCCGCCGTTGCCGACAGTTTCGGCGCGGCGGCGCAGACCGCGCGCGGCGGCTTCCAGTCGGCGCTGGCGCTGTTGAAGGAAAGCCTGGCATGGCGGCGGCACGGCAGCCTGCGGCGCAGCGGCGAGGCACTCGACCGGCTCGCACGGTATCTCGTCCCGGAAGCGGGTGCGGCTGCGACGCGCATGCCCACGCTGGCCGCAATGGCCCATGTCGCCCGGGCATGGAATTGCTACAGCAGGGATGATGCGGTGGCCGCGCACGCGGAACTCGATCGCCTGGCAAACGATCCCGCGCTGCAGCCGGCATTGCAGTACAACCCGCGGGTGCGCTTTGAAACCCTGAACCTGCGGGCACTGCTGTACCGCGGCACGGCGCTCGGGACCGGTCCGGCTGACCGCGCCGTACGCGCGGAGGCGGCGACGCAGGCGATGGCGGCGCTGTCGGAGGCGCTTGAGGCGGCATACGAGGCCGACTCGATCGATGCCGCGCAGGACGTGGCCGCCAACATCGGCTGGACCTTGTGGCTGTGCTGGCAGCAGTGCCTGCTCGATCCGGCGCGCGCCCGGGAGGAAGCCGCGGTGCAGGCGCAGGCCTTGCGCTGGCTCGGCCTGTCGGAGTGGATCTGCGACCGCTTCGGCGTCGGCGGCAACTCCGCCTGGAACACCGTGTTCGTGCTGCGCATCGTGCGCGGGCACTGCCGGTGGCGGCAGGACGGCGGCATCGATGCTTTCCGCGCCCAGCAACCGCTGTCGATCCACCAGCTGCTGGACGCGACGCGCCCCTTCCACGCGCCGTTCTCGCGTGCCAAAGGCTACACCCGGTGGTCCGCGGTGGCGGCGTTCGCACTGGACGAGCACGATGCGGGACGAAGTTCGTTCGGCCCGCTGCAGGTTGCCAACCTGCTGCTCGAGGCAGCGTGGTTCCTGGCGTGGGAGGACGGCATCTGCAAGGAGGCGAGCGCCGCCGCGGACCGGCTGGCGCGCATGCTGCCCTCGCTCCAGCCCGGGGAACGCCGGTTTTTCCGAGCCGGGCTCAGGTCCTTGCCCGAACCCCTCGCTTCTTCGGCACTGGAGCTGTCGCGTGGTGGTGGCAGGCGGCCGCCTCCGGCGCGTCCGCGGTCGACAAGCCGGCAAGGATAGGACAATCCGGCCTGGCGTCGCCGGCACAGGCATGGGCCAGGTGCTGCAGCGTGTCGCGCATCTCGGTCAGCTCCTGTATCCGCTGCTGCAACGCCGCCACATGCTCCTGTGCGATCGTCTTCACATCGGCGCTGGCCCGCTCCGGGTCCTGCCACAGCGACAGCAGGTCGCGGATTTGTTCCAGCGAGAAGCCGAGATGGCGGGCGCGCCGGATGAAGCGCAGCGTATGCACGTCATTGTCGCCGTAGATGCGGTAGCCGGCGTCGGTCCTGCGCCCTGCCTTGATCAGCGCGATGCTTTCGTAGTAGCGGATCATCTTTGCCGACACGCCCGACGCGCTGGCAGCCTCTCCGATGTTCATGTCGTGCTCCTTGCCATTGTCGGGGACCAGCGCCGCAGCAGCAGGGCATTGCTGATGACGCTGACGGAACTCAGTGCCATTGCCGCCCCGGCCACCACCGGGTTGAGCATGCCGAGCGCGGCCAGCGGTATCCCGACCAGGTTGTAGATGAATGCCCAGAACAGGTTCTGCCGGATCTTGCGCCAGGTGCGGCGCGAGATGTCGATGGCGCCCGGCACCAGGGCCGGATCGCCGCGCATCAGCGTGATGCCGGCCGCGTGCATGGCAACGTCGGTGCCGGTCGCCATGGCAATGCCGACGTCGGCTGCCGCCAGCGCCGGCGCGTCGTTGATGCCGTCGCCGATCATGGCGACTGTCCGCCCCTCGGTCTTCAGGCCGGCGATCTTGTCGGCCTTGTCCGCCGGCAGCACCTCCGCCACCACCTCGTCCAGCCCGAGCGCGGTGCCTGCGGCTTGTGCGCTGCCGCGGTTGTCGCCAGTCAGCAGCACGGTGTGCACGCCGAGCCGCCGCAGTTGCGCAACCGCCGCTGCGGCACCCGGCTTGAGCTGGTCGCCGAAGGCCAGCAGGCCGAGCAGCTGCGGGCGTTCGCCGTCTTCCGCCAGCCAGGAGACGGTATTGCCCGCCTGCTCCAGTTGCGTCGCCTGCTGTGCCAGCGGCGCCAGCGAGACGCCGGTCTCCTGCATCAGGCGGGTGCTTCCCAGCCTGAGCCGGCGCCCCGCCACCTCCACCTGCAGGCCCCGCCCCGGCAAGGCCACGATCCCGGTCGCCGCGAGCGGCGCGATGCCGCGCGCGGCGGCGGCGTTTAGCACGGCGCGCGCAAGCGGATGCTCGCTGCCCTGCTGCAAGGATGCGGCGTGCTGCAGCAGTGCGTCGTCGGTGATGCCGTGGGGAGCCGCCGCGGTCAGCGCCGGCCGGCCCTGCGTCAGCGTTCCCGTCTTGTCGAACACCACGGTATCGACGGCATGCGCGACTTCCAGCGCCTCCGCGTCCTTGATCAGGATGCCGTGGCGGGCGCCGGCCCCGGTACCGGCCATGATCGCCGCCGGCGTGGCCAGGCCGAGCGCACACGGACAGGCGATCACGAGCACCGCCACCGCATTGACGACCGCCTGCTCGATGTCGCCGCCGGCCAGGTACCACCCGGCGAAGGTGGCAAGCGCGATTGCCAGAACAACAGGCACGAACACCGCGCTGACCTTGTCGACCAGGTGCTGGATCGGGGCCTTGCCGGCCTGCGCGCTTTCCACCAGCCGGATGATGCGCGACAGCGTGGTCTCGGCGCCGATCGCGGTGGTCCGCACCAGCAGCAGGCCCTCGGCATTGATGGCGCCGCCGGTCACCCGGTCGCCCGGCTGTTTCGCCACGGGCAGACTTTCGCCGGTGAGCAGCGACTCATCGACGTGGCTCCGTCCCTCGGCCACCTCGCCGTCCACCGGCACTCTTTCCCCGGGCCGCACCACGACCAGGTCATCTACCCGCACCGCGCTCACAGGCACCTCGGTCTCGTCCGCGCCGCGCCGGATCCGCGCCGTCTCCGGCCGCAGCACCTGCAGCGCCCGTATCGCGGCGGTCGTCTGCCGCTTGGCGCGCGCCTCCAGCCATTTGCCGAGCAGGACCAGCGTGATCACCACGGCGGACGCCTCGAAGTACAGGTGCGGCATGCCGTCGCCGGCGTGCCGCCACATCAGGTAGACGCTGAGGCCCCAGGCCGCGCTGGTGCCGAGCGCGACCAGCAGGTCCATGTTGCCGGCGCCGGCGCGCACCGCCTTCCAGCCTGCCCGATAAAAGCGGGCGCCGAGCCAGAACTGCACCGGCGTCGCCAGCACCAGCTGCAGCCATGCGGGCAGCATCCAATCCTTGCCGAACAGCCCGCCGAACATCGGCAGGGCCAGCGGCAGGGACAGCAGCGTCGCCGCGATGAGGTGCAAGCGCTCGCGGTCGACGCGCGGCGCCTGCCGGCGCGGACCGGCCTCTGTCTCCGCGGGCCGGTGCAGGGCAGCGTGATACCCGGCCTTTTCCACCGCCGCCTGCAATTGTTCGGCCGTAATGCCGGCCGCCGCCTGCACGTGGGCGCGCTCGGTCGCCAGATTGACCTCGGCGCCGAGCACGCCATCAAGCTTGCGCAGGGCCTTCTCCACGCGCCCGGCGCAGGAGGCGCAGGTCATCCCCTGCACGTCGAGATCGAACGCCTGTTGAGGTACGCCGTAGCCGGCCTTCTCGATCGCCACGCGCAGTTCGGCGGCGGCAACCTGCGGCCCGGCTGTGACCGTCGCGGTCTCTGTCCCGAGGTTGACGCTGGCATCGAGCACGCCCGGCACTTTGCGCAGCGCCTTCTCGACGCGCCCGACGCAGGACGCGCAGGTCATGCCTTCGACAGGCAGCTGGTAGGCGCGCGTGGAGGATGGGGTTGCTGGTGTGCTCATGACGGTCTCCCGATACTGGATGAGACGATGTTCAACCTTCCCAAGATGGGAAGGTCAAGCACGAATTTCAAGTCCGGACCGGCGCGCCGGTCATGCTTGCCATCGCGGAATGCACGGTGGGAAATTGCAGGCGGACACCAAGCTCGGCCTTGAGCCGGCGGTTGTCCAGCCGCCGCGATTCCGACATGAAGGACAGCAGCACCGGCGACACCGCCTGCGCCAGCGCGGCCCGCGGCATGCGCGCCGGCCGCGGCAGCCCGAAGCGGTCGGCCACGGCGTCGAAGTAGTCGCCCATCTTCATGTCGCTGTCGTCCACTGCATGGTAGACGCGATTCGGCTGGAGCCGGAACAGCGCGCGGGCGACGATGCGCGCCAGGTCGTCGGCGTGGACATGGTTGGTATAGACGTCCTCGTCCGCAAGCAGGGCCGGGGTGCCCTTCTGCAAGCGCTCGACCGGGAGCCGGTCCGCGGCGTAGATGCCGGGCACCCGCAGGATGCCCAGCCTCGACCCGCTGCGCCTGGCCCAGCGTCGCAGGACCTGCTCCGCGTCGACCCGGCGCACGGCCCGCGGATTGCACGGCCTGACCGGCCGGGTCTCGTCGAACCGCTGCCCGCCGCAATCGCCGTACACCCCGGTCGTGCTGACATAAACCAGTGTGGAGCCCTCGGGTAAAATGGCGGTCAGGTTGCGCGTGCGGCGATCCGTGCCGCCTTCGGCCTGCGGCGGGGCGAGATGGACGATGTATGATGCCAGCCGCGCCAGCCGCCCGAGGGTTTCCGGCCGGTCCAGGTCAGCCACCAGCGGCACCGCCCCGGCCGCCCGCAGCACCTCGCGGCGCCCCGGCTGGCTGGTGAGCGCGAAGACGCGGAAGCGGTCGCGCACCAGCGGCAGCAGCCGCATGCCGACGTCGCCGCAGCCGAGCACCAGCAGGCGCGGCCTGCCGAATTTTTTGACATCAGTATTTTTCATCATCGGGATTGTATGAGTTTCCAGGTAACAGTTCAGCCCAGCGGACGCCAGTTCAGCTGCGAAGAAGACGAAACCGTATTGGGCGCCGCCATTCGTGCCGGCGTCGGCCTGCCGTACGGCTGCAAGAACGGCGCATGCGGCAGCTGCAAGGGCAAACTGGTCGAAGGCCGGGTCACCCACGGCGCGCACCAGGAAAAGGCGCTGTCCGTGGCCGAAGAGGAGCGCGGCATGGCGCTGTTCTGCTGCGCCAAGCCGCATTCGGACCTCGTGATCGAGGCGCGCGAGGTGCTCGGCGTGGGCGAATTCCCGATCAAGAAACTGCCGACCCGCGTTGCGAAGATCGACCGCGTGGCCGACGACGTGGTCGTGCTGTCGCTGCAGCTGCCGGCCAACGAGCGCCTGCAATACAAGGCCGGCCAGTACATCGAGTTCCTGCTGAAGGACGGCAAGCGGCGCAGCTACAGCATGGCCAACGCGCCTCACCTGGACGAGCACCTGACCCTGCACATCCGACACATGTACGGCGGCCTGTTCACCGACCATGTGTTCAACAACATGAAGGAGCGCGACATCCTGCGTTTCGAAGGCCCGCTCGGGACGTTCTTCCTGCGCGAGGAGTCCGACAAGCCAATGGTGCTGCTCGCGTCCGGCACCGGCTTCGCCCCGATCAAGGCCATCATCGAGCAGGCCATCCATAACGGCAGCAAGCGTCCGATGACCCTGTACTGGGGCGGGCGCCGTCCGAAGGACCTGTACATGGCCTCCCTGTGCGAGCAATGGGCGCGTGATCTCCCGCACTTCACCTATGTGCCCGTGGTGTCGGAAGCGCTGCCGGAAGACAACTGGACCGGCCGCACCGGCTTCGTGCACCACGCCGTGATCGAAGACCTGCCGGACCTGTCCGGGCACCAGGTGTACGCCTGCGGCGCGCCGGTGATGGTCGACGCCGCCAAGCGCGACTTCGTCGGCCGCTGCGGGCTGCCGGAAGACGAGTTCCTCGCGGACGCTTTCACCTCGGAGGCGGACGCCGCGGATGCCGTTCTGACAACCACGCCCGCCTTTTGACGCAGCGCGGGAAAACACGGTACCATGCGCGTTATGAAAACGACAGCCAGACAATTGCGACGCCGCACCCGATTGCCCCAACCCGGGAAGCCGTGCGCGTAAGAGTCGGATGCTCGTCAAGCCACAGGTCGACCCTGTGGCTTTTTTTTTGAATATTGCCCAACCAGGAGCCGGAAATGGAATTCAGCCAGTACGACATCAACGCCCTCATGCAGATCACCAACCGGCCGAACATCGTCTTCACCGAGGGCAGTGGCATGTGGCTGACCGACAATAACGGCAAGCGCTACCTGGATTACCTGCAGGGCTGGGCCGTCAACTGCCTCGGCCATGCGCCGAAATGCATCGTCGACGCGCTCGCCGCCCAGGGCGCCAGGCTGATCAACCCCTCGCCCGCCTTCTACAACGAACCGTCGATCCGGCTGGCGTCGATGCTGACCGCCCATTCCTGCTTCGACCGAGTGTTCTTCGCCAACAGCGGCGCCGAGGCCAACGAAGGGGCGATCAAGCTGGCGCGCAAGTGGGGCAAGGTCAACAAGAATGCCGCCGGCGAGAACCGCTACGAAATCATCACCTTCAACCACGGCTTCCATGGCCGCACCCTGGCCACCATGTCCGCCAGCGGCAAGACCGGCTGGGACACCATGTTCGCGCCGCAGGTGCCGGGCTTCCCGAAGGCGGAGCTCAACGACATCGCCAGCGTCGAGAAGCTGATCACCGACAAGACCGTCGGCGTGATGCTGGAGCCGGTCCAGGGCGAGAGCGGCGTGATTCCGGCGCAGCGTGAATTCATGCAGGCGCTGCGCGCGCTCACGAAAAAGCACAATCTGCTGCTGATCGTCGACGAGGTGCAGTCGGGCATGGGCCGCAGCGGCGAGCTGTTCGCGTACCAGCTTTCCGGGATCGAGCCGGACATCATGACCCTCGGGAAGGGTATCGGCGGCGGCGTCCCGCTGTCGGCCATGCTGGCGCGCGAGGAAGTGGCGGTGTTCGAACCGGGCGAACAGGGCGGCACCTACAACGGCAATCCGGTCATGACCGCCGTCGGCGCAGCGGTGCTGGAGGAGTTGCTCAAGCCGGGCTTCCTGCAGTCGGTCAAGGACCAGGGCAACTACCTCGGCGCGCAACTGCTCACGTTGTGCGACAAGCACGGTCTCGAAGGCGAGCGCGGCGAGGGGCTGCTGCGTGCGCTCAAGCTCGGCCGGGACATCGGCCCGCAGATCGTGGAGGCGGCGCGCAATCTCGAACCGGTCGGCCTGCTGCTGAACTCGCCGCGTCCCGACCTGCTGCGCTTCATGCCGTCGCTGAACGTGACGAAGGACGAGATCGACCAGATGATCGCGATGCTGTCGGACATACTGGAGAAACTGAAGAGCTAAGCGCACGAAGGCCGGCAGGCGCCGCGCCTGTCATGCTCCGGGAAGGCAGCGCGATGCGCTGCTTTTTTTTTGCGCCGCGCGCGCCCGAACCTGCCGTCACGGTGCATGCCCGCGATGCATGCGCCGAACGGAACGACAACCGGCCTGCCTCATGCGCTCACGTTGGCCACCCATCGCTATCCGCAGCCAATGGAACTCGGCCTTGCGCCGCTCCACCTACCTACTCGTCCCCGCGTCCATCTCCTCCCCAGGTTTGAGACCGGGCGCTACACATGACCTAGCCCATTGCCTGCCATGCCTACCACTTCGTATGCTGTCGTTCCTCCCATTCACATGCCGGCTACCGTCCCTGACGACGCCGCCGCCCGCGATGAAACACGCCGGAGTGCCGGTACCGGTCCGCATCCCTCCACCCGGAATCAGCCGCCGCCACATCACTCGGTTCCCGGCAGAGATCGCGCGCGCGCCAGGATGCTCCCGACTGGACAGCCACAAGCATCGTCGTCCCGGCCGGCGAACGCGCGCCCTCCGCTGCGGCAATCAGGCCGCACCCAGGAGCCGCGCGCTGGCGTCCCGTTGCAGGAGCACGGCAGGCCGCCTGGAGAACCTCCGTATGCGTGGCCCTCGTTCCATGGCGCGATCAGGATGGGCGACGACGGCGTTCTCGTGTCCCCCGAACCTGTCGTCAATGCGCTGCTGAAGCTGCTGGGGCCTATGCCGGGGCTGACTATCGCGCCGGAAGAAACCCTGACGTTCTCATTTCCCCCGGACGACATGGAACAATGCTTCCGACTCATGCAGGCCGCATACGGGCCTGCGGAGGAGATCCGCGTTGCGGTCGCCGGCGCACCGGTCGGTACCACGGAAACCATGAAAATTGAGAAAGGAGTACAGAAGTTGCTGGTGATGATGGTGGACATCAAAAACCGCGGACCCTCAGCGCTCAAGCCGGAAGCACGAATCGGGATCGACGGCAGTACATTCCACCCCTACGCTTTACTTTCCAGGTTGCAGTACCAGGTGACGTCGAGCAAGGATCCCGGCGTCGGAAGAATGGCGCAGTGTCGACTTGCGGGGGACCGCTACCGCGATGTCTGCGTCCGCCATGTATGCAGCCACTTCATCGATCGCCTCGGCGACCCGGAGTTTGCGTTCAAGGAACTGCTCGCCAGCGTTTCGATGACTGCCGTCGGATCGACGCTCTTCGAAAAAGTGCTCAAGCACGTCATCACGCAGTCGATATTCGCAAAGGAACTGGCAGAAAGCGGCCGCGATGAGGTGACGGAGGATATCCTGCGGCAGGCGCCGTGGATAAAGCGGCTGCTGGAGGTACTGAATCGTGCCATGCCGAGCCTGCTGCTGGAGCCGCTGGATTTGCTGGTGGTCGGCGCGAGCCTGAGAAAGATCGCCGGCGAGGAGGTGAGCCTGAAGTCGATGCTGGCGGACATTCCGAATGCACTGAAAGGTGGTCTCATCGCCTTCCTGCTTGCGCTGCCGGACAAGGCCGGCGACTTTTCCGAGGAAGCACTTGGACAAGCCGCCAGATACGTCAGCAGTTTGGTCACCGCACCGCTGGCCGCTTTTGGGGGTGGCGCTGGTCTGGTCCTTACACTGGGCGAGCTCGACTACATGACGCAGGCGGCGGTGCTGGGCATGTACGACTCGGAAGGGCCCCTAAAACTCCCTGCCTTCATCCACGATAACGAGACATTGCGCGCCCATATGGAAGCCCTGACCAGGGAAGTCCACGGCATCGCACCGGACACCTCGATCGGCCGCCTCTCTATCCCCCTGGCCTATCTGGCCGGCATGGGCGTCGACGCCGGGACCCGCTTCCTTCCGCCATGGGCGGCGGACGTAATCAAGTTCGCTGTGAACCAGCCGATCGAGTTGTGGACGCTCAATGCCGGCGTGGCAATCTCCAAACTCTGGAAAAAGGGCGCACTGCGGGACGAACTCCAGACCATCACCCGGCAGGCGCAGGAGAACGTGATCGCGCCCTTCGACGTACGCACCTCGCTTGCATCGCGACTTGGCGAAACAGTGATCAGTGGGACCTTTGCCTTGTACGAGGCCGGGGGCAATGTCCCGCTGAGCTTGCTCCACAGCCTGGGACTCACCAGCGCCCCACCGCAGCTTACGTCGGCCCGCGTGCCGTACGACGCCTTCCCGCTGACCGACCGGGTGACGGAACTGCCGGACGCCCCCCCGTTGGTGACGGCGCCCCCGCCGCCGGCGCCTCGCATGGTCATGCAGGGCGCACTCCCGCCTGAGGGTGAGGATACCGAAAACAATATCCAGTACCAGCAATCCTTTCCGTCGGATGGGAACCGATTGCCGGTGCAAGAGCGTCTGCGCATGATCCTGGAAAGGCATGGCATCCGCCAGGCTGACCGGGGCGGCGCGACTGCCGCCCCTGCGAATGAAACCACGCCGCTGCTGACGACCTGACTCGCCGGTGCGCCGAGTGAAGCCGGCAAAGGTGATGATTCCCGCTGGCCGTCTCGGCTCGTGCTGAGTTACTTCCTCCGCGCCGGCGGCAGGTCCGTGCAAACCCCTTCGAACACTTCCGCCGCCATCCCGATCGACTCGCCGAGCGTCGGGTGCGGATGGATGGTCTTGCCGATATCGACCGCGTCCGCGCCCATCTCGATGGCCAGGGCGATCTCGCCGATCATGTCGCCGGCATGGGTGCCGACGATGCCGCCGCCCACGATGCGATGGGTCTCCGCATCGAACAGCAGCTTGGTGAAGCCTTCGTCCCGGCCGTTGGCGACCGCGCGGCCGCTGGCGGCCCAGGGGAACAGGCCCTTTTCCAGCTTCACGCCCTTGACCTTCGCCTCGTCCTCGGTCAGGCCGGCCCACGCGACTTCCGGATCGGTGTAGGCGACCGACGGGATGACGCGCGCATCGAAATGCGACTTCTGCCCGGCGGCGGCCTCGGCGGCCACATGCGCCTCGTGGACCGCCTTGTGCGCCAGCATCGGCTGGCCGACCAGGTCGCCGATGGCGAAGATGTGCGGCACGTTGGTGCGCATCTGCGTATCCACCGGAATGAAGCCGCGTTCGGTCACCGCCACGCCGGCCTTGTCCGCGGCGATCTTGCCGCCGTTGGGGCTGCGGCCCACTGCCACCAGCACCATGTCGTAGAGCGCCGGTTCCGGTGCGGCCACGGCAGGGTCGGCGCTTTCAAACGTCACCTTGATGCCTTCCGCCAGGGCTTCCACGCCGACGGTCTTGGTCTTGGTCATGATGCGGTCGAAGCGCTTTTCATTGAACTTCTGCCAGACCTTGACCAGGTCGCGGTCCGCGCCCTGCATCAGGCCGTCCATCATCTCGACCACGTCGATGCGCGCGCCCAGCGTGGAATACACGGTCGCCATTTCCAGCCCGATGATGCCGCCGCCGATCACCAGCATGCGTTTCGGCACCTGGCGCAGCTCCAGCGCGCCAGTGGAGTCAACGATGCGCGGGTCCTCCGGGACGAAGGGCAGTTTCACCACCGAGGAACCGGCGGCGATGATCGCCTGCTTGAACTGTATGGTCTTGCTGCCACCGTCAGCACTCACCACCTGCAGGTGGTTGGGGCCGGCGAAGCTGCCGGTGCCCTGCACCACGTTGACCTTGCGCGCGCGGGCCATGCCCGAAAGCCCGGTGGTCATCTTGCGGATCACGCTTTCCTTGTAGCCGCGCAGCTTGTCGATGTCGATCTCCGGCTTGCCGAAGCTGACGCCATGCGCCGCCATCGATGCGGTTTCGTCGATCACCGCGGCCACATGCAGCAGCGCCTTGGACGGAATGCAGCCCACGTTCAGGCAGACGCCGCCGAGCGCGGCGTAGCGTTCCACCAGCACGGTGTTCATGCCGAGGTCGGCCGCGCGGAACGCGGCGGAATAGCCGCCCGGACCGGCGCCCAGCACCAGCATGTCGCATTGCAGGTCGGCCTGGCCGCTGAAGCTTGCGGCTTGCGGGACGACGGCAGCCGGCGCGGCCGCCGGGGTTGCCGCAGCGGCAGCGGGCGCCGAACTGCCGTAGCCGGCGGGAGGCTGCGCGGGAGTGGCGGCGCTGGCCTCCATGGTCAGCAAGACCGTTCCCTCCGAGACCTTGTCGCCCACCTTGATCCTGAGCTCCTTGACGACGCCGGCATGGCTGGAAGGGATTTCCATGCTGGCCTTGTCGGACTCGACCGTCGCCAGGGACTGATCGACCCTGACCGTGTCGCCGGGCTTCACCAGCAGTTCGATCACTTCGACTTCCTTGAAATCGCCGATATCGGGGACTTTGACTTCAGTCAGGCTCATAGCATTGGCTCCGTTCTTGTCCCCCCGCCGGTGCCGGCGCAGGGGTTGTCACTTCATTGGAAAACTGTGGATCCGGAAAGGCCCGGATGTGCTCTTGTCGAATTCCGCGCCCGCCTGCACGCCGATCTCGGCGATCTCGCGCGCGCTCTCGGCCCGGTCGTACGCGGCATACATCGCCCCCAGCGCAAAATTGCGTCCGCTGCCAATGCCCCAGAAGCGGTCGAAGGAAAAGACCTCGCGATAGGAATACACGCCGAAGATGCCGTGCGGGTTCGCGATCAGCGCCGTGATCTGGGACGACTCGTACGGATCTTCCTCGTCTTCCTTCGTGTTCAGGAAATACTTTTCCTTCAGGATCTCGTGCACCTTCGAGAAGGTCTCGAACACCTCGTCGCGGCTGCCGAGACGGCATTCGTCGCCGAGCCCGGTCAGCAGCTTGCGCATCACCGGGAAATGAGCGGCGGTGCCCGCCAGCGTCACATAGGAATCGCCGACCGGGATGATCTTTTCATTCACTTCGTACGCATGCGACAGCCGGGTGTCGCCAAAGGTGACGAGGGAATCGGAGGCAATCGCGATCTGGTTGTTTTTCTTGACGACGACACAGGTGGTCATGGTGGTCTCCGTTGCGGGTGTGGAAGCGCCGGGCTTCAGGGAAAGAGAGGGATTCTCTCATTTCCCCCGCCTCCCGATGGTCCGCCCCCGCACGGATCACAGCAGGGTCTTGCGCATGTCGCCCAGCACCTCGGCCAGGTAAGCGGCAAACCGCGCGCCCATCGCGCCGTCGATGACCCGGTGGTCGTAGGACAGCGACAGCGGCAACATCAGGCGCGGCGCAAACTGCTTGCCGTCCCATACCGGCTTGATCCCCGACTTCGACAGCCCGAGGATCGCCACTTCCGGCGCGTTGACGATCGGCGTGAACGCCGTGCCCCCGATCCCGCCGAGCGACGAGATGGTGAACGTCGCGCCCTGCATGTCGGCCGGCTTGAGCTTGCCGTCGCGCGCCTGCGCGGACAGCTCGCCCATCTCGCGGGCAATCTCGGAGATGCTCTTGCTGTCGGCGTTCTTCACCACCGGCACCACCAGGCCCTGCGGCGTGTCGGCGGCAAAGCCGATGTTGTAGTACTTCTTGACGATCAGGTTCTCGCCCTTCTCGTCCAGCGAGGAATTGAATGCCGGGAATTTCCGCAGCGCGGCGACGCTGGCCTTGATGACGAAGGCGAGCATGGTCAGCTTGACGCCCGATTTCGCCAGCGCATCGTTGGACTGCTTGCGGAATTCCTCGAGATCGGTGACGTCTGCCTCCTCGAACTGCGTCACATGCGGGATCATCACCCAGTTGCGATGCAGGTTGGGGCCGCTGATCTTCTTGATGCGCGACAGCGGCTGCAGCTCGGTCTCGCCGAACTTCGAGAAGTCGAGGGACGGCCACGGCAACAGATCCAGTCCGGCGCCGCCGCCCTTGGCCGCGGCGGGAGCCGCCGCCGTGCCCGACATCACGCCCTTCACGAAGGACTGGATGTCGGTGTGCAGGATGCGGCCCTTGGGTCCGCTGCCGCGGACCTTGCCGAGGTCGACGCCGAGTTCGCGCGCAAACTTGCGCACCGACGGCGAGGCGTGCGCCTTGGCCCCTGCGGCGCTCACCGGTTCGAGCGCGGCGGTCGGGGCCGGCTTGGGCGACGGTGCGGGGACCGGCGCCGCCGCGACGGTTGCGCCGGACGGCGCGGGGGCCGTTGCGGCAGCCGCCGGAGCGGTTGCCGCGTCAGGCGCGAGCGTCAGGATCAGCGATCCCTTCGACACCTTGTCGCCGACCTTGACCCGCAGCGCCTTCACCACCCCTGCATGGCTGGACGGGATCTCCATGCTGGCCTTGTCGGATTCGACCGTCAGCAGCGACTGGTCGACCCGGACCGTATCGCCGGGCTGCACCAGGACTTCGATCACCTCGACATCCTTGAAATCGCCGATATCGGGAACCTGGACCTCGACCTCGCCGCCGGCCGGCGTCGCTGTCGCTGTCGCTGCAGCCGCCGGCGCAGGAGAAGCCGCTGCGGCGGCCGGCGCGGGGGCCGCTGCGGCGGGCGCAGGCGCCGGCGCGCCTGCGGCCGGCCCCTCTTCCATCACCAGCAGCAGGCTGCCTTCCGCGACCTTGTCGCCGACCTTGACCCGCACTTCCTTGACCACCCCGGCATGGGTGGAGGGAATCTCCATGCTGGCCTTGTCCGACTCGACCGTCACCAGCGACTGGTCGATCTTGATCGTGTCGCCCGGCTTGACCAGCAACTCGATCACTTCCACTTCCTTGAAATCCCCGATATCCGGGACTTTGACTTCCTGCAAGCTCATGGCGGCTCCGTTCTTATTGCTCCCTGCAGGCACGGAGCGGGCATGCGCCGCTCCGTCGCAGGAAAAACCTGTCTTGTTGTCGGGTTACAGCGTGACCGGATTCGGCTTGTTCGGGTCGATGCCGTACTTGCGGATTGCGTCCGCCACCACCGCGGGCTTGATCGCGCCGTCTTCAGCCAGTGCCTTCAGCGCGGCCACCGTCACATAGTAGCGGTTGACCTCGAAGAATTCGCGCAGCTTGGCGCGGGAGTCCGACCGGCCGAAGCCGTCGGTACCCAGCACCTTGTAGTTGCGGCCCTTCGGCATGTAGGCACGGACCTGCTCGGCGAATGCGCGCATGTAGTCGGTGGAAGCGACCACCGGCCCGCTGCTGCCGGCCAGCAGCTTCGTCACATGCGGCACGCGCGGCTCCTCGGTCGGGTGCAGCAGGTTCCAGCGCTCGGCGTCCTGGCCGTCGCGGGCCAGCAGCGTGAGCGACGGCGCGGACCAGATGTCGGCGCCGATGCCCCAGTCCGCCTGCAGCAGCGCCGCCGCCTCGATCACCTCGCGCAGGATGGTGCCCGAGCCCATCAGCTGCACCCGCTGCTTTGCCTTCTTGTCGCCCTCCTTCAGCAGGTACATGCCCTTCAGGATGTCCTCCTCGGCGCCGGCACGCAGGCCGGGGTGGCTGTAGTTTTCGTTCATCAGGGTGATGTAGTAGAACACGTCCTCCTGCTTCTCCACCATGCGCCGCAGGCCGTCATGGATGATCACCGCCACTTCGTGGGCGAAGGTCGGATCGTAAGGCATGCAGTTCGGGATCGTCGCAGCCAGGATGTGGCTGTGGCCGTCCTCGTGCTGCAGGCCCTCCCCGTTCAGCGTGGTCCGGCCGGCGGTGCCGCCCAGCAGGAAGCCACGGGCGCGCATGTCGCCGGCAGCCCATGCCAGGTCGCCGACGCGCTGCAGGCCGAACATCGAATAGAAGATGTAGAACGGGATCATCACCCGGTTGTTGGTGGAGTACGACGTCGCCGCCGCGATCCAGGAACTCATCGCGCCCGCTTCGTTGATCCCTTCCTGCAGGATCTGGCCGGCCTTGTCCTCGCGGTAGTACATCACCTGGTCCTTGTCGACCGGTTCGTACAGCTGGCCCATCTGGTTGAAGATGCCGATCTGGCGGAACAGGCCCTCCATGCCGAAAGTGCGCGCCTCGTCGACCAGGATCGGCACCACGCGCTTGCCGAGGCCCTGGTCGCGCAGCAGCGCGGTGATGATGCGCACGAACGCTTGCGTCGTCGAAATCTCGCGGCCCTCGGCCGTCGGTTCCAGCACCGCATTGAAGGCGCTCAGCTCGGGCACCGGCAGCGTCTCTTCCGCCTTCACCCGACGCTGCGGCAGGTAGCCCCCGAGCGCCTTGCGGCGCTCATGCAGGTAGCGCATCTCCGGCGCGTCGTCGGACGGCTTGAAGAACGGCACTTCTGCCAGCTTGTCGTCGGGGATCGGGATGTTGAAGCGGTCGCGCATCTCGCGCACCGCCTGGTCGTCCAGCTTCTTGGTCTGGTGCGCCGTGTTGCGCGCCTCGCCCGACTTGCCCATGCCGAAGCCCTTGATGGTCTTCACCAGCAGCACCGTCGGCTGGCCCTTGTGCTCCTGCGCCTGCTTGAAGGCGGCATAGATCTTGTGCGGGTCGTGGCCGCCGCGGTTGAGGCGCCAGATGTCGTCGTCGGACATCTTGGAGACCATCTCCAGCAACTTCGGATGCTTGCCGAAGAAATGCTTGCGCACGTAGGCGCCGTCCTTGGCCTTGTAGTTCTGGTACTCGCCGTCGACGGTTTCCATCATCACGCGCTGCAGGATGCCTTCCTTGTCGCGGGCGAGCAGCTCGTCCCAGTAGGAACCCCAGATCACCTTGATCACGTTCCAGCCGGCGCCGCGGAAATCGGCTTCCAGTTCCTGGATGATCTTGCCGTTGCCGCGCACGGGGCCGTCCAGGCGCTGCAGGTTGCAGTTGACGACGAACACCAGGTTGTCGAGCTTTTCGCGGCCGGCCACGCCGATCGCGCCCATCGATTCCGGCTCGTCCATCTCGCCGTCGCCGCAGAACGCCCAGACCTTGCGATTGGCGGTATCGGCGATCTCGCGCGCATGCAGGTATTTCAGGAAGCGCGCCTGGTAGATCGCCATCAGGGGGCCGAGTCCCATCGAGACCGTCGGGAACTGCCAGAAGTCCGGCATCAGCTTCGGATGCGGATAGGAGGACAAGCCCTTGCCGTCGACCTCGCGCCGGAAGTTCAGGAGCTGCTCCTCCGACAGCCGGCCTTCGAGATAGGCGCGGGCATAGATGCCCGGCGAGGAATGCCCCTGGATGTACAGCAGGTCGCCGCCGTGGTCCTCGGTCGGCGCATGCCAGAAATGGTTGAAGCCGATGCCCAGCATGTTGGCGAGCGAGGCGAAGCTGGAGATATGCCCGCCGAGGTCGCCGTCGGCGCGGTTGGTCTTGACCACCATCGCCATGGCGTTCCAGCGCATCCAGGAGCGCAGGCGTTCTTCGTATTCGAGGTTGCCGGGACAGTGTTCGCCGAGATGGGCGGGAATCGTGTTGACGTAGGCGGTATTGCTGGAGAAGGGAATGTGGGCGCCGCGGCGGCGCGCCAGGTCGACCATTCGCTCCATCAGGTAGTGCGCGCGTTCCGGACCCTCGGTCTCGATTACGGCTTCGAGCGCGTCGAGCCACTCCTGGGTTTCCATGACGTCGGGATCGTTGGCGGCTTGCGCCAACACTTGGTCGAGCTGGGCGGACATGATGTCTCCTGGTTGAAGGCTTGCCCTGGCGGGTGTTTCCCGGGGCTTTTTTTGACAAGGAATTGCCGTGATGGTGCGCGGTGAAAAGATTCTAGCAGCAGTTTTTCAACTTTTCAAATTACGATATGAATTCTCATAATGCGAAATTGCATGCGGCGCTGCAGCAATTCCCGGGGCGTCCGCCTGGCACTCTCGGGGGGACTTATAATCTCGCTTTTACACGCTTCTGACGACCGCCCCCATGCCAGCACAACTCATCAACGGAACCGAGCTCTCCCAGCAACTGCGCACCGAAGTCGCCCGCCGCGCCGCCGCCCTCACGTCCCGCGGCAGGCAGCCGGGACTGGCCGTGGTGCTGGTCGGCGACAACCCGGCCTCGCAGGTCTACGTCCGCAACAAGGTCAAGGCCTGCGAAGACAACGGCATCCATTCCGTGCTGGAGAAGTACGACGCGGACCTGAGCGAGGACGGGCTGCTGGCGCGTATCGACGCCCTCAACAAGGATCCGAAAATCCACGGCATCCTGGTGCAACTTCCGTTGCCCGCGCATATCAATGCCCATAAGGTGATCGAGGCGATCGCGCCGGAAAAGGACGTCGACGGCTTCCACATCAGCAACGCGGGCCTGCTGATGACCGGCCAGCCGCTGTTCCGTCCCTGCACCCCCTACGGCGTGATGAAGATGCTGGAATCCATCGACTACCCGGTGCGCGGCGCGCACGCGGTCGTCGTCGGCGCCTCCAACATCGTCGGCAAGCCGCAGGCGATGCTGCTCTTGCAGGCCGGCGCCACTGTCACCATCTGTAATTCCAAGACCCGGGATCTCGGCCTGCACACGCGGCAAGCGGACATCCTCGTGGTCGCCACCGGCAAACGTAATATCGTCACCGCCGACATGATCAAGCCCGGCGCGGTCGTGATCGATGTCGGCATGAACCGCGACGACCAGGGCAAGTTGTGCGGCGACGTCGATTTCGCCAACGCGAAGGAGGTCGCCGGCTACATCACCCCGGTCCCCGGCGGGGTCGGCCCGATGACCATTACGATGCTGCTTGTAAACACGATTGAGGCCGCAGAAAGAACCTGACTGAATGAACAGCGCACAGAATCCCCTGCTCGATTTTTCCGACCTTCCCCGCTTCGACGCGGTCAAGCCAGAACACGTCACGCCGGCCATCACCGCCCTGCTTGCGGAATGCCGGGAGGTGGTGGCCCGCCTGGAACAACCGATGCGGGAGGTGCACTGGCAGGACTTCGTGCAGCCGCTCGAGGATGCGACGGAGAAGCTGTCCCGTGCCTGGGGGATCGTGCGCCACCTGAATTCCGTCGCCGACACGCCGGAACTGCGCGCCGCCTACAACGAGAACCTGCCGAAGGTGACCGAGTTCTGGACCGAGCTCGGCCAGAACCTGGCCCTGTTCGACAAGTACAAGGCCCTGCGCAACAGTGCCGACTATGATGCCCTGCCCACGGCGCGCAAGCGGATCGTCGAGAACGCGTTGCGCGACTTCCGCCTGGGCGGCGCCGAGTTGCCCGACGAAAGCAAGGCGCGTTTCGCGCGCATCCAGGAACGGCTGGCCGCGCTGTCCACGAAGTTCTCCGAGAACGTGCTGGACGCGACCAACGACTATGCGCTCTTCGTCGATACCGAACAGGAGCTGGCCGGACTTCCGGAAGACGTCAGGCATGCCGCCCGCGCGGCGGCGGAAAAGGACGGCCGCGCCGGCTACAAGTTCACGCTGCATTTCCCCTCCTACTTCCCGGTCCTGCAGTACGCGGAACGGCGCGAGCTGCGGGAGGCGATCTACCGCGCCAACGTGACCAAGGCCTCGGAGCTTGGCGCGCGCGCGGAATGGGACAACACCGCCAACATCGCCGAGATCCTCGCATTGCGGCATGAAGAAGCCGGGCTGCTCGGCTTCGACAATTTCGCGGAGGTGTCGCTGGTGGCGAAGATGGCCGAGACCCCGCAACAGGTGATCGCCTTCCTCGAGGACCTCGCTGCCCGCGCGCGGCCGTTCGCCGAGAAGGACCTGGCCGAGCTGCGCGCTTTCGCGAAGCAGGAACTCGGTCTGGAGACCCTTGAAGCCTGGGACGTGACCTACGCCTCCGAGAAGCTCCGCCAGCAGCGCTACGCGTTCTCCGAACAGGAGGTCAAGCAGTACTTCCCAGAGCCGAAGGTGATCGACGGGCTGTTCCGCGTCGTGCAGACCCTGTTCTCGGTGGAGGTGAAGGCCGACGACGCCCCGGTCTGGCACAAGGACGTGAAGTTCTACCGCATCGAACGCGACGGCAGGCTGATCGGCCAGTTCTATCTCGACCTCTACGCGCGGCAGGGCAAGCGCGGCGGCGCCTGGATGGATGATGCCCGCGGCCGGCGCCAGCTGGCCTCCGCACTGCAGACGCCGATCGCCTACCTGACCTGCAATTTCAGCGAACCGGTGATCGCGGGCGGGAAGGTGCGGCCGGCGCTGTTCACCCATGACGAAGTGATCACGCTCTTCCATGAGTTCGGTCATGGCCTGCACCACATGCTGACCCAGGTGGATGAACTGGCCGTATCCGGCATATCGGGCGTCGAGTGGGACGCGGTCGAACTGCCGTCCCAGTTCATGGAGAATTTCTGCTGGGAGTGGGACGTACTGCAGCACATGACCGCCCACGTCGATACCGGCGCCCCGCTGCCGCGCGCGCTGTTCGACAAGATGACCGCGGCGAAGAACTTCCAGTCCGGCCTGCAGACGCTGCGCCAGGTCGAATTCGCGCTGTTCGACATGCACCTGCATTTCGACCATGACGCCAACCGCGGCAAGAGCGCGCAGGATGTGCTCAATGAAGTCCGGCAGCGCGTCGCCGTGATGATTCCGCCGGACTTCAACCGTTTCCAGAATTCCTTCGGACACATCTTTGCCGGAGGGTACGCGGCAGGCTACTATAGCTATAAATGGGCAGAAGTCCTGTCGGCCGACGCTTACGGCGCATTCGAGGAAGTCGGCGCTGAAGGCGGCGATATCCTGTCGCCGGAAATCGGCCGCCGCTTCCTCGATGAAATTCTGGCAATGGGCGGATCCCGTCCGGCGCTGGAATCGTTCAAGGCCTTCCGTGGCCGCGAGCCGAGCATCGACGCCCTGTTAAGACACAATGGCATGACCGCCTGACGCGGGGAGGAATATGAAACGTTCGCTGTACTTTGCTGCGGCGCTGCTGCTGTCCGCCGGCGCGCAGGCGCAGCTCTACAAGTCCGTGGGGCCGGACGGCAAGGTCACCTATAGCGACACGCCACCGACCACCGGCGCCGCCCGCGTCGAAACGCGGCCGGCCGGCGGCCGCGGACCCTCCACCGCCGGCCTGCCCTACGCACTGGCGGAGCTGGTGCGCGTCTATCCGGTCGTGCTGTACTCGACGTCCGACTGCAGCCCGTGCGACGAAGGTCGTCGCCTGCTGCAGCAGCGTGGCATCCCGTTTACCGAAAAGACCGTCAGCAGCGCCGAAGACAAGGCCTTGCTGCGCCAGGCAAGCGGCGGCGACGCCACCCTGCCGCTGCTCACGATCGGCCGCGCGCGCGAACGCGGTTACGAAAGCGGGGCATGGAACAGCGCACTGAGCAGCGCGGGCTACCCCGAAACCAGCCGCCTGCCGCGCAATTACCGGCAAGCCGCGGCGGAAGCGCTGGCGCCGCCGAAGGCGAGCCTGGCGCGCGACACCGAGGCCCAGCGACGGGCATCGGAGCCGGAAGCCGCCACCGACCTGCCGCCGGCTATCGGCAATGCGCCGCCCGGCTTCCGCTTCTGAGATGCGCCGCCCGATTTTTGCGCCCGCCCGCCGCCAGGGAGCCGGTTCGTGACCCGCATCGATTTCCATAGCAATGTGCCGGACAAGCTCGCCTACGCATGCCGGCTGGTGCGCAAGGCGCGCGCCGCCGACTGCCGCGTCGTGCTGCTGGCGCCCGACCGGCAGACCTTGCAGGCACTGGATGAAGCGCTGTGGACGTTTTCCGATCTCGACTTCCTGCCGCATGTCGCGGCCGACGATCCTCTTGCGGCAAGAACGCCCGTCATCCTCGCCGAAAGCGATCAGACTGCACTGCCGCACCACCAGATCCTGATCAATCTCACGGCGGCGACCCCCGCCCATTTCGCACGGTTCGAGCGGATGTTCGAGATCGTTTCGTCCGAGGAAAGCGACCGGCTGGCAGGACGGGAGCGCTATCGCTATTACCAGCAGCGCGGCTACCCATTGACTCACAACGTGGCGGACAAGGCATGAGCAACACCACACTGGACGCGGGCATCCCGGTCCTGACCGAAATCATCCCGGTGCCGGCTCCCCAGCACCTGCCCGAACTGCCGCCGGCTGCCGCCCCGCCTGCAGCGGCGATATTGCCCGCCGCGTCCCCCGCACCGCAAGCCCCGGCGCTGAATTCGGCCGACCGCGAACAACTGGCGCACGAGGTCCAGGAGCGGGTGATGGCACAGCTGATGATGCGGATGGACCAGATGCTGGAGCTGCGGGTGCGGGACTGCCTGGCAGACGTACTGCAGTCCTCCGTGGACCGCCTCGCACGCGAGCTGCGCGACGGCCTGCAGCAGTCGATGCGGGAAGCGGTCAGCCGCGCGGTCGCCCAGGAAATCGCGGAACTCCAGCGCACGAACGTATAAATTCCCGCTCATTTTTTTTCACGGACGCGCACCATCCCCCTTTCCGGTGACGCGTGAGCAAAATTCTCCGCCTGTGATTGATTCCCGCAAAAATCAGTCTCTTTCTACAATCACAGCTTGAACAAACGGGGAGTCCCACGCATGAAAGTGATCGTTTTGGGCGCCGGCGTGATCGGCACCGCATCCGCATGGTTTCTCAACAAGGCGGGCCATGAGGTCACCGTCATCGAGCGTCAGCCCGGTGCGGCGCAGGAAACCAGCTTCGCCAATGGCGGCCAGATTTCGGTATCGCATGCCGAACCCTGGGCCAACCCCTCTGCCCCGCTGAAGATCCTGAAGTGGCTGGGCAAGGAAGACGCGCCGTTGCTGTACCGCTTCCGTCCCGAGCTGCTGCAATGGATCTGGGGCCTGAGCTTCCTGCGCGAATGCACCCCCGCCCGCACCGCCCGCAATATTCGCCAGATCGTGGCCATTTCGGAATACAGCAGGCAGACGCTGCAGTCCGTGCGCGCCGAGACCGGCATCGAATACGACCACCTGGTGCGCGGCATCCTCCACTTCTATACGGACAAGAAGGAATTCGACGACTCGCTGCCGGCCGCCCGCCTGATGCGCGAACTCGGCTGCCCGCGGGAGTCGATCGCCGCGGACGAGGTCGTGCGCATCGAGCCCGCGCTGGCCGCCATCCGCGACAAGATCGCCGGCGGCGACTTCACCGCGAACGATGAATCCGGCGACGTCTTCAAGTTCACCACCGGCCTGGCACGGAAATCCGCCACCGCCGGCGTCGATTTCCGCTTCAATACCCAGGTCACGCGCCTGCTGCGCGAAGGCACCGGCAGCGCGGCGAGGATTACCGCCGTCGAGGTGATCGACCCGCAGGGACGGCACCAGTTGCTGCAGGCGGATGCCTACGTGGTGGCGATGGGGAGCTTCTCGACGTCCCTGTTGCAACCAGTGGGCGTGAACCTGATGATCTACCCGGGCAAGGGCTACTCGGCCACCTATCGGATCACCAATCCCGACGCGGCGCCGACAGTGTCCCTGACCGACGACGGCTACAAGCTGGTGGTGTCGCGCCTCGGCGACCGCCTGCGGGTGGCAGGCACCTGCGAGCTCAACGGCTACACGCGGGAACTGAACACCACCCGCTGTGCCGCCATCACACGCCGTACGCGGGAACTCTTCCCCGACGCGTGCGACTACGGGAACCCGGTCTACTGGACAGGCCTGCGTCCGCTGACGCCGTCCAACATCCCCTATATCGGCAAGAGCGCGATCGCCAACCTTTTCCTCAACACCGGTCACGGCACTCTGGGCTGGACCATGGGTTGCGGTTCGGGCCGCGCGATCGCGGAGATTGTCTCGGGGCGCGTGCCCGACGTCGACTTCGCCTTTACCGGCCTGCCGGCGCCGGGCGGCCGCACGCGAGCCGCGCCGCGCGCGCTGGGCGCCTGACCACGCCGTCGACACGCATGACATAAGCCCCGGGAGACCGGGGCTTTTTTCGTCCCGTTGCGCTCGCGCGCTAGCGGCCGACCCGCACCTGCACCTCGGCCTGCTTCTCGTCGAAGGCGATCCGGGTCGCGAACTTGGCGCGCTTCATTGGAAATCGCGACTGGAAATGACGCACGTTGCCGGAGCCGGAGATGACGCGCCGCACGAACTGGTAATAGGCGTCCATGTCGAGGACATGCACCACCAGGAAGTAGTCATAGTCGCCCGACACGAAATAGCACTGCATGACCTCGGGTTCCTTGGACATGCGCGCCTCGAATTCCTGCATGTGCTCGTCCGACTGGTTGTTGAGCGAGACCTCGAGGAAGGCGAGCATCCCGTACCCGAGCGCGAACGGATCGACCAGGGCCACGTCGGCGCTGATGATCCCTGCGTCGCGCAGCTCGCGCATCCTGCGCAGGCAGGTCGGCTGGGAGATGTGCACCTTCTCCGCCAGCGTCCGCGTCGGCATCTGGTTGTCCTTCTGGAGGAGATTCAGAAGCTTGCGATCCACCTTGTCGAGTGCGTGAAATTTGGGCATATAAAAATTAGTGAAATTTGCCTAAAACCGCAGAAAAACTCTTTGCGACAGGTTTTTTCTGCTGTAACGTCTGGCTGTTCAGGTTTCTGAATGGTAACAGAGCCAGAGATGCGCTCGTCACCCAGTGTGTTTTACATCCTTTGGAGGCTATTTTATGCAGCGCAAGACAAAAATGATTCCGTTGGCCGGCGCAATCGCTTTCGCACTCGCAGGTGCGGCATCGGCACAGGAACAGGTGATCCGCATCGGCCATGTCGGCCCGATCTCCGGCCCGATCGCCCACCTCGGCAAGGACAATGAAAACGGCGCCCGCATGGCGATCGACGAGCTCAACGCCAAGGGCATGACGATCGGCGGCAAGAAGGTGAAGTTCGAACTGCTGGCAGAAGACGACGGCGCGGATCCGAAGCAGGGCACCGCCGCTGCACAGAAGCTGGTTGACGCCAAGGTCCAGGGCGTGATCGGCCACCTGAACTCCGGCACCACCATCCCGGCATCGAAGATCTACCACGACGCAGGCATTCCGCAGATCTCCCCGTCCGCC
>NZ_DATCMQ010000004.1:0-414256 GCF_036563305.1 Noviherbaspirillum sp. | reverse complement strand
GCCCATCATGTACAGCGCGCCGTGCGCAAAGTTGATCACATTGAGCAGGCCGAAGATGACCGCCAGGCCGAGCGACAGCATCGCGTAGAACGAGCCGTTGACCAGGCCCAGCAGCAGCTGGCTCAGCAACGCTTGCAGGGGGATGCCGAATAGTTCCATAGGTGGTAGCAAAAAAGAACTGCAGGAAGATGGGCGCGCATGACGCCGCACCCAATGGGCTTGCGCCTTTCCCCGCCCGGGGAAAAGGTTCGGAGGGAGGCGGCGGTAGTGCCGCGTGGCGCCGCGGCGACCGGAAGATGCCCGGTACGGCGCGGCTTCCGGAGGTCTTGCCGCCTCCTCCCCCCTGGCCCCTTCCAGCGCTGGAAGGGGATGGTCCGTTACTGCACTAGCCGGTAGACCGCTTCAGCTTACTTCCAGAGCGAGCACTTGGATTCGGCCTTGGTGGTCCACGCCTGGTCCGCGGGGATGGTCTGCACCACCTTGTAGTAATCCCACGGGTACTTGGACTCGGACTTCTTCTTCACTTCCATCAGGTACATGTCGTGCACCATGCGGCCGTCGGGACGGATCTCGCCGTTCTTTGCGAAGAAGTCGCTGATCTTGGTCTTCTTCATCTGCGCCATGACCTTGTCCGGGTCGTCGGTGCCGGCCGCCTTGACGGCGTTCAGGTAGTGCACGGTTGCCGAATAGTCGGCTGCCTGCAGCATCGACGGCATCTTCTTCATCTTCTCGAAGTAGCGCTTCGACCATTTGCGGGTATCGTCATTCAGGTCCCAGTACCAGCCGTCGGTCAGGTACATGCCCTGCGTCAGGTCGAGGCCAAGCGCGTGCACGTCGTTGATGAACATCAGCAGGCCGGCCAGCTTCATCGACTTGTTGATGCCGAATTCGTTGGCCGCCTTGATCGAGTTGACGGTATCGCCGCCGGCGTTGGCCAGGCCGAGGATCTGCGCCTTGGACGACTGCGCCTGCAGCAGGAAGGACGAGAAGTCGGAAGCCGACAGCGGATGCTTGACGCCGCCGACGATGGTGCCGCCGGAAGCCTTCACCACGTCGGACGTGTCTTTTTCCAGCGACGCGCCGAACGCATAGTCGGCAGTCAGGAAGTACCAGCTCTTGCCGCCCTGCTTGACGATCGCGCCACCGGTGCCCTTGGCCAGTGCAACCGTGTCGTAGGCGTAGTGGACGATGTATGGCGAGCACTCCTCATTGGTCAGGCGCGCCGACGCGGCGCCGATGGAGATGAAGGGTTTCTTCTTCTCGGTCGCGACCTTGGCCATCGACAGGTTGGTGCCGGAGTTGGTGCCGCCGAGCAGCATGTCGATGCCTTGCTGGTCGAACCACTCGCGCGCCTTGGAGGCGGCGATGTCCGCCTTGTTCTGATGGTCGGCATAGATGAACTCGACCTTCTTGCCGTTGATCGCGCCGCCCAGGTCGGCGATCGCCATCTTGATCGCCTCGACGCCGCCGGCGCCGTCGATGTCCGCATAGAGGCCGGACATGTCGGTGATCAGGCCGATCTTGATGACGTCACCGGAAATCTGCGCGGCGGCGCCTGCAGACACGCCCATGGATACTGCGGCCGAGACGGCCAGTGCAATTGCTTTCAACTTCATCTCTCTCTCCTTTGTTATACAAAGCCACCGGATGGCGTGCTTGCTTATACGCCGAGCAGGGAATTCAGCACGGGCATTTTGTTGTTCAGTTCGGATGATGCGAAGGACTCGACGATCTGGCCATGCTCCATCACATAGAAGCGGTCGGCCAGCGGTGCGGCGAAGCGGAAATTCTGCTCCACCATCACGATGGTGTAGCCCTTGGCCTTGAGCGTGGTGATCATGCGGGCCAGCGCCTGCACGATGACCGGCGCGAGGCCCTCGGAAATCTCGTCCAGCAGCAGCAGGCGCGCGCCGGTGCGCAGGATGCGCGCCACCGCCAGCATCTGCTGCTCGCCGCCGGACAGGCGGGTGCCCTGGCTGTAGCGGCGCTCCTTCAGGTTGGGGAACATGTCGTAGATCTCCTCCACCGACATGCCCGCATCGCTGCGCGACACCTGCGGCGGCAGCATCAGGTTCTCCTCCGCAGACAGCGAAGAGAAGATGCCGCGTTCCTCGGGACAATAGCCGACGCCGAGGTGGGCCACCTTGTAGGTCGGAAAGCTGATTGCCTCGGTGCCGTCGATCCTGATCGACCCCTTGCGGGCGCCGGTCAGACCCATGATCGCGCGCAGCGTCGTGGTGCGTCCGGCGCCGTTGCGGCCGAGCAGGGTGACCACTTCACCGCGCTCCACCGTGAGGTTCACGTCATGCAGGATGTGCGACTCGCCGTACCACGCTTGCAGGTTGCTGATCTGTAGTGCGGGTACCGACATCAATGCGCTCCTTGCAATTCGCCCGCGGCGGTGCCCATGTAGGCCTCCATCACCTGCGGATTCTTCGAGACTTCCTCGTAGGTGCCTTCGGCCAGCACCGCACCCCGCTGCAGCACAGAGATGCGGTCGCTGATGCCGGCAACGACGTTCATGTTGTGCTCGACCATCAGGATGGTGCGTCCGGCGGATACCTTCTTGATCAGCTCGGTAACGCGGTGGACGTCCTCGTGGCCCATGCCCTGGGTCGGCTCGTCCAGCAGCATCAGTTCGGGCTCCATGCCGAGCGTGGTGGCGATCTCCAGCGCGCGCTTGCGGCCGTACGGCAGGTCCACCGTCATCGTGTCGGCAAAGGACTCGAGGTCGACCTGCGCCAGCAGCGCCATGGCCTTGTCGTTGAGCTGGTTCAGGGTCTTCTCGCTCTGCCAGAACTTGAAGGAATTGCCGAGCGGGCGCTGCAGCCCGATCCGCACGTTCTCGAGCACCGTCAGGTGCGGGAACACAGCGGAAATCTGGAATGAGCGGATCACGCCCTGCCGGGCGATCTGCGACGGCTTGGCCATCGTGATGTCGCGCCCATTGAAGAGGATCTGGCCCGAGGTCGGCACCAGGAACTTGGTAAGCAGGTTGAAACAGGTGGTCTTGCCCGCGCCGTTGGGGCCGATCAGCGCATGGATATGTCCGCGCTCTACCTGCAAATTGACATTGCTGACCGCCGTGAAGCCCTTGAACTCCTTGGTCAACTGCCTCGTCTCCAGTACTACATCTGCCATGGGTTCTCCCTGTTGGCTATTCTTAGCGTCGTGCGCCGCCTTCCCCTGCCCGATCTGCAGCTTCGCGGACAGGTCATGCCCGGCGAATTGCACAGTACACATTAGGCCCCGGGGGGAGGCAATACGGCGGGTAATTCTTCTGCCGTTTGTTTGGCCTGTATCAATTCCATACATGTCTTGACAACAGGCAACGCGGGCATGTTAGCAGCATTTTTGCCGCTCCAACAACTCCTTGTGAAAATGCTTCCTGCGTCGGCGCCGATCAGGGCGCGAGCGCTGCCGCCTCCTTGCCGGCAGGCGGCGATACCGCGATCGCCGAGCTGCGCGCGCGTTCGGCCCTGATCCATGCAGCGGCCTTCTCCGCGATCATGATGGTCGGCGAGTTGGTATTGCCGGAAGTGATCAGCGGCATGACCGATGCATCCACCACGCGCAGCCCCCGCACCCCTTTCACCCGCAGCTGGCTGTCGACGACCGCCATCGGGTCGTCACCGCGCCCCATCCGGCAGGTACCGACAGGATGAAAGATGGTAGTGCCGATGTCGCCGGCGGCCTTCGCCAGTTCCTCGTCGGTCCGGTAGTGCACGCCGGGCTTGAACTCCTCCGGCGCGTACTTGTGCAGCGCCGGCTGGGCGACGATGCGCCGCGTCAGCGCCAGTGCGTCCGCCGCCACCTTGCGGTCCTCCGGGGTGCTCAGGTAGTTGGCGGTGATTTTGGGGGCCGCGTGGGGATCGGCGGAAGCGATGCGCACATGGCCGCGCGCCGTCGGACGCAGGTTGCAGACGCTGGCGGTGAAGGCCGGGAACGGGTGCAGCGGTTCGCCGAAGCGTTCGAGCGACAAGGGCTGCACATGGTATTCGAGGTTCGGCGTGGGTTGCGACGGGTCGGAGCGGGTGAAGGCGCCGAGCTGCGAGGGCGCCATCGACATCGGCCCGCTGCGGGTCATCACATATTGCATGCCGATGCGCATCTTACCGAACCAGTTGCCGGCCATGGTATTCAAGGTCTTCACGCCCTTGACCTTGTAGGCCATGCGCAATTGCAGGTGATCCTGCAAATTCTCCCCGACGCCGGGCAGGTCGACGGCCACCGGGATGCCGTGCTTCTGCAGCAGCGTGCCGGGCCCGATGCCGGACAGCTGCAGTATCTGCGGCGAGCCGACCGCGCCGGCGGTGCAGATGGTCTCCCGGGTCGCCTCGGCGAACCATTCCGTTCCACCGCCGGTGAATTCCACGCCGGTACACACCGTGCCCTGCCCGGTCTGCTGCAGCCGCAGGCGTTTCACATGGCAACCCGTCATGATATCCAGCTTGCCCTTGCGACCGAGGGTCGGGCGCAGGAAGGCGCGGGCGGTATTCCAGCGCAGCCCCTTCTTCTGGTTGACCTCGAAATAGCCGCAGCCTTCATTGTCGCCGGTGTTGAAGTCGTCGACCTTGGGAATGCCGAGCTGGGCGGCCGCGTTGCGGAAGGCGTCGAGGATTTCCCAGGACAGCCGCTGGCGTTCAACCCGCCATTCGCCGCCCGTTCCGTGATACGCGTTGGCGCCCCCGTGGTAATCCTCGGTCTTGCGGAACACCGGCAGCACGTTCTGCCAGCGCCAGCTGTCGTCGCCGGTGATGTCGGCCCAGCTGTCGTAGTCGCGTGCCTGGCCGCGCATGTAGATCATGCCGTTGATCGAGGAACAGCCACCCAGCACCTTGCCGCGCGGGTAGATCAGGGACCGGCCGTTGAGGCCGGCGTCGGCCTCGGTGCGGAACAGCCAGTCGGTGCGCGGGTTGTCGATGCAGTACAGGTAGCCGACCGGGATATGGATCCACACGTAGTCGTCCTTGCGCCCGGCCTCGAGCAGCAGCACCGAAATCCCGGCGTCCTGGGCAAGCCGGTTGGCGAGGACACAGCCGGCAGAACCGGCGCCGATGATGATGTAGTCGTATTTGCCTGCAGATTCCACGGCGTGCTCCTGTCTTTTGGTGCGTGTCCCGCTCGCTGACGAGAACGGCGGTTTTTTATTTTATTTTTGATGTATACGGATAGTAGTAGTTGTTAACATGCCCACCTTCCTGTGGATAAGTCGGTTTACTACTTTCCTTTCAAAGGCTTGCCGTCGGCACAACCGGCTGGATAAGCACTGTACGGGATGAGGACGGATTCGGGACAAAAACCGCTGTCCCCGCGTCGTCCCGGCTTGTCCCGTTAACGTCCTCCGCTTACCCACCGGCTTATGCACAAGCGTCCTTGTCTATTTCGCCACCGGCATCGTGAATTCCGCCCCCTTGGCAATGGAATCCGGCCAGCGTTGCATCACCGACTTGTAACGGGTGTAGAAGCGGATCCCCTCTTCTCCGTAGGCATGGGCGTCGCCGAACAGTGAGCGCTTCCATCCGCCGAACGAATGCCAGGCCATCGGCACCGGGATAGGCACGTTGATACCGACCATACCGACCTCGATGCGGCAGGAGAATTCACGGGCGGTGTTGCCGTCCGATGTGAACAGCGAGACGCCGTTGCCGAACTCATGCCCGTTGATCAGCTGCACGGCAGATGCGAAATCCGGCACACGGACGATGCACAGGACCGGCCCGAAGATTTCCTCGCGATAGATCTTCATCTCGGGGTGCACGTGATCGAACAGCGAGCCGCCGAGGAAGAAGCCGCCTTCATGGCCCGGCACCTTCAGCCCGCGGCCGTCGACCAGCAGCTTTGCGCCCGACTGCACGCCGTCCTCGATATAGGACTCGATCTTCGCCTTGTGCTGCGCGGTCACCACCGGACCCATCTCGGCATCGGCTTCCATGCCGTTCTTCACGACCAGGGCACGCACCCGCGGGACCAGCGCCTCGACCAGCCGGTCGGCGATGCCGCCCACCGCCACCACCACCGAGATCGCCATGCAGCGTTCGCCGGCAGAACCATAGGCCGCACCCATCAGGGCATCCACCGCCTGGTCGAGGTTCGCATCGGGCATCACGACCAGATGGTTCTTGGCGCCGCCCAGCGCCTGTACCCGCATTGGATACGGGCCCTTGCGTTTCGCGCCCTCGGTATAGATGTATTCGGCGATCGGCGTCGACCCGACGAAGGACAGCGCATTGACGTCCGGATGCTGGAGCAGCGCATCGACCGCGACCTTGTCGCCCTGCACCACGTTGAACACGCCGTCCGGCAATCCGGCTTCCTTGAACAGGTCCGCGATCATCAGCGAAGGCGACGGATCGCGTTCCGATGGCTTGAGGATGAAGGTGTTGCCGGTGGCGATCGCCATCGGCGCCATCCACATCGGCACCATGAACGGGAAATTGAAGGGCGTTACGCCGGCGGTGACGCCGACCGGCTGGCGCAGCTGCCAGTTGTCGATGCCGCCGCCGATGTTGTCGGTGTACTGCGTCTTCAGCAGCTGCGGCGCGCCGGTCGCGAATTCCACGACTTCCAGGCCGCGCGTGACTTCCCCCTTCGCATCCGAGAACACCTTGCCATGCTCGCGGGTGATGGCGGCGGCCAGCGCGTCATGGTTCTTCTCGATCAGTTCCTTGAAGCGGGAGAGGATGCGGGCCCGCTTCAGGGGGGCGGTGTCAGCCCAGGCCGGCGCAGCGTTGCGCGCGGCCTCGACCGCCGCATGGACTTCCTCCACGCTGGCCAGGGCGACCTGCGCGGTCGCTTCGCCTGTCGCCGGATTGAAGACATCCTGGCTGCGGCCGCTGTGCGATTCCACCACCCGGCCGCCGATATAGTGACTGATGCGCTGATTGTTCATAAGGATTCCTTTGGCTGAAAGACGATTTTCATCAGCATATCGACCGGACAGGGACGCATCCAATGAGTTCTTGTCAAGTTCCATATAAAGCGGTTTTATAATTCCGCATGGACCTCAATCAGCTTCGCGCCTTCGTGACCGTCGCGCAGGAAGGCAATCTGACCCGCGCCGCACAGCGGCTGCACCTGACGCAGCCGGCCGTCAGCCTGCAGATCAAGGCCTTGCAGACCAGCCTGCAACTGCAGCTCTTCAGCCGGACGGCCAGCGGCATGGCGCTCACCGACGACGGCGCCAAGCTGCTGCCCTTTGCCGAAAGGGTGATGGAGAGCGTGGCCGAATTCCGGCAGGGCGCCGCGGCGCTCCATTCGACCCTGTCCGGCAGCCTTGCCCTCGGCACCATCCTCGATCCGGAATTCATCCGCCTCGGCGCCTTCCTGCGGCGCCTGGTCGAGAGCTATCCGCAGGTCTCCACACGCCTGCAGCACGGGATGTCGGGCTGGGTGCTGCAGCAGGTGCGCAGCGGGCAGCTCGACGCCGGGTATTACCTCGGGATGCCGCCGAAGGAATTCCACGGCCAGGTACTGACCGCCTTCACCTACAACGTGGTGGCGCCGAAAGGATGGAAAAGCCGGGTGGCGGGCAAGGACTGGCCGGCACTGGCGCGGCTGCCATGGATCTGGACGCCGCCGGAATCGGCGCATCACCGGCTGCTTACCAGCACCTTCTCCAGGTACCGGGTCGTCCCCAACAAGGTGGCGATGGTGGACCAGGAGCCGTCGATGCTCGACCTGGTGAAGTCGGGCGTCGGCCTGTCGCTGGTGCGCGAGTCGATCGCGCTGCGGGAAGCGCATGCCCACGGCCTGGTGATTGCCGACGCGGTCACGCTCAATACCGACCTTACCTTCATCAGCCTCATGCGCAGGCGTCACGAGCCGGCGATCGCCGCCGCGTTTGCACTATTGCAAGGTTTGTGGCGGCACTGATCCGGATGCGGCTGTGGACAACCCTCTGGACAGGCGCGGGATGTAAACGGGATAAGCCGTGAAATCAGGCGCAGCCGGATTTTGTCCCAAATCCATCCCTTGTCCATACAACGCTTGTCCGAGGGCTTTTCCCGAGCGCAAGCAATTGATCCACAAGCGGTTAACCCACTTATCCACAGAAAGGCCCCTGCGTTAACCATTACCACTACTTGTATACATCAACAGCAATGTGAAAACCCGCTTCCTCTTGCCAGCCGCCACCTTGCCGCAAACACCGTTAAGCTATTGCCTTTCCTTCCTGCCAAACGCCTCATGAATCACCTGCACACCACCAACCAGCCGTACCGGCTTGGCCTGGTCAGCGCCCTGCACCAGGAGCAGGCCGGGCTGATCGCGCTGCTGGAAAATGCCCGGACGGTGACGCGGGGCATGCGCGATTACACCAGCGGCCGGCTGTGGGGCATGGAATGCGTTTGCGTCCTGTCGCGGATCGGCAAGGTTGCGGCGGCGGCAACGGCGGCAACCCTGATCGAACGATTCGGGGTGACCCATATCCTGTTCACCGGCGTCGCCGGCAGTGTGGACAGGCGTGTGAAAGTCGGGGATATCGTGGTGGCGGACGCGCTGGTGCAGCACGACATGGACGCCAGGCCGCTGTTTCCCCGAGGTGAGGTGCCGTTGCTCGGACAATCGCTATTCGCCACCGATCGCGGGACGACGGACAGTGCGGGCGCTGCCGCCTCCGCCTTCCTCGGCGACGGGCTTGCGGACGGCTTTGCAGGTATTCCGGCGGCAGACCGGGAAGCCTTTCGCCTGGTGCAGCCGACCGTGCATCGCGGCCTGATTGCCAGCGGCGATGCCTTCATCCACCAGCGGGAAACGCGGGCCGCGCTGAAGGAGGCTTTTCCCGCACTGCTGGCGGTGGAGATGGAAGGCGCGGCGGTGGCCCAGGTGTGTTTCGAGTTCGGCGTGCCATTCGCGGTGGTCAGGACCATTTCCGACGGCGCCGATGAAGGCGCGCCGCTGGATTTCATGCAATTCATCGATCGCATCGCGGCCCGCTACGCCCACGGGCTCGTCCGGCGTTACTGTGCATCCTTACCCGCCGGCCGCTGAGGCCATCAACGCCGCGCACTCGTTGGTTTCGCCCGGCCCGACCTCGACCAGTGGCAGCAACGCCGCCGCCAGCGGGGCGAAGGCGCCGAGCGCCAGCGCGCCCCCGGCGCGCAGGGCCAGCATGCCGCGGTCGGCCTCCATGACCGGATCGCGGAAACTGCCGGTCAGGTGCAGCGGCGAGCGCAGCGACACCAGGTGGACGCCCTTGCTCTCCGGGTAAAGCGTCAGCCCCAGCCTTTCCGCACCAAGATCAACCTTGCCGTCGAGATGGATCCTTGCCTCCTCGGTGTCGAGCACGAATGCGCGCGGCCGCAGCACGCCTTTTTCAATCAGGAAGTCGCCGACCGCGCACTGTATCCCGACGGGGCGGTCGCCGAACATGCGGGTCACCAGCATGCTGCCGAAGTTCATCCCCATGCGGTCGAGCAGCAGCTTGCTGACCGAACCGCGATTGACCGCCGCCCTGAGCTCGCCGGCGGACGCGCCGATCATCCCGGCGAAGGAATTGCCGCTGCCGCGCAGGGCCGCATCGACACTCAGCTCGCCGGTGCCGGCGTGGCCTTCCGGCGTCTTCGGCAGCAGACGGGCCAGCTTCAGGCGGCGTGCCGACACGGTCATCTCGCCTTCCACCGGGCGGCGCCGGCCATCCAGCCGCAGCGCCGCATCCAGGGTGCCCCCGGCGACGCCGAACTGCAGGGGCGCAAGCGTCAGCACGCCCTCCTGCAGCCGGACATGGGCGGACAGCTTTTCGACCGGCAGTTCATGGCGCCGCGTCGCCTTGTCCGCGCTCAGCCGCACGTCCGCATCGATGCTGTTCCAGCGCTCGGTGCGCAGGGGCTCGACAGGAAAAATCCGGTCGCCGGGTTGCGCCGTCCTGTTGCCGCGGCGCTTGCGGCTGGCGGCGGAATCGACACCCAGCAGCGGGGCCAGGTCGGCCACCCGCAGCAGGCGCGACGCTACCTCGCCCTCCAGCGTCGGGCGCGGGGTGCCGGACCGGTAAGCCAGGGTGCCGGCAAGGTCGGTCGCGCCCACCTTGCCGCTGAAGTTCTCATAGCGCCAGTGCACGCCTTCCGCCGTGCGCCGTGCAACGAGGCGGCCATCGGTGGCGTACGGCGGCGTCTCCGGCAGCACGATGCCGGTCAGGCCCCATAGCTGCGCCATGCTGATCCCGCTCACCTTGAGCTGCAGGTCGAGACCCGGCGCGCCGGCGGGCGCACGCAGGATACCGCCGGCAGCAATCCTGGTGCTGCCTGCACGCAGCTCGATGGCAAGTGGAAAGGCTGCCGTCTCGTCGTGCAAGTCGAGCTGCCCGCCGCTGCTGCCGCCGCCTTCCAGCGACGCGGCGCCGAGGCTGCCGCGCAGGCGCCAGTCGAGCGCATACAATGCGGTCGGTTCGGGTCGCGGAACGGCCTCCGCGGTCACCCGCAGTTTTCGCACGGCGTCATCAATGACGACGCGGCCGTGGTTGACCACCAGGCGGCGGACCGCGAACTGCCAGCCGCCCTCTTTTTCGCCGAAGGTCCAGTTGTCGCGCCCGTCGGCGGTGCGCTCGAGCAGGAGCTCCGGCGCATCCAGCGCGAGCGCGGGGATGACGATGCGCTTCTGCAGCGCCGCGACCGGATCGATGGAAAAGCTGAGCCGGTTCACCCTGGCCATCTCGGGATGCTGCGACCAGCCAGCGTTGCCGAGCACGACCTGGTGCGCCTGCAGGTGCGGCCAGGGTATCCAGGCACGCCATCCGGATGCCCCCGGCGGCGCCTGCCAGGTCAATTCCAGGTCGCCCTGGATGGCAACACTGCGCCCGGTCGCCGTCCCGAGCTTCTGCTGCACCCATGGCCTGGCGCGGTTCCAGTCGGCTTCCAGTAGCAGGGCCAGCCCGAACGCCGCCGAGGCGGACAGCAACAGTCCGCCGGCGAGGGCGATGTGGGACGCGCGTGGCATTCCGGTCAGACCCCCAGGAAGGACCGGCGTTCTGGATTGTGCGCCCGCGCAAGGCGAATGACGTGCAGACAGAAGCGCAACGGCGGGAGGCCAAAAAAAAGCCGGCCCGAACGGATCGGGCCGGCTCGTCGGCATCGGGCGGGTCGCCTTGCAGGCGTCAGCCCGGGGTCATTCCCTGGTCATGCGCCGAGCGTCATCAGGCTGGCGTTGCCGCCGGCGGCGGTGGTGTTGACGCAGACCGCGCGCTCTGCCACCAGGCGCCATAGCGGAACCGCGTTGCCACCTTCGGCCTCGACGACCGGCACCAGGGCGTTGTCGCGGGCGGCGAGCAGGGGCAGCAGGGCCGGCAGTTGCGGCCGCTCCAGCAGGGCCGCCTGCAAGGATTCCGCCGCAAGCTGCGCCCGCTCGACCACCCGTACCGCATGGCGCGCCTCGGCCGGGATGCCGGCCGGCAGCAGGCGCGCCGTTTCGCTGTCGAGCACCGCCCGGTTGCCCGTGGCAAAGCAGGCGGCGAGCTGGTTCAGCAAGCCGGCCACGCTGGACGCGGCGCACAGTACCTGTCCGCGCGGCGCGAAGGCGAGGCTGTTGCGTTCGCCGGTCGGGCCAGGCAGCACCATGGCCGTATCCAGCAGGCTGGCGTGCATGTAGCTGTCGCCCAGCTCGGCCACCTGCGCATGGCCGTGGGTCGCGGCCCAGCGCACCAGGCTCTCGAGCGCCGGCTGCACGCTGCTCGCCGCCTTGCTGTGGATGGTGTGCGCCGCCTGCGCGACGGCGGCATGGCGCTGCAGGCGCTTCAGGTAGAGCGGACCGCCCGCCTTCGGGCCGGTGCCGGACTTGCCCTCGCCGCCGAACGGCTGCACCCCCACCACGGCGCCGACGATGTTGCGGTTGACGTAGATGTTGCCGACGTGGGCGCGCGCGGTGATGAAGTCGATGGTCTCGTCGATGCGCGAATGCACGCCCAGCGTCAGGCCGTATCCGCTGGCGTTGATCGCCTCCACCAGTTGCGGCAGCTGGTCGCGCCGGTAGCGCAGCACATGCAGGACCGGGCCGAACACTTCGCGCTGCAGCCGGCCAAAGCTGTCGATCTCGATGACCGTCGGCGGCACGAAAGTGCCGTTGCGGCAGGATGCGGGCAAGTCGAGCTGGTACACCTTGTGGCCGTCCGCCTTCATGCGGGCGATGTGACGCAGCAGGCCCTGCTGTGCTTCGGCGTCGATCACCGGGCCGATATCGGTGGCGAGGCGATCCGGGCTGCCGATGCGCAGTTCCTGCATCGCGCCCTTCAGCATCTTCAGCGTGCGGTCGGCGATGTCGTCCTGCAGGCACAGCACGCGCAGCGCGGAGCAGCGTTGCCCGGCGCTGTCGAAGGCCGAGGTGATCACGTCCTGCACCACCTGTTCCGGCAGCGCGCTGGAATCGACGATCATCGCATTCTGCCCGCCGGTTTCGGCGACCAGCGGGATCTCCCTGCCCTCGTCGGCCGCGCGTCGCGCCAGCGTCCGGTTGATCAGCTGCGCGACCTCGGTCGATCCGGTGAAGATCACGCCGGCGACGCGGCTGTCCGCGGTCAGCGCCGCGCCGACCACCTCGCCGCGTCCGGGCAGGAACTGCAACGCGGCCCGCGGGACGCCGGCCTCGTGCAGCAGCTCGACCGCGCGGAAGGCGATCAGCGGCGTCTGTTCGGCCGGCTTGGCGAGCACCACGTTGCCGGCGGCGAGCGCCGCGCTGACTTCGCCGATGAAGATCGCAAGCGGGAAATTCCAGGGGCTGATGCAGGTCACCGGGCCCAGTGCTTCCGCCGGTGGCGACTGTCGCACCTGGGCCGCGTAGTAGCGCAGGAAGTCAACCGCCTCGCGCACTTCGGCAATTGCATTCGGCAGCGACTTGCCGGCCTCGCGCACGGCCAGTGCCATGAACTCCGCCATGTGCTGCTCCAGCAGGTCGGCGCCGCGGTCGAGCAGCTGCGCCCGCTCCGCCGGCGCGACGGCCTGCCACTGCGGGGCACAGGCAGCCGCGGCCTGCAGTGCGATTTCCACGTCCGCAGCATCGGCTTCCGTCACGCCGCCCACCAGGTCGAGGTGGTCGGCCGGGTTGACCACCGGCTGCGCCGGCGCCCGTTGTTCACGCTCCTGCGCCAGCAGCGGACCGGCGTGCCACTGGCGGCCGGCGTAGCTGTCGAATGCCTGGTCGACCAGGCGCAGCAGGTTTTCGTTGCTGAGGTCGACGCCGGCCGAGTTGCGCCGCTCCGTCCCGTACAGGTCGACCGGCAGCGCAATCATCGGATGCGGTTCGCCGCCGAGGGCGGCGGCGGTGGCAAACGGATCGGTGACCAGGGTATCGATGGCCACGTTCTCGTCCACGATCTGGTTGACGAAAGACGAGTTCGCGCCGTTCTCGAGCAGGCGACGCACCAGGTAGGCCAGCAGCGTCTCGTGCGAGCCGACCGGCGCATAGATGCGGCAAGGCTTGCCGAGCTTGTCGGCGCCCACGACCTGGTCGTACAGCGTCTCGCCCATGCCGTGCAGGCACTGGAACTCGTAGTCGGTGACGCCGCGCTCCGCGGCCCAGGTATGGATGGCCGACAGCGTATGCGCGTTATGGGTGGCGAACTGCGGATAGATCACGTCGGTGAGCCCGAGCAGCTTCTGGGCGCAGGTCAGGTAGGAGACGTCGGTGTACACCTTGCGGGTATAGACCGGATAGCCAGGCATGCCGTCGACCTGCGCGCGCTTGACCTCGGCGTCCCAGTACGCGCCTTTCACCAGGCGCACCATGAACTTGCGGCCGCTGCGGCGGGCCAGGTCGGCCAGGTAGTCGATCACGAACGGGCAGCGTTTCTGGTATGCCTGCACCACGAAGCCGATGCCGTCGAAGCCGGCCAGGGCCGGGTCGTGCGCGAGCGCTTCCATCAGGTCGAGCGAAAGTTCGAGGCGGTCGGCTTCCTCGGCATCGATGTTGAGGCCGATGCGGTATTGCATGGCTAGCAGCAGCAGGGCCTTCAGGCGCGGCAGCAGTTCGTCCATCACGCGCGCATGCTGGGCGCGCGAATAGCGGGGATGCAGCGCCGACAGCTTGACCGAGATGCCCGGGCCTTCCTTGATGCCGCGGCCGTTGGACGCCTTGCCGATGGCATGGATCGCCTCCTCGTACGCCGCGTAGTAGCGCTTCGCGTCCTCCTCGGTGAGCGCCGCCTCGCCCAGCATGTCGTAGGAGTAGCGGTAGCCGCGGCTCTCGTTGGCCCGGCTGTTGGCGAGGGCCTCGGCGATGGTCTGGCCGGTCACGAACTGGTTGCCCAGCATGCGCATCGCCAGGTCCACGCCCTTGCGGATCAGCGGCTCGCCGCCCCTCGCGATCAGCTTGGTCAGCGCGCTGCCGAGTCCCTGTTCGCTGTTGGTCGAGACCAGCTTGCCGGTGATGAGCAGGCCCCAGGTGGCGGCATTGACGAACAGCGAAGGGGACTCGCCGAGATGCTTGCGCCAGTCGCCCTTGCTGATCTTGTCGGCGATCAGGCGGTCCGCCGTCTGGTGGTCCGGAATGCGCAGCAGCGCCTCGGCCAGGCACATCAGCGCCACGCCCTCTTCCGACGACAGCGAGAATTCATGCATCAGCGCGTCGACGCCCGATGCGCGGGTGCGCTTCTCGCGCACGGCGGACACCAGCCGCCGCGCCAGCGCCTGGGTCTGCTGATGCGACGCCGGCGTGAAGCGCGCCTGCCCCAGCAGCCATTGCACCGCCTCGCGCTCGTCGCGGCGATAGGCGTCCGTGATGGCCTGGCGCAGGGGCGTCGGCGCATGCAGGATCTCGGCGTGGAAGGCGGAAAACGGCACCGCGCCAGCGGCGGCGGGATGGGTTGCAGTCAGCATGGTGGGCAAGAATCCGATAAAAAATAATGATTGGATTGTATGGACGATCGCTAAGGATTAATTCTGGAAATAGGCTTCGCTATCAGAATTTTCTATTTTGTGGGAGAATCCCACCGAACAAAATTCTCGGCGGTGCTGCATGCTCGACAAAATCAGCAAGAAAATCCTCTCCGAACTGCAGAACGACGGGCGCATCAGCAACGTCGAGCTGGCCTCGCGCGTCAACCTGTCGCCGGCCGCCTGCCTGGAACGCGTGCGCAAGCTGCAGGAGGCCGGATACATCCTCGGCTACAGCGCCACCCTCAATCCCCAGCTGCTCGACGTCTCGCTGCTGGTCTTCATCGAGGTGGTGCTCGACCGCACCACGCCGGAAGTGTTCGAGGCCTTCAAGCGCAGCGTGCAGGTCATCCCGGAAGTGCAGGAATGCCACATGGTCGCCGGCGGTTTCGACTACCTGGTCAAGGCACGGGTGAAGGACATGAACGCCTACCGTGAATTTCTCGGCAAGTCGCTGCTGCAACTGAAAGGTGTGCGCGAAACCCATACCTACGCGGTGATGGAAGAAGTCAAGAACACCACCCGGCTGCCGATCCGCTGACGTCGCCTGCTTCAGCCCGCCCGACGCCTCTCCGCCGATTCCCCCTCTGGCATCTGCCGCCCGGAAACACACCCATTCCACCAACGCCTCCCTGCGACCTGAATCAAGCCGGCAATTCCTTCCCGTAAGAACCAAGGCGCGGTGATGCAGTCGAAAAATGCGTCGAGGCCGGCCATCGGGCCGGTCGCTGTCTTGCTCAGTTGCAAGGCCATTTCCTATTGCGCCGGGCTGAGGCGGCGCAAGGAGTCCTGGTGCAGAACAACATCAATACCTACAAGATCATTGCCGAGAACGCGCTCGATCCCATCTTTGTGACGGATACGCACGGCCTGATCCGTTTTGCCAATCGCGCGGCGGAAAAGGTGTTCGGCTACCGGGTGGATGAATTCATCGGACAGGCGGTGCACGGCATGTTGCATCACTCCCACCCGGACGGCACGCATTTCAGCGCGGAAGAGTGCGTGCTCGTGCAGTCGTACGCCTCCGGCGTCGCCGTGGAAGACGTGGTGCAGCAGTTCGTGCGCAAGGATGGCGGCTTCATCACCGTATCCTGTTCCCTCACGCCGGTGGCGCAGGACGGCCAGGCGATCGGCCATGTGCTGTTCGTGCGCGACATCTCGAAACGCGCCGAGGCGGAGCAGGCCCGGCTGGCGAACGAGCGCCGCTTCCGGGTGCTGACGGATGCGATGCCGCAGATGGTCTGGATGCTGGCGCCCGACGGGTCGATCATGTTCGTCAATGCGCGCTTCAGGGAGTACTTCGGCGAACTCGGCGCCGGCGACGACCCGATCTCCCCCATCCATCCCGACGACGCGCAAGGCAACCGCGAGGCGCTGGAAGAGGCGTTGCGCACCGGCACCGAGTACCGCATCGAACACCGGGCCCGCCGCCGCGACGGCATCTACCGCTGGTTCCTGAGCCATGCCGTGCCCTTGCGCGACGAGGCCGGCAACGTGAGCGCTTGGTACGGGACCTCGACCGACATCGACGACATCCGGCGCGCCAGCGAGGTCCTTCGCAAGAGCCGGGAAACCTTGCGTCTGGCGACCGAGGCGGCAAACCTCGGCCTGTGGGACTACTACCCGCAAAGCGGCAAGCTGGTCTGGAGCGAATCCGGCAAGCGCCTGTTCGGCCTGCCGCCGGATGCCAGGCTCACGTTCGAGCGCTTCCTCGAGCTGGTCGATCCGGACGATCGCCAGCGGGTGCAGGCAATGACGCTGGAAGCGGCGCAGGGCAGCGGCGGGCGGCTCGACCTGCAATTCCGCGCGGCCGGCGCCGACGGCCGGCTGCGCTGGTTCCGCGTCTACGGCAAGAGCATTGCCGATCCCGCCGGCACGCTGGTGCGCTTCATCGGCATCACGATGGACATCACGGAGACCAAGCTGGCCGAACAACGGATACGCGACGCCTCGCAGCGCGATGCGCTGACCGGCCTGCCCAACCGCGCGCTGTTGTTCGAGTACTGCACGCACCTGCTCGCCATCGCCCAGCGCACCCGCAGCAGCGGCGCCCTGCTGTTCATCGACCTCGACCGCTTCAAACCGATCAACGATACCCACGGCCACGACGTCGGCGACGTGGTCCTGCGGCAGGTGGCGAAGCGGCTGCTCGACTGCACCAGGCAGGAGGACATTGTCGGCCGCCTGGGCGGGGATGAATTCGTGGTGGCGCTGCCGCATCCGGACGACACCTACGGTCCCGCGACGGTCGCGCGCAACATCATCCGCCGCATCAGCGAACCCTACTACATCGGCGACCTGCAGCTGCAGCTGTCGCCGTCGGTCGGCATCAGCCTTTATCCAGCGCACGGCGACACGCTGGACGCGCTGATCAAGTGCGCCGACGCCGCCATGTACGAGGCCAAGAAAACCGGACCCGGGCGCTATCACTTCTATGCGCCGGCGGAGGACGACGGCAGCGAACGGGTGCAGCTGATCGAACGCCGGCTGCGCGAGGCGCTGGACAACGACGACCTCATGCTGCACTACCAGCCTGTGCTGGACCTGGAAAGCGGCAGTCCGGCCGGTGTCGAAGCCCTGCTGCGCCTGCCGCTGCCGGGGCACGAGCCCTTGCTGCCCGATGAGTTCATGCCGGTGGCGGAAGCCGCCGGCCTCGTCACGCGGCTCGGTGAGTGGGTGGCGCGCGAGGCCTGCCGGCAGCACCAGGCATGGCGCGAGGCGGGCTTGCCGAGCATGAGCATCGCGATCAACGTCGCGCCCCAGCAGTTCCGCCAGCGCTCGTTCGTCGCGCAGCTTGCCGAGAGCGTGCGCCGCAGCGGCATGGACCCATCCTGCCTGCAGATCGAGCTCAAGGAAAGCACGGTGCTCGAGGACGTTCCCGACACCATCGCCTCGCTGCAGGAGCTCCGTTCGTTTGGCATCCGCGTCGCGCTGGACGATTTCGGGATCGGGTACTCCAGCATCGGCCTGCTGAGCACCCTGCCGATCGACAAGCTGAAGATCGACCAGTCCTTCGTCAACGGCATCGGCCACGATGCGAAGAGCCAGACCATTACCGACACGGTGCTGGCGCTCGGCCGATCCCTGCACCTGGAAGTGGTCGGTGAAGGCATCGAATCGGAGGAGGTGTTCGACTACCTGCGCGACCAGGGATGCGACCAGGCGCAAGGCTATTTCCTCAGCCGGCCGTTGTCGGCGGAGGCGTTCGAGCACTGGTACCGCGACACCTATACCCCCGAGCAGGTGCTGCACTGAGCGGCAGGGCCGCCGCTGTCATCAATCGGTCATACGCCGTACATCCCTGCGTCACAAAACTTTCCTACGATGCCGGTCGTGGAGCCTCTGCGCACCGGCGCCGGGCTCGCACCCACCTGGAACGGCATGGCATGGACATCGTGATCATCAAGGATGGAGACGGCTACCGGCTGCTGCATGGCCATCTCCGCCTGGCCAACATCCTGCGCACCAATGGCGAAGCCATCGTGCACGTGCAGGGCGAAGGCGAGGTGCGCGTGGTCCGTGTCCGCAACGAGTACATGGCGGGGCGCGACGGCAAGCAGAAGCCGCTCCACAGGCATTGACCGGTTTTCGCCGGACAGCGGCGCGGCGGCCCAAGCCGCGCCATCACTTCGACAACAGGAATCCAGCACCCATGAACGACAAGATCCGCGGCGCACTGCCGGCAGAGGCCGAAGACATCGGTACCAATACCTCGGACAATCCGACTTTTGAAAGCGTGCTGAACGCCAGGCTGAGCCGCCGTTCCATCCTCAAGGGCAGCTTCGGCGCGGCGACCACGGTCTTCTTCGGCGGCTCGCTCGCCGCCTGCGGCGGCAGCTCCGGCGACGCCGTCGCCGCTGCCCCCGAGGCCGCCACGCAAACGCCCAAGTCCCTGAAGCTGAACTTCAACGCGGTGGCGAAGAGCTTGGCCGATGCCGTGGTCGTGCCTGCCGGTTACACCGCGTCGGTACTGTACCGGCTCGGCGATCCGATCAGCAACGCGGTTCCCGCCTATGCCAACGACGGCAGCGACAGCGCCGCGTCCTTCGCGTTGCGCGCCGGCGATCATCACGACGGCATGCATTACTTCGGCCTCGGCAGCGGCGGCAAGTACGATCCCGCCTCCAGCAATCGCGGCCTGCTGGTGATGAACCATGAAGCGATCACGCCGGTATACCTGCATCCGGACGGCGTGACCATCAACGGTACGACGATCAAGAAGTATCCGTCGTCGATACCCGAAACCGGCTACAACCGCACGGTCGCGGACGAAGCGATCAAGGAGATGAACGCCCACGGCGTCAGCGTGATCGAGGTAAGCAAGACCGGCAACAGCGTCAGCTACGACAAGGGATCCTCCTTCAACCGCCGCATCACGACATTCACCGAGATGGCATTGTCGGGACCGGCCGGCAAGACCGCCTACATGGTGACGGCATTTTCGACCGACGGCGCGAAGACACGCGGCACCATCAACAACTGCGCCAACGGCTATACGCCGTGGGGCACCTACCTGACCTGCGAGGAAAACTGGGCGAGCTACTTCCGCCGCCTGGCCGCCAACGACAATGCCAAGCGCACCGCGAAGGAACTCGCCTCATTCGCCCGCTACGGCGTCGCCGGCGTCGGCCGCGAGCTGTGGGCGACGCTCGCGGACAATCCGGGCGAAACCAGCTTCCAGCGCTGGAACGCCGAGGTGACCGGCGTTTCCGCCGATGGCAGCGACGATTTCCGCAATGTCCCCAATACCTACGGCTGGGTGGTGGAGATCGACCCCTTCAGCGCCGCCTCGATGCCCAAGAAGCGCACCGCGCTCGGCCGCTTCGGCCACGAGGGCGCCTGGCCGGGGCCGGTGGTGCCCGGCAAGCCGCTGGTCTGGTACATGGGCTGCGATTCGCGCAACGAATACATCTACAAGTACGTCTCCAATGCCGCCTGGGACCCGGCCGACATCGGCAAGGGCATGGCCGCGGGCGACAAATACCTGGACGACGGCAAGCTGTACGTGGCGCGCTTCAACGCGGACGGCAGCGGCGACTGGATCGAGCTGAAGTTCGGCAGCAACAACATCACTGCCGGCTACGCGCCCTACCCGTTCAGCGACCAGGCCGACGTGCTGATCAATACCCGTCACGCTGCCGACGCGGCCGGCGGCACCAAGATGGACCGCCCGGAATGGGGCGCCGTGAACCCCGCCAACGGCGAGGTCTACATGACGCTCACCAACAGCAATGCAACCGCGCGCACATTGGCCTCGACCGACGCCGCCAACCCGCGTTTCTACAACGATCCCAAGGGTGCGGCCGCCACGGCGCAGAAAGGCAATCCCAACGGCCATGTGATCCGCTGGGCGGAGAACAACGGCGACGTCTCCGCCGCCGGCTTCAAGTGGGACATCTTCCTGTTCGGCGCGCGCAGCACCGCGGACAAGGCCAGCGTCAACGTCTCCAACCTGACCGCCGCCAACGACTTCTCCAGTCCCGACGGCCTCTGGTTCTCGAAAGGCACCGGCGTGCTGTGGATCCAGACCGATGACGGCGCCTATACCGACGTCACCAACTGCATGATGCTGGCGGCGGTGGCGGGCAGGGTCGGCGACGGCGGCAGCAAGACCATCGTCAACGTCGATGGCGCGACGACCAAGAACGTCGTCACGCACGTCGGCGCGGCGCCCGGCGAGACCAACCTGCGCCGTTTCCTGGTCGGTCCGAAGGAGTGCGAGATCACCGGCATCGCCGAGACGCCCGATGGCCGCACGCTGTTCGTCAATATCCAGCACCCCGGCGAAGACAGCACGCCCAATTTCGCGTCCCCCGCGAGCTTCGGCAGCCACTGGCCGGATGGCGGCAATGCGCGGCCGCGTTCGGCCACCATCGTCATCACCCGCGATGACGGCGGCCTGATCGGCGGCGAACTTAGCTGACTGTCTGCACTCCGAGGCTAGGACCAGCGCGCGACGGCGCGCAGGTTTCCAGTGCAAAACTATTGCGGCTGCTCAATTCTATAAAGCAATATCTTTGCCTAAAAGTAGTGAAAGTCGGCTTAAAAGCCGGCTTTTTTATTTTCTACGGGAACGTTACTTTCGTCCGTCCTTCTAAGCAGGCTGTGACGCATAAGAAAGTTGGGGCTGAGGAATCTTGCGCGGGATAAATGCTCGCGCATTCGCTTCCAGCATCCATTCCCGCGATCCCCTCTTCCGCCGTGCCCCTGTTGCATCGGCCGGTCACATCACCAGGCTCGGCAGCGAAGCTGCTGTTTTACTAGCGCACCGTGTGCATTGCAGGAGAGGCTATTACGTGCTGAAGCCAAAAGTCCTACTCGTCAACGATCATCCCGCAAGCCTTCTGGCGCTGCAGACCCTGCTCGTCAACGGTCCCGACGCCGGATCCTACGACGTGGTCACCGCCGATTCCGGCGCCGCCGCCCTGCGGGAAGTGCTCACCCACCATTTCGCGGTCATCCTGCTCGACGTGAGCATGCCCGGCATGGACGGCTTCGAGACCGCAGAAACCATTCACTCCCATCCGCGCTCCGCCGCCACCCCGATCATTTTCGTCACCGCCCACTATGCCGACGAGATGAACCGGCTCAAGGGCTACCAGCAGGGCGCCGCCGACTACCTGATCAGTCCGGTCATCCCCCAGATCCTGTACAGCAAGATCGCCGTCTTCATCGAGCTCGAAAAGAAGAACATGCAGCTGCAGGCGCAAAAGGAAGAGCTGGCGGCCCTCAACCGCAACATGCAGGTACAGCAGATGGAAGACCTGAAGCGCATCAACGCGGCGCTCGAAATCGAGATCGTCGAACGCCGCCAGGCCGAGGAGCGGGCGAACGCCCTCGCGACCAAGGACCCGCTGACCGGGCTGCTCAACCGACGCTCCCTGACCGAGCACCTGGAGCATGCGGTCGCCCGCGCCTCGCGCAACGGCGAGCGCCTTGGCCTGCTGTTCCTGGACATGGACAAGTTCAAGAGCATCAACGACACGCTCGGCCACGATGGCGGCGACGAGCTGCTGCTCCAGGTCGCGAGCCGGATTACCGGCTCCGTGCGCAGCGCCGATGTCGTGGCGCGCCTGGGCGGCGACGAATTCGTGGTGCTCATGGAAGGCCTGCCCAGCTATAACGCGGCAGCCGAGGTCGGCCGCAAGATCATCCGCGCGCACGAAACGCCGTTCAGCATCGCCTCGCAGAGCATCCGCACCTCGGTCAGCGTCGGCATCAGCCTGTTCCCCCAGGACGGCACCACGGTCAATGAACTGATGCGCAGCGCCGACCTGGCGATGTACCACGCCAAGAAGGAACGCACCGGCACCGTCCAGTTTTTCCGGGAGGAGCTCAACGCCCGCATGGTCGAACGCTGCCAGATCGAGCATGAATTGCAGCACGCGCTGGAGAACAACGAGTTCGAGCTGTACTACCAGCCCAAGGTCGAGGCCAACACCGGACGCATCGCGGGTGTCGAAGCCCTGCTGCGCTGGCACCATCCGCGGCTCGGCCTGCTGAGCGGAGGCCAGTTCATGGATGCAGCCACCGATACCGGGCAGGTGGTGCCGATCGGTGAATGGGTGATCGGCGCGGCCTGTGCCCAGGCGCGGCGATGGCAGGACCGCGACGGCATCTTTCCCAACCTGCCGATTGCAGTCAACATCGCGATTCCACAGATCTACGCCGGCCTGCCCGACGTCATCGAGCGCTCGCTGCGGCAGCACCAGGTGCCGCCTTCCAGCCTGCAGCTGGAGATCACCGAATCGCTGCTGATCGAGGATGTCGAAAAGGCGACCTCGGTGCTGCGCGAGATCAGCGAAAGCGGCATCACGATCGCGATCGACGATTTCGGCACCGGCTATTCGTCGCTGTCGGTGCTCAAGGCCCTGCCCATCGACATCCTCAAGATCGATCAGTCCTTCGTGCGCGACCTCGGCAAGGACCTCGGCGACAACGCGATCGTCGAAGCGATCGTCAACATGGCCCGTGCCCTTGCGCTGCGGGTGGTCGCCGAAGGCGTCGAGACCCGTGAACAGCTCGATATCCTGCGCGACCTCGGCTGCGACGAGCACCAGGGCTATTTCTACAGCAAGCCGATGCCGGCCCACCTGCTGGCCGGCCAGTATCTGCAGGCCACCCACGCATAAGCGCTACTCCCCAGCCGCGGCGTCCGCGCCCCACCGATCCACATCGGGTAGAACCGGCATGCAAAGCATGCACCGGTACCGAAAAACGGTGCGGAGACGCAAGCCGCGGCGGCACCAGAACCCCGAAGGCACCGCACATCATGGACATGAACACTGAGGCATCCGACGACCTCGACATCAAGGTATTGCTCGCCACGCTGAAGGCGCTCAAGCGGGGCGATTTCAGCGTGCGCATGCCGGCCGACTGGACCGGCATCGCAGGCAAGGTGGCCGACACCCTGAACGACATCATCGACACCAACCAGGAGATCGCGGAAGGCATCACCGATGTCAGCCGCGTCGTCGGCCGCGAGGGCCGGCTGAACCAGCGCGCCGGCGTATCGAACGTGGCCGGCGGATGGGGCGCGATGGTCCGCTCCGTCAATACCCTGATCGATGACCTGGTGCACCCGACCACGGAGATGGCCCGGGTCATCGGCGCGGTGGCCAAGGGCGACCTGTCGCAGACGATGTCGCTCGACGTCGACGGGCGGCCGCTGAAGGGGCATTTCCTGCGCGCCGCGTCGACCGCCAACACCATGGTTGCGCAGCTGTCGTCGTTTGCGTCGGAAGTGACGCGGGTGGCGCGCGAGGTGGGAACCGAGGGCAAGCTCGGCGGCCAGGCCAACGTACCGGGCGTCGCCGGCACCTGGAAGGACCTGACCGACTCGGTCAACTCGATGGCGGGCAACCTGACGTCGCAGGTGCGCAACATCGCCGAGGTGACTACCGCGGTGGCAAACGGCGACCTGTCGAAGAAGATCACGGTGGATGTGCGCGGCGAGATCCTGCAGCTCAAGGACACGATCAATACGATGGTGGACCAGTTGCGTTCGTTCGCGTCGGAAGTGACGCGGGTCGCGCGCGAGGTGGGCACCGAAGGCCGCCTTGGCGGCCAGGCGAACGTGCCCGGTGTCGGCGGCACCTGGAAGGATTTGACCGACAACGTGAACTTTATGGCGTCCAACCTGACCGGCCAGGTCCGCAACATCGCGGAAGTGACGACGGCGGTGGCGCGCGGCGACCTGTCCAAGAAGATCACGGTCGACGTGAAGGGCGAGATCCTGGAACTGAAGGACACCATCAACACCATGGTGGACCAGCTGTCGTCGTTCGCATCGGAAGTGACGCGGGTGGCGCGCGAGGTGGGCACCGAAGGCAAGCTCGGCGGCCAGGCGCACGTGCCGGGCGTGGGCGGCACCTGGAAGGACCTGACCGACAACGTTAACTTCATGGCGTCGAACCTCACCGGCCAGGTACGCAACATCGCCGACGTCACGACCGCCGTCGCGCGCGGCGACCTGTCGAAAAAAATCACGGTCGACGTGAAGGGCGAGATCCTGGAACTGAAGGACACCATCAACGTGATGGTCGACCAGCTGTCGTCGTTTGCATCGGAAGTGACGCGCGTGGCGCGCGAGGTGGGCACCGAGGGCAAGCTCGGCGGCCAGGCCAATGTGCCGGGCGTCGCCGGTACCTGGAAGGATTTGACCGACTCGGTCAACTCGATGGCGGGCAACCTGACCGGCCAGGTCCGCAACATCGCGGAGGTAACCACGGCGGTGGCGAACGGCGACCTGTCGAAGAAGATCACCGTGGACGTGAAGGGCGAGATCCTGGAGCTGAAGAACACCATCAACGTGATGGTGGACCAGCTGAACTCGTTTGCGTCGGAAGTGACGCGGGTGGCGCGCGAGGTGGGCACCGAGGGCAAGCTCGGCGGCCAGGCCCATGTCAATGGCGTGGGCGGCACCTGGAAGGATTTGACCGACAACGTGAACTTCATGGCATCCAACCTCACCGGCCAGATGCGCAACATCGCGGAAGTGACGACGGCGGTGGCGCGGGGCGACCTGTCGAAGAAAATCACCGTGGACGTGAAGGGCGAGATCCTGGAATTGAAGGACACCATCAACGTGATGGTGGACCAGCTGTCGTCGTTCGCCTCGGAAGTGACGCGGGTGGCACGGGAGGTGGGAACCGAGGGCAAGCTCGGCGGTCAGGCCAACGTGTCGGGTGTGGCCGGCACCTGGAAGGATCTGACCGACTCGGTGAACTCGATGGCGGGCAACCTGACCTCGCAGGTCCGTAACATTGCGGACGTGACGACGGCGGTGGCCAACGGCGACTTGTCCAAGAAGATCACCGTGGACGTCAAGGGCGAGATCCTGGAGCTGAAGAACACGATCAACGTGATGGTGGACCAGTTGCGTTCGTTCGCGTCGGAGGTGACGCGGGTGGCACGGGAGGTCGGCACCGAAGGCCGCCTCGGCGGCCAGGCGAACGTGCCCGGCGCTTCCGGCACCTGGAAGGACCTGACCGACAACGTCAACTTCATGGCGTCCAACCTGACCGCGCAGGTCCGCAATATCGCCACCGTGACCACCGCCGTCGCACGCGGCGACCTGTCCAAGAAGATCACCGTGGACGTGAAGGGCGAGATCCTCGAGCTGAAGGACACCATCAACGTGATGGTGGACCAGCTCGGCGCATTTGCGTCGGAAGTGACGCGGGTGGCGCGCGAAGTGGGCACCGAGGGCAAGCTCGGCGGCCAGGCGCAGGTGCCCGGTGCCGCCGGCACCTGGCGCGACCTGACGGACAGCGTCAACTTCATGGCGGCGAACCTGACTGCGCAGGTGCGCGGCATCGCCGGCGTCGTGAGCGCCGTGGCGAACGGCGACCTGAAGAAGAAGCTGACTGTGGCGGCGCGCGGCGAGATGGCCGAGCTGGCCAACACCATCAACGAGATGACCGACACGCTCGAAGTGTTCGCCGACCAGGCCACCACCGTGGCGCGCGAGGTGGGCGTGGAAGGCAAGCTCGGCGGCCAGGCCTCGGTGCCGGGCGCGGCCGGCACCTGGAAGGACCTGACCGAGAACGTCAACCAGCTCGCGGCAAATCTGACCACACAGGTGCGCGCGATTGCGGAGGTGGCGACGGCGGTGACCCGCGGCGATCTCTCCCGCGCCATCCAGGTGGAGGCGCGCGGCGAGGTGGCGATTCTCAAGGACAACATCAACGAGATGATCCGCAACCTGAAGGAGACCACGCAGAAGAACGCGCAGCAGGACTGGCTGAAAACCAATCTCGCGCGCTTCACCCGGCTGCTGCAGGGCCAGCGCGACCTGACCGCGGTCTCGCGGATGATCCTGTCGGAGCTGGCGCCGCTGGTGTCCGCCCATCATGGCGTCTTCTACATGATGGACTCCCCCGCCGACGACGGCCGCCTGCAGCTGGTGTCCAGCTACGGCTACCGTCCCGGCAGCGGCCTGCCGACGTCGTTCGGTCCCGGTGACGGCCTGGTCGGCCAGTGCGTGCTGGAGAAGCAGCGCATCTGGCTGACCGATGTGCCGCGCGACTACATCCAGGTCTCTTCCGGGCTCGGCGCCGCACCGCCGACCAATATCGTCGTGCTGCCGATCCTGTTCGAGCAGCAGGTGAAGGCGGTGATCGAGCTTGCCTCGCTCGACCGCTTCACCGAGACCCATCTCTCCTTCCTCGACCAGCTGATGGAATCGATCGGCGTGGTGCTCAACACCATCGAGGCCAACAGCCGTACCGAATCGCTGCTGATCCAGTCGCAGTCCCTCGCCCAGGAACTGCAGCAGACCAACCTGGAGCTGGCCGAGAAGGCGCGCCTGCTGTCCGACCAGAACATCGAGGTCGAGCGCAAGAACCGCGAAGTGGAGCAGGCGAAGCTGGCGCTGGAGGAGAAGGCGACCCAGCTTGCGCTGTCGTCCAAGTACAAGTCGGAATTCCTGGCCAACATGTCGCATGAGCTGCGCACGCCGCTCAACAGCCTGCTGATCCTGGCGCAACAGCTGTCCGACAACCCGGAGGGCAACCTGAGCGAGCGCCAGGTTGAGTTTGCCAGGACCATCTACGGTTCAGGCAGCGACCTGCTCACCCTCATCAACGACATCCTCGACCTGTCGAAGATCGAGTCGGGCACGGTGACGCTGGAACTCAGCGAATACCGCTTCTCGCTGCTGCGCGGCTATGTCGAGCGCACCTTCCGCCATATGGCGGACGCAAAGCACATCGCGTTCTCGGTGGAGCTCGACGAGGCCCTGCCGTCGGCGATGACGACCGACACCACCCGGCTGCAGCAGATCCTGAAGAACCTCCTGTCGAATGCCTTCAAGTTCACGGCGCGCGGACGGGTCGCGCTGCGCATCGGGCTGGCCGACGGCGGCTGGTCGGCCGACAATCCCAGCCTGGCGCAAGCCGATGCCGTCTTCGGCTTCTCGGTGAGCGACACCGGTGTCGGCATTCCGGCCGACAAACTGCAGCTGATCTTCGAAGCCTTCCAGCAGGCCGACGGCAGCACCGCCCGCAAGTACGGCGGCACCGGCCTCGGCCTGTCGATCAGCCGCGAGCTCGCCCGCCTGCTCGGCGGCGAGATCCGTGTGCAGAGCGAACTGGGTGCCGGCAGCACCTTCACCCTCTACCTCCCCTACAGCGGCGACGGGACGCCGCACCGCGACCCGCAGCGCCGGCGCTATGCCCCGGCCCCGGTCGAGGCGGCAGTCGTGCATGCGACCGGCGCGGCGCCCCGGGACAGCGAGACCGCACTGGCGGGGCCCGCGCCGACGCCGGCGGCCATGCCGGAGGAGACGGCCTTCGACGACCGCGCGCTGGTTGCGCCCGGCGATCCGGCCGTCCTCATCGTGGAAGACGACGAGGCGGCGGCCATGTCGCTGCTCGAGCACGCGCGGGAAAGCAATTTCAAGGGCATCGTGGTGCAGGCCGATGCCGTCCTGCCGCTCACGCGCGACTATCAGCCCAGCGCGATCCTGCTCGACGTCGACCGCCCGGAGGGCGGCGGCCTCGATGTGCTCGACCGCCTCAAGCGCGACCCGGCCACCCGGCATATTCCGGTGCATGTGCTGTCGCGCCATCTTGGCCGGGATTGCGCGCTGCTGCATGGCGCCGTCTCGTACATCGAGAAGCCGTTCGGCGCGGCACGGCTGCAGGAGGAATTCGACCGCATCCACCAGTTCGTCGCCAGCGGCAAACCCAGGCTCCTGGTGGTGGAGGATGACCCGGTGCAGCGCGGCGCCATCATCGACCTGCTGGCGGGAGACGACGTGACGGTGGAGGCGGCAGGCAGCGCAAGCGAAGCGATGGACGTGCTGAAGCGGATGCGCTGCGACTGCATGGTGCTCGACCTCGCACTGCCCGACCTCGACGGCATCAGCCTGCTCGAATCCCTCGGCGAAGACGAGCAGCTGCGGCAGATGCCGGTCGTGATCCACACCGCCCAGGACCTGCGCGGCGAGCTGCGCGAGCGCGTCCAGCGTGCGGCGAGGACCATCGTTGTCAAGGATGCCCGTTCGCCCTCCCGCCTGCTGGCCGAGACGGCACTTTTCCTGCAACGGCCGCAGGCCTCGCTGCCGGAAGTGCAGCAGCAGATGCTCGAGGAGGCGCACAACGGCGACACGGTGCTCGCCGGCCGCAAGGTGCTGGTGGTGGATGACGACTTGCGCAACATCTTCGCGCTCAGCTCGGCGCTCGAGCGCCAGCAGATGGAAGTGCTGTATGCGGAAAACGGCCGGGACGGCATCGAGGTCCTGGAGTCGAACCCGGACATCGAGATCGTCCTGATGGACATCATGATGCCGGAGATGGACGGCTACGACACCATGCGTGCGATCCGGCGCCTGCCGGCCTTCCAGTCGCTCCCGATCATCACGCTGACGGCAAAAGCGATGAAGGGCGACCGCGACAAGTGCATCGCCGCGGGCGCCTCCGACTACATCACCAAGCCGGTCGACATCACCAAGCTGCTGTCATTGCTGAAGGTCTGGCTGGCCACCGGCAAAGCCCTGCCGGCGGTGGTTTCGCAGCCGGCCTGACGCCGCGGCAGCAGCCGGCGCATCGCTTCAGCCAGTGGTGCCGTTGGCCGCCGGCTGCTGCTGCTGGGCGGGCCGCGAGAACGCGCCGCTGGTGGTGCCGCTCAGGTGTCCGCGCAGCCACTTGTGGGCCGGGTTGCGGGTGTCTCGCTCGTGCCAGAGCATGTCGATGTGCACCTGGGGCAGCGCGAAGGGCAGGTCCTTGGTCACCAGGGCGCCGGTGATGCCGGTCGATGCCACCAGGTGGTGCGGCAGCACGGTGATCAGGTCCGAGGTGGCGACCACCCTGCCGGCGGTGAAGAACTGGTTCACGGTCAGCAGGATGCGGCGTTCGCGCCCCAGCTGCGCCAGTGCTTCGTCCACCAGGCCATGGGCACGCCCGGAGAAGCTCACCAGCAGGTGGTTCGCGTTGCAGTAGCTGTCGAGCGTCAGCTCGTCCTTGGCCAGCGGATGTCCCTTGCGCATCACGCAGACATACCGGCCCGAGTACAACTGCTCGTGGCGGATCGGCGAGACCGATACGCCCTGCCCGCCTGCAAGCTGCGCCACCACCCCGGGAAAGAAGCCGACCGCCAGGTCGATATCACCCCGGATCAGCATCGGGCGCGGCTCGCGCGTCGTCAGCGGCACCATCCGCACCGTCAGTTTCGGCGCTTCCCGCTCGATCGAACGGACCAGCGCCGGCAGCCACAGGGCGGCAGTGGCGTCGGCCATGGCCATGCGGAAGGTGGTCTGGGCACTGGCAATGTCGAAATTCTGCTCCGGCGCGATCGCCTCTTCGAGATCCGACAACGCCCGCCGCACCGACGGCCACAGGCTCTCGGCGCGCGGCGTCGGCTTGACGCCGTGGGCGGTTCGGATCAGGAGTTCATCGCCGAGTGAATCGCGCAGGCGGCGCAGGGCGTTGGAAACCGCGGGCTGGGTCATCGCCAGGCGGCTCGCCGCCCGGGTCAGGTTCTGCTCCGTCATGACGGCATCGAATACCCGCAGCAGGTTCAGGTCAAGGGTGAGGAAGCTCATGTCGAACCCCGTTTCGGTGAAGTGAATGCCGCTTTAGTTATTCACGGCAAGTATAGCTGATATGCAGAAAGAAAATTGGTGCTATATCTGAGCGCTACTTATACTGCAATGCAGCAAAAAAAGAAATGCCGCGTTAATTTCAGCCCGGAGTCCATCATGTCCATCCTGTCCATCGCCTTCCCCGCCGAAGCCGCGCTGCCCGCGCTGCAGGCTCTCGGGGGCGCCGCCGTCGGCGCCGTCCGTCCGTTGATCGGACTTGGCCTGCTGGCCGCGGTGCTGGTTGTCTTCAAGCCCCTGCTGGTCGGGCTGCTGCGCGCCGCGCTGCTGGTGATACGCCCCCGGCGCTCCCTCGAGCAGCGCTCGCAGCGCCGCATCCTCCAGAGCATCCTGATGATCAACAGCATGGCGCGCGACCTCGATGCCAGCCAGCCCGGCCTCGCCGCCGAACTGCGCCTGATCGCCGCACGCGGGTGAAGCCGCCATGATGACGCCCGCCCGACAGTATCCGCAGCCCCTGCCCCGCATTCTCGTTGAGTGTGCATGGTTTGCGCGCAGTTCCCGCAGCCTTGCCTCCCTGCTTCCGGCGCTGTTCGCCAGCGGGCTGCTGGCGTTGCTGATCACCGCCGTCACCTTGCTGAGCCTGGGCATGGCGGATTCCGGCTTTGTTTCGGCCTGGATGGAAAGCTGGGCGGTCGCCTGGCCGATCGCCTTCCCGGTCGCCTGGCTCGCTTTCCCGCGCCGTGGCTCGGCTACCCGCACGGGCGGCCTCGGCCTCGGGGACGTCGCGGACGTCTCGCAGCGTGTCACCGCGCGCCACGGCAAGACCGTGCTGCGCGGCCTGCAACCCGCCTTCCCGGCGCAGCGCTGACGGCGCGGCCCGCGACGCGCGGGTCGTCGTCCTGCCTCCCGGCTCAGAGCCCGCCCAGCAGCATCTGGGTATCCACAAGCCGCAGCGCGCGGCGCATCAGCACCCCATCCTCCAGATACCAGCGCTGCGCAACGTAAGGGCCGTAGCCGGTCTCTTCACGGATCGCGTACTGGAATATCGCATCCCAGTCAGTGTCCTTCGGCATCACCCAGACCACCTGGCGTCCGCCATCCTGCCGTATGCCCGCATGGCGGAGGTTGGCCCGTACCTGGCCGGCCCGGCGTTCCCGGCTCGCCCGAAAGCTGCCGTCCGCGTCGGGCAGCGGCAGCACTCCCGGCACACGCCGTTGCACGAGTCCGGAGGCGCCGCTGCGAAAGCGGGCCCAGGGGCCGATCAACGTACGGACCGCAAAGGCCAGTTCTTCTTCGGTCAGCGGTTCATCGAGGAAGTAACAACCGAGCGTCGACGGCATGGCGGATGTCCCGGAGGCGGCAATGCATCCATGATAAACGCCGCCCGGTCACTTGCGCGGCCGGTTCTTGTCGAGGATCGCGAACACGATCAGCGCATAGCTGAGCAGCCGGATAAGGTAGTACTCGGGCTGGTCGTCGTTGCCGACCGCCCGCCCCGCAAGGAACACCCGGTTGACGGCGTCGATGAAGAACGACAGCGCGAAGAACAGGAAGAAGCGGTCGCCGCTGCTGCGCCAGAAACGCAGGAAGAAAAGGGCGGCGACGCACGAGGCGGTGGCGATCGCGCCAATCAGCATGTCGGTCATCGCGGACTCACTCTTCTTCCCAGATCAGCCCGTACAGCAGGGGCACGAGCGCCACCAGTCCTGCCACCAGGCGCCACTCCGAGAGGTCGATCGACGTCGGCAGGATCAGGCGGTCGACAACCAGGAGCAGGTTGTTGACCGACAGGCCCGCGAAGCAGAGGCCGCTCCACAGGAGCAGGCGGTAGCGGTTGGCGAAATAGCTTCGCAGAAGCAGCCAGGTGCACAGCAGGGAAGTCAGCGCACACATCGCGTAGATGACGGGTGCCATTCAGGTGTCCTTTCGCCATTTGAATGCGTCGGCAAAGTGCTGTGCCTTCTTGCCGGTTGCCGAGTGAATCAGATTGGTAATTTCGACCAGGTGGCCCGAATATGCCTGGCCGACCCGCTGGATCATCGCGTCCAGCTCGGGAGTCGCCGGATGGTAATGGAAATTGGCCTCAGCGTCCGCGCTCATGCCGAGTACCTGGGCCTCGTGCAGCGCCGCCAGCAGTTGCGCGGCGTTCTTCTCGCTGAGGTAAAGGCGGCGCGCCAGTTGTCCGCAGTCCCACTGCTGCCGGGGATCGGCGCGCAGCAGCAGCAGTGCCTCGAGATAGGGCACTGACGGAATACTGGTCAGGATGAAACGTCGGACATCGTCCGGAATACTGGACCCGGTCGCCATGGTGGTCTTGCTGTTGATGCTTTCTGGAAATGAAATGTTACAGACCGGACGCACGCTTGTGCGCGGCCCACCACCGATCTTTTGCGTTTCATCAACCTGCTCCCGTTCGCGTCCTGTGCCAGCCTTTGTTCTCCTTCTATAGCGTACGCAAAACCAAAGGCGGGGGTTCTTGTCAAAAAGCCTATCCACGAGAAAGGGCAGGACCTTGGACAACAGGATCCCAACGCAGCAGGAACCGCAGCAGCCTCCCGGAGACGAACCGCCCGCCGCCCGCACTTCCCTTCGCCGACGACCATGGAAGCGCGTCCTGCTGACGTCGCTCTGCCTGTTCGTGCTGGCCTTCGGCGCGATGCTGGCGGCGGCCTACCATTACGTCTCCGGGATCATCCCCACCACGCCAGGCGTCGAAGCCCTGCTTGCGGCCCGCAATGCCCGTCCGAGCATCCTGCTGTCCGCCGACGGCACCCGGCTCGCGACCTTCAGCCGCGGCGTGCAGGAGCAGGTCACGCTGGATAAGGTTTCCCCGCATGTCATCGACGCGCTGATCGCCACCGAGGACCATCGCTTCTACGACCATCCGGGCATTGATGTGCAGCGTACCGTCTCGGCCGTCTACCACACGCTGCGCGGCGACACCCAGGGCGGCTCGACGATCACCCAGCAGCTGGTGCGCAACCTGTTCCCCGAGGAGGTCGGCCGGTCGCGCACCATCGATCGCAAGCTGCGCGAGATCATCACCGCCCTGAAGATCGAGAAGTCCTATACCAAGGAAGAGATCCTCGAGACCTACCTCAACTCGGTGCCCTTCCTGTATCAGGTCGTCGGCATCGAGATGGCCGCGCGCACCTATTACGACAAGCCGGCCGCCGAGCTCGACGTCCTGGAGAGCGCGACTTTGGTCGGCATGCTCAAGGGCACGAGCTACTACAACCCCATCCTCAACCCCGAACGCGCCCAGAAGCGGCGCAATGTCGTGCTGGGCCAGATGGCCAAGCACGGCATGCTGGACGCCGATCGCCTGCAGGCGCTGCGCGACCAGCCGCTGCAGGTGACGCTGACCCGGCAGCCGGATCCGCTGGGCGACATGGCGCCGCACTTCGCGTCGCACGCGCGGCGCCAGTTGCTGCAATGGGCGGAGGAGAACGACTACAACCTGTTCACCGACGGCCTGGTCATCACCAGCACACTGGACGACGCCCTGCAGCAGGCGGCTCTGGAAGCGGTCGAGCGCCAGACCGAGGTACTGCAGAACATCGCCGACGTGGAGTGGGCGCAGCGCAGCGACAGTGTCGCGTCGCATACGCCGTCCGCGTACGCGGCCTTGCGCAAGAAGGTGGAACCGTTCCGCCACTTCTGGAGCGAGCGTCCGGGCCTGCTCGATGCCTTCGTGCGGGAGACGCCGGAGTTCCGGCGCGCCGCCGCCGCCGGCCAGCCGGAAGAGCGCATCCTGGCACGGCTGAAGGCGGACGGCGCGTTCATGCAGCGGCTGCGCCAGGCCAAGACCCGGCTCGAGGCGGGCTTCGTCGCCATCGACCCCCGCAGCGGCGAAGTGAAGGCCTGGGTCGGCAGCCGCAGCTTCGCCCGCGACCAGTTCGATCATGTCGCCCAGGCCGAGCGCCAGCCGGGATCGACCTTCAAGCCCCTGGTCTACGGCGCCGCGCTTGAACTCGGCTTCCAGCCGGACCGGGCCTATCCGGACGGGCAGGTGGAGATCCGCACCGACGAGGGCACGATCTGGCGGCCGACCGACATGAGCGGCTTCTCCAACCGCATGATGAGCATGCGCGAGGGCCTGATCTTCTCGAAGAATACGATCACCGCCCAGGTGATGCAGGATGTCGGCCTGCAGCAGGTCATCAGCCTGGCGCGTGCCTCCGGCATCCAGCACAGCCGCCTGACGCCGGTACCGTCGCTGTCGCTCGGCACCAGTCCCGTGACGCTGCTCGAGATGGTGTCGGCGTATTCGACCATCGCCCGGGTCGGGGAGTATCGCAAGCCGGTCATGATCAAGCGCGTCGCCGACCGCGACGGCAACATCATCGCGGAGTTCTCGAGCTCGCCGGAGCGCGCGATGTCCGAGAACACCGCGGTGGAGCTGATCGACATGCTGCGGGGCGTCGTGCGCGAAGGCACCGGCACCGAAGTGCGCAGCCGGTTCAACATCGCCGCCGACATCGCTGGCAAGACCGGCACCACGCAGAACAATACCGACGGCTGGTTCATCCTCATGCATCCGAACCTGGTCGCCGGCGCCTGGGTCGGTTTCAACGATTCAAGGGTGACGATGCGCAGCGACCACTGGGGCCAGGGCGGCCACAACGCGATTCTGCTGGTCGGCGACTTCTTCCGCGACACCCTCAGGTCGAAGATGATCGACACCAAGGCACGTTTCCCGCAACCGAAGCGGCGCGCGCCGCTGATCGTCCGGGCGCCGGAACCGGCATGGGTCGACCCGGCCGGCGGGGCCGGCGTCCCGCCCGGCTACGGCCTCGTGACCCGGCGCGACGGCAGCACCCTGGCGGTCGCGCCGCCGGTCCGCACGGCAGAGCGCCCGCGCGCTCCGGCGGCAGCCGACGAACTGGGCAATTTCCTGACTGGAGCGGGACACGGAAGCGCAAATGCCAGCAGCGGCGCGGCCGCCAGCGGGCAATCGGCGAGCGGGCAGTCCGACGATGTGCCGTTCCGGGAAGTGGGGAATTGAGGGGGCGGAGGTCGCCCGGGGGTGATGCGGAAAGGACAGGCGGCCCGGCCGCGGCGCGGCCGGATCGCACTATGGCAACGCCGGCGGATCAGCCGATCGTGACGGCGCCTTCGGTATTGAGCGGCTCATTGCCGAAGCGGTTGCTGCCAGCGGTGCCCGGCTGCGCGAGGAAGTAGATGATCGCAATCCAGCCCAGCACCGGAATCAGGACGATCAGCTGCAGCCAGCCGCTCTTGTCGGTATCGTGCAGGCGGCGGGCGGCGGCGGCGAGCGACGGGACCAGGGTGCCCAGGGCAAACAGCATGCTCAGCATGTCGCTGACCATTCCCAGCACAAAGCTGGCGACCACAATGAACAGCGCAAACCACCAGTACTCGGAACGGCTGGCCCGTCCATTGAAATTTGCGTAATTGGAAAAACAGGCCTTGATCGATTCGGTAAAGGTCATTTGCGCTCCTATCCTCGGATTTGTTGCCCCGCCATCGTGCTGGGTAGCAAGATGTTATCCGCGAACAGGCCCGGGCGCCATCCCATCGATATGGGGCGGCGCGCCGATGTGACCTTGGTGACCCTGGTAACCCTGTCGGCTGTCAATGGCCGTGATGCTGGCGCTCGTACTCGTCGGCTTCCGCCTTGGTCTTGTGCACGGTGCCGTCCGGGTGCTCGGCGGGCGCATACAAGGTATAGAGCCGCATCGGCGCGGAGTCGGAGGTATTGACGACGTTGTGCTCCGTGCCGGAGGGGATGACCACGGCGACGCCATCGGCAAGCGGGTGGCGCTCGCCATCGAGCACCGCATACCCCTCGCCCTCTTCGACCCGGATGAACTGATCGTGGGTCTCATGCCGCTCCAGCCCGATTTCCTCGCCCGGTTGCAGGGTCATGACGACCAGCTGACTGTGCGGACCGGTAAAGAGCACTTCTCGGAAATTGTTGTTCGAAAGCGTCTTTTCTTCGATGTTGATGCTGTAGCCTGCCATTCTTCTCTCCGGAACAGTGTGGGATCGGCAATCGGCCGACGATTCTTCAGATCGTAAGAGAGACCGGTCGCCAGGTGGATGCGACAGATCAAAGGCGGACGGCAGCGCCCGGCAGCGGCTGCCGTTGCGCGACCCGTGCAGCAATGCGCGCCCACAGTCGCTCATGCAGGGGCATCACGATCACGTTGCAGACCGGCTCGAGCAGGGCCGCAAGCCCGCCGAACGCGACGGAGCCGGTCACGACGTACATGACGGCAAAGGCAACGCCCATGTGAACGAGAATCTGGCTGGTGGTCCTGGCGGCGGTAATCATGTTGGCATCCTCTCTGGCAATGCATCCATCATGAACGAATGATAGTCATTCGCATTTGATAGTGCCAATTGAACGATCAAAGGAGACCAATAGAAAGACGCTATGACCTAGAAGGTGTAGCCGATGCCGACGCGCAGCACCGGGTAAACCTTGAAGCGGTCCGCTTCCTTGCGCAACTCCCGGTTTTCCCTGGCAAGGTCCGCGGCGAGTTGCCCGCAGACCGCAGTGGACGCGCTGCACCCGCTGCTGCTGAGCGAGGTCTTTGCGTTGCCCTGGAAAAGAACCCCGATATCGGTCGAGAACGACCATCCCTTCTCATCCCGCGACCCGCGGCCCCAGCCGATGCCGAGATACGGCGCGATCTTGTTGAAAGAGACGCGGCCCCGCACCTCACCCACTGCGGCGGCATCATAAGTGCCGCCACCGAGGCGGTAACTGCCGCCCGCACCCTGTGCGCCATGCGCCTCGATCTTGTTGCCGTTGTAGGCGAGGCCGGCCGTGACGCGGAATGCACTCTCTTTCGACGGATACCAGTCGAGCAAGGCGTCGTAGGTATTCGCCTTGAGGTGAAGCCGGTAGTCCATGTTGCGGGTGTTGCCATCGTAGGAATAGCCGAGGTAGCCGAGGCCGAGGCGCGCGTTCAGGTTCTCCCGCAGGGGAATGGTGGCATGGAATCCGACACCGGTGGTACCGATGTCGCCTTGCAGGCCGAGGTCATCGGCGTTTGCACTGGCGGAAACTGCTGCGAACATGGCTAGGGCGGCAAGGCTTTTCTTCACTCGGTCATCTTCCTGTATGGCGTTTTTTGAATGCCGGGCAGGCTTGCGGTCGTGCAAGCTTGCCCGGCGTACAGGCGCGTATGACTGTGAGGAAAAGCGCCGGTTCCGTCGATTTTTCCTTCGAAGGAACCTCGAGGCGCCCGGCATGACGAACCTGTCAATGCCGGCAGGAATCAAACCTTGCGAGGCCGATCAGAAAGCTTCGACCGCCTGCAGCGCGCGGCGCACGTCGTCGGCCGTGACGTCCAGGTGCGTCACCCAGCGGATGCGCTTCATCGCGCGCTCCGCATTGCGGTAGTAGCCGCTCGTCACGCGTATGCCTTGGCCGTCGAGGTGACGCAGAAAGTCGTCGGCCAGCGATGCGTCGATGTCGAAGAACAGGATGTTCGACTGCACCGGATGCGCGGTCGCCATGCCGGCCAGACGCGGGTGGCCGGCAATGATGCGGCCCAGTCCCTCCGCCAGCATGCGCGCGTTCGCATGGTCATCGGCAAGCCGGTGCACATGGTGCTGCAGCGCGTGCAGCCCGGCCGCCGCAATGACACCCGCCTGACGCATGCCGCCGCCGAGCATCTTGCGCACCCGCCGGGCGCGCTGGATGAAGTCGCGCGACCCCAGCAGCAGCGAGCCGACGGGCGCGCCCAGCCCCTTCGACAGGCACAGCGAGACCGAGTCCCAGGACTCGGCCAGCAGGCGCGCCTGCCTGACCGGATCTTCGGGAGACTGCGCGACGGCGGCATTGAACAGCCGGGCGCCGTCGATGTGGGTCTGCAGGCCGTGACGCGATGCCAGGGCGCGCACTTCGCGCATGTAGGAGAGCGGCAGCACCTTGCCGCCCGTGGTGTTCTCGATCACGATCAGCCGCGTGCGCGCGAAGTGAGGATCGTCCGGCTTGATGGCCGCTTCGATATCGGCCAGGGCGATGGTGCCGTCCGCCTGGTGCTCCAGCGGCTGCGGCTGGATCGAACCGAGCACGGCCATGCCGCCCGCTTCCCAGCGATAGGTATGCCATTGCTGGCCGACGATCGCCTCGTCGCCGCGCTGGCAGTGGCTCATCATCGCAATCAGGTTGGTTTGCGTGCCGCTCGGCGCAAACAGTGCCGCCTCGAAGCCCAGCATCTCGGCCGCCGTTTCCTGCAAGCGGTTGACGGTGGGGTCGTCCCCGAACACGTCGTCGCCGACGTCGGCCGCCAGCATCGCCTGTTTCATTGCCGCGGTCGGGCGCGTGACGGTATCGCTACGAAAATCGCTCATATCTTCCTCTTGGATGTGACCGCAGCATTATCGATCTTTTGCGCGAGCCGCGTCGACCGCCGGCCTCGTGAATCCAGTCTACCGGCGGTGGATGGCCGGTTCCGGACGACCGTCGCGGCGCGGCGGGTGGTTGCGGATGGCCGGCGACGGCACACGTTGCGGGCGGTCCGTCGGTTTCTGTTATCATTTCTTCAATTTTGCCAGTCCGCCAGCCCAATCCTCTCAACCTGCCGTGATCCTCCAATGACTATGGCCGTGTCCCAAGAGAACCAGCAAGCCGAAAGCCGACGCTTCGTCCTCGAACTGCTCGGTTTCACCGAGGCGGAAAGAAGCCTCCTTTCCTCCACCTTCCGCCTCACCAGCCGGCGCCCGTTCCGCTACGCGGAGGTCGGCGGCGGGGAGCGGCCGGATGTCTACCTGGCGAACGCCGACAACGCCGAAGCGATGCAGAAGCTGCGCGAACGCACGCCCAACGTGCATGCTCCTGCGGTGCTCATCGGCCAGTCCGACGCCGTGATCGAGTGGCCGCTGGTGCACAAGCCGATCCACTGGTCGCGCCTGTTCGACACGCTTGACCAACAGATGCGCGTGGCGATGCTCGAGCGGGTCCGGCGCAATGCCGGCGCGGCGGCCGGATGGGACGGCCGTGCCCGGCGCGCAGCCGATCGTCGTGCCGGCGCCGCCGCGCCCGCACCGTCGGCGCCGGTCGCTGGCGCCCTCGCCCATCCTGCGGCGCAGGCGCCTGAGGCAGTGCTGGTGGTGGACGACAGCGCGACGGTGCGTGCCTTCATGCGCGCCAAGCTCGCGCCGTTCCGCCTGCAGGTCGATTTCGCGGAGGACGGCGAAACCGCCCTCGACATGGTGCAGGCCCGGCACTACCGCTGCGTGTTCCTCGACGTCCTCATGCCTGGCATCGACGGCTACCAGGTGTGCAAGCGGATCAAGACGAGCGCGGCGACACGCGACAGCGCGGTCGTCATGCTCAGCAGCAGGTCCTCCGCCTTCGACAAGTTCCGGGGCAGCTGGTCGGGTTGCGACGCCTATCTTGGCAAGCCTGTCACTGAGCGCGAACTGCTTGCGGCCATTGCCCGCTTCCTGCCCAGCGCGCGCCGCGCCGCGCAAGGACTGCTGCTGAGTACTTCCTGAAACCGCCCGCGGACATCGCGGCGGCCCGGCTGCGTGGCCGCCGCCAGGTGCTCAGTCCGCGAGGTTGGCGAACAGCGGCGTGCTCAGGTAGCGTTCGCCGAAGGACGGGATGATGGTCACGATCAGCTTGCCCTTGTTCTCCGGGCGCGCCGCAACCTGCGCCGCCGCCCAGATCGCCGCGCCGGACGAGATCCCGACCAGCAGTCCTTCCTCGCGTGCGGCACGGCGGGCGAAGTCAAACGCGTCGTCGTTCTTCACGCGGATTACCTCGTCGTAGATCCCGGTGTTCAGGATCTCGGGCACGAATCCGGCGCCGATGCCCTGGATCGGATGGGCTCCCTTGGCGCCGCCCGACAGGACCGGCGAGGCATCGGGCTCCACCGCGATGCACTGGAATGACGGTTTGCGTGCCTTCAGCACCTCGCCGACGCCGGTGATCGTGCCGCCGGTGCCGATGCCTGCCACCAGGATGTCCGCGCGGCCGTCGGTATCCCGCCAGATCTCCTCCGCGGTCGTATTGCGGTGCACCTCCGGATTGGCCGGGTTCTTGAACTGCTGCGGCATGAAGTAGTTGGAATCGGAGGCCGCCAGCTCCTCCGCCTTCCGGATCGCGCCGCCCATGCCGTCCGGTCCGGGGGTAAGGATCAGTTCGGCGCCGTAGGCGCGCAGCAGCATCCGCCTTTCCTTGCTCATGGTCTCGGGCATGGTCAGCACGCAGCGGTAGCCGCGCGCCGCGCAGACCATCGCCAACGCGATGCCGGTGTTGCCGCTGGTGGGTTCGACGATGACAGTATCGGGACCGATCTTGCCGGCCTTCTCGGCAGCGTCGATCATGGCCACCCCGATGCGGTCCTTCACGCTGTGCGCGGGATTGTAGAACTCCAGCTTGCCGACCACGTCGGCGCCGCCCGCCTGCACGAGCTTGCGGATCCGTACCAGCGGGGTATTGCCGATCAGTTGCGTGACATCGTTGACGATCTTCATCTGCTCTCCTTTCGTTGTGCGCCGGACGGCGCTTCTGTCAATCCTGCAGTTCCGCAATGCGGCGATCCCGCTCCATCTGGATGATGCGCCCGGCGGGTTCCTCTGCCACTCCGAGCGAGCGCAGCACGATGGCCGACAGCTGCAGGCCGGCTTCCAGCGTCTCGGGAATCACCTGCGATGCGCCCGCCTGTTTCAGTGCAAGCGCATGACGTTCATCCCGCGAGCGGGCGATCACCGGCACCGCGGGATAGGCACGACGTATCGCCCTGACCGCGTGCAGCGCGGAGGCTGGATGATCCATCGTGAGCACGATGGCCGCGGCCTCCTCGGCGTGCACCTTCTTCAGCAGCTCCAGGCGTCCGGCGTCGCCGAGATAGACGGGAAGGCCTTGCGCATGCAGCTTGCCGACCACGTCCGGGTCGGTTTCGAAGGCCACGTAGGGCACGCCCTGCGCCGACACCATCTGGCCGACCAGCTGCCCGACCCGGCCGAAGCCGGCGATCACCACCCGCCCGGCCACCGGCTCCATCGCCGTGCCGTCGAGGCGGCCGGCCTGCTGCCGGTGGCGGCGGTCCCACCAGTCGCCGAAAGCGCGGCCGGCGCGGGCCGCCGCCGGCGTGGCGAACAGGCTCAGGCTCACCACCAGCATGATGAACTGCGCGGTGGCGGCCGGCATCAGGGCGCTGGCGGCCGCCTGGCCGACCACGATGAAGGCGAACTCGCCGCCCTGGCCGAGGATGCTGCCGCCCTCGACCGCCCGGCCCCAGCTGAAACCGCCGGCACGCAGGATGATTGCGGTCACCAGGGTCTTGATCAGGAACAGGCCGGCCACCGACAGCGGCAGCAGTACCGGCGACCTGGCCACTTCCCGCACGTCGATGGCCATGCCCACCGACATGAAGAACAGGGCCATCAGCAGGCCCTTGAACGGCTCGATCGTGACCTCGACCTCATGCCGGAATTCCGTCTCGGCCAGCAGCAGGCCGGCGAGGAAGGCGCCGAGCGCCATCGACAGGCCGGCCATGCCGGTGAGGGCGGCAATCCCGAGCGCGCTGAGCAGAGTCAGGGCCATGAACACGTCGGGCTGGCGCTGCCGGGCAAACGCATGGAACAGCGGACGGATGACGCGCCGCCCCAGCAGGTAGATCAGGGCAATCGCCGCCGCCGACTTCGCCAGGGCCAGCGCCACCAGGCCGATCATGCCTTCGCCGCCGCCCTGGGCCAGCACGCCCAGCAGGATCAGCAGCGGGACCACCGCCAGGTCCTGCATCATCAGGATCGAGAAGCCGGCCTGGCCGAGCGGGGAGCCAAGCGTGCGGCGCTCGGTCATCAGTTGCATCACCACCGCGGTCGAGGACAGCGACAGCACCGAACCGAGGATGAACGCGGACTCCATGCTGTTGCCGAATGCGTAGGCGAGCAGGCCGATGATCGCGGCGCTGACGAAGACCTGGGCGGTACCCGCGCCGAATACCCAGCGCCGCAGCGCCCACAGGCGTTCCGCGGAGAGTTCGAGGCCGATCATGAACATGAGGAACAGCACGCCGAGATCGCCGAGGACAGCCACGCCTGCGCGATCGGGAAAGGAAAACAGCGCGAGCCACGGGAATTCGCCCGCCCACAGGCCGAGGCCGAAGGGACCGACCAGCGTGCCGGCCGCGAGGAAGCCCAGCACCTGGTTGACCCGCAGGCGCTGCAGCAGGGGAATCAGTATGCCCGCGAGCGCCAGGAAAAGCAGCGTTTCCCGCAAATAAGGCAAGGCATGTTGTACTTCCACGGACACGATCCTCGACAAGTCCCGCCGTGCGGCGGCCATCGCCAGTTTGTCACAGTTTGCGCCGCGCGATCATGCGGCCGGTGCCCGTCGCGGCGGCGTCAGGGCCGGCGCTTCTTCCAGTTGTAGTCGGGGGAAGGATCGGCGACGCCGGGATGACCGACGGAGTGCGGATTCTCAGAACACATCGTGATGAAGCCGATGTCGTCGCCGTCGCGCTGGCGACCGCGCAGCGTCTCCATGAACTTCAGCGCCGCGCCCATCTCGTCGCTCGGGAAGCAGCGCGCCTGGGCGTGGTCCGCATTGCCGTCCGCAACTGTCCAGTAGACCATGAACATGGCTGTCTCCTAGCGGCGCGCGTCGGCCAGGATCTCGTAGGAGCGCAGCCGGGCGTCGTGGTCGAAGATCATCGAGTTGACGATGAGCTCGTCGGCCTGGGTTTCATCGATGAAGGCCTGCAGGCGCGCGCGCACGGTGGCCGGGTCGCCGATGATCGATGCGCGCAGGGTCGCCTCCACCGAGGCCTGCTCATGCGGCAGCCACAGGCCGTCCATGCTTTCCACCGGCGGCGGCAGCTGGCCCGGGACGCCGCGCACCAGGTTGACGTGCATCTGCTGGTGCGAGGTCGACAGGTAGCGCGCCTGCTCCGCGGTGTCGGCGGCGTAGACATTGATGCCGACCATCGCGTACGGCTTCTGCAGCACCTCCGAGGGCTGGAAGCGCTGGCGGTACAGCGTCAGCGCGGTCTGCATGTAGGCCGGCGAGAACTGCCCGGCGAACGCGAACGGCAAGCCGAGGTGGCCTGCCAGCTGCGCGCTGAAGTCACTCGAGCCGAGCAGCCAGATCGGGATGTCGAGGCCTTCGCCCGGCACAGCCCTGACGCGCGCTTGCGCGCCGCGCGGACGCAGGAAATCGCGCAACTCCTCCAGTTGCTGCGGGAACTCGTCGTCGCCCTGCAGCGAGCGGCGCATCGCCCGCATCGTCGCCTGGTTGGAGCCGGGCGCGCGCCCCAGTCCGAGGTCGATGCGGCCGGGGTACAGCGACTCCAGCGTGCCGAACTGCTCGGCGATCATCAGCGGCGCATGGTTGGACAGCATGATGCCGCCGGAGCCTACGCGGATGGTCGAGGTGCCGGCCGCGACATGCGAAATCACCAGCGCGGTCGCGGCGCTGGCGATGCCCGGCATGCCATGGTGCTCGGCAAGCCAGTAGCGGTGATAACCCCAGCGCTCGGCATGCCGGGCCAGGTCGAGGGTACGGCGGAAGGCGTCGGCGGCGGTGCCGCCCTGCTGGATCGGCGACAGGTCGAGGATCGAAAGCGGGATGTCTTTCAGCTGTTTCATGTTGGCAGCACCGGATGGTTGATGGATCGTTGGACAACGCGCCTCGCCGCCGATTCCGTCGGAAGGCGCGTTCAGAAGGGCAACAGGCCCTTCTGCCACAGGTAGCGCCCCAGCATGACGAAGCAGACGCTGACGATCATCGGCCGGATGAGCCTGGTGCCGCCGCGCACCATCGCATGCGAGCCCAGCCAGGAGCCGATGACCTGGCCGGCGATCATTGCGCCGCCGGCCACCCACAGCACCTTGCCCCCCGCAATGAACACCGCGAGCGAGGCGATGTTGCTGGCGAAGTTCAGCACCTTGGCCTGGGCGGTCGCGGTGACCAGGTTGTACCCCCGCAGTGCAACCCCGGCGAGCGAGAAGAAGGAGCCGGTGCCGGGACCGAACATGCCGTCGTAGAAGCCGATGCCCGGCACGACGACGCCGCGATAGGCGGCCGGCTGCATGCGGGGTGCGCTGTCCACTGCGCCGGCGTTGGGCGCCAGCAGGAAGTACAGCGCGATCGCCACCAGCACGAACGGGATCACCAGGTCCAGGGTGCGCGCGTCGACGAACTGCACCGCCCATGCGCCGAGCCCGGCCCCGATCAGCGAGCAGGTGAAGAGCACCCGCATTTCCGACCATTTCACCAGTCCGCGGCGCAGCGCCATCAGCGATGCGGTGAGGGAGCCGAAGCTGCCCTGCAGCTTGTTGGTGGCCAGCGCATGCAGCGGCGGCACCTGCGCCAGCAGCAGCACCGGTATCGTGATCAGTCCGCCGCCTCCCGCGATGGCATCGACGAATCCCGCCACCGTGGCGGCGGCAAACAGCATCGCCAGCACCTCTGGCGACAACAACGCATCCATTCCTGTTCCTGTCTTCTTATGCGGCGGGCTGGCGCAAGCGGATCAGGCCTTCCTGCGCCATGGTCGCGACCAGCTCGCCCTTCCGGTTGTACACATGGGCGAGGCACAGTCCGCGGCCGCCAGAGGCGTTCGGGCTGTCCATTGCGAACAGCAGCCATTCATCCATGCGGAACGGACGGTGAAACCAGATTGTATGGTCTAGCGACGCAATCTGCAGGCGCGGGTCGCCCATGCGGATGCCATGCGGCTGCAGCGAGGTCCACAGGAAGCCATAGTCGGACACGTAGGCAAACAGGGTTTCATGGGTGAGGCGGTCGTCCGGCAGCGGCTGCGGCGCACGGGTCCAGACATGCTTGCTCGGCTTGCCGTCATGGCCGTCGTAGATGTCGCCGGCATGGTCGGCGCGGAAGTCCACCGGCACCGGCTGGAACGGCCGCCGGCCCTGTACCGCGCCCGCCTTCCACTTGACGATGCTGGATTCCAGGTGCTCCGGGTCCTGCGACGGCGGCATCGGCTTCTGGTGCGACAGGCCCTCCTCCTCCTGCTGGAAAGAGGCCGACATCACGAAGATGCGCTTGCCCTCCTGCGAGGCGACCACCCGCCGCGTGCTGAACGAGCCGCCGTCGCGTACCCGTTCCACCTCGAACTCGATCGGCAGCTTCAGGTTGCCGGCCAGGATGAACATCGAGTGCAGCGAATGCACGCGCCGCCCCGGCACCGTGATGCCGGCGGCATGCAGCGCCTGGCCGAGCACCTGCCCGCCGAAGACGTTCGGGCTGCCCATGAAATGGCTCTCGCCACGGTAACGGTCGGTATCGGTCTGCTCCAGTTGCAGCAGCTGGAGGATCCGGTCGGTGTTGTAGAGCGTAGGGTCGATCATGCTGGTTGTCGGATGGTGGTTCAAAGGTTCTTGCCGGCGGCCGGGAAGCTGTCGCGCAGCTCGCGCTTGAGCACCTTGCCGATGGCGCTGCGCGGCAGCACGTCCGTGAGTTCGATGGCCGCCAGGCGCTGGGTCTTGCCGAGCCGTTCATTGGCCCACTTCAGCAGCGCCTGCGGGTCGAGCCCCTTGCCGCGCGCCACCACGTAGGCGACCGGCGTTTCGCCCCAGCGCTGCGAAGGCACGCCGACCACGGCCGCCTCGGCCACATCGGGATGCTGCTGCAGCACCGCCTCCAGGTCGCTCGGGTAGATGTTGAAGCCGCCGGAGATGATCATGTCCTTCTTGCGGTCGAACAGGGTCAGGAAGCCGTCGGCATCGAAGCGCCCGACGTCGCCGGTGCGGATGAAGCGCTTGCCGCTGGGGTCGTACCATTCGGCCTCGGCGGTCTTTTGCGGCTGCTTGTGATAGCCGGCCATCATCGCCGGCGAATGGCCGACCACCTCGCCCATTTCGCCCGGCGCCACCTCGCGGCCGTTGTCGTCGATCAGCCGGATGTCGTGGCCGGGCGCCGGCTGGCCGACCGTGTGCAGCTTGTCGGGATGCTCGTGCGCGACCAGCATGCACGTGCCGCCACCCTCGGTCATGCCGTAGTACTCGATCAGCCCGCCGGGCCAGCGACGCAGGATGTCGGCCTTGAGCCCGGCCGAAAACGGCGCGCTGGTGCAGAACTTCATGCGGAAGGAAGACAGGTCGTGGCGGTCGAAGTCCTCGCGCGCCATGATGCGCTGGTACTGGACCGGGACCAGCATCGTGTGGGTGACGCGGTGCTTCTGCGCCAGCGCGAGGTAGCTGCCGGCATCGAACTTGGCCATCATCACCACGGTGCCGCCGAGCCCGATGGTCGGAAAGAAGCACACCAGCGTCGTGTTGGAATACAGCGGGGTCGAGATCAGCGCCACCGCCTGCGCATCATAGCCGTTGGTGCGGCCACGGTTGACGTGCGTCCAGCGCATCGAATGCGGTTGCACGATGCCCTTGGGGGCGCCGGTGGTGCCGGACGAATAGATGATGTTGAACGGCCAGTCGGGCTGGATCCCGACCGGCGCCGGCTTGCTGCCCACCGGCGCCAGCCATGCCTCGAAGGCCTGGCCGAAGCCGGCGCCGTCGAGCGCGATCAGCGGTGGGCGCAGCTTGCCGCGCACCTGCGCCAGCGCCTCGTGCACGCCGGCGTCGAGGAACAGCAGTCGCGCGTCCGCATCCTCGGTCATGGTCACCAGGCTTTCCGGTGACGAGGATGGCGCCAGCGGCGCCACAGCCACCCCGGCGCGCAGGCTGCCAAGGAACAGCGCCGCATAGGCGATCGAGGTCGAGGCACAGATGGCGATGGCGTCGCGCGGCTGCACGCCGTCGCGCTGCAGGGCGGCAGCGATGCGGTCCATCAGCGCGTCGAGTTCGCCATAGGTAAGCTGCTTGCCGTCCTGCACCAGCGCCGGATGGTCGGGCGCGGCGCGCGCATGCAGGCTGATCAGTCGCGGCAGGGTTTCGAAAGGCTGTTCGAACACGTCGTCCAGGTTGGTGTGTGCAGTCATGCTGGGCTTCCGGAGTAGGGTGAAAAAAGCACGCGCGTGCGGAATTCCTCAATACTAGAGCAGTTTTGGGCTTTGCGGTGGAGCCCGGGCAAGGACATGGCGCGGCGGCATTGGCGGTCACGGCTGGCGTCGCCGGACGGGCCGCAAGCATGCTTGCGATCATGCCTGCAAGGCCACCTATAATTCCTGCATGCCCCGCATCGTCTTCACCCAGCAACTGCGCCGTTTCACCGAAGTGCCGGAGATCGATTCCGGCGCCGGCGTGCTGCGCGCCGCGCTGGAGGACGCGTTCAATGCCAATCCCCGGCTGCGCGGCTACATCCTCGACGAGCAGGGTCACCTGCGCCAGCATGTCGCCGTCTTCGTCGACGGCCGGCGGGTGCATGACCGGCTGTCGCTTGCCGACCCGTTGTCCGCCGAGAGCACGGTGCACGTGCTGCAGGCCCTTTCAGGAGGTTAGACATGCAGCAGCGTGCCTGGGTGGCGACCCGCAAGGGATTGTTCGAGTTGCAGGAAGGAAGCCGCGGCTGGGACATTACCGGCCATGCCTTCGCCGGCGACCCGGTGACGACGGCGCTGGCGGACCGGCGCGACGGCACGCTGTATGCCGCGCTGAATCTCGGCCACTTCGGCGTCAAGCTGCACCGGCGCGCGCCGGGCGCGGCAGCGTGGACCGAGGTCGCCGTGCCGGCCTACCCGTTGCAGCCCGAAAACACCGACGGCGACGTGCCATGGAAGCTGAGCCTGCTGTGGTCACTGGCGGCCGGCGGCGCCGACCAGCCCGGCTTGCTGTGGGCCGGCACCCTGCCGGGCGGCCTGTTCCGTTCGCGCGACCGCGGCGACGCCTGGGAGCTGGTACGCCCGCTGTGGGACGCGCCCGAGCGCCGGCAATGGTTCGGCGGCGGCTACGACGTGCCCGGCATCCATTCGATCTGCGTGGATCCGCGCGACAGCCTGCGCATGCTGGTCGGCGTTTCCTGCGGCGGCGCCTGGCGCAGCGGCGATGGCGGCGAGACCTGGGCGCTGTCGGTGCGCGGCATGCGTGCCGATTACATGCCCCCGGAACAGGCAGAGGATGAGGCGGTGCAGGATCCGCACCTGGTCGCACAGTGCGCGGCGCAGCCGGACGTGCTCTGGTGCCAGCACCACAACGGCATCTGGCGGTCGACCGATGGCGGGGCCAGCTGGCAGGAGATTGGCGCAAATGTGAAGGCGCAGGCGTCCGATTTCGGTTTTGCGGTGGCGGCCCATCCGCGCGATCCCGACACCGCCTGGTTCGTACCGGCCGTCGCCGACCAGCAGCGCATCCCCGTCAATGCGGCGTTGTGCGTGACCCGGACCCGGGACGGCGGCAGGACCTTCGACGCCCTGCGCAGCGGACTGCCGCAGGCGCATTGCTATGACCTGGTCTACCGGCACGGGCTGGCCGTGTCGGACGACGGACGCACCCTGCTGATGGGGTCCACCACGGGCGGACTCTGGCTGTCGGCCGACGGCGGCGATCACTGGCAGACCCTGTCCGCCAACCTGCCGCCCGTGCACGCGGTCGGCTTCTTCTGATCACTCTCCGGCCGTCCCGCCACCGGGGCGGCCAGCGCATGCGATGACATACCGGTTCGTTGTTTTCGATTTCGACGGCACCCTTGCCGATTCCTTTCCCTGGTTCCTCCGGACCTTCAACGGCCTCGCCGGGAAATACCGTTTCCGCCCGATCACGCCGGACGAGGTGGACGCACTGCGCGGCCTCGGCAGCCGGGAGCTGGTGGCGCACTTGCAGCTGCCGATGTGGAAGGTGCCGATGGTGACCGCCGAAATGCGGCGGAGAATGACGGAACAGGTTCCGGAAATCCCGCTGTTCGAGGGAGTCGACCGCTTGCTGGTTCGGCTGCACGAGCACGGCATAGAGACCGCCGTGCTGACTTCCAACACCCGCGAGAACGTGCAGCGCATCCTCGGGCCGCACAATACCGCGCTGATCCGTCATTTCGAATGCGGTGTATCGATCTTCGGCAAGGAAGCCAGGTTTCGCAAGCTGGTACGCCGCGCCCGTGCCGATCCTGCCCGTGTGCTGTGCGTAGGCGACGAGATCCGCGATGCGCAGGCCGCCGCCGCCGCCGGGCTTGCGTTTGCAGGCGTGGCATGGGGCTACACGCGCCCGGACGTGCTGGCGCTGCATTCAAAATTCGCCCCCTTCCACACTACTGGCGAAATTGGCGACATGCTGTGCGGCTGAGCATTCCATATGCGAAATTTGTGCCTCGAGATGTAAAACGCTTCTGGATCTTCCCGGGGCCACGGGCCACCCAACGACTGTCTCCACTATGGGCGCCCGCCATGAAGTGCTTTCCGGTCCATTGGCCAACACCGACCATCCCTTCCCACGGCACACCGAAGGACGCGGAGGCGGCCGCGCGACGCACCAGGATCAAGACGTATTTCACGCGGCTGAAGGCAGCCGACCGCAAGCAGTCCGATCCGGCGGCGACGCGCCGGTATTTGCAGTTGCGCGCGAAGAGACAAGAGGCGGATGACGCGATGCGAGCCGCACGCCGGGATGGCAGCGGCGACGCGCAGCGGACATGGGCGGCCGAGCATTCCCGCCTGACGAAGGCGCTGCGGCGCGCGTATGGGCATGGCCCGCTCGGGATGGACGATGACAGTCTGGCCGCCCGGCGTGCCGCGCAAAGAAAGGCTGCATGGCTGGAAGGCCTGCATACATTCGGCGGCGCACGCCTGCTGGCGATGGCCGGAGGCATTGGCGGACGCGAGGTCTCGGGCGCGGCAGGCAAGGCGGCCGTCCACCAGTCATTGGGATACGCACCGCAGGCAGTGTTGTCAGGAATGGCACGGATTGTGACCGAGGTGCCGCAGATCAGGATCAATCGCGGCGGCCGGCCGCGGCTTGCGTCCGGACTTGCGCCGCGCGGCGGCTTCAGGCAGAACAACGCTGCTTGGCGGCAGGCGCGCAAGCGCGTGGAACAGGCATGCCGCGAATTGGGCGAGGCCGCGCACGGGATGGAGTCCCTGGGCGAGGGCGAGGCGGGCTGGCGGGGTTACGAGCGCCTCGACCATGCCTTGCACAAGTTGACTTCTGCGCTGGACCAGGGCATCGGTCCTGCCGACAATGACCGCGCGCTGTGGATTGCGCTGGAGCGTGAATTTCGCGGGAAAAAAGCCAGCGCGGTGGTTTCGGTCATCGCGGGCCTCGCGTCGTTTGGTGCTTATGCGGTCGAACCGACTGGCGTGGCGGCGAGCGCCGGTCAAAAGCTGCTCTGCATGCTCGGCGCGTTACTGCAGATGCCTGCCTCGACTGCGGACTACATGGACGGCAGTATCGATTTCCCGATGCGCGTCTGCGCGGAACGCATGCCGGTGTCGCAGTTGCTCAAGCCGGCAGCGCGCCACAAGCAGCTGTCGGAGATCGTCGAAGAAGATATCGACACACGCGCTGCCGTCCGCCTGTACGACGAGCGCGAGCAGCTGATGCGTGACGTCCTGCGCGGGATTTCCCTTCATGCGCTCGGCCGGCTCAATCGCGAGCGTCTCCGACTGCGCCGGGAAGCCGAAAGCCATGCGGCGAGCAGCTCACGCCGCCGACGGGTCCTGGCGCCTCGCGCGCGCGACCCGGTGCGCCGCCTGCAGCAGGTCGAGGAAGAATTCCGCGAAATGGTCCACCAGCATGTGCTGTTCGAACAGCAGGAGGCATCAGCGCTTGATCCGCACGGACTCATAGGACGTTCCATCTGCGATCCGGTGCACTTCTGCGTGCAGGGAGTCCGTGCCGGCATCTTCGGCAAGCTGGGCGAAGCGGTCGCGCAAGTCAACCAGCGCATCAACAACAACTGGAATCCGCTCGGCGGCATCGGCCCGGCGTCGGTCGCCATGGACGCAGGCTACGCCTTTGCGGGAACGCAATTTCTGCAGGACGGGCTGCATTCCGCCAATGGCACGGGTCCCGACGATCCCGTCGCGGAAAGTGCTGCACTGGGAGTCGCCATCACCGCCGTGGCGGGCGCGTTCAATAGCGGTCTCACCGTCATTCCGGCACGCTACAACAAGACGGCCCATGACCGCCAGGCCCTCGGTCCGCCCCGGTGGCTGGCCGAGGGCCTTCGGGTCGACGTCGACGATTGTCAGGCGCAGATCGAACAGGCGTACCGCCGCGGTGCCTTGTCCAATCGCGGGAAGAAGAAGTTGGAAAAGATCCTGGCGGTCGCGGCAACCGACGGCGCCCCCGCATTGCGCGGCCGCGACCTTCGGCGCCTCGAAGATTTCGATGCATGGCGTGCGCGCATCAATGCGATGGCCGACGACATCAATGCGGCCTGGCGCTTGCCGCAGCGCGATGGTGCCGGCCGGCCAGTGCTTGACAGCGCCGGCAGGGAGATCGTGATTGACTTGCGGAGCACCGATGCCTGTCTCGCCCATTACGTCCCGGTCTGGAAGCGTGCGGCGGTCCTGGCAAAGGGTGCCGTACACAGCATGATCGAGACGATGCGCGTCGGACCGACGATCGCTGAAGCGGGACTGCAGCGGTTTCGCTGGCGCCGGGTGGCCGACGGACCGCGCCCGGCGGCACTGATGACGCGGGCACGCCGTCAGCTCGACTTGCACCGTTCCATGGCGCCGCCCATGCTGCCCGTACTGGACCAGCAGTCGACGGACGGCGCGCTGCTGGACAGCGCATTGGATGCAGTCGCCAGACTCGAAGCACGAGAACGCGGCCTTGGCGCGTTGCCCGCCTTGTTGCAGCACGACGTATGGAACACGGATATCCTCGCCCGCGATTTCCGCAGGCAGTTGCGCGCGCTCCGCAACGCCCTGGAATGGATGGACGACGGCGGTTTGCTCGCGGTGACCGCATCGCATTGCGCGGCTGCCATGCTGGAACAGTTGCAGCTGCGGCTCGCTTCCCTTGAGTCCGAGCTGAGAGGGGTTGCATGGGCGGCGCACCGATGTACACCGCGCGAGCTGCAGCGGCTGCGCGAAACGCCGCAGGACTCGGCCCAAGTAGCGGCGCTGCGTGTGCAGGTACGTGCATTTCAGGCCCTTGCCACGCCGCCTCCGCCAGCCTCCGCCGCATGCCCTCCGCAACCGGCCGGTCCTCCGCAATTCCCGGCGGGGCGCCTTTCGTGAAACCGTTCGGCGGCATCTCCCGCCCATGTCGCCGGTGTCGAGAAAGAGGGCGAGGCGTTGCAGGATACGCACCAGATCGCGCAATGCGGGTGCAGCCGGAACTCTGCCACTGCCGGCATCACAACCGCGTCACCCGCCTTTGGCCTGCTGAAACGGCAGCGCCGACGCGCTGCGCGGCGAAGCCGTGCGGCGAGCGCGCCGGGTCGGGGCTCAAGCCTTGATGACGCGGTTCCGGCCCTGGCGCTTGGCGCAGTACATCGCGTCGTCGGCCCGCCGCAGCAGCTGCTCGGCATCGTCGCCGCTGCCGGCCTCGACCACGCCGGCGGAAAAGCCGACGCCGAAATCCTCATGCTCCGCATGCTGGGGCAGCCGGTAGAAGGATTCCCGGATGGCGTCGATGACCTTCGCTCCGGCAGCGGCCGTGGTGTCGGGCATGATCACCACGAATTCTTCGCCGCCATAGCGTCCCACCACGTCGCCGCGCCGCAGGCGCTGCTGCAGCAGTCGGGACAGCGCCCGGATCACCTGGTCGCCCACCGCGTGGCCGTAGCTGTCGTTGACCTGCTTGAAGTGGTCGATGTCCAGCATCGCCAGCGCCAGCGGCGCCAGCGTGCGCGACGCACGCGCCACCTCGCGCACCAGCTGTTCCTTCAGGGCCGAGTGGTTGTACAGCCCGGTCAGCCCGTCGCGCATGATCAGGCTGCGCAGTTCCCGGTAGCGGGCGGCGCGCGACGACAGCGCCGACACCAGGTGCGCCGGCGCGATCGGCTTGGTCAGGAAGTCGTCGGCGCCGCAGGCGATCGCCTGCAACTGCTGGCCGAGGTCCTTCTCGCTGGAGAGGAAGACGATGGGGACGTCGAGGTAGCGGTTGTCCTGGCGCACCAGCCGCGCCAGCTCGGCGCCATGGCAGTTCGGCATGTAGATGTCCATCAAGACCAGTTCCGGGCGATAGTCGACGAGCGCCTGCAGCACTTCCGCCGGCGCATGCACCACCCGCACCTCCATTCCCGCCTGGCGCAGCACCGCACCGTAATACTCCGCGGTGTCGTGGTCGTCGTCGATCACCAGGATGCGGTAGCCCGGCCTGGCATCCCTGTCCAGCAGCGCATCGAGACGGTCGACCAGGGCGACGATATCGAGCGGCCGCGGGAAATAGCTGTCGGCGCCGGCCCGGACGGTCGCCAGGCGTGCGTCGAAGTTGCTGCGCGTCGCGACGAAAAGCGTGGCGAAGCGCGACCGGCCCTCCTCGCGCAGGGCGGCAAGCAAGGCCGCGCCATCCATGACGCCGTCCGGGAAAGCAAGGTCCATGATGACCGCGGCGGGAAGCCGCGCGGCGAGGCGCGGCCGCAGCAGCGCGAGGTCGTCGATCATCTCGACCTCGTAGCCGAAATGGCGCAGCTGGGCGGCCAGCCCGGCCTCGCCCTCGGCATCCTGCACCAGGTAGACCAGGCGCGACCCGGGTTGCGCCTGCTGCGGCGCCGGGACCTGCGCCGGCGTCGGGGCCGGCACGGCGGCCGGTGCCGGCGGAGGGGCTTCGGACGCGCCCGTCCGCAGCTGCGCCTGGGCCTCCTTCAGCATCTGTCGCACGCCGCCGGCGACGGGCGCAAAATCGTTGCCGCCCGGCGCGGTGCCCTTGATGAAGGCGTTGAGCAGCGCCTCCAGTGCGGTCGCGCGCGTGCCGAGTCCGGCGAAGCCGAAGCTTCCCGCCGAGCCGGCCAGGCTGTGCAGCCGGTGCAGCAGCACGGCGCAACGGGCGCTGTCGCCGGGTTCGTCGATGCACAACTGCAGTGCATCCGCGATTTCCTGCAGGCGGGCAGGCAGCTTCGCCGCATAGGCCGCGCGAATGTCGTCCAGCGCGCGCACGATGTCGCCCTTGTGCTGTTCAGGCATCCTGCTGCTCCCACAATGCGCGGACCTGCTGCGCCAGCTGCATCGGATCGAAGGGTTTTGCCACCACGCCCAGCGCGCCGAGCGAACGGTAGGAGGCAATCTCGCCGGCCTGCACCTTGGCCGTCATGAAGACGGCAGGCGTCTCCGCCGTCGCCGGCAGCCCGCGCAGCGCGGCCAGCGTCGTCGGTCCGTCCATGCCGGGCATCATCACGTCGAGCAACACCAGGTCCGGCCGGTAGCCCTGGTCCACCGCATCGAGCGCTTCGCTGCCCGAGCTGCAGATGCGCAGGCGGAAGCCGCCGACCGTCTCAAGCGCGAGCTGCGCGATGGTGCGGATGTCCGGGTCGTCTTCCACGTAAAGGATGTCGTTGAGCGGCGGTCGTTTCATGGCTAGTCCTTCCCCTTGCCTGCATGGCCGATCAGCGCATGCAGGATTTCCAGCAGTTGTGCATTCGATGTGCGCGACTTCACCAGCGCGGCGTGAACCGATGCGGCGGTGGCGCTGCTGGCTTCATCCGACGAGAACACGACCACCGGTGTGGCGAGGTTCGGCGGTGGCAGCGCCCCCAGCAGCGCCGAGCCGTGGCCGTCCGGCAGCCGCAGGTCGAGCAGGATCAGGCTGAACGGCGTGGACGCGAGCAGCTCGCGCGCCCCGGCCAGCGTGCCGGCATGGCACAGGCGGGCGACGGGGGCCAGCATCTCGCCGATCACCTTCACCAGGTCCGGATCGTCCTCCACGTACAGCACCTGCGGCGTCTCCCCCTGCCCGCCGCGCAGCGCCTGCTGCAGCACCGCCACCAGGCGCGCCTGGTCGATCGGTTTCGAAAGCCAGTCGACGATGCCGACCGCACCGCCGGTCAGGGAGCGCCGCCCTTCGCCGGCGCGGGCCGACACCACCACCACCGGCAGCGTGCGCGTCCGTTCCTGACTGCGTATCCAGCGCAGCAGCGACATGCCGTCCTCGCGTGGCAGCGACAGGTCGAGCGTCATCGCCTCGTAGGCATGCTCCACCAGCAGCCGGCGCGCCTGGCTCGCATCATGGGCGGTATCGCTCGACAGCCCGGCCTGCGCGAGCATCATTGCCAGCAGCCGCGCGACGTCAGGATCGTCTTCGCAGACCAGCACCCGCCCCTGGCGCGGCGCGTGCTGCGCCGCGACCGTCAGCAGGGGCAGCTCGAAATAGAACTCGCTGCCGCCGTCCGGCGGATCCGCGAAGTCGATCCGCCCGTGGTGGCGCTCGACGATGGCGCGCGAGATGCTCAGTCCAAGACCGGTGCCGCCCTTCTGCCGGGTATCGGAGGAATCGGCCTGGGCGAACTTCTGGAAGATGCGCGTGCGGAATTCCCGACCGACGCCCTGCCCGCGGTCCCGCACCGCCACCCGCGCGACGCCGGGCCGCTGCTGCATCACCACCTCCACGCTGCCGCCCTGCGGCGAGAACTTGATCGCATTGGAGAGCAGGTTGACCACCACCTGCACGATGCGGTCCGCGTCCGCCGCGACATAGGCTTCCGGCGCGTCGGCCCGCAACGCGACCCGCACCTCGTACTGCGCGGCATACCCCTGGGTTGCGGCGACGGCCTGCTCGACCAGCGGCAGCAGCCGCTGCGGCACCAGCTCGAAGCGCATGTTGCCGGACTCGATCTTCTCGATGTCGAGAATGTCGTTGATCAGGCGCACCAGCCGCTCGCAGTTGTTGTTGGCGATGGCGAGCAGGTTGCGGGCGCGCTCCGGCACGTCGCCCGCGACGCCGCCGCTGAGCAGGCCGAGCGAACCGCGGATCGAGGTGAGCGGGGTGCGCAGCTCGTGCGAGACGGTGGAGATGAACTCGTTCTTGACGTCCTCGGCCCGCTTGCGTTCCGAGATGTCGGTGCCCACGCCGCAGGTGCCGTACATCTCGCCGCGCTCGTTGAACAGCGGCGAGCGCACCACCAGGAAGGTGCGCTGCGGGTCCGGCAGCGTCAGCTCGTCTTCCAGGCGCGCCGGCGCATCCTTTTCCGTCAGGGCCCGGTCGCGCTCGCGATTATGGCGCGCCAGCGCCGGCGGCAGCACCTGTTCGACGGTCTTGCCGACGGCGCCGCCCGGGGCGATGTCGAACAGGCGTTCGTACTCGCGGTTGACATACATGAAACGCCCCTCCAGGTCACGCACGTACACGAAGGAGGAGGTGCTGCTCATCATTGCCTGCAGCAGCGCGTTGCTCTCGCGCAGCTTGCGTTCGTTCTCGCGCCGCTCGGTGATGTCGCGGATGATGCCGGCGAACGCCCGCTCGCCGTTGAGCCACATCTCGTTGACGGTGAGCTCCATCGAGAACAGCGAGCCGTCCTTGCGGCGCCCGGTGACCTCCCGGTCCACGCCGATCACCCTGGTCCTGCCGGTGTCGCGGAAATTCTGCAGGTAGCCGTCGTGTGCCTGGTGGTAGACGACGGGCATCAGCACCTTGACGTTCTGGCCGAGGACTTCCTGCGGCTGGTAGCCGAAGATGCGGACCGCGGCGCGGTTGATGCTGACGATCTTGCCGAATTGGTCGAGCGTGATGATGCCGTCGGCGATGTTGTCGATCACCGCATGCAGGCGGGCTTCGCCGTCGCGCGCCGCGTCGAGCGACCGGCGCAGCGCGCCGCCCGCGAGCACCGATTCCGCCCATTCCACCAGGTCGCGCGCGGCCGCCTCGTCTTCAGCCGTCGGTTCGTGCGGCTGGAAGCCGGCCACCGCGAGCGCGCCCACGCAGGCCCCGTCCGCGTTACACAGCGGCCAGCCGGCGAAGGCCGGCGCGGCGTCCTCGCGCAAGGGCGCGGCGCCGGCTGCGACGCGGCGGCACATGGCCTCCAGCGCAAGGAGCCGGTCCCGGGCCGCACCGCGCCCGGGCGGCTCTCCGCTCGCGGCCGCGAACTGTCCTTGCTCCTGCCCCGCGCGCGTCAGCCAGACGCCGGCGAAGGGCGCGTCGAACAGCCGCCGGACGGTCCGGGCGATGCGTTCGAAGCGGCCGGCGGCGGCGCGTTCATAGGATGGCGGCATGCTGTTTTCCTGGTCGGCGGCCACGTCAGTTGATCGGTTCGACCGGCGGTTGCGACCGGTTCTCGCGCCGGCGACGCCGGCGATCGAGCCACCATGCCAGCAGCGGCAGCGCCAGGAACCCGCCCGGGGAGACGAACAGCACCAGGTAGGGGCTGAGCGCCGCCAGCGTACGCAAGTGACGTCGGATCTCGCGGCGGTCTGCGTCGCTCCAGCGGTCGCCGTTGCGCTGCTTCATCAGCAATTGCATCAGGCCGCGCACCTGCGACATCTCGCGCCACAGGCGTTCCCGCTCGCGCTGCTGCAGGTCCCATGCCCGATGTGCCGAGCGCCGGGCGAATTGCACGGGCGTCCGGGCGACGCAGGGAAGGCGGCGGTTCATGTTGGCAGGAGGCTGGGATCGGGATTGCCGGCGATTCTACCGGCTTCCCCTCTTTCGCAAAAGCACAGCTACTTCGGTGCCGGCAGCCCCGCCAGCCGCTGGAAATACGCCGATTCCATCCTGCGCAACGGCATGGTCAGCAGCGCGCCGTCGAAGGCCTGCTGCATTGCGCGTCCCGCGGCAGTACGTTGGAAGCAGACATGCAGCGGCAGTTCCGCCAGGACCCGGTCGTGGAAAACGACATCGCGGCCCGACACGCTGGGCTCGGTCAGCAGCAGGTAGCGCAGCACCAGCTTGTCGATCACCACGCCGTCGACCCGCCCCGCCAGCAGCTTGCGCAGGTTCAGCATGTCGTTGGGCGAGGCGTCGAGCTGCAGCTTGCCCTCGCGCGCCAGCGCATCGAAGGCGGCGCCGTTGGAAAAGCCCGCCACCACGCCGATACGGCGGGACGACAGGTCGCTCACCGCATTCCAGCGCAAGGGGGCGCCCGCCAGGTAGGCCAGGCCGATGGTGCTGCTGCCGATGGGCTGCGAGAAATGGCATTCCCGCGCGCGTTCTTCGGTGTAGTAGGCGGGAAAGTAGCCGGCGTACCGGCGGTCCTTGAGCCCGAGCTGCATGGCGCGGGTCCACGGGAAATAGTCGATCTGGGTGCTCCAGCCGGCCTGCCTTGCCGCGGCTTGCGCCACCGATGACGACCAGCCTTCGCGCTCCAGCCGCGACCCCGCGTAGGGCAGCCACTCCAGGCTCGCCAGCCGCATCGTCTTCGTTCCGTCCGCCAGGGCGGCGGCGGGCAGTACGAGGCAGAGCAGGCTCAGCAGTAGACGAGGCATCGGTTGTCTCCGGAAATTGCGGGCAGTGTAGCCGAGTTCCCGGCGTCATTGGCCCCTTGGGGCGCGTCCCCACAGGAAATCCGCACCAGGACGGGGCAGGCGCGGCGGGACGAACTGGCACTGTAATTGCTTGGGAGAAATCTCCTTGCGCCCCCGGGGCGCGTGGGATGCCGATCAACCGCCGCCGGCAGTGCACCGCCGGCTTGCCCAAGGACCCGCAATGGAAAAGCTTGCTTGCGGACTGCCAGCGCTGCCGGAAGTGCAGGCGCCCGACGCCGGCCTGCTCGGCGCCGTCCTCGACAGCTTCGAGGGCATGGCTTACCGCATGCGCATCGACGCGCACTGGACCGTGGAGTTCGTGACGAGCGGCTGCAAGGCCCTGACCGGTTACGACGCGGACGCCTTCCTCCGCGATCGCGTGACGTACGAAGAAATTACGCACCCCGACGATCGCGTGCGCGTGCGCGACGCGATCTTCGCCTCGCTCGAGGCCGGCCGGCGCTTTTGCCTCGAGTACCGTATCGTGCGCAGCGACGGCGCGTTGCGCTGGGTCGAGGAACACGGCGTCGGCGTGCGCGATGCCCTAGGCCGTTATGTCGCGCTGGAGGGCTTCGTGCAGGACGTCACCCAGCGCAAGCAGGCCGAGCAGGCGCTGCACGAGGCCGAGCGCCGCTACCGCAGCATTTTCGAGAATGCGGTCGAAGGCATCTTCCAGTCCACTCCCGACATGGGCTACCTCGCGGTCAACCCGGCGCTGGCCCGCATGTACGGCTACGCCTCGCCGGAGGAGATGGTGGCGAACCTGCGCGACCTCGACCGCGCGCTCTATGCCGAGCCCGACCGGCGCAGCGAGTTCCTGCGGCAGATGGGCGAGCACGGCCAGGTGATCAATTTCGAATCGCAGGTTCGGCAGCGCAACGGCAACATCATCTGGATCTCGGAAAACGCCCGCGCCGTGCGCGACGCAAGCGGCAGGGTCCAGTTCTACGAGGGCACGGTGGTCGAGATCACCGAGCGCAAGATGTACGAGGCCCGCATCCGCTACCAGGCCACGCACGACGCGCTGACCGGCCTGCCCAACCGCAACCTGCTCTACGACCGCCTGCAGCAGGCCATCGAAAGTGCGCGGCGCGGCGGCGAGACGGCCGCCGTCGCCTTCATCGATCTCGACCAGTTCAAGTTCATCAACGACAGCCTCGGCCACCAGGTCGGCGACGAGCTGCTCAAGGTCGTCACCGGCCGTCTCAAGTCCTGCATGCGCGCGTCCGACACGATTGCCCGCCAGGGCGGCGATGAATTCGTGCTGGTGCTGCGCCAGCAGAAGGGGGCGGAATCGGTGACCGGCACCGTTCGCCGCATCATCGCCACCGTGGCCGAGCCGTGGCTGGTCAACGGCATCCGGCTGCAAGTCACCTGCAGCGTCGGTATCAGCGTGTTCCCCGGCGACGGCGACGACGCGGAGACCTTGCTGCGCCATGCCGATTCGGCGATGTACAAGGCCAAGGAGCTCGGCCGCAACAGCTTCGAGTATTTCTCGGCCGAGATGAACCTGCATGCCACCGAGCGGCTGGAGACGCTCAACAGCTTGCGCCAGGCGCTGGCCAACGACGAGTTCGTGCTGCACTACCAGCCGAAGGTGCACCTCGCCAGCGGCGCGGTGGTCGGCGCCGAGGCCCTGCTGCGCTGGCACAGTCCGCAGCGCGGCCTGGTGTCGCCCGCCCAGTTCGTTCCGCTGGCCGAGGAAAGCGGCCTCATCGTCGACATCGGCGAGTGGGTCCTGCGCAGCGCCTGCGCACAAAATGTGGCCTGGCAGCGAGAAGGCCGTCCGACCATCCCGATTTCGGTCAACCTGTCGCCGCGGCAGCTGACGCGGGGCGACATCGTCGAGGTGGTGCGCGGCGTGCTGGACTGCACCGGCCTGGCGCCGCACTTCCTGGAGCTGGAGATCACCGAGAGCGTGGTCATGCGCGACGTCGACCAGTCGCTGGAAACGCTGCGACGGCTCAAGGCGCTCGGCGTAAGGGTATCGATCGACGACTTCGGCACCGGCTATTCCAGTCTCAACTACCTGAAGCGCTTCCCGGTCGATACCCTGAAGATCGACCGTTCCTTCGTCAGCGACATCGCGGTTGACCAGGACGACGCCGCCATCGTCAAGGCCATCATCTCGCTCGCCCACATCCTCAACCTGAACGTGGTGGCCGAGGGCGTCGAGAACGAGGACCAGCATCGCTTCCTGTTCGACAACGGCTGCGACGACGTGCAGGGATTCCATTTTGGCAGGCCGCTGGCCGCCGATGCTTTCGCACTGGCCTGCCTGCCACCGGCGCCCGCCGTCCTGCCGCCCTAGACGCCCCAGGGCACGGCCGCCGCGCCGAAGATGGGCCGATGGAAGGCCATCACCAGCAGCGCCAGCCCGACGCCGCCGAACACCGCCCCGGCATCTTGCGCGGCGCTCGGCCGGAACGATTTCACCGCGTGGCGGCCGGCGGCGGAGGCGAGGTCGATCGCGGCAAAGCCGAGGAAGGCGCCGAACAGCACCGTCGCCCGCAGCTCGCCATTGGCCAGCAGGTGCACCAGCGACCAGATGCCCAGGCCGAGCAGCATCGGATGCCGGACCAGCCGGCGGATGTGGGTGCGCATGTTGGCGGAGGCGAACAGCACGAAGCTGACCAGCATGGCGGCCGGCGCCAGCTGCACGGCGAGGGGGAAGGGAGCGAACAGCCGCGGATCGGCCGGCGCGCGGGCATAGCCGACCACGATCAGCGCGAGCCCGAGGGCGGAAACCAGCGAGAACACGCCCTTGTAACGCTTCTCGCCGAGCGTGCCGGCAATCCGGGCACGCAGGGCGGGCACCGCAGGCACCAGGTGGATGCCGAGGAACAGCAGCAGGCCGAGGATCAGGATGGTCATGCGCAGCCTTTCAGGACGCGGCACCGCCGCATGCCGGCATTACATCACGAAATGCAGCCGGCCCGGCACCGCCGGCGGAGCCTGGTGCGGGTCAGGCCGCGGCGAGCCCGCCCTCGTTGGCGCTGCCGCCGAGCGCGTCGGCGATCGCATGCCCGACCAGTCCGGCCGCCGGCACCACCTGGGCGCGCTGTTCGCGCAGCGCCTGCGCCAGCTGTTCCGCCTCCAGGGACTTCGCTTCCTTGCGGTCCCGGGTGGAAAACAGGAACAGGTTGCGCATCGGGCTGACCCAGGCCAGCTTCAGCCGGACCATGTCGCGGCCTTCTTCACGGAAGCACAGCCAGGCGCCGCTCTGCAGCCGGGCGACGGTCTCGTCGCAGGCATCCGGCTCCGGCACCGGCTGCTGCGAGGCGCGCCGCAGTTCGCGCCGCTCCGCCGCCTGCTGGGCGGCAGCGATCGCAAGCTCGACCTGGCGCTGGGGCGACACCTCGAGCGGCGCCCGCACCAGCGAGGCATGGCAGCGTGCCAGCTCGGTGAAGAACTGCACCCTGCCCTCGTCCGTCCACTTGATCATGTCCAGCCACTTGTTGAGCATGGCGATCATCGGCGGCAGCCGGGACAGCAGTTCCTTGCGTTCCTCCGCGGTGATCTTCGGTTTGACGCTCCACACCAGCTCGTCCATCGTGCGCAGTGCGCTGTCGACCGCATGCGGCTTCTCGTCGCGCGCCACGTAGGCCAGCGTCAGTACCGACACCCATTTGTCCTCGAGAAAGGTCTCGACAAAGGCGGCGACTTCGCCGGTGCCGATGCGCAGCGCGACTTCGTGCCGGGCCGCGCGTTGCGCCTGCAGCTTTCTTTCCTGCTTGAGAGCGCGTGCGATCGGCGTCGCCAGTGCCTGCTCGGTCGCAGTCTGCTCGCGCTTGTTGTAGGCATCCAGTTCGGCGTTGACCTCGGCGAACACGCCGACGTGGCGGTCGGCCTCGTCCACGATGCGCGCCACGCTGCGCATGAACAGCGGATAGAGCGGATCGGTCTCGCCCATGCGGCGGTCCCAGCCGAGCGCCAGGCGCACCAGCAGTTCGATCGAACGCCGCACCGGGTGGCTCTCGCTGAAAAAGAAGGCGTGATCGCCCAGCACCGCCTTCAGCACCGGCAGGTGCAGCGACAGGATCGGATCCTTCAGCGCTTCGGGCAGGTGGGGGTTGCTGCGGATGATGGCGAAGATGCGGGCAACCAGTCCGATGGCGGCATCGTCGGCCGGCGCCAGGTCGGCCTCCGGCACCGCGCGCCGGATGTCGGCCGGCAGCAGTGAGGCCAGCCGGTCCTGCATGCGGGACAGGAGCTGGAGCAAGTCATGCCTGGCGCGCGCCTGCTGCAGCACGTCGTCCTGGAACAGGGAGGGGAAGTCGCCGGACAGCGGACGGTCGCCCTTCGGCTCCTCCGGCTGGGGGAACAGGCGGCGCAGCTGCTGCAGCACCGGGTCGTTGTCCACCGCGGCGCTCGCCATGGACGCTGCCGGCGCAGGGACAGGTACCGCCACCGGTGCCGCCGGCGCATGCAGCGGGACGCCGCGCTTGGCCAGTGCCGTGTTGAGCGCGTGCAGGATGGGCGCCATGTCCAGGCAGAGCCGCGGTCCCAGCAGGGGGAACAGAAGATGATGCGCGGCCGCGTCGGGCTGGAACTCGCGCCAGGCGTCGTGCAGCACCGTCAGGAAGACCTGGGGCCGGAACGGGTTGCGGACGGTGGGAAAGCCTTCCTCGCCCAGCAGCACGCCGAGGCGCAGGTTGAGCGCACCCAGGCGCTCTGCATGTTCCCGCTCCACCGCCTGGCTGGCCTTGGCCAGGCACAGCTTCTTGTCGATCTCGACGTCCGGCGGCAGCGCCGGCAGGCTGTCTTCAGCCGGACGCGCCGCGACTTCCGCCTCCAATGCGGCGGCAAGGCGCGATGCCACCACGTAGTAGAACGGGTAGCGGTTTTTCTTCAGCAGTTCCGCCGACTTCAGGTATAGCCCGGCGTCCGCGCCCTGCGCGTGCGTCGCCGCTGTGCGCATTGCATCGGCGAGGCGGCCGGTCAGGCCTTCGATTTGCGGATTGGCGGCCTGCGTCGCGACCTCGATCAGGTCGTTCAGCACGTCGCGTCCGTCATCCATGGCGGCAGTGAGAGGGGAAGTCATGATCTGCGTTTCGGTAATGGCGGCGATTGTGGGGCCGGCCGTAGCAGCGGAATCATTTCATGGTAACAAAATATTGCCGTACAGCAAGATCAAATTTGTAAAGGATGCGTTACATTGAGATGCATCAAGCTTGTCAATTCTACAAATGCCCGGTTGTCCCCTTCAGCGGATCGCATGGCGACCGCATCGCAGGTGCCGAGGACAAAGGGCGAAACGGCGTTGCGCGGCGCAGCAGGAAAGACGCGTGCCCGCCGCCGGATGTCCATCCGAACCGGGGAAGCTTACAGCTTGCTTACGTCGGGGGCCGACCTTACCGCGCCTCGCCGCGCAAAAACGGTCGCTTCATGTTGCAGTGCGGCTTGACTCACGCCGCCTAAGCGGCAATCGTACGCCGGTTCGCCCTCTTTGTTCGATTCCAACATCAGCAAAAGATTTCCGGACGACAAGACAGCGTGGTATTCCAAAACATTACACGGAGAGAGACACCATGAAGAAGACGACCAAGCAGTCCACCGCCGCGCGCCGCGGCTTCCTCGGCAAGGCAGCCGCCGGCACGGCAACCGCCCTCGCCTTTCCGGCGGTAGCGACCGCGCAGACGCAGACCTCTTTCCGCTTCCAGAGCACCTGGCCGTCCAAGGACATCTTCCACGAATACGCACAGGACTTCGCCAAGAAGGTCAACGACATGACCGGCGGCGACTTGAAGATCGAAGTGCTGCCGGCCGGCGCGGTGGTGCCGGCATTCGGCCTGCTCGACGCGGTCTCCAAGGGCACGCTCGACGGCGGCCACGGCGTGATGGGCTACAACTATGGCAAGCAGGCAGCGATCGCGCTGTGGACCTCGGGCCCGGCGTACGGCATGGATGCCAACCAGGTGCTGGCATGGCACAAGTACGGCGGCGGCAAGGAGCTGCTGGCCAAGCTGTACGACTCGATCGGCGCCAACGTCGTGTCGTTCCTGACCGGCCCGATGCCGACCCAGCCGCTGGGCTGGTTCAAGCGCCCGGTCACCAAGCGTGAGGACTTCAAGGGCCTGAAATACCGCACCAACGGTCTCGCCATCGACCTGTTCACCAAGATGGGCGCGGCAGTGAACGCACTGCCGGGCGGCGAGATCGTGCCGGCTCTGGACCGCGGCCTGCTGGACGGCGCCGAGTTCAACAACGCCTCGTCCGACCGCGTGCTGGGCTTCCCCGACGTCTCCAAGGTCTGCATGCTGCAGAGCTTCCACCAGAGCTCCGAGCAGTTCGAAATCACCTTCAACAAGACCAAGTACAACGCGCTGCCGGCCAAGCTCAAGGCCATCATCGACAACGCCGTGGAAGCCTCTTCCGCCGACATGTCGTGGAAGGCGGTGGACCGTTATTCCAAGGACTACATCGAGCTGCAGACCAAGGACGGCGTGAAGTTCTACAAGACGCCGGACAGCTTCCTGCAGGAGCAGATCAAGGTGTGGGACGAGGTGGTTGCGGCCAAGGGCGAAGGCAACCCGCTGTTCCGTGAAGTCGAGAAATCGATGCGCGACTTCGCGGCGCGCGCGGTGAAGTGGGACATGGACACCAACAACCCGCGCCGCATGGCATACAACCACTACTTCGGTGGCAAGCCCGCCGCCAAGAAGAGCTGAAGCGGAGTTACTGCCCGTACTGAAAAACACCATCCGCACCCCGGATGGTGTTTTTTTACGCGTTCCCGTCGACCCGGGAATGGTTTCATCCGCGTCACTCTGGAGTATTTGCAATGCAGAAGCTTTTGTATTCGGTGGACAGGCTGAGCACCTGGATCGGCCATTTGTTCTCGTGGCTTATCCTGGCCCTCACCCTGCAAATCTCATGGGAAGTATTTTCCCGCTATGTGCTGAACAAGCCCGGCGAATGGGCCTTCGACCTGATGATCATGATGTATGGCATCTCGTTCATGATGGCCGGCGCCTATACGCTGGCCAAGGACGGCCACGTGCGCGGTGATGTCCTGTACGGATTCTTCCCGCCGCGCCTGCAGGCCGCCCTGGACCTGCTGCTGTACTTCCTGTTCTTCATCCCCGGCGTCGTCGCCCTGGTGTGGGCGGGCTATACCTACGCCGAAGAATCCTGGGCCATCAACGAAACCTCCAACATCACCGCCAACGGCCCGCCGCTGTATCCGTTCAAGACCGCGATCCCGATCGCCGGTTTCTTCCTGCTGCTGCAGGGCGTGGTCGAGATCATCCGCTGCGTGCTCTGCCTGCGTGACGGCGCCTGGCCCCCGCGCGAGGAAGACGTGGAGGAGGTCGATGTCGACAAGCTCAAGGAAATGGTCAATGTGACGGATGCGGACATCGCGAAAGCCGATGCCTATGTCGTCAGGAACGGGAGTCAGCAATGAGGAAGGAAGTCTGGTTTGGTCTGTCCATCATGGCCATGGTGGTGGTCGGCCTGTTTGTGCTGATGCCGGCGCCCGCCGAGATGACCAACGGTCATCTCGGCCTGCTCATGCTGGCACTGATCGTGATCGCGATCATGCTCGGGTTCCCCACCGCGTTCACGCTGATGGGCATGGGCGTGCTGTTCACCTGGTTCGCCTACCGCAGCGTCAATCCCGACATTGCGGTCGAGCAGACGCTGGACCTGATGGTGCAGCGCGCCTACGCGGTGATGGCCAACGACGTGCTGATCTCGGTGCCGCTGTTCGTCTTCATGGGCTACCTGGTCGAGCGCGCCAACCTGATCGACCGGCTGTTCAAGAGCCTGCACCTGTCGATGGCGCGCGTGCCCGGCTCGCTGGCCGTCGCCACCATCATCACTTGCGCGATCTTCGCCACCGCGACCGGCATCGTCGGCGCCGTGGTCACGCTGATGGGCCTGCTGGCGATGCCGGCGATGCTCAAGGCGGGCTACAACACCAAGCTTGCAGCAGGGGCGATCACCGCAGGCGGCTGCCTTGGCATCCTGATCCCGCCGTCGGTGCTGCTGATCGTGTATGGCGCCACCGCCGGCGTGTCGGTGGTCAAGCTGTATGCGGGGGCCTTCTTCCCCGGCATCATGCTCGCCCTCCTGTATGTCGCCTACGTGATCATCATCGCGAAGCTCAAGCCGAGCTGGGCGCCGCCGCTGCCCCCGGAACAACGGACCGTGCCCCTGCCCGCTTATTCCCGGGCGCTGGCGGATACCGGCAGCCGGAATGCGCTCGGCGGCTTCATCGGTGCACTGAAGGGCAAGCGCAACGCGGGCGTGCCGGCGCGCACGCTGCTGATGCAATCCTTCATCGCCATGCTGCCGGCGATCGTGTTTGCGCTGATCATGGGCTACGCCTATCGCACGGTGACGGCGCCGGTCGAGACCTATGAACAGGAGCTGATCGAGATGGGCGCGGAGAGCCTGAATTCCTACTCCGCGCCGGAAGGCGGACTCGAGGAACCGCAGGAGCTGGGCGCGGGCGGGCTGGCCGAGCCGCCAGCCGAGGAGACCCCGCAACCGCTGGGCGCACAGGAAGCGACGCCCTCCGCGCCGGCAGCAAAGGCGACGCCGGAGGCGCAAGCGCAGACTGACGCCGGCCCGAAAGCCAGGAGCGCACCGAACGCCTACTGGATCACCTTCGGCATCCTGCTGGCCGCGCTGCTGGTGTTCTACGCCATGCTCAGCTATGCCCGCTTCGAGATATTCAAGATGCTGCTGGGCTCGTTCTTCCCGCTCGCGATCCTGATCCTCGCGGTGCTGGGCGCCATCGTGTTCGGCCTCGCCACCCCGACGGAAGCGGCGGCGATGGGATCGATGGGCGGCCTGCTGCTGGCGGCCGCCTACCGCCGGCTCAACATGTCGGTGCTGAAGGAGTCGGTGTTCCTGACCGCGAAGACCAGCGCGATGGTGTGCTGGCTGTTCGTCGGCTCGAGCATCTTCTCGGCGGCGTTCGCGCTGCTCGGCGGCCAGGAGATCATCAACAACTGGGTGATCGGGATGGACCTGACGCCGCTGCAGTTCATGATCCTGGCGCAGGCGATCATCTTCCTGCTCGGCTGGCCGCTGGAGTGGACCGAGATCATTGTGATCTTCATGCCGATCTTCATTCCGCTGCTGGCCCACTTCAATGTGGATCCGCTGTTCTTCGGCCTGCTGGTGGCGATCAACCTGCAGACCGCCTTCCTGTCGCCGCCGGTCGCCATGTCGGCGTTCTACCTGAAGGGCGTTTCGCCGCCGCATGTGACGCTGAACCAGATCTTCATGGGCATGCTGCCGTTCATGGGTATCCAGGTGGTCGCACTGATCCTGCTGTACATGTTCCCGGCCATCGGGATGTGGCTGCCGGGGGTACTGTACAACTGACGGCGGCAGCGCCGACCGGACCGCGGGCCTGGTGCCCGCGGTTTTTTTTGTCAAAAGCGTCTGAAATCCTGCGCCCGCAGCCGTGGCGCCGCGAAGTCGATGAAGGCACGCACCCGCGCCGCCAGCATCCGCCCGTGCGGGTACAGCAGCGTGATGGGCAAGGGTTCTGTCTCGAACTTGCGCAGGATGGGCTTGAGCTCGCCGGCGCGCACCGGCGCCTGCACCATGTACGACAGGAAGGCGCCAATGCCCAGTCCGTCGCGGCAGGCATTGATTGCCGCATCCACGGAATTGGTCAGCACGCGCGGCGTGAAGCGCACGGTCACCAGCCGTCCGCCATCGCGGAACTGCCATTCGCTGAGCACGCTGCGGCCGGTGAAGCGGATGCCCGCATGGTCCTCAAGCTGATCCGGCCGGCGCGGCGTGCCGTGCCGCTTCAGGTAGTCGGGGCTGGCGCACAGCACGCGTTGCAGCAGGCCCGCCGGCACCGCGTGCAGCGTGGAATCGGCCAGCGGGCCGACGCGAACCGCCAGATCCACGCCCTCTTCGACCAGGTCGATACTGCGGTCGAGCAGCAGCAGCTCTGCCGATACCTGCGGATGCAGGCGCAGGAACTCGGTCACCAGCGGTGCCACATGCAGGCGGCCGAACAGCGTCGGGGCGGTCAGCACCAGCTTGCCGGCGGGCGTCGCCTTGCTTTCGAACAGCGCCTCCTCGGCGTCCTCCAGCTGGCCGATGGCCGCCTTGCAGATCGCGAGGTAGCGCCGTCCTTCGTCGGTCAGGCTGATGCGTCGCGTCGTCCGGTTGAACAGGCGCACACCGAGCCCGCTCTCCAGCTCGGCAAGCCGGCGCACCACGGTGGGCAGCGAGGTATCCAGCACCACCGCGGCCGCAGTGAGGCTGCCGCGTTCGGCGATGGTGATGAATGTCTGGATGCCGCGCAGCTTGTCCATACTTTCCTTCGGATCGATTAATCCGGATTATGCAGCAATCTGTTTTGTTTATTGCCATTTATCTCCTGTCGCGGCGATCGCACAATGCCTGCTCCACAACCAGGAGAAAACGCATGCAACCGTCCGCACCGATCAAGCTCTACCGCAGTCTCATCTCTGGCCATGCCCATCGCGCCGAACTGTGCCTGTCGCTGCTCGGGCTGGCCTATGCGCCGGTCGACGTCGACCTGCGCGCCGGCGAACAGAAGACGGCGGATTTCCTCAGGCTCAATCCATTCGGCCAGGTGCCGGTGATTGACGACGGCGGCACCGTCGTCGCCGATTCGAACGCCATCCTCGTCTATCTCGCGCAGAAGTACGGCGACGCGCAGTGGCTGCCGCGCGACCCGCTTGGGGCCGCCCGGGTGCAGCGGTGGCTGTCGGTCGCCGCCGGCGACATCGCGTTCGGCCCGGCGATGGCGCGGCTCGGCCGCCTCGGCCTACCGGTCGACGTCGAGGCCGCCGCCGCGCGCGCCAAGCGCCTGTTCGCCGTGATGGAGGGCGAGCTGCGGCAGCGCCCGTTCCTCGCCGCCACCCATCCGACCATCGCCGACATCGCCGGCTACAGCTACATCAAGCGCGCACCCGAGGGCGGCATTCCGCTGGAACCGTGGCCCGCCATCGCGGCCTGGCTGGCGCGTATCGAGGCGCTGCCCGGCTTCCTGCCGATGATCGCGCTGCCGGCGCCGCAGCCGGCCACCACCTGAGCAAGCGGGAGACGCAGATGAACCATCCCGCGGGCGCCTTCCACGGCGGCGAGATGCGCGCGCAGGAAATTGCCGGAGTGCGCGACAAGATGGCGAAGATCGGTGCCACGCTGGTGCGGGACTTCATGCCCGACCAGCACCGGGAATTCTTCCCGCTGCTGCCGACGCTGCTGCTCGGCGGCCGGGACGCCGAAGAGCAGGTATGGGCATCGATCCTCTGGGGCGAACCGGGCTTCATCCGTTCGCCCGACCCGGTCACGCTGCACGTCGCCGCCGGCCTCCCGCCCGAGGACCCGCTGGCGCCGGTGCTGCTGGTCGGCCGGCGCCTCGGTGCGCTCGGGCTGCAGTTCGAGACGCGCCGCCGGAACCGCGCAAACGGTGTGGTGACGGCATGCGACCGTGACGGATTCACGCTGGCCGTGCAGCAGAGCTTCGGCAACTGCCCGAAGTACATCCAGACGCGGGAAGCGGTCAGGCGATTGCCGCTGCCGCCCGCCGCACCGCCGCCGCCAGCAATGTCGGGCAGCGGCGCGCTGCCCCCGGACGCACTGGCGCTGGTGCGTGCCAGCGATACCTTCTTCATCGCCACCGCATCGGCTGCCGGCGGGGCGCACGGCGCCGACGTATCGCATCGGGGCGGACGGCCCGGTTTCGTCGATGTCGCCGCCGACGGCAGCCTGGTCTGGCCCGACTTCCAGGGCAACAACTTCTTCAACACGATAGGCAACCTGCTCGACGATCCGCGGGCCGGCCTGCTGTTCATCGATTTCGCCCGCGGCGACCTGCTGCAGCTCACCGGCAAAGCGGACATCGTGTGGGACGGGGAGCAGGTCGCGCGGTTGCCAAAGGCGCAACGGCTGCTGCGTTTCCGTGCGCAACGCTACCTGTGGCGACGCAGCGCGCTGCCCTTGCGCTGGCAGTTGTGCGAGCCGTCGCCGCACCTGGAGGGAACCGGCACCTGGTAGTGCCCGTCGCATGTCGCCGGCCTCGTTGCGCGGATGGAACCGCGGCTCGCGCACGCCCACTTATAGGGCAAGGCGCGCCGGCCGGGGCGCCACGCTGTCAGCCGGCTGACTGGAGCGGGAGCCATCATGAGTACGACACTCACACAAATCATCGGGCACTGGAAGCAGGTGCGCGATAACGCCCAGGACGCGGCAACCAGGGACATGGCGCAGCGTGTCATCGACATGCACGAGTCCCATCCGGCCGCGATCAAGGACAGCACGCCCGACATGACGACCGAGATCGACGGTGCAGGCACCGGCGGAAGCGGCGACGACCCACCGCAATTGTCGCCGGACCTGGATGGCACGCCTCCCGGAGAGCAGAAGGGCACGGGTGGCGCCGGCGGTACCGGTGGTACGGGCGGTACAACGCCCGACGTAGATGGAACGCCGCCGCCGACCGGCGGTGGCAACCCGTCGGAACTGATCGAGAAATACCGGACGAAGTTGCCGGAGAACATGCCGGCGGTATTCGACCTGCAGGTCGAAGGGACGGGCAAGACCCTGCGCCAGGTCATTGAATCCGCGGCCGAGAAGACCGGCACCCCCGCCATCCTGCTTGCCGGACAGGCATGGCAGGAAACCAAGGCGGGGCTCTATGGCAAGCCGGAGTTGACGGCGAAATTCGGCAAGCCCGGCGACGTCGCCGCCGGCGAGGTACTGGACAGCGTGGTCGAGACCTCGACGATCAATCCTGGCAACGGCATGAGCGACTCGGGCATCCTGCAGGTCAATCCCAACACGCTGCAGATCGTGGTGAATGGCGGCAGGATGGGGCAGGGCGACCAGACCGTCGACCTGCCGCCCCATCCGGAGCTGGCGGGCCTCGATCCGAGAAACGTCGAAGATGCATTCGTCATCGCCGGCACGCACATGAAGGACTTCCATGACATCTACAGCCGGAAGGATTTCGTCACGTCCGAGGGCGACGCCTGGGACTATGCGCTGCGCGCCTACGTCGGCGGTCCCGGCGCCGTCGTCCCGGGCAACCCCCACGTCAACGGCGTCGGCGGCGGCGATCCGACCTATGTGAGCAAGGTGCACGACCACATGACCGACTTCGCTGCCGGTTCGGCGCCACGCTGGCCAGCCTGAGCGCGGCGCCGGTCTTGCGGCGGCTGTCTAGTGGCCGTGGCCGGGCTTGCGGAACAGCCGGCCCACAAGCGTGACGAGCGCCAGGACGATGGCGCCGGCGATGATCCCGGCGACGATGTTGAGCAGGGTCGGCGTCAGCGCGCCCATCACCACGCCGACGCCCGGCAGCATGTCGGCCCCGTGCGCGATGTTCTCGATCTGGTGATGCACCACCGGGATGCCATGGGTAAGAATGCCGCCGCCGACCATGAACATCGCGACGGTACCGATGACGGACAGGCTTTTCATCAGGTATGGCGCGGTCTTCAGCAGTCCGCGGCCGAATGCGCGGAACAGACCGGTGCGACTGCGGCGGCTCAGGAACAGCCCGGCGTCATCCAGCTTCACGATGCCGGCGACCAGGCCGTACACGCCGACCGTCATGATGAGACCAATCCCGACCAGCACCGCGACCTGTTGCGAGAACGGCGCGTCGGCCACGGTCCCGAGTGCGATGGTGATGATTTCGGCCGACAGGATGAAGTCGGTCCGCACCGCGCCCTGGATCTTCTCTTTCTCCAGTGCCAGCACGTCGACGTCGGGCGTGGACAGCGCGCTTGCGCGGTGCGCATGTTCCGCGGCGTCCTCCTCCTTGCTGTGCAACATCCGGTGCGCCAGCTTTTCCACCCCTTCATAACAGAGGAAGGCGCCGCCGATCATCAGCAGGGGGATCACCGCCCAGGGAATGAATGCACTGATCGCCAGCGCCGCCGGCACCAGGATCACCTTGTTCTTCAGTGAGCCCTTGGCCACCGACCACACCACCGGCAGCTCCCGTTCCGCCCGCACGCCGGCGACCTGCTGCGCGTTCAGCGCCAAGTCGTCCCCCAGGACGCCGGCAGTCTTCTTCGCCGCGACCTTGGTCATCAGCGAGACGTCATCGAGGATCGTGGCAATGTCGTCGATCAGGGCAAGCAGGCTGGCTCCGGCCATGGGCATCCTTGTAAAAATGTTCAAACGGGCAGGGCAGATTTAACCACAGGCGGCGCATCCGCTGCCCGCATTCCCCGCCGACGGCGTGCGTCTCAACGCCGGGATGATGCTGTTATTCAACTTTTTCTCCGGCCGAGGCATAATTCCCCGCTCGACATGCAAGAACCATGACCGACCATTACCTGACCGTCAATACCGTTACGACGCGCTGGCAGCGCTTCGCGGTGCGCGCGCTGGCCGCCTTTGGCTGGCGCGTCAATGTCGCGCCGCTGCCGGGGCCCCGCGGCGTCGTCATCGTCTATCCGCACACCTCCAACTGGGATTTCCTGGTCGGCCTGTTTGCGAAGTGGGCGATCGGCGTGCGCTTTCGCTGGCTGGGCAAGGAAGCGCTGTTCCGGGGGCTGTCGGGCTTGCTGCTTGGGCCCTTGCTGCGCGCCTGGGGCGGCGAGCCGGTGGAGCGGCGCGAGGCCACCGGTGCGATCGCCCGGCTGGCGGCGAGAATCAATGCCTCCGGCCACTTCTGGCTGGCACTCGCGCCGGAAGGCACGCGCAAGTACCGCCATCGCTGGCGCAGCGGCTTCTACCATATCGCCCGCAGCGCCGGTGTGCCGCTCGGCGTTGCCACGATCGACTATGCGACGAGAGAAGTGCGCATGCTGACCTACCTGTCGATGGAAGGAGATCCCGCCGCCGACCTGGCCCGCATACGGGCGGCGTACCGCGACTGCCGCGGCCTGCATCCGCAATGCGCGTCGCCGATCGACTTCGCATTCGACCCGCCCGTCGCGTCGCCGCCGGCGGTCGCGCAGGTGGAAGCCTAGGGCGACGTGCGCAGCGAAGCGCGCCGCGGCAGGCACGCCGGGGCTGCCGGGTGCGGCGTCCGGCGGCCCCGGCAGCAATGAAAAAAGGCACCCGCGGGTGCCTTTTCTGCTGGCGTCAGATCACGCCCTGTTACCGTGTCAGGCAGCCAGGCGTTTTTCCAGCTGGGACTTGGTCGTCTCGAGCTCGCTCGGGAGGTGGTACTTCAGCTTCTCGAACAGTTCCGCATGCAGCTTCAGCTCGGCAGTCCATGCCGCGTTGTCGATCGAGGTGATCTTGTCGAACTGCTCGCGGCTGAACTCCAGGCCGTCCCATTGCAAGTCTTCGTAGCGCGGGGTGGTGCCGAAGATATGCTCTACGCCGCCTGCATTGCCTTCGATGCGGTCCAGCATCCATTTCAGCACGCGCATGTTGTCGCCGAAGCCAGGCCAGACGAACTTGCCGTTCTCGTCGGTGCGGAACCAGTTGACGCAGAAGATCTTGGGCAGCTCCGCCGGGGAGGCCGCGATCTTCTTGCCCATGTTCAGCCAGTGCTGGAAGTAGTCGCTCATGTTGTAGCCCATGAACGGCAGCATCGCGAACGGGTCGCGGCGCACCACGCCCTGCTGGCCGGCTGCTGCTGCGGTGGTCTCGGAACCCATGGTCGCCGCCATGTAGACGCCTTCGACCCAGTTGCGCGCCTCGGTCACCAGCGGCACGGTGGTCGAGCGGCGGCCGCCGAAAATGAAGGCCGAGATCGGCACCCCTGCCGGATCATCCCATTGCGGGTCGATCACCGGGTTCTGGGTGGCGGCGACGGTGAAGCGGGCGTTCGGGTGTGCCGCCTTGCGGCCGGTTTCCTTGGCGATCTCCGGCGTCCAGTCCTTGCCCTGCCAGTCGGTCAGGTGCGCCGGCGCCTCCTTGGTCATGCCTTCCCACCAGACGTCGCCGTCGTCGGTCAGCGCGACGTTGGTGAAGATGGTGTTGGCGCCCAGCGACGACATGCAGTTGGCGTTGGACGACATGTTGGTGCCGGGAGCGACGCCGAAGTAGCCGGCCTCGGGATTGATCGCGTACAAGCGGCCGTCGGCGCCCGGCTTGATCCAGGCAATGTCGTCGCCGATGGTCGTGACCTTCCAGCCATTGAAGGCCTTCGGCGGGATCAGCATCGCGAAGTTGGTCTTGCCGCAGGCGGAGGGGAAGGCCGCCGCAACATAGTGCTTCTTGCCTTCCGGCGACTCGACGCCGAGGATCAGCATGTGTTCGGCCAGCCAGCCCTGGTCACGGCCCATGGTGGACGCGATGCGCAGCGCGAAGCATTTCTTGCCGAGCAGCGCGTTGCCGCCGTAGCCGGAGCCGAAGGACCAGATCTCGCGGGTTTCCGGATAGTGGACGATGTACTTGGTCTCGTTGCAGGGCCACGGCACGTCCTTCTCGCCGGCCGCCAGCGGCTTGCCGACGGTGTGCACGCAGGGGACGTAGTCGCCGTTGTCGCCGAGGACGTCATACACCGCGCGACCCATGCGGGTCATGATGCGCATGTTGACCGCGACGTACGGCGAGTCGGACAGCTCGACGCCGATGTGCGCGATCGGCGAGCCCAGCGGGCCCATCGAGAACGGCACGACGTACATCGTGCGGCCGCGCATGCAGCCGTCGAACAGGTCGTTGAGCGTGTTGCGCATCTCGGCCGGGGCCATCCAGTTGTTGGTGGGGCCGGCGTCTTCCTGGCGCTCGCTGCAGATGTAGGTGCGGTCCTCGACGCGCGCCACGTCCGAGGGGTCGGAGCAGGCGAGATAGCTGTTCGGGCGCTTTGCCTCATTCAGCTTCTTCATGGTGCCGGCAGCGACCATCTCGGCGCACAGGCGGTCGTATTCCTCCTGCGAGCCGTCGCACCAGTAGATGCGGTCCGGCTTGGTCAGGGCGGCGATCTCGGCGACCCAGCCGATCAGCTTCTGGTGTTTGACGAAGGTTGGCGCATTCAATGGTGCAATGCCTCCCATAACGGGTTGGTTCATGTGTTACTTCCTCCAATGCCAATAAAGAATTCGGTCTTGTCCCGGCACGGCAGGATCGTCGTCAGCTTGTGGCTCGGCTAGATGGTGGACTAGCGGTACGGCGGTCATGTCGGAGGCGGCCATGTAGTGGCCGCCGCTACCCGAATAATGGAATAATGCTCGGGCAGGTGGGCTCGCGAACTGCTTGAAAACGCGAGAAATATGAATTGATTGTACACGCCGCCCCCACCCCGCTCAATGACTTACAACAAAATTGTAGGAAAAATTGTTGAGTTTTGTAGTAGGCAATTATGGGTTCTGCGCATAGCCGTACCTTTTTTACGGAAATACCAGCAAGGCCAGCTGCATGAAGATCGCCATACTCGACGACTACCAGGACTGCGTCCGCCACCTCGACTGCTTCCGCCTGCTCGATGGACACGAGGTGAAGGTGTTCAACAATAGCGCGCGCGGCCTGGGGCAGCTTGCGATTCGTCTAGCGCCTTTCGAGGCGCTGGTGCTGATTCGCGAGCGCAGCGCGCTGCCGCGGCAACTGTTGCAAAAACTCCCCAACCTGAAGCTGATCTCCCAGACCGGCAAGGTGAGCGGCCACATCGACGTCGCCGCCGCCACGGCGCGCGGCGTCGCCATCGCGGAAGGCGTCGGCGACCCGACGGCGCCGGCGGAACTGACCTGGGCGCTGATCATGGCGGCGACGCGACGGATACCGCAGTACGCAAGCAACCTGCGCGCCGGCTTGTGGCAGACGGCATCCACCTTGCCCGAGCTGAACACCCTCGGCACCGTGCTGAAGGGACGCACCCTCGGCATCTGGGGCTATGGCCGCATCGGCCGGCTGGTCGCCGGCTATGGCAAGGCGTTCGGCATGCGCGTCCTGGTCTGGGGCAGCGAGGCCAGCCGCGACGCCGCCGGGGCCGCCGGCTGCGACACCGCCGCGACGCGGGAGCAGCTGTTCGCCGAGGCGGACGTGCTGTCGCTGCACCTGCGGCTCAACGACGCAACGCGCGGCATGATTGGCGGCCTGGACCTGGCGCGGATGAAGCCCGACGCGTTGCTGGTCAACACCAGCCGCGCCGAGCTGATCGCGGCCGGCGCGCTGGAGGCGGCCCTGCGCGCCGGCCGCCCGGGCTTTGCGGCGCTCGACGTATTCGAAACCGAGCCGTTGCCGGCCGACGCGCCGCTGCTCCGGTACACCAACGTGCTGGCCACACCCCATCTCGGCTATGTGGAGAAGGACAGCTACGAGTGCTACTTTGGCGCCGCCTTCCGCAACATCCTGTCCTTTGCCGCCGGCAATCCGCAGCACCTGCTGAACCCGGAGGCGCTGGCGATTTCCCGCGCCTGACCCCGGAACCTTCACCGCCGGCCCGTCTCCTACCGGACTGGCCGGCGTCGTTGTGAACGGCCGGCCACCGGCACGAAAATCGAGCCGATTGGCGGCACGACGCGCGGGCCGATAACCAGGAGGCAGTCATGGGACTTGGATTCGATATAGGGCGCATCCTCGAGCAGTACGGCGGACAGCAGGGCGGGCGCCAGCAACAGGAGGTCGAGCGCGACTTCGACGACGTCGCCAGCAATGCCGGCCAGGAAGATTTGCGCGACGGGGTCGCCGAGGCCTTCCGCTCCGACCAGACCCCGCCGTTTGCGAGCATGGTCAGCCAGCTGTTCGGCCAGGCCGACGGCCAGCAGCGCGCCGGCATGCTGAACCAGCTGCTGGCCGGTGCCGGCCCGGCACTGCTCGGCTCGCTGCTCGGCGGCGGTGCGCTGGGCGGCATCCTCAACCGCGGCGACGCGCAGCCGGCACTGACGCCGGAGCAGGCAAGCCGGCTCACTCCCGAGCAGGTGCAGGACATTGCCGCCCGCGCCGAGCAGGCCAACCCGGGCGTCATCGAAAAGATGAGCGGCTTCTACGCCCAGAACCCCACGCTGGTGAAGGCGCTGGGCGGCGCGGCGCTGGCGATCGCGCTGGGGCGCATGGCGCAGCGGCGGCGGGGCGGCTGAGGGCCGCCGGCAACCGACGGCGGATTTGGCTACACTGGGGCTCCTTCAGCGGAGCCCCCCATGCAATCGACGCCAGCCAGGCAGCCCAGACTTTGGTCACTCACCCTCGGTAACTTCGCCATCGGCACCGGCGTGATGGTGGTGCCGGGCATGCTCAACGAACTGGGCAGCGCACTGGCCATCACCCCGGCCCAGGTCGGCCTGCTCATTTCCGCCTTTGCGATGACCATCTGCATCGGCGGCCCCTTCCTCGCCAGCCTGACCAGCGCAATCGACCGCCGCAAGCTGCTGGCCGGCTCGCTTGCCCTGTATGCGCTGATGCACCTTGCCTCGTCCCTGGTGCCGGGCTTCGACAGCCTGCTCGCCGCACGCATGATCACCGCCATCGGCGCTGCGCTGTTCACTGCGCAGGCCGCTGCCACCGCCGGCCTCATGGTCGCGCCGGAAGTGCGGGGCAAGGCGATCGGCATGATCTTCCTCGGCTGGTCGATCGCCGCGGTGGTCGGCGCGCCCCTCGGCGCCTGGCTCGGGGCCCATCTCGGCTGGCGCCCGACCCTGGCGCTGGTCGGCGTCCTGTCCGCCCTCTTCGCGGCGGCGGTCTGGATCCAGATTCCGGCCGGCCTGTTCGTCGCGCCGATGGACCGGGCCGCCTGGCGCGCGCTGTTCGCCAACCGGCCGCTGCTGCTGACGATTTCGGTCACCGCGATCCAGGCGCTGGGGATGTTCACCGTGTTTTCCTACATGGCGCTGCTGCTGAAGGATTTCATCGGCGCCACGCCCGGCGTGATCAGCCTGGTCTTCCTCTGCTTCGGTCTCACCGGGGTGCTCGGCAACGTGCTCGGGGCGCGCTTCATGGACCGCATCGGCCCGACCCGCGTTGGCGTCATCGCAATGAGCTGCATGCTCGCGGCGATCCTGATGTGGCCGCTGGCGCGCGGTTCGGTGGCGACGGTCGTCGCCCTGGTGCTGCTGTGGGGGATGGGCTGCTTCGCAGTCAACGGGGCGCAGCAGGTGAGGCTGGTCGCGATGGCGCCGGCGCTCGCCTCCGCCTCGGTCTCGCTGAATTCGTCGGCGATCTATCTCGGACAGGCCGCCGGCGCGTTTCTCGGCGGCGTGATCGTTACCGCGGAGGGCAGCGCCAGGCTGTCGTATTACGGCGCGGCGCCGATGGCGGCGGCCATCCTCGTCTCGCTGCATGCGGCGGGCATGGCCCAGCGGCAGCGCCAGGGCGCGGCGGGGGCGGCATGAAGGTCGCCAGCGTCAACACCGGCCGCGTCGGCGACCTTTTCGTCCAGCAGTCGGAGCGGATGCGCCGCGTCGCCACCGGCATTCACAAGCACCCGGTCGAGGGGCCGGTGGCGGTGAACAGGCTGGGGCTGGAAGGCGACGAACAGGCCGACCTCACGGTGCACGGCGGCCTTGCCAAGGCGGTCTACGCCTATCCGTCCGAACACTACCCGTTCTGGCGGGCACAGCGGCTGGCCGTGCTGAAACGCGACGAGCCGCTGGCACCCGGCGCCATGGGCGAGAACCTGACCCTGGAAGGGCTGCTGGAGGAGGATGTCTGGATCGGCGACAGGCTGCACGCCGGGACGGTGGTGCTGGAAGTGACCGAACCGCGGCAGCCCTGCTACAAGTTCGGGGCGAAGATGGGCTTCGCCCACGCGGTAAAGCTGATGCTGCAATCCGGCCACACCGGCTTCTACCTGCGCGTAGTCGAGACCGGAAGCATCGCCGCCGGCGACACGTTCGTGCTGCACCCCGGGCCGCGCCAGGTATCCGTGGCCCAGGTCAACCAGCGCCGCTGGCGCGGCCGCCAGCACGAGCTGTTCTAGCTGACTCCCTTTTCGATCGGCAGCGGCGGCAGTGCCGGCAGGCGGCCGGTGAGCGGCGCCTGCCGGCCTCCGCGCGCGCCGATCCTGCGCCATCCCGGCGGCCACGGCAGTGGCGGTCCGGCGTAGTTCGGCACGCCGCGGCGCACCGGAATCACCGGCAGATATTCCGGCACCGGCCCGTCGCGCAGGTCCCAGCCGAGCGTGTATGCATAGTTGGGCAGCAGCGCCTCGCACACCTGCTCGAACCATGCGGTGTGGTCCTCGTCGCGCCGTAGCGCCTGGGCCAGCCCATGGGGATCGAAGCGCGCAAAGCTGCGCACCAGTTCCTGCGCGGTCGCGCCGGGCTGGTCGCCCCATCCTAAAACCGGGTTGAAGTTGTAGTCCGCGCCCGAGCCGTACCAGCCCTCCCGCCACGGACGTTCCAGCCAGTTGCGCTGCCCGGTGAACAGGTGCCAGCGCCAGTGCAGCCCGGACGGCTTCGGCCAGCTGTACAGGTAGAGCCGTTCATAGCCGGCTCGATGCAGCTCGCGCACCATCGCCATCAGCCGCGCATGCGGCATCCGGTCCGGCGCGTCGCGGCGGAAGTGGATCGGCTCGCCGTCGGCATGCTGCAGGTCGTCGTGGGACAGGTTCAGGTCGAGCGTGCGCACCTCGTCGCCGAAACGGGCGGACACCCACCCGGTCAGGAGATTGACCGACGTGATCACGCCGTAGCCGCGATGGCGATGGAAGATGACGGTGCCTGGTGCAACTGGTTTCATGCTGTTCTGCCTGTGGGTCGCTTGTAGTGTAACGGGATTCCCGGCGCTTACGCGCAGAATGGCGCGCCCGGCGGTACGGGGCCGGGGCACCAACTCCATGCACGGGGACGCGCAGCCGTTCGGCGACCAAGCACCAAAATGGCGCGCGCCGGCGGTATTCACGCCGGGCTTCTTGCCGCAGGACGGCAAAAGCGTGTTTGAGAGGCAAATACCGCGGAAATTCCCGGCTGGCGCGCAAATTGCAATGTTGCTGCAATGCACCATCCTGCCGCAGCCGCGCCGGGAACGCCTACCCCAGGACCATGCAATGAACGACGCCGTTCCGCTGCCGATCGACACCTTCCTCCCCTACATGCGCGATGTCGTGCGCTGCGAGCAGTCACTGCGCGAACTGAACCTCATGTGGCGCATGATCGAAGCCTCGGCGAAGATGAACTGCCCGGCCGAGGCCAAGTCCATCCTGCCCACCATGGCCGCCACCCGCGCCGGCTTCAACCGGCTGGAGCAGGAACTGGTGTCGAGCCTGGTGCGGGAAAAGGTCGGCAACGTGCTCGACGCGATCGGCACCAAGGCGCACTACGTGATCGACATTGTGGTGCGCAACCTGTACGAGCGCACGGCGGATGTCGGCTTCCTCGCCACCGACCGCGAACTGTGCGCCTTCGTCGCCGGCATGCAGGACGACGCGGATGCCATTCGCCTGCGGCTGCGTGCCTACCGCAGCAAGTACACCGTCTACGACGAGATCATCCTGCTCGATACCCGGGGCAATGTCCTGGTCCAGATCGACGAAAGCACGCCGCTCGAGGGCAGCACCGACCCGTTGATCGCCGCCACGCTCGCCGCCGAGGGCTATGTCGAGACCTTCCGCGCCACCGACCTGCGTCCGTCGAAACAGCAGGCGCTCGTCTATTCGCGCCGCATGCTGCATCCGGACACCGGCGTGCCGGTCGGCGTGCTGTGCCTGTGCTTTCATTTCGAGGAAGAGATGGCCGGCATCTTCCGTGCGCATCGCGATGCCGAGGAGCGCTCCAACATGCTGCTGCTCGACGGCGACAACCGGGTCGTCGCCAGCGCGGACGAACGCTGGATCCCGGTCGGCGCCACCGTGCCCGTCAATCGCGGCAACGATCCCCGCCTGCTGGTCTACGGCGGCCGCGAATATCTGGTCAGCACCTTTCCCGCCACCGGCTACCAGGGCTACATGGGGCCGCCGGGCTGGCAAGGCCAGGTGATGATCCCGGTCGAGGTCGCCTTTCATGGCGCTGCTTCGAGCGCGCTGGCGACGGTGGACAGCCAGGTGGCCGACGGCCTGCTGTCGCACGCCCGCAGCTTCTGCCCGCCACTGTTCGAGATCATGTCCGCCGCCGATACCATTCGCCGCGTCGTCTGGAACGGCCAGGTGATGACCGCGGGCCAGCGCGGCGAGCTGCTGAAGCTGAAGACCATCCTCGACCAGATCAGCGAGACCGGCATGCGCAGCAACGAGCTGTTCTCGCAATCGATACGCGACCTCTACGAGACCGTCCTCGCCTCCAGCCTGCGCGAGTCGGAATTCGTCTCGCACCTGCTGGTCGACCTGCTCGACCGCAACCTGTACGAGCGTTCCGACGACTGCCGCTGGTGGGCGCTGACGCCGGAACTGCGGCAAGCGCTGGCGGCGGGCGAGATGGATATCGAGACGCGCGCCGGTCTCGACGAGATCCTCGGCTTCATCAATCGCCTCTACACCGTGTACACCCGCATCTTCGTCCACGACGACCAAGGCTGCATCGTCGCCAGCACTAACCCGGGCGTCGGCGCGGCATCGGTGATCGGCAGCCGCATCGACGCCGGCACGCTGGCCGCGGTGCGCGCGCTGCGCGGCGAACAGGATTACCACGTCAGCCCGTTTTCGCCGACGCCGCTGTACGATGGCCGTCCCACCTACGTCTACTATGCGGCGATCCGGGATCCCGGCACTCAGGCGGCGGTGGTCGGCGGCATCGGCATCGTGTTCGATGCGGAGCCGGAGCTGTCCGCGATGCTGCGCGGCGCGCTCAACGACAGGGAGGGCATGACGGCGTACTTCGTCGACCGCGCCGGCACCGTCATCGCCAGTACCGATCCCGGCCGGCCCGCCGGCAGCCGTCTCGACATCGACCCGGCGTTTCTCGCGCTGCCGAATGGCGGCAGCGCGTCGCGCATCGTCGTACACGACGGCCACTATGCGATCGTGGGCTGCACCGTGTCCCACGGCTATCGCGAATTCAAGAATGCCGACGGCTACCGCGAGGACGTCATCGCCGTGGTGTTCGAGCGCTTCGGCGAAGAACGCGGACGCGGCGCCGCGGTGCGGCGCGAGGAGATGCTGCTGGAGGAGAGCGGGAGCGGCGGCGGGATCGAGTACGCCAGCTTCTTCATCGACGGCATGCTGTTTGCCGTGCCCGCCGCCAGCGTCACCGAGGCCGTTCCGGCATCCGCCATCTCGCCGGTATCGATCGGGGGCCGGCCCGAACGCATCGGCGTGCTTTCCCTGCAGCGCAACGGCGACAGCCCGGCCTTCATCTGGGTATTCGACCTGCGTCATCTGATGCGCGGCAGCCCGGCCGCGATCGACAGCGGCAGCCAGGTGATCCTTCTGCGCCATGGCGGACAGGACATCGGCGTGCTGGTGGACGAGCTGCACGGCGTCCCCGGATTCCTGCCGGAGCAGATCGTGCCGACACCGTTCGCCGCCCACCCGGAGGGCCTGCTGGTGAAGCAGGTCATCCAGGCCAGCCAGGGCCGCATCCTGATCCAGGCGCTGGACGTCGCGCAGCTGTATGCATGCCTGCGCGATCCCGCCCTGCCTACCGTCCTGAACCTCACCGAGGCCGACCGCCACATCGACGACCGGTCCGGCGTCACACCGTTGGAGAAAGCAGCATGAACAACGTCGATCCCATCATCTTCGGCAGCAGCACCATGTATGAACGCCTCTGTCTCGTCACCGAAGTCCTCGGCGCCTTCGTCTCCGGCGCGCCGCGCGCGGTAAGCGCCGGGCAGCTCTCGCGGATGACCGGCCGGCCGGAAAGGGAACTCATCCGCCTGTGCAATGCGCTCTGCCGCGAGCAGTTGCTGCAGCCGCTGCCGGAACGCGGCGGCGGCTGGCGGCTGGCCGGCGACGCGAGCAGGGTGACGCTGGAGGATGCCTTCCGTTTCGTGATCGCGGAGCAGTCCGCGCGCGGACGCCCGCGCCAGCGCGTGGCGCCGGAGGAAGGCAATGCCGACGGGTGTCGCCCGGACGGGACGCGGCGCGAGGTCGACCTGCTGGTGATGCAGGCGGCGATGGGCATCAACCAAAGCGTGTTCCAGCATCTGCGCCAGTTCTCCCTCGACCGCCTGAAGGTGGCCGCCGCCGGCATGTTCCCGGGCCGCCGCATGGCGGACGAGTGGCCGTCCGCCTGGCCAGCCGGTCGCTTGTCCTATTCCTGACGGCGCGGCGCCGTCATTTTCCGTCGAGCCATTCGCGGTAGAACGCGATGAAGCGGGCCGCCTTCAGCGCGGTATGCCGGCCGGGCGGCGTCACTGCGTACATCCCGCCGCGCGCCAGGGACCAGCGCGGCAGCACGCGCACCAGCCGCCCTGCCGCCAGGTCCGCCTCCACGCTGTACTGATCGAGCACCGAGATCCCCGCGCCCTCGGCCAGCATCGCGCGCAGCGCCGCCGGCGAATCCACCCGCAGGCGCGCTTTCATCTGCACGGTGCTGCTGGCGGCGCCGCGTCCCGTGAACTTCCAGGTCAGCGGCGTGCGCATCAGCGTCAGGGCGATCCACTCGTGCCCGGCAAGATCCTGCGGCCGGCGCGGCTGCCCGGCGCGTCGCAGGTACGCGGGCGCCGCCACCAGGTACTGTTCGAACTCCCCCAGTTTCACCGCGCGCAGCGACGAGTCGCGCAGCCAGCCGAGCCGTATCGCGACGTCGATTCCCTCGCCCAGCATGTCGACCACGCGGTCGCCGGTGCGCAGGTCGACCTGCAGCGCCGGATGCATGGCGGCGAAGCGGGCAAGGGCAGGCGCCAGCGACTGCACCGCATGGTCGACCGTGGTCGACACCCGCAGGCTGCCTGCCAGCCGCTCGCCGTCCTGGCCGGCGTGGTGGAGCGCCTCCGTCAGCCCGCCAAGCAGCGGCGCGCACTGTGCATGCAAGGCGCTGCCGGCATCGGTCAGCGCCACGCGGCGCGTGGTGCGGTGGAACAGCGCGACGCCCAGCCGCTGTTCCAGGCGCGCGACCTGCAGGCTGACGCGCGCCTTGGCCACGCCCAGCCGGTCGGCCGCGCCGGTGAAACTGCCGGCGATCACCACCGCGTCGAACACCACCAGGCTGTTGAGGTCGATCTCGCCGAGCAGGGCCATGAAGATTGTTTGGAAAGTGGAATCAATGAATTATGCGTTTTGCTGTTTCCGGAATCAATCGTTTGCGCGAGGATGTGCCCCATTCCACCATGACAAGGACAAACAGGATGAACATCGCACTGATTGGCGCTTCCGGTTTCATCGGCTCGGCCCTGCTGCGTGAGGCACTCGCGCGCGGGCATCGGGTCACGGCCCTGGTGTCGCGCCCGGAAAGACTGGCGCCGGCCGCGCAGCTCGCCGTGCGCAAGGCCGACGTGCTCGACACCGTGCAGCTTACCGGGCAGCTGCGTGGCCACGACCTGGTGCTCTCGGCATTCAGCGGTCATGCGCAGCCCGACATCTATGGCTACTACATGCGCGGCATGCGTTCCATCGTCGGTGCGGTGCGCGAGAGCGGCGTGCCGCGCCTGCTGGTCGTCGGCGGCGCCGGCAGCCTGGAGGTCGCGCCGGGGCGCAAGGTGATCGACGATCCCGGTTTTCCCGCGCAGTGGCGCGCAACGGCCGAGGGCGCGCGCGATGCGCTGGAGATGCTGCGCGCGGAACAGGCACTGGACTGGACTATGCTGAGTCCTGCCGCCCATATCGCGCCCGGCGCGCGCACCGGCCGCTTCCGCCTTGGTACGGACCAGCTGCTGGTGGACGACGTTGGCGAAAGCCGGATCTCGGTCGAAGACTATGCGGTGGCGATGCTGGACGAAGCCGAGCAGCCGAAGCATCTGCGCCGCCGCTTCTGCATCGCCTACTGAGCCACTGATCCAGCACGACCGTGCGCTTATGCAAGCCTTGCATGAACCGATGCAAACACGGCATTGGAGCGCGGCCGCGCGGCTATCTACGATACGGTTTCCGGGGCGGTGACCTCTTGTCGCCCGGGCAGGAGTTGGCATGTGTCTGGAGTGGCATTCGTGCCACTCCTTTTTTTATGGACGGCCGCCATGGCCGCGCCGGCGCAGCCGACGACCGAGGCGGAACAGCGGCCCGATCGTCAGCACCAGCATCGCCATCCGCGTCACATGAAAGGCCGTCACGATCGGCACGCCGAGCTGCAGGTTCTTCGCGGTCAGGCTCATCTCGGCGATGCCGCCGGGCGAGGTTGCCAGGATCGCGGTGGCCGTGTTCATCCCGCTGAGCGCCGCCAGCCCGACGGCAAAGCTGGCGGCAACCGCCATCGCGCACAGCGCGCAGACCGCCACGCTGGCGAGGAAGCGCGGCGCCGTATGCAGGAACTCCGGCGTGAAGCGCGTCCCGAGCGATATCCCGATGAACAGCTGGCCGAGGTGCACCATCCATTCCGGCAGCGCCGACAGGTTGATGCCGGATGCGGTCAGCGCGATGGCGACCAGCAGCGGACCGATGACCCACGCATTCGGCAGGTTCATCCGTTTCAGCGCGAGCGCGCCGAGCACGGTGAACAGCACCAGCAGCGCCAGCCCGTCGTACTCCACCGCGCGCGCGCCCGGCGCATACCTGTCCTGCCCATGCACGCCCGCGAACTGGAACAGGAACGGAATGATGGCCACCACCATCATGATGCGCAGGCTGTGCGCCGCCGCCACCCGGTCCACCTTGGCGCCGTGGCGTTCGCCCTGGGTTGCCATCTCCGAGGCGCCGCCGACCGCCATCGCGAAGAAGGCGGTGGTCATGTCGACACCGGAAAGCCGGTGCAGCAGCCAGCCGCATGCCGCCCCCAGCAACAGCGCAAACAGTACGCCGAGCGCGATATAGCCGAGAAAGGAAAACAGCACGCCCAGCACCAGCGGCGTGAAGTACAGGCCGAGCGCCGTGCCGATCGCCCACTGCCCCGCTTCGCGCACCCGCACCGGACTCGACAGGTCGGCACCGGCGAGGCGGCCGGCGGCGGTCGCGAACAGCGGGCCGATCATCCATGGCAGCGGCGTGCCCAGCCATTCGCAGAGCAGCGCGGCGAGCAATCCGGTGACGAGGGTGAACACGAAGGAGGCGGGCGCGCTGCGGAAGGACAAGGACATGTGCATCGATGGCGGGAGGTGTTGCGGTCAGCGCACGAGTCCGAAGGCGTCGGCCTGCGCCCGGTACTCGCGCACGGTGCGGGCGACGTGCCGGGTCAGCGCGTCGCCGGTCATGGCGAATGGATAGAGGCCGTGCGCCGCGCGCAGCCGGTCGAAGCCGTCCGCCTTCATCGCTGCGTCGAAGGCGGCAACCCACTTGCGGTACGCCGCATCGGAGACGTCCGGCCCCATGTACACGCCACGAATGATCGGCCAGCTGATCGGGAATCCCTGTTCGCGCGCGGTCGGCACGCCAGCCAGCACCCCGGGCAGCCTTTCGTCGGACAGTACCGCAAGCACCCGTATGCGACCGTCCGCCGCGTGCAGCGCGGCCTCCGACACGTCACCCGACACCGCCTGCACATGGCCGGCGAGCAGTGCCGTGAAGGATTCGCCACCCCCCTCGAAGGCGACGAAGCGCAGCGAGCGCGGCACGATCCCCGCCTGCTTGCCGATGATCGCCAGCTTCAGCCAGTCCTGGCTGCCGAGCGTTCCGCCGCCGCCGATGGTCACCTTCGCCGGGTTGCGCTTCAGCGCCCGCAGCAGCTCGTCCAGCGTGCGCCAGGGCGAGTCGCTGCGCACCGCGATCATGCCGTAGTCGGCGCCCAGCGCCGCCACCCAGCGCACATCCTGTTCGGTCGCCTTGCCGTACTTGCCCTGCGCGAGATTGAGCAGCGAGCCGCCGGAGTACACCACCAGCGCTTCGGCATCGGCGCGCTGCTGGGATACCACCGAGTTCCAGGCCACGGCCCCGATTCCGCCGGGCAGGTAGCGGATGCGCAGCGCCGGGTCGATCCCCCTGCTGCCCGCGCCTGCAGCCGCTTCCAGTCCGCTGCGCGCCAGCTTGCAGGTCAGGTCCATGCCGCCGCCGGGCTTGGCCGGCACCACGCATTCCGCCGCCATGGCGGCGCCTGCGAGCAGGCCGCCGATGGCAAGGATGAGGGCGCGCGCTGGGAGGTGTGGCATGCTGGTTCCGTGGATGGCTTGTTGCCGGTGTTAACGTGCGCGATTATCGCTCTTTTGCAAAGAACGCGAAGTTCAGTATGATGGCGCGCGCCGCTTTCAAACCCCTTTCACGGAGCCCGCACTCCCGCACAGCATGCGCATCCTGCTCGTCGAAGACCACACGGAACTCTCGCACTGGATCGCCAGGGCGCTGCACGATGCCCACCTGACAGTGGAGCATGCGGCGAGCGGCAGCGCCGCCGACGCCCTGCTGCATACCCAGGAATACGCGCTCGTGATCCTCGACCTGACCCTGCCGGGGATGGACGGCCTGGATGTCCTCAAGCGCCTGCGCGCGCGCGGCAGCAAGACGCCGGTGCTGGTGCTGACCGCCCGTGGCGGACTGCAGGAGCGGGTGCAGGGCCTCAATCTCGGCGCTGACGACTATCTGCCGAAGCCGTTCGAACTGGCCGAACTGGAAGCCCGGGTGAAGGCGCTGCTGCGGCGGGTGCAGGGTGCGCAGGGGCTCACCCTGCGCTGCGGCATGCTGTCGTTCGACACCGTGTCGCGCATGTTCACCTACGGTGGCGAGGATCTCGCGCTGACCCCGCGCGAGCGGGCGGTGCTGGAGGCGCTGCTCACGCGCGCCGGCCGCGCCGTGTCCAAGGAAAAGCTGTTCGACGAAGTGTTCGCGCTGGAGGACGAGGCCAATCTCGACGCGATCGAGATCTACGTGCACCGCCTGCGCAAGAAGCTCGACCGGCCGGGCGAGGGCAGGGTAGGCATCACCACCCTGCGCGGCCTTGGCTACCTGCTCGAGGAGAAGCCGTGAGCGGCGCAAGCGGACGCCCCATGGGCGCCCGCGTCCTCGGCAGCCTGCGGCGTCAGCTGCTCGGCTGGTTGCTGCTGCCTCTCACCGTGCTGGTCGCCATCGATGCCGTGTCGGTCTATCGCAACGCGCTGGAAGCAGCCGACCAGGCCTACGACCGCTCGCTGCTTGCCTCGACCCGGGCGCTGGCGGAACGCGTCACCATCCATGGCGGCAAGGTGACGGCCGACGTTCCCTATGTCGCGCTCGACAGTTTCGAGACCGATACCCTCGGCCGCATCTACTACAAGGTCAGCGGCATCGCCGGCGAGTTCGTGTCCGGCTACGACGACCTGCCGCCGCTGCCGCGCGACGCCCGCCGCTCCGAGGCCTATCCGGCGCTGGTCTACTTCTATCATGCGGTCTACCGCGACGAGCCGGTGCGCATCGCCGCGCTCTACCAGCCAGTGTACGACAACAGCATGCGCGGCATCGCGCTGATCCAGGTCGGCGAGTCGCTCGACGGGCGCCACGATCTCTCCCGCAAGATCCTGTTCGACACGCTGCTGCGCCAGGCGGTGCTGGTGCTGGCCGCGGCCTTGCTGGCCTGGATCGCCGTCCGTTTCGTGCTGCGCCCGCTGATGCGGCTGACCGCCGAGGTCGAGGCGCGTGCGCCGACCGACCTCTCCGGTTTCGATCCGGCCCTGGTGCACCGCGAGGTGCGACCCCTGGTCGACGCGATGAACGGCTACATGGGTCGCTTGCAGACGCTGATCGCGGGGCAGCGCCGCTTCATCGCCGACGCCTCGCACCAGTTGCGCACGCCGCTCACGGTGCTCAAGACCCAGGCCGAGCTGGCATTGCGCGCGAACGACCCGGCGGCGATGCGCGAGGTGGTGGAAAGCATCGCAAGGACGACGGACTCCACCGTCCACCTCGCCAACCGCCTGCTCAGCCTCGCGCGCGCCGGGCATGACGCCGCCGAGGCCAGGCTGGAACCGGTTTCGCTGACGGCCGCGGTGCGCCAGGTCGGCCTGGAGCTGGCGCAGCAGGCGGTACGCAAGGACATCGACCTGGCGTTCGACGGCGATGAAGGCGCCGAGGTCACCATCCATGCCCAACCGCTGCTGCTGCATGAAATGATCGCGAACCTCGTGGACAACGCCATCCGTTACACGCCGCAGGGCGGCCAGGTGCTGCTGCGCGTCCGAAGCTTGCCGTGTCCGCTGCTGGAGGTCGAGGACAGCGGGCCCGGTATTCCCGCCGCCGAACGGGAGCGGGTGTTCGAAGCCTTTTACCGCGGTGACGCGGCGCAGGTCGCGAATGCCGGCGGCAGCGGTCTCGGCCTCGCCATCGTGGCCGACATCGCGCGCCTGCATCACGCCTCGGTCGAACTGGCCGACGGCGCGGCAGGGCTACGCGCCGTCATCCGTTTCCCCGCGGCGGCGTAAGCGTCGCGGCCAGAAGGCGACAAGAAGGTGACAGGAAGGCGGTCGGCGCAGGCCCTGACACTCAGGCGCGCCAGCGCGGCAGACGCCAGCGCCTGCCGGCGGTCTTCAGCATCTCGCCGCGCGGCGGCAGCCGCAATTTCGCGTCGTCTCTCCGGTCCGGATCGGGCCGTGGCAGCCACACCGTCTCGAACAGTATCGTGAGCTGGACGAAGATGCCCAGCATCCCCAGAAACAGCAGCGCCAGTATCAGTGCGTCGTCCACGTCCCCTCCGGTTGCGTTCGGTAATCCACCGGCATGGGTGGCCATCGGCAGGGGGACGGTTCCACCCGGCAGCAGCTTGCGTGGCGCTCCTGCAACCGGCTCCGCCGCGTTTCGGCAAAATCAAACCATCGCCGGTTTATCCTTGTTAACGTGCAACCTACGCCCGCCGGCCTCATCTAACCGGCTCTCTCGCCACCTGCGTTCCGTCACGCAACATTGCATTAGAAGGCATCTCACCATGGGTCAAATCCCGCGCAACCTCTCAGTCCTGCTCGCCACCTTGCTTCTCGCCGCATGCGGCGGCGGCGGCGGGGACGGCGACAGTTCACGGAACAGCACTGCAAGCACCAGCACCTTCGACATTGCGTCGGTCGAGACCGATGCGCCCGCCGCCACCGGCAACACCGCTACCGACGGCTTCAACTGGTTCAACTTCCGCCGCCGCCAGGCCGGCTTGCAGGTCGTCAGCCGGAACGCGACCGTCGATACCGCGGCCCTCGGACACTCGACCTATCAACAGGTGAACAACACCATCACCCACGAGCAGACGGAAGGCCGCCCTGCCTTCACCGGCGTGCAGCTGTACACCCGTCTCGTCAATGCCGGCTACCAGTTCGACCAGTCCGGCGGAGGCTACGCCTACGGCGAGGTGATCTCCTCGACCAGCAGCACCTCCGGGGTCGGCGCCGCGGAAGACCTGATTGCCGCGATCTATCATCGCTTCGTCATCCTCGAGCCGATGTTCAAGGAGGCCGGCGCCGGCGCAGCGACGGTCTCCGGCGGCAACACCTACTTCACCACCAATTTCGTCGCCAACCGGCTCAACCAGGGCCTGGGCAACGGCAAGGTGATCGTCTACCCGTTCGACGGCCAGAAGAACGTCGCGCGCAACTTCATGAGCGACAACGAGTCGCCCGACCCGGTCCCCGACCGCAACGAGGTCGGCTACCCGATCAGCATCCACGCCGACATCCTCGGCAACATCGCGGTACAGGAATTCACCGTCAACCCGCGCGGCGGCGGCGTGCTGCCGGTCAGGCTGCTGAGCAATGCGACCGATCCCGACCACACGCCGACAGGCGCCGTGGCAATCGTCCCGCTGGCGCCGCTGGCCGGGGGCACGACCTATGACGTGCGCTTCATCGGTACCGTCGACGGCGCCCAGGTCACCCGCAACTGGTCGTTCTCCACGCGGTAGCGACGGTCCGGCGCGGCCCCGGCGGCGGGTGCCCGCCGGCCTGCCTTCCCCTGCTCCGCCTTTACCCCCAGTACCTGTGAACAATTCTGTGGATGAATGCTGTACTGACATGGCAAGCCATTGATCCGCAAGCCTTTTTTGCCTTTGATTAAAATCAGGGCAAGCCAGAACATCCGGCCTGCACGGTAGTCCTACGACGGTCGATACCAGGAGGTTCATCATGGCAGCGGTGCAGTACAAGAAGGCGGATTGGGTGGCACAGGCGGATATACAGGAACTGGCGGACGGCAAGTATCAGGGCGTGGTCATGATGAGCCACGAACTTGGCGCCACCAGCGAAGACGTCAAGCACACGGTGGAGGCGCCCTCCGACAGTCCGGAGCAGGCGCTGGAACAGGCCGTGGCGCTCGCGCACCGCCTGCTGGCGGACATCGCGCGGTAAGCCGGGCCTGCGGACGACGGCGGCAGGCGCCGCCGTCGTCCGCGCGTCACTTTCCGATGCAGAAGCGGCTGAAGATCACGCCAAGCAAGTCATCCGGCGTGAATTCCCCGGTGATGCTCGACAGGCGTTCCTGCGCGATCCGCAGTTCTTCCGCAAACAGGTCGAGCGCCTGGTCGCTGGTCTGGTTGTCGACGGACGCATGCTGCGCCGCGAGCGCCAGATGCTCGCGCGCCGCCTTCAGCGCCAGCAGGTGGCGCTCGCGCGCGATGAAGCGCGACTCCGCGGTCTGCTGCCAGCCGGCCGCGCGCAGCAGCTCGGCGCGCAGCATGTCCACACCGCGCCGCTCGGTGGCGGACAGATAGATGTGGATGGCTTCCTCGGCCCGGTCCACGGCGGGCTTGTGGCCCGACAGGTCGATCTTGTTCCAGACGCGCAGCACCGGCACGTTCGCCGGGAAGCGCTGCACGATCTCCTCGTCGGCGCGGGTCGGGCCGCGGCTGGCGTCGAGCAGGTGGACGATCACATCGGCCTTCAGCACTTCGCCCCAGGTGCGTTCTATCCCGATGCGCTCCACTTCGTCGCCCGCGTCGCGGATGCCGGCAGTATCGATGATGTTCAGCGGGATGCCCTCGACCTGGATGGTTTCGGTGACCTTGTCGCGCGTCGTGCCGGCAATCGGCGTCACGATCGCCACCTCGGCGCCGGCCAGCGCATTGAGCAGCGAGGACTTGCCGACATTCGGCTGACCGGCCAGCACCACATTCAACCCTTCGCGCAGCAGCGCGCCCTGGGACGCCTCGGAGAACACCTGCTCCAGGTCGGCCTGGATGCGCTCGAGCTGGCCGCGGGCATCGGACTTCTCCAGGAAGTCGATTTCTTCCTCCGGAAAGTCGAGCGTCGCCTCGACCAGCATCCGCAGGTGGATCACCTTGTCGACCAGCGTGTGGATGGCCCGCGAGAATACGCCGCTGAGCGAGGCCGACGCGGACTTTGCCGCCGCCTCGGTCGACGCCTCGATCAGGTCGGCCACCGCTTCCGCCTGCGCCAGGTCGAGCTTGTCGTTGAGGAAGGCGCGCTGGGTGAACTCCCCCGGCTCCGCCAGCCGCAGGCCGATGTCGGCGCCGGCTTCCAGGCAGCGGCCGAGCAGCATCTGCATGACTACCGGTCCGCCATGGCCGTGCAGCTCGAGCACGTCTTCGCCGGTGTACGAATGCGGCGCCTTGAAGTAGATCGCCAGGCCCTGATCGATCGCCGTGCCGTCGGCAGCGAGGAAAGGCAGGTAGGTGGCATGGCGCGGCTGGAGCGGCTTGCCGCACAGCGCCTGCATCAGCGACCCAAGGTCCTTGCCGGACGCGCGGACGACGCCGATGCCGCCGCGCCCGGGAGGGGTGGCGATGGCTGCGATGGGAGTGTTGTCGTGGTTCATGCGGTTGATTGTAGGAGCGGCATTGTGAATCGGCAATGCCGGGACGCGAAACAAAAAAGCCCGCGCAAGGCGGGCTTCGGGAAGCAGGCGCTGCTTACGCCGGCTGGCCGCTTTCGATGCGGCGGGTGATCACCCATTGCTGCGCGATCGACAGAATGTTGTTGACCACCCAGTACAGCACGAGGCCCGCCGGGAAGAAGAAGAACATCACCGAGAACGCGATCGGCATGAACATCATCACCTTCGCCTGCACCGGGTCCGGCGGGGTCGGGTTCAGCTTGGTCTGGATGAACATCGAGACCGCCATGATCACCGGGAGAATGTACCAGGGGTCGGGCGACGCCAGGTCGGTGATCCAGCCGAGCCATGGCGCGTTGCGCATCTCGACCGAAGCCAGCAGCACCCAGTACAGCGCGATGAAGACCGGGATCTGGACCAGGATCGGCAGGCAGCCGCCGAGCGGGTTGATCTTCTCGGTCTTGTACAGCTCCATCATGGCCTGGTTCATCTTCTGCGGGTCGCTCTTGTGGCGCTCGCGGATCGCCTGCATCTTCGGCGTCACCGTCTTCATCTTGGCCATGCTGCGATAGCTCGCCGCCGACAGCGGGAAGAATGCCAGCTTGATCAGCACCGTCAGCACGATGATGGTCCAGCCCCAGTTGCCGAGCACCTTGTGGATCTGCACCATCAGCCAGAAGATCGGCTTGGCGACGATGGTCAGCCAGCCGTAGTCCTTGACCAGGTCCAGGCCGGGCGCCAGCTTTTCGAGGCGTTCGGATTCCTGCGGGCCCGAGTACAGCGGCGTGTCGACGGTCGCGGTCGCCCCTGGCGCCACGGCGCCGACCGGGAGGATCGAGCCGACTGCGTACAGGTTGTTGTCGACCTTCTTCGTGTAGATCTCGCGCGGCGTCTTCTGCGGTGGCAGGAAGGCCGAGACGAAATAGTGCTGGACCAGGGCGACCCAGCCGTTGTCTGCCTTGTTCGCGTGCTTCGCCTTGCCTTCCTCGATCTCGTTAAAGGTCATCTTCTGGAATTTGTCGGCGTCGGTGTAGACCACCGGCCCGGTGAAGGTGCTGTAGAAGTACGACTCGCCGGCCGGCGCGTTGCCGTCGCGGACCAGCTGGACGTACAGCGACGGGTTGATCGGGGCGCCGCTGTTGTTGATCACATCATGGCGTATGCCGACGGTGTAGTCGCCGCGGCGGAAGGTGTAGGTCTTGACCAGCTTGACGCCGCCCTGCTCCGCCTCGAGCACGAGCTGCAGCTCGGCGCTGCCGTCGAGCGCACGCGGGCCGGGGCGTGCGGTGAAGGTGGTCTTGTGGTTCGGGAACGGTCCGCCGATCAGGCCCGTTTGTGCCAGGTACACATGGTTGCTGGAATCGAACAGCACCATGTTCTTGCTCTGGTCCACCGTATCCTTGTGCTTCAGCAGCTCGAGTCGCCGCAGCTCGCCGCCGACGGTGTCGATGTCGGCCTTGACCACGTCCGTGGTAATGGTCACCACTTCGCTCTTGGTCTGGGCGGCGCCGGTCGGTACAGCCGGCGCGGCAGCCGTGCTGCTCGACTGCGGCACGTCGCCACGGCTGGCGGGAGCGGGGCCGGCAGCCGGTGCGGCCGCCTGCTGCGTCGCGCTCGGGAAGAACAGCGATTGCTTGCCGTTGTAGCGCATCCAGTTGTCCCACAACAGCAGCAGGGACAACGAGAACACTACCCACAGGACGGTACGTTGGATATCCATATATAAATAGTCTTCAGTGATCAGGAATTCAGTGGTGATGGCAACTGCAGGTTTTTGGCGGCACCGGGTCAACGCCGCCGGGATGCCAGGGGTGACATTTGCACAGCCGGCGCAGCGCCAGCAGGCTGCCCCTGGCCGACCCGTGCAAGCGGATTGCCTCCATCGCATAGCTGGAGCAGCTCGGGTAGAAGCGGCACTTCTGGCCGAGGAATGGGCTGATGCCCAGCTGATACGCGCGCAATAGTAGCAGCAAAAACGGTTTCATCACTGCACTTCCGTGGTCGCGGCGCCGGCGGCCGCCTGCTGGGAGCGCAGCAGCTGCGACACCTCCCGGCGCAGCGCGTTCTTCAGGCTGGCGGAGGTGGCTGGCCCGGTTCTCGCGTTCACCGGCTTGGACAGGCGGACGATGCAATCGATTGCCGGCAGCGTGGACTGGCGGAAGGTTTCGCGGGTGATCCGCTTGATGGTGTTGCGCGTGACCGCGCGCGGTGCAAAGCGCTTGGCGACCACGACGCCCAGGCGGGCATGGCTGAGCGAATTGCTGCGCGTGTACAGGACGAAGTGCGCAGTGCGTTGCACCGGCCGCAAACGAAAAACGGATGAAAATTCATCCGTTTTTACAATACGCCGGTCGCGTGAATAATCTTCGCTCACGCTGGGTACGGCAGTGTCGGCTTGTAAAGCTTGTGCAGCTTTATACAGCCAGGCGCTTGCGGCCCTTGGCGCGACGTGCGTTCAGGATGGCACGGCCGTTGCGGGTGGCCATGCGTGCACGGAAGCCGTGGGTGCGCTTGCGGCGGACGACGGAAGGTTGGTAAGTACGTTTCATGTTGATCTCGCTAATTCGGCAAAAATGGGTCGGTTCTCAGCTCAGCCCATTCTTGTTTTGTGCTGCACACAAAACGCAACAGGCAGTGAACCCGCAATTAGACACTCTGTTTGCCTTCACTGTCAATCACTTAGGCGCTTTGCCGCCTGTTTCCAGGGAGGGTGTCGAGCCGGCTTCGCCGTCCGTCCGGGGCGCGCCGCAAGCCATGCGCGACGCGCGCCGTGCCGCGCTCCGTCCCTCGTCTTGACGCCTGTGCAAGGGATGGGGGTCACGCCCAAACGCCCCGGTTTTGCAAGCACTTTTTTATGTCGGAAAAATGATTCGCCCTGTGGATAACTATGGCTGCCCGGGTATAGAATAGCCCTCCCGCGCAACCGCCCCCGGGCGCTCTCCCGTAACGGACCTGCGACTGCGGCGCGGTCGAGAAGCCGGGCAGGACGCGACTCCCCAGGGTCCGCGCGGCCTTCAGTTTGTTTCCACGTACGAAGACTAATAGAAAAATCCATGGAAAATTTCTGGCAGACTTGCTCCGCAATGCTGGAGCAGGAACTCCCGCCGCAGCAGTTCAGTGCATGGATCAAACCCCTGGTGCCGCTCGATTTCGAGGAAGGCCGTCTGCGCATCGCCGCCCCCAACCGCTTCAAGCTTGACTGGGTCAAGTCGCAGTTCGCCAACCGCATCACGACCCTCGCCTCCGAATACTGGGAAGAGCCGATCGAGGTCCAGTTCGTGCTCGACCCGCGTGCCGGCGCGGCGCGCAGGCCGGCGCCGGCACCGGCCGCCGCCGCCCTCAACGGCGCCGGGAACGGCCGTGACCATGCCGCCGTGGTCGATATGCCGGCCGCCGTCGAGCGGGCCGATCTTTATATAGAAGAAACCAAGAAGCGCGATCAGAGCCGCATCAATCCTGCCCTCACCTTCGACAGCTTCGTGACCGGCAAGGCCAACCAGCTGGCGCGGGCAGCCGCGATCCAGGTCGCCAACAATCCCGGCGTCTCCTACAACCCGCTGTTCCTGTACGGCGGCGTCGGCCTCGGCAAGACCCACCTGATCCATGCGATCGGCAACCAGCTGATGGCCGAGAACGCCAACGTCCGTATCCGTTACATCCATGCGGAACAGTATGTTCGCGACGTAGTGACCGCTTACCAGCGCAAGGGCTTCGACGACTTCAAGCGGTACTATCACTCGCTGGACATGCTGCTGATCGACGACATCCAGTTCTTCGCCGGCAAGAGCCGGACCCAGGAAGAATTCTTCTATGCGTTCGAAGCGCTGATCGCCGCCAAGAAGCAGATCATCATCACCAGCGACACCTATCCGAAGGAAATCAGCGGCATGGACGACCGCCTGATTTCCCGTTTCGACTCCGGCCTGACGGTCGCGGTCGAGCCGCCCGAACTGGAAATGCGGGTGGCGATCCTGCTGAAAAAGGCGGCGCAGGAAGGCGCGGTGCTGAACGACGACGTCGCCTTTTTCGTCGCCAAGCACCTGCGTTCGAATGTCCGCGAACTGGAAGGCGCGCTGCGCAAGATCCTGGCGTACTCCCGCTTCCACGGCAAGGACATCACGATCGATGTTGTCAAGGAAGCACTGAAGGATCTGCTGTCGGTGCAGAACCGGCAGATCTCGGTGGAGAACATCCAGAAGACGGTCGCCGATTTCTTCAACATCAAGGTCGCCGACATGTACTCCAAGAAGCGCCCGGCCAACATCGCCCGGCCCCGCCAGATCGCGATGTACCTGGCCAAGGAGCTGACCCAGAAGAGCCTGCCCGAGATCGGCGAACTCTTCGGCGGCCGCGACCATACGACCGTCCTGCACGCGGTACGAAAGATCGCCGCCGACCGCGCGAAAAACCCGGAAGTCAACCATGAGCTGCATGTGCTCGAGCAGACGCTCAAGGGGTGAGAAGCCCTGCCTCCCTGCTTGTGGATAAGTCCTGCCGGCAGGGAGCGCGGGGGTGCCGGGAGCCGCGCTTTCCGCCACCCGCCCCGCCGTTGTCATCATTACAAAAACCGGGTGCGAAGATTTCTTGGGATGCCCCCTTTTCTGTCAAAATAGAGGGGTTTCGCCTTTATATGGGATTGTGCCCGCGACGCCGCCGGCCCCCGCCACCAGAACCATCGCAAAGCCTCAATCAATTACTACAAGGACTAAAGCATGCAATTGGTTAAGACCCAAAGAGACACGCTGCTCCGGCCGCTGCAGATCGTGAGTGGTATTGTCGAGCGTCGGCACACGCTGCCGATTCTGGCCAATATCCTCATTCGCAAGGACGGTGAGAAGGTGTCCTTCCTGTCGACCGACATTGAAGTGCAGATCACCACGCATGCGAACGTCGGCAGTGGCGGCGAGGTCGGCGCGACCACCGTCGCCGCGCGCAAGCTGCTCGACATCCTGCGCGCGCTGCCCGACTCGGGCGACGTCTCGCTGTCGCTCGCGAACAAGCGGATGACGGTCCAGTCCGGCAAGTCGCGCTTCGCGCTGCAGACCCTGGCCGCCGAGGAGTTCCCGACCGTGGCGCAGGCGGAGCACTACAACGCCAAGGTCACGCTGCCGCAGAAGACCCTGAAGCACCTGTTCAACATGGTGCACTTCGCGATGGCGCAGCAGGACATCCGCTACTACCTGAACGGCCTGCTGCTGGTCGTCGACGGCAAGAACGTGATCGCGGTCGCCACCGACGGCCACCGCCTCGCGTTCTGCCAGGTCGAGACCGAGCAGGATTTCCAGCGCCAGGAAGTCATCATTCCGCGCAAGACCATCCTTGAACTGCAGCGCCTGCTGGAAGACCTCGACAACCCGGTGGACCTCGAGATCGCCAACAACCAGGTCAAGCTGAGCTTCGCCGACATCGAGCTGATCTCCAAGCTCGTCGAGGGCAAGTTCCCCGACTACACGCGCGTGATCCCGAAGGGCTACAAGAACAACTTCACGATCGACCGCCAGACCCTGCTGCATGCACTGCAGCGCGCGGCGATCATGACGAGCGACAAGTTCAAGGGCGTGCGCTGCATCATCGCCCCCGGCAGCCTGAAGATCAGCTCCACCAACGCCGACCAGGAAGAAGCGGTCGAAGAACTCGAGATCGATTACGGCGGCGATGCCGTCGACATCGGATTCAACGTCACCTACCTGCTCGACGTGCTGAACAACCTGAAGTCGGACAACGTCAACATCGCCCTCGGCGATGCCAACTCGTCCGCACTGATCACCGTACCGGAAAACACCGACTTCAAGTATGTCGTGATGCCGATGCGGATCTGATGAGGATGAAGACTGGATAGAAAAAGGGGGCGGCGGCAACAGAGCGCGCCCCTTTGCCACTTTTAAGGATTTTGCATTCCGTTGGCCGGCCGGAGGTTTTCCGGTTCGGGCAAATCGTTCTTTGGTCGTATTTCGAAACACAGAAGGTAGCCATGTCCGCACTCCCCCAAGAAGCACCCCGCGAGCCGCAGCCCGGCAGCCAGTACAGCGCATCCTCGATCCAGATCCTCGAAGGCCTGGAAGCGGTCCGCAAGCGTCCCGGCATGTATATCGGCGACACGTCCGACGGTACCGGCCTGCACCACCTGGTGTTCGAAGTGCTCGACAACTCGATCGATGAGGCCCTCGCCGGCCACTGCACCGAGATCCACGTCACGATCCACGCCGACAACTCGATCTCGATCACGGACAACGGGCGCGGCATCCCGACCGGCATCAAGTGGGACGACAAGCACGATCCCAAGCGCAGCGCGGCCGAGATCGTGATGACCGAACTGCACGCCGGCGGCAAGTTTGACCAGAACTCCTACAAGGTCTCGGGCGGCCTGCACGGCGTCGGCGTCTCCTGCGTGAACGCGCTGTCCAAGCTGCTGCGCCTGACCATCCGGCGCGACGGCAAGGTGCACCAGATGGAATTCGCGAAGGGCGTGGTGCAGAACCGCGAGCTGGAGACCCAGGAAGGCGTCGCCGTCTCGCCGATCAAGGTCACCGGCGAAACCGACAAGCGCGGCACCGAGGTGCACTTCTGGGCCGACGAGGAGATCTTCACCCACGTCGAGTTCCACTACGACATCCTGGCCAAGCGCATCCGCGAACTCTCCTTCCTCAACAACGGCGTGCACATCAAGCTGAGCGACCAGCGCACCGGCAAGGAAGAGAACTTCGCATTCGAAGGCGGCACCCGCGGTTTCGTCGAATACATCAACAAGAACAAGAACGTGCTGCACCCGACCATCTTCCAGGCCACCGGCGAGAAAGTATCGGAGCATGGCACGACCATCGGCGTCGACGTGTCGATGCAGTGGAACGACGCCTTCAACGAGCAGGTGCTCTGCTTCACCAACAACATCCCCCAGCGCGACGGCGGCACTCACCTGACCGGCCTGCGCGCGGCGATGACGCGCGTCATCAACAAGTACATCGAGGAGAACGACCTCGCCAAGAAGGCCAAGGTCGAAGTCTCCGGCGACGACATGCGCGAGGGCCTGACCTGCGTGCTGTCGGTGAAGGTGCCCGAGCCGAAGTTCAGCTCGCAGACCAAGGACAAGCTGGTGTCGTCGGAAGTGCGCGGCCCGGTCGAGGAGATCGTCGCCAAGACCCTGACCGACTTCCTGCTCGAGAAGCCGAACGACGCCAAGATCATCTGCGGCAAGATCGTCGAGGCCGCGCGTGCGCGCGAAGCGGCCCGCAAGGCCCGCGAGCTGACCCGCCGCAAGGGCGTGATGGACGGCCTCGGCCTGTCCGCCAAGCTGGCCGACTGCCAGGAGAAGGACCCGGCGCTGTGCGAGCTGTATATCGTCGAGGGCGACTCCGCAGGCGGCTCCGCCAAGCAGGGCCGCGACCGGAAATTCCAGGCCATCCTGCCGCTGCGCGGCAAGGTGCTCAACGTCGAGAAGGCGCGCTTCGAGAAGATGCTGTCGTCGGAGCAGATCACCACGCTGATCGCCACCCTCGGCACCAGCATCGGCCCGGACGAATTCAACGTCGAGAAGCTGCGCTACCACCGCATCATCATCATGACCGATGCCGACGTCGACGGCGCGCACATCCGCACCCTGCTGCTGACGCTGCTGTATCGCCAGATGCCGCAGCTGGTCGAGCGCGGCCACGTGTACATCGCGCAGCCGCCGCTGTACAAGGTCAAGCACGGCAAGGACGAGCGCTACCTGAAGGACGACATCGAGGAAGCGCAGTACATGATGCAGATCGCGCTGCACGACTCGGCCATCATCCCGCAGGATGGCGCCCAGCCGATCATCGGCGACGCGCTCGCCGAGCTGGTCCGCCAGTACAACACCGCGAACGCCATCATCATGCGCCTGTCGCGCGCGATCGATGACGCCGCCCTGTCGGCGATCATGAACGGCGTCACGCTCAATCTCGACGACGCCGGCAGTGCCGAGGCCTCCGCCGCAGCATTGCGCGCCGCGATCAACGACCCCGACGTCGAGGTCATCGTCAGGGCCGACGAGCTCTCCGCCAAGCACAGCCTGTCCATCCAGCGCCGTCACTTCGGCAACCTGAAGATGACCGTGATCGACGCCGAGTTCCTGCACGGCCCCGACTACCAGACGCTGGCCGGCGCCGCCGCCACCTTCAAGGGCCTGATCGGCCCCGGCGCCATGGCCCGCCGCGGCCAGGGCGACAAGGCAAAGGAGATCGCGATACGCGACTTCCACGAAGCGATGAACTGGCTGCGTTCGGAAGCCGAGCGCGGCGTCAGCAAGCAGCGCTACAAGGGCCTGGGCGAGATGAACCCCGAGCAGCTGTGGGAAACCACGATGGATCCCAACGTCCGCCGCCTGCTCAAGGTGCAGATCGAGGACGCGATTGCCGCGGACCAGATCTTCACGACGCTGATGGGCGACGACGTGGAGCCACGCAGGGCGTTTATTGAATTGAATGCGCTGCAGGCGGGGAATATCGACGTGTGATGCTGTCGCAAGTTGAAGTCTAGAAAAAGGGCCGCGTTGTCGGCCCTTTTCGTTTGGGGCGGCTGCGCGGAAATGAAACGTTGAATGAGGCTGCGTCCTCGGCCGTTCCTGTACGCCACCGTCCCCCGGACAGGTTTCCCTTTTTGCCGCATCGGCCTCGCATGGGGCATCCGATAGTTGCTGCGCGTCGTGTCCCAGGATGTAGGCAGCGGGCGAGCGATAGCGGGCGTTCTCATTTGGCAAGCTTCGTTCCAGATCAAAGCGGATCGATGTTACGGTTGTCGGCGATGCACAGGCTTCATACATTGAGAGCATCGATTCCCTCACAAGGGGCGCCATTCACGACGCCACTGCGTTGCCGTTCAGGCGGATGCCGCATGCAATGGACCCGCATAGGCGGCGCGAGAACTGGCCGCGCTGTCACTGGTGTACAGAAGCGACGGCGATTCCGAAAAACCGGAGACGGCGGCAGAACGTACTTCAGGGCGTTTTCGAGAACAGGGCGGACCGTTCTTTCGCGAGACGATGGGGCCGCTCAGTGAAGCAGCGCAGCGACGCCGCATTACTGTCGCGGATCCTTCACCCCGCACGAGTTTCGTTGCATCGTGCGCTCCATTTTTCGTAGCTGGAGGTGCATATGAACACGACCGATCTCGACGACCTGCCGCGCAGGAAGTACGAGGATATGCGAAATGAAATGCGGACCGGCGACATCGTCTTCACCTCGGGCAACTACCCGGTCAGCCGCGTGATTCGCCACTTCTCCGGCTCGCTTTTCAGCCATGTGGGTTTTGTCTTCCCATGGAACAAGCGCGTGCTCCTTGTGGAAAGCGTCGAGGACGATGGCGTGCGGGCGGTGCCCCTCAGTCAGTATGTGCATGACTATGAGTGCTGCGGAAAGCCGTATGACGGACGGATCTTCCTGGCCCGCCACCGCCGGCCTTTCAGCGAGACGGACGCCGAGCAATTGCTGGGCATCGCCGCCGACAAGCTCAACCGCAAGTACGACAAGGAGGAGATAGGCCGGATACTGGCGCGGGTGACGCTGGGGATCGGGAAGCCGGGCCAGAACGACGCCTACATCTGCTCGGAATTCGTCGACGTCTGCTTCCAGCAGATCGGCATTCGTTTTCCTCGCCACGAAAAAGGCTTCATTTTCCCGGAGCATATTGCGAGTGATCCGGACGTCGATTGCGTGTGCGAGTTTGATATGGGACCGCAGGGACCGGGCACCAGGGAGATCGATCAGAATGCGTTCTATATCGGGTAGCGGCCGCCTGGGAGCGGGCGGCGCAAGTAGCCGCATCCCCTCACCCAACGTGTACTTCCCGGCGATCCTCGCCTGCCTTCGCCTGCGCCACCCTGGCTGAAGCGCAGGGGCTTCGGGTGCGATACCGTTTCGTCCCCGCTTGTGCCATTCGATGGCGCCACGCCATGGCAACTCAGGAGGATAGGGTGAAGGATATTCTTGAGAAGTCGGTTGCGGTTCTGCCGGTATATTTTTCCGACTTGCTTGAGCTTTTCTTTGCGCCCAAAACATTCCTGCAACGGAAGCAGGTGGCGGATCAAGGCGATTTTCAGGCATCGTGTCTCTTTCTTGGCCTGAGCCTGCTGCTGCTGTTCCTGGCCGAGAATATCCTGAGAGGCAACCCCGATGGGCATTCGGTGCAGGGAGTGGCCTCGTTGTTCGCACTGACGACGTTCTACATACTGCTGTGGCTGGTCGTGCTGCGCCTGTCGTGGCTGGCGGTGAACGGGAAGGCGAGCTTCAGGCAACTGTTTGTCCTGCAGGCGTACGCCTCCGGACCGATTCTCTATATCGTCGGCGGTGCCAACCTGCTGGCATACGCGGTCACACAACGGCTCGATCCCGACGGGACGGAAGCATTGAAGGACGCGATGAGATCGGGAGTTCCGGATATCGAGCTTCTTAGCCCTTCTGCGCAACTCTTCTTCGCCTGTACTCTCGGCACCGGTCTTTTCCTGGCCCTCGTCTGGGGCATCGCCGCCTGGGGCGCTTTTCGGGAAGCCAATGCGGTAACGCGTACACGCTCGGCAATGGCCTTCCTGATCCTCTGCGTCCTTTCCCTGCCGGCGTTTGCGATCGTCTTCCTCCTGAACTCCCTGTAAAGACGTTAGGCATGCAAGCCCTCATCAGGACTGAAGCTTTCCCTTGCGGCTGCGGAGCAACCGGACGCCGGCATCGACGCCACGGCAGACGCCGCTGGCGATGATGGCGGTCACTGCGAGCATCGCGGCCGTGTGGACGCCGACTGCCGCAACCGCCAGCATCAGTGGATCCGATGCGCCGACCGTCCCGGACGCGGTGTTTCCGATGCAGAGCGGGACCAGCGCCGGGACCAGCATCAGCCCGGCGCCGTGCGCGGTGGACATGATGAAGGACCAGAGCGCCAGGGCTGCGGGTCCCGACGGGGTGCGTTGTGCGGGACGGCTGCGTTCCCACAGGTGAACGACCACGACGACGGCCAGCAGCGCGGCTGCCATTGCCTGCAGCAGGAGGCGATCCAGGGACAGGCCGACGGCCACTGCGGTCGCGACGATGGCGACCGAGGCGGCATGGCCGATGGCGATGGGCAGCAGGGCGCGCAGCGCGCGCGACCATTCGCGCCCACGCACGCCCCATGCGGCGGCGAGCAACCAACCGGAGGCAGGGTTCAGGCCGTGCAGCGCGCCGGCGGCGGCGACTGCCAGCCAGGGCCAGATGCCGGTCATGATGCATGCGCCTGCTTAGTCCGGTCGTCTTTCAGGCGGTCGCATGACAGCACGATCCGCTGGCGGGCTTCGCTGGCGGGGCGGGCGTGTAGCGGTCGTGATGCCGTACCCACTCCATCGTATGGCCGAGGCCGTCCTCGTTGCGGCCGATCGGTGTCAGGTCCAGCAGCGGGTAGGTGCCCATCATTACCTCCACGCCCCGGCCGTAGGTCGAATAGGTGTGGAAGACCTGGCCCGCGTCGTCCTTGTAGAACACGCTGACGCCGGGCGCCTCCGCCTGCGGAAAGGGCTGCATCACATAGTTGTAGTAGACCTCGCCCCTGGCTTGTTCTTCCGGGGTGAAGCTGACGCAGAAGTCGCGGTTGAAGTCGCTGTCGTGCGAGGACACCCATCTGAACTGCCAGCCCATGCGGCGGCGGAAGCGCTCGATGTCGGCCAGCGGGGCGCGCGAGACGACCAGCAGCGTGACATCGCGCTGCGCCAGGTGCGGGTTGGCGCCGTCGTTGTGGTCGGCCATGTAGGAACAGCTCTTGCAGCCCTGCTCCCAACCGGGGGCAAACATGAAGTGCTGCACCAGCAGCTGGCGCCGGCCGTCGAACAGTTCGGCGAGCGTGCGCCGGCCGTCGGGCGTGTCGAACACATAGTCCTTGTCAATACGCACCCAGGGCAGCGCGCGGCGCTCGCGGGCGATCTGGTCGCCCAGTCGCGTCAGTGCCTTCTCGCGCGCCAGCAGCGACTTGCGCGCGGCAATCCACTGGTCCCGCGACACGACGGGATGATGAAGGGGGATGGTTTCATTGGTGAGGGTAGACATGTCCTGCTCCTTGGCTCGTAGTGCCGTCATGGTCTGGGCGATGCGCTGCCCTGCCGCCCGCGCGCGGGAAGCGCTCCTGCATTGCAGCGCGCGGTGGTTCTACGCGTCGGACGCGGCCTTGGGCCGCCGTACCGCGCGCACCTTTCCGCTCCCGCCGCCGCCGCAGTAGAAGAGGGCGGCGCCGTCGTATTCGAGTCCGCTGACGCCGGCGCCGGGCGGCATCCGGAGTTGCTCGAGCACCGCGCCGCTGTGCGGGTCGATGCGGCGCAGGTCGCTGTCGTCGCCCTCCCAGGTGCCGTGCCACAGCTCGCCGTCGGCCCAGGTGACGCCGGTGACGAAGCGGTTGGACTCGATGGTGCGCCTGATGGCGCCGGTCGCGGGATCGATCTGGTAGATCTTGCGGGCGCGGTACTGGCCCACCCACAGGCTGCCTTCCGCCCAGGTGAGGCCCGAGTCGTTGCCGTTGCCCGGCGCCGGGATGGTTGCCAGGATGTTGCCGGTGGCAGGGTCGATCTTGTCGATGCGTGCCTCGGCGATCTGGTAGAGATACCGGCCGTCGAAGGCGGTGCCGGCGTCGCAGGCATGCTCGATCGTGCGCGCGGTCTCGCCGCTCGCCGGGTCGAAGGCGACGAGCCTGCTGCCGGTGGCGGCCCAGACATGGCGGCCGTCGAAGGTGACGCCGGCCACGCTGGCTGCCTTGTCGAACGGACCGTACTCGCGCACCACCTCGGCCGCGCGCGCCTTGGACGGGGAGGCATCCTTGTTCGTCTTGCTGGTCATCAATGGCTCCTTTTACTGGTGAGGTGCGGCCCGCATCGCAGCCGCAGGACCACTCTAAAGAATCGGCAGCGCGGCAGGGAGTAACAAGATCGTCGTGAATCCGGCCAGCGGCGGCGCAAGCCACCGTTGCGCCCGTGCGCGGCCGGACGCGCGCACGCGTCCGGCGGCCTCGAGTTCGACGAGCGCGCGCTGGACGGTGCGCTGGCTCGCGCCCAGGGCCAGCGCCAGCGACGAGGTCGACCAGGCGGCACCATCGGAGAGCAGCGCCACCAGGGATGCCTGGTCGCCGTCGATGGGCGGGGCGAGCACGACGACCGGGCGGCCGTCGCGCGTCCTCAGGGCGAAGCCTTGCGGCGTGGCCTCGATGTCGGCCATCGCCTTGACGAGGCCGCGCAGGCGTCCGATTTCCACCCGCAGGCGCGCCCGGTGCGAATCGTCGGGCCGGTGCGTCCGGAAGGCGTCGGCGATCAGGGTTTCCCGGCTGGCGTCGCCGGGCCATGCCTCGGCAAGCGTCCGCGCCAGCGCGAACAGGATCGGTCGCCGTGCCAGCCGCAGCCAGTCGGCGCCTTTGCCTATCCCGCGGCAGCAGGCATCGACCACCAGCGCATCCGATGCCAGCAACGCCGACACCTCGTCGAGGCGCAGGGCTTGTTCGGTTCCGACGGCAATGCGCCGGGCCGCTGGCCGGTCGAGCGCCTGTCGTGCCTCCGCCACTTCGGCCACCAGCGCCGGCAGGCGCGCGCGGCCGGCGGCCTCCTGCGCGCGGGAGAGCGCATCGCGCGCCGCATCGACCTGCAATGCGCGCAGCGCAATCTCCGCCGTGATCAGTTCGGCGACCGCCATCAGCGGGGGCGTGAGCGCGCCGGCGTCGATCTGCGCATGGGCCGTGCGGGCTTCGTCAAGGCGGCCGAGCAGCAGAAGCCTGCGCGTGGCGATCAGCCGCGCCTGCAGCGCATTGGCGCGGTCGGCATGCGCATCGAGCGCGGCAGTGGCGGCCGCAAGCGAGCGCGGCGATCCACGGAAGTCGCGCATCGCCAGCGCCACCTCGGCCTCGGCGACGATGCAGCGCGCCCGCGCCAGCTCCTCGTGGGCGCCGAATCCGCGGGCGGCACGCCGGAGCAGTTCACGGGCGCGCGGGTGCTCGCCGAGCTGGGCCATCGCGATCCCGCGCAGCGCCAGCGCCGGTGGATCGTCGCGCAGGGCGATGCGCTTCAGGGCGGCGAGGGCGTCGCCGGCCGCAAGCGCGCGCGCGGAGGCGGTGATCAGGGAGTCCATGACGCCATCCTACACCGCGCCGCCCGGGCCGCCCCGCCGTGCCGCGGCGGCGTGCGCGGCAGGCGAGGACGATGCGCCCGAGGCGAACGGGTACAGCCAGGTCAGCGGGACGCTTGCGCTATCGAATGCGGCGTGTCGCCGGCGGCCGGCAGCCGCACATCATCGGGACGCCGATGCGCAGTGGGCCAGAAGAACGAGACGCCGCTCTGCCGGTAGCGCGCGTAGGCATCGCCGTAGGCCGTCTTTAGCCGGGCCTCCTCGTGCAGGGAGCCGAGCACCAGGTAGGCGGTGCCGATCGCATTGAAGGCCAGCCGGCGCGTGGTCATGTGCGGTGTCAGCCAGAACAGCGGCACACCCGCGAAGTTGAGGGGATGGCGGGACCAGCGAAATGGTCCCGCGGCGGTCAGCCTGCCATCCTCGGTGAGTTCCGGCCCTTGCGCTGCCGGCGCCGCGGGCAGCGCCCGGCCGTGCCGCCATGCCTGCAGCCTGTCCACGCCTGCCCAGCGTTTCAGGCCGACCTCCCGGAGGCCCGCCACCAGCGGCAGGAGGCCGGCAAGCTGTCCGGCGCGGAGCAGCAGCGCGCCCGGCCCGCGCAGGCGATAGACGGTCTGCGCCGGCAGGCTGGCGCAATAGGCGGTGAGTGCGGCGAATGTGAGCAACCCCTGCCCGACATAGAACACGCGGTAGGCGGCGTCGCTGCGCTCGTCGCCCAGCAGGCGGGCCGCCGCCTGTTTCGCCTGCCGTGTGGCAAGCGCGCTGTGAACGGCGGCAAAGGCAAGGGTGGCGATGGCGGTTTTTGCGAAGGTATGCATCTTCTGTCCTCGTTGGCGCGGTTGCCGTGCGCCGGCAATACTGCATCGATGCAAGGGACGTGCCGGGCAGGGCGGGTAAATGCAATTGCCGCAACGCGCGTGGCCGCGGCACCGCAAACTGCGCAGAGGACAGGGCGAGAGCAAATGGATTTACCCTCGCGCCGTCGCCATTTCAGGTCTTGCCGACGCCGCGGCCGGGGCGGGCAGCGGCAATCAATTCCTGCCGCCGTCCACCAGGATGCTGCGCCCCGTGATCCAGCGCGACGCATCGGAGCAGAGGAAGGCCACCGCATCGGCGATGTCGTCCGTCTCGGCGAGACGTCCCAGCGGCGTGAGCCGCTTTTCCTCGGCCAGCATGTCGGCGGGCAATCCGGCCGTCATGTCGGTGTGGGTGACGGCCGGGCCGACCGCATTGACCCGGATGCCGCGCGCGCCGAGTTCGATCGCGAACCCCAGCGTCAGGCTGTCGACCGCGGCCTTGCTCGCGGTGTAGACGCTGGTGCCGGCTTGCGGCCGTGCCACCAGGCTGGTCGACAGGTTGACGACGGCGGCATGGTCGGCGAATTGCGGCAGCGCGGCCTGGGTCGCGGCGATCACGCTCCAGGTGTTCGTGAAGAACAGGTGCTCGAACGACTGCCGGCTGATCTCGCCGGCCGCGCCGCCATCGAACACGCCGGCGCAGTTGACCAGGGCGTCGATCGGCCCGAACGCGGCCCGCACTTCCCGCATGACCCGTTCCAGCGCGAGCTGGTCGGCGACGTCGGCCTGCCAGGCGGCCGCTTTTGCGCCGGTCCGCCGCAGTTCGGCCACCACGGCATCGGCGGCATCCGCCCGGCGCTGGTACACGACGGCGACGCTGGCGCCTGCGGCGGCAAGCTTGCGCGCGATACCTGCGCCGATGCCGCGTGAGCCGCCGGTGACGACGGCAATCTTGTTCTTCATGTCCTTCTCCTTGCGTGGTTGATGAGAGGGAGACGATAGACAGAAGGCAGTGCGGCGGGTAGCCGGCGCCGGCGCAACGGCGCGTTCCAGCAATGGAACGATCAGGACAGGCTGCGGTAGCGCTCTTCGAGGAAGCCGATCAGGCTGCGGACGGCGGTGGTCAAGCCGCGCCGCGCGGGATAGACCGCATACAGGGTCGAGCCGGGCGGTGCGTGCGCGGGCAGCAGTTCGCGCAGTTCGCCGGCGCGCAGGGCTTCCTCGCAGGCCTCGGCCGGAAGGTAGGCGAGCCCGGCGCCGCGCAGCGCGGCAGCGCGCAGCGCGAGCAGGCTGCCGGAGACAAAGCAGGGCTGCGGCGGGTGGGTGAAGCTGCCGCCGTCGCCGGCGCGGAATATCCACGGCCGGATCGATTCGAGCGTGCCCTGGCCGAGCGCGGGAAAGCGGTGCAGCGCGTCCAGTCCGGCGGGCTCGCCGTGGCGTTCGAGGCAGTCGGGACTCGCCACCAGGATCATGCGGCCGGCGCCGATCGGGCGGGCGACGAGCTCGGCGGCCTGCAGCGGCGTGCCGGAGAAACGCAATGCCAGGTCGACGCGCTCGGCGAGCAGGTCGACATAGCGGTTGGTCAGGTCGAGCGATACCCGTACTTTCGGATACAGGCGCATGAAGTCGGCCAGCCAGGCGGACAGGTGCAGCTCGCCGGACAGGGGCGAGGCGCTGACGCGGACCAGGCCGGTGGGTTCGGCCTGGGCGTCGGCGACTATCGCGCGGATCGCCTCGGCCTCGTCGACGATGGTGCGTGCATGGCGCGCCACCCGCGCGCCGATCTCGGTGACGTGGACATGATGGGTGGAGCGCTGGACCAGGCGGACGCCGAGCTGCGCTTCCAGTGCCGCGACGCGCCGGCTCAGCCGGGACTTCGCGATGCCGGTTTCGCGTTCGGCGGCGGAAAAGCCGCCGGCATCCACCACCTGGAGGAACAGCGCCAGGTCATTCAGGTCGTCCATATCCTTGTCCCCATCTCGTTCGCCGGTTGCGCACGGCGTGCATGGTGGCACAGTTCACGCGCGCATGCCGCCGGGAGCGGGATGGGCCGGCCCTCCCTCGCAGCGCGGGAGGGCCGGGCAGGGCCGGGCGCTCAGCGCGCCGGGATGCGGTACACGGCGTTGTTGCGGTCGGCGCTGAAGTAGATGTTGCCGCGGGCGTCGACGGCGACGCCGGTCGGGATGTTCGAGGGCGGCATGCCCGGCGCGGCTTCGAAGCCGATCGGCAGGTCGGCGGCGATGACCCGGCGCGCGCCGGAGGCGGGATCGATCTCGGTCAACCGGGCCGCGCCGGCTTCAGCGACGATGAAGCGGCGGTCGGGGGTTTCGGCCACGCCTTCGGGCAGCAGCAGGCCGTCGGCGACGATCGTCTTGCTCCAGTCGCGCGGACTGATGCGGGACAGCCGGCCGGCGGCTTCCGTCAGGTACAGGTTGCCGTCGCGGCCGGCAATCAGCTGGACCGGGCCGACAAGATCCCTGACCACCACCGACCGCTCCTTGAAGCCGTCGCCGCGCAGCTGGGCGATGGTGCCGGTGCCCATTTCCGCCACCAGCACCGAGCCGTCCGCGAGCTCCAGCGCCGCCGACGGCGCCTTTAGGCCGTGCAGCATCGCGACTGTCTTGTTGCTGCGCCGGTCGAGCACCTGCAGCGTGCCGGTGAACCAGCTGGTCAGCAGCTGGAAGCGTTCGCCGGTGCTGACGGCAAATGGGTACTCCATGTCGGACGCCTGCATGCGATGGATGTCGGTCACCTTGCCGCTCGTGGTGTCGATGGCGCGGAAGGCGAACACGTCGGCGACGAACAGGGTCCGGCCGTCCGCCGACAGCGACAGGCCGCCGGGCACCGCGACATCGCCGCGGGTCACCACCCGCACCTTGCCGCTGGCCGGGTCGACTTCCTCGATGCCGTTGTCCGCCATGTTGGACACGTAGATCCTGTCCTGCCGGTCGATCGCCAGGTTGTCCAGGCTCGGCTTCAGTTGTGCGATCCTGGCCGGCTTGCCGCCGGGCGGGATGCGGAACAGCTCGCCGGTCTTCGTGTCGATCACGTACAGGTTGCCCCTGGAGTCGAAGTTGACGGCGGCCGGCGTGCTGAATCCCGTCGCGACCGTCTGCATCTCGCCCGAGTCCGGATTCACACGGACCACCTGGCCCTTGAACCACAGCGGCCCGTAGATCCATCCGTCCGCACCCACCTCGAAGCCGTTGAGGCCGCCGAGATCCTTCCGGATCAGGCGCGGCGGCCGCGACCCGGCGACGTCGATTTCCCACAGCGCATCCCCAAGGAACACCTGGGTTGCAAACAGCCTGCCGGTCTTCTGGTCGAAGGCAACGGAGTTAATGCCGGGCAGGTCCTTGGCGAGCACGCGGATCGGCGCCGCGTCCGATTCCCGATAGCGCAGCACGCCCTGCAGGAAGCCGGTCCAGGCCATCTCGCCGCGCGGGCCGAACGCGATGTCGTCCGCCTGTCCATCCGGCGGGGCGACCAGGATGCGCGCATTGCCGCTGCGCGCGTCCACTTCGTAGAGCGCGCTGCCGGTCACGCTGCCGGCGAGCAGGCGGCCCTGCCGGTCGATGGCGAGGCCGTGGACGCCCTTGAAGTTGGATGGCGCGACGAGGACTTCGGGCTTGCCCGGCGTCGTGGTGCGTGGCCCGGTGGCGCAACCGGCGACGAGGGCGGCGACGGTCAGTAGTGCAGCAATACGATGCATCTTGGTGTCTCCTCTTGTTATTGGAATGGGGCCGGCTCGCGCGGCCTTTGCCCCCGGGACTGCCGTCCGGGAAGCTTGCAAAAATATAAGGTTGTTCCGGGACCTGTTGCGAAAGCCCGGTTCGACTGTTTGCGAAATGTCAGAGAGGGAACCCCGGGGAGAAGAGTTGCCAGCAGCCGAAAGGCGCACAGCGGTGATCGAATCGGCAATGAGCGGTCTAAGGGGAGATGCACGAGAAGTGCGGTATGCCATGCATCCCGCGCACGGCACGGGCGCTGCCCGCGTCTGATTCCCACCTGGACAGGAGCAAGAAATGGTCGACAAGAAAGGCGATTCCCACTTCAGCGACGGCGTAAATACCGATCGCACCAATAACGGCGTATCCGCGGAGAGCGGCGGCGATCCCGACCGCGCGCGCGGCAGTGGCAGCGGCGGTGGCGCCAATGCCGGCAAGAAGGAAGGCGACGCCGGCTTCAGCGACGGCGCCACCGGCGCCGCCACCAACAACGGCGAGCCAGCCCCTCCCGGGGGCAACAAGGGCAGTTGAGGCAGTGAGCCGGGCCGGTCGTGGCGCTTTGCCATTGCCCCGGTGGCAGCGCCGGCCCGTACCGGTGCTCCGGCCCGCCTGCACGGCAGTCGCCTGCAACACCCGTTCGATCACCGACGGTCGACCACGTCTGCTCGTGGCTGGCGGCCCGGTACGATCGTGCGGCGTGCCCGGCGGCCCTCTTGGATGAACGCGGCGGGCTGCGCGATGACGGCGGGCCGCGGCTGCCGGTACCCTGCGGCTCCCTGCGGGAGATAATTTCTGAAAAAATTCCGGTCTGCATGTCGATTCCGTGCGCGCGCGTTCGTCGCGGCAGTGAAGTCCGATTTATTCAGATAGCCACCTCGAGGAGACCCAGATGCGATTCGTAATCCTGATCAAGGCCGACCAACACAGCGAAGCGGGCGAGATGCCCAGCGAGGGAATGCTGGCCGAGATGGGGCGGTTCAACGAAGAGCTCGCGAAGGCGGGCGTGCTGCTTGCCGGCGAAGGCCTGCATCCGAGCGCGAAGGGGGCGCGGGTGCGCTTCTCGGGCAAGAACCGCACGGTGACCGACGGCCCGTTCGCGGAGACCAAGGAACTGATCGCCGGATTCTGGATCTGGAAATGCGCCTCGCTGCAGGAGGCCATCGACTGGGTCAAGCGCTGCCCCAATCCGATGCTCGGCGAGTCCGAGATCGAGATCCGGCAGGTGTTCGACGCCGAGGACTTCGGCGACGCCATGACGCCCGAGCTGCGCGAGCAGGAAGACCGGCTGCGCCAGCAGCTCGCCGACCAGTCCTGAGCAAACGGTGGCCGCAGGATTGAACGCCTGCGGCCGGTTGCGTCAGCGGCTGTAGTCCCCGGCGGTGCCGGGCTTGTTCGGGTCGCCTTCCGGCGCGCGGGCTTCGTTGCCTTGGCCCGACGCCGGCGCCGCTTCCGGCGTCGTTCCGCCTGCGGTGCCGATGCCGGCCACGCCCCTGTTGCCGGTGCCGTTGCCGGCGCCTCCCGGCACCTGCGCATCGCCGCTGTCGCTGCCAGTGCGCGGTGTCCGGCCTATCGGCCGCTTCGCCTCGCCGCCGGCATTCGTCCCTGGATTGTCTTGCATGGTCGCTCCTCAGCCAAGTGGGTGCACCGCGCCGGAATGGGCGGGACATCCACCAGCTAAGACAGCAGGGCGCGAAAAGGTTTTATCGCACCGGGGCAGTCCTGCCCCGGCGCTTCATTGACTGCGGAGTGCCGACAGGATCGCGTGGGCGGCCCGGACGCGGTCCTCCACCGGATAGTTCTTGTTGGCGAGGATCACGATGCCCGCGTTCCAGGCCGGAACGAAGGCGACGTACGCGCCGAATCCATTGGTCGATCCCGTCTTGTTGACGACGATGTCCGGCCGCGCGGGCAGCGGCGGATCCAGTTTCTCCACCGGATGCGGCTGGTAGGCCATGGCAGGGGAATTGCCGGCCAATAGCTTTTCCAGGGAAAGCGGCAAAGGATAGCGTTCCCAGATCAGGGTCTGGACCATCTCCCCCACCCGGAAATAGCCGACGTGGGTTTCCGCCATTGCCTGTGCCAGCATCCCTTTGCCCGCGCCCGCCGCCAGGTTCGCCTCGATGAAGCGCAGCATGTCCGCCGGGCTCGACCTGATCCCGTAGGCTTCCGAAGCCAGCACGCCCGGCCGCAGGCGGATCTGCGCATCCTGCGCGGTGTGGCCCTGCGCGTAGTCCGCCATGCGGCTGCCGGGAACGTGGAAGAAGGTGTTTTGCATGCCCAGCGGCGCCAGCACGCTGCTTTCGATTGCCGCTTCGAACGGCAACTGCATTGCATCGGCGGCGATCATGCCGAGCAGGCCGATGCCCGGATTCGAGTAGGTCCGGTAGGTTGCCGGCGGATAGGCCGGCTTCCATGACGCGTAATAGCCGGGCAATGCAGCACGATCGTCGACCGTGTCCGGGAATTGCAGCGGGAGCCCGCCCGCGGTATGGGTCGCCAGGTCCAGCAGCGTGGCCTTGGCCAGCGGGCTGCCGCGCAGCGCGGGGAGATGCGCGGCCGGGCTGTCGGAGAGGGACAGCCGGCCCTGTTGCCGCGCGTATGCCGCGAGCGTGGCGGTGAAGGTCTTGGTGACGGACCCGATCTCGAACAGCGTCGCGGACGTCACCGGTTGGCCGGTCTCGCGCGAGGCGACGCCGTAGTTGAAGAAGTGGCGCCGGCCGCCGACGCTCAACGCAACCGCCATGCCCGGGATGTGCAGGCGCTGCATCAGCGGGCGCACGGTCTTGTCCACCCTGTCGCGGATCTGCGCGTCGTCGGTTGTGGCGGCCGGGGCGGAGGCAATGAAGGTGCAGGCAAGAAGCGGAAGCAGTCTGGGCAGGCGCATGGCGACAGGTGCGGAAACGGGTTGGCAAGGCGCAACGGCAAGATGCGATGGCATGCCGGACTTGCCCGGCGAAGCCTACCTCAGTTTTCCTGCGGCCGCTCCAGCCGGGTCAGGGCATGCCAGCAGGCCAGCACGTCAGCGCCTTCCAGGCAGGCCTCCGCCAGATCCTCGCGCAACGCGCCCTGCTGCAGCATCAGCTTCAGCTTTGCCAGCCTGTCCGCGTTGCCCAGCACCTGCAGGGTGACCGCCGCACGCGCGTCGACGCCCAGCCCTTCCGCGGCGCTCTCCCACGCCCCCGGTTCCGCACCGGCGGCCGCCACCGCGGCGGGCGGAAACGCCCATTCCGTGCCGATCACCTGGGCGAGGCGGCGCGCATAGTGGATGAAGGCGGCGTGGAAGGCCAGCGAGCGCAGCACCCGTGCTTCGACGCCGGCCCCGGCGGCCTGGTCGACGATGCGCAGCGCGACGATGACGCCGACGTTGCGCAGCAGGCCGGCGAGAAAGACCTCGAACTCGTCTGCGCCGGCGCGCCCGCCGAGGTAGCGGCAGGCGAAGCCGAACGGCTCGGCGAGCTCCCACATCCTCGGTGCGCCCAGCGTCGTGGCGGGCCCGAGGCTTGCACTGAACAGCGGCTTGAACGCCACGCTCGCCACCAGCATGCGCAGGCCGTTCTGGCCGATGACGGCGACAGCTTCCTCGATGGTGCGCACCGTTGTCGCGCGCCGGTACCAGGAGGTGTTTACCTGCCGCAGCACGGCGGCGACCAGCACCGGGTCCTGCGCCACCTGCCCCGCCAGCTGCGCATTCGAGACGTTGCGGTCGCGCAGGCTGCGCAGCAGCACCGGGATCACCGAGGGCAACCGCGGAACGAGATCGGCGGTGGCCGGATCGTTGCTGTCGGCTTCGCGCTTGAGCGCGCGCAGGACGCGGTTCTCGGTCTCGTTGAGGGCCGCCGGGACCGCGTCGCGCGTGCCCAGCAGCCAGGGGAAGAACAGGTGGTCGACGTTGACCAGATCCATTTCCGGCTGCTGCGGCTCGACGGCCAGCACCGTGAGCGCACCGAGCGCCGGTTCCTCCGCTTGCGGCGGCGCTGCCGTTTGTCGGAGCAGGCGGTGCAGGAATCGTTTTAGCATGGGGATCAGGGGAAACAGGTCTCGACGCGTCGCCGCAGGCCATGCGCGACGGCTTGCAACGCCATTCTCCGGAATCAACGCCATCCGCTCAACCCTATTCTTGCAACGGCCCGTCGCACCGGAACTTTTCCGGCCGATTCCGCCTCATTGCAGGATTGTCCCTATCCAAAGGCGAGGGCCTCATGAACGACAGCCTACTTGCGGAAGGCGTGGCCGGGGTTCCCTCGCCGCCGCTGCCCCGGCCTGCCGTTGCAGCGCAGCAGGTGGCGCTGCGCATCAATGGCACGTTGCACCGCCTGATGCTGGAGCCGCGCGTCACGCTGCTCGACGCGCTGCGGGAAACCATCGGCCTGACCGGCACCAAGAAAGGATGCGACCGCGGCCAGTGCGGCGCCTGCACGGTGCTGGTGGAAGGCCAGCGCGTCAACGCCTGCCTGACACTTGCCATCATGCAGGAGGGGAAGGAAATCACGACCATCGAAGGGCTGGGCGATACTTCCAGCCTGCATCCGGTGCAGCAGGCCTTTCTCGACTGCGATGCCTTCCAGTGCGGCTACTGCACGCCGGGCCAGATCTGCTCCGCCGTCGCCTTGCTGGAAGAGGTGCGGTCCGGCGAACCGGGCATGCTGGCGCCCGAATCGCAGGTGACCTGGGACAACGTGTCCGACGACGAGATCCGCGAGCGCATGAGCGGCAACCTGTGCCGCTGCGGCGCCTACCCCAACATCGTGGCCGCGATCCGCAGCGTGATCGACGCCGGCCGCTGAAGGGACGACGCGATGCATCCCTTTTCCTATGAACGCGCGCGCGACATCGACCATGCGATCCGCCTTGCCGCGGCTCCGGGGACCCGGTTCATCGGCGGCGGCACCAACCTGCTCGACCTGTACAAGAGCGGCATCGAGCGCCCGGTGCTCCTGGTCGACGTCAATCACCTGCCGCTTGCGGACATCGTCGAACTGCCGGACGGCGGCCTGCGCATCGGCGCGCTCGCCACCAATACCGCCGCCGCCGGCCATCCGCTGGTGCGCCAGCGCTACCCGCTGCTGACCGCGGCCCTGCTGTCGGGCGCCTCGACCCAGTTGCGCAACATGGCGACCGTCGGCGGCAACCTGCTGCAGCGCACCCGCTGCTACTACTTCACCGATCCCACGTTCACGCATTGCAACAAGCGCACGCCGGGGTCGGGATGCGCGGCGATGGACGGCTACAACCGGATCCATGCAATCCTCGGCGCAAGCGATGCGTGCATCGCGGTCCATCCGTCGGACATGGCGGTCGCGCTGTGCGCGCTCGATGCCACGATACGGGTACAGGGGCCGCAGGGCGAGCGCAGCATCGGCATCAGCGATTTCCACCGGTTGCCCGGCGACACGCCGCACATCGATACCACGCTGGCGGAGGGCGAGCTCATCCTCTCGGTCGACCTGCCGCCATCGCCGTTCGGGACGCGCGCGCATTACCTCAAGCTGCGCGACCGGGCCAGCTTCGCCTTCGCCCTGGTCTCGGTGGCGGCGGCGCTCGACCTGCAGGACGGCACGGTACGCGACGTGCGCATCGCCCTGGGCGGCGTCGCGCACAAGCCGTGGCGCGCGGACGATGCGGAAGCGCTGCTGCGCGGCCAGCCGCTGTCCGCGCAGGTATTGCAGCAGGCGGCGGCACTGGCCGTCGCGGGCGCCCGGCCGTATCGCCACAACGGCTTCAAGGTCGCGCTGGCGCAGCGGGCGGTGGTGCGCGCGCTGCAGCTCGCCGGAGGAAAGGCATGAGCGTCATCGGACAACCGGTCAACCGCACCGACGGCATCAGCAAGGTCACCGGCGCGGCACGCTACGCGGCGGAGCATCCGTTACCGCGCATGGCGCACGCGGTGCTGGTCACCAGCACCATTCCCAGTGGCCGTATCGGCGGCATCGATGCCACCGACGCGCGCGCGGTACCCGGCGTGCTGCTGGTCATGACGCACGAGAATGCGCCGCGCCTGCCGGATCAGACGCGTTCCGGCAAGCTGCAGCCGCCGGTCGGCCGGGTGCTGAGCCTGCTGCAATACGATGCCGTCCACTACAACAACGAGCCGGTGGCGCTGGTCGTGGCGGAGACGCTGGAACAGGCGCGCGAGGCGGCGGCGCGGATGCGGATCGCCTACGAACCCGGGCCGGCGGTGCTGGACTTCGACCTGGCGAAGGAGAACACCCATCCCCCGGACAAGGTGCTCGGCGAACCGGCCGACACCGTGCGCGGCGACTTCCAGGCCGGCCTGCTGTCGGGCAGCGTGACGCTGGACGAAACCTACGTGACGCCGACCGAGCATCACAATCCGATGGAGCCGCATGCCACCATCGCATCATGGGACGGTGACCGGCTCACGATCTACGACTCGACCCAGTACATTCTCGGCGTGCGCAACATCGTCGCCGGCACGCTCGGCATGCCGCCGGAACGGATCGAGGTGCATTGCCCGTATGTTGGCGGCGGCTTCGGCTGCAAGGGCTCGGTGTGGTCGCATGTGGTGCTGGCCGCCATGGCGGCGCGCGAGGCAGGGCGACCGGTCAAGCTGGTGCTCGATCGCAACCAGATGTTCGGGCCGGTCGGCGCGCGCCCGGTGACGGAGCAGCGGCTGCGCCTGGCAGCGATGCACGACGGCCGGCTGACCGCCTCCAGCCATGACGTGACGGCCTATACCTCGATGATCGAGGACTGGATCGAGCCCTGCGCGCTCGTCACGCGGATGCTGTACACCAGCCCCAGCCAGCAGACCTCGCACCGGCTGGCGCGCATGCATCTCGGCACGCCGACCTTCATGCGGGCGCCGGGCGAGGCGAGCGGTAGCTTTGCGCTGGAAGCGGCGATGGACGAGCTGTCGTACAAGCTCGGCATCGACCCGCTCGAACTGCGCCTGCGCAATTATGCGGAGCAGGATCCCGGCAAGCAGCTTCCCTGGTCGAGCAAGTCGCTGCGCGCGTGCTACGCGACCGGCGCCGAGCGCTTCGGCTGGCATCGGCGCGCGCCGCAGCCGCGCACGATGCGGGAAGGCGGCGTCCTGGTCGGTCTCGGCATGGCGACGGCGACCTATCCGACCAACCGCTCCGCCGCCTCGGCGGTGGCCCGCATACTCGCCGACGGCAGCGCCCAGGTGCAGACCGCGTCGCAGGACCTCGGCACCGGCACCTACACCGTCATGACGCAGGTTGCGGCCGATGCGCTCGGCCTGCCGCCCGCACTGGTGCGCTTCGAGCTCGGCTACAGTGGTTATCCGGCTGCGCCGATCTCCGGCGGCTCGACCACCGTCGCCAGCGTCGCGCCGGCGGTCCATGCGGCCGCCTCGGCAGCCCGGCTCAAGCTCGCTGGAATGGCGATTGCCGACCCGCGTTCGCCGCTGCATGGCGCCACCGCCGACGAGATCGCCGTGGAGGACGGGCGTCTGTTCCTGCGCGCCGATCCCGCACGGGGCGAGACCATGGCGGCCATCGTGCAGCGGCACGGCGGCGCACCGGTGGAAGCGACGGCCGACGCCGCGCCCGGCAGCGAGAAGACCAAGTATGCGATGCACTCCTTCGGTGCCGTGTTCGCCGAGGTGCACGTGGACGAGGCACTCGGCGAGATCCGCGTGCCGCGCGTGACCGGCGTCTACGGCGTCGGCCGGTTGATGAACCGCAAGACCGGCTACAGCCAGCTGATGGGCGGCATTGTCTGGGGCATCAGCCTGGCCCTGTTCGAGCACACGGTGATCGACAAGCGCAACGGGCGCGCGGTGAACGGCAACCTCGCCGAATACCATGTCCCGGTCAATGCCGACATCGGCATCATCGATGTCTCCATCGTCGACGAGGAGGATCCCCATGTGAACCCGCTCGGCGCGAAGGGCATAGGCGAGATCGGCATCACCGGGGTCGGCGCCGCGATCGCGAACGCGGTCTATCACGCCACCGGCCGTCGCGTGCGCGAACTGCCGATCACGCTCGACAAGCTGCTGTAGCAGGCGCGCCGGCAGCGGCAGGACCGCACCAGCGGGAAGCCAATGCTCGACGCAGCGCCGATTCCCCGGCACAATCGGCGTCATTCCTGTCCACTGTCGCTCACCCGACCTCACCGATGGCCGCACAATTTGAAATCACCAGCATGGCGTTGTTCTGCGACTTCGAGAACATCGCGCTCGGCGTACGCGACGCCAAGTACGCCCATTTCGACATCCGCCGCATCCTCGAGCGCCTGCTGCTCAAGGGCAGCATCGTGGTCAAGAAGGCCTACTGCGACTGGGAGCGCTACAAGGACTTCAAGGGGGGTATGCACGAGGCGTCCTTCGAGCTGATCGAAATCCCGCACGTCCGGCAATCCGGCAAGAACTCCGCCGACATCCGCATGGTGGTGGACGCGCTCGACCTCTGCTACACCAAGGCCCATGTCGACACCTTCGTCATCATCTCGGGCGACTCGGATTTTTCCCCGCTGGTCTCCAAGCTGCGCGAGAACAACAAGTACGTGATCGGCATCGGCGTCCGCGATTCCACCTCGGACCTGCTGGCCGCGAACTGTGACGAGTTCATCTTCTACGACGACCTGGTGCGCGAACAGAAGCCCAAGCGCAAGCCGGCGGAGAAGAAGGCGCAGCCGAAGAAGGCGGCCACCGGCACCGCCAAGGCGTCGCCGCCGAAGAACGAGGACGACAAGCGGCAGGACGTGCTCGACTTCGCGGTCGAGACGGTGGAGGCGCTGATCACCGAACGCGGCAGCGACGAGAAGATCTGGGCGTCGATGGTCAAGCAGACGATGAAGCGGCGCCGTCCCGGCTTCAACGAATCGGCCTACGGCTACCGCTCGTTCAAGGAGCTGATCGAGGACGCGCAGCAGCGCCAGCTGCTGGTCATGAGCCGGGACGAGAAGACCGGCCAGTACAACCTGCGCCTGCCCGCGTCGGAAGAATAGGTCAGGCCGGATCGCCGTCGAGCGCCGTGTACTTGCGCGCCGATCCCCGCGCCTGGTCGACCGGGTACTTCTGCGCGTTCATCGCGATCTTGTCCTCCGCCGCCTGCAGCAGGTCGAAGCCGCCTTCGCCGGCGACCAGCAGCAGGTAGAGGAACACGTCGGCGCACTCTTCGCGCAGGCGCTGGCGGAAGGCCGGATCCTGCTTCAGGCGGGCCAGTTCGGCCTCGTCCTTCCATTGGGTCAGCTCCAGCAGTTCGGCCGCTTCGAGACTGACCGAGATGGCGAGGTCCTTGAGGGTGTGGAACTGGCGCCAGTCGCGTTCGTCGCGGAACTGTTCCAGCTTGCTGATGAGGGTGGCGATATCGGGCACGGCCGTGTCCTGGTGAATGACGATTCCCGCAGTGTGCCGTGCTTTTACGGAGAGCGCCATCGGCGCCGGCGCGTTACGATGTCGCCTCGGTTTCACACGGAGCAAGCAATGCAAGCAGCAACAAAGGACAGCCAGGTTGCGGTGGTCGGCGCCGGCATCGTTGGATTGTGCGTGGCCTGGGAGTTGCGCAAGGCCGGCCATCAGGTGCGGCTGATCGACCCCGAGGCGCCGGGATCGCAATGCTCGTATGGCAACGCCGGCGCGATCTCGACCGGTTCGCTGGCGCCGCTGGCGATGCCCGGCGTGCTGAAGAATGCCGCCGGCATGATGCTCGACCCCGACAGCCCGTTGCACGTCCCGGCCGGCTACTGGTTGCGCGCGGCGCCCTGGCTGCTGCGTTTCGTCGCCGCCGCCGATCCGGCGCGGGTCGAGCGGATAGCCGATGCGCTGGCGGCGTTGTTCGAGGGTGCAATGGAAAACCATCGCGCGCTGGCCGCGGAGATCGGCTGTCCGCAGCGGGTGGTGCAGACAGGGCAGTTGCACCTGTACCGCGACCACGGCGCACTCGCCAAGGACGCGGGCAGCTGGCGGCTGCGGCGGGATCGCGGCGTCAGGGCGGAAGTCATCGACGCCGCCGCGATCCGCACGCTGGAGCCGGCGGTCAGCGAGGCCTACCAGGTCGGCGTGTTCATGCCGGAACAGGGCGCGGTGACCGAACCCTTCCGCTATGCGACGGCGCTCGCCGATGCGCTGCGCGCGGCGGGCGTCGTCTTCACCCGCGACCGCGTGCTCGGTATCGAGCGCGACGGCAACTGGCGGCTGCGTTGCGCCGGAGGCAGCCATGCCGCCACCCACGTCGTGATTGCCGCCGGCGCCTGGTCGGCGCCCCTGCTGCGTCCGTTCGGCCTGCGCGTGCCGCTGGAGAGCCAGCGCGGCTATCACCTGCACGTTGCGCAGCCGGGCCTGTCGCTATCGCGGCCGGTGGTGCTGGCAGACCGCAAGGTGTTCGTGGCGCCGATGGAGACCGGCATGCGCATCTCCGGCACCGTCGAGTTCGGCGGCCTCGCGATGCCACCGACGCCGCGCCGCGCGGCACTGCTCGGCGAGGCGGCGCGCGAAGGCCTGCCCGGCCTGCGGCTGGACCCGCAGCCCGCACACTGGATGGGACACCGGCCCTGCCTGCCGGACTCGCTGCCGGTGCTCGGCCCGGTCGCCGGCCAGCCGGGACTGTGGTGCGCGTTCGGCCACGGCCATCTCGGCGTGACCGGGTCGGCCAATACCGGCAAGTGGATTGCCGGGGCGGTCGCCGGCGGCATCGCGCCGGACCGCTTCGCGCCGTACGCGCCCGAACGCTTCGGCTGACGGTCGCCCCGGTCGCAGCGGCCGGGCATGGCTGTTGTGCGCGGTCGCGCAAGCGGAGAGAAAGGTTTCGCATTTGCACTCCCGCTGCTAATATCGACGCCCATTGAAAAGATGATCAGGGGCGCGGCCGGATCTGTCGGCCGCGACCCCTGGCCAGCATTGGAGACGTGGCGATGATGCAGTGGTCCACCCACTTGCGCAGGAAGCTCAGCAGTTCCCGGCACTGGACCGGCGCCACCATCGGCGCCCTGGCTGCCGCCGGCATCGCCCTGGCGGTGGTGGCCCTGCCGCCGTGGCTGGCCCTGCTGCTGGCGCCGGCGGTCGGCGTACTGCTGTGGCGCGCGGTGTCGGCGCCCGGCCTGCAAAGCGACTCCGCGCTACGGGAGTCGGAGCGCAAGTTCCGCAATTTCGTCGAACAGTCGCTGGTCGGCCTGTATGTCGTCCAGGACGGCAAGCTGGCCTATGCCAACCGCAAGACCGCCGACCTGCTCGGCTACGACGATCCCGAGCAGCTGATTGGCACGCCGATCGCTTCGCTCACGCATCCCGACGACCTGCCGGTCCTGGCCGAGAACCACCGGCTGCGGCTCGAGGGCGAGGTCAGCAGCATCCGCTATACCTATCGCGCCCTGCGCCGCGACGGCCGCGCCGTCTGGGCCGACGTGCACGGCAGCGCCTGCGACTTCGAAGGCCGGCCGGCGATCATGGGCGTGGCCCTCGACGTCAGCCGCCAGGTCGCCTTCGAGCACCAGTCCCGCCTCGCCAACCGGGTCTTCGAGTCGGCCAGCGAAGGCATCATCATCACCGACGCCGAGCACCGGATCGAAGCAGTCAATCCGGCGTTCACCCGCATCACCGGCTATTCGGCCGAGGAGGCGACCGGCCAGCTGTCGCGCATGCTCACCGGACGCGGCGCCGAGGCCAACAAGGACATGCTGGTGCAGCTGAAGCGGGACGGCAGCTGGCAGGGCGAGGTGCGGGACCGGCGCAAGAACGGGGACTGGTATCCGGCATGGATGTCGATTTCCACCGTGCGCGACGCCGAGCAGCGCATCACCAACTACGTCGGGGTCTTCACCGACAACACGCGCCGCAAGGAAGACGAGAACCGGCTGCGCTTCCTCGCCAGCCACGACAGCCTGACCGGCACCCTCAACCGCAGCGGCATGATGGCGCGTTTCGCCCGCGAGATCGCGCATGCCCAGCACGAGGGCAAGCCACTGGCGCTGCTCTTCGTCGACCTCGACCGCTTCAAGACGGTCAACGATACCCTCGGCCACCGCGCCGGCGACCAGCTGCTGGTGGCGGCCACGCAGCGCATGCGGCAGCAGCTGAGCGGCAACGAGATCATCGCCCGGCTGGGCGGCGACGAATTCACGATCCTCGCGCAGGATACGCCGGGGGGCGGCAGCGCCGCCAAGCTGGCCGACCGCATCATCCGCACGCTGTCGCAGCCGTTCTCCATCGACGGCCAGGAGATGTTCATCACCGCCAGCATCGGGGTCGCCTGCTATCCGACCGACGGCGACGATGCGGCCACGCTCCTCAAGAACGCGGACGTGGCGATGTACCGCGCCAAGGAGCGCGGTCGCAACACCTTCCAGTTCTTCACCGCGGGCATGAATACCCAGGCTTTCGAGCAGATGCTGCTCGAGAACAGCCTGCGACGCGCCCTGGAGCGCAGCGAGTTCGAGCTGCATTACCAGCCGCAGTTCGCCAATGCCACCGGCGCGCTGGCCGGCGTGGAGGCGCTGATCCGCTGGCGCCACCCCGACCTGGGCACGGTCTTCCCCGGCACCTTCATCGCGCTGGCCGAGCATAACGGCCTGATCGTGCCGATCGGCGCCTGGGTGCTGCACGAAGCCTGCCGCCAGGGCAAGGCATGGCTCGACGCCGGCCTCTGCTTCGGCCATGTCGCCGTCAACCTGTCGGCGCGCCAGTTTGCCGCCGACGACCTGCTCGACACCATCCGCGCAGCGCTCGACGGCAGCGGCCTGCCGCCGGCGATGCTGGAGCTGGAACTGACCGAAAGCGCGATCATGCATAACCCTGGCGAGGCGATCGAGCTGCTCGACCGCATCCGCGCGATGGGCGTCATGCTGTCGATCGACGACTTCGGCACCGGCTATTCCTCGCTCGCCAGCCTCAAGCAGTACCCGCTCGACAGCCTCAAGATCGATCGCAGCTTCGTCAAGGGCGTGCCGCACGACGCCGACGACGTGGCGATCACCGAGGCCATCATCGCCATCGCCCACAAGATGGGGTTGAAGGTGGTCGCCGAGGGCGTCGAGACGGCGCAGCAGGCCGATTTCCTGCGCGCCGCCGGCTGCGACGTGTCGCAGGGCTTCCTGCTGGGACGGCCGGTGCCGGCGGGCGAGGCCGCGCAGCTGATGGGCGCGCGCGCCGTGGGCATCGCCTAGCACCCCGCAACCCGGCGGGCGGCCCGCGCTGCGGAACGGGTCCATCCTAGCGCACTTCGTACACCCGTCCGGTCTGCAGGCCGTCTACGCTTTTCACGTACGCCTGCGCCACGCGCCGCGCCGGGACCGGCTCGAAACCACGGAAATAGTCCGCATAGACCGGCAGCGATTCCGTCAGCACCGAGGCATTGACGACGTTGATCCGCAGCGCCCGCGGCAGCTCGATGGCCGCGGCGCGGGCAAAGCCTTCGACCGCGGCGTTCACGGTGGTGGCACTGACACCGTAGCGTATCGGTTCCTGCGTCAGGATGCCGCTGGTGAGGGTGATCGAACCGCCGTCGGCCAGCCGGTCCCGCGCCACCAGGGCCACGTTGACCTGCCCCATCAGTTTCTGCCGCAGGCCGATGTCGAACTGCGCCGGCGTCATGTCGGCGAACGGCCCGAAGTGCACTTCGCCTGCCGCCGCCACCACCGCGTCCACCCGGCCGGCCTGGTCGAACAGCCGTTGCACGCTCGCGATGTCGGCCATGTCGACCCGGTAGTCGCCGCCGCTCCTGCCGGCGCGGATCACCTCGTGCCGCTCTCCCAGCGCCTCGGCCACTGCGCTGCCCACGGTGCCTGCGGCACCAATCACGATCACCTTCATGTTCTTCTCCTTGTCTGGTCACCCGCCGGGATCGGCAGGTCAGGGCGCAGTATGAAACTGGTCAGAAAAAGAATAAATGCGCTAGGATGAACAAGATTACAAACCGCAGATTAGCAATATGGACAAGCTGCGCAGCATGGAAATCTTTGTCGCGGTGGCGGATTCGGGCAGCTTCACGGCGGCGGCGGCGGCATTCGACCTGTCGCCGGTCATGGTCGGCAAGCACATCCGCGCACTGGAAGAGCGACTGGGCGCGCGCCTGCTGGCGCGCACCACGCGGCGCCAGCACCTGACCGAGATCGGGCGCCAGTACCTCGAACGATGCCGGCAGATCCTGGCCGACATCCGGGCGGCGGAGTCCGGCGCGGAAGCGATGCGTACGGTGCCGCGGGGCACCCTGAAAGTAAGCGCTCCCGTCTCCTTCGGCGGGCACCGCATGGCGGGCGTCATTGCCGACTACCTCGCTGCCCATCCCGAAGTCAGCGTGGACCTCAACCTTGACGACCGCGTGGTCGACCTGGTCGAGGAAGGCTACGACGCGGCGGTGCGCATCGGCGAACTGCGCGACTCGGGGCTGGTGGCCCGGCCGCTCCTGCCGTACCGGATGATGATCTGCGCCTCGCCCGACTATCTTGCGCGGGCCGGCACGCCGCGCACCCCCGGGGACCTGAAGGCGCACCAGTGCCTCGATTTCGTGCACTGGAACAAGCGGGTGCGCTGGCGCCTGAACGAACCGCTGGAGCCGACCGCGCCACCCGAGAGCCGCTTCCGCTCCAACAACGGCCAGGCGTTGCGCATGGCCGCACTGCGCGGGCACGGCATCGTCATGCAGACCGAGATCCTGCTCGCCGAAGACGTCGCCGCCGGCCGGCTGGTGCCGCTGCTGGAGGCCTACCTGCCGGCGCCGCGCCCGATGCACCTGGTCTATCCGCGCGATCGCCAGGCCACGCCCAAGCTCACCACCTTTGCCAGTTTCATGCTGGCCCGGTTCGGCGCCTGACCCTGGTGAAAACGCGGGCAGGCCGCGCGCCGCGGTTAGAATGCCTGCGTTGCGGCGCCTGCCGCCAGGACCGATATCGCCCATGGCCAAACTTCTCGCCATCGATGGACTGCGCATCGTGCGCCGCGTGTACGAAGCCAACACCGAGGCCGACCCGGAGCAGCGCGCCGACGACGCGGTGCGCCACGCGCTGTCCTCGTTCCGCAAGCTGCTGTCGGTGCAGCAGCCGACCCATGCCTTCGCCGCGTTCGATGCCGGCGGCCACACCTGGCGCCACGATATCCATCCCGCCTATCGCGCCGGCCACGCGCCGCCGCCTGCCGACCTGGTTGCACGCCTCCTGGACCTCCATGCGCAGCTGCAGGCGCTGGGGCTGGCGGTGCTCGGCGTTCCCGGGGTCTCGGGGGACGACGTCATTGCCACCGCCGTGATGCGATGGCTGGATGAAGGCCGCGGCGAGGCGGTGGTGGCGCCCGGCGACAAGGACCTGCATGTGCTGGTCGCGCATGGCGCACTGATCTGGGACCACTTCAAGGGGGAGTGGCATGACCGCGCCTGGGTCGAGGAAAAATACGGTATCGCGCCCGAGCTGCTGCCGGACCTGCTGGCGCTGGTCGGCGACAAGGCCGATGGCGTGCCCGGTGTTTCCAAGGTGGGGATGAAGACCGGCGCACGCCTGCTGCAGAGCTACGGCAGCCTCGACGGCGTGCTGCAGGGCGCGGGGATCCTGATGAATCCGCTGGGCGAAAGGCTGCGCAAGGAACGTGACATGCTGGAACTGTCCCGCCGGCTGGTGGCGCTCAAGACCGACGCGACGCTGGGGGTGAGCTGGAAGATGCTGGCCTTTGCTGCCCGCCCGTGAACGGGCTCAGTGACAGTCCGGCACGTCCTGGTCGAGGTAGACCTCGAACGCGATGTGGCGCACGGCGGTTTTCATCGATTGTTCCAGGAAGCCGGACGACTTCCACTGTGCCGCGGCCTTGCGCAGCAGCGCGGCGCCGGCGGTGTCCGCGGCCGGCAGCAGGAACGCCAGCTGCACTGCCGGGCCCGCCGGCAGGCGCGCCGAGAATTTCTTCCACTCGGGCAGCCGGATCAGTTCCTCCAGCATCGCGCTGTCGTGCACCGCTGCGTCGCAGGCGCCGGTGCGCACCGCCAGCAGCGAGTCGGCCGGCGCACGCTGCACGATCTCGATCGCGCCATACTTCGCCGCCAGCGTGCCCGCATACAGGCCGCCCTCCGACAGGCAGACCTTGCGGCCCTTCAGGTGCTCCCAGCGCTTGATGTCGGTGTCGGTGCGCATGATCGCCATCGGCGCGGCGAGATAGCCGGTCGGCACCAGGGTCATGCCGGGAGCCGGTGCGGCGCCGACGGCCAGCACGGCGAGATCGGCCTTGCCGGCCGCAAGCTGTGGCGCGACCTGCGAAGCACTGCTGCGCACCGTGGCCAGCGGCGCGCCGAGGCGTTTTGACAGGTCCGCCAGCAGCACGCTGTCCAGCGATTCCGGCGTACGGAATTTCATGCCGCCGCGGTACTCCGGGAGCGGGTAGGCGACGGCGGCGACCAGCTTGCCGCGCTGCGCCGCGCGCTCCAGGCCGTCCGCCGCCGTGCCGGGCGACGGGGCGGCCAGCGCCGCGAGCAGCGCGGCCGGCAGGGCGATCGACAGGAAGTGCGGGCGGAAGGTCATCGGCTTACTCACACATACTGGTAGCGCAGTACGCGGTGCTTCAGGTTTTCAAGGAGCAGCTGGTCGATCAGCGGCGCCAGGATCGCGATGGCGAGGATGTTGGTCATCACGCCCACCATGTCGGCGGTTTCGCCCGCGTAGGACAGCGAGCGTCCCAGGCCCTTGCCGAAACCGACCAGCATCTCGGCCGAGATCAGCGCGCGCCACGCGTTGCCGAAGGCGAGCTGGGCGCCGGTGATGAGCTCCGGCATGACCGCCGGCAGGTAGACGCGCTTGATCATCTCCCAGCGCGAAGCGCCCATCACGCGCGCCGCCGAGACGTGCACCTGCTGCACGCTTTCGGTCGCGTTCATTACCGACAGCGCTGCCGGGAAGAATGCCGCGATGGCCACCACCACGATGATCGGCAGGCTGCCAAAACCCATCACGATCAGCAGCAGCGGCACCCAGGCGATCGACGGAATCGACTGCAGGATGATGATGGCCGACTTCAGCACCTCGCGGAAGAAGAACAGGATCGCGCCGACCAGGCCGAAGCCGACGCCGAGCAGCATGGCCGAGCCGTAGCCGGCGCCGAGGCGGCCGAGGCTGCCCCACAGCGCGGCGCGGAAATTCTCCGACTGCACTTCGTCGAACAGGCGGACGATGACGGTGGGCACGTCCGGCATCAGGAAGTCAGGCAGCAGCCATGCCGCGACCTGCCACATCAGGAGGATGAAAACGACCGCCAGTGCGAAGGCGAATTTCTTGCTGTTGCCGGAAAGGCGGGTTCTGGAGCTCATGTTTTACAAATGCGAAGGCCGGCAATGCGCCGGCCGTGTTGTTCTTGTGTCGGTCGCCGCTTACAGCTTGCGCTCTTTCTGCCAGGTGAGATCGAGGATGCTGTCGACGTTGAACGGCTTGCCGTCCCGCGTCTTCAGCGCGCCCTGGTCCTGCAGGATGTTGGCGATTTCCTGCATGCGCGCCACTTCCTTCTGCGTCAGCGCGGCGTTGAAGGTCTGGCTCTTGATCGCATCGGTGATCACCGCCTCGCGCGGTACGTCGCCCTTGGTCAGGGTCTTCAGCGTCGGCTCGGAGATGAAGTAGCCGGCGATCAGCTTCGAGGCGTCGGCCGGTTTCTTCTGCAGCATGTCGATCGCGTCGCGCTGTGCGTCGAGCGACTTCCAGACGGCGTCCTTGCGCTTCTTCAGGGTCTCGCCGGAGGTGATGGTGACCATGCAGGGGAAAGGCCAGACTTCACCGACCTCGTAGATCTGCTTTACCGGTGCGATCAGCTGCGCAATGCTGGCCTGCGGCTCGAACAGGAAGGCGGCGTCGACGCGCTTGCCGACCAGCGACTGCACCGCCACCTGCGGGCTGACGCCCATCACGTTGACGTCGTCGGTCTTCAGGCCGGCCTGCTTCAGCACCACGCCCTTGAGCACGGTGTCGGCGGTGCTGCCCTCGGCCTGCGAGGCCAGGGTCTTGCCCTTGAGGTCGGCGACCTTGCTGATGCCGGCGTCATTGCGGGCAACGATCGCGTGATAGCCGAGCTGCGCGCCGCTCACCACCTTCAGGTCGGCGCCCTTGGAGGCCCAGGCCACCGCATTGGTGAAGCCGAGCACGCCGGAGTCGAGCTGGCCGCCGACGATCGCCTTGATCAGGTCGGTGCCCGACTTGAATTCGACCAGCTCGACGTCGAGGCCGTACTTCTTGTAGAGGCCGGCTTCGTGGGCGACAATGGCCTGCGCATCGTCCATCACCCGCAGGTAGCCGACCTTGAATTTTTCCTGGGCATACGCCTGCCCGCCGAGAACCAGTGCGGCCAGCGCCGCGATAGCGATCTTCTTCATATTCCTGCTCCTTCCACCAGTACGTGATTGTCGTGCTCGGCGTGAATGCCGAGCAATCCCAGAATCTGCCGGCGCACATCCGCGAAGTCCGACAGGTCGTGTGTCTTTTCATAGTGCGCGAGGTTGAATTCCTGCAGCACCGTGGCCGGCCGCTGGCTGAACACGAGGATGCGATCCGCCAGGAACAGCGCCTCGTCGACGTCGTGGGTGACGAGCAGCACCGTCGGCCGCGCCTCGCGGATCAGTTCGCGCAGGGCATCCTGCAGGGTCATCCGGGTCAGCGCGTCGAGCGCGCCGAACGGCTCGTCCAGCAGCAGCGCCTTGGGGCTGGAGATGAAGGCGCGCGCCAGCGCCGCGCGCTGCCGCATGCCGCCGGAGACCTGGTGCGGATAGTAGTCCTCGAATCCCTTGAGCTTGACCTTCTCCAGCCACGCGAACGCCTGCCGGCGGGCTTCGTTGCGGTCGACCTTCTGCAGTTCGAGCGCCATCGCCACGTTCTGCGCCAGCGTCAGCCATGGATACAGCGCGTTCTCCTGGAACATCAGCATGCGTTCCGGATGCGGGCCCTCGACCGGCTTGCCGCCGGCAAGCATCTGGCCGGCGCTCGGCTTTTCCAGCCCGGCGGCGATATGCAGCAGCGTGGACTTGCCGCAGCCGGAAGGACCGACCAGGGCGACCAGCTGGCCTTCGTCGATATCGCGACTGAAGTCCTCGATCACGTGAAGGCCGGAGAAATTCTTGGCAACGTTCTTGAATTGCAGCTTCATTGACTTTCGCCGCAGCATGCGGACCAGTTGGCGCGCCTGGCGCCGGATTTCGTGGAGTGCGGCGCGCGATCGCAGGACGATCCGGCCGCTTGGCATTTTGCCATACCGCACTGTAATGAGCGGAAGTGAACCGGACAAGTATTTTCGGGGACTATGCTTATGCGCCTGGCGAATAAGGCGTGGCGCGGCTTGCCTGTCCACCGGGGACGGCGCTGCTGGTTTGACCCATGCTGCCGGCGTTAGTGCTGGCCGGAGGAGCGATGCGACACGAGCAATATGCACTTTACTACTGGCCCGGCATCCCCAGGGTCGGGGCGAATTCGTGCGGCTGGCGCTGGAAGACGCCGGCGCCGACTATGTCGACGTGGCGCGCGAGGACGGCGGCATGGCGCGGATGCAGGCGCTGATGGAGGGCGCGGAGGTGGCATGCCCGCCGTTCGCGCCGCCCTTCCTCCGGGCGGGCGAGGTGCTGGTCGGGCAGACGGCGAACATCCTGCTCTTCCTCGGGCCGCGCCTCGGCCTCGTGCCCGGTGACGAGGCGGGCCGCCTGTGGGTGCACCAGTTGCAGCTGACCCTCGCCGACTTCGCCGCGGAAGGCCACGACACCCACCATCCGGTCGGGATCGGCCTGTACTACGAGGACCAGAAGGCCGAGGCGAAGCGGCGCGCGGCGGATTTCAGGGCGTCGCGGATACCGAAATTCCTCGGCTACTTCGAGGACGTGCTGGCCCGCAATCCTGCCGGCGGCACCTGGCTCGCCGGCGATGCCGCAAGCTATGCCGACCTGTCGCTGTTCCAGCTCATCGCCTGGCTGCGCTTTGCCTTTCCGCGCGCCATGGCCCGGATGGCGCTGGACTACCCGCTGCTTTCAGCCCTGCATGACAGGGTGGCCGCGCGCAAGCGCATCAGCGCCTACCTCCGCTCCAGCCGTCGCCTGCCGTTCAACAACGACGACTTGTTCCGGTACTACCCGGAACTTGACGATGATGCGGACTGAGTGCCCGAGCGGTAAGTTTTGAGCGCGTCGAGGCTGGCTGAGCCGTATTTTTACCGTACGGGCATTTTTTCTTGTGCATTTTCGGTTTTCGCGTAAAATTTCCCGATCGGTCATATTTTGATCCAAAGGAGCGCGAATGGCAAAGAACTTACCGACCGGGAAGGAAGCGTCTCTTCCAGCCGCTGTTCCAAGCACGGAGGCCCTCGGCCGGCTGGTCCAGGGCGTGCGCAAGCAGCAGGGAATGACGCAGTTCGATGTCGCCGGCCTGGCCGGTTGCGGCAACCGGTTCATCGTCGACCTGGAGAAGGGCAAGGAAACCATCCAGATGCAGAAGGCGCTCGACGTGCTTGCCCTGCTCGGACTGGAAGTCGTGATCCGCAGGAAGGGCGCGGCATGAGCGACGAGGCCGCGATCGCCCGGCTGTCGGTCTACATCGACGGCGACTGCATCGGTACCCTGCATCGCACCGACCCGCTGTCCTTCACTTACACCCCCGCCTGGCTCGACAGGAAGGGCGCGGTCGCGCTGCATCCATCGATCCCGCTTGCGCCCGGCATCCAGCAGTCGCCGGTCGTCCATGCCTTCTTCGAGAACCTGCTGCCCGAAGGCGACCAGCGCCGGATCATCGGCATGCGCCACCACGTCACCTCGGTGTTCGGGCTGCTGGCGCTGGCCGGCGGCGACACCGCCGGCGCGGTGGTCCTGGTGCCGGAGGGGCAGGTGCCGGAACCGCCCGCCTACCAGCCGCTGACCTGGGAGCAGGTCAACGCCCTGCTGTACACCAACGGCGACTTCGTCAAGGAACGCCAGGCGATCGAGGCGGCGGCGGCGGGCCTGCCCCGGCCCAGGCTGTCGATCTCCGGCGCCCAGCTCAAGCTGCTGCTGTCGCTCGATGCCGACGGCATGCCGCTGCGGCCGATGGGCAACTCGCCATCGACCCACATCCTGAAGCCCGACATCGTGCGCAGCGACCTGAAGCTCTTCGCCACTGCGGTCAACGAGACCATCGTGATGCACGCGGCGCAGCTGTGCGAACTGCCTGCCGCCCGCGTCGCGTACCAGCCGCAGACGAAGGCATGCCTGGTCGAGCGCTACGATCGCAAGCCCCGGGCAGACGGGTCGCTTGCCCGTCTCTGGCAGGCCGACTTCTGCCAGATCGACGGCAAGCCCTCCGACGTGAAGTACGAACTCGACGGCGGTCCCTCGCTGAAGACCTGTTTCGACATCGTCCGCAGGGAATCGGTGCAGCCCGCGGTGGACCAGCGGCAGTTGCTGCGGTGGGTGTTCTTCAACCTTTACGTCGGCAACAACGACTCGCATGCCAAGAACCTGTCGCTGCTGGCGACGCCGGACGGCCTGCGCCTGGCGCCGTTCTACGACATGATGAGCACGCGCGTGTATTCCGGCCTGGCTTCCCATTTCGCCTTCCGGATCGGCGGCGAGAACGAGCCCGGCCAGCTCGGGCCGGCACACCTAAAGGCGCTGGCCGCCGAGCTGCGGATGAGCCCCAGGTTTGTCACCGCCATCGCGCAACAGGTGGCAGCGCAGGTCGAGGCGGCGATTCCGCAGGCCGCCGAGTGGGTGATGCGGGACCTCGGCCCGAGCGAGCAGGTGATGGGGGAGCGCCTGCAGCACAAGATCCGCGCCATCGTCACGCGGATGCGCGCCCGCCTGCTCGAACCGTAGCCCGGGCGCGGCTCAGGCGTCGTCCATTGCGGCGGCCGCGCGCAGCAGTGCGGCGAACTCGTCGGCCGGCAACGGCATGCTGAAGTGGAACCCTTGCATTTCGTCGCAGCCGCGCGCGCGCAGGAAGCTTTCCTGCTCCGCCGTTTCCACGCCTTCCGCCACCACCGTCAGGTTGAGCGTGCGCCCGATGGCGACGATGGCCTCGGCGATCGCCTTGTCCTGGGCGCTGCGGCCGATGTCGCGGATGAAGGACTGGTCCACCTTCAGGGTGTCGACCGGAAAGTGCTTGAGCTGGCCCAGCGACGAGTAGCCGGCGCCGAAGTCGTCGATCGCCAGCCGCACGCCCAGCGCGCGGATCGCATTCAGCACGGCCAGCGCCTGTTCGGGATGCTGGACCACCATGCCCTCGGTGATTTCCAGCTCGAGCAGTTCGGGCGCCATTCCGGTTTCCCTGAGGATGGCGGCGATGTCATCCACCAGCCGGTCATCGCCGAACTGGCGCACCGACAGGTTCACCGCCATGCTCACCGGCGGCAGCCCCATCCGCTGCCAGGCGACATTCTGGGCGCAGGCGGTGTGCAACACCCACTTGCCGATGCCGATCACCAGCCCGGTTTCCTCCGCCATCGGGATGAACTGCGTCGGCGGCACCTCGCCCAGTTCGGGGCTGGTCCACCGCAGCAAGGCCTCGACGCCGGTCACGCGGCCGTCCGCCAGCCGGCAGCGCGCCTGGTAGTGCAGGCGCAGCTCGCCGCGCTCCAGCGCGCAGCGCAGCCCATTCTCCATCGTCAGCCGCTCCAGCGACTGCGACACGATCTCCTGCGAGAAGAAGCGGGCGGCGTTCTTGCCCTCTTCCTTGGCGTGGTACATCGCGATGTCGGCGTGCTTCATCAGCTGCTGCTCGTCGCCGCCGTGTTCCGGGAACATGGCGATGCCGATGCTTGCCGTGACCCGGCATTCGCGTCCCAGCAGGACCGCCGGCCTGGACGCCGCCTCCAGCAGCTTGTCGGCCACCGCCTGCGCCTGCGCGCCATCCTGCAGGTCCTGCAGCAGCACCACGAACTCGTCGCCGCCGAGCCGCGCGATCACGTCCCCCGCCCGCAGCGCTCCCTTGAAGCGTGCGCACACCTGGCGCAGCAGCGCATCGCCGGCATCGTGGCCGAGCGTGTCGTTGATCGCCTTGAAGCGGTCGAGGTCGATGAACAGCACCGCGAACACCTGTCCCCGCCGCTGCGCGGCCGCGGTCGCCCTGGCGAGCAGCTGGCTGAACATCATCCGGTTCGGCAGCCCGGTCAGGCCGTCGTGCGTTGCCAGGTGCTGGATCCGTTCCTCCGCCAGCTTCTGTCCGGTGATCTCGCGCGACACGCCGCGATAACCGGTGAAATTGCCGCTGCCGTCGAAGACCGGTTCGCCACTGACGCTGACGTAGTACGCACCGCCGTCGGACAGGCGGCGATGCAGCACCACGTCGCGGAAGGGCTGCCGCGCCGCCAGCAGCGCGCGATAGGCTTGCCAGTCGCCGGACTCCAGCTGCAGTGCCGTCTCCCACGGGCGCCTGCCGAGGAAGAGCGCCTGCACCGCCGCCGCACGCTCATCCCGGCCTTCCATCCGCGTATAGCGGAAATCCGCGTCCTGTTCCCAGTACCAGTCGGATGACAGCTTGGTCAGTGCGCGAAAGCGCGCCTCGCTCTCGCGCAGGGCATGCTCCACGCGGCGCCGCGTCGTCACGTCCCGCAGGATGCCGCGGAAGCCGGTGATCTCGTCGCCCAGGCCGCGCACAAGCTGTACCGAGCCTTCGCCGGTCACGGTGCTGCCGTCCTTGCGCAGCATCTTCCAGTCGAAGCTCTCGGTGGGAACGCCGCTCTGGTACACCCGGTTGAAGATCCGGAAGACCTCGGCCGCGTGCTCCGGTTTCTGGAAGTCGCGGTTGTTGCGGCCGATGACCTCGTCGCGCGTATAGCCGAGCATCCGGCAGAATGCGTCGTTGCAGAGCACCATGTTGCCGGCCACGTCGACTTCGTAGTACGCGTCCCGTATCGATTCGATGATGCTGCGGTAGCGCTCCTCGCTGCTGCGCAGCGCCTGCTCGGTGCGGCGGCGCGCGGTGACGTCGCGCAGGATGCCGCAGAAGCCCGCTTCCCGTCCCTCAGCATCCCGCATCAGCTGCACCGAACCTTCCACCGTGAGGACGTTGCCGTTCTTGTGGATCACCTCCCAGTCGTCCCAGGTTGCGCGCACGCCGGTGCGGAACACGCCGTTGAAGGTCTGGAAGAGGCGCGCGCTCATTTCCGGCGTCTGCAGGTCGCGGTTGGTCAGGCCGGCCAGTTCCTCCGGCTGATAGCCGAGCATCCTGTAGAACGAACGGTTGCCCATCACCAGCTTGCCGTGCAGGTCGACCTCGTAGTACGCGTCGTCCATGGTGTCGAGCACGCGGCGGTACTTCTCCTCGCTCGCATGCAGTGCGTTCTCGACACGGGCGAGCGCGCCGGAATCGAGGGGCGGCGCGGGCAACTTGTCTCCGTTCATCCTTTTCCTGTCCTGCCTGCAAGGCATGCCGTTTTTCCCATTATTGCATTGCCGCCGCTCCTTTGCCCATCGGCAAGAGCCGTGCCTCCCGGCCCTACCGTAGTTCTACCAGCCCACTGGCCCGGGCCCGGACGCCGCGCTATCCTCACATCGCCGCGGCCGGTTGACCAGGGCCGGGAGCGATGACCGAACCGAGAAGAACCAAGGAGACAGCCATGTCCAACATCTGCGAGACCGGCCTCGACCGCAACGCCGCCAACTACGCGCCGCTATCCCCGCTCGGCTTCATCGAACGCGCCGCCGCCGTCTATCCGGAGCGCACCGCCATCGTGCATGGCGCGCTGCGTCGCACCTGGGCGCAGACTTACGCCCGCTGCCGCCGCCTTGCTTCCGCGCTTGCCGCCAACGGCGTGCGCACCGGCGACACCGTGGCCGTGATGCTGCCGAATACGCCGCCGATGGTCGAGGCCCATTTCGGCGTGCCGATGGCCGGCGCGGTGCTGAACGCGCTCAACACCCGGCTCGACGCGGAATCGATTGCCTTCATGCTGGACCACGGCGAAGCCCGGGTGGTGATCGTCGACCGCGAGTTCTCCGGGGTCATGAAGAAGGCGCTGGCGCTGTCCGCGCGCAAGCCGCTGGTGATCGACGTCGACGACCCGGAGTACACCGGGCCGGGCGAGCCGGTCGGCGTGCTGGAGTACGACATGTTCCTCAGCGGCGGCAACCCGGACTACGCGTGGCAGATGCCGGCCGACGAATGGGAGGCAATTTGCCTGAACTACACCTCCGGCACCACCGGCAACCCGAAGGGCGTGGTCTATCACCATCGCGGCGCCTACCTGAATGCGATCTCGAACATTCTCGAATGGGACATGGAGAAGCACCCGGTCTACCTGTGGACACTGCCGATGTTCCACTGCAACGGCTGGTGCTTTCCGTGGACGATCGCCGCCCGTGCCGGCGTCAACGTCTGCCTGCGCAAGGTGGAAGCCGCCGCGATCCTCGGCCTGATCCGCGAGCACAAGGTCAGCCATTACTGCGGGGCGCCCATCGTCCACGGCCTGCTCCTGGCCGCGCCCGATGCGCTCAAGGCCGGCATCACGCACAAGGTCAGGGCGATGGTCGCCGGTGCCGCGCCGCCGGCGGCGATGATCGAAGGGATGGAGAAGATGGGTTTCGACATCACCCATGTCTACGGCCTGACCGAGGTCTACGGACCGGCGGCGGTATGCGTGAAGCATGCCGAGTGGGACCAGCTGGACATCGGCGAGCGCGCCCGCCTGAACGCGCGGCAGGGCGTGCGCTACCACCTGCAGCAGGACGTCGCCGTGCTCGATCCCGACACCATGCAGCCGGTGCCGCCCGATGGCGAAACCATCGGCGAGATCATGTTCCGCGGGAACATCACGATGAAGGGCTACCTGAAGAACGGGAAGGCCACTGCGGAAGCCTTCGCCGGCGGCTGGTTCCATACGGGCGACCTTGCGGTGATGCATCCCGACGGCTATGTGAAGATCAAGGACCGCAGCAAGGACATCATCATCTCCGGCGGCGAAAACATCTCGAGCATCGAGGTGGAGGACGTGCTGTACCGTCACCCGGCGATCATGTCCGCTGCCGTCGTCGCCATGCCCGACCCGAAGTGGGGCGAGACGCCATGCGCCTTCGTCGAGCTCAAGCCGGGTGCGACGGTGACGGCGGACGAGATCGTCGCGCATTGCAGGCAGCATCTCGCAGGATTCAAGGTGCCGCGGGCGGTCGTGTTCGGGGAGGTGCCGAAGACGTCTACCGGGAAGATTCAGAAGTTTGCGCTGCGCGCGCGGGTGGGGTCGGTGGAGGCGTTGAAGTAGGGGGTGGCGCGGGGCTCTGTGGGGGGATTTCTTGCTTCCTGAAGAAGTGGCGAGCAGTCGTGCTTTTCTCCGGTGCCCGGTGCTGTTGTCGCTCCGTGGGTAGTAGCCGGGGCCATTCCCGGCTAGTCCCCACGGAGTGACAGCCGCGCAGGGGCACCGAAGAGAACGAGCAGCCATCGCGGTAGGACTCGGCGTTCCCCCTTTCTTGCCTTCTACTTCGGCGAAGCATAGAAGTAGGTGGCCCACCGGGGCCAGTCCCGCCTAGTCCCCACGGAGTGACAGCCGCGCAGGGGCACCGAAGAGAACCGAGCAGCACCCCAAGCGCTTGGTCCTGAACAGGACTTGGTTCAAACAACGTCTAACTTCAGCCAAGCCCCGGCCCAACGGAGTGGAACCAGCAACGGGGGCACCCGAGCGCACAAAGCAAAGAAGCAAGTAGCCACCCCGCCGGGCGCGTCCCCGCTATTCCCCGCGCGTCACCGCCCGCAACAACCCCACCGACACCCCCGTCAGCTCCCGCAACCCCCCAACCCGCCCCTCCTCGATCGCCTGCAACACCAGCTCGTTGATCCCCCCCACCACCGCCATCGCCAGGTCGGCCGACAGTACCGGCCGCCGCCGCCGGCGCGCCGCACCGTTCACCACCTCCAGCATGAATGCCGCCAGTTCCTGGTTCACACGTCGCCGTGCCGCGAGCCCGTCCGCACCGAGCCCAAGGATCTCGACGAACAGCGTGCGCATCAGGGCCGGGTTCTGCGACAGGCAGTCGAAATAGGCGGCGAGGGCGGCCTCGGCTTGTCCTTCCCAGTCGTGCACCGGATCGATCGCCGCACGCAGCACGTCGAGCGCGCCGCGGCTGGCGGCCTCGTACAAGGCGATCAGGCAGTCGGCCTTGGTGGAGAAGTGTTCGTAGAAGGTGCGGCGGGAAACAGCCGCCTCGCGCACGATGTCGGCAATCGTGGTGTCCGGATAGCCCTTGGCCGCCACGGCGCGCGCCATCCCCTCCAGCAGGCGGTGGCGGTGCAGGGAGGTCTTGTCTTGTTCTTCGGAGGTTTGCTTCATGTCATCTCGCTGTTGGTACTTGACAGTACCATAGGAGCGCCCCAATATGGCTGGTACTACTCCGTACCAATTTCCGATGAAGGAGCACCCGATGACCGATCTCGTCGTCCGCCGCCTGCTGATCGACCTGGAAACCCCGTTCGCCCGCCACTGGTGCGGCGGCGACGCGTTCCGCACCGCCTTGTTCAACGCGCTGTCCATGAGCTTCCCGGTCGGCGAGCAGTTCTTCATCGACGCGGTGCGCAACGGCTTCAAGGCGCTGCCGGCCGAGAAGCAGGCGCAGTTCAAGGCCGAGGTGCAGGGCTTCGTCGGCCAGGAGGCGACCCACCGCCGTATCCACGCGCTGTTCAACGCGCACCTGGAGAAGCAGGGGCTGGTCAACGCCTGGGAGCCGCGCGCCCGCGAGCGCCTGAAGCTGATGGAGGGCCAGGATGCGCGCCACTGGCTGGCGATCACGGCGGCCAATGAGCACTTCACCGCAATCTTCGCGGACTGGATGTTGCGCAACCACGCATGGCTGGACGGCAGCGAGCCGCGCCTGAAGACGATGTGGCTGTGGCACAGCGCGGAGGAGTCCGAGCACAAGAGCACGGCCTTCGACCTGTATGTCGCGCTCGGCGGCGACCACGCATGGCGCATCAAGTGGTTCCGCCGCGTGACCTTCATCTTCCTGACCGATACGCTGCGGCAGACGGTGTTTAACCTGCGCCAGGACGGCACCCTCTGGAAATGGGGCACCTGGAAAAGCGCTGCCGCCTACCTGTTCGGCAAGCGCGGGCTGGTGCGCCAGACCTGGAAGCCCTGGCGCGAGTACCTGCGGCGCGACTTCCATCCGAGCCAGCAGGAAAGCGGGCTGTCCCAGCGCTGGCTGGAGGACAACGCCGGGTCGTACACCCTGGTGGGCGCGTGAATCGAACGCCGGGACAAAAAACAGAAAGGCCGCGCAAGCGGCCTTTTTTTTACGGCTGTACGGGCTGCCCGTTGCGGTCAGCCGCGTCCGAAGCGCATGCGCGAGAGCACGCTTTCGGCCTGCCCCCGGGCCTGTTGCAGCGCGCCGTGCGGAACCAGCTTGAGCAGCAGCGGCACGCCCAGCGCCAGCAGCGTGATGTCGTCGGCAATGCCGAGCAGCGCCAGCCAGTCGGGGATGAGGTCGAGCGGGCTGAACACGTAGAGGGCCGCGAGCAGCGCCAGCAGCTTCAGGTGCAGCGGGGTGGCCGGATTCCGGCAGGCGTACCACAGCACCACGATGTCGCGGCCGACCGCGCGCATGAGACGACCAAGACGTAGAAACATGACAAGCTCCCAGGCTTTTCCACTGCACATGCAGCGGGATTTAGTCTCCGTGCCGGGCGGGAAGTGCCATAGTATTTTTCAACCGCGCCGGATGTTGACCATGATCACGCCCGCCATCACCAGCGCGGCGCCGGTGACAAAACGCGGATCGAGCGGATCGCCGAGCAGCAGCACGCCGAAGCCGACGCCGAACAGGGGCGTGAGGAAGGAAAAGACCGACAGCCGCGAGGCGAGGTAGCGCCGCAGGAGCCAGAACCAGACCAGGAAGCTGAGGAAGGCGACGAACACCGACTGGAACAGCAGACTGCCCCAGACCGTCGGTGTCATCACGATGCCCTCGGCCTGGCCGAAGGCGGCCCCGACCGACAGCAGGATCAGGCCGCAGGTGCCGAGCTGGTACAGCAGCGTGGTGGCCGGCGGCGCTTCCGACAGTGCCGAGCGACGGATCAGCAGCGTGGTGGCCGCCCAGAACAGGCCGCCGAGCACACCGAGCACGTCGCCGAGCAGGACGTGCAGCCAGTCGCGCGAGGGCGTGTCGAGCCCGTTGGAAAAGGCGACGGCAATGCCGGCGAATGCCGCGGCCACGCCCGCCCACTGCATCCTGCCGAGCCGCTCGCCGGGCACCAGCCAGTGCAGCCCCAATACCGTGAACACCGGCGCCGTGTACAGGAATACCGACATGTGCGACGCCGTCGTGTACTGCAGCCCGACCGCCACCAGCAGGAACTCCATCGCGAACAGCACGCCGGCGCCGATCCCCGGCAGCAGCAGGCCGTCGCGGAACGAGAAGCGCTCGCCGCGCGCCAGCATCAGCAGGCAGACCAGCAACGCCGCGATGAACGAGCGCAGTCCGATCTGCATCACCGGCATCATGCCGTGCAGCGCGAGTTTCACCGCCACCTGCTGCATGCCCCACAGCAGGCAGAGGACCAGCATGGTGGACAGGGCGAGGGCGTCGAGCGGTTTGCGGGCGTTCATCGGTTCGGGCGGGGAGGGAAAACACCATTGTAGTGAAAGCGCGCAGCCGGTGTTGTAGGCTGGCATTTTTGCGGCGGATCACCCCTTCGCCAGAAAGGGGACGCGCGCCTGAACCAGTTGCCATGCCCCGTCTCTAAACTTGTTAGACAAACAAAGGAGTACGCTGGCATGACTGAACAAGAGGCAAGTGACGCGGTGACGATGCTGACGACGCAGCACCGCGAGATGGAAACCATGCTGAAACAGGTGGCGGAAGCCGAAGATGGCGCGAAGAAGGATCTCTACGTGCGCGCGGCCGACCAGCTGACGGTGCACATCAAGTCGGAGGAAGAAATCTTCTACCCGGCCGTGCACCGGGCACGCACCGAGGACGACCTGCTGGAGTCGCTGGAGGAACACCTGTCGCTCAAGCGCCTGCTGGCCGACCTGCTCGAACTCGATCCGACCGAGAAATCCTTCGAGGCGAAATTCAAGGTGCTCAAGGAACAGACCGAGCATCATCATCGGGAAGAAGAGGAACACTTGTTCCCGGCGGTGCTGAAGATCCTCGACGAGCCGACCCGTCGCGAGCTCGCGCAGCAGATGCTCGCGCGGCAGCAGGAGCTGACGCGGATCGGCGAACCGCGCGAAAGCGTGAGCAACGAAACCGCATCGGCAGCGCCGCTGCACTGAACCATGAAACTGCCTGCCCTGTTCCTGCTTGCGGCCTGCTGCGTGCCGGTGCACGCGCAGGTGCCGCTGCCGTCCGGTCCGGAGTCATCCGTCAAGCGCCCCGCCGAACCGGGAATGAAGACGCCCGGCGGCGGCGGCATGGCGGTGGAGCCGCCGAGCACCGGAAACGAGGAAATCGTGAAGAAGCCCGGCAATGTCGATCCAAAGATCGATGACGCGACGGGCGACATCGACCGCAAGAACCGGGAACAGTCGGAAAGCAAGGGCGGCAGCGCCGGCAAGGGCATGCGCAAGGGCAAGGAATGAGTGCGGCGTGCACCGGCGTCCCCGGGCTGAAGGTGCGCGGCGCCCGCAAGGACGCGCCGCCATAGGCGGCCCATGGGGCCGACTCCCGCGGAATCGACGCCCTGACACCCACCCGGCACTTCGCTTAGCATAGGCGCACGGCAATTGCCGCCGCCGCCAAGACCAAGGGAACCACATGAAAAAAAAGAACAACCGGGCTGCCCTGCATGCCCTCCTGCCCCTGTGCGCGATGGTCGCGCTCCCCGCCTTCGCCCAGTCGGTGCGTCCCGAGATCCTTGCGCGCCAGCTTGACCACCCCTGGGGCCTGGCCTTCATCGACGAGGGCAGGATGCTGGTGACCGAGCGGCCGGGACGCATGCGGGTGGTGGCACAGGACGGTAGCATGGGCAAGCCGCTGGAAGGCTTGCCGAAGATCGATGCGGGCGGCCAGGGCGGCCTGCTGGACGTGGTGGCCGACAGTGGATTCGCGCGCAACCGCACCGTCTATTTCTGCTTCTCCGAGCCGGCGGCGTCCGGCGGCGGCAATTCCACGGCCTTGGCCTCCGCGCGCCTGTCGGACGATGCGCGGCGTCTCGAGCAGGTGAAGGTCCTGTTCAGCCAGAAGCCGAAATTCGAAAGCGACGCGCACTTCGGCTGCCGCATCGTGGAGAGCCGGGACGGCAAGCTGTTCCTCACCCTGGGCGACCGCTTCCAGCGCATGCAGGACGCGCAGAAGCTGGACAACCACCACGGCAAGGTCATCCGCATCAACAAGGACGGCTCCGTACCGAAGGACAACCCCTTCGTCGGCCGGCGCGGCGCGCTGCCCGAGATCTGGAGCTATGGGCACCGCAATTCGCAGGGCGCCGCCCTTGGTCCCGACGGCAGCGTGTGGACCAACGAGCATGGCGCCCAGGGCGGCGACGAGGTCAACCGGCCCGAGGCCGGCAAGAACTACGGATGGCCGGTGATCAGCCATGGCGTGCACTACGGCGGCGCCAAGATCGGCGACGGCGAGGCGGAAAAGCCGGGCATGGAGCAGCCCGTGCATCACTGGACGCCGTCGATCGCACCCTCCGGCATGGCCTTCCTGCGCAGCGACCGCTACGGCAAGGAATGGCAGGGCAACCTGTTCGTCGGCGCGCTGAAATTCCGCTACCTCGACCGCATCGTCCTCAAGGACGGCAAGGTGGTGCAGGAGGAGAAGCTGCTCGAGGACCTGAAGCAGCGCATTCGCGACGTGCGGGAGGGCCCGGACGGCCTGCTGTACGTACTCACGGACGCGTCGGACGGCCAGCTGATCCGGTTGCAGCCGGCACGGTAGGGGCTGCGGCAGGGGGCTTGGCCCCCGCGCAGCCAGCCTAGTGCGGCCGCCTTTCCAGTTGCAGGTACATCCAGGCGGCGACGATGCCGAAGATCATGTGCGCCAGCAGGGTCGATCCCCCGCGCATCGCTGCGAACCACGGGAAGAACAGCGTCATCCCGTGGAAGTTGAACAGGTACAGCAGCACCCCGGCCACGGCGCCGGTCGCAAGCGTCATGCCGATGCTCGCGTCGAGATGAAATGGCGCCATGAAGGCCGCCAGGATCAGGCCGAACACGATGCCCAGCACGTAATGCGTGACCAGCGCAACCGCCACCACGACCACGTCGAAGCCGGTGCCTCCCGCTACGTCGGCGCCCATTGCGATGCCGGCGACCATGTGCGATGCGGTCCAGGTCGAGGACGCACTGTTCCCGGCCGACCACAGCAGCTCGATCACCATCAGCACCGCTCCCGCGATGAACCCGCCGATGGCGGCGGCCGCCCAGTCGGGCGAGCCCGGGATCCATTGCCGCCCGTGCAAATGCATGTCCATGGCGCCCTCCTTCGGTCAGGGGAATATCGGCAGGTTCGGCTCTTCGCCGGCAAAACGCATCCCCGGGTGCCGCGCCGCCAGCAACTTTTCTATCTCGGAGACGCGGCGCGCCGGCAGGTCCGCCAGCAGCAGGATCCGTCCCTGCTCCAGCTCGGGGTAGAAGGCGCGAAGCGGGTGTTCGGGATCGCTGCCGCCGCCAGGCTGGCGGCCCAGCCGCCGAACAGCAAGCCGCACAGCGTCGCGATGACGACGACCGCCGCCTGCATGCCGGCCTGTCCGACATCGAAGTAAAGCACGATCGCCGCGCCCAGGGCCATGCCCAGCAGGCCGCCGGCGATCATGCCGAGGCCCGCGCCGTGGATGATGTCGGTTTTCTGGAAGACGGTCGCTTCCGGCATGTCGTCCGGCATGCGCTTGCCATTGGTCATGAAGCGGATGTGCCTTGCCTCGATGCGGCTCAGCAGCAGCTCGTCCATTGCCTTGCGCGCGCTGTCGAGATCGGGGAGCAGGTAGTACACGCGGTGTCTCATGTTCGCCTCCGTCGCCGGTCGGATCGGGGCGGGTTGCGAGGGCAGGCGTGCCTGTAGGGAGCAGGGAGCAAGCGGCCTGCAGCAGGTGCCGTCCCGATGTCAGTATAGGCCGCGCGGCCGGAGAGGTAAGGGCAGGGGAGCGCCGCTTGTCTGACCTGGATCAGCAAACTGCCCGCGGCCGGACCGCAGTCCGGATGCGCGCACGGCAGCCGGCAGAACGGGAGCGACGGCCGCCGGGGAGTCCGGCAGCCGTCGTCGGCCTGTCAGTTCGCGTTATCCGTCTGCAAGCTTGCCGATGTAGGCGAGCGCCTCGTCGACCTGGTCGATCAGGATCAGGCACAGGTCGCCCTCGTTGAGCTCGGCCAGCGCGGTGTCGATGGCGACGAATTCACCGCGCACTTCCTTCACCGCCTTCGCCCGGCGCGCATTCGCCAGGCCGTCGCGCAGCAGTGCGATCACTTCGCCATCCTCGCGGCCGCGCTGGCACTGGTCTTCGTACAGGACGATGCGGTCGAACGCATCGCCGAGGATTTCGGACTGGCGGCGGATGTCGATGTCGCGGCGGTCGCCGGCGGCGCTGATCACGACCGAACGGCTGCGCGCCGGCATGCTGTCGATCGCACCGACCAGTGCCTGGATCGCATCCGGGTTGTGGCCGTAGTCGGCGATCAGGGTCGCGCCCTTGTAGGAGAAGAGGTTGAAGCGGCCGGGTGCGCTCTGCGCGTCGCTGACGAAGGTCTTCAGCGCCGCACGCACCTTGTCCCAGGGGAGGCCGAGGCCCCAGGCCGCGCCGATCGCCGCCATCACGTTCTCGACCTGGAAGCCGATGGTGCCGTTGCGCGTCAGGGGAATGTCCGCCAGTTCGAAGCGCTCGCTGTTGCGGCCCTCCGCCGCCACCACGACCCCACGGTCGACGAATACCACGCGCCGGCCCTGCGCGCGATGGGCGGTCATCACCGGATGATGGACGTCGGCGGCGAAGAACGTCACCGAACCCGGGCATACCGAAGCCATCTTGGCGACCATCGGATCGGCCGCGTTCAGTACCGCGCAGCCGGACGGCGCGACGTTCTGCACGATCACGCGCTTGACCACCGCGAGCTCGTCCACGGTGGTGATGTAGTTCAGGCCGAGATGGTCGCCGGCGCCGATGTTGGTCACCACCGCGACGTCGCAGCGATCGAAGCCCAGGCCTTCACGCAGCACGCCGCCGCGCGCGGTTTCGAATACCGCTGCGTCGACGTCGGGATGCATCAGCACGTTGCGCGCGCTGCGCGGACCGCTGCAGTCGCCGGTGTCGATGCGCTTGCCGCCGATGTAGACGCCATCGGTGCCGGTCATGCCGACCCGGTGGCCGTTGCCCGCGAGGATGTGCGCAATCAGCCGCACCGTGGTGGTCTTGCCGTTGGTGCCGGCCACCGCCACCAGCGGGATGCGTCCGTTGTCGCCTTCCGCGAACATCGAGCCGATGATCGCTTCACCGACCGGCCGGCCCTTGCCGAACGACGGCTGCAGGTGCATGCGCAGGCCGGGCGCGGCGTTGACCTCGACGATGCCGCCGCCCTGTTCCTCGAAGGGCTTGAGCACCGTCTCGCACACCGCATCCACGCCGCAGATGTCGAGGCCGACCATCTGCGCCGCCTCCACCGCGCGTGCGGCCATGTCGGGGTGCACGTCCTCGGTGACGTCGGTGGCGGTGCCGCCGGTGCTCAGGTTGGCATTGTTGCGCAGGACCACCAGCGCGCCCTTGGGCGGAACGCTGCCCGTGTCATAGCCCTGTTTGGCCAGCACCGCGCGCGCGATATCGTCGACGCGGATCTTGGTCAGGGAGGTCGCGTGGCCATCGCCGCGGCGGGGGTCCTTGTTGACTTCCTCGATGAGCTGGGCAATGGTGTGCACGCCATCGCCAATCACCTGGGGTGGCGCGCGGCGCGCGGCCGCGACCAGCTGGTTGCCAACCACCAGCAGGCGATAATCGTGGCCGCTGATGTAGCGTTCGACGATCACGTCGGGACTGATCGCGGACGCGACAGCGAATGCCGCCAGCACTTCGTCGCGGGTGCGGATATTGACCGCCACGCCCTTGCCCTGGTTGCCGTCACGCGGCTTGATCACCACCGGGCCGTCGATCTCGCAGGCAGCCTTCCAGGCGTCTTCCGGGTCGGTCACGGAACGGCCGACGGGCACCGGCACGCCGGCCGCATGCAACAGCATCTTGGTCAGTTCCTTGTCCTGCGCGATCGACTCCGCAATCGCACTGGTGCGGCTGGTCTCGGCGGCCTGGATGCGGCGCTGGCGGCTGCCCCAGCCGAACTGGACCATGCTGCCCTCGGTCAGGCGACGGTAGGGGATGCCGCGCGCCAGGGCGGCCTGCACGATGGCGCCGGTGCTCGGCCCGAGGCGGATGTCCTCGTCGAGTTCGCGCAGTTTCGCGAGTGCGGCGTCGAGGTCGAACGGCGTATCGTCGAGCGCGCTGCGGCACAGCGCCTCGGCGAGGTCGAACGCGAGGCGGCCGACGTCCTCCTCGGTGTACTCGACCACCACCTGGTAGGTGCCGGTTTCCACCGTGTGCACCGCCAGGCTGAAGGTGACCGGGCAGCCCGCCTGCGCCTGCAGGCACAGCGCTGCCGCCTCCATCGCGTGGGCGAGCGAGATCGGCACATCGACGCCGGCCGGCTCCTGGAACTTGATCTCCGGGAAGCGGCGGCGCAGGCGCTGCTCGAAGCCGGCCAGGCTGCTGATGTCACGCTCTGCCTCGGTGCAGGAGATGACTGCCTCGATCGAGGTATGGCGGCTCCACAGGTTGGGGCCGCGCAGCGCGCGGATTCGCGAAATTTCCATCTGTTGTTTCCTTGGTTTCACGGCCGCGACGCGTGCGCGGCCGGCAATTGCATCGTGGCTGGTTCTCGCTTAGCGGGCGACGTCGTAGTCGAAGGTCTCGATCGCCGCCAGGATCACGTCCTGCGCGATGCCGAGCGCACAACCGGTGCCTGCGGCGGCCAGTATGTTGTCGGCCAGGTGCGGCCGGTCCGCGAGTCCCGGCAGGGCCAGCGACGACAGGCGCGTCAGCACGGTTTCGTCGGCGCCGTCGGCGAGCACAAGTTCATCCCCGCGCAGGAACACTGCCCGTCCACCCGCGGCGCGGTGCGCGGCCAGCGGCGCGGCATCCGGCGAGCGTGCGAAGAAGATCACCGCGCCGTCGCACAGTTCGGCCATCGCGGCCACCCTCGCATCGTCCGCATTGAGCACGGCGGCGCCTTCGGGCAGCACGATGTCCACCTGGGTGCGTGCGACTTTCACCATTTCGTCGGCATCTTCGAGGTAGAGGTCCGGCAGGCTCGCGTCGTCGTCGATATTGGTGACCACGCCCACATGGCAGCGGTCGTAGGCAATGCCTTCGGTCACGATGCGACGGAAGCTGTGCTCGAACACGGCCGCCTGCACCGCGCGGTTGACCAGCACCCGGTGGCCTGCCGCCCAGGTCGCAGCGTCCTTGCCGTCCATCAGCCGCTGGTCGAGGAACAGGCCGTCGCTGCAGGCCACGGCGGTATTGTGCCCGTGCAGCTTCAGCATCAGTCCCGCCAGGCGCGCAACCAGGGTCTTGCCCCGGCTGCCGCTGACGCCGACAACGGGAATGCGGCCGTCCTCTTCATTGGGGAACAGGTGTCCGACGATCGCCTGGCCGACATTGCGCGGCTTGCCGGTGGCGGGCTTCAGGTGCATCAGCAGGCCGGGCCCGGCATTGACTTCGACGATGGCGCCGCCCTGCTCCTCCAGCGGCCGCGAGATGTCTTCCGCCACCAGGTCGACGCCGGCAATGTCCAGGCCGACGATCCGCGCGGCCAGCGAGGCCGCTGCGGCCACTTCCGGGTGCACCTCGTCGGTGCAGTCGAAGGCGACGTTGCCATGGCGCTGCACCAGTACCACCTTGCCCTTCGGCGGCACCGAGTCCGGCCCGAAGCCCTGGCGTTCCAGCACCAGCAGCACGGTGGGGTCCTCTTCATAGGTGATGCGGTTGAGCGGGAATTCCTCCAGGTCGCCGCGGCGCGGGTCGGTGTTGATCTGCGACTCGATGAGCGCGGTGATGTGGGAGACGCCGTCGCCGGTGACCGTCGCGATCTCGCCCTTCGCCGCCGCGACCAGCTTGCCGCCGACGACCAGCAGCCGGTGCTCGTTGCCGCGGATGAAGCGTTCGACGATGACGTCGCTGCCTTCCTCGTCGGCCAGCGCGTAGGCTGCCTCCACCTGCTCCCGGGTGGTCAGGTCGGTCGAGACGCCGCGGCCGTGGTTGGCGTCGGACGGCTTGACCACCACCGGGATGCCAATGTCCTGTGCCGCGTCCCATGCATCCTCCGGGCTGCTGACGACGCGCCCCTCGGGTACCGGCACGCCGCACGACTGCAGCAGGCGCTTGGTCAGGTCCTTGTCGCTGGAGATGCTTTCGGAGATGGCGCTGGTCTGGTCGGTCTCCGCGGTCCAGATGCGCCGCGAACGCGCGCCGTAGCCGAGCTGCACCAGGTTGCCCTCGTTGAGGCGCAGGGAGGGGATGCGGCGTTCGACGGCGGCGTCGACGATGTTGGCGGTGCTCGGGCCGAGGCCCACGTCCTCGGCGAGGTCGGTCAGCTGCTGCACCATCGCCACGACGTCATACGGCCGATCCTCGATGGCCGCCATCACAATGTCGCGCGCGGCCTGCAGGGCCAGACGGCTCACCGGTTCGTAGCGGGCCCGCACCACCAGCTTGTAGAGGCCGCGCTTGCTGGTGCTGCGCGCCTTGCCGAACCCGGTCTGCACGCCGGCCAGGTTCTGCAGTTCGATCATCACGTGTTCCATGATGTGGGCCGGCCAGGTGCCTTCGCGCAGCCGCTGCAGGAAGCCGCCGCGCTCGCCGACGCCGCAGTGGTGCTCTTCCAGGCCGGGCAGCCAGGCGGTGAGGCGTTCATAGAAACCCGGGATGGTATTGGAGGGCGAATCCTCGAGATCGCCAATGTCGACCCAGGCCTCGATGGCGGGGCGGTAGGTCCAGATGTTCGGACCGCGCAGGGACATCACATTGATGATCTCAATGGTTTTGTTGTTCATTTAATACGAGAGGCTGAAGGAAAAGGGCCGTTCGGCGTTCTGCTTTCTCGGGCCGTGCTCGGAAATAACGCTTTTCGCGGACGCAGGTTTACGTAACGGGGGAAAAAATTATCGTGCACAATGGGACACCGGCAAATAACATTATCGCCGCTCGGTAAACTTGCCGCCACACCCGCGCGTTTCTTTAGCGTTTACCTGTACTGCCCATCAACACAATTTACATTCTGCAAACGCGAACGTGCGTCTGCCTCCCTCTTGAACCTCGATGAACACTGATTTTCCCGCCGTGCCGGCGTCCCGGCATGCCGTTCCTGCGCGCTGGCAGCACGATGTGCAGGCGCGCCTCGCCGCCGATGAACTGGCCCTCGCCGCGGTCGAGCTCGACCTCGACCGCGCGCTGCGCTTCGGCGCCGGCGTCGCCGTCGTCACCGACCGCCGCCTGCTGGTCAGGGCGCCCGGTGGCGACGCCTGGCAGGAATGGCCGTACCACGCCGACCTGCGTCTCGGCCATCACGACCATGCCGGTGTCGGCACGCTGGAGCTGCTCGACGCACAGGCACGGCTGGCCCGCTGGCGCTACACCCTCGGCCACAATCCGGACGCGCTGCGCCTGATCGAGCACTTCAACCGGCAGCGCGACGCCGCCGTCAGCGGCCAGCCCTGGCAGGAGCCCGAGCAGGCGCTCTGCCCGAGCTGCAAGGCGCCGATGCCGGACGACCAGGAGGACTGCCCGGTCTGCACGCGGGAGATTCACACCCCGCCTTCGACCTGGACCCTGTTCCGGTTGTGGCGCTTTGCGCGGCCGTACAAGGGCCAGCTGCTGGCCGGCTTCCTGCTGACGCTGGCCTCGACCGCGGCGACCATGGTGCCGCCCTACCTGTCGATGCCGCTGATGGACAACGTGCTGATCCCGTATCAGAACGGCCAGCAGATCGACAAGGGGCTGGTCGCACTTTACCTGTCGGGGCTGTTTGGCGCGGCGCTGCTGGCCTGGGTGCTCGGCTGGGCGCGCACCTACATCCTGGCCCTGGTGTCGGAGCGGATCGGCGCCGACCTGCGCACCACCACCTTCGAACATCTGCTGCGTCTGTCGCTGGAATACTTCGGCGGGCGCCGCACCGGCGACCTGATGGCGCGCATCGGCTCGGAGACCGACCGCATCTGCGTGTTCCTGTCGCTGCACCTGCTCGACTTCGCCACCGACGTGCTGATGATCACGATGACCGCGATCATCCTGTTCTCGATCAATCCCTGGCTGGCGCTGGTGACGCTGCTGCCGCTGCCGGTGATCGCCTGGATGATCCATGCGGTACGGGACCGCCTGCGGCACGGCTTCGAGAAGATCGACCGCGTCTGGGGCGAGGTCACCAACGTGCTCGCCGACACCATTCCCGGCATCCGCGTCGTGAAGGCCTTCGCCCAGGAGAAGCGGGAGGCGGCGCGCTTCCGCGAGGCCAACCGCCACAACCTGGTGATCAACGACCGCGTCAACAAGGTATGGTCGCTGTTCTCGCCCACCGTCACCTTCCTGACCGAGATCGGGCTGCTGGTGGTGTGGGCGGTCGGCATCTGGCAGGTGTCGAAAGGCGACATCACGGTCGGCGTGCTGACCGCCTTCCTCGCGTACATCGGCCGCTTCTATACCCGTCTCGACTCGATGAGCCGGATCGTCTCGGTGACGCAGAAGGCCGCCGCCGGCGCCAAGCGCATCTTCGACATTCTCGACCACGTGTCCAGCGTGCCGGAGACGCAGAGGCCGGTGCATCTGCCGACGATTGAAGGCCGCATCGACATCCGCGGCATCGGTTTCCGCTACGGCAACCGCGCCGTGCTGCGCAACGTCGACCTGTCGATACGACCGGGAGAAATGATCGGCCTGGTCGGCCACAGCGGCTCGGGCAAGAGCACGCTGGTCAACCTGATCTGCCGCTTCTACGATGTCTCGGACGGCGCCATCCTGGTGGATGGCGTCGACATCCGCTCGCTGCCGGTGGCGGAATACCGCCGCCACATCGGGCTGGTGCTGCAGGAACCGTTCCTGTTCTTCGGCACCATCGCCGACAACATCGCCTACGGCAAGCCGAACGCCACGCGCGAGGAGATCATCGCCGCTGCCCGCGCGGCCAATGCCCACGAGTTCATCCTGCGCCTGCCGCACGGCTACGACTCGATGGTCGGCGAGCGCGGCCAGACCCTGTCCGGCGGCGAGCGCCAGCGCATCTCGATCGCCCGGGCGCTGCTGATCGATCCGCAGCTGCTGATCCTCGACGAAGCCACCTCCTCGGTCGACACCACGACCGAAAAGGAGATCCAGAAGGCACTCGACAACCTGGTGCGCGGCCGCACCACCATCGCCATCGCCCACCGCCTGTCCACCCTGCGCCAGGCCGACCGCCTGGTGGTGCTGGACAAGGGCCAGATCGTCGAGGTCGGCAAGCACGAGGAGCTGCTGGCCCGCGGCGGCCACTACTTCCGCCTGTACCAGGCGCAACAGCGGCAGGCGGAGAACGATGCGCTTGCCGCACTGGAGGAGGACCCGGCATGAATGGTTTCACCCTGACCCGCGATGCATTCGGCAAGCTGGTGCTGACCGATGCCGCCGGCACGCATGAAGGCGTGGTGCCGGTGCGCGCGTTTCCGATCGCCGCGCCCGAGGAGGGGATTTCGCTGGTGGATGCCGATGGCCATGAGCTGGCCTGGGTCGATCGCCTGGCGGACCTGCCCGCACCGGTCCGCGCGCTGGTCGAGGAAGAGCTGAAGAACCGCGAGTTCCTGCCCGAGATCCACCGCATCCGCAGCGTCTCCACCTTTGCGGTGCCGAGTTCCTGGGAGGTCGATACGGACCGTGGCCGGGCCGTCCTGGTGCTGAAGGGCGAGGAAGATATCCGGCGCGTGGCGGAAGCCACGCTGCTGATCGCCGACACCCACGGCGTGCAATACCTGATCCGCGACACCCAGGCGCTGGACCCGGGCAGTCGCAAGATCCTCGACCGCTTCCTCTAGCCGGGCGCGTTCAGCCCTGCTTCACCTCGGCCGCGACGAGCAGGCTGCACCGCACCTTGTCGGCCAGCAGGGAGTCGGTGGAGCCGCGCCACCAGCGCAGCGCAAAAGGCTTCTGGCGCGAATGGCCGACGATGACCAGTTCGCAGCCGAGGCGGCCGGACAAGTCGGCGATCACGTTGACCGGTTCGCCCACTTCGAGATGGGTGCTGACGCTCAGCCCGGCATCGGACAACATCTTGCGCCCGGCTTCCAGGACCTGCGACATGGCGTCGCGCTCGGCCTGTTCCTCGTCCACCGTAGGCACCGCCGCCACGAACTCGCCCGCCAGCACGATGGGCACCGGCGTGACGACCGCCAGCAGATGGATCTGCGCTGCCGGTCCGGGAGCGAGCCGGATGCATTCCTGCAGGGCGACGCGGCTTTCGGGGGTGCCGTTATAGGCCACCAGAATGTTGCGATACATGCTTGCCTCCTAGACGGGAACGGTAACGGGAACCCGGGATCGACGGGAACGGCTGCATGATAGCCTGTGTTGCGCGTCCTGCAATTTCTTTTTCGCAAACTTCTGCGGGTGCCTTCAGCGCTTCTCCGCCAGCAGCCTTTCTATCTCGGCGACCAGCCTGGCGTCGTCCGGTGCGACCCGGCTGCCGTAGGCGCCCACCACCTTGCCCCGACGGTCCACCAGGTATTTGTGGAAGTTCCAGCGCGGCGCGCTCCCGGTCTGTCGCGCCAGTTCCGTGTACAGCGGGTTGGCTTCCTTGCCGGCGACGGTGCTCTTGGCGAACATCGGGAACTTGACGCCGTAGGTGTTGAAGCAGAAGTCCGCGATCTGCTTGCTGTCGCCCGGCTCCTGGTTGCCGAAGTCGTTCGAGGGAAAGCCGAGCACGGTCAGCCCGCGCGGCTGGTATCTCGCATGCAGCGCCTCCAGCCCTTCGTACTGGCTGGTGAAGCCGCAGTAGCTGGCGGTATTGACGACCAGGAGCACGCGTCCGGCGTACTGGCAAAGATCCTGGGGCGCCTCGTCCTGCAGGCGCTTGAACTTCTGGTTCAGCAGCGAAGGACAGGCATCCTGGGCCTGGACGCGCGAGGCAGCCGGCAACAGGACGGAGGCGAGCGAGAAGGCAAGCGCGAGACGGATGGCGGAGCGGCGCATGGCGGGGTATGGGAACAGTGGAGGTCGCTTCATTCTATGCAATGGGCTGCCTTCCCGCCAGTTGCGCCTGCCGTCCTGCAGGCGACCGGGCCGCGTGCTATCGTGCCCCAATCGTCCTGCCTGCCGGAGTCCGCCATGTCATCCAACTATCTGTCCGCATCGGTGCGGATCGCCCGCCCCCTGATCGCGCTTTCGATGCTCGGCGCCCTGGCCGCATGCGCCAGCTTCAAGACCGCCGAGAACACGCCTCGCCGGGAAACCGTGTACGCGGTCACCGCCTCCAACCAGCTGGTCAGCTTCAATGCGGGCCAGCCGAAAAAGCTGCTTACGCAGGCCCGCCTCAGTGGCCTCGAGGCAGGGGACGCCGTGGCCGGCATCGATTTCCGGGTCGCGCGCGGCAAGCTCTATCTCGTCACCCGCAGCGCCCGCGTGTACCTGGTGGATCCCGCGACCGGCAGGGCGAGCCAGGTCGGCAGCGGTACGCCCGGGGCCCCATTGCCCGGCACCGATTTCGGCATCGACTTCAATCCCACCGTCGATCGCATCCGCGTCGTCAGCAATGCCGGCGCCAACCTGCGGCTGCATCCGGACACGGGAGCGATGGTCGACGGTGACCTGGCCGCGCCAGGCGTGCAGGGCGACGGCAAGCTGGCCTACGCCGCCGGCGACCCGAACGCGGGCCAGACGCCGGCGCTGGTGGCCGCCGCCTACACCTACAACAAGCAGGACGAGAAGCTCACCACCAACTTTGCCATCGATGCCGCCCGCGGCACCCTGGTGACCCAGGGATCGCGCGAAGGGGCGACGCCGGTGGTGTCGCCGAACACCGGGCAGTTGTACACGGTAGGCAAGCTCGAGGTGCCACCGTTCCAGCGCGCCTCGTTCGACATCGCGGACGTGTCCGGCGCAGCCTATGCGGCGACGGTCGGCACCGGCGGCACGCTGTGGTACCAGGTCGACCTGTCGACCGGCAAGGCGGCACTGCTTGGCACCATCGGCAACGGCGAACCGGTGACGGGGATCGCGATCGAGCCCTGAGACGCGCCGCGGCAACGGGGCGGCTTGCCGGCGCCTGCATTTAATGCTCAAATGCAATAATATGCCTGTCGAGCGGACGGACGCCGCGGTCAAAGGAAACGGAATGCTGAAAGTCGTCGTCATCGATGCCAACGCGATCTCGCGGAATCTGCTCACATCCGTCCTGGACAGCGGCGGGTTCGAGGTCGTCGGCGGCGCGAACACCAGCTCGGCCGGCATGACGAACATGGTGAAGCTGCAGCCGCAACTGGTCTGCATCGACATCGGCAATCCCGATGACGAAGGCTTCGAAAAACTCGCATGGATCCATGCCCAGTTGCCGAAGGCCCTGCTGTTCCTGGTCTCCGGCAAGCTCGACGCGACCGCCGTCCAGAAGGCGCTGGACCTGGGAGTCCAGGGTTTCGTCGTCAAGCCTTTCAACGGCGGCACCGTACTGGCCACCATTCGCAACGCCGTCATCAAGATCGCCAGGCAGCACCGCCAGGTGTCGGCCGCGGGCGAGGCGGCGCCTTCCTGATCGGACATTCGGCGTTGACGGCTGTGAGACGCCGTATCCGTCGATACGATGTCCTTCGGAAAATCCCTACCTTCAGCGAGCCCGTCGCGAGGCCGTTGGAGGACGTTTCTCCTCTTCCTCCTTTGAATTCGTTACCACCTGCAACATTTCCTTACAGCTAAAGTTGTAGGAAAAATCCGAAGCACTGGATGTGTTCACCGACACTGCATTTCATCCATACGCTGATTTCGCGCAATTGGTCAAATCGACATAATTCAAACCACTGATTGCCCAGTCGCAAAGAGTTCTTGCGATGAACCGAAATCCCACAATTATCGAAAACAAGGTGAACACAATGCTGACTTCGCAACTCTCCGATCTCCGTTCCGGTTCGATGTCCCTGGCCACCCCGTCCCCGGCCGGCGCAGCATGGCAACGACAGGCAAAACTCTGGTCCAACCTGAAGGAAGTGTGCGACCTGCTCCGCATCCAGGCGCGTGTCCAGAACGACGACTACCAGTTCCAGCACATGCAGTTCAAGGCAGGTCAGCGTATCCACACCATCGGCCAGCCGTTCGACATGCTGTACATCGTGAACTCCGGCTTCCTGAAGACCGTGATGATCGACGAGCTCGGCAATGAACAGGTCCTCGGCTTCCCGATGAAGGGCGACATGTTCGGCATCGACGGCATCCACCGCAAGCAGTACTCCACCGAGACCGTTGCCCTGACCAACTGCGACGTGATCCTGGTGCCGTTCAAGATCTTCTCCGGCCTCGGCCGCACCAACGCCGAACTCGAAGCGGCCATCTATGCCGTGATGAGCCGCGAACTGGTGCGCGAACAGGCAATGATCAGCACCCTCGGCTCGCTGAGCGCCGAAGCGCGCGTTGCCCGCTTCCTGGTGTTCCTCTCCGAGCGCTTCACCGACATGGGCTACTCCGGCACCCAGTTCAACCTGCGCATGACCCGTCAGGAAATCGGCAACTACCTGGGCCTGACGCTGGAGACCGTGAGCCGCACCTTCTCGGCGTTCAACGCGATCGGCCTGATCTCGGTAGACCAGCGCGCAATCGTGGTGCACGACCTGCAGTCGCTGCGCACCCTGCGTCGCCTGCCGCCGTCCCGCGTGCGCGCCAAGAATGCAGACGCCGCCAAGAAGCGCGCAGCCAACGAAGCGGCCGCTGCAGCCGCCGCCGCCGCGACCGCAGCCGTCGCCGCTCCCGCCGCCTGATTCAGCCGGCGTGCCCCGCGGGGCGCGCCGTCCCGATGACCTTCCCAGTGCCCGCCAATGCGGGCGCTTTTACTTTTGCCGGGTCCATCGCCAGGGCCGGGGTTTTCGCACGCAGCGCCTCCTCCTGCAGCGGGCAGTTGCCGCCCCGGATCTGCATCGCGGGATGATCGGCCAGCATCTCGGCCACCCACTCGACGAAGACACGCACCTTGGCCGAGAGATGGCGGTTCTGCGGATACAGCACGTGCAGCGGCAGCGGGTCCACGCACCAGTCTTCCAGCACCAGCTCCAGCTGCCCCGACTGCAGGTAGGGGCACAGGTTGGCGGCAGCCATCTGCGCCACGCCGAGACCGGCCAGCGCCGCGCCCATGTAGGCATCCGAGTCGTTGACCGCGAGCCGTCCCGGCACCTTGATCCTGACGCGCTCGTCGCCGCGGGCGAAATCCCACTCGATGATCTTGCCGCTCTTGGCCGAGAAATAGTTGACGCACTGATGGTTGAGCAGATCGTTGGGATGCGTGGGGCGGCCGTGCAGCGCCAGATAGGACGGGGCTGCGCAAGTGACGAAATGGACCGAGGCGACGCGGCGCGCGATCAGCGAGGAGTCGGCAAGATCTCCCCCGCGCACCACGCAGTCCACGCCTTCCTCGATCAGGTCTACCGGGCGGTCGCTGCAGCCGAGCTCGACCTGGATGTCCGGATAGCGCCGCAGGAAATCGGGCAGGGCCGGCATCATCAGGTGACGGCCGAGGCCGGTTGGCACGTCCACGCGCAGGCGACCGCTCGGACTCGCGCGCGTCCGCGACAGCGTCTCCTCGGCCTCGCGCACGTCGGAGAGGATCGCCAGGCAGCGCTCGTAATAGGCGGCGCCGTCGGCGGTCAGGCTGATGCGGCGGGTGGTGCGGTTGAGCAGCTTCACCGCAAGCGAGGCTTCCAGGCCGCTGATCAGGGTCGACACGGTTGCCTTCGGCAGCTTCATGTTGTCCGCCGCGCGGGTGAATCCGCCCGCATCCACCACCTGCACGAACACTTCCATCGCATGCAACTTGTCCATTTCCCGCCTCGCTTCTTTTGATTGTTCAGCTTCTTGAACAGTAAATTCGGGTTATTGCTGTTTATTCACATTCTAGAACAAAGCTATAGTGCGACGCATCATCCAGCAGAACCGGCGCATGCCATGAACAGCGAACAGAACGATGCGATGCAGGCGACCCAGCCAGCCACCGAAGGCATGCCGGCAGGGCAGGCCTTGTTCGTGCAGGGCGACCGGGCGCCGCTGGCAGCCCGCCTGTTCTCGCCGGGTCCGGGCAATGCCCAGGGGCTGGTGGTGTTCTTCCCGGGAGGCGGCTTCATTGCCAGCGAGCTTGAGGAGGCTGACCTGCTGCTGCATTTGCTGGCGCAGCGCAGCGGCTGGGCAGTGCTCGGGGCGAGCTACACGACTGCCAGTGTATGCCCGTTTCCCGCCGCCGTGGAGGACGCCCATGCAGTGTTGCGCTGGGCCACGCGCAACCGCCGCCGTCTCGGCTGGACCGGCCGCCTGCTGGTGAGCGCGGGGATCGAGGCGGGGGGCAACCTCGCCGCGGTGGCGGCGCTGATGGCGCGGGACCGCGGCGCCCCGGGGCTGGCGGGACAGATGCTGTTGATGCCGATGCTCGATCCGGGCCTGACCAGCTGTTCGATGCGCAGCGTGGTCGACGACCGCGCGGCCGAGCGTGCGGCCGACGCCTGCGCCTCAGGCTACCGCGGCTATCTGCCGCATGCGATGGACCGCACGCATCCGTATGCGAATCCGCTGCAGTCGAGCCGGATGAAGGACCTGCCGCCGGCGCTGATCCTGTCGGCGGACGACGACCCGCTGCGGGACGAGGCGGAGACCTACGGCGCCAGGCTCGGCGCGGCAGGCGTCGCGGTTGTCGCGAAACGCCTGCCGGCGGTCGGGCTGGACCAGCCGCATGCGCGCTGCTGCTGCGCGCGCAAGGAAAGCGCGCTGGCGGCAATGACGGATTTCCTGGCGGCGCTTGCGGCGCCCCGGCGAAAGGACAGGGCTTGACTCTCCCGTCGTGGGAGGCTTCAGGATCACGCAATTGCAGGAAACGACATTTTTTGGAAAGCGAAGAACATGAAAAAGATCTCCATGATTGCCCCCGCGGCGCTGGCCGCCACCGCCGCCCTCGTTCTGTCCGCATGCGGACAGCCGTCGGCGCAGGAAATGCAGGCGCCAGCCGGCGGTCCTCCCATCACCGCCGCCGAGGTCATCGAAAAGCCCGTGGTGGAGACCCAGGAATTCTCCGGCCGCCTCGAGGCCGTGGAACGCGTCGAGATCCGTCCCCGCGTCTCGGGCTTCATCGCCTCGGTCAACTTCAAGCCGGGCGCCGAAGTCAGGAAGGGCGACGTGCTGTTCGTGATCGATCCGCGTCCGTACGAGGCGGAAGCCAGGCGCACCGAGGCCGCCGCGCTCGCGGCCCAGGCGCGGGCCGCACTGGCCAGGACCGAGCTGGCGCGCGCAGAAAAGCTGGTCGCGGAAAAGGCGATCGCGCAGCGCGAGGCCGACGAGAAGGCGTCCAGCGTGAAGGAGCTGGAAGCGAATGCACGTGCGGCGCAGGCGGCCTATGAAGCGGCGCGCCTCGATCTTGGCTTCACTCGCGTGCACGCGCCGATCAGCGGCCGCGTGAGCAAGGCGGAAGTCACCGCCGGCAACCTGGTCGACGGCAACGTCGTGCTGACATCGGTCGTCACCAGCAACCCGATCTATGCCAGCTTCGACGGCGACGAGGACAGCTTCCTGCGCGTCGGCGCCCAGGCGCGCAGCGGCAAGCCGGTGACGGTGCGCATCGGCCTGGCCAACGAGACCGGCTTCCCGCATGAAGGCGTGCTGGAGTTCGTCGACAACCGGGTCGACCCGGCCACCGGCAGCGTGCGCATGCGCGCCACCTTCCGCAACGCCGACAACGCACTTGCGCCCGGCCTGTTCGCCCGCGTGCAGCTGGCGGCCGGCAGCGCCAAGGACGCGCCGCAGAAGGCGGCGCTGATTGCCGAGCGCGCGGTCGGCACGGACCAGGACCGCAAGTTCGTCTACGTCGTGAATGCCGAAGGCAAGGCCGAGTACCGGGCGGTCCGCCTGGGGCCGGTGGTCGACGGACTGCGCGTGGTGCGCGAGGGCTTGAAGCCGGGCGAGAAGATCGTCATCAACGGGCTGCAGCGCGTCAGGCCGGGGGCGCCGGTGACCGCCCAGGTCGTCCCGATGGAAAGCGATCCGAGCCAGCCGGCCAAGGCCGAGGCAGGCGGTGCCGCTTCCAAGTCCTGAGCGGGACGCAAGGCTCAACGATCTATCCAGCAGTACGACATGAAGGCCCGGTTCCTCCACGAGAGGGGCAGGGCCGGCTGTTGCCCAAGCAATGCAACAAGAGAGAACCATCATGAATTTCTCCCGATTTTTTATCGACAGGCCGATCTTCGCGGCCGTGCTGTCGATCCTGATCTTCGTCGCCGGCGTGCTGGCGCTGTTCAAGCTGCCGGTGTCCGAATACCCGGACGTGGTGCCGCCCTCGGTGGTGGTGCGCGCGATGTACCCTGGCGCCAATCCCAAGGTGATCGCCGAAACCGTCGCAGCGCCGCTGGAGGAGCAGATCAACGGCGTCGAGAACATGCTGTACATGTCCTCGCAGGCGACCTCGGACGGGGCGCTGGCGCTGACCGTCACCTTCAAGATCGGCACCAACGTCGAACAGGCCGAGACCCAGGTGCAGAACCGGGTGCAGCGCGCGCTGCCGCGACTGCCGGAAGAGGTGCGGCAGATTGGCGTCACGGCGGTCAAGAGCTCGCCCAACCTGACCATGGTGGTGCACCTGTCGTCGCCCAACGGCCGCTATGACGACGTCTACCTGCGCAACTACGCGGTGCTCAACATCAAGGACCAGCTGTCGCGCATCCCCGGCATGGGCGAGGTGCAGCTGTTCGGCGCGGGCGACTACGCGATGCGCATCTGGCTCGACCCGCAGAAGGTGGCCGCGCGCGGCATGACCGCCTCCGACGTGGTGGCGGCCGTGCGCGAGCAGAACGTGCAGGTGGCGGCCGGCGTGATCGGCGGCTCGCCGTCGAAGAATGCGGAATTCCAGTTGACGGTGAACGCGCAGGGCCGGCTGAAGACGGAGGAAGAATTCGGCGACATCATCGTGCGCACCGGCAACGACGGTTCGGTCACGCGCCTGCGGGATGTAGCCCGGGTCGAACTCGGATCCACCGACTATGCGCTGCGCTCGCTGCTGAACAACCAGTCGGCCGCCGCCATCGGCGTCTTCGAGGCGCCGCAGTCGAATGCCCTGCAATTGTCGGCCGACGTGCGCGCCAAGATGGAAGAGTTGAGCCAGGACTTCCCCGAGGGCGTCGAATACAACGTGGTGTACGACCCGACCCAGTTTGTGCGCGAGTCGATCAAGGCGGTGGTGAAGACGCTGCTGGAGGCCATCGCGCTGGTGGTGCTGGTGGTGATCGTGTTCCTGCAGACCTGGCGCGCGTCCATCATTCCGCTGGTGGCGGTGCCGGTATCCATCGTGGGTACCTTCGCGGTGCTGCTCGGTTTCGGCTTTTCGATCAACACGCTGTCGCTGTTCGGACTGGTGCTGGCCATCGGCATCGTGGTCGACGACGCGATCGTCGTCGTGGAAAACGTCGAGCGCAACATCCACAACGGCCTGTCGCCCCGCGACGCCACGGTGCAGGCGATGAAGGAGGTGAGCGGACCGATCATCGCCATCGCGCTGGTGCTGTGCGCGGTGTTCGTGCCGATCGCCTTCGTGTCCGGACTGTCCGGGCAGTTCTACCGGCAGTTCGCGCTGACCATTGCGATCTCGACCGTGATCTCCGCGTTCAACTCGCTGACGCTGTCGCCGGCCCTGGCCGCGGCCCTGCTGAAGCCGGCGGATGCGCCCAAGGATGCGTTGACCCGCGGCATGGACAAGGTGTTCGGCCGGTTCTTCGGCTGGTTCAACCGGACGTTCGGCCGTGCGTCGCATCGCTATGAACGCGGCGTGAAGATGGTATTGAACCGCAAGGCGGCTTCGCTGGCGGTCTACGCACTGCTGTCGGTGGCCGCGCTGGTCGTGTTCAAGGCGGTGCCGAGCGGCTTCGTGCCGGGCCAGGACAAGCAGTACCTGGTGGGCTTCGCACAACTGCCGGACGCCGCATCGCTGGACCGCACGGAGAGAGTGATCCGCCGCATGTCCGACATCGCGAAGTCGGTGCCCGGCGTGAAGGACTCGATTGCCTTCCCCGGCCTGTCGATCAACGGCTTCACCAATGCCCCCAACGCCGGCATCGTGTTCTTCGGTCTCGACGCGTTCGACAAGCGTGGCTCGGCGGAACTGTCGGGGCCGGCCATCGCGCAGCAGATCAACGCCAAGCTGGGCGGGATCGAGGACGCCTTCATCATGGTGTTCCCGCCGCCACCGGTGAACGGCCTGGGCACCATCGGCGGCTTCAAGCTGATGGTGGAGGACCGCGCCAACCTCGGCTACGACGAGCTGTACAAGGCGGTGCAGGCGCTGCAGATGAAGGCATGGCAGACGCCGGAACTGGCAGGGGTTTTCTCGAGCTACCAGATCAACGTGCCGCAGCTGTTCGCGGATGTGGACCGCACCAAGGCCAAGCAGCTCGGCGTGCCGCTGTCGACCATCTACCAGACGCTGCAGATCAATCTCGGCTCGCTGTATGTGAACGACTTCAACCAGTTCGGCCGCACCTACCAGGTCAAGGTGCAGGCGGATGCGCCGTACCGCTCGCATGCGGACGATATCGCGCAGCTGAAGGTACGCAACAGCAAGGGAGAGATGATCCCGCTGTCGTCGCTGATGCGGGTGAAGGACAGTTACGGCCCGGACCGGGTGCAGCGCTATAACGCCTATGTCTCCGCCGACATCAACGGCGCCGCGGCACCGGGCGTGTCGTCCGGCCAGGCGCAGGCGGCGATGGAACGCATTGCGAAGGAAGTGCTGCCGAAGGGGATCACCTACGAGTGGACCGACCTCACCTACCAGGAGATCCTGGCCGGCAATACGATGGTGATCGTGTTCCCGCTGTGCGTGCTGCTAGTGTTCCTGGTGCTGGCGGCGCAGTACGAGAGCTGGACGCTGCCGCTGGCGGTGATCCTGATCGTGCCGATGTCGATCCTGTGCGCGCTGATCGGCGTCAAGCTGACCGGCGGGGACAACAACATCTTCACCCAGATTGCGCTGTTCGTGCTGGTCGGCCTGGCGTCGAAGAACGCGATCCTGATCGTCGAGTTCGCCCGCGAGCTGGAAGACCATGGCCGCAGCGTGGTGGACGCGGCGCTGGAAGCCTGCCGGCTGCGTCTTCGTCCGATCCTGATGACCTCGATCGCTTTCATCATGGGCGTGGTGCCGCTGGTGTTCTCGTCCGGCGCAGGCGCCGAGATGCGGCAGGCAATGGGCATCGCGGTGTTTGCCGGGATGCTGGGCGTGACGCTGTTCGGGCTGTTCCTGACGCCGGTGTTCTATGTGCTGCTGCGCGGCTTTGCGCAGCGTTTTGAGAAGCGGAAGGCGGCTCCGGCCGCTTCCGATGCGGACACCGAAACGCCGCGCATTGCGTAATCGACAGGCAGGGAAGACAACATGAAAAAAACGAGTGTGATGAAACTGGCCACGCCGCTGCTTGCGGCCCTGGTCCTGGCCGGCTGCGCGGCCCCCGAGCTGCGCGCGCCCGATATCGACCTGCCGGCCGCATGGAAGGAAGAGCAGGGCCGCTGGAAGGCGGCGCAGCCTGCGGAGGCGCAGGAGCGCGGCCAGTGGTGGAAGGCATTCAACGACAGTACGCTGGACCGGCTGGTCGACGAGGCGACAGCGGGCAACCCGGGCCTCGCCGCGGCGGTGGCGCGCATGAAGCAGGCGCGGGCGATTGCCGGCATCGTCGAGGCCGACCGCGTTCCGCAGGTCGGCGTGGAGGCCGGCGTGCAGCGCGGCCGCTCCTCGCCGCTGGCGCTCGGCCTGCCGGAAGGCACGCGGGTGTCGCCGGCCACGGCGAACCAGGTGCGCCTGACGGCGAGCTACGAGGTGGACCTGTTCGGTCGCGTGGCCAACAACGTCAGCGCGGCACAGGCGGATGCCGCAGCCAGCGAAGCCACGACACGGTCGGTGTTGCTGGCGCTGCAGGCGGATGTTGCGCAGGTCTACTTCCGGCTGCGCGCCGCCGATGCCGAGCTCGCGTTCCTGAACGAGACGGTGCGCCTGCGCGAGGAAAACGTGCGGATCAACCAGCGACGCTACGACCTCGGCGACCTCGGCGAACTGGACCTGGCGCGCTCGAAGACCGAGTTGTCGACCACGCGCTCGGAAGCGATCGCGCTGGAACGGCAGCGCGCGCAGCTGGAACATGCGCTGGCGGTGCTGCTGGGCCGCCCCGCCTCATCCTTCAGCGCGGGCAGCAATCCCTTGCTCACCGCCAGCCTGCTGCCGTCGATCCCGGCCGGATTGCCTTCGGCGCTGCTGGAGCGGCGTCCCGACATCAGCGCCGCGCAGCGCACGATGATCGCGGCGAACGCCCGCATTGGCGTCGCCCGTTCGGCGATGTTCCCGGCGCTGCGCCTGACCGCCGCCGGAGGCGGCGAATCGACCGAGCTGGCCGATGTGTTCCAGTGGAGCAGCCGTAGCTGGGTGATCGGCGCGCTGCTGTCGCTGCCGGTGATCGACGGCGGCCGCAACCGCGCCAACATCGTACGTTCGGAAGCGGCGCTGGAAGAGGCGACGGCAATCTACCGGCAGAGCGTGCTGGCCGCGTTCGCCGAAGTCGAGGACAACCTCGCAGGCTTGCGCACGCTTGCCGGCCAGGCGCAGGCGATCGACGACGCGCTCGCATCCGCCCGCCGTTCGGCCGAGCTGGCGGACAAGCTGTACCAGGCAGGACGGTCCGGCTACATCGACGTGCTCGACGCCCAGCGCAACCTGGCCGCCGTCGAACGCACGGCCGTGCAGCTGCGCGGAGCACGGGCGGTGACGACCGTGGCGCTGGTGCGCTCGCTGGGCGGCGGCTGGTAAGCCGGATTTTGGATATCGATAGTGCGGCTCGACTGAAGCCGTACACAGGAGACAGGTGCGCGAACGTGAGTCAGGCAGGCAGAGCAAGCAGCATTGTTTCGGAATCAGAAATGGTGCATTGCGACAATTGCTGTTTTTCTCACATCGCGCGATCGCTAGACTGTGCTGCATCACATGGGCACAGATGCACTTACCTGAACAGGAGTTGAAAATGAACGTCAAGAATCTCATCGCTGTAGTTGCTGTTCTCGCTGCCGGTTCCGCCTTCGCGGACGACACCTACCCGTACGTCGACCAGAGCCGGTTCGTCGGCAGCAAGACCCGCGCCGAAGTGCAGGCCGAGCTGAGCGGCGCCCCCGCCATCGCATCGCGCCAGACCGAATACGTCGAATTCGCCAGCGCGGGCAACGCGTCCGCAGGCAAGACCCGCGCCGAAGTCCAGGCCGAACTGGAGCGCGACTACGCCGCGGGCCGCTATGCGGCCACGGCAGCGCCGGAGTACGTCGAGTTCACCCGGGTTGCGTCGACACGCAGCCGTGACGACGTCCGCCGCGAGGCCCTGCAGGCTGCGCGTGGCGCCACTGCCAAGGACACGAGCTCCGGCAGCTGACGGCATGACCGGCCGGGCCACGCGCCCGGCCGCCGTATCAGGAAGGCCGCTGCAATGGCGACTTTCCGCAATGCGTCTCCTCCACTCCGTCCAAGAGTTGGATTTTTACCCGCGGATACCCTCCGCGGGTTTTTTTTGCCGCCGCACGCGCCTGGCGCAATCCCGCTATCCTGTGGCACGAATCCTCCACGTGCCGAATCCCGCCATGAACACACTTTGCGATGCCCAGCGCAGCACGCTGATCCTGATCGACCTGCAGGCGAGGCTGATGCCGGCGATCCACGACGGCGCCACGGTCGCCGCCAATGCCCTCAGGCTGGCCAGCATGGCCGGCATGCTCGGGGTGCCGGTGGTGGCCACCGTGCAGAATCCGGAAGGGCTCGGATCATGCGTACCCGACCTCGCCCCGTTCTGCGGCGACGCCATCGCCAAGACCGACTTCGATGCCACGGCGGCGGCGGGCTTTCTCGACGCGCTGCCGCCCGGCCGGGACGAGCTCATCGTTGCCGGTTGCGAGGCGCACGTGTGCGTGCTGCAGACGGTGCTCGGCCTGCGCCGGCGCGGGTATCATGTGCGGCTGGCCGCGGATGCCGCCGGCTCGCGCCACCCGGGCAACAAGGCCATGGCGCTGCAGCGGATGCAGTCCGCGGGCGCCGAACCGCTCACGACCGAGATGGTCCTGTTCGAGTGGCTGCGCAACAGCGGCCATCCGCGTTTTCGCGACATGCTGCAACTGATCCGGTGACCATGAAAATACAGATCGCTTCCGACCTCCACCTCGACCTGCTCCAGCAGCGCTTTCCCGGCTATCGCGTGATCGCGCCGGCGGATGCCGACGTGCTCGTGATCGCCGGCGACATTCATGCCGGCGACGGCGCGCTCGCCACCTTTGCCGACTGGCCGGTGCCGGTGGTGTACGTGATGGGCAACCATGAGGGCTATCACCATGAGTACGGCGAGCTGATCGCGCAGCTGCGCGCGCGCTCGGCCGGCACCCAGGTGCATTTTCTCGAACACGACGAGTGCCAGATCGGCGGCGTCCGCTTTCTCGGCTGCTGCCTGTGGACCGACTACCTGGTTGCCGGCGGCGACCGGGAGCCGCTGATGGCCCAGGCCAACGCCATGCTTTACGACCATCGCTTCATCCGGCACGGCGACCGGCTGTTTCTCGCCGCGGACGCCTTGCAGCAGCACCTGCGCTCGCGCGCCTGGCTGGAGGAGCGGCTGGCGGCGCCTTTCGACGGCCCGACGGTGGTGGTCACCCATCATGCGCCGCACGCGGGGTCGATCCATCCACGCTTCGCCGGCTCGCCCGTCAACGCCGCATTTGCGAGCGACCTGACGGCGCTGATGGGCAAGCCTGCCGCATGGATACATGGCCATGTGCACGACAGCTTCGACTACATCGTGAACGGCACGCGGGTGATTGCCAATCCGCGCGGCTATGCGCGCAACCGCAACGCGGCGGAAAATCCGGCGCAGATCGAGTGGGAGAATCCGCTGTTCCAGGCGGGGCTGGTGATCGCGGTCTGAGGCCGGGGAGGAACAGAGGGCCGGCCCGAAAGGGAGGGGCAACGCGCCGGCCCGGGTAATTCGCTGCGGTGGCCACTGCGCGGCGGCGCGCACGACCGGCGACCGGCCGGCCCTGCGCGTCGCCTGCCAGGGAGATCAGGCCTGCGGATGCGGCACCGGCTGCCGCTGCCCGACCGCCGCAATCCATGCCAGCACGGCCGAGATCAGCGCGCATCCCGCCACCTGCGCGATGCCGGCGGCAGACCAGCCGAAGTCCTCCTTCAGCACACCGAGCAGATACCCGGCGAATGCGGCCGGGATATACAGGCTGGCGACGAACAGGCCGGAGGCATACGACGCGTTCCGACGCTTGACCGATTTGATGATGCCGGCCGACAGGTTCGAGTACACCATGCCGCTGATCGCCGCACCGAACACGAACGAGAACACGATATGGAGCGCCAGCGACTTGCCCAGCCCGGCAAACAGGATGCCGCCGCTCGCCGCGGAGATGATCAGCGAAACGATCAGCAGCTTGCGGTAGTCGTACTTGTCGCCGAGCCAGCCGCCGAACAGCGACAGCAGCGCGCCGAAGCCGTAGAAACTCACCGCGAGGCCGGCCTCCTTCGGCGTGAAGCCGAGGGCATCGCGCAGGAAGGTCGGATAGAGGCCGAGGTAGCCGTAGATGGCGAGACCGGCGAAGGCCGTCGCCAGCGCCAGCGTCATCGGCGTCCGGGCCCAGATGGTGTCGGCCAGGCCGTCTTCCCGCACCATGCCGGCGTCCTGTTCGCTCACCTGCGTCTCGGTGAACCAGGGTTTCACGAACAGCATGATCAGCACCAGCACCACCGCGCCCATCAGGCCGAACACCATGAACGGCATCTGCCACTGCGTCGCGCCGAGGATGGCGGCGCCGAGATTGGGCCCGATGATCGCGCCGATGCCGAAGGTGAAGTTCAGCGAGCTCGCCGCCAGCGCGCGATGGCGCAGGAAGTAGGTGGTGCCGATGGCCAGCAGGGCGGTGAGCTGCATCGCTTCGCCGAGGCCGGAAACGAAGCGGTACAGGAGCAGGTCCGGCATGCCCTTCGCATAGGCGGTCAGGTAGGTGGCTGCCGAAAAAATGATCAGTCCGATGATGGTCACCGCGCGGCGCGACATCTTGCCGAGCAGGTAGCCGGTCGGGATGCCGGCCACGCCCATCCCCAGCGTGAAGACGGTCGCCGCCAGGCCGACCTGCGGCAGGCTCAGGCCGAGCGCCGACCGCACATCGGGGGCGAGCACCGAAAACAGCTGTCGGTCCATCGCGTTGATCACATACGACACCAGCAGGATGATGAACATCCCGAGTGCGGCTTTATCCTTGTTCATCTCAAGTCTCCATCCACGTGTTGTGCATGCCGGGGTTCCGGCATGCCTGTCCTTCCACTCCTGGCTTCCGGTCCGGGATTGCTGCGGCCGGACCTGGGGAACGCACGACCCGCCTAGTCGGGCGCGTCCACCAGCACGGCATTGCCGCGTTCGACGAACGCCGTGCGCAGCGCGTCGCCGGCCAGCCCGCCGGCAATCAGCAGGCGCAGCAGGAGGCAGGCCTTGCCGCCGGTCAGGTAGCCCGCGGGGATCGCGCCACGCGCGATCAGGTCCATTTCGGAACCCTTGAAGCCATAGGTGCGCTGGAACACCGGCCCGGATGCCACCCGCGTCGACAGGACGACCGGCATGACGCGCGCCAGCTGCTCCACCTTCTCCGAAAAATGCGCCGGCAGATGCCCCGCGCCCATGGCGTCGATGACGGCGCCGCGATACCCGAGCGACGGCAGCGCGGCCAGCAGGCGGCCGTCGTCGCCAAGCGGAATCTTCAGCAGGGCGACCGGGACATCATCCACCCCGACCGGCCGCGGCAGCGCCGCCCTGCGTGGCAGCCGTGCGTAGCGGTGCAGGCGGCCCTCGATCACCCGGCCGACCGGTCCGAATCCGGGCGAGACGAATGCCGACGGCGATGCCGTGTGCCCCTTCTGCACGCGGTTCCCGGCGTGGACCTCGTCATTGAGGACGGCAACCGCGCCCAGTCCGCCGGCGGCGGCGGAGCTGGCCACGGTCACCGCGGCCAGCAGGTTGGCGGGACCGTCGGCGCCGGGGGCGGCTGCGCCGCGCATCGCGCCGGTCACCACCACCGGCCGGTCGGACGCCACCAGCGTATCGAGCACGAAGGCGGTCTCCTCGATGGTGTCGGTGCCCTGCACCACCACCGCGCCGGCGAATCCTTCCGTCATCCGGGCATCGATCAGTTCGGCGATGCGCACGAGGTCGCCCGGCGTCAGGGACGCCCCCGGCATCATCGAGAACGACACGACCTCGAGCGCGGCCCGGCCCGCCAGCTCCGGCACGGCGCGCACCAGGTCCTCGCCGGTCAGCGTCGGCGCGATGCCGCCGGACGACCCGCTGGTCATGGTGATGGTGCCACCGGTGGAGATCAGCAAAACACGCGGCAATGTCATCGCCATCTCCCTAGTTCGCCTGGCGCGTCGCGCCCTGCGCCTTGTAGATGTCGAGGATTTCCTCGCCGGTGCACATCGCCACGCCCGGATGGGACAGGATGTGGTCGTACAGCGCCTCCAGGTATTTGATCCGGTGCGGTACGCCGGTGAGGTAGGGGTGGATGGAGATCGCCATCACCCGTGGAATCGTTGCGCCTTCCTTGTACAGCTGGTCGAACTGGTCGCGTCCGCGGCGGAAGATCTCGTCGGACGGCTGCTGCTGGATCGCCGACATGACGACGTCGTTGATCTCGACGGTGTACGGAACCGACACCATCTCGCCGCTGCGGGTCCGGATCGGCACCGGCTGGTCGTCCAGCACCCAGTCGGCCACATACTCGATGCCCGCTTCCGCCAGCAGGTCGATGGTCTCGGCGGTTTCGGTCAGGCCCGGGCTTTCCCATCCGCGCGGCGGCTTCCCGGTGAATGCGCGGATCGCCTCCACCGTCTGCCGGATCGCATCGGCCTGGTCTTCGACGCGATGCATCGGTTTTTGCACCAGGCCGTGGCCCATGAATTCCCAGCCGGCGTCCAGCGCGGCCCGGCAGGCTGCGGGGTACTCGGTGCACGCGGTGCCGTTCAGCGCCAGCGTGGCGCGCAGGTTCCGCGACCGCAGCACCTCCAGGAAGCGCCAGAAGCCGACTCGCATCCCGTACTCATGCCAGCACCAGTTGGGCACGTCGGGCAGCAGCGGCTGCCCCATCGGCGGTGGCAGGACGGTGCGCGGCATCGGGTTCTGCGGCAGCCAGTTCTCGATGTTGACGATGGTCCAGACCGCGACGCGTGCTCCGTCCGGCAGGACGAAAGGGCGGCGTTGCGTGATCGGCTCGTAGGGCACGCGTTCGCGTGAAGAGGGGCCGGCAGCCGGGTTGCCGGAAAGTTGGTCGCTCATGGGACTGCTCCTTGGCTAGGGCACTGGTTGGACGAAAGTCCGCGTCCGGTCTGCCTGCTGAAATTCCACTAATTGGAAATTCCTTGCTGGCTGGCATACCCGGCGAGGCGTGGAATATGGCAAAGTCGATAGCTGATGCTATTTTCCGCAGCAAGACAGTGTCAATCGCTTTGTCTTTTATTCCATTATTTGGAAATTGCTCATGACGACTTCTTCATCCGTGCCCGGCGCACAGACCGTCACCCGCGCGGTGCGCGCCCTGAAACTGATCGCACAGCATGCGCCGGGCGGCATGCGGTTGACCGACCTGGCGGCCGGACTGGAGCTGGAACCGCCTACCGCCCATCGGCTGCTGCAGGCACTGATGCGCGAAGGCATGCTGGTGCGCGACGGGTCTTCGCGGCGCTACACGCTCGGCCCGCTCGTGTTCGAGCTCGGCCTGGCCTCGGCGCACCAGTTCAACCTGCGCGACATTTGCCAGCCGGTGCTCGACATGCTGGCCGAACGGACCGGCGATACCAGCTTCCTGTTCGTCCGCAGCGGCAACGATGCGGTGTGCCTGAGCCGCATCCAGGGCACCTATCCGATCCAGACGCCGGCGGTACCGGTCGGCAGCCGCCAGCCGCTTGGGGTCAGCGCCGGCGGCCTGGCGCTGCTGAGTTGCCTGTCGGAGGCGGAAGTGACGAGGACGCTGGAATCGATTGCGCCGCGCCTGAGCATCTACGGCGAGCTCGACACCGAGGAATTGCGCAAGCACTGCATCCGGGCGCAGCAGCAGGGATACGCCTTCATCGCCAACAAGGCGGTGCCGGGCGTGAGCGCGGTCGGCCTGCCAATCCGCAGCGCGACCGGTGCGGCCATCGCCGCCATCACCGTGGCGGCGACCCAGACGCGAATGACCGACAAGCGCGTCAGGGAGATTCTGCCGCTGCTGCATGACGCCGCGGCGGAGATTGCGGGCCTGCTGCGGCAGTGAGCCAGGAAGCCTGCGAGCCGGCGCTTCAGGCCAGGCGTCGGCGAGCCGGCGCCGTGGATGCCGGCGAGCCGCTCGCACTGCCGCTTGACGTTGGCGGTCTGGCAATGACCGCGACAGCACATTTCTTTTCGGAACTATCTTTCTTCTGATCATGTCTGAGCGGGATTCTTCCTTGCCCAGACCATGTCCTCGCACCAGCGCGCACTCCTTCCCCTGATCGGCCTGCAAGGCGCGGTCGGCAGCCTCGGCGGCTTCATCGGCTTTTTCGTCGTCGGCCGCAACGACATCCACGCGATCTTCCGCTACAGCGCGTCGATGCTGACCGTGGCAATGCTGGCGACCTTCCTCGCCTATCGCTTCGGCCCGCGCCTGAACCTGTCCGGACGGCGGCTGCTGCGGCTGGGTTTCGTGGTGCCGGGGGTGCTGCTGCTGTTCGGCGACGCGTCGGTGACCAGCATGGCGATTGCCTTCGGTTCCTATCTCGGGCTGACCTGGGGCGGTCGGCATGCGCTGGAGATGGCGCTGCTGAAGGACGGCGAGCGCGACAGCTATGCGGCGCGTTCCTGCACCGCGGTCGTGGTGCTCGGCGTGGGCATGACGTTGCTGGCGACGCTGCTGCTCGGCGCGGCCGGCGAGAAGGCGCGCTACGTGTACTGGATGTACGGCGTGCTCTGCCTCGCCGGCGCGCTCCTGCTCGGCAAGGCGATCCCGGATACCGAGCCGGTCGCGTTGCGCGATCCGCTGGCGGTGCTGCGGCAGCCGCAGTTCGTCGCCTGCCTGCCGCTGTTCTTCCTCGAGTCGGGACTGTTCGGCATCGGCCAGGCAATGGCCGCCGCCGGCGCGGTCAATGCCCTGGGCAGCGCGATGCATTTCGGCTGGGTCTCGACCTGCGCCGGCCTCGTCGGCGGCATCGCCCTCTATTTCACCCGCAAGCAGCGCGATGTCGACAACCGCGCGCAATGGCTGGGCATCTCCTGCCTGGTGGTCGGGCTGGCCTTCGTGCTGCTCGGCGCCAGCGCCTGGGTGCCGGGGCTGTACATCCTGTACTCGATCCTGAAGGCCGCCGGCGCGCCCTTCCTGCTCGCCAGCGAGCAGGTGCTCAACCAGCGCACGCTGGACATCCAGGGCGATCTGTCAGACCGCATCTTCGCGCGCGAACTCGTGCTGTGGGGACTGCGCATGCTGTCGCTGTGCCTGTTCTGGTGGGTCTCGCTGTGGCTGACGCAGTTCGAGCTGCTGGTGACGGGCGCCGCGGTCCTCGCGACGGCGACCGCACTCGAGTATGTGGTGGGCAAGGGGCTGTTGTGGCGGGGCAGGGCGCTGGAGCAGGCGACGCCGGCCTGACCGGGCCGGCGCGACGACGCAATCAGGCCTGCAGGTTGGTGCGCAGGCTGATCTCCGCATTCAGTACCTTCGACACCGGGCAGTTTTTCTTGGCGTCCTGCGCGAGCTCCTCGAATTTCGCCTGGTCTATGCCGGGCACCTTCGCATCCAGCTGCAGCTCCACGGCGGTGATCGACCAGCCTCCCTGCACCTGCTCCAGCGACACGACGGCCTGCGTCGCCACCCGGTCGGGAGTGAAGCCGGCGCCGGCCAGCGCCGCCGACAGCGCCATCGAATAGCAGCCGGCGTGCGCCGCGGCGATCAGTTCCTCCGGATTGGTGCCGGCCCCGTTCTCGAACCGGGTGGAAAACGAATACTGGGTATCCTTCAAGACCGTGCTGGCGGTCGAGATGGTTCCCTTGCCTGCCTTGAGATCACCTTGCCAGACTGCGGATGCGCTGCGTTTCATCATGGGCTCCTTGCGAGTGGGGAAGTTGGCGGAACGAAAACAGTGGCAAAAGCAGAACGTGTGACCCGCGGCTGCCGCGCCCGGTTCCGGCACGTAAAACGTTTATCTGCGAACATTCCCCCTGCGCCACGGTCTGAAACTGCGCCCACGCCCTCCCATCTTTCCCTGACCGGCATGTCTTTCCGATTCTCACTCAACCGTCTGCTTGACCGCCTGCGCGCCCTCGTCCGGCGCCGCCCGTTCTTCCTTGGCATCCTGCTCTGCGCCGGGCCGCTGCTCGCCGCCGGTTGCGCCGGCCTGGCCGAGAAGGAGCGCGAACTCACTTTCCGCATCGAACCCGGCAATGCCGGCTGGTACAGCGGCCTGCCCGACGGCCTGCAGGAGACGCAGGTGCCGGTCGGCAGCGAGCGCAGCGAGCAACTGCATGCATGGTGGTGGCCGGCGGAGCGCGCCGATGCGCCCGCAGTGCTCTACCTGCACGGCGCGCGCTGGAACCTGACCGGCCACGTGTTCCGCATCCGGCAACTGCGCGACTTCGGTTTTTCGGTGCTGGCCATCGACTACCGCGGCTTCGGCAAGAGCGGCGGCGAGCTGCCGTCGGAAGAGACGGTGTACGAGGACGCGCTGGCCGCCTGGCGTCACCTTGCGCAACTGCAGCCCGATCCGGCCCGCCGCTACATCTATGGACATTCGCTCGGCGGCGCGGTGGCGGTCGATCTTGCGCACCGGCTGCAGACTGACCGAGGGATGCCGGCGGCGGAGGGACTGATCGTCGAATCCACCTTCACCACGCTGGCCGACATCGCGCGCAGCCTGAGCTATCCCTGGCTGCCGCTGCAGCTGCTGATGTCGCAGAAATTCGACTCGGTCAGCAAGATTGCAGAGATCTCGCTGCCGGTGCTGATCGTGCACGGTTCCGCCGACCGCTACGTGCCGTCGCGTTTCAGCGAGCAGCTGTACGAGGCGGCGCGCGGCCCAAAGAAACTGCTGCTGATCGACGGCGGCAGCCACAACAACAGCATGCGTCTCGGCGCGGAAGAATACCGCCAGGCATTCGGCGAGCTGTTCGGCTGGCGCCCGCCGCAGGGCTGAGAAGGAAAGGACGCATGAGCGAGCAGGGCTGGTTGCGCCGCCTGCCGGCGCTGCTGCGGGAAGAGCTGCGCCAGCTGACGACGATCCACGCCAGCGACCGCGCATGGCAGATGCCGGTCGCCGCGGCGCTGGCCTCGGGGCTGCCGCTGCTGATCGGGGCCTGGTTCGACCGCCTAGGCCAGGGGTTGGCGGCCTCGCTCGGCGGCCTGGTGTTCCTGTACCTGCCCGGCACGCCGCTCTACCACCGGATGATCTCGCTGCTGGCCTGCGCCTCCGGCATGACCGCCTGCTATACGCTGGGCCTGCTGAGCCACTTCGTGCCGGCGCTGATGATGCCGATGCTGGTCTTCACGTCCATCCTCGCCACCATGGTCAGCCGCTTCTACGGACTGGGCCCGCCGGGCAGCCTGTTCTTCATTATGGCCGCCGCGATCGGCGCCTACACCCCGGTGCCGCCCGGCACGCTGCCGCTGATGGTCGGCCTGCTCACCATGGGCTGCCTGCTGGCATGCCTGGTCGGTTTCCTGTACAGCGCCTACATCCTGCGGCTGCATGCGCCCAAGCCGGTGCCGCCGCTGCCGGCGCCGACCTTCGATTTCGTGGTGTTCGATTCGGTGGTGATCGGCGCCTGCGTCGGCATCTCGCTGGCGGCGGCGCAGTTGCTGCAGCTGGAGAAACCATACTGGGTGCCGATCAGCTGCATGGCGGTCATCCAGGGCACATCGCTGCGCGCCGTGTGGAACCGGCAACTGCAACGGGTGCTCGGCACCGCCATCGGGCTGCTGGTCGCTTGGGGCCTGCTGTCGCTGCCGCTGGACAAGTGGCGGATCTCGCTGCTGATGATGTCGCTGACCTTCATCATCGAGTCGACCGTGGTGCGCCACTACGCATTTGCCTGCATCTTCATCACGCCGCTGACCATCCTGCTGGCCGAAGCCGCCGTGCTGGGGCATGGTTCGCCGCATGCGCTGGTGACGGCGCGCTTCATCGACACGCTGCTCGGCTGCATGATCGGCCTGCTCGGCGGCATCTGCCTGCACAGTCCGCGTTTCCGCGCTGCCCTCACGCCGCTCATCCGGCGCTTCGTGCCGCCCCGGCTGCGGGCCTGATTGTTGCGGGCTTGTTGCGCCACCTCAGGCGAACGGCGTATGCGGTTGTACCCGACGCCCGCCGCCCTATAGTGCATTCAGCGCGCATCGCCGGCGGCAACGCTGCCCGCACACGCCCGCCCGCAATGCCGGACGCGGCCTCGCGCGCGCCGACCCGACCACCTGAACGGGGAGTTCGCCATGTCACGCAAATACATCGACTGCCGGGAGATCCCGAGCGAGAACCACTGCTCGGTCGCCATCGCGGCCGACTCCGAGGCCGAACTGCTGGAAGTGGCAGTCCAGCATGCTGTCGCCGTGCATCACCATCCTGATTCCGCCGCGCTGCGGGATCTGCTGAAACAACACTTCAAGGAGGGCTCGCCGCCGATCCAGGCGCCGGCGATGTCCGGCGCCTGAGGCCGGCGCACCGTCAGCGCGCCGGCGCGATCTCGCCGGTCTGCTCGGGCGGAACCGCCTCCGCGCCTGCCGGCTCTTCCACCCGCATCGGCAGGTCCTGCTCGGCCTGCCTGCGGATGCGCGCCATCTCGTCGAAAGGGGCGGCGGGCGCGGGCGCGCCTGTCGTCTCGCGCTGCCTGTCCCGCGGCCTGTCGTCGGGCTGGACGTCCGACGGCGGTGCGGGACGCGTGCGCGGCCGCTCGGCCTTCGGCTTGGGCGGCGCCTGGTCCTGCCCGAACCAGCCGGCCACGGTCTTCAGCAGGCCCTGGAACATCGATTCCGGCGGCGCCGGGAAGCGCGCCTTGTCGTCGATCGCTCCCTGCAGCAGCGCGCGCCGGACCACGTCGCCGACGATCGGCAGCGCGGTCTGCGCCCCCTGGCCCCAATGGCTGCTGCGCATCGTGACGCGGGCATCGTTGAAGCCGACCCATGCGCCCGCCACCAGGCGCGGGTGCATCAGGATGAACCAGCCGTCGGTGCTGTTCTGCGTGGTGCCGGTCTTGCCGGCGACTTCGCCGCGGATGCCGAACTGGCTGCGGACCGCGCGCCCGGTGCCGCGCTCGATTACCGCGCGCAGCATGCCGGCGAGCGCATGCGCGTCGTCCGGCGACAGCACCCGCTCGCCCTCGCTGTCGAAGGAGGCGAGCAGCTTGCCGTCGCGGTCGCGGATCGCGGTCACCATCAACGGCGCGCGGCGTTCGCCGCCGGCGGCAATGGTGCCGTAGGCGGCGACCATCTCCAGCAGCGTCACCGGGCTGGTGCCGAGCGCCAGCGCCGGCACCGCTTCCAGCGGGCTCTGCCGCACACCGAGCTTGTGCGCGAAATCGGCGACCGCGTCCGGGCCGACCTCCTGCATCACCTGTGCGGTGACGGTGTTCTTCGAGTAGGCCAGCGCATCGCGCAGGCTCATCTCGCGGCCGCTGGGGAGCGACGCGTCGGAAGGGCGCCAGACCGTGCCGTCGCCCATCTCGATCTCCACCGCCTTGTCGGTGAAGCGCTGGTCCGGCGTCATGCCGTCCTCCAGCGCCGCACCGTAGACGAAGGCCTTGAAGGTGGAGCCCGGCTGCCGGCGGGCCTGGGCCACATGGTCGAAATGGTCGACCGCATAGTCGCGGCTGCCCACCCAGGCCTTGACGTGCCCGTTCACCGGATCGAGCGCGACGAAACCGGTCTCCAGCCGCGTCTTGTCCGCGCGCAGGCGAGCCATGAAAGCCGCGTCCTTCTTCAGCGCCTCGAGCGCCGCCTCCGGCGCCGCGCCGGCCTCGACCGCCTGCCGGTAGGCGGCGGTTTCACGGACGAAGGCATCGAGCAGGTCGGCGCGCGCCTTCCAGAAATGCGCGAATGGCTGCAATTGCCGGCGCATGCCGGCGTAGGCGCCGGCACTGGTCGACAGCAGCCGGTCGGACGGCAGCGCCCACTCGACATCGAACACCGCCTGCAGCATCTGCATGCGGCGCGCGACCGCCTGCTCGGCGGCAGCCTGCATGCGCGCATCGATGGTGGTTTCCACCACCAGCCCGTCCGCATAGAGGTTGTAGTCGTTGCGGTCGGCCCAGTCCACCAGCCACTTGCGCACATGCGCAGTGAAATGCGGCATGGCGCCGGCGGGCTCCGGCTGGCGCTCGAAATCCAGCCGCAGCGGCCGGCCCTTCAGGCGCGCGAACTGCGACTGCTCCAGCTTGCCGCGCCTGGCCATCTGCGACAGCACCACGTTGCGCCGCTTCAGCGCGCGTTCCGGGTTCAGCACCGGGTTGTAGTAGCTGGTGCCCTTCAGCATGCCGACCAGGGTCGCGCTTTCCAGGACGTTCAGCTTCGCCGCCGGCTTGTCGAAATAGGTGCGCGCGCCCATCTCGATGCCGAAGGCGTTGTACAGGAACGGCATGGTGTTGAGGTAGGTAAGCAGGATTTCCTGCTTCGAGTACGCATATTCGATCTTGAGCGCGGTGATCAGCTCCTTGAGCTTGCGGGTGAGCGTGCGCTGGCGGCCGATCTCTTCCGGGTACAGGTTGCGCGCCAGTTGTTGCGTCAGCGTCGAGCCGCCTTCGGTATCGCCCTGCAGGGTGCGCAGGATGCCGGCGGCGATGCGCTTGAGATCGACCCCGTGGTGCTGGTAGAAGCGGTGGTCCTCGGTCGCGATCAGCGCCTCGATCACGTGCGGCGAGATCTGGTCCAGTTCCACCCATTCGCGGTTCATCCGCTTGAGCACGGCCAGTTCCTTGCCGTCCGCCGACACCAGGATGGCCGGCGCCTCGGCCTTGGCCTTGCGGATGTCGTCGATGCCGGGGGTGAACGGGATCAGGACGAGCGTGTAGGCAAGCAGGAGAAAAGGGGCGGTGGCGGCCATGCTGCCGGCAGCCTTGGCGCCGCTCGCCGCGCGGCGCGGCCAGGGCAGGCTGCGGTCGGCCGCGGCCCTGAAATAACCCGCGACGCGCGCCGCGGCCCGCCGCGGCAAAGCGGGCGGGGTGAAATCTGCTTCCAAGATGTGTTCCTGTGAGACCGGGAGGAACGCACGGCTTATCGTTCCGTTGCGCAACAGGGATTATACGGAGGCAAGGCCGGAAATAGCCGCGTTTCGCGCCTAGGCCGCGCGCTTGTGCTCCGCGCGGATGGTCCAGTAATGGATCTTCCTACCCTGCACCGTCTCGGTCCGCTCCGGCGGCCACTCAGGCCCCATGTCCCAGATGTGGGAAACCACGCGGGTGCCGGGTTTCAGCTGCTGCCAGAGGATCGGCCGCAGCTTGCGGTTGACGTGCGGCCACAGGAACAGGGTGACCACCGTGGCATCCGAGAAATTGCTCTTGTAGAGATCGCCGACCCGGAATTCCACCCGCTGTTCGACCCCGGCGGCGGCGGCATTGGCCCTGGCCTCCGCGATCCGCTTCGGATCGAGGTCGATGCCGACGCCGCGCGCTCCGTAGACCTTGGCCGCGGTGACGACGATGCGGCCGTCGCCGCAGCCGAGGTCGTACAACAGGTCATCCTTGCCGACCGACGCCATCTGCAGCATGCGCTCGACCACCGGCTGCGGCGAAGGGTCGTAGGGAACGTCGAGCCCGGGCGCGGGCACCACCTGCGCCAGCGCGCGCAGCGCGGGAAGGCCGGCGACTGCGCCGGTGGCGCCGAGCAGGAGCAGGCGGCGTCTGGGGGAGTGGGTCTTCATGTTGTCATCCGCTGGTCCGACCGTTTCCGGTCGCGTTGGTCATGGAGTGGCATGTGAAGCGTCCTGAGGGGACATCGCCGCCTGCCTCGCGATGCATGGCGGCCGCCTCGCCGTTTGCAAGCCGGCGACTCAGCATGTCCCGCAGCAGCGGAAAGCCGGCGATCCAGCCGTTGCGCACGACTTGCCCTGCTTCCAGCAGCGCGTCCGGATGCCGGTTGAAATAGGCGGCGCTGGCGCGCTCGAGCCGTTCCGATTGCGCGGGAAACCGCGGCCGCAGGATCATCGCGGCCACGCGGAACACGTTCGCTTCGCACGCGTCGCGCGCGCCGCCCTGGCTGCCTGCCGCCACGCCGGTGCAGCGATCCAGCAGCACGCTTTCCGCATCCCGTGCCGTCATCGACCGTTCCCTCCGTTGCCCTGTTGGCTGTCCCCGATGCCGCCACTCTACGGCCCGCATGCATGAAAAGCAACGGGTTGCGGCCGGCGCGAAGCTACAGGGCCGGCCGCCGTCTGCCGGTGCGGTTCACTTGCTCGAATGCATGGGCGATCTGCAGCAGTGCGAACTCGCCCTGGTGCCGCCCGACCAGCTGCAGCCCCACCGGCAGCCCGTCGTCGGTGAAGGCGCAGGGCAGGGACAGCGCCGGATGGCCGGTGGCGGTGACGAGGTAGCAGGACTGCATCCATTCGATGTAGCTGCCCATCTTCACGCCGCCGATCTCGGTCACGTACTGCTGGTCGACCGGGAAAGGCGTCACCTGGTTCACCGGCAGCACGATGGCATCGTATTGCTCCATGAAACGGTGCATGCGCAGGAACAGCGCCGTGCGCAGCTTGTTGGCGCGCGCCAGTTGCGGGCCGCTCAGCTTGCGGCCTTCCTCGATGTTCCAGACCACGGTGTCCTTCAGCACGCCCGGATGCCGGTCCATCACGGCGCCGAGCCCGGACTCGAACGCGTGCGCACGCAGCGTCATGAAGATGTCGTGCGCGTCGCGAAAGTCGGGGCAGGCTTCCTCGACGATGCAGCCGAGGTCTTCGAACGTGCGGCGCCGGGCGTCGATCGCCGCGCTCACCTGCCGGTCCACCGGCAGCCCGCCCATGCCGGGACTCCACGCGATGCGCATGCCTTTCAGGTCGCGCCCCAGCGGCTGCCGGAAGCGCGCGCCGTCCTCGGCAATCGCGATCGGGTCGCGCGGATCGGGTCCCGCCATCACCGACAGGTAGAGCGCGAGGTCGCGCACGGAACGCGCCATCGGTCCGCTCACCGACAGCGTGCTCCACGCATCGACGGACGGCACCTGCGGCACCCGTCCCGCCGAGGGCCGCAGGCCGACCACGTTGCAGAAATTCGCCGGGCAGCGCAGCGAGCCGCCCATGTCGGTGCCGTCCGCCAGCGGCACCATGCCGGCCGCCAGCGCCACCGCGGAACCGCCGCTGGAGCCGCCGCAGGTCTTGTCCAGGTCCCAGGGATTGCGGGTGACGCCGAACACCGCGTTGAAGGTCTGCGAGCCGGCGCCGAATTCCGGCGTATTGGTCTTGCCGATGCTGATCGCGCCCGCCTGCTGCTGGCGCTCCACCACCAGCGCGCTGCGCACCGGCACATGGTGTTCATGCACCTTCGAGCCGTACGTCGTGCGCATTCCCCTGGTCTGCATCAGGTCCTTGTGCGCCACCGGCAGGCCGTGCAGCGGGCCGAGCGCTTCGCCGCGCGCCTGCGCCTCGTCCGCGGCCGCGGCCGCCGCCATCGCTTCCTCCGCATGCAGGGTGACGATGGCATTCAACCGCGGGTTGACGTCGGCGATGCGGTCCAGGTGGGCCTGCATCAGCTCGCGCGCCGACAGGCGGCCGGCGCGGATCTCCGCGGCCATGTCGGCGGCGTCGAGGTAAAAGAGTGCGTCGTTCATCGGTTCAGTATCCAAGCGTGCGGGGCAGCCACATCGCCAGCGACGGGAAAGCGGTCACCAGCACCAGCGCCAGCAGCATCGCCGCCACCATCCACAGCGCCCAGTGCACGGTGGACTCGATCGAGATGCCCGCCACGCGGGTGGTGACCATCAGGTTGACCGCCATCGGCGGCGTGAACTGCCCGATGGCGAGGTTCATCGTCATGATGATGCCGAACCAGACCGGGTCCCATTTGTAGATCGCCATGATCGGCAGCAGGATCGGCAGGAACACCAGGTAGATCGAGACCGCGTCGAGCAGCATGCCGGCGACGAGCAGCATGACCATGATCATCGTCAGCATCATCGCCTCGCTGCTGGTGAAGCCGAGCAGCAGGGCGGCGAACGCGTCGAACGCGCCGAGCGTGGAGCCGGCGTGCGCGAACACGCCCGCCAGCGAGATGATCAGCATGACCACTGCCGAAATCTCGGCCGACTCCACCAGCACGCGGTAGACGTCGCGCAGCGACAGCGAGCGATAGACGAACAGCCCGACGAACAGGCCATAGAACGCCGCCACCACCGCCGCCTCGGTCGGCGTGAAGATGCCGGTGCGCAGGCCGCCGAGGATGATCACCGGCGCCAGCAGGCCCCAGATCGCTTCCTTGAAGCTGTCCCAGAAGCGCGGCGTCGGTTCGCCATCGTCCAGGCCCCAGCCATGCTTCCACGAGAAATACAGGGTGGGCAGGATCAGCGACAGCCCTGCGAGGATGCCCGGCACCACGCCGCCGGCGAACAGCGCGGGCACCGATGCCGACGGCACCAGCACGCTGTAGACGATCAGCGCCACCGACGGCGGGATCAGGATCGCGGTGGATCCCGCCGCCGCGATCAGCGACGCCGAGAACGCCTTCGGATAGCCCTGCTTGAGCATGCTCGGGATCATCACCATCGCCACCGCGGCCGCATCCGCGGGGCCGGAACCGGAAATCCCGCCGAGGAACATGCAGACGAGGATCGCGACGATGCCCTGCGCGCCGCGGCGCTTGCCGACCACCGCCGAGGCGAAGCGCACGATGCGCACCGCCACGCCGGCACGCTCGAACATCATTCCGGCCAGGATGAACACCGGCAGCGCCAGCAGCGGATACTTGGCGATGCCGTTGTAGGCGTTGGTGGGCACCGACATGATGCCGAGTCCCTCGACCAGGATCACCGCGCTGCCGGCGATGCCGAGGGCGACCGCCAGCGGCGCGCCGAGCGCCAGCAGCAGCGCGAAGCCGAGGAACAGGATGAGGCTGCCTTCCGCGATCATTGCGCATCTCCTGCGGCAGGCGCGCGCACCAGCCGCACCAGGCGGCCGAGGATGCGCAGGCAGATCACGGCCGACAGCAGCGGCAGCCAGATCGTGTAGATCCACTGCGGGATGCCGATGCCGGGCGAGGTGGTGTCGTACTGCCAGTCGTCCCAGAACAGGAAGGTCCCGTACCACGCGATCACCGCGAACATCAGCGCCGACAACGCCATGACCAGGTACTCGGTCCGGCGCGCCAGCGACGCCGGCATGCGGTCGGTGAGGAAGGTCATGCGGATGTGGGTGTTGCGCACGAAGGCCGCCGACGCGCCGAACAGCGTCAGCACGACCATCAGGAAGATCGAGAACTCCTCCGTGAAGGCGAACGAGGCGTCGGTGAAATAGCGCACGATCACGTTGGCGAAGGTGATGCAGCAGATCAGCGCCATCGCCAGCGCGGCCAGGGCTTCTTCGATCTTTACCGGGATACGCGGCGGCGCTTCGCCACGGGATTGCGCGCTGTCGGGGAGGTCACTCATGGGGAATATGCCTGGAAACGGGGCGCCGCGCTGCGGCGCATTATGCTGCCGCCCGCGCGGCGCGACCGCGCGGGCGATGCTCTTGCTGTTGGTGTTGCGGCCGGCCCGCGGCGTGCTTCGCCGCGTTCCTGCTTACTTGCGCGCGGCGATCTCGGCTTCGGCCTTCTTGACGAGGTCGACGCCGATGGTCTTCGTCCACTTGTCGTAGACCGGGCGGGTCAGCTTGCGGAATTCCTCCAGCTCGGCCGCGCCTGGCCGCGTGACCTTGACGCCCTGCGCCTCGACTTCCTTCCACAGCGCGTTGTCGGTGCCGGTCAGGCCCTTGCGCGCCAGCGCGATCTCTTCCTTGCCGGCCTGGATCGCCGCCGCCCGCACCGCTTCCTGGTCTTCCTTGCTCCAGCTTTCCCAGACCCTGCGGTTGACGACGAAGATCAGCGGGTCGTTCATGTAGCCCCATTGGGTCAGGTACTTCTGCCCGACGGTGCTGATCTTCGCGCCGAGGAACACCGAGATCGGGTTCTCCTGGCCGTCCACCGCGCCGGACGCGAGCGCCGGCTGCGCATCAGCCCAGCTCATCTGGGTCGGGTTGGCGCCGAGGGCGGTGAAGGTATCGTTGAACAGCGGCGAGCCGACGACGCGGAACTTCATGCCCTTCATGTCGGCCGGGGTGCGGATCTCGCGCTTGGAGTTGCTGATCTCGCGGAATCCGTTCTCGCCCCAGGCCAGCGGCACGACGCCGTTGCGCTCGATTGCCTTGAAGATCAGCTTGCCGGTCTCGCCGTTCATCAGCGCGTCGGCGGAACGGTAGTCCGGCTGCAGGAAGGGCAGGGAGAACAGGTTGAGTTCCTTGACCTGCGGCGACCAGTTGATCGACGAGCCGACGGCGAGGTCGATCACGCCCTGGCGGATCGCGGTGAATTCACGCGTCTGGTCGCCGGCCACCAGCGAGGTGCCGGGGTACATCTTGATATTGATGCGGCCCTGGGTCTTTTCCTTGACCAGCTCCGCCCAGCGCTCGCCGCCCTTCCCCCACGGGAAGGCGGTGCCGAGCACGGTCGACAGGCGATATTCGGGCTGGTATTTCTGCTGGGCGTGGGCGGGGGCGGCGAAGGCGAGCGCGGCGCCGATGGCGAGCGCGAAAAGGGACTGTCTCAAGGTAACTCCTTTGGATGGTGCGGGCCCGCTGCATCGGCGGGCGGCTCTGGGTCTCGTTCTGCGCATTGGCGCGAGGACACTTTACCAAAACTTCCGCAGGAGCGGTTCAGGGGGCGCGGCCTTCGCCCGGCCGGCCCTTGCGTGAGCGGCGTGGCCGGTGTGGCCGGGATGCCGGGGCGGCCACTGCACGGGCCGCGCCGGCGGATGCATCCCCTGCCTCAGTCCGGCGGCGCCGCACCGTCGGCGATGTCGATCGCGATCACGCGGAACGTGCCTTCCTTGTAGCCGAGGCGCTCGGCGGTCTCGGTGGCTTCGCCCGCGCTGTTGTAGCGGCCCGCCTGATCCTCGCGGTCGGTGAGGGAGACGTCGCCGGCGAACGGAGGTAGCCGTCGGCGGTCTTGACGATGTAGGCATGCATGGGTCGGGTCCTCAGGCGGCGGGCTTGTAGGAGAGCGCGGTGGTCGTCGTGGCCGGGCGGGGCGGCGTCGCGGCCTGCCGCCTGCGCGCCGCGACCACCACTCCCGCGCCCAGCACCGCCAGCCCGAGCAGCGCGCGCACCGACGGCCGCGGGATCGCCATCGCCGCCGGGACCAGCGGCGGCGGCTCGCGCCGCTGCGGATCGGACCAGGCAGCCCGCGCTGCGCCATAGGGGATGGGGGCGTCCAGCGCGAACAGTTCGCACATCGCCTGCACGAAAGGCTGCATGTCCTGCGGGCCGCGGCTGGTCACCCAGTTGCCGTCGCGGACCACCTCGCGGTCGAGCCAGTTGGCGCCGGCGTTCACCATGTCGTCGCGCATGCCCGGCCAGGAAGTCAGCGTGCGCCCGCGCGTCAGATTGGCGGACGCCAGCACCCAGGGACCATGGCACAGCGTGGCGATCGGCTTGCGCGCGACGTCGAACGCATGCACGAACCTGCGCGCTTGCGCCGACTGGCGGAGCAGGTCGGGATTGATATAGCCGCCGGGTATCAGCAGGCCGTCATAGTGCTGCGCGTCGGCTTCGGCCAGCACCCGGTCGATGGCAATGGTGCCCGCGGCCTCGTGCAGGTTGACCGCGCGGATGCTGCCCGGATGGAGGGAAACGATCTCGACATCCGCGCCCTGTGCGCGCAGCGCGGCGACGGGGGCCGCCAGTTCGATCTTCTCTACGCCGTCCGCGGCCAGCACCGCGACGCGCCGGCCCTTCAGTGTTTTTCTTCCGAACATGCATGGTTCCTTTCCGAAAAGCGGCGACGCCGGTGGCGGCCGCTGCGCGTGAGAACACCAGGTGCGGCGTAAGTTCGGCGGGCGGCCGGCGCCGCGCGGTTGCGGCGCTACTTCCGGATGCCGAGCTTCTTCTTCATGGCGGCGGTCAGCGACTGCCGCGTCGTGCCGTATTCCCGCCAGGGGTCCTCGCTCAGCGTCGCCAGGCGATGCGGCACCGTGGCGATGGTCCACTCGGCGCCGCCGCCGATCGACGACAGTTCTTCCCACGCCACCGGTACCGACACCGGCAGTCCCGGCCGGGCGCGCACCGACCAGGCCGAAGCGGTACTGGCCTGGCGCCGGTTGCGCAGCGTGTCGACGAAGATCTTGCCGACCCGGTTCTTCTCGCCCATCTTGGCGCTGAACAGGCTGGGGAGCGTCTGCGCCAGGTGCTGCGCAACGGCGAGCGAAAAGTCCACCACCTCGTCCCAGTCCTGCCGCCGCGCCAGCGGCACCACCAGGTGCAGGCCCTTGCCGCCGCTGGTCTTGAGGAAGCTGCGCAGTCCGAGCTCGTCCAGCATCACCTTCACCAGTTGCGCGCCTTCGAGCACCCGTTCCCAGGGCAGCGACGCATCCGGGTCGAGATCGAACACCATCCGGTCCGGCCGCTCGATGCGGTCGGCGGTCGCGTTGCCGGTATGAAGCTCGATCGTTCCCATCTGCGCGGCCCCGACCAGCGCCTGCGCGTTGTCGATCACCATCAGCGGATCATGGTCGGGGTCGAGCGCCGGGTCGAGCGAGCGCATGCCCGGCACCGTCACCCGGCTCAGGTGCTTCTGGAAGAAGTGCTCGCCGGTGATGCCTTCCGGGCAGCGCAGCAGATAGACCGGACGGTCTTTCAGGAACGGCAGCAGCCAGGGCGAGACGGCTTCGTAGAACAGCACGAGGTCGCGCTTGGTCAGCCCGCTGTCCGGGTCGATCACGCGGTCGGGATGGGTGATCTTCACGCCCTGCACCGGCGCGTCGTCGCTGGCAGCGGGCCGGCGCGCCGGTGCTGCCTTGCCGGAAGCAGCCGCCCGCGCCCGCGCCGGCGCAGGCGCCGCCGTCGCCTTGTCCTGCGGCCCGGTGCTGCTGCCGTTGCGCGGCAGGCTCGCCGCGTCCTCGCGGCGCACGTCACGCGCGCGCTTGTCGCGCCGCAGGCCATGGAACACCGCCTGCCGCAGCAGGTGGTCGGCGGTCCATTCCGCAAACGACACCTCCGCCACGAGTTGCGGCTTCACCCAGTGCGTGTCGGCGCGGCGCAGGCCGGCCGGCATGCGCTCGAAGGGCAACTGGTCCTGTTCCAGCGACTGCAGGCGCCGATGGAGATCGGCCAGCAGCTTGCCGTCGAAGCCGCTGCCGACGCGCCCGGCGTAGCGCAGCTTGCCGCCGTCGCCGTACACGCCCAGCAGCAGCGCGCCGAAAAACTGGCGGCTGCCCTGCGGTTCGGTATAGCCGATGACCACGAACTCCTGCCGCCGCCGGCATTTCAGCTTGATCCAGCTGGGGCTGCGCCGGCCGATGTAGATGGAATCGGCGCGCTTGCCGATGATGCCTTCCATCGAGAGGCGGCAGGCGCTTTCCAGCAAGGTGGCCGGCGGCTGCACGATCGGCGTGCTGTAGCGCACCAGCGGCGCGCTGTTCTTCTCGAGCACCTGGTTCAGCAGCGCATGGCGCTGGATCAGCGGCGTTTCGCGCAGGTCGTAGCCGCCGCAGTAGGGCAGGTCGAACAGGAAGTACACGATGTCGGCGGTGCGCCGGCTGTCGAAGGCGTTCTGCAGCAACTGGAAGGAGGGCACGCCCTGCGCGTCGAGCACCACGATCTCGCCGTCCAGCCAGGCGCTCTTCAGGCCGAGCGACCCGACCGCCTTCGCCAGCGCCGGCAGCCGCTCGGTCCAGTCGTTGCCGTCGCGGGTGAACAGGGTCACCTGTCCGCCATCCACCCGCGCCAGCATCCGGTAGCCGTCGAACTTGACCTCGTAGAGCCAGTCGCCGCCGCCCGGAAAATCCTCGACCAGGGTGGCCAGTTGCGGACGCAGCGACTCGGGCAGCGGCTTCTTCGCCGCCTTGCCCAGTTTTGCGGGCGTCAGGCGGCCGACAGCCTGCGGCGCTGCCGCCCCGTTTGCCCTTGCCGCCGGCGCGGCCTTCGCCGTCTTTGCTGCCTTTGCCGCCGGCGCGGCCTTCGCCGTCTTGCCGGCCTTGCCCGACAGCGCCTTTTTTTCCCTGGCCTTCCTTTCCCTTGCCTTCTCCGGCGCCGCCAGGCTGTCCGGCATGTCCCGGGTGACGTCGAACTCCCGCTGCGACCGGGCCTCGTCGTCCTGCTCCTTGATCAACAGCCACTGCTCCTTGTCGCCGCTGGCCTGCAGGCGGGTACGCACCAGCGTCCAGCCGCCCTGCAGCTTCTCGCCGTCGAGCCGGAACTTGAGCTTGCCCTTCCTGTACGCCTCCGACGGATCGTCCTGCGGCTCCCAGTAGCCGGTGTCCCAGACGTCGACATGGCCGGCGCCGTACTGGTGCGCGGGGATGTCGCCATGGAAGTCGATGTAGTCGAGCGGATGGTCCTCGACATGCACCGCCAGCCTTTTCTCGGCCGGGTCGAGGCTTGGCCCCTTCGGCACCGCCCAGCTCTTCAGCGTGCCGTCGAACTCCAGCCGGAAGTCGTAGTGCAGCCGCCGCGCATGGTGCTTCTGGATGACGAAGCGCAGCCGCTCGCCGGGCGCCACGACGGCGCCGTGGGGTTCCGGCGTGATGCTGAAATCGCGCTTGGCGTGATAGGTCGAGAGCTTGTCCGGCATGGCGTCTCCCGTCCCCTGTCAGTGCGCGGTCTTGGCGGCGCGCGTCCGCGTGGCGGTCTTGCGCGCAGCGGGCGGCGGGGTCTTCTTCGGGGCCGCCGTCTTGCGCGGCGCGCGCCCGGCGGTCCCCTGCAGGCTCTGGCGCAGCAGTTCGGTGAGGTCGACCACGTTGCTGGTTTCCTCCGGCGCCTCGACCTGTACGTCGGTGATCTGTTCGGCCAGTCCCTCGTCGAACTTCTTCTTCACCATTGCCATGATGTCGTCGCGGAAGGTATCGCGGTACTGCGCCGGGTCCCAGTCCTCGGTCATGCTGTTGATCAGCTGGGTCGCCATCTGCAGCTCCTTCGGCTTGATGTCAACGCCTTTCAGGCCTTCTTCCGGCAGGTCGAGCTCGCTGGTGTCGCGCACCTCGGTGGCCCAGCGCAGCGTGTTCAGCACCAGCGCGCGCGGGGTGGCGATCAGCGCCGCCAGGTGCTGCTTGTTGTGCAGGACCACCAGCGCCACCGCGATCTTCTTCGCCTTCAGCATGGCCTCCCGCAGCAGCGCATAGACCTTGTCGCCGCCCTTGCCTGGCGCGAGGTAGTAGGGCGTCTCGTAGAACAGGAAATTGACGTCCGCCGCATCGGTGAAGCCGACGATGTCGATGGTATGGGTGGACTTGGGATTGGCCGCCTTGATCTCCTCGTCCGACAGGATCACGTACTGGCCCTCGTACTTCACGCCCTTGATGATGTCGTCCTTGTCGACTTCCTCGCCGGTCTCCTTGACCACCCGCTTGTAGCCGACCGGCTGCAGGGTCTCCCGCCGCAGCCAGTCGAAGTCGATCTCGTCCTGGTGGGTGGCGGGATAGAGGGAGACCGGCGCATGCAGCAGGCCGAAGCTGATAGCGCCCTTCCACATCGTGCGTGCCATGCGTCCTCCGCGGCGCCCGGGCGCCATGATGGGTTGAAATGTTATTGGTTCGACATGGCGCGGCAGGCCGAGTTCTTTTGATGAATCTCTGTCAAGTTCTGCATCTTTTACGAACACAAAGTCCAGCTTTATTCGCTTTTCTCGGCGTGCGCGCGCGCGTAAGATGGCCTCCGCTGTGATCGGGAAACCGCTCCACAGAACAACCAACCAAGGAGAAAGCATGAAAAAGTTTTTGGCTACATTGATGGTCGCGGTCACCGCGCTGTCGGTCGTGGTGTCCGAAGCGGAGGCCAAGCGTCTCGGCGGCGGCGGCTCGGTCGGCAAGCAGTCGCAAAGCGCGAGCCGGCAGTCGATGTCGCCGGCCCAGCAGCAGGCCGCTCCCGCCGCCGCCAAGCCGGCGGCCGCGCCGGCATCCGCAGCCCCGGCGGCGAAACCGTCCAGCCCCTGGAAGGGCATCCTCGGCGGCGCACTGCTCGGCCTCGGCCTCGGCGCGCTGCTCTCGCACCTCGGCATCGGCGGCGCACTCGCCAGCATGATCAGCACCATCCTGATGGTCGCCCTGCTGGCAGGCGCGGCGTTCTTCATCTACCGAATGCTGACCCGCAAGCGCGAAGGCAACGGCATGGCCAAGTCCGGCTTCCAGCCGGCCTATGCCGCGCCGGGCGCCGGCAACGGCAACCAGGGCGGCTACACCCCCGAGATCGGTTCGCGCCTCGAGCCGGCCGCCCAGCCGATGGGCCTGCAGTCCGCCGCGTTTGACGGCGGCAGCGCACAACCGGCTGCGTACGGCGTGCCCGCCGACTTCGACACCGCCGGCTTCCTGCGGCACTCGAAGACCTACTTCATCCGCCTGCAGGCGGCATGGGACAAGGCGGACGTGAACGACCTGCGGGAGTTCGCCACGCCGGAGATGTACGCGGAGATGAAGCAGCAGCTGCTCGAGCGCGGCGCGTCGGCCAACCATACCGACGTCGTGACGCTGGATGCGGAACTGCTCGGCATCGAGACCGTGGACGGCGAATACCTGGCCAGCGTGAAGTTCAGCGGCATGATCCGTGAATCGGACAACGCGCCGGCGGAAGCCTTCACCGAGATCTGGAACCTGTCCAAGCCGGCAAGCGGCAACGGCGGCTGGCTGCTGGCGGGTATCCAGCAAATGTCCTGATCCATCCCCGCGATGTGACGTAGTACGAAGGGCCGGGCAACCGGCCCTTTTTTCATTCCCGGCGCAACACTTCCGGCCCGATTCCGGCCGGGTCAACCGGCGCGCTACCTTCCCCCACAATCTTTCCTTTAAGATACTTGCCTCGGTCAGGACAGCCGCACCATACCGGCCCTTCCGGGCACGGGACGCATGTCCCGTGACGATGCCGCCGTACCGAAACAGGGCGCGCGACGGCATGCGCAACATCCCCGCACCCGGTGCAGGGGCACAACAACATCAGTGGAATCGAAATGAAGAAAATCACAGCAGCAGTGGGGATCATGGCCTGCGCCATGGCAGGCGGCGCAGCGGCGCAGACCAACGTGACCGTCGGCGGCCTGGTCGACGTGTTCGCCGGTTCGGTGCAGATGAGCGGACAGGCGGACCGGACCGCGGTCGTCAACAGCGGCGGCATGACCACCTCCTGGTTCGGCTTCAAGGGCAGTGAAGACCTGGGCGGCGGCCTCAAGGCGGAGTTCGCGCTGACCGGCTTCTTCCAGGGCGACACCGGCACCATCGGCCGCTTCCCCGGCGACAACCTGTTCTCGCGCGACGCCAACGTCGCCCTCGCCGGCAACTTCGGCCGTATCGAGTTCGGCCGCGGACTGGCGCCGAACTTCCTGCCGACCGTGCTGTTCAACCCCTTCGGCGATTCCTTCGCCTTCTCGCCGCTGGTGATCCACGCCAACGTACCGACCGGCGCCACCTGGGCCAGCACCAACGCCGCCGACACCGGATGGAGCAACCAGGTCATCTACACCACGCCCAAGTTCGGCAACCTGACGGCCAACGTCCACTACCAGTTCGGCGAGCAGGCCGGCTCCACCGGCACCAACAACATCGGCGCCAACCTGCTGTACTTCAATGGTCCGATCGGCTTCACCGCGTTCTACCACGACGCCGAGCTGTCCAACCCCAACCCGGCGGTGCTGGCGAGTTCGCAGAAGACCATGTTCGTCGGCGGCAGCTACGACATGAAGGTGGTCAAGCTGTTCGCGACCTACCAGCGCAACAAGAACGAGCTGGCCACCACCGGCGCCGAAGTCTCCACCGACAAGCTATACAGCCTCGGCCTGTCGGCACCGGTCGGCAACGGCAGCGCGCTGCTGGCCTACGCCAACACCAAGCGCGATCTCGCTACCGGCGCGGACGCCAAGCGCAACACCTTCTCGGTCGGCTACGACTACTTCCTGTCCAAGCGCACCGACATCTACGCGGTGGCCATGGGCGACAAGATCACCGGCTTCGACCGCGAGACCAGCTTTGGCCTGGGCGTGCGTCACCGGTTCTGATCGGTTGATCCGCTGGTTGTAGTTCGCTGAAGTCATCATCCGTCGGGCCTTCGGGCCCGGCGTTTCGCACAGTAGCAGCTGGGCGCCAGGCTAGTACCGACGCGTCTGTCACCATCCCCGCCGTTTCCATCTCCGCGCCATTCGGCGGCTCGCCAACGGCATCTTTTTTCTGTTTGCTCGCGTTGCGCCGCTGCGCTCTACGGCGACATACTCATCCGCCGAAGTGTGAACAATCCACATGACGCCCCATTCAACAGCGGCGATGCAACGAGGGATGTGCATGCGTGAGAGCGGCCGGCTTATGTGCCCGGATTATGCACCGTTCCCACGCCTGAAATACCACACCGTCGCTTGACGGATGATTGCCTCTTCGTCATGTTCCCGGAATGAGAAGATCTTCCGCACAGCTCCTGGCACTACTTGCCGGCGGCGCCTGTGTTACAGGGTGGGCGCCGTTCGGATGGTGGCCGTTGTCGCTGTTGGCGTACGCCCTGCTGTTCGTATTGGTTGCGCGCGCGCGGCGCCCTTGCGACGCGGCCCTGATCGGCCTCATGTTCGGGCTCGCCCTGCATGGTGTCGGGAACTGTTGGATGTATAGCGCCCTGCGTGCGCATGTGGGTTTGGAGGCAGCACCCGCAATGCTTGCAATAGCATTGTCGGCGGTCTATCTGGCGAGCTTTACCGCCGTGCCGGTCGGCCTGTGGAAATGGATATCCCCATGCGGGCCTCGGCCGCGCAGGCCGGTTGCCGCGTTCGCATCCCTCCTCACGCTCGGTGAACTTGCCCGCGGCTTCAGTTTCAATGGGTTCACCTCGCTGTCCCTCGGCTACAGCCTGTCTGATTCCTGGCTGGCGGGACTTGTGCCAATCGTCGGCACTTATGGTTTGAGCCTTGCAGGCTTCCTGATTTCGGGTCAACTCGCGCTGCTTGTCCTGATGCGCGAACACTGGCGATCCGGCCTTGCTTTACCCAGTCTGCTTGTCGCGTCCGCCTTTATGGCGAGCCTCGTGCCATGGACGACACCGAACGGGTCTCCACTTTCCTACCGGCTGGTCCAGACCGGTGTCAGGCAAGACCAGAAGTTCGATCCACTTCACCGCGAACAGCATGTAGAGCAATTGATAGCTGACGCGATGCAGCAACCGGCCGACCTGATCATTGCACCCGAAACTGTGCTGCCTTTCTTCCTCAACGAACTGCCGTCCGAGAGTCTTGCTCGCTTACGGCATTTCGGCAAGGGTTCGGCGAGTCATCTGGTTCTTGGCGTACCCACTCTCGGTAGCGATGGGCGCGGACGGAACAGCCTTTTGCATCTCGACCCTGGGGCCACGAGCATGGCGCTGTATCACAAGCGCCGGCTCATGCCCTTTGCCGAATATGCTCCCGCCGGGTTCGGATGGCTCGACGAAAGCCTTGTTATTCCGTTCAAGGACCTTGTTCCCGGCGATCCGGGACAGAAGCCATTCGTCGTCAACGGGCATGTGCTCGGCATGCTCGTGTGCCAGGAAGAGATGGTCGGAAGGTCGGCAGCCGAGTGGCGTGATGCCGGTTTGTTCATCAACCCGGCGAATCTGGCATGGTTCGACGGTACCGCCGCACTTCCCCAGTTCCTGCAAATTGTCCGCATGCGGGCAATGGAATACGGACGTCCTGTACTTCGCATCGCCAACTCCGGCATCACGGCCCATATCGATGGCCGCGGGGTGATCGTGGCACAACTTCCCAGTGCGAAGCGCGCAGTCCTCTCCGGGGTTGTGCAGCCCGTGAGGGGGATTACCCCTTACGGGTACTGGCAGGACTGGCCCGTGATCATTCTGTGCATGCTTGCACTGGTCTGCAACCGGTCTCGCCGCAATGCTCGGGTATTTTGATAATTTCGCGATCAAGTCCACTTCTATTCGAGTTTCGAACACTTCGACGCGAATCCAGGTGTGCGCTACCGAATTAGTAGCGAATTGCAGAAGCAATTTCGCAACGTTGGAAACATGCCACATTGACAATTGTCTTATTCATAACTATCTTCGTTCCCTCACTGTTGCTGCTTTCTCGATTCATCGCTCAGGAGGGTTTGATGCAAACACCGGCAATGCGAAGCAAACAGGCAGGACAAGGCATGACGGAGTACATCGTCATCGTCGCACTGATCGCCGTCGCGGCGATCGCCACTTATCAATTCTTCGGTCAAACCATTCGAAATCAGACTGCCGGGATAGCGCAGGAAGTCGCAGGCAATTCCGCTGATGCCGCGAGGAGTGCCGCCGCCGCTGCGGCCGCCAATGCCACTACTGAGGGCCGGATCAAGGGCCTCGACAACTACTCGAACAATAACGCCCGTGGCGGTGGGGGGCAGTAGCGCGTCGTCGTTGTCGGGTGCTTGCACTTGCATAACGTCGACCCCCCCGCTTCGCTATCGACCCGGTCTCCGTACAGGTTGCCAAACCGGGCAGGCGCTGATCTTCGGCCTATTCGTGCTGACGGGCGGGCTGGCAGCACTCTTCTTTCTCTTCAATACAGGCCAGATGACAAGCGAGAAGACAAAGCTGGTGAACACCGCCGATGCTGTTGCCTACAGCGCAGGCGTCATGCACGCCCGCACCCTGAACTACCTCGCCTATACGAACCGGGCAATGCTCGCCAATACCGTTGCGATTGCCCAGCTCGTGAGCCTGTCATCCTGGCACCAGTATGCAAGGTCGACGCCGCTGCTTGGTCCTCAACTGGGAAATCCATTGAAATATCCCGCGTTATATCCCAGCGTTCTCTTCCTGCAGGAGCACATGCTGAACGCAGCGCCAGACCTCATGGATGGAACGACCTTGCAGGACGCGGCAGAACGGGCAGATCGGCAGATACAAACCGTGCTGCAAGCGGCACAGAGCACCGTCCACGCCGGACTTCCGTTCGCAAGGCAGGAAGTGATGGAAGAGGTCGCTCATGCCAACTATCCCGGTGAAGGCGATGGCGGCCTGATCGTCGAGCCAATGCTGAATGCAAACGATCCCTTCACCGGCTTCGTAAACCGGTACGACGGCGATGAGCGCGGGCGTTTCGCGGAAGTGGCGGAGATCGCGGCCAAGCGAGACGCCTTCCAGGAGCGCCGGTCCTGGCGTCTTGATGCACTATATCCCAACTGCCCGAGCGCCCTGCTGCGTGGCAGAACCGACTGGATCGAAAGGCGTGGAGGGACCGAACTGATCGGCTATGACGAGTGGCGGGCGATCGATACGATCGCCGAGCACGTATGGAGGCCGCGGAACAAGACCGATGTGCTTTGCACCCGGGAGAGCGAACTTCCCGCAGGAATGGGCGGCACGACGGCCGGGAATTCCATGACATTCGATGCCGATCCTCGCCACTATGATTATTCGGCCCAAAAGAACCCGACGACCACGGGGATGGCGACAGCGATCTCGGCTGCCCCTGCCTGGGACTACGCCGGCATCCCTGCGTTCCATGATCTCTCACGACAGTGGCTCGAATCCGAGGACCCCTCTCTACGCTTCTCCGTCCGGCTCCGCCGGCCGGTTAGACAGACCAGGACCTCCGAGGGACGATCGGCTGTCAGAACCAGCACCCGCTTCAACCAACTTTTTGCGGGAGCGGCAGGCAACGAGCTCGTTGCAGTCTCCACGAGCAACGTGTATTTCCGGCGACCGGCCGGAATGGGATGTGACGGCAGCAATTCCGGATCCCGTCAGAACTGCTACGGTCTGGTGGAAGGGATGGGAGGAAGCGAGCGTGGCAGCCTGTTCAATCCGTACTGGCAGGTTGGGCTCGTCCAGGACGGCGGTGCTGCACAAGCGCGACGGATGCAGGGGGTGCAACTGCCATGAGAGTGAAGCGATTCATCTTCTCGGTTCGCGGCGCACCAGTCCTCGCTCTCGCCGCCTGCGTCGCAGTCCTCGCATCCCCCGCCGCCTTCTGCAGTGAGCAGGCGAAGTCGAAGGGACGCGTGCGAGGCCACTACGTCCGCATTGTCGGTTCAAGCTATGTCGGTACCGGCGACGGAGGAGTAGGCGAACTCCGAGCTATACAGAGGCGGTGCGTGGAAGACAAGAAGTTCATGAAGCGCCCCCATGTCGCGTCACCCACCTTGGCATGGCCGAAGGCACGGACCTCGGTGCAGTGGGAAACGTACTACACGCGCACCCGGACAATGACGATTTCAAGTGCAGAGCGCTATGTTGTCCGTCACTCGGACTGCGACCTTGCAGTGCAAACGATCCACGAGTTGTTGCTCGAGTCCGGGGCCGGCCGATGCACCGTAGACCTGACTGAAAAGACAGCGACAGGACACTGTGATGTCGATGCCCACCGCCGAGCGACCTCGCCGGTAAGAGTTGACATTGACCAGCGCCACATCCCGAAGGGCGCGGAGAAGACGATCCTCGGTATCAATTGCATACCGTATATCGGGCGCCTTAGAACGGTCTGCGTTGGTACGCCGAGGAGTGACTTCCGCATCCCAAATGGACCATTCTCCCGCTTGGCACCTGGTCTGTTGCTTGAGGAGCGGGGGGCGTACATGAATGCCGACGCCGTCGCCGTCGAATTGGACCGCGAGTTCCACGATGACCTGTTCACGATTCCCCAGGGACTGAAGCACCGTCCTTTTCCACCGGTGAATCGACCTGAATCCGGGGCGGTCGGCCAATGAGGACCGAAAGGTGTGCAGGCGGGCAGGCGTTGACCGAGTTCCTGGTCATCGCGCTTGCCTTGGTACCGCTCTTCCTGCTTTTGCCTGTCCTTGCGAAGTACCAGGACATCGCCCATGCGACGCAGATGGCGAGCCGTTACGCCGCGTTTGAATCAACCGTGCATGACAACCCGCCTGAACGCAAATCAGAAGAGCAACTTAGCGGCGAAATCCGACGGCGATTCTTCAGCAATACCGACGCGCCAATCAAGACAAACGACACGACTGCGGTTTTCCCCGCTCACCGAAACCCCTTCTGGACAAGGCCAGGCGCCCAGCCTTTGCTCGCCGACCTCAACAGGGACGTCGTCGTCTCGTTCGGAGAGGAGTCCGGTCCCCGCCGCGCCGACGCATTTGGTCGCGCACCCGACAGCACGTGGTCCGACGCGGCTGGGGCCATGGGCTTGAAATCCCGTGGCATCTACCGCGCAAACGTGCGCGCGCATCTCGCCAACTTGCCAGATGGTTTGCGCAGCTACGCGCCCTTCAATCACATCAATCTCGTCGTCGCACGCACGAGCAGTGTGCTCGGAGCCGCCTGGAATGCGCGCGACGCCGATCAGACCGATGCAAGAGTGATGCGTGCCACCATCTTGCCCGCCCTCCGCCCTCTTCGCGTGGCGGCGGACATCGAGGTGTCTGTTGTGGACGCCATCGGCAACACACGCGGCCCTCGGCTCGACGCGCTCGACTTTTGGCAGGACGTCGTACCAGGCGACCGCTTGCACGGAAGGACCGGGAATGAAGACCGCTGAGTGCTGCTTGTCGAATCATCGCCATGGGACCCCGGCCGTGTTCCGGATGCTCACCGTCACAACCCTGTTGTGCTCCCTTTTGTCAGCATTGCCGGCGCGCGCCGGTGATCGAGCGGCTGACATTCCTGTTCCTCCTGGAGCAAAACGTTTTCGCATCAGCGACGGACCTTTGCAAGTGAACGGGCATGTCGTGCATCTCACAGGATTCAGCTCGACGGAAAACCCGTCCCGGCTCCAGGACTGGTATCGAAAGCAATTTGGCCAGCCTATGGCCGAGAACCGCCTGGGCAAGAAGCTGGTGCTGGGGAAAGTGAGAGGCGCGGAATACATCACCGTGCAATTGGAACCAGGCAGTAGCGGGACGCAGGGCGTCATTGCGACGGCCAAGCTCCAGGATGGGCTCGAAGCACGGACCCGCGGTATGAGCGAGCGGGAACACTGGCAAGCGCGTCTGCCGTCGGGGGCCCGACTGCTTAGCCATGTTGTATCGCACGACGCTGATCAACGCGCCGAGCACCTCGTCATCACAAGTCGCCATACCGCCGAAGCCAATTCGGAATACCTGGAAACCTTGATGCGCGAGCACGGGCTCATGCCAGAGCAGGCCATGAAGCACTTGAGGATGCCGTCAGAGGCTGCGATGAACCGATTGGAATCGCAAAAAGAACACGGGACGCTATTCCATTTCAAGGGGGCCGGAAAAGAGGCGGTTGCGAGCGTACTCAGCATGGCGGGCGGGCAGAACGTGATCGTCCTGAATATCGTTACCAAAAGGGAGGCGCCAAGATGAACAGAAGGTTCCGGGCAAAGCTGCGCCAGCAGGGACAGTCGGCGTTCGAATATGCGGTGGTCTGCGCAGCGCTCGCCTTCGCACTGGGGATAGGCATGAGCGATGAAGGTAGCGTGCTGCGTCAGCTGCTTGCCGCGTTTCAAGCTGCCTACTTCCGATTCACCTTTGCGCTGTCATTGCCGTTCTGATCATGAAGATACCCTTTCCTGCCGGTTCCAGGCCAAGTAAATCATGGTTCATTCTCGGTACTGCAATTGCTCTCGGCATTGTTGCCGCCATGAGCGCGTACCAGTTTCTGTCGCGGCAGGTCGAGCAGATCGAGGCACGCGCCAAGAGCGAGACCGTGCCGGTGGTGGTGGCAAAACACGATCTTCCCAAGGGAAGCTTGCTCACGTCCGCGACCGTGGCCGTCCGGAACATTCCGCGCGACTTCTCCCATTCCGTGGCGGTCTCGCCGGAGCAGTTCGGCCAACTCGAGGGGCAGGCGCTGGCCTTTCCTGTCAAGGCTGGGGAGATGGTGATATGGGGGCTTATCGAGGGTAAGAAGACGCCAAGTTTTTCGGCGCGAGTGGAAAACGGCCGAAGGGCACTGACGGTTCCTGTCGACGAAATCAACTCCATTTCAGGGATGCTGGAGCCCGGAGACATGATCGACCTGATCGTCACGGTCGATCACAAGTCGGAAAAAATCACTATGCCCTTGATGCAGAGCATACAGGTGATGGCGACGGGGCAGCGCTCCGTGGATGATCCGAAAAGCGGAGAAAGACGATCCTACTCAACCGTCACCCTCGATACGACACCCGGCCAGGCGCAGAACATCATTGTCGCGAGAGAGGCAGGAAAGCTGACCGCACTGCTGCGCAATCCGCAGGACAAAAATACCGATCCGGTAAGCGACGCCGACCTCGGCGCGCTCTTGCGTGGCAGCCACCCAGCTTACCCTGGAGGAGGGCGTGACGTTCCGGTTCTTTACGGCGGCAGTATCGGCAAGCTACCTTCGGAGGCACTGAATCTGAATCCTGTCTCCGCTCGTGCGCCTGCACGGCAACCAGGCGTGCCCAAACGTACGGAACGAGCCGCTGGTCGAGACGCAGATCGAGGCGGTACCCCCATCGCGGCCAGCCAAGGACAGGACTGATCATGAAAGCGCCGTTATACCGGCAGCGACGCCCGGCCGCGTGCACAAGATTCCAAACTGGAGAAAGATGAGTAGTCCCGAGATGACCATTCAAGAGCTCCCCAGGTTGAAACCTGGAACAGCACCGAAGATGTACGGCACCGGGCCTGTGCATGTGTCGGCCTTCTTGCTAGCCGCGCTGTCGCTTCTTCCCGGTGAAAGTCGGAGCCAGGATTCCACTACGCCCGGCGCGACCCCGCACACCGCGATGCAGCCAAGGAATGCGTTTGCTGAAACCCTTTCCCCAAAAGTGAAATCAGGCGAGGGCCGCAAGGCCGGGCCGTATTCACCCATCCGCAAGCAGGACGAGCAAGCCGACATTCCGGAAATTGAGATGTTCGTCGGCGAGTCCCGGGTATTTCCCGCGCCTGGAGTCGCCCGGATTGCTGTCGGTAACGGACAGATCATGAGCGCCGCCGCATTGGACGGCAAGGAGATGATCCTCTTCGCCAACGGCGTGGGCACCTCGTCACTCTTTGTGTGGAACGAGGACGGTCGTTACCAGCGGGTCAAGGTCAATATCGTGCCAGGAGATACGACGCGGGTCGCCAGGGAGGTAGCGGCTTTTCTCACCACTATCCCACATGCGAGGGCGTCGATCGTCGGAGACAAGGTCATCGTCGAAGGTGACCTCCTATCAGACGCGGACTTGGCCAAGATCGAACTTTTGGAGAAACGCTATCCGCAAATTGTCAACTTCACCAATCGCCTCGGCTGGGAACCGATGGTCCTGCTTGACGTAAAGGTGGTCGAGTTCCCCCTAAACGAACTGCGCGAGATCGGACTGAATTGGAGCGCAGCCGGAGGCGCGGCAATCGGAGGCATATGGCGCCCGGGAAGACGCGGAGATGACGATTCCTACCGGCTGCATATCCAGACCGGACAGGGCAATCCGATCCCGGTGATCAGTGCGGGTGAAGGCGGGGCAGCCCTCCCTTCCTCCTCGCTCAATGTGCTGTCGGCGGCGAACCTCGGCTTGAACGCGCAACTCAATCTGCTGGCTCAGGACGGGAAAGCTGTGATTCTTTCGGAGCCGCAGTTGGCTGCACGAAGTGGTGCCAAGGCGAGCTTTCTCGCGGGAGGCGAATTCCCCTACTCGGTTGCCACTCGGGACGGCATCACGGTTCAGTTCAAACGGTACGGCGTCAAGCTCGACATCGCGCCGAAGGTTGACCGTGCCGGCGCTGTACGCGCGACCGTCGACGCCGAGGTCAGCAAGATCGACGCATCCGTGTCGACTCCCTCGGGGCCGGCGCTGCTCAGCAGGAACACCCGGACAGAATTCAATTTGCGCAGCGGCGAGACCATGGTCCTCGCCGGCCTGATTGACCGTGACAACAGTACGAACGTCGACAAGGTCCCGCTGCTCGGAGACATTCCGGTACTTGGTGCGCTCTTTCGATCGAAGCGGTTCCAGAACAGGGAAACCGAGCTGGTGGTGTTTGTCACGCCGCGCATTGTCGATACTGCGTCGCCGGGCCAGGCAGACAGGGTTGAAAGAGTGAACGGGCGGCTGGAGCAGCATTTCGGTCCTCGGCCCTTTCTCAGCAGTCCGGTCCAACCCGGGGTGGATCAGGGAACGGGGGCGGCGGTGCCCGCTGCTGTTGGTACTGTTCCCAATACGTCAACACTGGATCATGGACGGCCCGACGCAAACGAAAGGCCGGCGCTCCTCCAGGGCGGGAAAACCGGCATTGCATCGCCGCTGCCAGTGTCCTTGTCTGATCCGGAAAGGAGGAACGGTGGGCCGATGGGAACAACGGCAGCCATTCCAGTCGCGGTGTCCTCGCCGGCCCCAGCAGTCACCGAGCAGGCTGCTGCAAGCGGGCCGACAGCAACGGCAACGCCATCACACGGCGGACAGCGGCAACTACGCACTCAGGACCGCCGTTCCGATTACCTCCCTCGACGTGCTCATGCGGCTACTTCGAGCGGCAGGCTCCTTCAGATTCAGAGGGACGACGTTATCGTGCACGCAGACCCTGATGTTCATTCTCCTGAAGTACTCCGGCTTGGCCAGGGGGCAGTCGTCCAGTTCGGCGGGGCTTCTTTGGGTGCGGGCACTTGGCAGCAGATCGCTGTGGGCGATGTCAACGGATGGGTGCCGGCATCGGTTGTGACGGATGTGCAAGGAAGTGGTGTGCTGCAACCTGCTTTTCCCGGCGAGGCTGCAGCCGTGGATACGGGCGGGAAGCGGCTACAAATCGGCTCCGGCACGGGAGTTCCCGCAGGCGCTCCCACGCCCGTGACCGCGAGCGCCATGCAGGCGAGCCGACAGGATCCAGCCGTTCGCGCTCGTCGGTATCGGGTGTTGCCGCATCGGCTCGCGCTTCGTACCGCGCCCGACATCAATGCTGAGGTTGTCGATCATCTGATGGCAGGCCAGCCGGTCCAATCGCTTGGCCATGCACCAAAACGTCGGTGGATAGCGGTCGAGGCGGATGGCAAGCGGGGCTGGGTATCTAGCCAGTGGCTGAAGCCGGACGACGGGCTGGAGGGGCGGCCGTGAACACGATCGGACATGGGAGAACCTGATGCTAAAGGTGAACATAAGCGATCCGGATGGCAGGAAAAGAACCGTGCTGGCACCGGATGACTGCGTGATCGGCAAGGGCGCGCAGAGCGAAATAAGGCTGGATAGCTGGCGCGTATCGAAGGAGCATGCCCGGCTTTACCTGGCGCCAGCCGGCGTCCTGATTGACGACCTTGGCGGTTTCGGTGGCGTCAGCGTGAACGGCAAACGGATTGAAATCCAATACGGCCCCCTGAAAGCGTCGGACGCGATAGGCATCGGGCCATTCATTCTGCACGTGCAAGAGCCTGTGCACAGTCCCTTGGCCGTAGAGGCTGCCTCACCGTTCTCTCTCTTGGATATCGCCGCCAGGGACAACCGGGGGACCGCGGAAGAAATCGACCCATCCAGGCGCGAGGCGGTACAGGTCCAGAGTGCGGTCTTCCAGGCACGCGACGACGTCGTATCGCTGCGTGCAGATGGGGCAGGAGAAAAGCCGGCGGGAGAGCGGAAAGAGACGGGCCGCCCCGTGGTCGTCGCGCCGGATTTCGCGTCCGGGGATCGGGAGTTCGACTGGCGCAAGCGCATCCACTCCAAGCTCCTGGAAACCATGGACCTGCGTCGCCAGGACATATCGGTCATGAGTGACGACCTGCTGCGCAGTGAAGCCGAAGCGCTCGTCCGTCAGATCGTCGCCGCCGAAAGCGATCACATTCCGCGAGATCTCGATCGTGCCTTGCTGTGCAAGCAGGTCCTGGACGAGGCGGTTGGTCTGGGTCCGCTGGAAGAACTGCTCGACGACCAGAGCGTCACGGAAGTGATGGTCAACCGGTTCGACGAGATCTACGTCGAGCGCGGCGGAAAGCTGACCCGATACCCGCTCGCGTTTACCGGAGACCGGGCCGTGCTTGGTGTCATAGAGCGCATCGTTGCGCCGCTCGGCAGACGTATTGACGAGTCGTCGCCGATGGTCGACGCGCGTCTAAAGGATGGATCGCGGGTCAACGCGATCATCCCGCCGTTGGCGGTGAAAGGGCCTGCCCTCACCATACGCAAGTTCTCAGAAAACAAGCTTGAGGCTAGTGACCTGGTCGCCTTTGGCGCCATAAGCCAGGAGATGGCCGAGTTTCTGAAGGTGTGCGTGGAGACGCGCAAGAACATTGTCGTGTCTGGCGGAACAGGATCGGGCAAGACGACCTTGCTCAACATCCTCTCCAACTTCATCCCGGCGCGCGAAAGAGTGATCACTGTCGAAGATGCGGCCGAGCTCAAACTGCATCACGCCCATCTCGTCAGGCTCGAAGCAAGGCCTGCCAACACAGAGGGCAAGGGCACAGTCTCGATTCGCGACCTGGTGAAGAACACGCTTCGCATGCGGCCGGACCGCATCGTCATTGGGGAATGCCGCGGTGCGGAGGCGCTCGACATGCTGCAGGCGATGAACACCGGACATGAAGGATCCCTGACCACGTTGCACGCCAATTCCCCACGGGACGCGCTTGCGCGGCTCGAAACCATGGTGTTGATGGCAGGAGTCGATCTTCCGCTCCTCGCGATTCGCGAACAAGTGGCTTCCGCGGTCGACCTGATCGTCCAGCAGACCCGGTTCGCCTGTGGCAGTCGCAAGGTAACCGCTATCGCGGAAATCAGCGGGATGGAAAGCGGAAGGATACAGGTCCAGGATATCTTCAAGTACGTCCACGAGGCTTACGGAGCGGACGGGCGCGTCTCGGGATACTTCACAGGCTGCGGCCTCGTACCCGGCTTCTACGAAAGCCTGCGCGTGGCAGGCAGGGCACCTGACGTCGGGATCTTCAGGTTGGGAACGACGAGAGGCGTGACTGGTACGGGCGACGAGGTGGCAGGATGAGCACCGAGGTCACGTTGCTGCTTGCGGTGTGCGTATTTGCCCTGGCGGCATGTCTCCTTGCGTGGCTTTTGATGGAGATTGGCACCGCGGCGATGGTCGAGTACCGGGCGCGTTTCACGGAACGTGTCCGTTTTCAAGCGCGGGAGTTCTTCCTGTTCATTGATCCGCGGGCGCTGTTTGCCGCCAACGTTGCGGCGATGCTGCTGGTGAGTGGCACGCTCTGGATGGTTTCGGGAAGTGCGGCGCTCGCTGTGCCCGTGTTTTTTGCCATGACATGCGTGCCACGGCTGGCGTATGGATGGATGCGACGTCAGCGCATGCATGGGTTCGAGGAGCAGCTTCCCGATGCATTGTTAATGCTGTCTGGAGGGCTGCGTGCTGGAAGTGGGCTGATGTCCGCGCTGCAGCTGCTCGTGCAGGAGGCGCAACCGCCGCTCGCCCAGGAGTTTGCCGTCGTGCTGCGGGAACAGCGGCTTGGCGTCACGCTGGATCAAGCGCTGGACAATCTGGCGCGTCGCATGCCGAATCAATCTACGGTGCTGGTTGTGTCAGCGATGCGGATTGCGACGGAAACGGGTGGCGGGCTTGCTGAAGCGCTCGAGCGTACGGCAACAACCATACGAAGCCGCTTGCAGATGGAAGGAAAAATCGATGCCTTGACCGCTCAGGGGAAGCTGCAAGCATGGGTAGTTGGCGGCCTGCCACTGGCACTCCTGGTCATCTTGAACACGATGGAGCCCGAGAGCATGCGGCACCTTTGGCACACACCTATGGGCTGGGCTGTCCTGGCAATCATCGCGTTCCTTGAAGTCACAGGTGTCTACGTTATCCGGCGGATTGTTTCGATCGATGTATGAATTGGACCAAATCGCTATCTCCATGACAGAAGATTTTTTGCATAACGCCCGCACCATCGTCTTCCTGTCCGCCCTTGCGGTCGGTATTTCGGCGGCGATGATTGGCTGGGTATTGAGCCGAGCACTTGCCGCCATTCCGGAGGAAGACCGGCAGTACAAGGACGCGCCGCCACTCGGCTTCCTTCTTGCCTGGTTACCGATCCAGTGGCTGAGCCACTATCTTCAGCCCTTCATTCCGGCTGGAACCCTCGCCAACGGCGCGTCCCGCCTCCGCAAGGCCGGACTGGGATACTGCCTCTCCCCAGCGCAGTTCCTCGCTTCGCGATGCATTTGCGGCCTGTTGTGCGGCGCATTGTGCCTGTTTACCCTCGCGTTTGCGGACGGAACCGACGCCGGGCAATCGCAGTTTGCATGGACGTTATACCTGCAGGCACTGCCTTGCGCCATGCTGCTTGGTGCGCTCTATCCCGGCGGCTGGTTGAAAGACCGGCTTGCCGCCAGACGTCGCATCCTGCTGAACTCGATGCCGTTCTACCTCGATATCATCACGCTCTGCGTGGAGGCCGGTCTCAATCTGCAGGGGGCAATGCAGCAAGCGGTAGCGAAAGGGCCGAAAGGCCCGCTGCGGGAAGAGTTCCAGCACGTGCTTCGGGACGTGAGAGCCGGTCGGGGACGCGCGGAATCATTGCGGTCGATGGCCCAGCGCACGGGAGAACCTGCCATCACACATTTCACGATGGCCGTCATTCAGGCGGAAAGCATGGGCATGAGCCTTGGCCCCGTGCTCCGGGCCCAGGCGGACCAGCGGCGGACAGAGCGCTTCCTGCGAGCGGAAAAGCTGGCGTTGGAAGCGCCGGTGAAAATGCTTCTGCCATTGATCGCTTTCATTTTTCCTTGCACCTTCATTGTGCTCTTCTTCCCGATCGTAATGAAGTTCATGGAGTCCGGCTTGTAGCCATCGTGCCTGCCTCCCGTCATACAAAAGCCACTTGGTCGTGCGACACGCTGCCGACACCGCATGCGAAGCGATTGCCCGGCCATGGCAACCAGAGTGAGACCTGACATGCCTGTCACCGTAGCGCTGTTGCGCACCAAGACCGCAGACCACCCCATTACACTTCATGTTGCCAACGACTTTTCCTGTCGCTTTCGTGGCCTCATGTTCCGAAAGTCCCTTCCTCCCGGCCATGGAATGCTACTGACCCGGTGCACGAACGTGCACACTGCCTTCATGCGATTTCAGATCGACCTCGTGTATCTCGACGAGATGGGTGTCGTCACGGGATGCGTCCCACGCCTGAAGCCGTGGCGCATACATCTTGGCGCAACGGGCAGGGAGGGTGCGTCCGGGATTGGCAGACGGGCGAGTCATGTCCTGGAACTTGCTGCAGGAAGCATTGTCCGGCTGGGTATCGACATCGGGGATCAGCTTCGACATGACGGCGATGGCGCCGGGCAGGGAAGATGCGTCGGCACAGACATCGTTCGGATGCGCGCAGCATCGCCGGGACGGCCACAGGAGGGTGCAGCGATGGCCGAGTTTGTCATCGTCGGACCGATCGTCGCAATGCTTGGCTTGTCGATTCTGCAGTACGGCATGCTGTTCTTTGCCAAGAACCAGATCAACCATGCAGGCTTCATGGCGGCGCGAGCAGGTGCCATGATGAATGCCGACGTCGCTGCGATTGAAGATGCCTATCTGGATGCATTGATACCGATATACGGGGGCGGGACCACAGCCGAAGAATTGAGCGGCGCGCGTCAGCGCGCTCGGGAAGACATGACGGCGGGGCCAAATGGACGCCTGTTGAAGATAGAAATGCTGAGCCCGTCAAAGGAAAGCTTCGACGACTGGAACGATGTCGATTTGCAGCAGACTATCGGCAATGGGAGACGTGTTGTACCGAACTCGGAATTGGCCAGCAGAGATCCGGGGATCATCGGTGAGCGATCCGGACAAAGCATACAGGATGCAAATCTGATCAAGCTCCGGATCACCCATGCATACGAACCCAAGGTTCCCTTGACCGGCGCAATGTACAACCGTGTGTTGCGTTGGTTGGATGTAGGCGGCGACATGGACTACAGCCGCATGCTCCGGGCCGGACGGGTTCCCCTTGTGACGCATGTCACACTCAACATGCACTCCGATGCGATCGAGCCCGTTGCCCCGCCCCCGGTGCCGGGACTCGCAAACACCGGCGAACCGCGTCCGCCGGGGGGGCGGCCGGATACCACGATGCCGGCGCCGGTGTGTACCACTGCCGAGTGCAATATTGACGTGCCGCCGGGGATAGAAAGATCGAAAGACGCGGGCGGCGGGGATCAGGAAACCGGCAATCCCGAACCACCGGCATGCGCATGAGGGTAATGCGGTTTCTCGGGAACGGTCCGCGCACTACGCCGCGTCACCTTTTCCGAATCGCTGGCCCTTCACCGCAAGTCTGGGCCCCGATCTGCAGCGGTATCCTGTAACAACTCGTGCACAAGCGGTCGCGGTGCCGCAGGATCGTATTCGACCGTCTTGAGGGCACCATATTTGTGGAAGTAGAGATCGTAGACACCTGAACGGCTTCCGTTCATGTGCAATTCCTGGCGAAAGACACACGCATATGGAAATTCACGCCCCGCGACCTTGCTCCGTTCCTCCACGCCGAGGAATGTGATGGTTTCGGTCAACATGTCCTCCTTGGTTGAAGCGGCGTTATGGACTTCATGCCGGACGCGATAAATGTTTCGTATGCATTGTCCCGGCTTGTAAATCGTTGTTTCGTGCCCCGTGGAGAGATTGCCGACATGGACAGGAAGGTAACGCGTTCTGGCGGACGTCGATGTGCCCCCAGGGAGGTGCATGGTCGTCAAGAGTATCCATGTCCCCCGAAGCCGTGCGTCTTCCGATGATGACGAGGCGACATGGACGTATCCCACTTCCGCTCTCACTTCCGATGTAGTCCTTATCCCGAACCGCTCGCCCAATGCGAATGGCGAGACGTCCGTGACTGTCGAGGTGGTCCGGTACGGGACTATCCGGGCGTGCCGGGAATCGTAGATTTCAAGCTGGCTGACGACAACGTCGCCCTGTCGCGCATTGTCATGTGGGGGAAAGCAGTCGTCGTACGTCACCTCGCGTTTGCCCGGGATGAACACAGGACGAGGCGCCATCGATTGCAGAAAATCCGACGAAGCGCTATCCACGATCTCGCCTCCGTGGGCAGCGAAGCCTGCAATCAGAATAGCCATTCCAAACCAGTATATTCCTTGCACCCGCATGTCCTTGCTTGAATGAAAGAATGACAATACTAGGAGCGACTGTCCTGCTTTACAGCGTCAAATTGTTACTGTTGGTTTTTCATCCCGGTGCTGCTGGCTATTACGCTTGAAGGAAACTACTCTGCCCCAAGCTAAGACCCATTCACTTCATCACGGCCAGGGAATCGTTCACCCGCGCCCAGTCACCTTCGCGACCACAATGCGCTTCCGCCCCCCCACCGCCCTGATCATCCTCGCCGTCCTGCACGCCTACATCGGCCTGCGCATCCTGCCTGCGCTGCCGATCGCGTTGCCGTTGAAGGTGCTCGGCGCCGTCTGGCTTGCTGCCTCGATGGGGCTGATTCCCGCCGGGTTCATGTCGCATGCGATCCGGCGCCAGCCGCTTGCCGATCGTATGGCGTGGGCTGGCTTTCTTGCGCTGGGGCTGTTCTCCTCGCTGTTTGTGCTGACCCTGGTGCGCGACGTGATGCTGGTCGCGGCGGCACTGATCGGGGCGTATGGCGCGGACCTGGTGCGGTGGAGCGGGGTGGCGGTGCCTGTACTGGCGCTCTTCGCGGCGCTCGTCGGCTTGTTCAATGCCCGACGGGTGGCGCAGGTGGTGCATGTCGAGATTCCGGTGGAGGGACTGCCGGAGGCGCTGCACGGCTTTACTATCGCGCAGATCAGCGACATCCATGTCGGGCCAACGATCAAGCATGGCTACCTGACCCGGATCGTTGAAGCGGTCAATGCGTTGGACGCGGACGTGGTGGCGGTGACGGGCGACCTCGTGGACGGCGCGGTGCAACATCTTGCGCCGCACACGGCGCCGCTGGCGCGACTGCAGGCGCGGCACGGGACGTACTTCGTGACCGGCAACCATGAATACTATTCCGGCGCGCATGGCTGGATCGCGGAGCTGCGCCGCCTCGGCCTGCGGGTGCTGCTCAACGAGCATGTGGTGCTGGAGCACGGGGGCGCAACGATGGTGCTGGCCGGCGTGACGGATTTCACCGCCCATCATTTCGATCCGGCGCATCGCAGCGACCCGGAGCGGGCGCTGCGTGGCGCGCCGTCGAATGCCGCCGTCCGGGTGCTGCTCGCGCATCAGCCGCGCACGGCGCCTGCGGCAGCCAAGGCGGGATTTGACGTGCAGTTGTCCGGCCACACCCACGGCGGACAGTTCTTTCCGTGGAATTTCTTCGTGCCGATGCAGCAGCCGTGGGTGGCCGGGCTGAAGCGCCTGGACAGGATGTGGGTGTACATCAGCCGCGGCACCGGCTATTGGGGGCCGCCGAAACGCTTTGGCGCGCCGTCCGAGATTACGCGGGTACGGCTGGTGCGGGCTGCTGCCTGATCGCGCGTTGCGTCGTGACCGGGGCCGGGGATTGCAGGCCGCCGACGGCGTCGCCGGAATCGCGTTTGCCCGTGCCGGCGATGCGATTTTGCTGCGACAGCCCGGGCCGTGGACGAATGGATGCGAACGGGTTTGCAGCTGACATGGAGAATCAGCGTGACACGGCGCTTTCCGCCTCCTGTTGACGACCCCGGTCCGCTTCGGCGCCTGCCACTGCCGGCGCACGTGTACTTTCCTGTATTTCTGCGATGCGCTGATGCCAATGCCTTGGCGCGTGGAAGTGGGGGGGCAACTTTCCGACGGCCTCTTTCAGCACGGCCAGGGTACTTTCCCTGATCCCGGGGTCTTCAAGACCCTCGATCAGCTTTACTGTGCAATCGTACATCGCTTGTCGGTCGGGGCCGGAGGTGCAACGCCGGATTGCTTTAGCGACGTGGGTGATCACCCAAGCTCTTCCTTCTGCCTCGCCGATACCCGTGGCGAGGTCGGTGACCTGAGTCAGGGGACCGACTAGGCAGCCCCCCCGTATCCGCGGGATCTCGTAGGTCAGTTTAATCAACGCCGCTGCCCTCCCGCTCCCGCTTGATATGCCGGCGATGGCATTGAGAGCGAAATCGAGCCCCTTCGATTGATCCTGCACTGGCAGCTTTTTCAGCATGCCGCCCAACATGGTGGCGGCGCCCGCTACCTCTGTGCTCTCCAGATCGAACAATACCTGTGCACTGGTCCGGAACTCTTCGAGGGTGTGGCACTTGATCAGATAGATTGCCTGGCAGATGGCGGCGACCGCTGCAGTTCTTTCAAGATTGGCCTGCGACGAGTATAAATCCCCGATAAACCTGGGGGCGCGTAGGAGGCTAATGAGGGGGTGGGGCAGCGCCCTCCATTCATTTATCTCCGCTCGTGGGTCACCTTGCCGTGATGTACGGTCGAGCCTCCCCGCAAGCGCCGCAAAACGCCCGAGCAAGCGAATGGAATCACTTCCTTGCGGGAGGGTGAGAAGAAGCGGATGACTTTCAATGATCGCCGCGCGCGCGGCATCCGATGCGCCGGATGCCTCGGCGATGTCAAGGATCTGCCTGAGACCGGCCATCAACTCCCCGCGCGGCATCCTGCACAAGGCCCTGCACAGACCAGTAACGGCCTCCGCACTTGTTTCGCCGGGCCTGGATGACGCCAGCAAGGCGGCAGCCTCGCTGAAGCATCGGGTCAGCGCGCTTCCCGGGGGCAGGCAGTCCAGCGCATTGATGACGGCGGCGGCGACGCTCTCGCGATCTTTCTTTGAAAGTGCGCTACGTGTCAGCCATAGTTGCTTCCGTTTCGACTGCAGGTCATTCGAACCGAGTCTTTGCGCGACAACCAGTGCGTCAAGCATGCCATCGATGCTCTCGACCTCATCTTTGGCGGGGGATGCCTGTGCCGCCTTGAGAATCGCAAGAAGCGCGTCGGCGCGCTCGGACGGGTTTAACTCCCGCACCTTGCGGGCGTCGGCGATCAGGCGCGCTGCCTTCCGCATGCTGTTGCACTCTGCCTGCAGGCGATTGTAGAGTCCGCGCGAGGCATGCCCGAGGCTTCCCGCATGCGTGGAAGGATCGTGCGGATACTCGTCGCGCGGGACGTGATCCAGGACCTGCAGAAGCAATTCATTCGGCAAATGCTCCAGCGACGCCGCGCGCGCATCGCGCGGGGTGGGCAGGCAGGGGCCGGCGCTGAAACGCATCTCCCCGTACCCGGGAGGTGCCATTGGCGCGGCCGCCCGCAACTCCGCCTGCAGCGCGGCATATCGATCGGCACATTCCTTGAGGGCGCGGCGTTCGGGCAGGCTGCCGCCAAGCTGCTGGCAGCGGCCGCGTCCGGTCCTTGCATCCTTGTACAGCACATCAAATTTCTCGCCGCGCCGCAGGGGCGTGATCCGCAGCGAGGAGTTCGGCAGTTCCGCGATGGTTGGATGAGGCGCTCCGACATTTCTGTAGTGTTGCAGAAGCGTGGGCGCGAGGCGGTTGAGTTCGTCCCGTATCTGGTCGGCCTTGCGTGGGGGCTGGGCGGACGCATGGAGGGATTCCGTGGTGCTGGTGAATCGGGGGCCGACAGCAAGGGCGGTAGAAACAGGGCACATGGGCGTACTGGTGATTGTGAAAGCAATCAGTGGTGTGAACGCCCGCTTATATCCATTTACCTTCTGCCGGGGGGGCAGGTCATGCATCCCCTGCGCCGGCCTCGTCCGCGCTGATCACGCCGGCCCGGGATCGCCTGCCCGTTCACTGGTCGAATGAAACCACGCTTGCCACTGGTCGCGATCATCCTCAGCCAGGCAAGCTTGCGCCCTCTGCAACAGATCGAGGGCATACGTCACAAGCTGCCTGTCCGTAAAATCATCGACCCATCTCGTCGCAAGGGTGAAGGCGCCGGCCCGGTCATCCGGGTCCCGGAAGCCGGCGAGCGCCCTGCACAGCGGCTCGATCAGGTAGTACTTGTGTAGCTGGTCGCTATTCCTTGCGATGCGGTCGGCAGCCTCGGGTGCATCGAACGGCGCTTTCTCGCTGGCGGCAAACTCCAATAGATAGCGCGCGGCATGCGTCCTCGCGTCCTCATTCTCCAGGGGGGCAAAGTGCTCCGCGGCGACGCGGGCACCCTCGGCCCGGTCATCGCGATCCAGTCCGCGGAGCAGCGCGGGAAGGTCCCGGGCGGCCCATCCTCCGGCACCTGCCATCTCCAGCTCAGTCAATACTTCCGCCTTCAGTGCAAACCCTGCGGTCGTTCTTCCGCCCCGCAAGTGCAGGTTGCGAAGAAGGATGCCTTGCGCATGTTGCCGCTCCCCTTGGTTCTCCAGCCTGCCGCTGACTGCCGCCAATGTCTTGAGCAAGGAAAACGCGTGGTCGTCCTGGGGCATGGAGGGCAGTACTTTCTCCAGGTTGATGAACGCCTCTCGCAGGTCTCCCGACCGGCCAAGGGTAGCGACCAGCTGGACGATGCTGCCGACGCCCGCCATGCGGTGCCCGTCGTGCAATCGTCCGACATTCTGACAGAGGCCCTTCACGACCTTGGCCCGCGCAGGATCCTCAAGGGACGCGGCAATGGTCGCAATACGATCGAAGCTGTTCTGCAGCGCGGTGCTGGCGGCAGGCAGATGTTCCAGCGCGTAGGACGCTGCAGCGATGACCTCGCCGAGGTCTTCCGGCAGCAGTTTGCTTTTCTGGTGCCAGAGCCTCGCACCCTCGGCGCGCAAGGCTTTTTTCGCTGCTTGCTGCGACTGATCCTGCGAGGCGATCTCGGCTCGCAGTTCATCGAGGCGACGGTCGATGCCCTCGCTCTTGTCTTCATGCGGAACGGCGAATGCATCGTCGAGGATCGCCGCCAGTGCCCTGGTGCGCTGCTCGGGCGTCACCAGCCTGTGTATGTCGCAGGCCCGGCGGATCAGGTGGGCCGCCTTTCTCATGCTATCGGTCTCACCCCTGAAATAACGGTAGATGTGGGGGGATGCGTAGCGCAGGCCGTCCGGGTGTTCGACCGGCTTCACCTTGTTGACGGTATTGGTGCGGGTTGCGCCCGCCCGCCCGCCCGATCTCAGCGCCTCGATCATGTTGGCGTGCGCGGCATTCTCAAACCGTGGCAGACGACGGATGATAGCGGTCATGATCTCGGGGGGCAGGCTCTCCAGCCGCGATAGTGTCGATGCCGTCGTTTTCTGGCGCTTGCGCTCGGGCGTACCGTCACGCCTTGCCGTCGGCCCGGTTTGTTCGGTCGCCTCCGCGAGACGCAACGCGTCCTCCATTGCAGCATATTCCTCCGCGCGTTTTGCCAGGCCTTCCAGCCCCGGGTGGTTTTTGTCCAGCTGCCAGACACGGCGTTCGCCGTTCAGGTCTTTATATTCCACGGATGCGGTTGTGCCGCTGCGCAGGCGGTGGATGTGCAGACGTGATCCCGGCAGCGTCAGTGTTGTCGGTGCCCGGGCACCCGCCTCGTTGTTTCCTCTTGCGTCGAAGTAACCCTGCGCCAGGACGGTGCCGAGGGCGTCGAGTTCGGTCCGGAGCTCACTGGCCTGCCGCCGGTTTTCGGCGGGGCGAGGCCGGGACCCGGTATCGGCAGGGGGGACGAGATTTGCAGACGAAATGATTGAGTAGGGAAACATTGCGCGCTCCGCATGACAGTTATTTCGTCAGTGGTTCCCCGCAACCAAAATGCTCCATCAGACTTCCACGGCGGCCGTCGTCCGGTCGCATCGGGATGCGCGTCGCAATGGCAACACCTCGAAACAATCTCGTTTTGCCTGTCCAGAACCGCGCCTTGCCTGGCCGGTCGAAATGCCGAAGCCACGCGGCTTCCCGCCGTGGTTCGCCCCGGCGGCCTGATGATGCTTGGAAACTGAAGGAGAAGGACGTGGGCATACTAGGCAGCATCCTGGGCAAGCGTGATTCCGGGATGGCATATCGGACAGTGGACGGCGGCCATCCCGCCCCCTACCCGGACATGACCGACGAGCAGTTGTACAACTACGAGACGGCGTTCAACGTCCCGCATCGCACTTTTGACCGACCCCCTGCACCGGCGCCGGTGGCCAGGACCGAAGAGCGCACCTGGAGCCGGCGCGAGGAGCCATTCATCCAGCATGATGAAATCCCGCCCGGCCAGCAGGTCCGGGACGAGCGGGTATTCGATGCGCCGCGATACATGTCGAACGGCGCGCAGGCCGCAGATGCCGCCCGTGCCGCTCACGTGCATCGGGCCGGCGACGAGGCGGAGGCCGCAGGCGTCACTGCCACCGCCAGTGCCGCCAGTGCTGCCACTGCCGCCAGTGCCGCCAGTTTCGACACGGCGCATCCCGCCCCCCCGGCACAGCCCAGCAAGGCGCCGGCGGCCCCGCTGGATTTCAGCCGGCCGGTCCGGCTCATCACCACCAAGCAGCCGGTCGAGATCATCACCACCCGCGCCCGCCATCCCATCTACAAGGTCCAGGGGTATATCGGCGACGACGAGGTGGTCACGGTCTTCACGAGTGACGGACGCCTGTCCGAGAACGGCTTGCCTTACCTGGAGAACGTACCGGACATGGATCACCTTTTCCTGAACATCTACCTGAACCGGGACGGCATCAGCACCGACAAGTATGTGGTGACGCAGCACCCGTCGCGCGAGGCGGCGGATGCGGAGGCGACGGCCAGCGCCGCCAAGGGCAAGGGCGAGCGCCTGACCTGCGTCGACGTGCAGCTGGACGCCTGAGCGCGCCGCGGCGCCGGCGCACTATCCGGTCGTCAGGTGCCGCGGAACAACCGCTTGACGCCATGCGGCGACGAGCGGAAATACTGCGGCGGCGCGGCCACCTCGCCGCCGAGTACCGCGGCGGCGTGCCACGGCCAGCGCGGGTTGTAGAGGATGCCGCGCGCCAGCGCCACCATGTCCGCCTTTCCCGACGCGACGATCTCCTCGGCCTGTTGCGGCTCCGTGATCAGGCCGACGGCGATGGTCGGCATGCCGCCTTCCTTGCGCACGCGCTCGGCAAAGGGCACCTGGTACCCGGGACCGACGCTGATCTTCTGCTGCATCGACAGGCCGCCGCTGGAGACGTCGATGAAATCGCAGCCGCGCTGCCGCAGCGCCTGCGCAAAGGCGACGGTCTGGTCCGGGTCCCAGCCGCCTTCCACCCAGTCGGTGGCGGACACCCGCACGCCGACCGGCTTGCCCGGCGCGAAGCTGGCGCGCACGATGTCGAATATCTCCAGCGGGAAGCGCATGCGGTTCTCCAGCGAACCGCCGTAGGCGTCCTCGCGCCGGTTCGACAGCGGGGACAGGAACTGGTGCAGCAGGTAGCCGTGCGCCGCATGCACCTCGATGGCGTCGATGCCGAGCCGGTCCGCCCGCCTCGCGGCGTCGGCGAAGCGGTCGCGCACGCGCTGCAGCCCGGCCTCGTCCAGGGCGTGCGGCAGTTCGTCATGGTCGGCGAACTTGACCGGCGACGGGGCGTACGGCACCCAGCCGCCGTCGGCGGCCAGGATGGACTGGCCGCCTTCCCACGGGGCCCTGGTGGATGCCTTGCGCCCGGCATGGGCGAGTTGCACCGCGATGGGCATCGGTGAGTAGCGGCGTACCGCGTGCAGCACGCGTGCCAGCGCCTGTTCGGTCTGGTCCGACCAGAGGCCGAGGTCGCCCGGCGAGATCCGTCCTTCCGCCTCGACCGCGGTGGCCTCGATGATCAGCAGTCCGGCGCCGGAAAGCGCGAGGTGGCCGAGATGGATCTCATGCCAGTCGCTGGCCTCGCCATTGCTGGCCGAGTACTGGCACATCGGGGCGATGACGATGCGGTTGGGCAGGACAAGGCTGCCGAGGGAGATCGGGGAAAACAGTGTGCTCATGGTCGGTCCGGGACAGGGGTTGAGGGGACGCGGGGCCGCAAGGCCGCCTGCGTGGCAATATGGGGAAATCTGCTGCGTTTAACCGGGACGTCCACCAACATGCGTGAACAAGAATCGGATTCCATCATCGTCGCATCCTATGTGCTGGCCGCCGCCGCCCTGGTGATCGTACTCTACAAGGGCCTGCTGGCGGCATTGTTCTCCGGCCTGCTGGTGTACTCGCTGGTGGTCGTGCTGGCGCCCGCCCTCGGCCGCAATATCAGCGACCAGCGCGCGCGCATGATCGCGGTGGCGCTGCTCGGCTCGCTGATCGTGCTGCTGCTGACGCTGGCGGTCTGGGGCACGGTCAGTTTCCTCCAGAGCGAGGCCGGCAGCGTCGAGGCCCTGATGAAGCGCATGGCGGACATCGTCGAGGCGTCGCGCGACCAGCTGCCACCCTGGGTCGAAGATCGGATCCCGGCCGGCACCCATGCCATCCAGGAGGCGATCACCGCATGGCTGCGCGCGCATGCGGTGCAGGCCCAGGCGCTGGGACAGGAGGCGGGCAGGGTAATTGCCCACCTGCTGATCGGCATGGTGATCGGGGCGATGGCCGCCTTGTACGACACCACGACCGCGCCCAACTACAAGCCGCTGGCCGCCGCGCTGCATGCGCGCCTGGTCAACCTGCACAGGGCATTCCGCAGCATCGTCTTCGCCCAGGTGCGCATCGCCGCGCTGAACGCGATCTTCACCGCGATCTACCTGGCGGTGATCCTGCCGCTGGCCGGGATCAAGCTGCCGCTCACCAAGACCATGATTGCCGTCACCTTCGTCGCCGGCCTGCTGCCGGTGGCCGGCAACCTGATCTCGAACACCGTGATCGTGATCGTCAGCCTGTCGCATTCGCTGGGCACCGCCGCCGTGTCGCTGGCCTTCCTGGTGGTGATCCACAAGCTGGAGTACTTCCTCAACGCCAAGATCATCGGCGCCCACATCGACGCCCGCGCGTGGGAACTGCTGGCGGCGATGCTGGCGATGGAGGCCGTGTTCGGCCTGCCGGGACTGATCGCGGCGCCGGTGTTCTATGCGTATGCGAAGCGGGAGCTGGCCGAGCGCGGGCTGGTCTGATCAGGCATCGCCGACCGTGACGATCACCACGCCGGTGCCGCCGCAGTTGGGGCAGGCCGCCTGCTTCGCGTCCCGTCCGCTGCCGGCGCAAACCGGACAGGTGTTTTCCGCGGTCTGCTCGGTGCCGGGCGTGGCCTCGTCGCCGGGGTTGCGGGCGGCGGGCGTGGGTGCGTTGGAATTGGTCGTGCTCATGGTCGCTCCGTTTCTCATTGTTCCGATGCCTGCAGCGCGATGGCCTTGCGCATCGCGTCGGCATCCTTGTCGCCCTTCTCGATTGCTTCGAAGTAGGACTGCATCTGCTTGCGCGTCACCTGCGGCGGCAGCGGCGGCACGTTGGCGTCGGCCACTACTTCCAGCACGCAGGGGCGGTCGGCCGCCAGCGCCTGGTCCCAGGCGGCGTCCATCTCGTCGGCCCGTTCGACCCGCATGCCATGCAGCCCGAGCATGCGGGCAAAATCCGCATAGGCGAAGTCCGGCAGCTCCTGCGAGGTCGGATACTTGGGAATGCCTGCCTGTCCCCGCTGCTCCCAGGTGACGAAGTTCAGGTCGCGGTTGTTCAGCACCAGGACGGTGAAGCGCGGGTCGCCCCAGTTGCGCCATTCCTTGGCCACCGTGATCAATGCATTGATGCCGTTCATCTGCATCGCGCCATCGCCGACCAGCGCGATCACCGGCCGCGCCGGATGCGCGAACTTGGCGGCAATCGCGTACGGCATCGCACAGCCCATGGTCGCGAGGCCGCCGGACAGCGACGCCATCATGCCCTTGCGCATCTGCAGGTGCTGCGCATACCAGCTGGTGGTGGAGCCGGAATCGCAGGTGAGGATGCAGTCATCCGGCAGGCGCGGCGACAGCGCCGAAAAGGCGCGTTGCGGGTTCATCGGGACACCCGGGTCCTGCGCGCGCCGGGCCAGCACTTCCCGCCAGCGCTGCACGCCCTGTTCGATCTCGCGCCGCCAGCCGCGGTCGCTCTTGCGGTCGAGCAAGGGCAGCAAGGCCCGCAGCGTCTCGCGGGCGTCGCCGGTCAGGTTGCATTCCATCGGATAGCGCAGGCTGCTGCGTCGCGCGTCGATGTCGATCTGCACGCCGCGCGCCTGCCCCTCCGGCGGCAGGAATTCCGCATACGGGAAGTTCGAACCGACCATCAGCAGGGTGTCGCATCCGTTCATCATGTCGGCGCTCGGCTTGGTGCCGATCATGCCGATGGCGCCGGTGACGAACGGCAGATCGTCCGGCACCGCCGCCTTCCCGAGCAGGGCCTTGGCAATGCCCGCGCCCAGTGCCTCGGCCACCGCCACCAGTTCCTCGCCGGCGTGCAGGGCGCCCGCGCCGGCCAGGATCGCGACCCGCTTGCCGCTGTTGAGGATGGCCGCCGCCTGCTGCACGCTTTCCACGTCCGGCAGCAGGTTGCGGCCGACGCTCCCGATGCCGGAATGCACGCTGCCGTGTTCGCGCGGCGGCGCCTCCACCGCTTCCAGTTCCTGCAGGTCGTTGGGCAGGATGACGCAGGTCACCGCACGCTGCTCGCGGGCAATGCGCATCGCACGGTCCACGAGGTGCCGCACCTGCTCCGGCGTGCTGGCCATCTGCACGAACTCGTGCGCCACATCCTTGAACAGCGACACCAGGTCGACTTCCTGCTGGTACTCGCCGCCGAGCGCCATGCGGGCCTGCTGGCCGACAATCGCGACGACCGGCTGGTGGTCCAGTTTCGCGTCGTACAGGCCGTTGAGCAGGTGGATGGCGCCCGGGCCGGAGGTGGCGAGGCAGACGCCGACTTCGCCGGTAAATTTTGCATGGGCGCAGGCCATGAAGGAGGCGAGTTCTTCATGCCGCACCTGGATGAAGTCGATGGCGTCCTGGCGGTCGAATGCGCCCATCAGGCCGTTGATCCCGTCGCCGGGATAGCCGTAGACGCGGTGGACGCCCCATTGCTGCAGGCGTCGAAGGACAAAATCAGCGACGGTGCCTGTCATTGTTCTGCTCCACAAAATGCCGCCGGAGCACGCAAGATGCGCGCCGGGACAGGCGTCCCGAATGGCGGAACCGCTCCCCCGGCAGCGGGTCAACTTCGATTTGCGAGAAAGGAAATGCCATGCTGCTCTCCCTCGGCTATGGCGCGACCGGCGCCACCACACCCTTGCAGCCGATCCGCTTCGAACGGCGCGACCCCGGGCCGCATGACGTGCAGATTGACATCCTCTACTGCGGCGTCTGCCACTCCGACCTGCATACCGTGCGCAACGAATGGGGCAATACCGTCTATCCGGTGGTTCCCGGACATGAAATCATCGGCAGGGTCACCGCGACGGGGCAACAGGTGACCCGGTTCCGGCAGGGCGACCTCGTCGGCGTCGGCTGCATGGTCGATTCATGCCAGCGCTGCGCCAGTTGCGCCGAGGGCCTGGAGCAATATTGCGAGAACGGTTTCGTCGGCACCTACAACGGCGAGGAGATGCATAGCGGCGGCATGACCTACGGCGGTTATGCGACCAACATCGTGGTGACGGAAAAATTCGTGCTGCGCATCCCGGACGGACTCGATCCCGCCGCCGCGGCGCCGCTGCTGTGCGCCGGCATCACCACCTGGTCGCCGCTGCGCCGCTGGAAGGTGGGGCCCGGGCAGAAGGTCGGGGTGGTCGGCCTCGGCGGCCTCGGCCACATGGGCATCAAGCTGGCGCGCGCGCTTGGCGCGCATGTGGTGCTGTTCACCACCTCGCCCGGCAAGAAGCAGGATGCGCTGCAGCTGGGCGCGCATGAAGTCGTGGTGTCGAAGAACGCGGACGAGATGCAGGCCCACACGAATTCCTTCGATTTCATCCTCAACACGGTAGCCGCGCCGCATAGTCTGGATGCCTTCCTGGTGCTGCTCAAGCGGGACGGGACGATGACCCTGGTCGGCGCGCCCGCGGAGCCGCACCCGTCGCCCCAGGTGTTCAACCTGATCATGAAGCGGCGCCATCTTGCCGGCTCCTTGATCGGCGGCATCGCGGAGACGCAGGAGATGCTCGATTTCTGCGCGTCCCACGGCATCGTCTCCGACATCGAGATGATTCCGGTGCAGCAGATCAACGAAGCCTATGAGCGAATGCTGCGCAGTGACGTCAAGTACCGGTTCGTGATCGACATTGCATCGCTCAAGGGCACGGCTCCGGCGTGAGGCGTGCCGCCTTGCAAGTGATAGCCCCAGGCCGCGGCCGGCGGGAGCCGGACCGAGGCTGAGCGAGTGCTCGCACCGGACGCCGGTCGAGCCGGGGGTGCGGGCATGCGCAGGGGCGGCACGCTGCTTGCAAGGGTAGCGTCAAGACCTTGTTTCGTGATGTACCTGCCGCCGGCACCACGCTTGCAGAAGCGCGGACCGGCGGCGCATGCTCCGCCTGCGGCTCAGTCGCGGCGCGGCGCGCTCACTTGTGTTCTCCATGAAGAAACCATACGTAGCTGACTTTGCGCCGGCTCCGCCGAATGTTGCTGCCGATGTTTCCCCGCAGGAGAGTCTCGACCGCGTTGCCCGGCTCGCCGCGGCATTGCTCGACGTGCCGGCGGCGATGGTTTCACTGCTCGACGCCGAGGCGGAATGGGTGAAATCCTGTCACGGCCTCCCGATGTCGCCGCCGGAAATCGACGGCGCGATCTCGTTCGGCGCGCGTGCATTCCGGCGCATGCGCCCCCTCGTCATCAACGAACCGGCACGCCACGCCCGCTTCGCGCGCCATCCCCTGGTCGACAGCGAGACACCGGTACGCTGCGTGGTCAGCGTGCCGCTGCATGCGGGCGGGCACTACCCCGCCGGCGCATTGACCCTGTTCGATTTCCGGCCGCGCCGATTCCGCCGGGAGCAACTGCGCGCACTGCGCGACCTGGCGGTGCTGGCGGAAGAATCGTTGCGGCAGAAGATGGCAGCCAGCGAACGCTTCAGCGCGCAGGACAGCTTGACCGGCCTGCCCAATCGCGGCCTGCTCATGGACCTCCTGCGGCACGCGATTGCGCGCTGGAAGCAGCAGGACCGGTGCGCGCTGGTCGCGCTGTTCAACCTCGACCATTTCAAGGACCTCAATCTCAGCCTCGGTCATGCGGCCGGCGACCGCGCGCTTGCCGCCGTGGCGCGCCGCCTGCGCGACGGCGTGCGCCAGAGCGACACCGTGGCGCGCATCGGCGGCGACGAATTCATCGTGATCCTGGAACAGGCCGAGGATGGGGAGCAGCCGGCGCAGGTGCTGCAGCGGCTGGTGGAAGGCGTGACGCGTCCGCTGCAGTTGCGCGGACAGGAAGTCGCGATCGGCTGCAGCATTGGCTACAGCAGCTATCCGGAGGACGGCGACAGTCCGGATACCCTGCTCAATGCCGCCAATGCCGCCATGTATCGGGCCAAGGAGGTCGGACGGGCGACGGTGCAGCGCTACACGCCGGACATCCGGCGCCGCGCCAGCCTGCGGCTGCACCTGGAGACCGGGCTGCGGCGGGCGCTCGAGCACGGCGAGCTGCTGCTGCACTTCCAGCCCAAGGCCAGCCTGCGCAGCGGCGCGGTCAGCGGCGTCGAGGCGCTGGTGCGATGGATGCATCCGGAATTCGGACTGGTGCCGCCGGCACATTTCATCCCGATCGCCGAGGAGACCGGCCTGGTCGTGCCGATCGGCGAATGGATGCTGGACGCGGCCTGCCGGCAGATATCCATGTGGAAGGAGGCGGGTGCGGCGCATGTGCCGGTTGCCGTCAACCTGTCCGCACGGCAGTTCCTGCGCCCCGATTTCGTGCGTGCCGTGCAGGACCTGGTGCGCATGCACGGGGTGCCGCCCGGTTGCCTGGAGCTGGAGCTGACCGAGAGCATGTCGATGGACGATCCCGAGAAGAGCATCGAGACGATGCATGCGCTGCGCAGTCTCGGCGTCTCGCTGAGCATCGATGATTTCGGCACCGGCTATTCCAGCCTGAGCTATCTCAAGCGCTTCCCGATCGACAAGCTGAAGATCGACCGTTCCTTCGTTGCCGACATTCCGCACAGCGGGGAAGGGCGCGCGATCGTGCAGGCCGTGATTGCGATGGCGCACCGGCTCCACCTCGAAGTGGTGGCGGAGGGTGTCGAGACCGAGAAGCAGGCGTCCTTCCTGGCGCTGAACCAGTGCGACGAGATCCAGGGTTTCTATTTCAGCCGGCCGTTGCCCGCGGACGAATGCGCGGCGCTGCTGCGCTCCGGACAGCGACTGCGCCTCGACCTGCTTGCATCCGCGCCGGTGCCGCCGCAGGCCCTGCGGCCGTCCAGCGCGGATGCAGAATTTCCTTCCCGGTGATGTAGCTTTTACCGCGACCGGCCAGGCAGCACTTCGCGCAGGACCTGGTGCGCGTCGCGGATCATCTTCTCGGTCACGTCCCAGCCGACGCAGCCGTCGGTCACCGAGCAGCCGTACTTCAGCTGCGACAGGTCTTCCGGGATCGACTGCTTGCCGCCGACGATATTCGATTCGATCATCACCCCCACCAGCGACTTGTTGCCGAAGCGGACCTGATTGACGACGTCGGTCATGACCAGCGGCTGCAGGTCGGGATTCTTGAAGCTGTTCGCATGCGAGCAGTCGATCACGATATTGGCCGGCAGCTTCGCCTTGGCCAGCGCCTGCTCCGCCATCGTCACCGAGACCGTGTCGTAGTTGGGTCGGCCATCGCCTCCGCGCAGCACCACGTGGCCGTAGCGATTGCCGCTGGTGCGCACGATGGCGACGCGGCCCTGGCCATTGATCCCGAGGAAGGAATGCGGATGCGATGCCGACAGGATTGCATTGATCGCGATGCCGATATCGCCGTCGGTGCCGTTCTTGAAACCGACGGGCGTCGACAGGCCGGACGACATTTCGCGATGCGTCTGCGACTCGGTGGTGCGGGCGCCGATCGCGGTCCAGGCGATCAGGTCGCCAAGATACTGCGGGGAGATCGGGTCGAGCGCCTCGGTCGCGGTCGGCAGGCCGAGCTCGGCAACGTCGAGCAGGAAGCGGCGGGCATTGGCCATGCCGCGCTCGATGTGGAACGAGTCGTCCATGTCGGGATCGTTGATGTAGCCCTTCCAGCCGGTCGTGGTGCGCGGCTTCTCGAAGTAGACCCGCATCACCAGCAGCAGGGAGTCCCTGACCTCGTCCTGCAGACGCTTCAGCCGCCGCGCGTAGTCGAGGCCGGCCTCCGGGTCATGGATGGAGCAGGGGCCCACCACCGCGAACATGCGCGGGTCCTTGCGGTCGAGGATGTTGCGCAGTGCCTCGCGGCCCTGGGTGACGACCGTGCCCGCGCGGTCGGACAGCGGCAGTTGCGCGTGCAGCGCTTCCGGCGTGGGCATCGTGTCGAACGAGGCGACGTTGACGTTCTCTACATGGAAAGTGGTCATCTTGCGGCGATCGGAAAGGGACGCGCCGGCGGCGCGCGAAAAGCGCCAAGTGTACCGCGTGACGGCTGGATCGGGTGCGCGGCGTCGCCCCGTCGTACGGTGGGCGCCGGCAAAAAAAGACCCGCACGAAGGCGGGCCCGAGGGGGTTGGGGAGTAAAGGAATCTGTGGATGCGCGATCAGCGGCCGCCGAACCGGCCGAATCGGTCCATGCGCTCGCGCTCAGCGCGCTGCCATTGCGCCAGGCGGCGTACCGCCGGCATGCTGTTGCTGCCATTTTTCTTGTCGGCCTGCGTGGGTTGGCGGGCCGGGTCGGACATGACGGGCTTGTCGAACATGTAAACCTCCTAAGGGCATGTGGCGCTGCGCTGCGGGTCGCGGGAAATCGTGCAGGGGATATTCCCATACAAGACTTAGACCAGCCTTAAGGAAGGAAGAAAAGCGGCAAACGCGGCGCGGCGGCCGCGTTTGCACCGTTTGCGGGCGCCGCCGTGCCCGTCAGTCGAGCGTCACCGCACGATAACGGTTCACCTGGTCGGCGCCGACCAGCGAGGCCTGGTTGCCCCAGTTGTTGCGGATGAACGAGACCAGGGCAGCGACTTCCTGGTCGTTGAGCACCGCGGCGTACGGCGGCATGCCGTAGGGACGCGGATTGCCGGCCGTGCTGGGCGGGTAGCCGCCGTGCAGCACCGCGCGGATGGCGTTGACCGGTTCCACGTGCAGGACGCTGCGGTTGCCGGCAAGCGCCGGGAAATGCGGCGGCTCGCCTGCCCCCGACGCCTTGTGGCAATTGACGCAATGCTGTTCGTACAGCGCGGCGCCGGCCTTGAGCACCCGCTCGGTCGCCGGTCCGGGCGGCGGTGGCGGCGACACCGCGGTCTCGCCCTGCGGCAGCGTCTTCAGGTAGACCGCCATCGCGCGCACGTCGGCATCGCTCAGGTACTGCAGGCTGGCGCCGACGACTTCGGCCATTGGCCCGGACACCGCGCCGCGCGCCGAGACGCCGGTCTTCAGGAGGTCGGTGATGTGCTGCGTTTCCCAGTCGCCGAGCCCGCCGCCGGCCTCGCCGGTCAGCGCCGACGCATACCAGTTGAGCATCGGGATCATGCCGCCGCCGAGATCCGCCTTCTGGTCGGTGGCCCCGAGCGCATTGCGTGCGGTGTGGCAGGCGCTGCAGTGGCCCAGCCCCTGCACCAGGTAGGCGCCCCGGTTCCACTCGGCGTTGCGCGCCGGTTCCGGCTGGTATTCGCCGGGCCGGAAGTACAGCGCGCGCCAGCCGACCAGCAGCGGCCGCAGGTTGAACGGGAAGCGCAGCGCCGGCGCCGCGTCCTCCTGGCGTACCGGAGTGACGGTGCGAAGGTAGGCATACATGGCATCTGAATCGTCCCGGGTGACGCGGGTGTAGTTCGGGTACGGAAACGCCGGATACAGGAGCCGGCCGTCCTTGCCTTTGCCGTTGTGCAGCGCGCGCCAGAAATCGTCCGCGCTCCAGGTGCCGATACCGGTCTCGCGGTCCGGCGTGATGTTGGGGGCCGGGATGGTGCCGAAGGGCGTGCGTATTGCCCGTCCCCCTGCATAGGGCTCACCGCCGCGCACCGTGTGGCAACCCATGCAGTTGCCTGCGCGCGCGAGGTAGGCGCCACGCATCGCCAGCGCGGTCGGAGGCTGTGATGCCATGCGCGACGGCGGGCCGGGGTCTTCCCGCAGTCCCAGCCAGGCGACGAGGCCGGCCGTGGCGACGACCAGCAGCAGCAACGGGAGCAGGATGCGTTTCATGCGTCTCCTCCTCAACCCGGCACGCTGCCGCAGGCCAGCGGCAGCTTCACCGACGCCGCCGGCGCCGGCGCGCTCTCGGCGGGCACCGGCTGGGTCGCCAGCCAGGCGGTGATCGCGCTGATGTCCTCCACCGCGAGCTGGCGCGAGATCTCACCCATGCAGTCCGGTGCCGCCGCACGGCGCGTCCCCTCGCGCCAGGCGCCAAACTGGGCGTTGAGGTAGTCGCGCGGGAGGCCGAGCAGGCCGGGAGTCGCCGGCGCCACGCCCGTCAGCGTGTTGCCATGGCAGGCAACGCATGCGGGGATCTTGCGCCCGCTGTCGCCTTCCAGCACGAGCGCGCGGCCGCGCGCCAGCACCGCGGGCGATACGTCGACGCGCTGCGGCGGCGGATAGGGAAGGTGCTGATCGGCGAAGAACCCGGCCATCTCGCGCAGGTATTCGTCGGACAGGTGCTGGACGGTGTACACCATCAGCGGATATTGCTGGCGGCGTCCGTCACGGAAGTTGACCAGCTGGTTGTAAAGGTATCCGGCCGGCTTGCCGGCGATGCGCGGATAGTAGCCGTCGCTGGTGGCGCGTCCTTCCTTGCCATGGCAGCTCATGCACGGCGCGAAACGCGCGGCGGCAGCATTGCCCGCCGTCTGCTGCGCGGCGGCGGGCGGCGCGAGCAGGAACGCCAGGCTCAGGATGGACAGGGAATGCGTCAGGGAAAATGGCATGGCGCTGAAGCGTACTGAAACCGCCAATTGTAGGCGATGTGAAAAGAACATGACCGGCAGCCTTGCACAATCCCGCTGCGCGGAGCCGGCGCCATGCCGTACAATCGCTGGCCTCGACGCCACCGGATAGCCCATGTACCGCCAGCCCATCGTCATGCTCGACTTCGAGACCACCGGCCTCAGCCCGGCGATGGGGGCGCGCATCACCGAGGTGGCCGCGCTGCGGATCGAGGGCGGGCGCATCGTCGACCGCTTCGTGTCGCTGGTGAACTGCGGCGTCGAGGTGCCGGCGTTCATCACCAGCCTCACCGGCATCACCCAGCAGATGGTGGACAGCGCGCCGGACGTCTCGAAGGTAGTGCCGGCGCTGCTGGGCTTCATCGGCGAGCATCCGCTGTCGGCGCACAACGCCAGCTTCGACGAAAAATTCCTTGTCGCCGAGAGCCGCGCGCTCGGCCTGCAGCCGCGGCACGGCGGCACCCTGTGTTCGCTCAAGCTCTCGCGTCGCATCTTTCCCGGCCTGCCGAGCTACAAGCTGGGCGCATTGTCCAGCCGGCTCGGCATCCGCTTCAGCGGCAATGCGCACCGGGCCGAGGCGGACGCCGAAGTCAGCGCCGACCTGTTGCTGCAGATCGGCAGCCGCATCGCGAGGCAATACGGCGTGGCCGAGATCGATGCAGGCCTGCTCGCCCGCATTGGCGCGATGCCCGCCGCCAAGGTGCCGGCCTACCTGCAGCGCACCTTCGGGCAGGGATAGATCCCCGCCGCCGGCGGTCGAACCGGTTTGTTCCTCGCGCACGCCCATGACCGTCCCGCGCATACCGCTGCTGCTTCTGCTGCACACGCTGCTCGCCGGCTGCACTTCGGCCGATCCCTCGGTCTATTTTCCGCCGCCGTCGCCCCCGCGCGTCGCGTTGCCCGCGGCGACCGTGGAAGACGCCGACGGCGTTCACGCCAGGCCGGCCCCGGCGCAGATTCCCGGGCCCGCCGGTGAACAGCCGCGCCGCGCCTCTAGCGCCACCATCGTGCGGATGCCGGCGCCACCCGCACCGCCGCCTGCGGTCCCCGCACCCAGCCTTCCCGCGACGTCCGCACCGGTTCCGCCAGGACCGCAACCGGTGAACAGCTGCGACGCGGGCGGTTGCTGGACGCCCGGCGGACGCGTGCAGGGCGGCACGGGCAATGTGCATCTCGACGCAGGCGGACGTCCTTGCCACGTCAACGGTGGCTGGCTGCAATGCTTCTGAGCTCTCCGTCCGGATAAAGGCCGCGGGTGCGCGCGAACAGGCGCACCAGTCCGAGCAGGGCATCGATGTTCGGTGTCGGCACCCCGGCCAGCGCGCCGATCTCGTGTACCGACGTCACCAGCGCATCGATCTCCAGCGCCTTGCCCGCTTCGGCGTCCTGCAGCATCGAGGTCTTGAACGCACCGAGCTTGCGCGTGACATTCATCCGGTCCTCGCCGCTCTGGCTGATCGGGCAGCCGATGCGCGCCCCGATTTCCGCCGCCTCGCGCATGGCGCCAAGGCAGAAGCCGCGCACCAGGGGATCGTCGAGAATCCGGTCGGCGGTCGCGCCGGTGATTGCCGACACCGGGTTCATCGTCATGTTGCCCCACAGCTTGTACCAGATGTCGGTACGGATGTCGGCGCTGGCCTCGGCCTCGAAGCCGGCACTGGCAAGCAGCGCCGCGAGCTGGTCGACCCGCGTCGACTGGCCGCCGCCCGGCTCGCCGAGGATCAGGCGATTGCCGAAGCCGGGGCGGATTACGCCGGGCCGCGGACTCGAGCTCGACAGGTGCACCACGCAGCCGATCACCTGCTGCACCGGGATGGCGCGCAACAGTGCGCCGTCCGCATCGAGGGACGGCAGGCGGGCGCCGCCGAGCGCGCCTTCCCTTCCCTCGAAGAACCACCACGGAACGCCATTCATCGCCGTCACCACGATGGTGCCGGGGCCGATCAGCGGCGCGATGCCCGCTGCAACTGCCGGCATCGCCGTCGCCTTCACCGCGATGAAGACCACATCCTGCACCCCGGCAGCGGCCGGGTCGGACTCCGCATGCATCGGAACGCCGATGGTCTGGTCCTGCTGCTCCAGTTGCGCGCCGCTGCTGCGCAGCGCCGCCAGCACTGCGCCGCGCGCGATCGCGGTCACCTCGCATCCTGCCGCGGCAAGCCGCGTGCCCAGCAGCCCGCCGACTGCGCCGAAGCCATATACGGCGATCTTCATTGCGTGTTCTCCTGTCTCTGCATCCCAGCCGGGAAGTGTAGCGCGGGCAGCGTGCGGACGCCGTATCCACCGTTCATGGCATGCGCGGCGGCCTTCACCTGTGCTACCTTGCGGGCCCAACAAGGGAGGAAACGCGCATGAAGACGCTGTTGCTGATGCTGTTGATCGCCATCTGCGGGATTGCCTGGCGCAGCCCGGAGATCGTTGCACTGCTTGACCCGGCCGCAGCGGGCGGCGCGAAAGCTGCATCGCCGGGCCTGGCCGCGCCCTCGGTGCAGGACATGGCGACGCCCAGGCCCGAAGGACAGCGGCCGATGACCGCGCAGGAGTTTGCCGAGCTGGCCCGGACCGATCCGCAGGCGTACCGGAAATACCTCGACAGCATGCGCGTCCGGGAAGAGCGATCCGAGGTCGACAAGCTGATGCACTTTTTCGCTCGCGGCAAGTACGAATAGCACAGGTCGCTGCGGTCACTGCGCCATGTTTGCATCGAGCGGACGCGGCGCACCGATCCAGTTGCCCTGGGCATAGTCAATCTGCAGCGCGCGCAACCGTTCGTAGATGGCGGCGTCGGCCACGTACTCCGCGATCGTGCGCCGTCCCATGATGTGGCTGATCTCGTTCGTGAAGCGCACCATCTCGCGGTCGACCGCGCTGTCCTTCATCATCGTGACGAACGAGCCGTCGATCTTGATGAAATCCACCGGCAGCAGCTTCAGGTAGGAGAAGGACGTCATCCCGGTGCCGAAGTCGTCGAGCGAGAAGCGGCAGCCCCGGTCCTTGAGCGTCTCGATGAAGCGGATGGTGCGCACGGGATCGGCAATCGCTCCGTTCTCCGTGATCTCGAAGCACAGCTTGTGCGCCGGTACCGGGGACTTCTCGAGGCAGGCGATTGCATACTGCTGGAACGATTCGTCGGCGAGCGTGCGGCGCGACAGGTTGATGGTTGCCATGTCGAGCCGCTCCACGTGCTCGGGCTCGCCTTCGAGCCACTCCAGCACCTTCTTCAGCACCCAGCGGTCTATCGCCGGCATCAGGTCGAAGCGCTCGGCCGCGGGCAGGAAGGCGCCGGGTCCGACGCAGCCGCCGTCACGCTCCTTCAGCCGCAGCAGGATCTCGTAGTGCAGCTTGCCGCCGTCCTGCGACAGCGGTGCGATCGGCTGGTAGTACAACGCCAGGCTGTCGCCGCGCAGCGCTTCGTTCAGGCGGCCGACCCAGTGCATGTCGTTCATGCGCCGGCTCATCGCCGCATCCTTCTCCCTGTGCACATGAATGCGGTTGCGTCCATGCTCCTTGGCGAGATAGCAGGCATGGTCGGACAGCCGCATCAGCTGTTCGACCGAGGCCGCGCGGGCGGTGATCGGCACGACGCCGATGCTGGCGCCCACACGGAAGGTCCGGCCGCCGCAGTCGAAACGGAAGGTGGTGGTCGCGTCCAGCAGCCTGGCGGCGACACGCCCGGCCTCGTCCGTCGTGCAGCGGGCGATCACCAGCGCGAACTCGTCGCCGCCAAGACGGGCGAAGGTATCGACTTCCCGTGCCGCCGCGCGGTATGCACGTGCAAGCTGCTGCAGCAGCGCGTCTCCGGCGGCATGCCCGCAGGTGTCATTCACGATCTTGAACTGGTCGAGGTCGAGGTAGATCAGCGCGGCTGACTCGCACCCCGCCCTTGCCTGTTCCAGAGCGGCTTGCAGGCGCGCTTCGAATTCCCGCCGGTTCAGCAATCCGGTGAGCGGGTCGTGGCTTGCCTGGTGGGCGATCGTATTCAGCAGCGCGTGGATGGCGGTCACGTCATGCAGCCCGATCGCCACGCCAACCAGGTGGCCATCCGCTCCATGTATCGGGGACGCCGTCACATCCACCGCATGTTCCTTACCCGCGCGGGAGCGCAACAGCCCGTGCCGGAACCTGGCCTCGCCGGGGCCGGCGGCAAGGCAATCGGTGATGAGGTCGGTCTCATGCGCTGCCTGCGGAAAGCGGATGCTTAGCAACGACTGCGCGGGCAACCCGCGCGCCTCCGCGAGCGTCCAGCCGGTCATCCGCTCCGCGGCGGGGTTCAGGTAGTCGATGCAGCCGGCACCGTCGGCAACCAACACGCTGTCGGTCAGCACGGCAAGGCTTGCCCTTATCCGGTCCTGCTCCATCTGCCGGGCGGTCTCGCCGGTCCGCAACCGATGCGTATCCCGGAAGATCTCCGCGAGGAGCCGCAAGGCTGCGTCGTTCCCGGCATTTCCCTCGACGCCCCGCGCACAGGACTGCAATACGCGAGCCAGCCGTTCGCTGTCCTCCCTCGCCGGACGGGCATCGTGCACGTCCACGCCCGTTCCGAGCAGTTGCAGTCCTGTTGCGCCCTCGCGCCGCCATTCCGCCTGCAGGCGGAACCAGCGGTACTGCCCGTCGCCTGTTCGCATGCGCAGTTCGGCCTGCATCGGCGGACGCTGTGAGGCGGTCTCCGCCGGTGCCGCCACCGGTCGCGGCTTCTGCCGCATCAGCTGCCGCAGAAGCCGCCGGTCCTCGGCATGCACGCGCTGCACCCATGCGCGGGCCTGGACGGGTGCGTTGCCGGCGCGCCCAAGCATGCGCATGCACTGCGGCGACACGGCAACCATGCCGGTCGCCGGATTCCAGCGCCAGCTGCCTGTAACGACCAGCGGCAGGCGTGCCGCGAGGGCCTTGTACGGCGTCAGGTCGACCACCATCCTGGCGCAGGCGCGCACGCCGAGGCAGGATTCCGGCAGCATGACGAACGTGCTCGCCGCCCAGAACACCGATCCCCTTGCCTGGCGATTCCATCCTTCCGCATCGTGGCGCCCCAGCGCCTGCGCGTTCCGTATCTCCTGCGCCGCTTCCTGCATGCCGGCCGCGGCGTCGATATGCAGGAAGCCGACAGGCCGTCCGATGGCCTCCTCGGCGGCATAGCCGTACAGCGCTTCGGCCTGCCTGTTCCAGCCAAGGATGATGCCTTCCGTGCTGAGCAGCATGACAGCGCACGATATGGCGGGGCGGGCGGTTGTGTGCGCGGGTGGCGATGCGGATGAAAGGCGCGAGGGGAAGGACTGTGTGGTCGGCATTGCCTCACCTGGATGAATGGGCGCTGCCGGCCCGGCGGAATGCCCGCGGCAGCGTTGCCTGATCTGGGGGAGCCGCGCTTCACCGGAAACCGCCGCCTGCGGCGGGAACGGCGGCCGGCAGTGCCGGGAGCACGGGCGCGGTTCCCGGCGAGGCATTACCCGGTCGCCGCAACGACCGGGCAATGCGCGAGCCGGGCTCAGGGCGTGTTGGCGCTGCCTGCTTCGCCGGGCTTGCCGGCATGGAGGGATATGGCGCCGGCTTGCGTGACCTTGCTCAGCGCGTGACTCGGACGGTCGGCGACATACAGGTTGCCGCTACCGTCGATCGCCAGCCCTTCCAGCGACTGGAACGGGGCGCCGCTTGCGGTTACCGCCGACACCGTGCCGTTCGCGCTGACCTTGCTCACCCTGTTTCCTGCAGCGAGGAAAACATTGCCGGCGCCGTCGGCAGCGATGGCGAAGGTGTCGCGGAAAGTCGCCGGGCCGGTTTCGCCGGCGATCGTGCCCGCCATCGTGGTAACCGAACCGTCGGCCGCGACCTTGCGCACCAGGGTGCTGCCTTCCGGAATGTTCGGTGCCGGCGGGCCGAACCAGTCGGTGACGTACAGAGTGCCGGCCGCATCCAGCGCGACGCCCTGCGGTCCCAGGAAGGAAGCCGCGCCCGCTGCGCCGTCGACCCTGCCGCGTGTGCCGTAGGTGCCTGCATGGGTGGCGACCACGCCACTGCTGCTGATGGTGCGAATCAGGTAGTTGCCGGAATCGGCGACATAGACGGTGCCATCGGCAGCCGCGGCGATGCCCCAGGGACGGTTGAAGCGCGCGGCGCCGCTCGCGCCGTCGGCGTAACCGGCGGCGCCGGAAACGCCTGCCAGCGTCGTCACCAGGCCGGAAGGAGCGATCTTCCGGATGGCGCTGTTGTCGGCGACGTAGACGTTGCCGCCGGCGTCCACCGCGATACCGGTCAACGCCGAGAAACGTGCCGCGCTGCCGGTGCCGTCGCTGCTGCCGCTGGCGCCGGCCGAACCCGCAAGTGTCGTCACCGCACCGTTCGCTGCAACTTTTCGCACCACGAAGTTGGCGCTGTCGGCGACGTAGAGGTTGCCGCTGGTATCGATTGCAAGGCCGACGGGTTGATTGAAGCGTGCCTCGGTTGCATCGGGAAGCGTCTGCTCGACGGGCGTTGCGTCTCCGGAAGGCGTGATGCCCCGCACCGGTGCTGCACCGCTGGTGTTGCTTGCTCCTGAGGAAGACCCGCCGCCACCACCGCCGCATGCGGCGAGCAAAGCACAAAGGACGCCGACGGCGATTCGATTACCTGGATTTGATTGAAACACGTGTCACCTCGATCATGATGTAGCCCCCTGAAAACTTGTTTTTTGGCCATCATGTCTGACGGGTGTGGACGCCTGCTTGAGAACCGTCAACGGGGTGCTGCGAGGACAGTTTGCTGTTGTTTCTTCGCCCTTGTTCTGCTCGGAAATGAAGTTCTGAAAGTTGTGATGCGCGAGTGAAAAACACGCATTCCGCAACCCGCCACGGCAACGCGATTTCGGCTTTCGCCACAGCTGGACTCGTGCCGGCTGCCGAATAGCACGGCGGAACCAGATGCGTATAATGCATCGCCGGAAACAAAGGAAAACCACGCCTACGCTTCGGGCGGCCTGTCGGTATCGTTCTCCGAAGGCAAGGTTCCTCTTCGCACGGAACGCAAGGCCCTTTTTCAAATCTGCCACGCATGCACACCAAAAACGACAAGCGGCAGCAACTCATCGACTCGGCTTTCCGTCGGGCGAGCGGCAATGCGGCGGCGGACGACGGCGTGCATGCGTTGCGCCGCTGGCGTCAGCTTTCCGTAAAACTCGTGCCCCTGGTCGGCGACGCCGGTTTCACGGCGCTTTACGCCCGTGCTCTCCGTCTCGCGGCCGCGGACCAGCCTGGGATTACGGTCGACGAGACGGCCAGGACGATTGACGCGCTTTTCCGCATCCTGGACCAGGACCTGGCCGCTGCTGCCGGCGGGAACGCGGCGAATACACGCCTGATTGAAATTTTCACGGGATTGCTTGCCGCGCTGGTCGGTGATGCGCTCACCAACAGCATCCTGGCATCGGCCTGGGTGGAAGAGCAGAACGGAATGGAAACAAAGGAGAAACGCAAATGACCGGAAAAGTGACCCTGGGCAAACTGTCCACCGGTGTCCCGGGGCTCGATGTTCTTTTGGGCGGTGGCCTTGCCGAGTTCTCCTTCAATCTCATCGCCGGCGCGCCGGGGAGCGGCAAGACGACGCTGGCGCACCAGATCATGTTTGCGCTGGCCGGGCCGCAGCGCAAGGCCTTGTTCTTCACGGTCCTTGGCGAACCGCCGATCAAGATGCTGCGCTACCAGCAGCAGTATGCGTTCTTCGACCTCGCCAAGGTCGGCGTCGACATCGAGTACATCAACCTTGCGGAGGACCTGCGCAGCGGCGACTTCAGCGGCGTGCTCGAGCGGATCACGAAGGAAGTCGAAAGCTTTTCGCCCGGACTGGTCTTCGTCGATTCCTTCCGGTCGGTAGTGCAGACGGCGCGCGGCGGCAATGAGGGCATCGCGGACCTCCAGCAGTTCGTGCAGGAGCTCGGCACGCGGATGGCAAGCTGGCAGGCGACCACATTCCTCATCGGCGAATACATGCATCCGGAGACCGAGGCGAATCCGATCCTGACCGTTGCGGACGGATTGGTCGCACTGTCGCAGCAGGTGACGGAGAACTCGGTCATCCGCAAGGCGCGCATTGTCAAGATGCGAGGCCAGGCGCATCTCGGCGGTTTTCATACCTTCCGCATCAACGACCGCGGCATCGAGATTTTTCCGCGCATTCTGCCGACGCTTGCAGCGGACCGTCACCCGGGCACGCCGGTGGACACCAATCCCCGCCGCGTCCCCACCGGCACGCCGGGCCTGGACGCCCTGCTGTGCGGCGGACTGCCCGCCGGCCACTCGGCGCTCCTTGTCGGCCCTACCGGCGTCGGCAAGACGATACTCGCCACGCACTTCCTTGAGGAAGGCGCGCGGCTGGGCGAGAAGGGCGTCGTTGCCACGTTCGAGAAGGGGGCGTCCCGGCTGCGGAACGCGCGGCTGGCGGACCTGATCCAGGCCGGACATGTCGTGGCCGTCGAGCATCGCGCGATCGACCTGCCGGTAGAGGAGCTGCTCGACGACCTGCTCACCGCAATCCGCCAGTCGGGCGCCACCCGCGTGGTCATCGACTCGCTGTCCGAGCTGGGTCTTTTCCTCGCGCCGGAGTACAGGAACAACTTCCGCGAGGCGGTCTTCCGCATCCTCACTTCGCTGGCAAAGAGCGGGGTCAGCGTCATCGTCACCCTGGGCCTCGAGGACCGCTTCACGGACATGCGCTTCTCCCATTCGGAAATATCCTTCCTGACCGACGCCGTGATCGCGTTGCGCTACGTCGAGGTCGACAGCCGCCTGCAGAAGCTGATCACCGTGGTCAAGGTGCGCGGCAGCGGGCACAGCAGGGAATTGCACGCATTCGAGATTACCGAGCGCGGTCTGGAGATCGGCGCCGCGATGCCGCAGTACGAAGGCCTGTTGTCCGGGCGCCCGCTGCAGCGCCGGTCCGACAACGATGTCGAGTAACGCCGACATGGCCGACCGGGGCGACGGGCAGCCGGAAGACCCGCAGCGGGCACATGAACTGCTCGCGCAACTGCGTGACGCCAACCAGAACCTGCTCATTGCAGCGGTCGACGCGCAGGCGCGGCGTGACGAAGCCGAGGCCGCCAACCGCCGGCAGAATGAATTTCTCGCAATGCTCGCCCATGAGCTGCGCAACCCGCTGGCGCCGATCGGCATGGCCGCGGCCCTGCTGGAGCGCCTCTCCGGAGTCCATCCCGACCTGCCGCGCCTGCACGGCGTGATCCAGCGCCAGGTCGAGCAGATGGCAAGGCTGCTCGACGACCTGCTCGACGCGGCGCGTGTCAGCAGCGGCAAGATCGTTCTGCGCAAGAAGGTCGCCGCGCTGGCCGAGGTCATCGAGCGTGCGGTCGAGACCGTGCAGCCCAAGATGCATCAGCGCCAGCAGCAACTGCGGGTGAGCCTTCCCGACCAGGCTCTGGCGGTCGAATGTGATCCTGCGCGGCTGGCACAGGTGTTCTCCAACCTGCTCTGGAATGCCTCGAAATTCACGCAGGAGGGTGGCGCAATTTCCCTGTCTGTCGAACCGGACGGGCAAGGCGCCAGGGTGATTGTCGAAGACAATGGCATCGGCATCACCCCGGACCTGTTGCCGCAGGTGTTCGAGCTGTTCCTGCAGGGACCGCGCGGACTGGCCCGCTCCGAAGGCGGCATGGGCATCGGCCTGAGCGTCGTGCGCAGCCTCGTGAAAATGCATGACGGGACGGTCGAGGCATGGAGCGAGGGCAGCGGCAAAGGCAGTCGCTTCACGGTCACGTTGCCTTGTGCGCGCCCGGAGGACATCGCGCAGGATGGGCGGCGAAGCGGCAAGGCCAGCGCACGGGCAAGGGTGCTGCTGATCGAGGACAGCGCCGATGCAAGTGCCATGTTGCGCGAACTGTTGACGCTGGAAGGGCACAGCGTGAGCTGTGCAGCGACCGGTCCCGACGGACTGGCAATGGCGCTGGCTGACGTCTATGACGTCGTCGTCTGTGACATCGGCCTGCCGGGCATGGATGGCTATCAGGTTGCGCAGCAATTACGTGCCCGGCATCCCCACCCGCCGCCGCGCATTGTCGCCCTGAGCGGGTATGGCGGCCCGGAGGACAGGAGCCGCGCCGAGCGCGCCGGTTTCGACCACTACCTGGTGAAGCCGGTCGATCCCGACGCCCTGCTGATGCTCCTCGGCCCGCACTGATCATCCGCCGGCCAGCGAGCGCAATGCCGCTGCCGTCTCCGCGTCGGCGGGGAAGAAGGATTCCAGCGCGAGCTCCGACAACGTGACATCGACCGGCGTCCCGAATACCGTGATGGTGCTGATGAAGGACAGTACGCCCGCCTCCGTGCGCAACTGAAACGGCACCGCGACGCCGGAGAATTCGCCGTGCCGTCCATCCGGCGGCGTCCCGGCTTGCGGGGGAGCGGGAAAGGCGGACAGCTCATCCAGCAGTTGGCCGAGAAACGGGTCGCCGCTGGCGGCGATCTGCCGACGCAAGCGCTCGAGAAGATGGGTGCGCCACTCATGATAGTTGGCGATGCGCGGGGCCACGCCCTGGGGATGCAGGCTGAGCCGCAACACATTGACCGGCGGCGTCAGCAGGGAGGGATCCACACCGGCCAGCAGCGGCGGAAGGGCCTTGTTGGACGCGACGAGGTTCCAGTGCCGATCCACCGCCAGCGCCGGATACGGCTCATGTCCGGCCAGCACCAGTTCCATCGCCTTGCGGGCCGGTTCCAGCTGCGGCGAGTCGAGCGGACGCTGCGGAAACATCGGTGCGTATCCGGCCGCGACCAGCAGCGCATTTCGCTCGCGCAGCGGTATGTCGAGGCGTTCGGCCAGATGCAGCACCATCTCGCGGCTGGGCAAGGAACGCCCGGTCTCCATGAAGCTCAGGTGGCGGGTCGAGATCTCGGCTTCCAGCGCGAGGTCGAGCTGGCTGAGGCGGCGTCGCTGGCGCCATTCGCGCAGGTGCTCTCCGACGGGGCGGGCAGTGGTCATCATGGCCGGATCATAGCCTATCGCCGGCCGGCACCCCATTACCTCCAACGTAATCGACTGCATGCGCGGCGCCCACGATGATGAACTCAGCGCGGCATCAAGGCGCGCCGCGATTCCACCTCAACCTGAAAGGAAAATGCCATGATTTCGCTCGACTCGCCCCTCTTCCTCCGTCGTGTCCTGCTTGCCGACGCTGCCGCGAGCGGCGCAACCGGCCTGTTGATGAGTCTAGGCGCCCAGTCGCTGGAACCGTTGCTTGGCTTGCCGGCGGCCCTGGTGCAGGCCGCCGGGTTGGTATTGCTGCCGTTTGCGGCCCTGGTGGCCTGGGTTGCAACACGTCGTCCAATCCGCCACGGCGGCGTATGGGCGATCATTGTCGTCAACGGGATCTGGGTGGTGGACAGCATCGGCCTGCTGCTATCAGGATGGGTAGCGCCGACCGCCCTCGGATACGCGTTCGTGCTGGCGCAGGCGATCGTGGTGGCCGTGTTTGCCGAGCTCGAGTTCACGGCAGTGCGGCGCCCCCGGGCGGCTGCGGCATACTGAAGTCGCGTGGCCGGACGCGGCCTCGCGCGTCCCGCGCGGCGGGACGTCCGGTCCGCTCAAGGCGGATCAGTAGCGGGCGCGGCGAACGCCGCGTCCCATCATGCGTGCCTTCATCTGCTTCCATAGAAAACCGGCCACCGCCAGCATGATCATCTTTCTCATCTGAACCTCCATTGGTCAAGCCCTGCGCAAAACGCGCATCTGCTGGCTGTATGACCCGGTCGCCGACTGCTTGTTCCTTTTGCCACTTCCTTCGCTGCTTTCCTTCCTGCAAGCAAGCGCTCGCAGGGCGAACGGCCGGGCGCCGCGATTGCATGATCTCAAGACGGCGGAACCGGGCGACCGCGATGATGATCATTTCTCACTCACCCGACATCGACGCGGCCGGTACCGGCATGAAACATTCCGAGATTCGCAGACAACGGATACTGAAGCTGTTCCGCGCCAGGGAATTGCTGACTGCCGCGTTGCTCGCGTTGTCGCTGCTCGTGACTTACAAGTTGTGGGATACCGCGCAGCGCGCCGCCGACCAGACCGTGGAAACCGCGTTCAATTTCGGCGTGCAGGAATCGAACGAGCGCATCCGGCAACGCATCGCCATCTACGAGCAGGTGTTGCGCGCCACCGTCGGCTTCTTCAGCGCGGCCGAGGAGGTCACGCGAGGAGAGTTCCGGGCCTACGTCAATGCCCTGTCCCTGCCCGAAAACTTCCCCGGCATACAGGGCATCGGTTTTGCACAGGTGATCCCTGCGGCGGATCTCGATCGCCATGTTGCCGCCGTTCGCGCGGATGGTTTTCCCGAATATACGGTTACACCGGAGGGCCCGCGCGACATGTATACGTCGATCGTGTACCTCGAACCATTCTCCGGCCGCAACCTGCGCGCCTTCGGCTTCGACATGTACAGCGAGCCGAACCGGCGCCAGGCGATGAGCGAGGCGCGCGACGAAGGCCGGCCGGCACTCTCCGGCAAGGTGATCCTGGTGCAGGAGGGGGGCGGCGCGATCCAGTGGGGATTCCTGATGTACCTGCCTGTCTACCGCAACGACAAGCCGCACTCGACGCTGGATGAACGGCGTCGCAACCTGGTGGGTTGGGTGTATGCGCCGTTTCGCGCGGAGGACTTCATGCGCGGGATCGGCGAGTCCAATACGGACCTTGACGTCGAGATATACGATGGCACGGACATCACGTCCGCCGGACTGATGTACGACGCCCATGAGAACATCCGCGCCGCCGGTCTTCCCATGCACAGCAAGAATGCGCTGGTCGTCGCCGACCGCACCTGGACAGTGGTGCATGGCGCCTTGCCCGCTTTTGACGAACGGATGCGATCGGACCGGCCGCAACTGATCCTGCAGGCGGGGGTGAGCATCAGCCTGATGATTGCGCTGCTGACGTGGCTGTTCCTCGATGATCGCGCCCGTGCACTGCAGGCCGCGGACCAGGCCCTGCAACTTGCCCTTTACGATGCGCTCACCGGCCTCCCCAATCGCAAGCTGCTCGACGAGCGGGTGGGGCAGGCGCTGGCCAAGGCGCGGCGCAGCCAGGGCAGCATCGCGCTGCTGTTCATCGACCTCGACCGCTTCAAGCCGGTGAACGACAACTTCGGCCATGCGTATGGTGACCTGCTGCTGAAGGATGTTGCGCTCCGGCTGCAGGGATGCATGCGCGAATCCGATACCGCGTCGCGCCTCGGCGGCGACGAGTTCGTCGCACTGTTGACCGACATCGACGGCGAGGCGGCCGCCCGCAAGGTAGCGGACAAGATACTGCAGCGACTGACGGCGCCCTACGAGGTGGCAGGCCATACCTTCCATATCTCGGCAAGCATCGGGGCCGCGCTGTATCCGCAGCATGGCAGTGACGGCAAGACGCTCGTCAGGAGCGCCGACCTGGCGATGTATGAGGCGAAGAATGCAGGCCGGGCGACGGTACGCTTTGCTCCGCCAGTATCCTCGTCCGGAGGCGGCCCTGCGGCTGCAGGCTAGTGGTCGCGGAATTTCTCGACGCGGTTGCGCCCCATCCGCTTGGCCTCCAGGAGGGCGTTGTCGGCGGCCTCCGTGAGTCGCGCCGCCGTATGCACCATCGGGAAGCTGGCGAGGCCGGCGCTGAAACTGGCGTGGAGCGCGCCGCCCGGATGCGCGTGCGGCAGTTCGGCAAAATCGGCGCGGATGCGATCGATCACCGGCACGGCCTGGTCCAGCGTCACACCGGGCAGCGCGACGATGAACTCCTCGCCGCCATAGCGGCCAATCAGGTCCACCGATCGCAACCGGCCCTTCAGCAGCCATGCCAAGCCCCGGATCACCTGGTCGCCGACCGGATGGCCATATGTATCGTTGATCGACTTGAAGTGGTCGATGTCGATCATCGCCACGGTCAGCGCCGCATGCGCCTCCGCTTCCTCCATCAGCGCCGACAGCCGGGACTTGGCTGCCGTATGGTTGAGCAGTCCGGTGAGGCCGTCGAGACGGGTCGAGCGCTGCACCTCGCGGAAGCGTTCAATGCGGGTCTTGACCACGGCGGCCAGCAGTACCGGGTTGAAAGGCTTCATCAGGAACTGGTCGCCGCCGAGTCGCAAGGCTTCGACCTGCATCGCCACTTCGGATTCGCCGGACAGGTAGACGATGGGAAGCGCGTTGTATGCAGTCATCTGCCGCAGCACCCGGGTCGCCTCGACGCCGTTGAAGCGCGGCATGTGCATGTCCATCAGCACCAGGTCGGGCCGGTAGTCCGCCAGCACCTCGAGCAGGGTGCAGGGATCGTTGATTGCCCGCGTGTCGATGCCATGCTGTGCCAGCGTGCGCTGTATCAGCGCGACCGCGACGCGCGAATCCTCGACGACCAGCACCCGATATTGTTCCTGCTCCTTGGTCTGCACCAGGTCGAGCACGCAGTTGAGCACCATGGCCGGCTGGTCTTCGGCGGGAATGGTGATGTCGATGCCGGCCCGCATCAAGTCGACGATGGGCTCGATGGCGGACTGGACGCCAAGGTAGACCAGCTGGCTGGCGGGGCAGGCAGCGCGTATCGCCGAGATGCGGGCGTATTCATCCGGAAGCGCGTCATCGCCCGCCGGGACGAACAGCACTGCAAGCGGCTTGTCGGCCGGCAGCTGCCCGTCGTGCCATCCGATCCGGCTGACCTTGAACCCGAAGAACTGCAGCTGGCTGGTGAGTGCATCCGCCATCTCGATCCGTTCGTCGGCGGCAGTCATCCAGACGGAACGCGGTTTGATCCAGTCCGCGCCGGACGCCGGCGCCATCTCTTGGTCGCGCCGCCCCGTGCGCGGCGCGCGCGAACTGGCGACCGAACCGGCCAGCGCATCCAGCTGGCGCTGCAGCGACTGCATGTCCTGCGCAGGGATGGGATGGGTGCCGGGAGCGCCGAGCCGCATCAGGGCGGCGTTCTCGAGTCCTTCGCACAGCCGGACCAGTCCGGGCAGGCGCATGCGCGTGAAATATTCGGCGAGGCTGTTGACGGCGACCGCAAACTCGATGAACTGCTCGAACCCGCCTTCCGCCGCATACCGGTCCCAGCGGCTTTGCAGCACGTAGAGCCGGTCCTCGATCGAGTTGGGGGAAGTCAGTGACATTGGCGTTGACTAAAAGTAAGCGGGCATTATGTCCGAACGGGTATCCCACGGCAACGCTGTTGCTCATCGTGCACACGCGGGCAGGGTGCAAATGAAAGCTGGCGGGTTGCAGAACATTTCACCCCTCCATGCATCCAAAAGGAAGGCGCAGGCACTTGCCGGCATCCATCGACATCCATCGGTACCCAAAGACATCAACGGCGCATGGACTGCAACCCGCTGCCGGGAAACTTACTTATCTCATGAACGAAAACCTGCACAGTGTCCTGCGTTACCTGCAAGAGAACAAGCTGAAGCTCGTCACCGCCGAGTCCTGCACGGCCGGCCTGGTCGCTTCCACGCTTGCCGAGGCGCCCGGTTCGGCGAGCTGGCTCGAGTGCGCATTCGTGACGTATTCGCCGCAAGCCAAGATCAGCTGCCTCGGCGTAAAAGCGGAAACGATCGAGCGGTACAACCTCACCAGCGAGGAAGTGGCGCGGGAAATGGCAGAGGGTGCGCTCCGGGCAAGCCGCGCGAACGTGGCAATCGCAGATACCGGCCTTGCCGGCCCCGGTGGCGATGGTGAAATACCGGTTGGGACCGTCTGCTTCGCATGGTCGTTCCAGCAGGGCGAGCGTGTCGTGACCTTTTCCGAAACCCGCCGGTTTGCCGGCGACCGCAACGAAGTGCGCCAGACTTCCGCCGAGTACGCGCTCAGCCGCATCTGGCACTACCACAGTACCTTTCTCGAACAGCAGAAGCGGGCCTGACCGAACGGACCGGATGTTTTCCACCACTTACAGGAGTCCTTGCAATGACCGATCCAGTGATCCGAGCGTATGACACTCTCGAAGCAGCCCAGGCCGCGCGGCAGGCGCTGGTCGACGACGGCTTCGATCCGGAGGTGATCGAAGTGCGCGTGATGCAGAGCGAGTCCGGCCCGGTGAAAAACAACGGGCTGCTCGACGACAAGGACACCGGTACGGGCCCCAAGGACGAATTCGGTTTCGAGGAGCGCACCGATGCCTATGGCAACTCGTCGCCGGAATGGGGCGCGAGCGTGCTGCTGACGGTGGCGGCGGAAGATGACGCGCAGAGCGGACGGGCGGCGGACATCATGGGCGGCTTCGGCGCCGTCGATCCGCAAAGTCGCACACGCCATATTCAGCCGGGCCGGTCGGGAAGCAGTTTGTGAATCTTCCGTTTTTAAGAAGAAAAACTCCGTGTAAGTTCGCTTTTTAAGACTACCCCCGGCGTTTACCATCGGGACTCCGAAACATCCCTGGAGTCCCGAATGAAACGTGTCATTCTTTTTCTTGGCACTAACCTCGCCATCATGCTGGTGCTTGGCGTTTCCGCCAGCCTGCTCGGCGTCAACAAATACCTTACGGCGAACGGCCTCAACCTCGGCACGCTGCTCATATTCTCCGGCCTGATGGGCTTTGGCGGCGCGTTCATTTCGCTCTTCCTGTCCAAGCCGATCGCCAAGTGGTCCACCGGCGCGCGCGTGATCGAGAGCCCCTCCAACGAGACGGAACGCTGGCTTGTCAACACCGTAGCGGGGCAGGCGCAGCGCGCCGGGATCGCCATGCCGGAGGTGGCGGTCTACCAGGGCGAGCCGAATGCCTTTGCCACCGGCGCCACCAAGAACAGCTCGCTCGTCGCGGTATCCACCGGCCTGCTCGAATCGATGACGCGGCAGGAGGTGGAGGCGGTGCTGGCGCACGAGGTCGCACACATCGCCAACGGCGACATGGTTACCCTGACCCTGATCCAGGGCGTGGTCAACACCTTCGTCACCTTCCTCGCGCGCGTGGTCGGCTACGCGGTGGACCAGTTCCTGCGTCGCAATGACGAGCAGAGCAGCGGCCCGGGCATCGGCTATACGGTGACCGTGATCGTCTGCGACATCCTGTTCGGCATCCTCGCCAGCATCATCGTCATGTACTTCTCCCGGCAGCGCGAATACCGCGCTGACCGTGGCGCCGCAAGCATCCTCGGCACGCCGCGGCCGATGATTTCCGCGCTGCAGAGGCTGGGCGGCATGGCGCCGGGCGAACTGCCGAAGAGCATGGCCGCGCATGGCATTTCGGGCGGCGTTGCGGGCCTGTTCTCCAGCCATCCTTCGATCGAGGAGCGTATCGCCCGCCTGCAGCAGGCCCAGTAATGGAAGGGTGACGGCGCTTTCGGTGCAGGCGCCTTGAAGCGGGGGCGGATGGAAAAGCAGTGGACTCTCTGTTTCAGGCGCATGCGGAACCGGTTCCGTCACGGGCCTCTTTCGTTCTCGTCGCCGGGATGGCGCAGCGGGTCACTGCCCCTGCAGCGGCAGGTCCACATGAAAGGTAGCGCCCTCGCCGGCTGTGCTGTCGTATCCGATGGTGCCGCCGTGCTCCTCGACGATGCGCTTGCAGATGCTCAGGCCGAGCCCGGTGCCGCCGCGGCGGCGTGCATTGCCCGATTCCGCCTGCGCGAACTTCTGGAATACGCGGTCCCGGAAATGCTCCGGCACGCCTTCGCCTTCATCCATCACCGAGACGCGTACCCGTCCTGGCCCGGTCGTACCGGAAAGACGAACGATGCCGCCGGGCGGCGAAAACTTGACGGCATTTGACAGCAGGTTGACAACCACCTGGATCATGCGGTCGCGGTCGGCCAGGACCGGAAGCGCCGCGGAAGCCGGCTGCAGGTTCATCTGCACCTGGTATTGCGAAGCGTATCCCTGCATCGCGTCGAAAGCTTGCTCGAGAATCGACCGCAGGTCGTGTGGGCGCATGTCGAATTCCATGTTGCCGGATTCGATGCGCTCGACGTCGAGCAGGTCGCTGATCAGGCGCACCAGGCGATCGCAGCTCTTGCTTGCAATGCTGACGAGTTTTTTACCTGCTTCCGGCAGGGCGCCGGCGGCGCCGCCGTCAAGCAGCGACAGCGAGCCCTGTATCGATGTCAGCGGCGTGCGCAATTCATGCGACACGGTCGCGACGAACTCATCCTTCAGCTGCGCCATCTTCTGCAGCTCGGCATTGGCCCGCGCCAGCCGTTCCTGGCTTTCAGCCAGTGCGCTGAACGCCGCATCGCGCTGCAACAGGCTCAGGTAGGCATTCGACAGGTAACGAACACGCGCGAGCAGCTCGATCTTGTCCGGCCATTTCACCAGGTAGTCGTTGGCGCCGAGAGCGAAACCCTGCGCCTTCAGTTGCGGATCCTCCCGGCTCGACAGCACGACGACCGGCACCTGCCGCAGCGCAGGATGCGTGCGAAATTGCTGCAGCAGCGCGAAGCCGTCGACCTGCGGCATCACCAGGTCCTGCAGGATGACGGTGGGCCGTTGCGCCAGCGCGGTGGCGATCGCCGCATGGGGATCGGACTCGAAGCAGTAGTCGACATCGGGCTGGTCGCTCAACATGCGGCGAAGCGCTTCAGCGATGAATGGCTGGTCATCGACCAGCATTACCTTGATTCTGGACGCGCCGGTATCGGCCTGGTCCTTGTGCTGCTGATCGTTGGGCATGGGTGGTGGCGTCGGGGGTTCGGCGTCGCAGGATTTCCATAAGTGTAGCGAGAAAGCCGGCTGGCCGGGCCCCGTGCCTCCTGCCCGCTAGATCGGGAAAACCAGGCAGGTGGTGGTGGCGTGCGCGTACAGCCGGCCCTGCACGTCCGTAATGCGTCCTTCCGCGACGGCAACCTGGTTGCCGACATTGATGACGCGCCCCTCCGCCCGCACCGGCCCGGTCTTGTCGGTAAGCGCCCGGATGTAGTTGACCTTCAATTCAAGCGTCGAGTAGCCCTTGCCCGCCGGGAGGACGGAATGGATGGCGCAGCCGACGCAGGAATCCAGCAGCGTTGCTGCATATCCGCCGTGCACCATGCCGATCGGGTTGTAGTGCTGCGGGCCGGGCGTCCCCTGAAACACCATCCGCCCGTGGTCGGCGAGGATAGGCACGAAATCGAGCAGCGCGGCGATCGGCGCCGGCGGCAGCACGCCGCGCTTGATGTCTTCAAGGAATGCGATGCCGGTGCGCTCGCGCAGCTGTTCCCTGGTCGCGACCCCCGGCGGCAGCAGCGCGGGTCGGACTGCAGCTTCGTCTGCCTGCCACTGGGCGAGGATCTCTGCTTCATTCATGCGTCTCTCCAATTAAAAAAAGTATGCGTCGGCCCGGCGGGCGGAAAACATGTATATACACTATCATACATTTCTTGCACCGCCATTCATGCGCGCATGAACCCTTGTCTCCTCCCTGGGCGGTCCTGTCAGGGATTCGGCCCGCCCCGACGCGGGCCGTTTTTTTGTCGCCAGCAGCGCGTCCCCTCAATGGTCCGGCAACGAACGAGAGGGGAAAACCGCCTTTGTGTGAAGCTGCACGGCCGGCCGACGTCATGCGCAGCCCCCGCACCCTTGCGGGGGCGAGGCATGCAGCAAACCGCCGCGGTGAGTTGATAGTAAAATGCCGTCAAAACAGGCTGGCCATCGATCTTCCCCCTCGGTGACGGTTTGCTTCTCCTGTCATCCGTATCGGGGCTCCAATGGAAAAAGTGTCGCCGGCCTTGTCCGCATTGCGCGACGCCACGCGCGCGCTCCACGAACAACTCGAAGCGTCGTTACCGGTTGCGTCCCGCGACGCCGGACGCGAGGAGTTCGTGTGCTACCTGCAGGACATGTGGGGCTGGCTGGCGACGTTCGAGAAGCGCCTCTGGAGAGCGAACTGGCCGGAGGCGCTGGTCGCGCCGGCAAGGGCGGACAAGCTGGCCTGGATCGAGCAGGACCTGCGCGCGTCGGGCATGGCGCCGGCGGAGATCGCAGCCTTGCCCGTGGCCGGCTACCGTCCGGCGCTCGCGACCGCGGCGCAGCGGTTCGGCGTCGCCTACGTGATCGAAGGGGCGCAACTCGGCACGCGGGTTCTGGGGCGTGCGCTGGCGCCGGCGCTCGAACCCTGGTCGCCGCGATGGCTGCAAGGCTATGGCGACGAGCAGGCAGGTTTCTGGCGCAGCTTCATTGCATGCGCCGAGGCTGAACTGGACACACCCGAAGCACGCCGCGATGCTGCTGCCGCCGCGGCGGATGCATTTGCTTCACTGGCAGCATGGTTCGCGCAGCGCCAGCGCTTGCGCGTTGGCTGCAATTGACGATGTGATGCGTGGCACCCGACGCCACGGACATCAAACTGGCATGGGACATGGCGACAAAGACGCATTCCACCGTTGACCTGAGCGCTTGCGCTAACGAGCCGATCCGCATTCCCGGCAGCATACAGCCGCATGGTTTCCTGCTTGCGCTCGACGCCGCCGGCGTGATCGTCCAGGTCAGCGAAAACGTTGCCGAGCATCTCGGCCGTACGCCGGACGCGCTGCTTGGAAGCGGGCTGCATCCGGTGCTCGGCGAGCAAGCTGCGCGGCAGGTAGCGGCCGAGCTGGCGAAAGGCGAGGTCGGTCCCCGGCCGTCCTATCATGGCGCGATCTCCGTCGGCGGTTCCAATTACGATCTGCTTGCCCACGCCTGGGACGGTCTGACGATACTCGAATTCGAGGCCGTCAACCGCCAGGCAGCCGCGGATTTCCGCCACCTCTATCCGCTGATCGGCAACTTCCTCTCGGCGCTGCACGATACCGACACCGTCGAGGAGATGAGCGTGCTTGCGGCAAGGGAGATCAAGCGCGTCTCCAAGTACGGCCGCGTGCTGGTCTACCGGTTCGACAACGACGGCCACGGCCATGTGGTCGCCGAGGTGCGCGACGACGAATACCACGCCTATCTCCACCAGCGTTTTCCGGCCTCCGACGTACCGAGCCAGGCCCGCGAGCTTTACGTCACCAGTCGCATCCGGCTGATTCCGGATGCAGACTATGTCCCCGCCCGGCTGGTGCCCGCCCACAATCCCCTCACCGGCCAGCCGACCGACCTCGGTCCTGCCGCGCTGCGCAGCGTGTCGCCGGTACACCTGCAGTACATGCGCAACATGGGTACCTACGCCTCGATGTCGGTATCGCTGGTCATCCGGGGCAAGCTGTGGGGGCTGATCTCCTGTCACAACGCGGCGCCCAGCTTCGTGCCGTTCGAGGCGCGCGCGACCTGCGAGCAGCTGGCCCAGATCCTGGCGCTGCGCATCGAGTCGCGCGAAGACAATGACGAATACAACTATCGCCTCGAATTGCGCAGGATCCTGGTATCGATGCTGTCCGGCCTGACGCAGGGCCCGAACTTCGTCGAGAACATGAACTCCGTGGCGCCGCAGTTGCTGCGCTTCGCCAGCGCATCCGGTGCGGCGATCCTGTTCGAGGACCGGCTGGTCTGCTACGGCGACGCGCCGGAAGAGGCAGAGATCAGGCGCCTGGCCGAATGGCTTGGCGCCAACTGCCACTCGGACCTGTTCCATACCGACGCGCTGTCGTCGGTCTACCCGGGCGGCGCCCCGATCAAGCGCAACGCCAGCGGCGTGCTGGCGCTGCCGATTTCCCGCATCCACAATCACTATGTGATCTGGTTCCGGCCCGAGATCCTGCATGTCATCGACTGGGCGGGGAACCCGCATGCGAAGGCCGCGGACGGCGACCCGAGGGCGGCCCTCACGCCACGTACCAGCTTCGAGACCTGGCGCGAGACGGTGCATGGCACGAGCGCACCGTGGCGGCCGAGCGAGCTCGAGATGGCGCTCGAATTCCGCACCTCGCTGCTCGGCATCGTGCTTGAGCGCGCGGAACAGATGGCGGAGCTGGCGGAAGAGCTGGGGCGGGCCAACAAGGAGCTGGAAGCGTTTTCGTACTCGGTCTCGCACGACCTGCGGGCGCCGTTGCGCCACATCGTCGGATTCAGCGACCTGCTGCTCGAGTTCGAGACCGGCGACGCATCCGAGCGGCGGGTGCGCTTCCTGCGCAACATCAAGGATTCCGCCCGCTTCGCCGGCAAGCTTGTCGACGATCTGCTCAGCTTTTCTCAGATGGGACGGGCATCGCTGCGCCCCACACTGGTGAACATGACGGACCTGGTGCAGGCCTGCCGCGAGAAGCTCGCGATCGAGATCGGCGATCGCCAGATCGAATGGGAGATTGCCGACCTGCCGACGGTGCACGGCGACCCCACCTTCCTGCAGCTGGCGGTGTACAACCTGTTGTCGAATGCCGTAAAGTACACCGGACCCCGCGAGCAGGCGAGGATCCGTGTGAGCGCCGAGGAGACCGAAGCCGAACACCTTTTCCATGTCCGCGACAACGGCGTCGGCTTCAACAAGGAATATGCGCACAAGCTCTTTTCGGTGTTCCAGAGGCTGCACCGCATGGAGGACTTCCAGGGCACGGGAATCGGGCTGGCGAACGTCCGCCGCATCGTCGAGCGACATGGCGGGCGGGTGTGGGCTGACGGCGCAATCGATGGCGGGGCATGCTTTTCGTTCTCGCTACCCAGGCAAAACTCAATCGGATAGGCGCGACCATGTTGAAACCGATCCTGCTAGTTGAAGACAATCCGAACGACCTCGAGTTGACGCTGATTGCGCTCGAGAAGAGCCGACTGGCAAACGAGGTGGTGGTGGTGCGGGACGGCGCGGAGGCGCTCGAGTACCTTGAGTGCCGCGGTGCGTTCTCGCAGCGGCCGACCGGAAACCCGGCGGTGATCCTGCTCGACCTCAAGCTGCCCAAGGTGGACGGCCTCGAAGTCCTGCGCCATATCCGGTTTTCCGAAACGCTCAAGAGCACCCCGGTGGTGATGCTGACCTCGTCCCGCGAGGAGCAGGACGTGGTGCGCAGCTATCAGCTGGGCGTCAATGCCTACGTGGTGAAACCCGTCGATTTCGAGGAGTTCGTGCGCGCAATCTCCGATCTCGGCGTGTTCTGGGCGGTGCTCAACGAGCCGCCCCCCGGATCGACGCGCTACATCCGCAAGACCTGATTCAGCCGCGGTTCCGGGGCAGGTTCAGCAGTTGCCGGATTTTCTGCGACAACGCTTCCGCGGTGTACGGCTTGGGCAGCAGGTTGATGCGCGGATCGAGTCGCCCGCCATGGGCAATCACGCCTTCCGAGTAGCCCGACGTGAATAGGACCTGCAAGCCGGGCAGCAGCGTACGCGCCCTGTCGGCAAACTCCACACTGGACAACGGGCCCGGCATCATCACGTCGGTGAACACCAGGTCCACGTGGGTCCCGTTCTCGAGGATCTGCAAGGCGTCCTGAGCGTCGGCTGCCTGACATGTGCGGTAGCCGAGGTTGTTGAGCAAGACGACGGTCGTGTCCCGGACGTCATGTTCGTCCTCCACCACGAGTATTGTCTCCTTGCCGCCCACCATGGTGGCGTCTGCCGGCGCCAGACGCGCTGGCGCCAGCTCCCTGCAACGCGGCAAGAAGATCTTCACGGCAGTGCCGCGCCCCGGCTCGCTCTCCAGGCGGATGTGGCCGTCGCTCTGCTTGACGAAGCCGTAGGCCATGCTCAAGCCCAGGCCGGTGCCCTGTCCCGCAGGCTTGGTGGTGAAGAAGGGTTCGAATGCGCGCTCCAGGACATCCGGCGGCATGCCGCTCCCGGTATCGGAGACCGAAATCAGCACATAGTCGCCTTCGCCGCGCTCGGGATAGTTCGCCTCGTCTCCGCCGGGCACCGCATTCTGCGCGCGGATCGTCAGGCGACCGCTCGGCCCCATGGCATCGCGCGCATTCAGCGCGAGGTTGAGAATGACGTTCTCGAGCTGGCTGGGATCGACGCAAATGTTCCATAACGCGTCTTCCAGCAGCGTTTCCACCGTGGTGAGTTCGCCGAGGGAGCGCCGCAGGAGTTCCGACATGTCTCGCAGCAGCCGGCCGGGGTTGATGACCACCGATTGCAGCGGCTGCCGGCGGGCGAAGGCGAGGAGGTGCGCCGCGAGCTTGGCTCCACGGTCGACACCGACCGAGGCGGCCGCGATGCGGCTTTGTGCGGCATCGTTCCCGCGCGTCATCAGGCGCAGCAACTCCAGGTTGCCGCTGATGACCTGCAGGACATTGTTGAAGTCGTGCGCGACCCCGCCTGTCAGCTGGCCGATCGCTTCCATTTTTTGCGCCTGATGCAATGCCGCCTGGCTCTGCGCAAGTTCTTCCGTGCGCTGCAACAGCTCCTGCTGGCTGCGCCGCAGCGACAGGAAGGCCTCGTCACGCTGCTTGCGCGTGAGGTGGGCGCCGGCATGGTAGCGAATGCGGGCTGCGAGTTCGCGCTTGTCGGGCCACTTCACCAGGTAATCGTTCACCCCTTCGGCAAAGGCGCGCACCTTGACATCGGCGCTGTCCTCGGATGACAGCAGGATGATGGGCAGCTCCTGCGTGCGCGGATCCGCACGCATTGCAGCCGTGACGCCGAAGCCGTCGAGTCCCGGCATGCGCAGGTCGACCAGCACCACGCTAGGCAGCACGCTGGCGGCGGTCGCGACTGCGGCAGTCGAATCTGCCAGGTACTGCAGCCGGATGTCGTCCTGCTCGACGAGCATCTGCCCGACGAGGTCTTCCGCCATCTGCTGGTCGTCAATAAGGAGGACGGTATGGAATGTCGATCCTGTCTTCATTGTTCGGAGACGGTCACCGGAAAGGGCTAGGCGGCAGCGCCGAAGGGGAACTGCAGGCGTTCGGTGGCGAGGGCGATGCGCAATCCGCTACCCTGGCTGCTGCCCGGCGCCGCGGCGCTTGCCGCGCACGTCGTCCAGCACTGCCTGCATTTGCGCAAATTTCACCGGCTTGGCGAATACCCGATCAAAACCGGCCGCGATGGCCTGGTCGCAGGTCTCGGCGTTGTCGTATCCGGTCACCGCGATCAGCCAGGTGCGCTCGAGATCGGGCATGGCGCGGATCTCGCGTGCGACGTCAAATCCGTTCTTTTCGCCCGGCATGCTGATGTCGCAGAAGATGATGTCGGGGCGGAGGCTGGCCGCCTTCTCCAGTCCTGCGACGGCGTTCCACTCGATGTCGGCCTTGCACCCCAGCACTTCCAGCAGATCGCTGAACAGCCTGGCGAGGTCGCGGTTGTCCTCGACGATCAACGCGTGCAAGGGGGCGGAATTTTGATCGGACATGTCAATGGTGGTTGTGCGAGGGCGAGCCGGCAGGACGCCACGCAGGGTTCAATGGACTTCGTATTCTAACGGATCGGAAATATTGATTCTTGTCATACGTTAAAAAAGGCGGGCTGCGCCATTGTAAAAGCTGCCGGTCCCCCAGCCGATCCTGCGCGCGGTGGAGAAGGGCGGCCTCCCGGGCCTGGCTTTTGCATCAGCGGCAGCACATGTTTTTGACAGGAGGAACAGTGGAGAGATTCAAGGACAAGGTGATCATTGTCACCGGGGCCGGCTCCGGCATCGGCGAGGCGACCGCCCGCAGGTTTGCCGCCGAGGGCGGGGTCGTGGTGCTCGCCGGGCGTACTGCCGACAAGCTGGAAGCGGTAAGGCGTGCGCTGCCGCAGGAACGGACGATGGTCCGGGTGACGGATGTGGCAAAGGGCGAGGACGTCGAGGGGCTGGTGCGGGACACGGTTGCCCGGTTCGGCCGGATCGACGTCCTGGTCAACAACGCCGGCATCGCGCCGGAAGGGAAGATTACCGAGGCCAGCGTGGAGGACTGGCGGCGGGTGATGGCAACCGACGTCGACGGCGTCTTCTACGGCTGCAGGGCAGCGATGCCGGAACTGGTCAGAAGCAGGGGCTGCATCATCAACGTGTCGTCGGTTTCCGGGCTGGGCGGGGACTGGGGGATGAGCTACTACAACGCCGCAAAGGGCGCGGTCACCAACTTCACCCGTGCGCTCGCGCTGGACCATGGGCCGGATGGCGTGCGTGTCAATGCGGTCTGTCCAAGCCTGACGCGCAGCAATCTCACGCAGGACATGTTCGACGATCCGCGGATCATGGAGAAATTCCGGGAGAGAATACCCGCGGGGCGGGGCGCCGAGCCGGAAGAGGTGGCGGCGGTCATCGCGTTTCTGGCCAGCGAGGATGCACGGTTCGTGAATGGCGTGAACCTGCCGGTCGACGGCGGGTTGACCGCTTCCAATGGTCAGCCGCCGATGGTCTAGCCTCTAGTGCCGGTGCCGGTGCACCGCGAGCGTGCCGGGGCGGTCGCCGCGCATCCACTGCGCGAGACGCGCGATGACGAACGACAGCAGTGCGACGGCGGCAACCGAGACGACCACGACGCCGGCGAGGGCGACCATCAGTACCAGACCGATGGTACCCAGCGCCGCCAGGGCGGCAAGCTTCAAGCGCCACCACGGACCCAGCATGTTCTTGATTGCCGGCCCCGGTTCGGGCGCGGCGCCGGGTTTCGTTGTCGTCTCGTCGACGACTTCCCATTCCACTTTGTCACTCATGTGTGCTTCCTGAAAAACTGAAGACAAGGCCGTATGCTAAACCACGGGATCGCCCCGAAAAAGCGCATAAAACTGCGCGATGCCTTCGAAAAAACGGGCGGCGGCGATACTCCCGGGAGCATCGCGCCTGTCAGCCGTTTTCCAGCAGCGTACGCAGCTTGTCGGCGCGGGACGCGTGGCGCAGCTTGTTCATCGCCTTCGCCTCGATCTGGCGGATGCGCTCGCGCGTGACGTCGAACTGCTTGCCCACTTCCTCGAGCGTGAAGTCGGTCGCCATGTCGACGCCGTAGCGCATGCGCAGCACCTTGGCTTCGCGCGGCGGGAGCGAGTCGAGTACTTCGCGGATCACTTCGCGCATCGACGCATGCATCGCCGCATCGGCCGGCGCCACGGTGATTTCGTCCGCGATGAAGTCGCCGAGCAACGCGTCGCCGTCATCGCCCATCGGCACGTCCATCGAGATGGGTTCCTTGGCGATCTTCATGATCTCGCGGATCTTCTTCTCGGGCATGTCCATTTTCGCCGCGAGCGTGGCGAGGTCCGGTTCCGATCCGGTCTCCATCAGGATCTGGCGTGAGATACGGTTCATCTTGTTGATCGACTCGATCATGTGCACCGGCACCCGGATTGTGCGCGCCTGGTCCGCGATCGCCCGCGTGATCGCCTGGCGGATCCACCATGTCGCGTAGGTCGAGAATTTATAGCCGCGGCGGTATTCGAACTTGTCCACGGCCTTCAGCAGGCCGATATTGCCCTCCTGGATCAGGTCGAGGAACTGCAGTCCGCGGTTGACATACTTCTTGGCGATCGAGATCACCAGCCGCAGGTTCGCTTCCGTCATCTCGCGCTTGGCCTGGCGGGCACGCTTGTCGCCGGTGGCCATCTGCTTGTTGATGCTGCGCAGGGCGGTCAGCGGCAGTTCAACGCGCTGTTCGAGGTCGAGCAGCTTCTGCTGGTATTCACGGATGGCCGGCGCGTTGCGACGCAGGATCGCGCCATAGGCGGCGCCCGCATCGGCCTCGCGTTCCACCCAGTCGAGGTTGGTCTCGTTGCCGGGGAAGACCTCGATGAAATGCGTGCGCGGCATGCCGCATTTATTGACCGCGATGTCGAGGATCTGCCGTTCGACCTGGCGCATTTCTTCCACCTGGGCGCGCAAGGTGTCCGACAGGCGCTCCACCACCTTGGCGGTGAAGCGCATGCCGAGAAACTCCTGGGCGATGGCCGATTGTGCCTCCCGGTAGGCCGGCGAGCCGTAGCCGCCGGCGGCGCGCGCCTCGCGCATCGTTGCAAAGCGCGCCGCGATCGCGGCGAAGCGCGCCAGTACATCCTGGCGCAGCTCTTCCATCTGCTTCTCGGTCATTCCAGCCGCGGGCGTCACGGCACCGTCGTCATCGTCTTCCAGGTCCTCGTCCTGCTCGTCGGCATCGCCGTCGTCATCCGCGTCGGCATCGGCCGCCACCGCGGCAACCGGCTCATCGGCGTCGGCCAGCCCGTCGATCACTTCGTCGACCTTGGTTTCGTCGCGACCGATGCGGTCGGCCATGGCAAGCAGTTCGGCGATGGTGGTCGGGCACGCGGAGATCGCCTGCATCATGTCCTTCAGGCCATCCTCGATGCGCTTGGCGATGTCGATCTCCTGCTGCCGGGTGAGCAGCGGCACCGAAGCCATTTCACGCATGTACATCCGCACCGGATCGGTAGTACGGCCAAAATCGGAATCGATCGCCGACAGCGCGGTCGCCACCGCCGCCTCCGCCTCGTCTTCGCTCGAACCGCTCACCACGTTATCGGACAGCAGCAGCGTCTCGGCGTCGGGGGCCTGGTCGTAGATCTCGATGCCCATGTCGCGGAAGGTGCTGACGATGCCGTCGATCGCCTCCGGGTCGACGATATCTTCCGGTAAATGGTCGTTGATTTCCGCATAGGTCAGGTAGCCGCGTTCCTTGCCGAGGCTGACCAGCACCTTGACCTGGGCGCGCTGCGCTTCGAGGTCACGCTCGGTGCGGGGTGCCCCGGCCTGCGTATCGCGCGACTTTGCCCTGGACACCGCTTTCAACTCGGCGCGCTCGACCGCGTTCAGCGCGGCGATCTCGTCGTTCTCGGACGGGAATTCCGAAGGGCGGCGGCCGCGGCGGGCCGGCACCTTGGCGCTCGGCAGCGCATAGGAGGACGTGTCGATCTCCGCGAGGGCGGCAGGATCGGTGGTCTGGGTAACGGCGGACTGGGTGCCGGCAGCCGGCGTTTCCGGCGTCGCTGCCGGCGCCTTGGTTACTGCGCGCGCAGTCTTGCGCACGACGGTCTTCGGCTTGTCGGCGGCTTCCGCCGGGCGCTCCTCCGGCACCTGCGCGGGCGCGCCGAGCGCCGGTGCGCTACCGGCGTCCGGCGCGTCCTGCAGCGCGGCGCGACGCGGCCGCTTGGTCACGACCGTCACCTTGGCTGCCGCTTGCTGCTCGGTGTCCGTGCTTTGTTCGACTACGCGCGCCCCCTTGGCAATGCGGGATCGGGTCGGCGCATCGCCGCTGGGTTTTGCGGCGAGGGTCAAAGTCTTGGCTTGTTTGGTCATTGCGTGGATATCTGTACGAACTCGTGCCCTTGTTCAAGTAGCGACCATCCAGCCGATGGCGGGGCGCGGCGGGGACGAAGCGTGTCGCCGCATGCGTGGTCTCTACGTGACGGAGGCAAAAAAATAGAACGAACGAAGTGGGAGTTGAAGCTCGACGATTGGTTCAGAAAACGTGCGGCCGCCTGTGCAAACCGGTTTTTCCGACGGGAGCAAAAAATGCGAAGGCCGAATTATGTTTCATTGTGTCAAAGAAGTCTATCGCTACCGTCAGGTTTAGGACCGCCACTCGCATCAAATAGTTGCGACAGGCGGTGCCGTTCTGCGCGGTGGCGTTCTGCGCGGTGGCGATCGACGGTGTCGTTCGACCGCGGGATTATGTTGGTCTTTTGTGTCTGCTCAATCAGGTTCGTGTCGCCTGTCACGCGGCGGTCATTCCCTGCTTCCTATAATTTCTGCTAGATGCGTTGCAGCGATTACGGAGGATGCGATGGGCAGGACCTTGCACAACAAAATTCGACTCGGGAGCCGCCTGTCCCTGATGCGCCTGATCCGGCGCGCATTCAGCGCCGCCAGGTGATCCGTCGTTTACTGCTATCAGCACCGCCCTCCGTGGTTCGCTGGGTTCGCAGCAGCTGATAATTGGTGGCGGAACGCGCGCTATCAAGTGCATCCGGCGCCGGCGCGGCCCGGCGAAACCTTCGGCGTTTGCCTTGATCTGACCAGCCGTGCACCGCATGCCCGGCGGCGCTCCCCTTACCGGCTTCTGCGCCACGTCCGCCGGTACAACAAGCTCCGCCGGTGTGCTTTTCCGAACGCGTTCCTTGTCGCCGTGCCAAGCGTCGACCGTGTCGCATCGACTTGTTTGTCGTACGTGAAAATACCGAGGGCGAGTACCGGCAGCGGCATGTCGCAGGCGGGAAGGCAGGCGGGCAGCGCGACGATGGACAAGGTCGGCGGTGGCCATGGCGGAAATGCCGCGCGCGTCTTCGAAACCCGAGCAGGAGCAGCTTGATGAGGAATCGCTTCAAGGCGGCATTGCAAAGCGGCAGGCCGCAGATCGGCTACTGGCTCTCGCTGGCCAGCCCCTATTCGGCTGAAATTTGTGCAACGGCGGGCTTCGACTGGCTGCTGGTCGATGGGGAGCATGCGCCCAACGATGTGCGCAGCATTCTGGCGCAGCTGCAGGCACTGTCCGCCCATCCCTCGCAGCCCGTGGTGCGGCCGGTTTCCGGCAGCACGCCGCTGCTCAAGCAACTGCTCGACGTCGGCGCCCAGACCTTGCTGGTGCCCATGGTCGACACGCCGGAGCAGGCAAGGGAACTGGTGCGCGCCGTGCGCTATCCGCCGGAAGGCGTACGTGGCGTCGCGGCGTTCATCGCGCGCGCCTCCCGCTGGGGCCTGGAGCCTGACTACATGGCGCAGGCGAACCGCGAGGTCTGCCTGCTGGTGCAGGCGGAGACCCGGGCGGCCATCGACAACCTCGACGGCCTGTGCGCCGTGGATGGCGTGGACGGCGTCTTCATCGGACCGGCCGACCTCGCGGCCTCCCTTGGCCACCCCGGCGACCCCGGTCATCCGGCGGTGCGAGCGGTAATCGACGACGGCCTGCGGCGTATCATCGCCAGCGGCAAGGCGGCAGGCATATTGAGCACCGACCTCGCGCAGGCGCAGCGTTACGTGCAGATGGGCTGCCACTTCGTGGCGGTCGGCATCGACGTAGTGACGCTGGCGGCCGGAGCTCGCCGCCTGCGGAAGGCGTTTGGCGGCGACGACGCAGCGGCACCGGTCGCCGCTTACTGAGGAACATTGCCGGGCCTGAACTGTTACAAAGATTTCCCGGCGGTCCCGCTCGCTTTGTCCTTTAATATAAGAATCAAAGGAGCAGACATGAACAGGCAAATTTTTGGCGCAAGCGTGGTTCTGGCAGGCTGCCTTGCAGCGGGTGCGGTTCAGGCCGGTGGCGGTACCCAGTGGTCAATCACTGCGGGGAGCCAGTCGCGCGGCGTGGTGATGGTGCCGCAAAGTCAGTTCAGCTACGGGGCGCCGCCCTCGGTTTACAGCCCGCCGCCCCCGGTCTATGCGCCACAGCCGACGTATGGCCCGCCGCCGGTCATCTATGTCCAGCCGCCTCCCTACCCGGTCTATGTCCACCCGCCTGTGCGCGTCGAGTCTTATCCCCATCCCCATGACAGGCACGGCTATCGTGACCATCGTGACCACGGGAGACGCGACTGGAATGACAACCGTCAGGGGCAATGGGGCTACGGATACGGGCAGGGGCAGCAGGGACATGGGCACGGCCACTACCGGCGCTGACCGGGCAAACGGTTTATGATGCGGACTGCGCCGGGACCGGAAGCTCGCGGCGCTTTCGTCCATTGCCTGTTGCCAGAACATGAGTTTCAAACCTGCCCGCACTCTCACCTTCAAATGCAAGAAATGCACGAAGCCGGTCACCGTCTTCCTGCAAAAGGTTTCCGCCTGCTCCCATATCCAGCCGTACCAGGGCATCTGCGCCTGCGGCGAGGTGCACCGCCATGCGACCGGCCAGAAGGAGGCGGTAGCCGCCTACCTGGCATCGGACGGGGAATGGACGCACCATCATCACCACTGATGCACCGCCTTACTGCGGCTTCACCTTCTCGCTGAATACCGGCAGCCATTTCTGCAGGATCCGATAGACGTCGCGGTCGAAGCGGCGGCGTCCGCCTTTCAGCAAGTCTGCTTTCTCCATTTCGTTGTGCGCCGTGCCCAGGTAGGCCCAGCCGTCGACCAGGTGCCACGCGCCGTTCTCGGGGATGGCCACCGGGCCCGGGTAGGGCCAGGCCTGCAGACGCTGCGACTGCAGCGCCGCCCGTACCCGCTGATTGTGTTCCTCCACGCTTTCCAGCCCGATGCATGCGCCGCGGCAGTGCCCTGCCGCACGGGCGCTGCAGGACTTGCCCGCCCGCGTCTTCTCCAAGCCCAGCAGCGCGTGGCATAGCCCCTGGCTGTCGGCCACGGCTCGCAGCGCCTCCCGCGCCTTGGCAGGGTTCGCGTACAGGCCGTACAGCTCCGGATCGTAGGCAAAGAACAGGTCGTCGCTGGTGGCGACAGCACCCTGCAGGGCGCCGCCGCGGGGCAGCAGCCGCCATGCACACGTCTCGTCATCGCCCCGGACATGGTTGTACGGCGTCGCATGCTGGCGCAGCAACGCGGATTCCAGCAGCAGCGCCCCGAGCTCGCCGCTGGTCTCGATCCAATCGACCTCTGCCGTCTCCGCGGCCAGCAACCGGTCGCGTCCCGTCATCCGGTCCTTGCCGAAGAAACCGTAGACCCGCGCCTGCAGGTTGACCGCGCTGCCGATGAACAGCGGCGTACGATCGGCGCCGCGCAGGATATAGACGCCATGCGAGGCGGGCAGGCGGTCGAGTTCCAGTTCTTCGATGCGCGATGGCAGGGCGGGACGGCTGAGCAAGCGCCGCACCGCTTCTTCGATCTGTTCCGGCGCATGCAGATCGTGGATCTTCTGCCAGAACTGCCAGAGGAGCTGCGCGTCGCCCAGTGCCCGGTGCCGTTCGGTCACGTGCAGCGCGTGCCGCTCCGCCACGCTGTCGAGGTTGTGCCGCTCGAAACCGGGAAACAGCCGGCGCGACAGCTTGACCGTGCACAGCACTTCCGGGTGGAAGTCGCGGCCGGTGCGGCGGAAGGCCTGGCGCAGGAAGCCGTAGTCGAAGCGCGCATTGTGCGCGATGAAGATGCGGTCCTCCAGGCGGCGCGCGATGCCGGCCGCCAGCTCGGCGAAGGTCGGCGCGTCGCGCACCATGTCGTCGGTGATGCCGGTCAGCGTCTGGATGAAGGGCGGAATCGGCACCTCCGGGTTGACCAGGCTGCTCCACTCGCGCACGCCGTCCTCGTCGACTTCGATGATGCCGACTTCGGTGATGCGGTCCATGCTTGCGGTGCCGCCCGTCGTCTCCAGGTCGACGAAGGCAAGGCGTGGAAACCGGTGGAGCGATACGTTGTTCAAGCTGGTCCTGTCAGTGTCTGGGCGCCGGGATGTGGCGGAATGGATGTGACTTAGGCGCCGTGCTGCCCGCAGCACGGCCGCGGAATTGGACAGGCAAGCGGGGAATGTCGTTCTGGCCGGCCCGCGTGCCGCCCGGGGTCCGGAAGCCGGCAAAGGAAAAGGCTGTATGCATGCACAGTATTCTAGGGCATTGCCGAACAGGACGTGCGCCGATGTCTCGGGAAAGCAGAGCCGCAGGCATGAAATTGTTATCATAAGCGGTTGTTTTTCCGATCATTGCTTGCCCGTTTCCCTTACCTTCAACAAGAAAAAATCTCCATGAAAAACTTCCTGCGACTGACGCTTGCCGTCGCCACCCTGATGTTTGCCGGCCTCACCCATGCACAACAGGTGCTCCGGGTATCGGCCATTCCGGACGAAGCGCCGACCGAATTGCAGCGCAAATTCAAGCCGCTCGGGAGCTACCTCGAGCAGAAACTCGGCATGAAGGTGGAGTTCGTGCCGGTCACCGATTACGCCGCTTCGGTCGAGGGCCTGGTCAACAACAAGCTGGACATGGTCTGGTTCGGCGGCTTCACCTTCGTGCAGGCCAGCGTGCGCAGCAACGGCAAGGTGATTCCGCTGGTGCAGCGGGCCGAGGACGAGGAGTTCAAGTCGGTCTTCATCACCACGGACAAGTCGATCAACCGGCTGGAGGACCTGAAGGGCAAGACCTTCGCCTTCGGTTCCGAGTCATCGACCTCGGGCCACCTGATGCCGCGCTACTTCCTGCTCGCGGCCAACATCAATCCCGACAGCGACATGAAGCGCGTCGCCTTCTCCGGCGCGCACGACGCGACGGTCGCCGCGGTCGGCGGCGGCAGGGTGGACGCCGGTGTGCTCAACATCTCCGTCTGGGAGAAGCTGCTCTCCCAGGGAAAGGTCGCCAGCACGCTGCGGGTGTTCCACACCACGCCCGGCTACTATGACTACAACTGGTCGGTCCGCAGTGACATGGACCCGGCACTGCGCAAGAAGATCTCGGATGCCTTCCTCGCGCTCAATCCCAACGATGCGCAGGGCAAGGAAATCCTTGCGCTGCAGCGTGCCAGCCGCTTCATCCCGACGCGCACCGAGAACTATGCGTCGATCGAGAAGGCGGCGCGCAACGCCGGCCTGCTGAAGTAATGAGCTTCGACTTGCAGGCCGTCACCGTCCGCCACCGCGTCGGCGGTGACGCGCCCGCGCTGCATGGCATCGACCTGCATCTGGATGCCGGCGAGCAGGTTGCGCTGATCGGCCCCTCGGGCGCCGGCAAGACGACCCTGCTGCATACCCTTGCGCTTGCGCAGCGGCCCGCGAGCGGCAGTTTCGCCGCTTTCGGCCGCGCCGCGTGGTCGCTGTCGGAACGCGAACGCCACCGTTTGCGCGCGCAACTGTTTCTTGCGCCGCAGACGCCGCCGCTCCCGCCGCACCAGCGGGTGGTGGCGGCGGTGCTGGCGGGCCGCCTGCCGCGCTGGACGCTGCGCCGGGCGCTGGCCTCGCTGTTCCGGCCGGCCGAGCCCGAGGTCGCCTACCAGGCGCTGGCCCGCTTCAGCCTGGAGGACAAGCTTTATGCGCGCGTCGACCGCCTGTCCGGCGGCGAGCGCCAGCGCTGCAGCCTTGCACGGCTCCTGGTGTCGGATGCGCGGGCACTGCTGGTCGACGAGCCGCTGTCCGCGCTCGATCCCACGCTCGCGGTGCAGACGCTGCAGGTGCTGCAGCAGGAGGCTGCGGCGCGCGGTGCGCTGCTGGTATGCAGCCTCCACCAGGTGGAACTGGCGCTCGCGCATTTTCCGCGCGTCGTCGGTCTGCGTGGCGGAACGGTTCTGTTCGACGCAGCCGCATCCGACGTCAGCGACGCGATGATCGCCGCGCTCTACCAGAATGACGGCAGCCCCGGCAACGGGGACACGGCGGACGAAGCACGGGATGCAGGTGCGGGCAATCCATCATTGCCGACCGCCCCGGTGACGCGTTGCTTCTGAACGCATGCAGACGCTGCGCATGACTATCCTTTCCCGTCCCGGCCCGCCCCATGCCGACCCCGCGTGGCGCGGCCGGGTGGCTGCCTGCATCCTGCTGCTGGCCATGCTGTGGCCCTTGCTGGTCTGGAGCGAGTTCAAGCCATGGGTGCTGCTGGACGCGCAGAGCCTTGCCGCCACCGGGCTGTTCCTTGCCGCCTTCTTTCCGCCCGCGCATTCCGCGGATTTCCTGCTGCTGATGGCGGAGGCGGCCTGGCAGACGGTAGCGATGGCGACCGCCGGCATGACGCTGGCGCTGGCGGGTGCGATTCCCCTCACGCTGGTCGCCACGGACCGCCTGTCGGTCTCCCGCCTGTCGGGACGCATGCGTTGGCAGGCACGCCTGGTGCGCCAGTGTGCCCGCTGGTGGCTGGTGGTGCTGCGCAGCGTGCCGGAGCTGGTCTGGGCGCTGCTCTTCGTGCGCATCGCCGGCCTCGGCCCGACCGCCGGCGTGCTGGCGATCGCACTGACCTACTGCGGCATGCTCGGCAAGGTGTACGCCGAGATCATCGAGTCCTCCGATCCGCATGCCACCGAGAGCCTGCTGCGTAACGGCAGCGGCCGGCTGGCGGCATTGTTCTACGGTGCGCTGCCCGAATCCGCATCGGAGCTGGTTTCCTACACCGTATATCGTTGGGAGTGCGCAATCCGCGGCTCGGTGGTGATGGGTTTCGTCGGCGCCGGCGGCCTCGGCCAGCGCATGGATGAGTCGATGAAGATGCTGGCCGGCGGCGAAGTCGCGACCATGCTGATCATCTTCATCCTGCTGGTGGCCGCCGCCGACTGGGTCAGCAGGTTTCTGCGGGCGAGGCTGGCGTGAAGCATCCCGCACCTCCTTCGCGCACCGCGACGCTGCTGCTGCTGGCGTTCCTGCTGCTGCTGGTGGTGGCGAGCTTCGCCAGCCTGCCCTTGCAATGGGGAGCCTTGCTCAGTGCCGATGCGCTGCGCGGCGCCACCGAATTCCTGGCCGGGTTTGCCCCCCCCGAGACCGCGCCGCCCTTCCTGCGCAAGACCCTCCATGCCATGCTCGAGACGCTGGCGATGTCGGCACTCGGCACCGGCATCGCCGCCATCGCCGGCGTGCTGCTCGCGCTGCCGGCGAGCGGCCGCACCGGTGGCGCGGCGCGCGCGGCGACGCGGCTGCTGCTCAATGCCACGCGGTCGGTGCCGGAGCTGGTATGGGCCTCGATCCTGCTCGTCGCAGCAGGGCTGGGTCCGTTCGCCGGCACCCTGGCGCTCGCAGTGCACACCAGCGGGGTGCTGGGCAGGCTGTTCGCCGACGCACTGGAGAACACGCCGCCACTGCCGGAGGCAAGTCTGCGCACCAACGGCGTCTCGCGCGCCGCGGCCTTCTTCTATGCGACGCTGCCGCAAATCCTGCCGCAGCTGATGTCGTACACCCTCTATCGATGGGAAAACAATATCCGCGCAGCCGCCGTGCTCGGCGTGGTCGGCGCAGGCGGGCTTGGACAGATGCTGAAGTTCCACCTCTCGCTGTTCCAGATGCAGCAGGCGGCAACCGTCATCATCGCGATGCTGGCCCTGGTGGCCCTGGTCGATGCCCTGAGCTTCGGCCTCCGCCGTGGCCTTGCGCGTTGAGTGCGCGGAGGAATTGCCGAAAGGACTCCGGAACTCCGCTACGCTTTCTGGCATCGAACAGGCGCAGGGTGGGAATTCCTGCGGACAATACGAAGAATGCAGTTGGATGTAAACGTGCAGCCGCACGCGCCTCGCGCCGCTGCGGATTGCTACCTCTTCACATTACAGATTGCCAGCCATGACTACCAAGCCGAAGAAGGGCCGGGTGGGAGTGCTGTTGTTGCTGTCGCTGTGTTTGGGTTCGACAGCCTTTGCGCAACAGTCTTCCGCAGGCGAAAAGAAAGCGTCCTCCTCCCTCAAGTACGAGTCGCCGCACGTCAAGCGCAAGCTCGATCGCTCCGGCAAGGCTCGCCACGGAAAGGCGTCCTACTACCATCAGAAATTCGCGGGCCGCAAGATGGCGGACGGTACGCCCATGGACCCGAATTCGAATATCGCCGCAAGCAAGACCCTGCCGCTCGGGACCATCGCCAAGGTCACCAATCTCGAGAACGGCAAGAGCGAGGTGGTCGAGATCCGCGACCGTGGACCGTACATCGAGGGTCGCATCGTCGACCTTACGCCCAGGACCGCGAAGAAGCTCGAGATCCAGGAGCAGGGCGTCGCCCCGGTCGTGGTCGAACCCATCGAGGTGCCGCAGGCGGACGGCAGCAAACTGCGTGGCGTCGGCTCGGACGTCGAGCTGGCTTCGGGCGAATAGGCGCTCGCCCCAGATTCACGCAGGCCGCATCTCCACGGCGACGCCGCTCAGCACGGCGTTGCCGGAAAGCGGATCGCGCAGCCTCTCGTCCAGGACCTGGTTCAGGTTCGCGCCCGGCCGTTCGGCGGCGACGTGCATTTGTGTCCCCGGCTGATCGTGCCCCCAGCCGTGCGGCAGGCTCACCACACCCGGCATCATCTCGTCACTGATCTGCACCGTGGTTTCGACTGCGCGGCCATCGCGGCTGATGCGCGCCTTGCCGCCATCCTGCAGCCCCAGCCGCTGCGCGTCCGCCGGATGCACGAGCGCGGTGCAGCGGAAGGGCCCCTTCGCCAGGGGCGGCAAATTGTGCATCCAGCTGTTGCAGGAGCGGACCTGACGGCGGCCGACAATGACCAGCGATGCAGGCGGTTCCGCCACCGCCGCACGCACCCGCTGCAAGTCCTGGAGCAGGATCTCTGGCGCAAGCTCCACCTTGCCGCTCGGCGTGCGCAGGATCTCGGGTATGCGCGGCCGCAGCGGGCCGAGGTCGATCCCGCCCGGCGCCTGCCGCAGTTTCTGCAGGTTGATCCCGTCCTCGCGCATGCCGAACATGTCGCCATACGGCCCCATCCGCAGCGCGAAATCGACCTGCCGCTCGGGCCCTTCGAGGTGGGCGGTCGCGGCGAGCACCGCATCCGCATGTTCGCCCGCCACGCGGCGCACATCGGCGGCAAAGGCCTCGTCGTCGAGGCGCAGCACGTCGGCCTGTGCGCCCAGTCCCTGCACGATGGCGGCAAGCCGCAGCAGAATCTGCCATTCGGGCGGGTGGGCCGGATCGCGGGGCAGGACGGGCGCACTGTAGCGCGCATAGTTGCGATACGCGAACTGCGGAAAGGCGACGTCGTAGTGCATCTCCTCCAGCGGCGACAGGCCGGGCAGGATCACGTCCGCGTGGCGCGAAGTCTCGTTGAGGTAGATGTCGACGCTGACCATGAAGTCGAGCTGTTCCAGCGCGGCCGAGAGGCGCGCGCCGTTCGGCGCGGAGAGTACCGGGTTGGCGGCGATCGCAATCAAGGCCCGGACCTGGCCGTCGCCCGGCGTCTCTATCTCTTCGGCCAGGCAAACCAGCGGCAGCTCGCCCATCACTTCCGGCGCGGCCGAGACGCGGCTCCGGCGGCGGCCGATGCCCACGCCCTTGCCGATGCCCGGCTTGCCGGCGGTGTTGGCCGCAAAGGCCGGCGCCTTGGCAAACATCGCGCCGCCTTCGCGGTCGAGATTGCCGGTCAGGACATTGAGTACGTCGACCAGCCAGCTGCACAGCGTGCCGTACTCCTGGGTGCAGGTGCCGAGGCGGCCATAGACGGCGGCGCGCGGCGCTAACGCCAGCTCGCGCGCGATGGTGCGGATCGTGCCGGCCTCGATGCCGCAATGCGGCGCCATGCGTTCCGGCGAAAACGCCTGCGCCGCCGCGCGCACCGTTTCAATCCCGTTGACATGCTCCGCCAGCGTGCCCGGCCGCGCCAGGTCTTCATCGAACAGCGTATGCACCAGGCCGAGCAGGAAGAACACGTCGCCGCCGGGGCGGATGAAATGATGCGCATCTGCCGCCAGCGCGGTCTCGGTCCGGCGCGGATCGATCACGACGATGCGACCACCGCGCAGGCGCATGGCCTTGGCCTTGCCGTGATAGTCGGGCACGGTCCATAGGCTGCCATTGGAAACCAGCGGGTTGGCGCCGAGGACCAGCAGGTAGTCGGTCCGTTCGATATCCGGCACGGGAAAGGAAAGCCAGTGCCCGAATAGCAGTCCCGAGGACAGCTGCTTCGGCATCTGGTCGAGCGTGGAGGCGGAGAACAGGTTGCGCGTGCCGAGCGCGCGCGTCAGGCGCGCGTAATACAGCAGCAGTCCGATCTTGTGCGCCGAAGGATTGCCGATGAGCGCGGCCGCCGCGTCCGGGCCGTGCGCCGCAAGAAGCGGCGGCAGCCGGCGTTCGACTTCCGCGAACGCCTCGTCCCAGGAAACTTCGACGAAGCGGCCGTCGCGTTTGACCAGCGGCCGGCGCAGGCGGTCGGGGTCTTCATGCAGGTCATCGAGAGACGCGCCTTTCGGACAGATATAGCCGCGGCTGAACACGTCGGCGTCATGGCCCCGTATCCCGACCACCTTGTCGCCCCGGATCTTCAGTTCGAGCCCGCAGCATGCCTCGCAAAGAGGGCAGATGCGATGCGCAATGCGTTCCACGGCCTGTTCGTGCATGCCAGTCTCCTCGTGTCGTCCTTGATTGTTGCCGTGCGTGTCGCGGCCACTTATTGTCGGCCTATTATGCGCGTCGCGCGATGACCTTGCAGGGACTTGACTTTGCGTCCGCCCATGCTTGCGCGAAGCGGGCGGGCCTGGATGGGAACCTTCCCCTGCGCATGCTCCTCCTACCTGTGCAGCCGCATTACCCAGTCCCGTTGCAAGCAGGTCCTTACTGTCAGCCGGAGCAAGCAATGCCCTCATCCGCACGCGCCCCCAAGCATTTTTCCATGATCCGCGGCTTCCACCTCGCGGACTTCTTCACGCTGGCCAACGCCGCCTGCGGCGTGGCCGGCGTGTTCCTGGCGATGCTCTACCTGAGCAGCAGGGAGCAGGTGCACTTCCTGGCGGCGGCGGCGATGGCACCGGCAGCCTTCCTCTTCGACGTGCTGGACGGACGGATCGCCCGGTGGCGGCGGCAGCATTCTGCACTCGGGCGCGAACTCGACTCGCTCGCCGACGTGATCTCCTTCGGCGTGGCGCCGGCGGCGCTGGCATTTGCAGCCGGCATGGGCGGCTTGTGGGACTGGGTCGCGCTGATCTACTTCGTCTGCTGCGGCGTGAGTCGGCTGGCACGTTTCAACGTGACGGCGGAAAGCCTCGCGGAAGGCGGCGACAAGGTGAAGTACTTTGAAGGCACCCCGATCCCGACCAGCGTGCTGCTGACCGCGATCCTGGCATTTGCTGCCTGGCAGGGGCGGATCGGGAATGCGCTGTATTGGGGAGAATGGCAGCTTCCCGGCGGCGTGCTGCATCCGCTTTCGCTGCTGTTCGTGCTATCGGGCAGCCTGATGATCAGCAAGACATTCCGGATTCCGAAGGTCTGAGCGCCGCCTCCGACCCTTGCTGCCGCTCAAACCGGGCACCCCGCCTTGCTCTAGACTCGTGCCACTTGGAACAGGAGAACCAGATGACACGCCAGGAAACGCCGTTCGAGCAGGTAAGCTACGACCTGAACAAATTCAGGGAACGCAGGATGGCGGAGCGCCGCGCAACCCCGCGTGGCACAGCCGATCGGCGCGCCGCACCCGCGGGCGATGATGCTGGCGCACCCGGCGGCGCCGGAGTCACGCAGGAGCCTGATTCCGACGAGACCCGGGCCTGATCCTTCAGGCGTGCGCCGCCTGGTCGTGGCGGCGCTGGGTGCGGTAGGCCCGCACCGGCGTGGACTTGCGCTCGGGCAGGCCGTGCCCCATGTTGCCGAGCCAGTAGCGGGTATTCGTATCCCCCATCATCAGCCGCAGTTCACGGATGCTGATCTCGGTTGCCTCGTGCGCCGCCAGCAGCAATGCGGAGTTGACCGCCACCTGCTTGTGGCGGATCTTGCTGATCGTCGAGGGCGGGATATGCAGCATGCGCGCCAGCGCGGCGTCGCTGCCGGCCTCGAGTTTTTCCATCAGCGTGTCGAGCAAATGGTTCGGCGTGTAGTTGGCCTGATCGACCAGTCCGGATTTTTTTCTCATCAGATGCTCCCTGTTCAAGAACGAGCAATTTTGCCTTGGCGAAACATCTTCCGAACATCCAACGCGAACGGAGCTTGATTTCGCGCAAGCTCCGCCCTGTCCCGGACAAGGTTACTGCGACTTCTCCGCTTCATCCGGCGCGTACCGGGTGTTCTCCAGGTCGGCGCGGGTCGAATGCCTGCGCATCCTGATATTCAGCATTTCAACGACGACCGAGAACGCCATCGCGCTGTAGATATATCCCTTCGGGATGTGATGGCCGAAACCTTCGGCAATCAGCACCACCGACACCACTACCAGGAAGGACAGCGCCAGCATCTTGATCGTCGGATGCTCGGACACGAAGCGGCCAATCGGGCCCGCAAAGAACATCATCAGGGCCACGGACACGATGACTGCCGCGATCATCACCTCGATCTGGTCGACCATGCCGACGGCGGTAATGATGGAGTCCAACGAGAACACCAGGTCAATCACCACGATCTGCAACACGATGCCGGTAAAGGTGGCCTTCACGGCGCTCTGCTTGGTCCCGGTCGCACCCTCGAAGGATTCATGGATCTCGCCGACGCTCTTGTACAGCAGGAACAGGCCGCCCAGCAGCAGCACCAGGTCGCGTCCCGAGAAGCCCTGCCCGAGCACCGTGAACAGCGGCTGCGTCATGCTGACGATCCACGACAGGGTCAGCAGCAGGCCGATACGCATGAACATCGCCAGGAACAGGCCGAGGCGGCGGGTGAATTCCTGCCTTTCCTTGGGAAGCTTGTCGACGAGGATGGAAATGAAGATGATGTTGTCGATGCCGAGCACCAGTTCGAGTGCGGTGAGCGTGAAGAATGCGATCCATACCTGCGGATCGGCGAGCAGTTCGACCATGTGATTTTCCTTTGCGTAAACGAACGATTTCTCACAGTCCTGCCAGGCTTGGACTGTGAGAAGCCGCTCTGGTTTGAAAAAGGCGGCGCCGGATGGCGCCGCCTGGATCGGTATCGGGTACCGTTTACTCGTTGCTGGCGAAACCGAGCAGGTGCAGCAGGCTCGTGAACAGGTTGAAGATCGCCACGAACAGGCTGACCGTCGCCATCACGTAGTTGGTCTCGCCGCCCCGCACGATCTGGTTGGTCTCGTACAGGATCAGGCCCGACATCAGCAGCACGAACACGGCGGAGACGGTCAGCGACAGCGCCGGGATCTGCAGGAACACTGCCGCCAGGCCGGCCAGGAAGGCAACGAGGATGCCGACCGTCAGGAAGCCGCCCATGAAGGACAGGTCGCGTCGCGTCGTCGTCGCGTAGGCCGACAGGGCGACGAAGACCGCGGCGGTGCCGCCCATGGCCAGCATGACCGTCTGGCTGCCGTTGGGCATGCTCAGGTAGTGGCTGATGACCGGGCCCAGGGTGTAGCCCATGAAGCCGGTCAGGGCGAACACCAGGGCGACGCCGAGGCCGCGGTCACGATAGCGCGTGACCAGGAAGAGCAGGCCGAAATAGCCCGCCAGCGTCAGCAGGATACCCGGGCGGGGCAGCTGCAGGGCGGCGGCGGCGCCGGCGACCAGGGCGCTGAAGCCCAGCGTCAGGGACAGCAGCAGGTAGGTGTTGCGCAGCACCCTGCGGGCGCTGCCGTCGATGACGGCGGTGGAAGCGGCAGCTCCAAAGGCGGTGCTGCGCAGCGGGGTATGGCGGTCGTTCATGATATGTCCTTTCGTGATGTTGAAACAGTCAAGCCGTGAAATTGCATCTCTTGCATCGGGACCCTCCTGTCAAATCATGGCAGACATGATATAAGGGCATGCTGTGTTCGGAAAAGCGAACATAAACGGACAATGACTTCGGAAAATACAGTATGAAGACCACCGGCCTCAATTTTCGCCACCTCTACTATTTCTGGGTGGTGGCCAAGGAGGGCAGCGTCACCCGCGCGGCCGAGCGCCTCGACGTGGCGATCCAGACCATCAGCGCGCAGATCGCGCTGCTCGAACAATCAATCGGCAAGTCCCTGCTGGCGCCGCAGGGCCGCCGGCTGGTGCTGACGGAAGCCGGCCGCATTGCCCTTTCCTACGCCGACCAGATCTTTCTGCTGGGCGAGCAGCTGCAGGAAGTGCTGACCGAAGCGGACATCGGCAAGACCATGCGGCTGACGGTCGGGCTGTCCGACTCGCTGCCCAAGCTGACCGCCTCGCGCCTGCTCGAAGCAGCGCTCAAGCTGCCCCAGAAGGTGAAGCTGGTGTGCCACGAGGACGACTTCGAATCCCTGCTCGGCGATCTCTCGGTGCATAAACTGGATGTGGTGCTGACCGACCGTCCGGTTCCATCCGGCACCACGCTGCGGGTCTTCAGCCACCTGCTGGGGGAAAGCGACATCTCGCTGTTCGGCAGGCCCGAGCTTGCAGAACGCTACATTGCCGGCTTCCCCGGCAGCTTGAAGGGGGCGCCCGTGCTGCTGCCGACGCGCAACCACGCGGTGCGCGGCCGGATCGACCACTGGTTCGAGACGCATGACGTGCGGCCGGACGTGGTCGGCGAGTTCGACGACAATGCACTGCTCAACACTTTCGGCAGCCATGGCCTCGGGCTGTTTCCGGCGTCGTCCGCGCTGGGGGAGGCGGTGAAGGAGGAATTTGGTGCGGTCGCGGTCGGCGAGCTGACTGCCGTGCATGAGCAGTTCTATGCGATCTCCAACGAGCGCAAGATCAAGCATCCGGCGATCGAAGCGATCCTCAGTGCAAGCCACGGCGGCGTGTTCGGACGCGGGTAGGAACTTGCGCGGCGGCGCGCTGCTCGAACCCGGACGAAAGTACAAACCGGGAGAGAACGTGCGCCGACCACCGATCCGTCATGCCGCGCTGCTCGCGGCACTCCTGTACTGCATTGCGCCGGGGCCCTACGCCCAGGACGGGCAACAGCAACCGCAACAGCCGCAACAGTCCCAACCTTCGCAACAGACGCCATCGCAGGGAGAGACCCGGGCTCCGGTCGAGACGACGCTGGAACTGGCGGCGTCCGCGAAGCCGGCGCGGGCGGCGACGGGCGGAACGGTCCAGTTCATCGGCAACGCCACGGTGCTGATCCGCTACGGCGACCTCACCATCCTCACCGATCCCAATTTCCTGCACAAGGGCGACCATGTGCACCTCGGCTACGGCCTCAAGTCACAGCGCCTCACCGATCCCGCGATCCCGTTCGACAAGCTTCCCGCCATCGACCTGGTGCTGCTGTCGCACCTGCACGGCGACCATTTCGACCAGCTGGTGCAGCAGAAGATGCGGCGCGATGTGCCTATCGTGACGACGCCGGAGGCGGCGGAAGGCCTGCGCGAGCTGGGCTTCGAAAAGCGCCACGCGCTGCGCCACTGGGACTCGCTGCTGGTCCGCAAGGGCGGGACCACCCTGCGCATCACCGGCATGCCGGCGCGGCACGGGCCGCCGGGCGGGGCGGTCGCGCTACCGGAAACCATGGGGTCGATGCTGGAGTTCGAGGCCGGCGCCAACGCCCCGCGCTACCGCATGTACATCAGCGGCGACACCCTCGTCTACGAGGACATCGAGGCCATTCCGCGCCGCTATCCGGATATCGACCTCGCGCTGCTGCATCTGGGCGGCACCCGCATCCTCGGCGTGGTCAAGGTGACGATGGATGGCAAGGACGGCGTGAAGATGCTGCAGCTGGTGGCGCCCCACCACGCCATCCCGATCCACTACAACGATTACGACGTGTTCAAGTCGCCGCTTTCCGAGTTTCAGCAGGAGGTGAAGGCGGCCGGGCTGGACGGCAAGGTCACCTACCTGAAGCACGGCGATACCTACAAGTTCCGCCTGCGCAAGCCCTGATGCTCAGCCTGCCGCACGGGCGTCGGCAACCAGTCCCGCCGCGAGTGCCAGCATGACGAGGCCGATGCAGCCGTCCAGCATCCTCCATGCGGCCGGACGCGCGAACCACGGCGCCAGCAGGCGCGCGCCATAGCCGAGCAGCGGAAACCAGGCAAAGGCGGCACACATCGCGCCGAGCGCAAACCACCACTTCCCCTGGTCGCCCTGCTGGCCGCCGACGGCGCCGAGAAGCACGACCGTGTCCAGGTACACATGCGGATTGAGCAGGGTGACGGCAAGCGTCGCCGCCAGGGCGCCGCGCAGGCTGCCGTCATCCCCGGCGTGCTCGCGGGGATGCAGCGCCCCGCTACGAAAAGCGTTGCGCCATGCACGCAAGCCATAGGCGGCAAGAAAGAGGGCGCCGCCCCAGCGTGCTGCAGCCAGCAAGGTCGGGTTGGCCTGCACCGCGCCCCCGACGCCTGCCACGCCGCCGGCGATCAGCATTGCCTCGCACAGCATGCAGACCGCGACCACGAGGCCGACCCGCCGGCGCAGCAATCCCATCCGCAGCACATGCGCATTCTGCGATCCGATCGCGAGGATCAGTCCGGCGCCGAGGCCGAGGCCCTTGAGGTAACTCGACAGCATGCATCCTCCTGTGTTGGCATGTCCGCATTCTGCCCTGTCGTCCGTCTTCCATTAAGCGCATTAAGTAGAATTGGGCAATGCTTAGCAATTTTTAAGAAAGCGAGGGGGAGGCGATGGATCTCGACGGCAGGCAGTGCGCGGCCCTGCAGGCGGTGCTGCAAAGTGGCAGCTTCGAGCGGGCGGCGGAGATACTGCACATCACGCCTTCCGCCGTGTCGCAGCGCGTGCGTGCGCTCGAGACCACGCTGGGCGAACCGCTGGTGGTGCGCAGCCGGCCCTGCCGTCCGACGTCGTCCGGCCGCCGACTGCTGCAATTCCTGCTGCGCGTGCGGGCGCTGGAGCAGGACCTGCAGGCCGACCTGGACAAGCGGGAGGACCTTCCCGTGGCGCTGGCGATCGCGGTGAATGCCGATACCCTGGGAAGCTGGCTACTGCCGGCGCTGGCGCCCTTCCTGCGGCGCGAGCGTATCCTGCTCGACCTCGTGGTCGACGACCAGGACCACACCTACGCGTTGCTGGAGGCCGGCCTCGCCCTTGGCTGCATCTCGACCGAGGCGCAGGCGATGCGCGGCTGCACGGCGGCGCCGCTGGGGAGCATGCGCTACCGCTGCATGGCGTCGCCCGCCTTCCGCGCCGAATGGTTCGCGCAAGGCATGACCAGGGCAGCGGCGCGCAAGGCGCCGGTGGTCGCTTTCAACCGCAAGGACCGGCTGCAGGCCGATTTCCTGCAGCGCCACTTCGGCCTTCCCGACGGCGCCTATCCGGTCCATGCGATTCCCGCGTCCGAACCGTTCATGCAGGCGATCGCCCTCGGCCTGGGCTGGGGCATGCTGCCGGAGCTGCAGGCGCATGCGCTGTGCGCGGAGGGCAGGCTGGTCGACCTGGCGCCGCAGCGCGCGGTGGACGTCGCGCTGTACTGGCACTGCTGGAAGGTGCAGGCCCCGCGCATGGAGCGGCTGTCGGCCGCGGTGGTGGACAGCGCGCGGCGGCTGCTGCGGTGACGTCCCGGCGGCGCCGCGCTACACTGCGGTCATGTCCAGCAAGGAACCCTGGCGCATCGTCCGCCTGCTCGCCCTGACACAGCTCGTCTCCTGGGGGTCGCTGTTCTATGCGTTCGCGATCCTGGCGAACGACATCGAGCGCGAACTCGGATGGCGCACGGAAGCGGTGTTCGGGGCCTATTCCTGGAGCCTGTTGCTGGCCGGGCTGGCCGCGACGCCGGCCGGCATGCTGATCGACCGTTTCGGCGGCAGGACGGTGATGGCGTGCGGTTCGGTGCTGGCGGCAGCGGGCATGGCGCTGGTGGGCAGCAGCGCGTCTCTGTCCGGATACTTCCTCGGCTGGAGCCTGGTCGGCGTCGCCATGGCAGCCGTGCTGTACGAGGCGGCGTTCGCCACCATCAACCGGGAGTTCCTGCATGCGGCGCGCAAGGGCATCTCCCTGCTCACGCTGTTCGGCGGACTGGCGAGCACGGTGTTCTGGCCGCTGACGCTGAAGCTGAACCAGCTGGTCGGCTGGCGCGACACGCTGCTGATCTATGCCGCCGTGCAGCTGTTGCTGTGCGCGCCGGCGCACCTGCTGCTCGGTGCCCCCGGGCCGCGGCGCCGGCATGCGAAACCGGATGCCGCGGGAGCCACACTGGGCGAGGCGCTGCGCACGCCGGCCTTCTGGAAGCTGGCAATCGCCTTCTCCTGCAACCTGTTCATCTTCTCCGGGCTGGCGGTGCACCTGATCCCGCTGCTGCAGCGGCTCGGCCATAGCGCGACCGCCGCGGTGCTGGTGTCCACGCTGATCGGCCCGATGCAGGTCGCCGGGCGTATCGCCGAGCTGGCCTTCGCGTCGCGGCTGCGTGCGCAGACCGTCGGCAAGCTGACCTTTGCCGTGTTGCCGGCGGCGCTGCTGGCGCTGCTGTTCTTCGGCGAGCACCAGCCGGCGGTGGCCCTGTTCTGCATGCTGTACGGCGCCAGCAACGGCGTGTTGACCATCGTGCGCGGCACCCTGCCGCAGGAATTGTTCGGGCGCGACAACTACGGCGCGATCGCGGGCGCGCTGGGCGGGCCGGCGCTGGTGGCCAAGGCCGCCGGCCCGCTGGCGGCGGCAGCCATTGTCGGTTGGAACCCGTCGCCTGTCTGGCTGCTCGGCATCATGCTCGCCGTGTCGCTGTTCTCGCTGCTGTGCTTCATGGCGGCGACCGGGCCGACCCACGCGCGCGCCGCCGCCTCTGCGCCGGACCTATAATCGGCGCTTTCAACGGAGGCAGCCGATGGACAAGACGCAGCAGGACGAGCAGTTCGAGCAGGGCTTGCAGAAGCGCAAGCAGGTGATGGGGGAAGACTTCGTGGAGCGCGCCTTTGCCGGGGCCGACGACTTCACGATGCCGCTGCAGGAGTTCGTCACCCGCAACGCCTGGGGCACGGTCTGGTGCCGCGACGGCCTGGACATGAAGACACGCAGCCTCATCACCGTATCGATGCTGACCGCGCTCGGGCGCGCCCAGGAACTCAAGGGCCATCTGCGGGGCGCGCTGAACAACGGCGCCACGCCGGAGGAGATCCGCGAAGTGCTGCTGCACGCGGCCGTCTATTGCGGCGCGCCGCTGGCGGTCGACGCCTTCCGCACGGCGCAGGAAGTGGTCGCCGCCTGGCAGGCATCGCGCTCCGCCAAGGACTAGGGCGCAGGCACGTTCCCTGCATGGCCCCGGTGAAGCGCCGCGTCGCAGGCGCCCTGCCGAGGAGGACTTGTCATGGCCATGTTCTTGCACCGGTTCATGGCTGCGCTGTGCGCAGCCTGTCTGCTTGCCGCCTGCGGCGGCCACGACGACGACGTTCCCCTTGTCACCGCCACCATCCTCAACGGCGAGGAACAGGTGCCGGCAAACGGCAGTACCGCACTGGCGAGCGGGGCGGCCACGTTCGACTGGGACGGCGGCCTGCTTATCGCCAGCGTCTACAGCCCCGACGTCACGCCGACCGAAGTCCACCTGCATGACGCGTCCGGCGGCGGCGGAACGGTCGTGGCGCCGCTGGGCAGGGTTGGCGCAACGGCAGTGTGGCAGGCGAGCGTCGTGCTCAGCGACGCACAGTTGCGTGCCCTTGAAGTCGGTAATTTCTACTTCGACGTGCACACCGCAACCTACCCGGCCGGCGAGATCCGCGGCCGGCTGTTCCGTGCCTTCCCGCCGCAGGAGCATGTGCTCGCGTTGCAACAGGCGGCGCCACAGTCGCTGCTGCTGGCGGAACAGTTGCGCCAGCTGGACGACTATGAAGACTGGTGGCACGGCGGCAGATCGGGCGTCGGTCTTGGCCTGAGCTTCGGCTTCTGACGCGCGCCCACCCTTATTCCTTTTTGATCTGGATCAAATCCAAAAGCCTCCCGCATCCGCTATAAACGTTGCTATATGGAAACACGTTCGGCGGCGGGACCAGGTGCGCCGGGCCAAAAGAGGAGAGCAATTGCAATGCGTACCAACCTGCCCGTCACCGCCCGTGAATATCAACTGCGGGACGGCGTGTCCATCGTGTCGAAGACTGACCTCAAGGGCAGGATCACGTACGTCAACCCGTATTTCATCGAGGTCAGCGGCTTCTGCGAAGATGAACTGCTCGGCGCGCCGCACAACCTGGTGCGGCATCCCGACATGCCGCCGGCGGCGTTTGCCGATCTTTGGCGCTGCCTGAAGGCGGAGATTCCGTGGACCGGCATGGTCAAGAACCGCCGCAAGGATGGTGACTTCTACTGGGTGCAGGCCAACGTGACGCCGGTACGCGAAGCGGGACGGGTGGTTGGCTACCTGTCGGTGCGGACGCGTCCCAGCAACGACCAGGTGGCGGCGGCCGATGCGCTTTACCGGCGCATGGGCGACGGCGATACCGGCGTGGCGTTACGCCACGGCGCTGTCGTGCGAACCGGCTGGCGCGGGACCTTTGCGGAATTGCTGCAGCTGTCCACCGGCATGCGGCTCGGCCTCGGCCTGGGATTGCCGGCGGTGCTGACCGCGGTCCTGGCGGCGGTTGCCGTGGCGGAGGGGGCGCCTGCCGTGCAGGCGGGCGGGCTTGGGGGCGCGGGCGTGCTGGCCTGCATCCTTGCCTGGCGATCCCTGCATGCCGGTCTGGTGAGGCCGATCGACGCGGCGACGGACGCCGCCAGGCACATCGCCAGCGGCGACATGACCGCCCGCTTCGGCAGCGGCGGGCGCGACCAGCTGGGACAGATGCTCAATGCGCTGCAGCAGATGAACGTCAACCTGCAGGCCGTGATCGGCGACGTCCGCGACAACGTCGGCGGCATCCACACCGGCAGCCGCGAAATCGCGCTCGGCAACCACGGCCTGTCGAGCCGCACCGAGGCGCAGGCCGCCAGCCTGGAAGAGACCGCCTCGAGCATGGAGGAACTGGCGAGCGCAGTGAAGCAGACGGCAAGCCATGCGGCCGGCGCGCACCGGCTCGGCGTCGAGGCATCGGCGATCGCGGGCCGCGGCGGCGACACCATGCGCGAGGTGGTGCGCACGATGGAGGACATCAGCGCCGCATCGAAGAAGGTGATGGACATCGTCGGCATCATCGACGGCATTGCATTCCAGACCAACCTGCTGGCGCTCAATGCGGCCGTCGAGGCTGCCCGCGCCGGCGAGCAGGGCCGCGGCTTCGCGGTGGTGGCGGCCGAGGTGCGCGGACTGGCGCAGCGCAGCGCCGGCGCCGCGAAGGAAATCAAGCAGTTGATCGACAGCGCCGTGCACAAGGTCGACGACGGCATGGCGCTGGTCGGGCAGGCCGGGGAAACGATGAGCGGGATCGTGCAGGCGGTGCAGGGGGTGACGACGCTGATGGCCGATATCTCGACCGCCAGCGCCGAACAGGATGCCGGCATCGAGCAGGTCAACCGCGCGATCGCGCAGATGGACGAAGGCACGCAGCAGAACGCGGCGCTGGTCGAGCAGGCCGCCGCGGCGGCGGAATCCCTCGCGGAACAGGCGTCCCGACTGACGCAGGCGGTGGCCATGTTCCGCTTTGGCGACTCGCCTGCGCAATGAGAGCGGGCTTCAGTCGGCGGCGGTCATCGCGCGCAGGGACAGTTCCAGTCCGCGTACCGCCAGCGCCAGTCTTTCGTAGTCGAGCTTGTCCGCCGTGTCTTCCGGAGTGTGATAGTACGGATAGCGGTAGAAGGCGGTGTCGGTGACCATCAGCGCGGGAAACCCCGCTTGCCGGTAGGCCCAGTGATCGGACCAGTCGACGCCCCGCAGCGAAGCCGGCGCGGCGACGCCTTCGGAAGGCAGGCTCGCATGGCCGCGAAAGGCCTGGATGACCCGGTGCAGCAGGTCGCGCGAGCCGAGATCGGCGACGAAGCCGAGGAAGTTGCCGGTGTCGGGATAAATGCGGTCGAGCGGCTTCGGGTAACGCTGGCTTCCCTTCTGCTGCGCGTAGTAGCCCATCGTCTCCAGCGACAGCATGCCGGTCACCTTCTCGCCCCGCTTGCGCAGTTCGCGCGCATGCACCAGGCTGCCCATTTCGCCGGTGCCGAAGTAGGGCGCTTCCTCATTCACGAACAGGACCAGCCGGATCTCGTGGCCGTGTACCGGCGGCGCGTTGTGCAGGCCGCGTGCGAGCTCCAGCAACGCCGCGCAGCCGCTGGCATTGTCATTGGCCCCAGGCGTGCCCCGGGCGGAGTCGTAGTGCGCCCCCACCACCAGCACCGGCGGCGCCTGCAGCCGCGGCGCCCGCGGCGGAATGGAGACTTCCAGGTTGCGCACCCTGACACCGTCGGCCATGAATGCCTGCTCGCGCACCGAGAGGCCGAAGCCGGACAGGGTTGTTTCGAGATACTCGGCCGCGGCTTCCAGGTCCGCCGGCCGGGAAGTATTGCGTTCGCTGCGGGCGAGACGCTCCACGTGCGCATGCAGGCGTTGCGCCAGCAGCTTCTCCTCGGCCGTCGGCGCGGGCAGCGCCCCCGGGTAGCTCTGGCCTGGCATCTTCAGCATGTAGCCGGCGCCGCTTCCCGCCAGCGCCACCGCCCCCAGCAGGGGCGCAAGCACGGCGCCGCCGGCGGTCGCCCGCCACCCGCGGAAGGGATTCCTCATGAGGTGATCCATGCACTGCAGCCGGCCGGCAGCACGGTGCCGCTGACCAGCAGCGCGCCGTGGGCATACAGCCGGTAGGCGTCGCGCGGCCGTTCCAGCGCCAGCACCCAGACCTCGCCGCCGGCGCTGCTCCATACCACCCGCGCGTCCTCGTCCAGGCCTTTCAGCAGATCGGCCGGCGCGGCGCCGGGGCGCAGCACGACCGTAACGCTGCCGTTGTCGGGCATGCGGGCAGCGAACGCCCCGGCGGTCAGGGCGGCCACTGCGAGCAAGGGCGCGACCCAGCCGTACATGCGCGACTCGGCAGCGGCGCGCTGGCGCAGGAGCGCTACGCCGCCCGCAATGAACAGGATGCCGAACAGCGTGAACCAGAGCAGGTCCCAGAACAGCGGGTTGGGAACGTCCATGCGGATCCGGTGGATGCCCAGCAGCCAGTGCGAAAGGACGCCGTCGACCACGTGCCAGCTGCCGAAGCCGATGAGCGCATGGGCGGCAAGATCACGGCCGGCTCCCGGGGCGGCCAGCGCCCGGTGCGCCCGCAGCAGTTTCCACAGCCCGACGGCGGCGACCAGGTACATCACGCCATGAAAGGCGCCGTCCGCAAGGATCTGCACGCGCAGGTCGTCGAAGGGCGCGGAGGGAACCGCGCTCAGCAGGTGGTGCCACTGCAGGATCTGGTGCAGCAGGATGCCGTCGAAGAAACCGCCCGATGCGAAGCCCAGCAGGAAGCCGGCGCCACCGAAGCGTTGCAGGCGAAGTACGTTCATTTCACCACTCCGGAAGCGGGATGACCACCGCCGCCGATGCAGTTAGCATGCCATGCGACCGGGGGCGCCGCGATGCCGACGTACCCCGGCCGCGGCCGGCTTCCCCGCTGTAATGCTTACCCGGTCTGCCTGTAAGAGCTGCCGCGCTACTTTGGATACAGCTGGTAGATCGCGCCGGCCAGGTCGTCGGAGATGAGCAGGTTGCCGCGGGCATCGGCGATCACGTCCACCGGGCGGCCCCAGGCCGAGCGGGCGTCGGGATCGGTGACGAAACCGGTCACGAGGTCGATCTCGGCGCCGGCGTTACCGCTGGCATCGAAGGGGAAATAGGTGACCTTGTAGCCGGCGCGTAGGCTGCTGCAGTTCCAGCAGCCGTGCTGCGCGACTGCCGCGCCGCGGCGGTAGGCTTCCGGTACGCCGCTGCGGTGCAGGAAGCTGAACCCGAGCGGCGCGGAATGCGCCCGCATGCCTTTGGCCGGACGGTCGATCGCGGCGCAGTCGAGCACGCTGTTGTCCGGATTCAGGTCCAGGTCGAACACCGAGTCCAGGTTGCTCATCGTGGGGTTCGGCTGCGCGTTGCAGAACGGCCAGCCGTAGTTGCCGCCATCCCGTACCGATGTGAAAGGCTCGATGGGATTCTCGTCAATGTACTGCGGCAGCTGCTTGCCGCGATCGCTCTCGCCGTCGCCGTCGATATCGGTGTCGGTAGGCACGCGCAACTGGTCCCGGTTGTTGACCGCCACCCAGAGCGTGCTGGTGCCGGGCAGGAAATCCAGGCCCTCGGCGTTGCGGATGCCGCGCGCGAACAGCCGCCCGTCCTTGCCGTCCGCACTGTACTGGTAGATCGCGCCGCGCACCGGATCGGCGGTCGTGTCCTCCGCGCAGGCATTGCAGGCGGAGGCGATCGATACATACAGCTTGTCGTCGGGCGACAGCGCGATGTTCTTCAATGCATGCTCATAGGTGCCGCGCAGCTCCGAAAGCGAAGCATCGGGCAGGTCGCCCACGACGGTCTGCCGCTCCGCCGTCGCCGTCTCTCCCGAACGGTAAACCGAGCGGGTGATCCGGTTGGATTCGGCCACATACAGCCAGGTAGTGTTGCCGATGGTATGGAAGACCATGTCGTGCGGCTGGTTCAGGCCGCCGGCAAAGGTGAACTCCTCCGGCGTGTCGTTGGGCCGCTCGCGCAGCAGCGCGATACGGCCTTCACTCGGCACCGAGACCAGCACGTCGCCGTTCGGCGCCAGCGCCATGAAGCGGGGCTTGTCTAGCCGTGCCCACACCCGTATGCCGAAGCCCGGCGGCACGGTCAGGTTGCGTTCGTTATTGATCAGCCCGCCGCGCAGTGTTTCGGGAGATTCAAGCGGCTGGGATACGGATGCCGCCGTCGCCTGCCGCGCGGTCGCGCCGCTGTCGGCGGCGCTGTCGGCGGTGCTGTCGCCGCCGCCGCCACCGCCGCCGCAGCCGTTCAGGAAAGCAGCGCACAGGAGCATGCCAAGCCAGCGCGCAGGGGTTGGGCGCGCCATCGTGTTCGAGGTCATTTTCATTCCGGTAGTCTCTCTATTGATTCGAATTTGATACAGAATTCGGATATTCGCCTGCCGCTTTGGTTCAGGCGTGAGAGCAAAATTGAGACACATCGGGACCGTGCAGCCCGAGCGCGGGCCGCAGGCATGTTGCGGAGGAAATCGGCGTTGCCGGACGGGCCGGCAGGTGAAGGGTGGACAGTGCAACCGGCCAGCGGTTGCACCAGGGGCGAAGCGTTATTTGGCGGGCGCGGCGGCGGGCACGGCGAGCGGCTTGTCCTTCTCGACGACGAACACGCCGACCAGCTTGAAAGGCCCGCTGCCGGTGTTGCGCGCATCGTGCACCTTGCCGGCGGGAATAACAAATGCGTCGCCGGCTTTCAGCTTGCGCGCCGGCTCGCCGTCGATCAGCAACTCGCCTTCACCCTCGATCACGTAGCTGATCTCCTCGCCGTGATGGCTGTGCCGGCCCGCCATCACGCCGGGAGATACTTCCACCCGCGCCACGATCGCTTCGCGGCCGGGGACCGAAAGGTCGGCGCGCTGCACCATCTCTCGCTTGATGCCGCTGCCCTGGGAATGGGCAGCGGGAAGGGCGGCGAAGCCCCCCAGGCAGGCCAGCAACATCAGCGCGGTCGTTTTCATTTTCATGGTCATCCTCTCTTTGATTGGCTTGGCGTTCGCGGTGCGAACGCACCGATTATAAGAGGATGACCCCGCGTGACGGCACCGTGACCGACGGCGCGGAAAAGGCGGCGGCGGCCCGGCGCCGGACCTACAGCCAGTATTCGAGCAGGCGCGCCGTCCATTCCTTCAGGCGATGCTGCAGGCCGCGGTTCCGCCACTGCGCGGCAGTCACCTCGACCGAATCCTGCAGGTCGCGGCGGAACAGGTCTTCCATGCGCGCAGCGAAATCGACATCCAGCACCACCGCGTTGACTTCGTCATTGTGCAGGAAGCTGCGCATGTCGAGATTGGTCGAGCCGATGGTGGACCAGACGCCGTCGATGACGGCGGTCTTCGCATGGAGCATGGCCGCCTTGCGCTCGTAGATCCTGATGCCTGCCTCAAGCAACTGGTCATAGTAGGAGCGGCCGGCATACAGCAGCATGCCGACATCGGTGAAGCTGGGGAAGATGATGCGCACGTCGACGCCCCGCCGGGCGGCGTCGACCATCGCCTGCACCACCTGCTGGTCCGGAACGAAGTACGCGGTCGTCAGGAAGACGTTGCGGTCGGCGCTGGCGATGGCGGAGACGTAGGTCTTGTACACCGCATAGTCACCGCGGTCGGGCGTGCTGGCGATGGCGCGCAACAGTGCGCGGCCTTCCGCCTTCAGTGGCGGAAAGAAATTGGCGTCGGGCAGCGCCGCACCGGACTGGCGCTGCCAGGTATCGAGGAACATGCGCTGGAATTCCGCCACCGCCGGTCCCTCGATCTGCATGTGGGTGTCGCGCCAGGCAGCTTCCTGCGCATCGTTCGGGGCAGGGGCGCTGCGGCGGCTCGGCAGGAACGAGCTCTTGCCGTACACGCGGCTGATGTTGACGCCGCCGGTGAAGGCAATCCGGCCATCGACGACGAGCACCTTGCGGTGGTCGCGCTGGTTGATGTCCCAGCCGCGACGGGCATTCGCCGGGTTGACGGGATTGAACTCCAGCACCCGCACGCCGGCCGCGCGAAGACGCTCGAAGAATTCCGGCGGCGTGCCAAGCGAACCGACGCTGTCATAGATCAGGTTGACGTCGACGCCGGCGCGACGCTTGTCGATCAGCAATGCGGCGAGCGCGTTTCCGACCTCGTCCGCTTCGATGATATAGGTCTCGAGATTGATGTGCCGCCGGGCTCCGCGCACCGCGTCCATCATCGCGCGCATTGTCGCCGGACCGTCGTCCAGCAGCAGCACCTTGTTGCCGGAGATCAGCGGACGGCCGCTGATGGCTTCCTCGACCGCGGCGTGGCGCGCGAGGATGTCGGTCGCCCCGGCGCGCGCTTCCATGCGGTCCAGCATGGCCTGGGTCTTTTTTCTCGATATCTCGCCGCCGTTCGCGGTGACCACCGTCGGCGCCTGGCCGGGCAGGAGCTGGCGGTCACGCAGGTAACTGACCTCGGGCAGGCTGGCGCAGGCGGCGAGCAGCCATGCAACAAGCAGCACGCTGCCGCGTGCGAGCAGGGAGGAGGATGCGCTGGGGCGGGCCACGACGTGCCTTGTTGTTATTGATTCAAGCGTTGGAGTTGTTCCTTGTTCAGATAATTCCGGCAATGCGCACAAGGATTGAAGTAGAGCATGCCATGGCGGCATGCCTTCCCGGGAACGGCTCGCTTACACTGCGTCCATGAACATCATCGGCGTCGATTTCACTTCCGCTCCCCGCAAGGCCAAACCGATCACCGTCGCCCACGGCGTCGCCGACGGCACACTGTTGCGGATCGAGCGCCTGGTCCGGCATCCCGACTGGGCCTCTTATGAAGCATGGCTTGCGCAGCCGGGCAACTGGATCGGCGGCTTCGATTTTCCGTTCGGGCTGTCGCGCGAGCTGGTCGACTTTCTCGGATGGCCCGGGGAGTGGGACGCGCTGGTCCGCCATTGTGCGGCGATCGATCGCGCCGCCCTGCGCGCCATCTTCAAGGCGTATTGCGACGGCCGGCCGGCGGGCAGCAAGTTTGCACACCGCGCCACCGATCGCCCGGCTGGATCCAGTCCCTCGATGAAATGGGTGAATCCGCCGGTCGCCTACATGTTCCACGAGGGGACGCGGCGGCTGCTGCAGGCCGGGGTGACGGTGTTCGGGCTGCACGACGGCGATCCGGATCGCATTGCACTCGAGGCCTACCCGGGCCTGCTCGCGCGCGCGGTTACGCGTGCCTCATATAAGAGCGACGAGCGGGCTCGCCAGACGCCAGCGCGACGGCAAGCGCGCGTGGCGATATTGCAGTCGCTGTTGCAGGACACGCATCCGTTCGGCATCCGGGTACGCATGGAAGCGGGGCTGTCGGCAGAAGTGCTGGAAGACGGCACTGCGGATCTGCTCGATGCCGTGCTGTGCGCGGTCGCCGCCGCCTGGGCTGCGCGGCGGGCGCGCTTCGGCATGCCTGAGAGGATGGATCCCGTCGAAGGCTGGACGGCGGGCGCCGCGCACGACGAGACCGGATGAGGAGAACCGGGTCGGTCGCACCCGGTACCGGGCCTCAGGCGCGGGAGCTGCTCCCCGCGTGCGACTTCACGCTCGAAATCGCATACCCCTTTGCGCTGATCTGGGCGAGCGCATCATCGGCCGACATGCCGTCGATCGACTGGTTGTCCGGGTCGAGGTCGATGTTGTGTTCCGCGGTCTCCCAATCCACCGCGGTGGCTTCCTCGGGAATCGGCCTGCCCTGGGGCACGGCCAGGTAGGAATATTTTCCATTGGTGTCAGGGCGTTTGTACACGTCGACTTTCATGGTTCCATCCTTATAAAAACAGTGTCCGGGATTGACCCTCGGACAACGCAAAGGTTGCGCCTTTCATCCGCGCAGGTCCTTCATGCAACGTCCCCAACCGTTCCCCCCCATCCTGCTTTTCTTGCCAGTACTTTCATGGATGCGGCCGTTCGTTGATCACATCACAATGAATCCGTAAATAAATGTTTCGGAGTTGCATAAACATGCATTGACCACAGGAATCCGGTCTTTAGAATGGGTAACGTTGTCGCAGGTCAAGATTGACGCGCGGCACTCCGGCGGTCCGCCACGCGGGCCGATGTTATTCCTTCGACGTGTACCGGACGTATGTCAGAACTGCATCAGAATCAAGACGCGACGAAGCGCGGTAAGCTCGGCAAGTTTCTCGGCCTGTTCGCCATCGCTGCAAGCCTCTTCGCTACCGGCGCCCAGGCGCAACTCCTCGAAACCGCATTCAACGAGCAGGTCGTCATGGTGCCTGCCGCTGCCGGCAACGCCGCGATCGAGCTGGAGACCACCGTATTCCGCCCGACCGGCGACGGTCCGTTCCCGATCGTCATCATGAATCACGGCAAGGCGCTCGGCAATCCGCGCAACCAGAGCCGCGACCGCTTCGTCGTCCTGAGCCGCGAATTCGTCAAACGCGGCTACGCCGTCGTCATCCCGATGCGCAAGGGCTTCTCCAAATCCAGCGGCGAATACGTCGATCCCGGCTGCAACATGACCGCGCACGGCAATCAGCAGGCGGAAGACCTGCAGAGCACCGTCGCCTGGCTGCAGACGCAGGCCTGGGCCGACAGCGAGCACATGATCGTGGCCGGGCAGTCCTATGGCGGGCTCACCGCGCTGGCCTTCGGCACGCAGCAGGTGCCCGGCGTGCGCGCGCTGATCAATTTCGCCGGCGGTCTCAAGATGCACGGCGGCAGCTGCCGCTGGGAGCAGTCGCTGGTGGACGCCTTTGCCGCCTACGGCGGGCAGAGCCGCCTCCCCAGCCTCTGGTTCTACGGCCAGAACGACAATCACTTCGGGCCGGAACTGGCGTCCCGCCTGTACCAGGCCTATACCCAGGCCGGTGGACAGGCGCAGCTGGTCGCCTTCGGCCCGTTCAAGAAGGATGCGCACGGCATGAGCGCGAGCCGCGACGGTGTCCAGATCTGGTGGCCGGAGACGGAGCGCTTCCTGCGACAGGTCGGCATGCCGACCGAGACCGTGTTTGCGCTGGCGGACGAGGTCAAGATCCCCGAGGTCGAATATGCGTCGATCGACAATTTGGACGCCATTCCCTACCTGCGCGGCAACGCGCGTGAACAGTACCGCGTCTTCCTGAGCAAGACCGGACGCCGTGCGTTCGCCGTATCGCCGACCGGCGCCTGGAGCTGGGCGGAGGAGGGGGACGACCCGGTGTACCAGGCGCTGTCCGACTGCCAGAAGCACAGCAGCGAACCCTGCCGCCTCTATGCCGTCGACAACCATGTGGTCTGGGCCAACGAGGCGCAGCCGGTGACCGCCTCCGCCAATCCGGTCGCTGCGCCTACCGCGGCCATTACCGGCCCCTGATCGCGCGTATCATGGTCGTCCCTCAGAAGGATGACCATGACCCTTGCCGCATGCGGTGTCGATTTCGGCACCTCCAACTCCACCATCGGCTGCCGCCGGCCCGGGCAGCCGCTGCTGCTGCCCCTCGAGGACGGCAGGCCAACCCTGCCTTCCGTCGTCTTCTTCAACGCCGATGACAACACCGTCAGCTTCGGGCGCGCCGCGCTTGCCGATTACCTGGAAGGCCATGAAGGCCGCCTGATGCGTTCGCTGAAGAGCCTGCTCGGCAGCGGCCTGATGGATGGCTATACCGAGGTCAACGGAAGGGCGCTGCGCTTTCGCGAATTGCTGGAGCAGTTCCTGCGCGAGCTGAAGCGACGCGGTGAACACGCGACCGGCAGCCGCTTCGAGCATGCGGTGTTCGGCCGTCCGGTCCACTTCGTCGACGACGACGAAGCCGCCGACCGGCTGGCCGAGGACACCCTGCGCGAGATTGGCCACGCGGCCGGCTTCCGCGATATCCATTTCCAGTACGAGCCGATCGCCGCCGCTTTCGCCTACGAGGCCGGCATCACGCGCGAGGAACTGGTGCTGGTGGCCGACATCGGCGGCGGCACCTCGGACTTTTCCCTGGTGCGGCTGGGACCCGGCCGCAGCGGCCCGGACCGCCGCGAGGACATTCTCGCCACCGCCGGGGTGCACGTCGGGGGCACCGACTTCGACAAATACCTCAGCCTGTCCAGCGCGATGCCGATGCTCGGCTACCGTTCCGTCATGGCCAACGGCAATGAAGTGCCGTCGAGCTACTACTTCAACCTGGCGACCTGGCACACCATCAATCTCGCCTATACCCGCAAGGTCTGGACCGAGCTGCAGGACGTGCGGCGCGACGCGCGCGAACCCGACAAGATCGAGCGGCTGCTGCGGCTGGTGTCGCAGCGCGACGGCCACTGGCTGGCGATGAAGATGGAAGAGGGAAAGATCGCCCTGTCGCAGGCCGACGAAAGCCTGCTGCCGCTGGAGCGGCTCTCGCCGGATACCGCGCTGCGGCTGCAGCGCCCGGTCTTCGAGCAGGCGGTCGGCGAGCTGGTCGACAGCGTTGCCGGTGCCGTCGCCGCGTTGCTGCAGCGCAGCGGCATTGCCCGCGACAAGGTGGACACCCTGTACTTCACCGGCGGCTCCAGCGGCGTGCCGCTGCTGCGCGCGCGCATCCGTGCGCTGCTGCCCGCCGCGCGCGCGGTCGAGGGAGACTTGTTCGGCAGCATCGGCGCCGGCCTGGCGCTGGACGCGGGCAGGCGCTTTTCCTGAAACGTCTTGCCGTTTCGCATGAACAGAAACTTCAGCAAGGCCCCATTGTCATTTCATGCATTGCATGGGGATTGCAGATGCTCGAACAGAAATGGCCGCAACAAATCTGGATCGTCCGCCACGGGCAGAGCGCCGGCAACGTCGCGCGCGATGCGGCGGAGGCCGCCGGCCTGCCGCTCATCGACATCGCCACGCGCGACATCGACACCCCGCTGTCGATGCTGGGGAAGCGCCAGGCCGAGGCGCTCGGCCACTGGTTCGGGCAGATGCCGCCCGGGCAGCGGCCGAACGTGGTGCTGTGCTCGTCCTACGTGCGGGCCCGTGACACTGCCCGCATCGCACTCGAGGCTGCCGGCATCGAGCGCGAGGAGATCAGCTTCACCGTCGACGAGCGCTTGCGCGAGAAGGAGTTCGGCATCCTCGACCGGCTGACCAAGCACGGCATCATGCAGAAATACCCCGAGCTGCACGAGCAGCGCGCCCATGTCGGCAAGTTCTATTTCCGGCCGCCCGGCGGCGAAAGCTGGTGCGACGTGATCCTGCGGCTGCGCAGCGTGCTCGACACCATCAGCCGCGAATACCGCGGCGAGCGGGTGCTCATCGTCGGCCACCAGGTCATCGTCAACTGCTTCCGCTACCTCCTGGAGCGGATGGACGAACAGCAGATCCTGGACGTCGACCGCATGGCCGACGTGCCCAACTGCAGCGTGACCTCGTATGAATTCGACCCTGCGCGCGGCCGGCGCGGCAAGCTGGTGCCGCGCCTGGTGAACTTTGTCGCGCCATTGAGGGAGGCCGGGGCCCCGGTCACCGTCGAGCCGGACGTGCCGGCCGCACCCAAGTCCTGAGGATGGCATGACCGGAGACACAAGCACGCCCCGCTCGATCAACGACGCGCTGCTGCGGGCATGGCCGCTGCCGATGCCGGCCCGCGAAGGCGACAAGGAGGAGCGCGGGCGGGTGCTGGTGATCGCCGGTTCGCGCGAGATCCCGGGGGCCGCGCTGCTGTCGGCCACCGCCGCCCTGCGCGCGGGCGCCGGCAAGGTCACGGTCGCCACCGTCGCCGGCATCGCCCAGCCGCTGGCGTTCGCCATACCCGAGACCCGGGTGGTCGAATTGCCGGAGACGGCCGCCGGCGGCATCGCGCCCGCCGCGGCGGAGACCATCGGCCCGCTTGCCGCGCGCTACGACGCGGTGCTGATCGGACCGGGCCTGCAGGATGAACAGGCGACCTGCGCCTTCGTGATGGCGCTGATGCCCCACCTCGGGCAGGCGCGACTGATCCTGGACGCCGCCGCCATGAGCGTCGTGCGGCGCCAGCTGCAGGCGGTCGATGCCTGCCACCATGCGCAGCAGAAGTTCATTGCCAGCTTCGGATCGCCGGCGTTGCTGACGCCGCATCCGGGCGAGATGGCGCACCTCGCATCGCTCGACAAGGACACGGTGCTGGCCAATCCGATGGAAGCCGCGCTGCAGGCGGCGCGCCGGTGGAATGCGTTGATTGCGCTGAAGGGGGCGATAACCTGGATCGCCGCACCCTCCGGCCAGCTCTGGCGGCACGAGGGCGGCAACGTCGGCCTTGCCGTCTCCGGCTCGGGCGACGTCCTGGCCGGCGTCATCGCCGGCCTCGCTGCGCGCGGGGCGCCGCTGGAGCAGGCCGCCGCCTGGGCGGTGGCGCTGCACGCGCGCGCCGGCGAACGGCTCGCGCAGCAGCACGGGACGCTGGGCTACCTGGCGCGCGAACTGGCCGCCGAGGTGCCGGCACTGATGCATGGACTGGCGGCGCGGTAGAATCGGCGCCATCGTCCCGAGGGGACGTCTCCCGCTTGCCGCCATGACCACTGACAATCCGCACCGCTGCGCCTGGGCCAATCCCGCCAATCCCCGCTACCTTGCCTACCATGACGAGGAATGGGGCGTGCCTTGCCGCGACGAGAACCGCCTGTTCGAGATGCTCAACCTCGAAGGCGCGCAGGCCGGGCTCAGCTGGGAGACCGTACTCAACAAGCGCGAGCACTACCGCAAGGTGTTCGACGGCTGGGATGCGGAGAAGATCGCGCGTTACGACGACGCCAAGGTCGCCGCATTGCTGGCCGACCCCGGCATCATCCGCAACCGGCTCAAGGTCGCGGCGACGATCGGCAATGCCCGCGCCTACCTGGTACTGAGGGACGAGGCCGGCGGCCTCGCGCCCTTCCTGTGGGCGTACGTGAACGACAAGCCGATCGTCAACACCTGGGCGCCGGGCACGACGCCGGCGAAGACCGCGCTGTCGGATCGCATATCGAAGGACCTCGGCAAGCGCGGCTTCAAGTTCGTCGGCTCCACCATCATCTATGCCTACATGCAGGCGGTCGGCATGGTCAACGACCACGCCCCCGCCTGCTTCCGGCATCCGGCGCAAGCGTGATCACCGCGGCGAGTCGCCGGTCCGCTCGCGCAGCAGTCCGCCCAGCATGCCGTCCTGCCTGATCACGAATGCCCGCAGCAGCGCCGGATAGTCCGGACCGACCGCGTTGCGCACCGACGGACGGGCGGCGAGGGCGGCGCGCCAGGCCTGCAGCTTCGGCAGTCCCGCCATGAGGTCGACGCCGCCGGCGGCGTCGAACACCTCGAAGTAGCGCCAGGCCGGGGCGAAGGCGGCATCCACCAGCGAGAACGCCTCGCCGTTGAAATACGGTCCGTCCCCGAGGGCCGCCTCCACCTGCAGGAACATGTCCCGCAGCGCCGCAGCCGCCTGCCCGTAACCCGCTTCGTCGCGCGCGGTATAGAAGCGCCAGATGGCGTTGAGGACGGCAGACGAGAACTCCATCCAGGAGCGGTTGCGCGCGCGCTGCAGCGGATCGGCCGGATGCAGCGGCGGGTCCAGCGTGTCCTCCAGGTACTCGCAGATCACCGCCGACTCGAACACCGTCTCCTCGCCTACCCGCAGCAGCGGCGTCTTGCCGAGCGGGGACAACGCGAGGAACCACTTGGGCTTGGCCGCCAGGTCGATGTCCACCCGCTCGTAGGCGGCGCCCTTCTCCTCCAGCGCGATGACCGCGCGCTGGACGTAGGGGCACAGCGGGTGGCTGATCAGCACCGGCTTCATCATGCATCCCCGGCCGGCGGCTGCAGGCCTTCGGCTCGCATCGCCGCCTGCACCGCCGGACGCGCGCCAATGCGCTTGCGGAAGGCGACGATGTGCGGCCAGCGGTCCAGCGACAGCCCGACGAAACCGGCCCATCCCGTTACCACGAACAGGTAGGCGTCGGCGATCGAGAATCCGCTGTCCAGCAGGTACGCATGCTGCGCCAGCCGCTGCTCGACGTAGTCGAGGCGTTGCCCGATCAGGTCCTTGAACTGGGTCTTCGCCTCGGCCGGCATGCCCGGCTTGAACAGCGGGGTGAACGACTTGTGCAGCTCGGTCGTGATGAAGTTGAGCCACGACTGCAGCCGGTAGCGGTCGATGCTGCCGTTCTCGGGGGCCAAGCGGGCCTGGGGCGCGAGGTCGGCGATGTACTGCATGATCGCCGGGCCTTCGGTCAGCACCAGGCCGGGCCGGATCTCCAGGGCCGGCACGTAGCCGTGCGGGTTGACCGAGCGGTAGGCGGCGCGGTTACTGTCGTCGACCTTCTCGAGCTGGACGTCGATGCCTGCCTCGCGCAGGGCGATATGGGGTGCCAGGGAGCAGACGCCAGGGGTGAAGTAGAGTTTCATGATGTTTCCTTTTCGGTTGAGGTGGTGCTACTGTATGTAGGCAACCGTACAAAGAAAATAGGCATCCATGAAAACTTCGTATGCAGGAATGCAATCGACGCCCGACCCGGCCGACCTCCAGCTGCTGCTGGCGCTGGTGCGCGGCAGGACGCTGGCCGGCGCGGCCGAGCGACTGAAGGTCGACGCCTCTACCGTGTTCCGCTCGGTGCGGCGGCTGGAGCGCGCGCTCGGCGGGCCGCTGTTCGAGCGCAGCCGCCAGGGATACGCGCCGACCGAACTGGCACGCACCCTGGCGGTCCACGCCGAGCGCATCGAGTCGCAGCTGCAGGAAGCGCGCGAGGCGGCATGGGGCCGCGGCGGAGAGGCCGCGGGGCTGTTGCGCATCACGACCACCGACACCATTCTCAACGGCCTGCTGCTGCCGGCGCTGTCGCGCTTCGCCGGCCAGCATCCGGCCATCGAGCTGGAGCTCCTGGCCAGCAATGCGCTGGCCAACCTCAGCCAGCGCGATGCCGACGTCGCCATCCGCGCCACCCGCAAGCCGCCCGAGCAGGTGGTGGGCAGCCGGCTGGGAAGCATTCCGTCGGCCGTCTTCGCCGGCAAGGACTACCTTGCGCGGCATGGTCATCCGCTCGACCTCGAGCGGGCGGACTGGATCGCCCTCGACGACACGCTCATCGACCATCCGTCGGTGCGCTGGCGCCGCCAGCGCTATCCGAAGGTGATCCCGCGCATCCGCTGCAACAGCGTGCTCGCGGTTGCGGGCGCCATCGTCAACGGACTCGGGACCGGCGTGTCGCCGCTGTTCCTGCTGCGCGACCATCCCCGCGTCGAAATGATCGGCGGCCCGGTGGCGGAACTCGAGACCGACCTGTGGATGCTGTCCCATCCGGAGGTCAGGCACTGGCAGCGGGTCAGGCTCCTGTTCGACTTCCTGAGGCAGGACCTGCAGCTCGCGGCTGCCTGACCGCAAGGCGGCCGTGCCGGTCGCTTGCGCGTCCTCAAGCAGCCCCGCCGCCGCTTCGCTACTGTTGGCAAATCCCCGCCAACTCCCCGTCTTCCGCCATGACCGCACTGCGCCTGCATGCGCCGCCTGCCTTGCTCGCCCTGTCCCTGCTTGCCGCGGCTTTCCCTGCGCGGGCCGACACGTCCGATTTCAGCGGCGCATGGCAGGCCTGGCTGTGCCCGGAGGGCGTGCAGCGCGAGTCCGGCAAGTGCTCGACCTTCGTGCTCGAGCTGCATCAGAAGGGGGAAAGGCTGTGCGGCGTGCATACCTTCTCGACAGCCGACGCCACCCGCGTCGACGAGGGCGTCGCGCCTTCCCTGTCGGGAACGATGTCGGACGAGGTGGCGACCGTTACGGTCACCAGCACTTTCGGCCGGGCGCCTGTCCCGGTGAAGGCCGAATTGCGACGGACCGGGGCCACGCTGCAGTGGCTGCGGCTCGACGCGCCGAAAGGCGATTTTCTGCTGCCGCAGAAGGCGCGCCTCACCAGGGCGAAAAAGAAAAGCCTGTTCGCCCCGCTGTTCGCGCAGGAACTGCAGGCGGTCTGCCTGTCCGCGTTCAATGCCGCCGAGCTGACGAATGCCCCGGCCACGGCAGGTCAATCGCCCGGCAGCGCCGGCAACGCCCCGTCCGCGGGGCCGCTTCCGAAAGAGTGAACCCCCGCCGCGCGGCCTGAATTTTCTTGGCTGGCGCCGTGTTTCTTCCGGATTTTCTCCGGCATGCCGCCTGCTACATTTCCCGCACGATGGACGGTTATTTCCGTCCGCGGGTCTCGTTCGTTTCCGATTACCTCAGTGTCTCCTGAGGTTTTGGGGGTGGGGGACGGCGTCCTCCACTCCGTTTTTTCGCGCCCGCGGGTTCTATAATCGCCAGGTGCGGCGCCTGGCCGCATGCCGCAGGTGCCCGCACATGCCGATCCGTTATCTCGCGTCCCTTACCGCCCACGAGCGCACCGCCCGCGCCAACCTCCACCTGGGCGCGGCGCTCGCCTTCGTGGCCGGGGCGCTCAATGCGGGCGGCTTCCTCGCCATCGGCCAGTACACCTCGCACATGACCGGCATGCTCTCGTCGGCCGCCGACAACCTCGTGCTTGGCCAGCTGCCGCTGGTGGCCGGCGCCTTCCTGTCGGTCCTGGCGTTCGCCGGCGGCGCCGCCTCCACCGCGCTGATGGTCAACTACGCCCGCCGCGACGGCGCGCGCAACGCCTACATGCCGGCGCTGCTGCTGGAGGCGATGCTGCTGCTGGTGTTCGGCCTGCTGGGCGCCAACCTGCGCCAGCATGAACTGGTCGACCTGTCGCTGACCGCGATCCTGCTCTGCTACACGATGGGAATGCAGAATGCGCTGATCACCAAGATCTCGAACGCGGAGATCCGCACCACCCACGTCACCGGCCTGGTCACCGACATCGGGATCGAGCTCGGCAAGCTGTTTTACTGGAACCGGGAAGGAGAGGGCACAGGCCGCCGGCTGGTGCGCGCCAACCGGGAGAAGCTGCGCGTGCACCTGGCGCTGGTTTTTTCCTTCCTGCTTGGCGGCGTGGCGGGGGCATCCGGGTTCAAGTACGTCGGCTTCTCCTCCACCGTTCCGCTGGCACTGGCCCTGGTCGCCCTGTCCGCGGCGCCGTTCTTCAGCGAGCGGAAACAGCAGTAAGGGCGCTGCCCGCCAGAAGGCGCATCGCGGAGGGCGTCATCCGCGGATCTCGACCGCGGTGCCGGCCGGCACCAGGTCGAACAGTTCGATCACGTCGTCGTTGCGCATCCGCACGCATCCGTGCGACAGCGGCACGCCCATCGGCGCGTCGTCCGGACAACCATGAATGTAGATGTAGCGGCGCATGGTATCGACCGGTCCCAGCCGGTTGCGGCCGGGTTCGCAGCCGGACAGCCAGAGGATGCGCGACAGTATCCAGTCGCGCTGCGGGTACCGCGCCGCGAGCGCGGCGTCGTGGATCTCGCCGGTCGGCCGGCGGCCGACGAATACCGCCCCCCGCGGCTGCCCGGCGCCGATCCTCGCGCGCACCACGTGGCGGCCACGCGGGGTGCAGTTGCTGCCGGGGCGCTCGCCGGGGCCGTTGGCGGCGGTGGATACCGGATAGCTGCGCAGCGGCTGCCGGTCGTCGCCGTACAGCTTGAGCACCTGCTGCGGAATGCTGATGACGATGCGGGGCATGCGGGAAAGGAAGGCCGGGATGGCGGCTACGATAGCAGCCGCCGCGGCCCGGCACAAGCAGGCGTCAGGGCTGCGGGTGTCCCGTTTCTCTGCGCCACGGCAGCAGCCGGCCGAAGGACAGGCCGAGGGCCAGGGCCGTCGCGCACAGCACGATTGCGATTCCCGCCACCGTGCCGCCGGTGACCGGCTCCGCAAGGAACAGCCAGGCCCAGACCGAGGCGGTGGCCGGCACCAGGAAGGTGACGGTGATCGCCTTGGACGCTCCCTCGCTGGCAATCAGGTGGAAGAACAGCGCATAGGCGAGGCCGGTGCACAACACCCCGAGCACCGCGGCCGCGCAGAGCGCGGCAAGCGAGGCGCTGAGCAGTGCCGGCGCCGCGGGCAGGCCGAACGGCAGCAGCACGAGCGCGGACATCAGCTGGCTGCCGGTGGCGACCGCCAGCGAGGGAAGGTGGCCGGCCCGCATCCGGGTGTAGGTGGCGGCGAAGCCATAGCAGACCGCGGCGCAGATGCAGGCCAGGACGCCCAGCACCGCCAGCGGGGTGACGCTGGTCGGGCCGACGCCGACCAGCACCGCCACGCCCGCCATCCCCAGCAAACAGGCGCCCGCCCTGCGCAGGGTGAAGCGCTCGGCCAGCAGCAGCACGCCAAACAGGCTGGTGAAGATCGGCGCCAGCGAATTCATGGTCGCCATGTAGGCCGACGGGATATGCAGTGCCGACCAGGCAAACAGCGCGAACGGCACCGCGGTGTTGAACAACCCGATCACGAGGTAGGTCAGCGCGTTGGCCCGCCACGCGAACCGGATGCCGCGGCTCCGCGCGAACAGGTATAGGGCAGCGGCGCCGAGCGCCGCGCGCAGCAGCGTCGTCAGCATCGGTCCCAGTTCCGGCACGGCGATCCGCATCAGCATGAAGCTGGTGCCCCAGATGGCCCCGAGCAGCAGCAGGCGGACGATGTTCGCGGTTTTCATTGTTGTCCTTCATGTGTGCCGGCAGGGGGCGCAATCCGCCGATTGTAGGCGCGCCCCGCGGGCACGGCTAACGAGATATTTTGGCAGGAGTTGTTAATAAAACTAACAACGCGACGGTGAGCGGATCGTCCGCATGCGACACCGCCTGCGCGCGCCGCGCTTGCGCAAACCGGTACAAGCGCCTGGCGGACAAAGGCAGTACCATGCCGGGCTGAAAGGAAACCGCATGTCCCATCCCACCCGACTATCCAGCCTTGCCGCCGGCGCACGCGACACGCTGCCGATGCTGGTCGGCGCCGCCCCGTTCGGCATGATCTTCGGCACCCTGGTCAGCGCCGGGCCGCTGGCGCCCTGGCATGGCCAGATGATGTCGCTCGGGGTCTACGCCGGATCCAGCCAGTTCATCGCCGCCGGCCTCGCCGCCGGCCACGCCGGCATGCTCGTGATCTGGCTGACCACCTTCATCGTCAACCTGCGCCACATGCTGTATGCCGCGTCGCTGCTGCCGTACGTCGCGCACCTGCCGCCGCGCTGGCGCTGGACGCTCGGCTTCCTGCTCACCGACGAAACCTTCGCGGTGATGAACGGCTATTACCGGCAGCACCCGGCGGCGCCACTCGGCCACTGGTACTTCCTCGGCTCGGGCCTGTCGATGTACCTGAACTGGCAGCTGTGGACCCTGGTCGGGCTGGTGTTCGGCGCGGTGTTTCCGCAGCTGCAGTCGCTCGGCCTCGACTATGCGATGGTCGCCACCTTCCTCGCGATCGTGGTGCCGCAGCTCGGCCGCCTGCCGCACCTTGCCGCCGCCCTGGTGGCGGGGACCTGTGCCTTCCTGCTGCGCGACCTTCCCTACAAGCTGGGGCTGATGTCGGCGGTGCTGGCAGGGGTGGTGATGGGCATGCTGCTGACGCAGTGGCAGGAGCGCTCGCGCGCGGCGCAGGAGGCGGCATGAACTACACATTGATGGTGCTCGGCATGGCGCTGATCACGTTTGCGATCAAGGCGACCATCTTCATCCTCGGCGGCCGGGTCGCCTTTCCGCCGCTGCTGCAGCGCGCGCTCGGGTTCGTGCCGGTGACGGTGCTCACGGCGATCATCGTGCCGATGATCCTGGCGCCGCACGGCGAAGGGCTGGAACTGCACTGGCGCAATCCGCAGCTGGTCGCCTCGATCGTCGCGGTGCTGGTCTGCGCCGCCACCGGACGGCAGCTGCTGACCATCGTGCTGGCGCTGTTGGTGTTCTTCGGCTGGCAGCTCGCGCTGCCATGAAGCCGGACTGGCGGCGCGCGGCCGCCGGCGCCTGAAAGATTTTTGCAGGGCAGGTACACTGGCGGCAGCCCGGCCGCGCAATGCGGCCGGGCCTGCACCGCGGGGACGACCCTGCGCGCGGCGCCCGCCGCGGCATCTGTGCGTGGACGGCCACGCCTATCATCAATGAGGACAAACATGGCGTGGATCATCCTGTTGCTGGCCGGCTTGCTGGAAGTCGGCTGGGCGGTCGGACTGAAATATACCGAAGGCTTTTCGCGGCTCTGGCCGTCGGTATGGGTAGGGCTGTCGATGCTGCTCAGCGTCGGCTTGCTCAGCATCGCAATGAAGAGCCTGCCCGCAGGCACCGCCTACGCGGTATGGACCGGCATCGGTGCGGCCGGCACCGTCATCCTCGGTGCGGCGCTGCTCGGCGAGCCGCTCGGCATCGGTCGCGTGGTATGCCTGGCGCTGATCCTGTGCGGCGTGATCGGCCTGAAGCTGGTGAGCTGACCCGCCTTCAGCGGGTGCTCTTCCTGCGCTTGGGGGCCAGCAGCGTCTGGCGGCAGCTTGGCGTGCCGCACAGGCAGCGGTAGGCCTTCTTCAGGGCCGGGGTATATCGCTCTTCCATGATCAGTCCGTAGTCGTAGTACAGCTCCTCGCCGCGGGCGATGTCGCGCAGCGCGTAGATGTGGACCCGGCCGTCTTCTTCCCGCGCCTCGCAGTTCGGCTCGCAGGAGTGGTTGATCCAGCGCGCATCGTTGCCGTCGTCGCCGCCGTCGATGATCTTGCCGTCGTCCAGGCTGAAGAAGAAGGTATGGAAGTCGTCCGCCGCCTTCAGGTTCTCGCGGCGCACCGCCTCCTTCCAGCTGATGCGCTTGCCGCCGTACTCGATGATGCGGGTACCCGCGGCGATCTTGCGCGCCGCGAAGACGCCGTTGCCGTGGATCTTGGAGTTGCGGACCTTGTAGAGGGGAGAGGGGCTGGCTGCAGGCGTGCTGGTCATGTTCTTCGGCGGGTGGGGAAAGGCGGCGGGGCCGCGGCAAAGGCTGCAGTGTAAACAATCATGGGCACGGGCGCACGTTCCGCATGCCGCCGCTACAATGACGCGTCTCGTGTCGTCACGCCCCCCGTTCCGTCCTCCGGCCACACTACCGCACCATGTCCAGCCCGCGCCTGATTCCCGCCACGCTCGCCTATGCCGGCGGCGTTCCCTATGCCAGTGCCTACGGCGACGTCTATCACTCGGCGGACGGCGGGCTGGAGCAGGCCCGTCACGTCTTCATGGGCGGGAACGGACTGCCGGCGCGCTGGGCGGGCCGACCCGACTTCACCATCCTGGAAACGGGATTCGGGCTCGGCCTGAACTTCCTCGCCACATGCCAGGCCTGGCAGGCCGGAGAGGCAAGCGACGCCCGCCTGCACTACATCGCCATCGAGAAGCATCCTTTCGTCGCGGACGACCTTGCGCAGCTGCACGCCCGCTGGCCCGAACTTGCCACGCTATCGGCTGCACTGCTGGCCGCGTGGCCGCCGCTTACCGCCGGATTCCATCGCCTGCTGCTGGATGGCGGCCGCATCACGCTCACTTTGGTCTTCGGCGACGTCGCCGACTGCCTGCCGCAGATCGACGCCGCGGTGGACGCCTTCTACCTCGACGGTTTCGCCCCCAGCCGCAATCCCGACATGTGGTCGCAGGCGGTGCTGTCGCGACTTCGCCGGCTTGCGGCACCCGGGGCCACCGCCGCCACGTATACCGTGTCAGCGGCGGTGCGCGGTGCGCTGTCCGGATCCGGATTCGTCTGCGAGAAGCGCCCGGGCTTCGGCCGCAAGCGCGACATGCTGGCGGCGCGTTATGCACCGCGCTGGCCGCTGCCGCCCGCAGCGCCGCCGCCGCAACGCCGGGCAGTGGTGATCGGTGCGGGCATCGGCGGCAGCGCGGCGTGCGAACGCCTCACCGCGCGCGGCTGGGAAGTCACGCTGGTGGAACGGCATCCCGCGCCGGCCGCCGAAGCGTCGGGCAACCTGGCCGGCATCGCCATGCCGCTGCTCTCGCGCGACGACAGCCTGCCGTCACGCCTGGCGCGCGCCGCCTTCCTGTTCACCGTGCACCTGTGGGAGCGGCTCGGCGGGGTCGGGCGGGCGTTCGCCGGCGAAGCCTGCGGCGTGCTGCAACTGGCGCGCGACCCGGACCATGCGCGACTGCAACGGGAGACGGTCGAAGCACTCGGCCTGCCAGCCGACTATGCCCGTTTTGTCGACGCCGCCCAGGCCGCTGCGTTGAGCGGCAACCCCGGCGCGCACGGCGGCTGGCTGTTCCCGCGCGGCGGCTGGGTCACGCCGTCCAGCCTGTGCGCCGCCATGCTGGCGTCGTGCGGCGAGCGCCTGCAGCGGCGCTTCTCGTGCAGCGTGCAGGCGCTGCAGCACGACGGAGACGCGTGGCGCGTGTGCGACGACACCGGCGCCGAGATTGCGCGCGCACCGGTGGTCATCGTTGCAAGCGGGACGAACGCGGCGCTGCTGCCGCAGACCCGCGACCTGCCGCTTGCGTCCATCCGTGGCCAGATCACCCATCTCGACGCAGCCGAACTCCCGGCCCTGCCGGTCGTATTGTGCGGCGAGGCGTATCTCACCCGGCCTGTCGGTGGCATCTGCTGCGCCGGCGCGACCTACGACTTCGACGGCGATCCGGCGCTGCGCCAATCGAGCCAGGGCGAAAACCTGCAGCGCCTGGCGCAGATGCTGTCGTTGGAAGACCGCGACGGAATGGTCGGCCGTGCCTTGACTGGCCGTGCCTTGACCGGCCGTGCCTTGACTGGCCGTGTCGCCTTTCGCAGCGTGGCGCCGGATCGGCTGCCGCTTGCCGGCGCCTTGCCCGATCCGGCGGGGCGCATCTCCGGCAGCCGCCTGCGCGACGTACCACGCTTGCCCGGTCTGTATGGCCTGCTCGGCTACGCCTCGCGCGGCATCATCTGGGCGCCGCTGGCCGCCGAGCTGCTGGCCGCGCAACTGGAGAGCGAGCCGCTGCCGGTCGAGAACGACCTGGTCGCCGCGCTCGATCCCGCCCGCTTCGCACTGAAAGCCTGGCGGCGCAACACCGGCTGACCCATTCTTCCCGCGCGCATTTCCCGCGCATCCCCGCACGCCATCGAATCTTCCGCAGCATGCCGTTTCCGGGCAGGGAAGCGCACGCGCGCATGCGGGCAGCGTGCACAAAAAAAAGGCAGTGTCAGGAAGGGAAGAATCGGTGGGAAAAGCGCGCGCATCCGGCATTGCCTGCGCCGGTGCAGCTATCAATATAAGTGAAGTTTTCCATTCCGCAAGAAAAAAGCTGCGTCGCCGTGAGAACGGCGATACGACAAATCCGGTGTGGCATTTTCGACGCGTCGCTGCGCCTTCCGACAGCGGTCGCGAAAGGCGGGTGCATCCGCGTTTTCCCCGCATGGGAGCAGGGCAAACGCGCACTGCACCAGAAGAATAATCAATTGAATAGCGGATTTGAGAAGCTATTTTTGCAAGCGTTTCACACACATAAAAAAAGTCGGAAATTCTCCTATGTACGCCAGGCAAGCGGGCGTATTATTAAATTGCGGGTTGGAAATCCAATCGAACATCCGCCCCGGCTTGTACCCCGTAGATCCATATCAAAGGAACCCCATGAAAATCTTTGACAACTACGCAGCACGGTATGAAAGGACTCGGGAGGAGGAATACTCACTGCAAGAATATCTGGAGCTGTGCAAGCGCGATCGCCTTGCATATGCAACCGCCGCGGAGCGCATGCTGGCCGCGATCGGCGAACCCGAACTGCTCGACACTCGTCACGACTCTCGCCTCTCCCGCATCTTCGCCAACAAGGTCATCAAGATCTATCCCGCCTTCCGCGACTTCTACGGCATGGAAGAGGTCATCGAACAGGTCGTCTCCTATTTCCGCCATGCGGCCCAGGGCCTGGAAGAACGCAAGCAGGTGCTGTACCTGCTCGGCCCCGTAGGCGGCGGCAAGTCGTCGATCGCCGAGAAGCTGAAATCGCTGATGGAGCAGGTGCCGTTCTATGCGATCAAGGGATCGCCGGTAAACGAGTCGCCGCTCGGCCTGTTCAGCGAGGAGGAGGATGGCGCGATCCTCGAGGAAGATTTCGGCATTCCGCGCCGCTACCTGAAAACCATCCCCAGCCCGTGGGCAGTCAAGCGACTGCACGAGTTCAACGGCGACATCAACCAGTTCCGCGTGGTCAAGCGTTATCCGTCGGTGCTGAAGCAGATCGCCGTGTCCAAGACCGAGCCCGGCGACGAGAACAACCAGGATATCTCCTCGCTGGTAGGCAAGGTCGACATCCGCAAGCTGGAAGACTATTCGCAGGATGATCCCGACGCGTACAGCTATTCCGGCGGCCTGTGCCTCGCCAACCAGGGCCTGATGGAATTCGTCGAGATGTTCAAGGCGCCGATCAAGGTGCTGCACCCGCTGTTGACGGCCACGCAGGAAGGCAACTACAAGGGCACCGAGGGCTTCGGCGCGATTCCGTTCGACGGCGTGGTGCTGGCGCACTCGAACGAGTCGGAGTGGAAGGCCTTCCGCAACAACAAGAACAACGAAGCCTTCCTCGATCGCATCTACATCGTCAAGGTGCCGTACTGCCTGCGCGTGTCGGAAGAGATGAAGATCTACGACAAGCTGATCCGCGGCTCCTCGCTGGGCAATGCACCGTGCGCGCCCGGCACCCTGAAGATGATGGCGCAGTTCGCGGTGCTTTCACGCATCAAGGATCCGGAAAACTCCAGCATCTTCTCCAAGATGCAGGTGTACGACGGCGAGAACCTGAAGGACACCGACCCGAAGGCGAAGTCACGCCAGGAGTATGTCGACTACGCCGGTGTCGACGAGGGCATGAACGGCCTGTCGACCCGCTTCGCCTACAAGATCCTGTCGCGCGTCTTCAACTTCGACAACACCGAAGTCGCGGCCAACCCGGTGCACCTGCTGTACGTGCTGGAACAGCAGGTCGAGCGCGAGCAGTTCCCGCCGGAGGTCGAGCAGCGCTACATGTCCTACATCAAGGACTTCCTGGCGCAGCGCTACGTGGAGTTCATCGGCAAGGAGATCCAGACCGCCTACCTCGAAAGCTATTCCGAGTATGGCCAGAACATCTTCGACCGCTACGTGACCTTCGCCGACTTCTGGATCCAGGACCAGGAATTCCGCGATCCGGACACCGGCGAGAGCTTCAACCGCGAGGCGCTGAACAACGAACTCGAGAAGATCGAGAAGCCGGCAGGGATTTCCAACCCGAAGGACTTCCGCAACGAGATCGTGAACTTCGTGCTGCGGGCGCGCGCGCAGAACAACGGCAAGAACCCGAGCTGGACCAGCTACGAGAAACTGCGCACGGTGATCGAGAAGAAGATGTTCTCCAACACCGAGGACCTGCTGCCGGTGATCTCTTTCAATGCCAAGGCCAGCGCCGAGGATGCGAACAAGCACCAGGAGTTCGTCGCGCGCATGGTGGCCAAGGGCTACACCGCGAAGCAGGTCAGGCTGCTGTGCGAGTGGTACCTGCGCGTACGCAAGTCCTCGTGACCTGACGCCGCGCCGACGACGTTGTAGATAAGGCGCCGCCCACGCAGGCGGCGCTGGCTCCCGCGCCGCCGGGCGGCGCGGGAGCGTGAACGCCCATACAGTATCAGGAGGCATCTTGGCTTACCTCATCGACCGGCGACTGCAAGGCAAGAACAAGTCCGCTGGCAACCGCGAGCGCTTCCTCAGGCGCTACAAGGGCCAGATCAAGGATGCCGTTGCGCGCGCCATCAAGGGCCGCTCGATCACCGACATCGAGAAGGGCGAGAAAATATCCATCCCCGTCAAGGACATCAACGAACCCAGCTTCGGCCACGCGCAGGGCGGCGTCTGGGAAGTGGTCCGCCCGGGCAACCGGGAATACCAGAAGGGCGACCTGGTGCAGCGGCCGAAGGGCGGCAGCGGATCGGGCAAGGGCCGTGCGGGCAACAGCGAGGAGATCACCGAGGACGACTTCACCTTCGAACTGACCCGCGAAGAGTTCATGAATTACTTCTTCGAGGACCTCGAACTGCCCAACCTCGTCAAGACCCAGCTGAAGTCGATCACGGAGTTCCGTACCCAGCGCGCGGGCTACACCATCTCCGGCACGCCGACCAACATCCACGTGCTGCGCTCGATGCGGGGTGCGATCGGCCGCCGCATCGCGGTCGGCGGCAAGTCGCGCAAGCGACTGAAGGAGGCGGAGCAGGAGATGGCCGAGCTGTCGCGCACCGCGTTCGAGGACGATCACCGCATTCTCGCGCTGCGCAAGGAAATCCATGCGCTGCGCATCAAGCTCAATGCGATTCCTTTCCTCGATCCGATCGACCTGCGCTACAGCAACCGCATCAAGGTGCCCAAGCCGTCCAGCCAGGCGGTCATGTTCTGCGTGATGGACGTGTCGGGCTCGATGGACCAGCAGAAGAAGGATGCCGCCAAGCGCTTCTTCATCCTGCTCTACCTGTTCCTCGAACGGGCCTACGAGAAGATCGAGCTGGTGTTCATCCGCCACCATACGCAGGCGACCGAGGTCAGCGAGGACGAGTTCTTCAACTCGCGCGAGTCGGGCGGCACCGTCGTGTCCTCGGCCCTGCACCTGCTGGGCAAGATCGTCGAGGAGCGCTACGCCAGCAGCGACTGGAACGTGTACGTGGCGCAGGCATCGGACGGCGACAACTGGGACAACGACTCCACCACCTGCCGCGAGCTCCTGCTCAGCCGCATCCTGCCGATGGTGCAGTACTACGCCTACGTGGAGATCACCGAGGGCGAGCCGCAGAACCTGTGGGAGGAATACACGCAGATCCCGCCGCTGTGCCCGCACTTCGCGATGCAGAAAATCGAGTCGCCGGCAGACATCTATCCGGTATTCCGTGAACTGTTCAAGAAGCAGCCGAAATGACGACAACCATCACCGCAGATCCGGGCCGGAAAACGGCACGCAAGCCCGGCCGCAAGAAGGCGCAGCGCTTCCGCCTGCCCGACCAGTCCGAATGGACCTTTGAACTGATCGAGCAGGTCCACGCCGAGATCGGCCGGGTGGCGTCGGACTTCGGCCTCGATACCTATCCCAACCAGCTGGAGGTGATCACCGCCGAGCAGATGATGGATGCCTACGCGTCGGTCGGCATGCCGGTCTCCTACGGCCACTGGTCCTTCGGCAAGCAGTTCCTGGCAACCGAGAAGAGCTACAAGCGCGGCCACATGGGCCTGGCCTACGAGATCGTCATCAATTCCAATCCCTGCATCGCCTACCTGATGGAGGAGAACAGCCTGACGATGCAGGCGCTGGTGATCGCCCACGCCTCCTACGGCCACAACTCCTTCTTCAAGGGTAATTACCTGTTCCGCACCTGGACCGACGCGGAAGCGATCATCGACTACATGGTGTTTGCCAAGAATTACATCGCCGAGTGCGAACAGCGCTACGGCGTGGAGGAGGTGGAGCTGCTGCTCGACTCCTGCCATGCGCTGCAGAACTACGGCGTCGACCGCTACAAGCGCCCGGCCAAGCTGTCGATGGCCGAGGAGCGCGAGCGCCAGGAGGAGCGCGAGCGCTACCTGCAGTCCCAGGTCAACGACCTGTGGCGCACGCTGCCGCGCAAGGAAGTCGTGGAGCAGGAAAAGGAGGTTCGCCGTTTTCCGGCCGAGCCGCAGGAGAACCTGCTGTACTTCATCGAGAAGTACGCGCCGCTGCTGGAACCCTGGCAGCGCGAGGTGGTGCGCATCGTGCGCAAGATCTCGCAGTACTTCTACCCGCAGCGGCAGACCCAGGTGATGAACGAAGGCTGGGCGACGTTCTGGCATTACACCATCCTCAACCAGCTGTACGACGAGGGCGTGGTGGGCAACGGCTTCATGATGGAGTTCCTGCAAAGCCACACCAATGTCGTCTACCAGCCGCCGGTGACCAGCAAGTACTTCAGCGGGATCAATCCCTATGCGCTTGGCTTCGCGATGATGCGCGACATCCGTCGCATCTGCGAAGACCCGACCGAGGAGGACCGCCGCTGGTTCCCGGACATGGCGGGGTCGGACTGGAAGAAGACGCTCGATTTTGCGATGCGCAACTTCAAGGACGAAAGCTTCATCGCCCAGTACCTGTCGCCCAAGCTGATCCGCGACTTTCATTTCTTCTCGGTGCTGGACGACGACCAGGACGAGCACCTGAAGATCGCGGCCATCCATGACGAGGATGGCTACCGGCATGTGCGCGAGCAGCTCGCGGGCCAGTACAACCTCGGCAATCGCGAGCCGAACATCCAGGTGTGGTCGGTCGACACCCGCGGACAGCGGTCGCTGACGTTGCGCCACAACCAGTACCTGCGGCGCCCGCTCAATGGCCAGACCGACGAGGTGCTCAAGCATGTGGCCCGGCTTTGGGGATTCGACGTGGTCCTGGAGACCGTCGATCCTGCCGGGAAGGTGTTGCATACGCAGGAATGCAGAAGCGAAAAGAGGGAGCGTAGCTGAGGCTTGCAGGGGTGCCGCCTATGGGGAGCGCCGCGAGGCGCGCGGCATCCTTCGCCTACCGGCACGGCTTGTGCTCGTCGCTTGCCCTGCCTGGCTATGTACTTCTCTTTCATGGGCGCTTGCCGGAGCAATCCGGCAAGAGTTGATGCCAGGGTGAGAACCCTGGCATTTTTTTTTGCAGTGGGGCGGCAGCGCCGTCCCCATGGCAATCTCATTCATTCCGCGGCGGCGGCGCCTGGAGCGCGCACGGCGGGTCCGCTTGCGCCCGCTGTAATTTTTTCCGGGTGCATTGCCCGCTTCTACAACTTCCCTGCGCCAATCGCCCGGTAAGCCACTGAGGATGCGCACCTTGCAAGACTGGCATGCGGATTGCGTCACGTTCTCGCTGTTTCATCCCGCAGGTTAATGCTTTGTTGCTTACCAAGGAGAACTGAACATGAAGAAATCCCACCATTTGCTCAGCGTCGCCGCCCTGGCATTGCTGTTCGGCGCCACATCCGTCCATGCCCAGTCGTCCGCAGGCACGACGCCGGCAGGCGGCGGCGGAGCGACCCAGTCGAGCGCCGCCAAGGGCGATTCCGCCAAGTCATCGCTGAGCAAGGCCGAGCAGAACATGATGCGCGACCTCGCCCATGCCAACCTGTCCGAGATCGCCACCGGCGAACTGGCGCTGAAGCAGTCACAGAACGACCAGGTGAAAGCCTTCGCGCAGAAGATGATCGACGACCATACCACCGCGCAGAAGGAGCTGGAACAACTGGCCCAGTCCAAGGGCGTGACCCTGCCGACCGAGCCGGACGCCAAGCACAAGGCGGCAATGAAGGCCCTCTCCGTGCTCGAAGGCGAGAAGTTCGACAAGATGTATATGGCGCAGGGCGGTGTCCGCGACCACAAGAACACGCACCAGCTGCTGACCAAGGCGCAGAAGAGCGCGAAGGATCCGGAACTGCAGGCACACGTGAAGAAGGTGACGCCGATCGTCGAGCAGCATCTGACGATGGCGCAGGAACAGAGCGGCAAGAAGGGCTCGGGCGGCAAGTCGTCCGGCGCTAGCGGCAGTTCCTCGGGTGGCGCAGGCAGCGCAAGCGACGGCTCGTCCGGCGGCTCCGCCGGCAGCGGCTCCTCCGGCTCGGGCAGCTCGCCCGGCGCCACCAGCAGCGGTGCAACGAGCAGCAGCTCGGCCAGCCCCGGCGGCGGCGCGCCCTCCGGTTCGTCGGGCGTGAGCGGCACCAGCGGCTCGTCCAACAGCGGCGGCGGCAGCCGCTGAGGCACTTCCACTTCCTTCATCCAGCATGCGCAGCCCCCGGCCACGCCGGCCGGGCGCCTGCGCCCTTCAATCGAAACGGGAGCACAAATGAACAACGACGACATCATCTCGACCCTGAACGACCTGATCGAAACCAGCAAGGACGGCGAAGACGGCTTCCGCAGCTGCGCCGACCACGCGACAGACCCTTCCCTGAAGACCTTCTTTGCCAACCGGGCGCAGAGCTGCGCGGCAGCCGTGCTCGAGCTGCAGCAGGCAGTGCGCAACCACGGCGGCAACCCGGAGACCTCGAGCGGACTGGGCGGCGCCATCCACCGCCGCTGGCTCGACGTCAAGTCCATGCTGACCGGCAAGGACGACAAGGCCGTCCTGCAGGAATGCGAGCGCGGCGAGGACTATGCGAAATCCAGCTACCAGGCGGCGCTGAAGAAGGATCTGCCGGCCGAGATCCGCAGCATGATCGAGAAGCAGTACCAGGGCGTGCTGAAGAACCATGACCAGGTGAAGAGCCTGCGCGACCAGTACGGGGGCTGAGGCCGCCTCCGCAGCAGGGGGCTGGGGTAGAATGGCGGCCTGCCGGCGCAGGCGATGCACTCCATGCCGGCGCGCCGCCGCCCGGCAGGGCCGGCCGGCCCCATCTACCCGGAATACCCCGCATGCTGCGACTGACCAACGTAATCCTTCCGCTCGACCATCCCGAGGCGGACCTGACCGCCGCCATCCTGGAACGCCTGCAGATACCTGCGCAGGACCTGCTCGGTTTCACCATCTTCCGGCGCGGCTACGACGCCCGCAAGCGTAGCGCGATCACGCTCGTCTACACGCTGCATGTCGAAGTGCGGGACGAGGCGGCGCTGCTGGCGCGGCTCGGCCCCGTCGCGCATGTCGGCATCGCGCCGGACACCAGTTACAAGTTCGTCGGCCAGGCGCCGGCCGCGGTGAAGGAGCGGCCGGTCGTCATCGGCTTCGGCCCCTGCGGCATCTTCGCCGCGCTGATCCTGGCGCAAATGGGCTTCCGGCCCCTGGTGCTGGAGCGCGGCAAGGTGGTGCGCGAGCGCACGAAGGACACCTGGGGGCTGTGGCGCAAGCGCGAGCTCAACCCGGAATCGAACGTGCAGTTCGGCGAGGGCGGCGCCGGCACCTTTTCCGACGGCAAGCTGCACAGCCAAATCAAGGACCCGAAGCACTACGGACGCAAGGTGCTGACCGAATTCGTGAAGGCCCATGCGCCCGAAGAGATCCTGTACGTGAGCAAGCCGCACATCGGCACCTTCCGGCTGGTCAAGATGGTGGAGGCGATGCGCGCCACCATCGAGTCGCTCGGCGGCGAATTCCGCTTCGAGTCCCGGGTGGTCGACCTCGACATCGAGAACGGGCAGATGCGGGGCGTGGTGCTGGAAGGCGGCGAGCACATCGCCACCGGCCACGTGGTGCTCGCGGTCGGCCACAGCGCGCGCGATACCTTCCAGATGCTGTACGACCGCGGCGTCTACGTGGAGGCCAAGCCGTTCTCGATCGGCTTTCGTGCCGAGCATCCGCAGTCGCTGATCGATCGCGCCCGCTTCGGCAAGTTTGCCGGCCATCCGCTGCTCGGCGCCGCGGACTACAAGCTGGTGCACCACGCGCGCAACGGCCGCTCGGTCTACAGCTTCTGCATGTGCCCGGGGGGCACCGTGGTCGCGGCGACGTCGGAACCGGAGCGCGTGGTGACCAACGGCATGAGCCAGTACTCCCGCAACGAGCGCAACGCCAACAGCGGCATCGTGGTCGGCATCACACCCGAGGACTATCCGGGCCATCCGCTGGCCGGCATCGACTTCCAGCGCGAGCTGGAGTCGCGGGCCTTCGTGCTCGGCGGGCGCACCTATGATGCGCCCGGCCAGCTGCTCGGCGATTTCGTGGCCGGCAGGGCGTCCACGCAACTCGGCTCGGTCCAGCCATCCTACAAGCCGGGCGTGCACATGACGGACCTGGGTCCGTCCCTGCCCGATTATGCGATCGAGGCGATCCGCGAAGCGCTGCCGGCGTTCGACCGGCAGATACGCGGCTACGCGCTGCATGACGCGGTCTTGACCGGCGTCGAGACCCGCACCTCGTCCCCGGTGCGCGTCAAGCGCCTCGACAACTTCCAGAGTCTGAATACACGCGGGCTGTTCCCGGCAGGCGAGGGCGCCGGCTACGCGGGCGGCATCCTGTCGGCCGCGGTGGACGGGATCAAGGTGGCGGAGGCGCTTGCGCTGAGCATGCTCGGCCATACCGACGTGCGCGGCGGCGCGCAGCAGGGCGAGCAGCTCTACTAGGCGGCGCGTAACGCAGTGACGCCGCTGCAGCGAGACGCGGCGACCGCGGTGATTGCGGGGTGAAAACCTGTCTGCTACTGCGCCGCTGCACACCCTTCCGGTTTGTACACCCGCTCGTTCGATGCCGGATAACGCGCCAGCTTTTCGGCCGGCCGCCGCGGACGCGCCAGCAGCTCGCCGCCGCAGTTGGGGCATACGCCCTTCAGCCGCACATCGGCGCACTCGGCGCAGAACGTGCATTCGAAAGTGCAGATGCGCGCCTCGGTGGTCGCCGGCGGCAGGTCCTTGTTGCAGCATTCGCAGTTCGGTCGCAGTTGCAGCATGTGATCCTCCTTCGTGTCGGGAGGCCATCTTAACCGAATGCCCCGCGTCCCGAGCGGAGGCAGGGGCAGGACGGATACCGATATCCGCGGCACGCCCTGAACCGGCACGACGGCACGGTGTCACACTTGGGCACCGTGCGCGCCGCTCCCGCCGGGGATGGCGTTGCACATGCTGTGGCCGGACGCGCCCGCAGCGAGTAGCCAACAGGGGAGACACATGGACCGCGCCGAAATACTCAACTTCATCACGCAGGTCGAGACCGAGGATGTCGATCCGGTAGGGGTGGCCAAGGCCTTTGCCGCCACCGTCGATGAACTGCAGTCGCGGATCTCCGAACAGGACATGCAGCGCCTGCTGCTGGTCGGCGCCGCGATGTTCCGCAACAGCATCAAGGGCACCCAGGCCGAGATGCAGCTGCCGCCCGAGCCGCTATGCCCGGACCGGGCGCATCTGCTGGAGAACGAACCGTTCAAGGGCATCCTGCACTGACGATGGCGGCGGCTGCCGTACCGGCGCCCGGTCCATCTCTTCAGTCCACCTCGAGCATTTGCACCCGGGCCGTGGGGGTGCCGTCCGCAATCTCCAGTATGGCCAGCGATACCGGCAGGCGAAATCGGCGCGGCCCGGCGCTGCCAGGGTTGAGATAGAGCACGCCTCCCTCCCTGGCAATATTCGGCCGATGTGAATGCCCGGTGATCACCACCATGGCGCCGGACGCGGCGTCCGCTGCGCCGACGTCCGCCTTGTCGTGCACCACCAGCACCCGCACGCCCCCGATCTCCTCTACCAGACGATGCGGCAGGTCCTCTGCCCAGTCGCCGCGGTCGTTGTTGCCGCGCACCGCCAGGACCGGCGCGATGGCGGCGAGCTGCTCCAGGACCGCCGGGCCGCAGATGTCCCCGGCGTGGATGATGCGGTCCACTCCCGCCAGCGCGAAGCGCGCCTCCGGCCGCAGCAGATTATGGGTGTCCGAGATAACCCCGATGCGTAGTTTTTTCATGTCGGTTGTATGCATCCTGCCCCTGTCGCCGCCGCGCGGCGACGCCGGAAATATGCTCTAATGGTCCCGACAGCAGGATCCGCATATTCATATCCATTTTTCGTTTAGACGCATGCGCGCACGACTTGTTTCCCTGTTGACTTGTTGTTTTCGGCGGCCACCGGGGCTTGCCGAATAGCGGGTGCGCATTTCGTCAGAGTCCGATGGCCGCAGCGTTGAAAAACCTGCGGCCATCGTGTTTTTAGGGCGCCGCCTGACGGCGCAGGAAAGGAAAGCCATGGATGGAGCACAAGCCAGCCAGCGTCGCCTCGACGCGCCAGCCTCGTCGCGCCCCGTGCTCGTGATGAGCGAAGACGCGCAGCCGGACGCCGCCCTGCTTTGGTCGGCAATACGCCAGGCCGCAGAGCAGGCTGCAGGCCGGGAACCGCTGCTGCGGGCGCGGCTGCAGTCGCTGGTGCTGGCGCACAGGTCGCTGCCGGCGGCGCTGGCGGCGATCCTCGCGCGCCGCATGGCCTGCGCAGACCTGGACGAGGAAGCGCTTTGCGACCTGATGGGATCGGTGCTGGCCGAGCACCCGGATGCGGTAGGGCGCTTTACCGCCGACCTGCTGGCGGTGCAGGAGCGCGACCCCGCCTGTCCCGACTACCTGCATGTGCTGCTCAACCTCAAGGGCTTCCAGGCCTTGCAGGCCTATCGCATCGCCCATGCGCTGTGGCAAGGCGGGCGTCGTGAAGCGGCGTTCGCGCTGGCCAACCAGGCATCCGTCACGTTTGCCGTCGACATCCACCCCGCCGCACGGATCGGCGCGGGCGTCATGATCGACCACGGCACCGGCGTCGTGATCGGCGAGACCACGGTGATCGAGGACAACGTGTCCATCCTGCAGAACGTGACCCTGGGCGGCACCGGCAAGGAGCATGGCGACCGCCATCCGAAGATCCGCACCGGCGTCATGATCGGCGCGGGCGCCACCATTCTCGGCAACATCGAGATCGGCGCGATGAGCAAGGTGGCCGCCGGCAGCGTGGTGCTGCACCCGGTGCCGCCGCATTGCACGGTGGCAGGGGTGCCGGCGCGTGTGGTGCGCCGCCACCAGGCCGACAGCTGTCCGTCGCAGGAAATGGATCAGACGCTGTAGCCCGTGCCGCCGGCCGGCGCCGCGCCGGTTTCCTTGTCGGCGTCGATGGGGCCCACGACAGCGCTGAGCATGCTGATGGCGCCGAGGGCAAAGCCGTCGGCGGCGATTTCGACCCGTTCGTCCGGTTGCAGGGCGCCCGCCACGTACAGCAGCGGAAGGAAATGCTCGGCGGTCGGCACGGAGAGCAGCGCGTCCTGGCCCCAATCGGCATAAGACGCGAGCTGATCGACCCGGCCGGCCAGCAGCAGTTCGCGCACCCTGTCGTCGAATCGCCGGGCCCAGTCGTACGGCTCGCCGTCCCGGCGCATCATGCGCAGGTTATGCACGACGTTCCCGGTTGCCATCAGCAGCACGCCTTCCTCGCGCAGGGCCGCAAGCCGTCTTCCGGTTTCCAGGTGCCACGCCGCCGGGCGGGTGGCGTCGATGCTGAGCTGCAGCACCGGGATGTCGGCGGCGGGGAAGGCCCTGGCAAGCACCGACCATGTGCCGTGGTCGAGTCCCCATTCCCGGTCCGGCACGACCTCGACCGGCGCCAGCAGTGCCTGTATGCGACGCGCGAGCAGCGGGTCGCCCGGCGCCGGATAGCGCATGTCGAACAACGCCCTCGGAAATCCGTGGAAGTCGTGGATGGTCGGCGGGAACGGCATCGCCGTCACGGCCGTGCCGTTTGTAAGCCAGTGGGCAGAGACGACGACGATGGCCTTCGGCCTCGGCATCGCGACGGCAAGGTTACGCCATGCAGCCGTCCAGCGATTGTCCTCCAGTGCATTCATCGGGCTGCCGTGCCCGATGAATATTGCCGGCATGCGGCCGCCGCTGTCGTTTGCCATTGCCACCCTTCCTTTCGATGACACTGTAGTCCATCGGGCGCAGGAGCGCACGGCGCGTGATCCTTGTCTCCGGACGAGGGGCGGCAGGGACTGCGCCGGCAGAACCGGATCCGCCTGCAGCGCGGTAGCGGGGACTTTCGTGCCCGCCGGCGTGGCGGACGCGGCAGCGGGACGCTGCTGTTCCGGCGCGCTTGCTCCTTAATGCCGGCTTTGGCCTTCGGCCTGCAGCGCCGCCTGCACCGCGGGGCGCGCGGCGACACGCTGCAGGTAAGCCTGAATATTGGGCCAGCGGGCGAGGTCGATCTGCAGCGGCTTGCTCCAGCTGACGACGGTGAACAGGTAGGCATCGGCCACGCTGAACGTGTCGCCGCTCAGGTAGTCGCGTCCCTGCAGCTGCTGCTCGACGTAGTCGAAGCGGCGCGCGAGCTGCGTGTGCAACACCTGCTTTGCGGCGTCCGGGGTGTCGGGCTTGAAGAAGCCCGAGAAGGTCTTGTGGATTTCGGTGGAGATGAAGCTGAGCCACTCGACCAGCCGGTACCGCTCGAGACTTCCCGCCGGCGGGGCCAGCCGGCGGTCCGGGACCTGGTCGGCAATGTACTGCACGATCGCCGGACCTTCGGTGAGCATCTCGCCGCCGTCAAGCTGCAGCGCGGGCACGTAACCCTTGGGGTTGATGTCGTTGTAGTCGTTGCCGGCTTCCGTTGTCTTGTCACGCAGGCTGACTTTCTCGATGTCGAACTGCAGGCCGGCCTCGCACAGCACGATGTGCGGCGACAGCGAGCATGCACCCTGGGCGTAGTAGAGTTTCATCTTTCCTCCGTATCGTTGCAGTGCCAGGGAATGACTGCGTTGCGGCCTCAGCCGGAGAGGCGATTGGCCTGCCCGTCCGGCGTGGTCTCGTGCACCAGAACGCCGCCGCCCTCCGTCGTCGCCCGGCGCCAGGCGCCATCCTCGATCGCGCGCAGCGCGTCCTGGTAACCCTGTTCCCAGCGCCATTCGATCGAGCCGCGCGAGAAGTTGATGTCTTTCGACGCCATCTGCCAGTCGCGCCCGGCATAGGCCAGGCGCACGATGTGCATCGTGGTGTCGGCGCCGACGGCATCCAGTTCGCGCTGCTCCTCGTCGCTCAGCGCGCCCTCGGGCACCTTGTCGCGCAGCAGGCGTACCAGCCGGCGCAGGCAATGCCCGCGCAGGTAGGCGTCGATATGCCGGCGCGAACGCGATGCATACATCACGTCCTTCTGCCGCGTATGGACCTGCTCCAGCGTCACCGGCTCCGGCCCCTCCGCGCTCCACAGGTCGACCATGAAGCAGGTGGTGTTCACCCGCGGTTCGTCGGCCAGCACCATCTCCAGCGGCGTATTCGAGTACAGGCCGCCGTCCCAGTACAGGTCGCCGTCCACCCGCACCGGCGGGAACCCCGGCGGCAAGGCGCCGCTCGCCATCACATGCGGCAGGCCGACGTAGCCGCGCGCGGTATCGAAATTTTCCAGGCGGCCGCAGGTGACCCGGATCGCACTGACCGTCATCCGCATGCCGCCGGGCGCATTCAGGTAGTCGACGTCCACCAGCTGCGCCATCGTCTGCTCCAGCGCGCGCGTGTCGTAGAAACTCGCTTCGTCCGGCGCGACGGGCAGGCCGAAGGCAAACGGACTTGCCCAGCGCGGTGTGAAGAAGCCCGGCACCCCGGCGGCAAGCGCATGAAAGGTGGTGATCAGGATGTTGAAGCGCCGCACAACGTCGGGCACCCTGCGCATGTCGAGCAGGTCGCGGTGCGCCACCTCGTCCCAAAAGGACTTCAGTCGCTCGACCCGTCGTCCGCGCACATTGCCGGCGATCAGCGCGGCGTTGATCGCGCCGATCGACGTGCCGACCACCCAGTCCGGTTCCAGCCCGTGCTCGTGCATTGCCTGGTAAACCCCGGCCTGGTAGGCGCCGAGCGCGCCTCCGCCCTGCAGCACAAGCGCGATGCGCGGACGGCCGCCAAAGGGCTTGATGTTGGATTGCATGGCATTCCCCGTCCAGCAGTGGAACAGGTAGGCAGGCCTGGCACCGGATGGTTCCCGCGCTGCACCATCGCGGTGCCTGTTTGGCGCCGCGTAAAACGCATGTTTAACCGGGATCAAAGCGAATGGGCGTGGCCCTGACGCGCGGCGCCGGCAGCATGCAGAATGGTGCCCTCGAGCACAAATGCCGCCGTCCTGCAACCTGTACGGTCACGGCCTATAATCGCTTTCCCGACTACAAAAAAACAGATACGGAGACACATGAACACCCTGCACCACGCCCATTGGCCCACGGGCATGCCGCACGCCATTTCCACGCCCGACACCAGCGTCTACACCAATCTCCAGGTATCCGCGCTGCGCTACCCGTCCCGCCCGGCGATCATCTTCTATGACACCGTGCTGTCCTATGCAGAAGTGCATGCTGATGTCCTGGCGCTTGCCGGTTACCTGCAGAAGGTCTGCGGCGTGCAGCGCGGCGACCGCGTGCTGCTCGACATGCAGAACAGTCCGCAGTTCATCATTGCCTACTACGCAATCATGCGGGCCGACGCGATGGTGGTGCCGGTCAACCCGATGCTGATGACCGACGAGCTGCAGCACTATGTGGAGGACAGCGGCGCCAAGGTCGTGATCGGTTCGCAGGAGATCTTCGCGCGCGTCGCGCCGCTGGTCGGCAAGGGCAGCCTGCGTCATGGCGTGGTCGCCGCCTACGCCGACTACGTGCGCACGCAGACCGATCTGAACCTGCCTGATTTCGTGCGCGCGCCGTATGCGTTCCCGGCGACCGACGGCATCATCTCCTGGACCCAGGCGCTGGCCGAGCAGCAGGCGCCGGGACCGCATCTCGCCGGGCCCGACGATCTGGCCTGCATGCCGTACACCTCCGGCACCACCGGCAAGCCCAAGGGCTGCGTCCATACCCACCGTTCGGTGATGTTCAACGCGGTCGCCAGCCCGACCTGGTCCGGCCCGATGGCGCCCGACCATGTGACGCTGGCGGTGCTGCCGTTCTTCCACGTGACCGGCATGCAATCGGTGATGAACGCGATGATCTATACCGGCGGCGCGATCGTCGTGCTGCCGCGCTGGGATCGCGACGCCGCCGGCCAGCTGATCACCCGCTACAAGGTGACCACCTGGACGCTGATTCCGACCATGATGATCGACTTCCTGTCGAACCCGCGCCTGTCCGAGTACGACATCTCCGGCCTCAAGCGCATCTCCGGCGGCGGCGCCGCCATGCCTGCCGCAATTGCGCAGAAGATGCTTGACCTCACCGGCCAGCAGTACATGGAAGGCTACGGCCTGTCCGAGACCATGGCGGCATCCCACGTGAACCCGCCCAACCGCATGAAGCAGCAATGCCTTGGCGTGCCCTACCTGAACGTCGACTCCCGCATCGTCGATCCGGTCACGCTGAAGGAGCTGCCGCAGGGCGAAGTCGGCGAGATCTGGATCAACGGGCCGCAGGTGTTCCAGGGCTACTGGAACGACCCGAAGAAGACCGAGGAGTCGTTCGCCGAGCTCGACGGCAAGCGCTTCTTCCGCTCCGGCGACCTCGGCTACATGGACGAGGAAGGTTTCTTCTTCTTCACCGACCGCCTCAAGCGCATGATCAACGCCAGCGGTTTCAAGGTCTGGCCGGCGGAGGTGGAGTCGATGCTGTACCAGCATCCCGCGGTGCAGGAGTGCTGCATCATCGCTGCGCGCGATCCTTATCGGGGCGAGACGGTGAAGGCGGTGGTGGTCAAGCGGGCGGGCGCGGATGCGGTCGCCGAGGACATCATCAAATGGGCGCAGGAGAAAATGGCGGCCTACAAGGTGCCGAAGATGGTGGAGTTTGTAGAAGTGTTGCCGAAGTCGGCAACGGGGAAGGTGATGTGGAGGGCGTTGCAGGAGAAGGAGATGGCGAAGGGGTAACCTGGCTGTTCGAGCAGTGCTTTCGGTACTGCTTCTCTTCGATGCCTTTGTGCCTGCCTTGCGTAAGAAAGTCGTCTGCCGTCGAGACGACTTTTTTTATTGCCAGAGCTGTTCCTCTTTCGCTCGAGGGAAACTGCCACTGCAACTGCATCTTTGAACCCCGGCAACCTGGCATTGCTGGATCGTTTGCGTACTTGAACCATTGCCGACGGCTATGAGGAAGCGCACTATTCACGCAACGCGCAGTAGGGATGGTGGTTGAAGTTGGCCTTGGAAGTGCCGCTTTGCGAAACAAACTTGTGCGGGCCGGAGACAAACTACTCTCGCTTCCCGCTGCCGGTTCGCCCTGCAAGCGACATGATCAAGTCCACCCTGGTCACCATCCGGGCGCCAAAGAGAAAAGCGTAAAATGCCCCTTGTGCCCCGCAAGCCCCCCACCATGACCATCCTCCTCTCCACTCTCAACGCCCGCTACACCCACGCCTCCCTTGGCCTGCGCTACCTCTACGCCAACATGGCCGAGCTGCAGCCGCAAACGCAGCTGATGGAGTTCGTGATCGGCGCGAAGACCGCCGACGTGGTCGAGCGCCTGCTGGAGAAGCAGCCGCGCATCGTCGGCTTCGGCGTGTATATCTGGAACGTCGAGGAAACCACCCGCGTGGTCGCGATGCTCAAGCGCGTGGCGCCCCAGGTCAGGATCGTGCTCGGCGGACCGGAGGTGTCGTACGAGCCCGGGGAGCAGCCCATCGTGCAGCTGGCGGATTTCCTCGTCACCGGCTGGGGCGACGTTACCTTCCCCGCGCTGTGCAGACAGATTCTCCACGGGCCGCAGCCGCTGATGAAGATCCATGCGGGGGTGCAGCCGCGGCTCGAAGAGATCCGGCTGCCGTATGCCAGCTACAGCGACGAGGACATTGCGCACCGGACCTTGTATGTCGAAGCGTCGCGCGGCTGTCCGTTCAAGTGCGAGTTTTGCCTGTCGTCGCTGGACAAGACGGCGTGGCCGTTCGATCTCGACCAGTTCCTGGCCGCGCTGGAGGGCCTGCACGCGCGCGGCGCGCGGCTGTTCAAGTTCGTCGACCGCACCTTCAATCTCAACATCCGCGCCAGCCTGCGCATCATGCAGTTCTTCCTCGACAAGCTGGAGGCGCATCCGGACGATCCGGTGTTCGCGCATTTCGAGGTGGTGCCCGACCATCTGCCGGAGGCGCTGAAGGAGGCCATCAGCAGGTTTCCGCCGGGGACGCTGCAGTTCGAGATCGGCATCCAGAGCTTCAACCCGGCGGTGCAGGCGACGATCAGCCGCAAGCAGGACAACGAGAAGTCCGCCGACAATATCCGCTGGCTGCGCATGCACTCGCACGCCCACCTGCACGTGGACCTGATTGCCGGGCTGCCGGGGGAGGACCTGGAGAGCTTCGCCCGCGGCTTCGACCGCCTCGTCGCCCTCGCGCCGCACGAGATCCAGTTCGGCATCCTCAAGCGCCTGCGGGGCACCCCGATCATCCGGCATACCGAGGCCTACGGCATGGTCTTCGACCCGGCGCCGCCGTACACCGTGCTGGCAACCGACCGGATCGACTTCAATACCATGCAGCGCCTGCAGCGTTTCGCCCGCTACTGGGACCTGGTGGCGAATTCGGGGCGCTTTGCCCATACGCTGCCGGTGCTGCTTGCGGACGCCCCATTCGCCAATTTCCTCGCGTTGTCGGACTGGCTGTACCGCAACACCGACGCCACGCACCGCATCGCACTGGACCGGCTGGCGGCGCTCGTGGGGGAATGGCTGTGCGAAAGGGGACTAAATGCGGCGCAAGCGCGGGCGCTGGTCGAGAGCGACTATGCCGGGCAGGCGCACCGGCTGCACCGGAAGCCCAAGCCTGCGCCTGCCGAAGCGGCGCCGCGGCGCCAAGCGCGCCATCTTGCCGCTTGAGCGGCAAGTGCGACAGATTCCGCTGGCGCGGGTCCGCGCATCATTCCGCGGTCAGCCCGGCTGGACGACTCGCGTCTTGCGCCAGCTTTCCAGCAGCTGCCGCACGGCTGGCGCGAGCGCGGCTTCCGGCACGCTGCGACTCTTCTGGTAGATCATCAGCGCGTAGACGGTGGCGAGCGTGTTGACTTCCGGCGAGAGCGCATGCTCTTCCCCTGTCGACGGCCGCAGCGCGCGCCAGTGGTTGATCGCCTGTTCGAGTTCAGAGAGGGAAATGTCCATCGGCGTATTTTACGGCAGCCGGGCCGGCGGGCTTGTCGTCAGGCGCCCCGCCGGCCTTGCAGGAATTTCTCCAGCCGCCGTGCGCCTTCGTCCAGCCGCTCGATGGAGCTGGCGAAGCACCAGCGCACATAGCCTTCGCCTTCCGGGCCGAAGGCGCTCCCCGGCGCCAGGCCGAGCCCGGCTTCGCTGACCATCCGCTTGCACAGGGCCAGGGTGTCCTGCACGCCGTCGACGCGGAAGAACAGGTACATGGCGCCCTTCGGGCGGGGTGTGGCGACACCGGGCAGCGCGTTCAGCCGGGTGTACAGGAAGTCGCGTGCGGCCTGGTAGCGCTGTATGGTGTGGGCGACGATATCCTCGCCACGCTCGACGGCGGCAATACCCGCCCGCTGCACGAAGCCGGGCGCACAGGAAGTGTTGTACTCGACCAGCTTGCCGAAGTCGCCCATCAGCGCTTCCGGCGCCACCACCCATCCGAGGCGCCACCCGGTCATCAGCCAGGACTTGGAGAAGCTGTTGGCGCTGACCAGCCGGTCCTCCGGCGCCGCGATATCGAGGAAGGACGGGGCGCAGCCACGCGTCCCGGGCGGCGTGTCGTAGACCAGGCGTTCGTACACGTCGTCGGAGAGGATCCAGATGCCGTGTTTTCGGCAGTGCGCAAGAATCTGCTCCTGCTGGTCGGCGCCGATCACCCAGCCGGTCGGATTGTTGGGCGAATTCAGCAGCACCGCGCGGGTGCCCGGCGTGAGGGTATCCAGCAGCTGCTGCACGTCGAGCTCCCAGGTCTGGCCGAAGCGCAGCGGAACCTGCACTACCTCGGCCCCGAGGATCTTCGGGATTTCCACCAGGTTCGGCCATAGCGGCGTCACCGCCACCACCCGGTCGCCCGGGCTGACGATCAGTTGCGCCAGCAGCATCAGCGCCGATACGCCCGAGGAGGTGACGGCCACCCGCTCCGCCGACAGCGGACGGTGCAGTGTCGAAAGGTAGGCGGCAATTGCAGCGCGCAGCGGCGCAATTCCCAGGTTGTGGGTATAGAAGGTGTCGCCGGCGTCGAGCGCGTCCTTGGCGGTGTCGCGGATGAAGCGCGGGGTTTCCTGGTCGGGTTCGCCGAACCAGAACGGCAGGACATCGGACAGGCCGATGCCGGCGTTCGCCACTTCGCGGATGCGCGAGGCGCCGAGGCTTTGCACGACCGGGCGGGCCTGCGGAAGATTCAGAAGCATAGGACGATGCGGTTGGCGAGATCGACGACGAAGGCGGGACGCAGGTAGCCGACGAACGCAAGCGCCAGCACCGCCGCCAGCAGGGCGTAGAGCAGCGCGCGTTTCATCAGTCCCATGGCAATTCCTCAGGCAAGTGCCGGCTGGCGACGCTCGATGGCCTTTTCGTTGATTGGCAGATTGACCAGCGCCGCGAACACGCCGAGCGCGATGGTGATGATCCAGACGGTATTGTAGTTGCCGTCGCGGGTGAACATGTAGCCGCCCAGCCAGACCCCGAGGAAGCTGCCGACCTGGTGGGAAAAGAAGACGAAGCCGGACAGCATCGACAGGTACTTGACCCCGAAGATGCCCGCGATCACGCCGTTGGTCAGCGGCACCGTGGACAGCCAGAGCAGGCCCATCGCACAGGCGAACACATACACGGACCAGGAAGTCAGCGGCGCCAGCAGGAACAGTGCAATCACGATCGCGCGGGTGAAGTAGATGCTCGACAGCAGGTAGCGCTTGGGCAGGAAGCCGCCGAGCTTGCCGGCGTAGTAGGAACCGAAGATGTTGAACAGGCCGATCAGCGCCAGCGCCATCACCGCGACCGAGGGATCCGTCATTCCCTTGTCCTTCAGATAGGCCGGCATGTGCACGCCGATGAACACCAGCTGGAAGCCGCAAACGAAGTAGCCGGCCACCAGCAACAGGAAGGGACGGTAGGCGAAGGCTTCCCGCGTGGCCTCCCAGATGCTCTGCTGCGGACCGCTGGTTTTCTCCGCCGGCATCTCGCGCAGGCCGAATGCCATCGGCAGCATCAGCAGGGCGACCAGGGCAGCCAGTACATAGAAGGCGCCCTGCCAGCCCGCCGCCGAGATCAGCTGCTGTTCGATCGGCATCATGACGAACTGGCCGAACGAGCTTGCCGCCGACGAGATGCCGAAGGCCCAGGAGCGCCGCGATTCCGGCGCGGTGCGGCCGACGATCCCGCTGATGGCGCCGAAGGCGGTGCAGGCCAGCGCCGCGCCGATCAGCAGGCCGGTGCCGAGCACGAAGGCGGTGGGGTTTGATACGGCCGCCATCCAGACCAGCCCGGCAACGTAGAGCAGGGCGCCGACGATCACGACGCGCGCAGTGCCGAAACGGTCGGCGGCCATGCCGGCGAACGGGCCGAAGACGCCCCACATCAGGTTCTGCAGCGCGAGGGCGAGGGAATAGGTTTCCCGGGTCCAGCCGTGCGCCTGCGAGATCGGCTGCAGCCAGAAGCCGAAGCCGTGGCGGACGCCCATGGCCATCGTCAGCACGACGCCGCCGGCAATGAGTACGGTCTTCAGTTGCGGCGGGCGGGTAGCGGTCAGCATGGCGATTTTCGGGAGTGGCGTACAGGCCGACGAGTGTAGCGCAAAGCAAAAATGCATGTGGACTGCCGGTTTCACCGGGCCAGACCGGATGCGCCTGCCGCAAATGCGGGCGGCGCACCGGGCCTACCCCGGCGCGCCGTCCTCGATCGCCCGGCCGACTGCCCGCCGGCTATTGTTTCCGGGCCAGGAAGCCGCCGATGGCCGTCACGCCGCCGCCGGACAGGGTGAATGTCCCTGCCGCCTCCGCCGGGCCCGTTCCGGCGCCGCCGCCCGCCACCGGGCCGAACAGCCTTCCGCCGATGCCGCCGCTCAGGCTGCCCGCCGTCAGCGTGCCGGTCATGTAGTTGGCGACATTGCTGCCGTTCGCGCCGAAGCCGGCAACGGTGCTGAAGTTAACCGGGACCGCGGCGCCCGCCGCATCATAGGTCACCGCATTCTGCACGGCGATCGTCGCCTGCCGGGTGGCAAAATCCACGGTGACGGTCGCCGCGCCGCGGAACGGCGTGGGGTCGACGGTCGCATTCGGCGCATACCAGCCATAGGCAATGCCGGTATAGGACGCGGTGCCGGTGGACGGCACCGCCGCCGGCTCGGTGACCTGGCCGTAAGCCACCATGCCGCGCCGGTTCTTGTTGTGTTCGTTGCCGAGGGCGGCCCATTCCTCGATCAGGACGGTGTCCTGCGTCACCCATGCGCCGAGGTTCGCATACTGCAGCCCCCAGTTGTCCATGCCGCGATAGCCCTTCGAGCCGGGGAAGGGTACGCCCGGGCCGGTGCCGCCGGTGATATAGGTGGGTGTGCCGCTGCTGGTGGCGGGGCCGTTGCCCGCGTGGACGTCGCCATCGCCGTGCACCCGTATTGCACTGACGATGTCGGGCGTGGTGCCGCCGGTACGCCAGTCTCCGGGCGAGGGCTGCAGGCCCGTGGTCTCGGTGGTCGCGCAGGTGCCCGGCGGCGTTCCCGCCGGGCAGCGCGACGGATTGGTACGAGGGAAGTAGCGGTTATTCGCGTAGTTGGCCTGCGTACCGTTGACGCGGCGCGACGCATAGTCGAAGAAGGCGAGGTCGGTTTCCGGGGGCAGCGTCGCCGATTGCAGTGCGCCGGTCGAGGTCAGGGTGGTGCGTCCCGCGGTCGGGTTGAATGTCTCGATGATCAGCGGCCGGTCGTTGTCGCCGTCCCAGGACAGGCCGAGGTTGCTGAGCAACAGGGCGACCTGGGTAACCGCCGATGTCGCATTCTTTGCAACCCGTATCTCGGCCAAACCGCCAGAGGCAGGCGCAAAGCCGAAGGCAGCGGTGGCATCGGCGATCGGGCTGGCGAGGTCGCTGGTAGAACGCCCGTATGCCTGGACGCCGGAACTCGTGAGTGCAATGCCGTTCTCCTGCCGGATCAGGCTGCTGCCGCTGCACTGGAAGCCGGCGCCGTCCGGACAGGACATTACCATCGAGGCGGTGGAGGCGACGGCCGATGGCAGCGGGGCCGCGCTGGCTGGCGGCGGCGTCGATCCGCCGGGCGTCGATCCGCCGGGTGCGTTGCCGCCGCCAGCCTGACCGTCGTCGCCGCCCCCGCCTCCGCCGCCGCACGCGGAAAGTATCCCGGCTGCCATCAGGGCCATCCAGATCGGGCGGGTACGGGTTGGTGACGCAGGGCGCGGGCGGAGCAGAGACGCGCAAGACTTGTTCATGGCTTACCTTTCGCTGAAGAGGGGATGGTGCTGGCCGGCTTGCGTCAATGTGGCGAGAAGGGGGCGGGACTGCCGCAGCGGGTTGCCGGCGGCGCCGACCGGAAGTGGTAGCCGGCACGGCCCTCCCGGTCGATCGATATTCCTCCGTTTTTCTTGATGCACATTTGATAACAGATAAGCCTGGCAGCCTTGCTGTTGCGCGAGCACGACGACAAAGACGGCGGGTAAGCCCGGGTAATGCCGTGCGGCTAGGCTGAGCGCCAGGCGCTGAGGCCGCGCTTGAGCGAGCGCGCCGCATGCAGCAGGTGGAAGGCCGCGCGGGTCGCGGCGGGAAGTTCGTGCAGGCGCCCGCCCATCTCCAGCAGCGACGCGGCGCGATGGCGTGCCGCGTCGCGCGCCACTGCGCAGGCCATGCGGCCGTTGGCCAGCATGTGCAGGCGCGAGCGGTAGATCACCACCCGTGCCAGTTCGCGCCGGCGTGCGCCGAGCGCGAACTTGTACTCATACTCGTTCCACATGAAGTTGTATTCGCTGCAGCCGCGCTCGATGCAGGCACGGATCATCAGGAAGCAGCAGAGGATGCCGAGCGACCACGGGTTGTACTGCGGGTCGTGTCCGATGATCTTGAAGAAAAACCGGTCCCCGACCCGATAGCCGAGCGCGCCGCAGCAGATCTTTCCGTCGATGCGGCCGACACCCGCCAGTCCGCATTCCTGCAGCAGCGCGAGAATACGTTCCTCCTCGTCATCGATCGAATATGCCTGCTGCTTGCCGTTGATGCGCGCGCGGTTCAGGGCGATCACTGCCCGCGCATCCGCCGTGCCGAGCGCATTGCGTTCATGCACGTCGAAGCGGAACGACGGAAAGCGCTGCAGCAGCTTGTCCATGTACCGTCGCAGGTTGCGGCGCGTGTTCTTGCCGAGGCCGGCGATGTACGCGTCGACAGTGGACGGCAGAGCCAGCGGCATCTCGGCCGTACAGACCGCTTGCTGCAATGGAAAGGACAAGGACAGCGGCGCGCTCTCGATAGCATGGAATTCGATCGCCGCGATGCCGGGGGCCGTGGCGAACACGAAGCGCGCGAACGCCTCGGCAGCCGCCGTATCCACCCGCATGCCTTCGTTGACCACGCGCAGCCGCGGGCCCTCCTCCCGCAGCAGGAAGATCGCGCGCGCGCCGCCTTCATGCGTTGCCACGTAGGCCTGCGTGACCGTATCTAGGCCGCCGTAGACGCGCAGGTGTGCCGGCGACGAGTGGATATTGCCGTACAGCCGGCACAGCTCTTCGCCGATCGCATCGGGAAGACCGTGCCGGCGGCAGTCGATCAGGCGCTGGTCGATTGCCCGTCCGTTGCCCGTCGGGGACGCAGGGAAGAAGTCAGTTCCGTTCACGCATGCCCGCCTAGTGTCTATTCACTTCACTGTGAACTTCGTCAGGAATTGCGATGTCACTGTATCCGTCATGACCCGTCGTGTCATACGCAGACCGCAGCATTTTTGCGATGGCATAAACCGGTTGCCCAAGGAGCACCCGGAGGAAGGGCAATGTGTCTCGACAACGCTCGGGGAGAAGCGAATGCAGTGCCAGGAAGTGACCATCTCCCTCTATGAAGGCGCGGTGCCGGGGTTTGCGTCGGTGGAAATGGACAGGCTCTACCAGAATCCGTTTTCCTCGCTGCTGCATCACGCGCAGCACGGCAGCATTGATGCCATGACGAGCACCTATGTGGCGCGCATGAACGGCCGCGTCACCACGGCGCTGATGTTTCGCCGCGAAAAGGGCGTCGTGCGCGTCCTGAACGAGCAACTGCAGATCGATGCCGGCGAGATGGAGCGCTTCGCCCGCCACGTCTACGCCGCGTACCCGGACGTCAACATCATCGAGTTTCACGCGGTGGCCGTTCACGGCGGCCGGCTCTCGCTGCCGTACCAGCGCTTCCACTGCACCGAGGACATCGTGCTGGAACTGCCGTCCGATGCCGGCGCCTACCGCGCCCGCCTTGGCAAGTCCACCCGCAGCTACATCAGCCGCTACATGAACAAGCTGCGGCGCGAGTTTCCCGACATGGTCCACGAGGTCCGTGAAGGCGGGCAGGCCGCCGAAGCGGATCTGCGTGCCATCATCGCCATGAATGCGGCCCGGATGGAGGGGAAGCAGCATGAAAGCTACATCGACGAAGCGGAGACCGGCCGCATCATCGAGATGGTGAGGCGGCACGGTCTGGTCAGCACGGTGCGGCTCCGCGGCCGTCTCTGCGCCGGGGCAATCAATGTGCGCGTCGGCGGCAACTACTTTCTGAAGGTGATCGCGCATGATCCGGCCTATGACGAATACCGGCTTGGCACCCTGTGCTGCTTCCTGACCATCTGCGCCTGCATCGAACGCGGCGGGCGGGAATACCACTTCCTATGGGGACGCTACGAGTACAAGTACCGGCTGGCGGGCGTGCAGCGCGACCTCGACCACATCGCGGTGTACCGTTCTCGACGGCAGGCGCTGCGCAACGGCCGCCTCGTCCTGCGCAATGCATTGACCGGCTGCAGCCTGGAGGCGCGCAGCTGGCTGACGACGATGCTGCGCGAACACGCGTCCCTGGTGTCGGCGTGGCGACGGACCAAGCACGTGCTGGGGAAGCCGAGGCAAGCCGGGGGCGCGTGCCGCGTCCGGCCGCAGCCGAATGACCTGCGCTAGCGCGAGGCTTGCGGGGCGCGCAGGAGGCGCCCGAACTCCTCCGCGGGCAGCGCATGCGAGAACAGGAAACCCTGGCCGAAATCACAGCCGGCGTCGAGCAGGGACGCGCGTTGGGCGTCGGTTTCGATTCCTTCCGCAATGACCTGCATGCCGAGTTCATGCGCCATGGCGATGATGGAACGGACAATGGCCCGGTCGCCGCTGTCGACCGCGACCTCGCGCACGAAGGAACGGTCTATCTTCAGGTAGTCGATGTCGAACTTGCGGAGATACGCCATTGATGAATAGCCGGTGCCGAAATCGTCGATGGCGACCTGGATGCCGGCGTCGCGAAACTGCAGCAGCCGGTCGGCCACCATGTTGGACGCATTCAGCAGCAGGCCTTCGGTGATCTCGACCGAAATGCTGTTCCCCGGCAGGCCGAGTTCGTTCAGATGGCGCCCCCAGTCGCTGTCCCGGCCGCGCGCCAGGAATTGCACCGGCGACTTGTTCACGCTGACCTGGAACGGCATGTCGAGGCGGGCACTCCATTCCCTGGAACGCACCGCGGCTTCGCGGAACACCCACTCGCCGATTTCGTTGATCAGTCCGGATTCCTCGGCATACGGGATGAAGTGCTGCGGTTCGACGCTGCCGAGACGGGGGTGGAACCAGCGCAGCAAGGCCTCCGCCTTGACGATCCGGCCGCTGGCCAGCTCGACCACCGGCTGGTACCAGACCTGCAGCTGCCCGGCAGCAAGCGCACCGCGCAGATCGGCGATCAGGCGCAGCCGCATCTGGGCCAGCTTCTGCATGGCCGGGGTGAAGTAGCTGAAGCGGGAGCGACCGCTGTTCTTCGCCGCATACATCGCCTGGTCGGCATTGCGGATCAGGTCCTCGGGCGTGGACGCGTCGCTCGGGAACAATGTGATGCCGACGCTGGCGGACAGGTATACGACCTCGTCGCCGAGACGGAACGGCTCGCCCAGGATGGCGATGATCTTCTGCGCGATCCATTCCACGTGCGCGAGGTCGTCGAGCTCGGCGAGGATCGCCGTGAACTCGTCGCCGCCGAGGCGCGCCAGCGTATCCGACGAACGGACGCAGTGGCGTATGCGGTTGGCCGCCTCGATCAGCAACTGGTCTCCCACGTCGTGCCCCAACAGGTCGTTGGCTTCCTTGAAGCGGTCGAGGTCGATGAACAGCAGCGCCATCGGCAGGCCGTTGCGCCGCGCCTTCAGCACCTCGTGCTCGAGACGGTCGCGGAACAGGCGCCGGTTGGGCAGGCCGGTCAGCCCGTCGAAGTTCGCATGGCGCCAGATGACTTCCTCGGACTTCCGCTTTTCGGAGATGTCGGTGATCGTGCCCGTCATCCGCAGTGGCGCGCCGTGGCTGTCACGCGCGACGACGATGGCGCGCGCCATCACCCATTTCCAGTCGCCGTTCCGGCACATCACCCGGTGCTCCTGGCGGTAGGCCTTGGCGCGCCCGTCGAGGCAGCGCGCCAGCGCTTCCGCCACCTCCTGCCGGTCATCCGGATGCATGCGGGCCTGCCAGGCGCAGTGCGAATCAAAACCTTCGCCGGGGCGGTAGCCGAGCATCTCCTGCAGGCGGTCCGAATACACCACCTTGTCCTGCGGTATGTCCCAGTCCCAGACGAGGTCGCCCGAGCCTTCGATGGCCAGTTTCAGGCGTTCGTTGCTGACCTGGAGCTCTTCCTGCGCGAGCACGACGTCGGTAATGTCAATCGAGAAGCCGACGTGTCCCGCATAGCGGCCTCCGGCCGAGAACCAGGGAGAGGCATGGGTCTCCAGCCAGAGCCAGCTGCCGTGCGCGGTCCGCACGCGCACCCGCAGCTTGATGGGCGACCGGCTGCGTTGTGCGTCCGCCATCCGCTCGATATAGGCCGCGCGCTCGTCCGGGTGCAGCTCCGCCGCCCAGTTCTTGTCCAGATATTCCGCGGTGCGGCCGGTCATCTCCATGTAGCGCTGGTTCAGGTACGTCACCCTGCCGCGCGGATCGATATGCCAGATCAGTGCCGGCGATGCCTCCGCCAGTGCCCGGAAGCGGGCTTCGCTTTCGGCCAGTGCCTGTTCGGCGAGCTTGTGCGGCGTCAGGTCCACGGTGACCGCCAGCACCGTCCGGTCCGCGCCCTGCCCAAGCAGGGTCAGGCTGCTGCGCGCCCAGACCACCGTGCCCCCGGCGTCGAGATACCGCTTGTCCAGCGACACCGGCCCGCGGGCTTCGCGCAGGCGGGAAAAGGCCTCCAGGGTGGCCGGCACGTCGTCCGGATGGGTCACGTCCTGCACCGTGCGCTGCAGCATGTCTTCGCTGCCGCGGCCGAGCATGCGGCACAGCGCATCGTTGACCCCGAGGAAGCGGCCCGTTCCGGAGATTTCGGAAAGGCCGACCGGCGCGCGGGCAAAGAGCGCGGCCAGCCTTGCCCGGCTCTCCTGCAACTGGCGGCCGAGCGTCATGCGGGCAGTGGTGTCGGTCGCCACGACGAAAGCCCCTGCCGGCTTTCCGTCGTCAGCCGGCACCGGCGCGTAGTCGAGGCTGAGCGAGACCGGCGGTTCCCCGGGCTGCGCCGGGCACGCGAGTTCCAGGTCGTGGAAGCGGGCTTCTCTCCCCGCCAGCACCGCGTCCAGCGCCTCTGCATGCCGGCGCGACAATGCGTCGGCGCTTTCGGTCACATGGCTGCCCAGTACGCCTGCGCGGGTTTCGCCGGCCAGCGCGCGCCAGCGTTCGTTGTAGATCAACGCGCCGCGCCGGCCCCACAGCAGCAAGGCGGGGGCCGGCAGACCCAGCAGGATGTCGACGGCCAAGCGCAGGCATGACGGCCACTGTCCTGTCTCCCCCAGTCCGCTGGCGCGCCAGTCATGCGCGCGTATACGCTCCTGCATCGCGCCCCCGCCCGCCGGCCACTCCCGGACTTCGTTCTGGTTCATGCGCGCCCCTGTGGCCCTGATCTGTGAAACAAGAACCCGCACACAGGGAAAAGTTCGGTCCGGGGCAATACAAGATTTCGATGGATGCCGGGAGGCGACAAGGCACGGCGGCGTGCTATCGTTCGAGAAAATTCAAGGGAGACCGCTCATGCCGCTCGTCGCAAACATCCTCATCGCCGTCGTCCTGCTGATCCACGTGTACATCGTGCTGCTGGAGACGGTACTGTTCCGCGGCCGGGGCCGCCGCGTTTTCGGGCTCAGCGCGGAGCAGGCGGAGATCCTCGCGCCGGCCATGTCGAACCAGGGCTGCTACAACGGCTTCCTGGCCGCCGCGCTGGCGGTCGGCCTGCTGCATCCGGACGCCGCGATTGCGCAGGCGTTCCAGGTCTTCGGCCTGCTGTGCGTCGCGGTGGCGGGCGTCTGGGGCGCGGTCACCGTACAGCGCCGCATCCTGTTCGTGCAGACGCTGCCGGCGCTTGCCGCGCTGGCAGCGGTATCGACCGCCTAGACAGCGAGGAAGCGACGCACCAGCGCGATCTGCGCCGGCACGTTCAGCGCCGGCGCATGGCCGCAGCCGGGGATCACCGCAAGTTCGGCGCGCGGGCCGCGACGGGTCATCTCCTCAGCGGTGTCCTGCAACAGCAGGTCGGAGTCGGCGCCGCGCATCACCAGCGTCGGCATGTCCAGCGTGTCGTAGGCATCCCACAGGTCATAGTCGCGCGGATGCACGAAGAACTGCCGCACCATCGCCGGGTCGTAATGCGGCGTGATCCTGCCGTCCGGCAGGCGGCGCGCCGAGGTCTCCGCCATGCTGCGCCACTGCGCGTCGCTCTGCCAGCCGTAGGGCTGGTAGACGGTGCGCAGGAAGGTCTCGAACTCGCCCATGCTGCCGAAAGCCGGCGGGTTGCCGGCATAGGCCTTGATCCGCTCCACCGCCGGGGCGGCCAGCGCCGGGCCGATGTCGTTGAGCAGCAGGTGGCTGATGCGGCCCCGCAGGGTGGTCGCCGCCGCCACCATTCCCGTCGCGCCGCCCATCGAGGTGCCCACCCAGCGGAGTTTTTCCAGCCCGAGCTGGTCGGCCAGTTCGCGTGCCAGCCCGGCATAGAATGCCAGGCAGTATTCCTTGTCGGGATCCGGGCTCCATTGGGAGTAGCCGCGGCCCACGGTGTCGGGGCAGATGATCCGGTAACTGTCGGCGAGTTCAGCGGCAAGCGGGTCGAAGTCGCGCCCGGTACGGGCCAGGCCGTGCCACATGATGACCGGCGGCGCATCCGGGCTGCCCCATTCGACGAAATGGATCTCGCGGCCGCTGCAGCGCAGGTAATGGGAGGACGGCGTCATTTCGCGTTCCAGGTGCGCAGCTTGCCTACCACGCCGCTCGGGAAGAAGTAAACCGACAGGATGAACAGGATGCCGAGCCAGAGCAGCCAGCGGTCCGGCGACAGCAGGGCCGGCAGCAGCGGGATGCCCTGGGTGGCGTCGGCCGCCAGCCGCATCAGGTCCTGCAGGTAGTTCTGCGCGAGCAGGAACATGGCCGCGCCGCACACCGCGCCGTACATCGTTCCCATGCCGCCGATCACCACGATCAGCAGGATGTCGACCATGATCTCGAAGGAGAGCGAGGTATCCGGGCCGTTGTAGCGCAGCCAGACCGCCAGCATGCAGCCGGCCAGCGTCGCGAACACCGCCGCCAGCACGTTCGACAGCGTGCGGAAGACCACGATCCGGTAGCCGATTGCCTCTGCCCGGAAATCGTTCTCGCGGATTGCCTGCAGCACCCTTCCGAACGGCGAATTGACGATGCGCAGCATGGCCAGGAACAGCAGCACGCAGGCGGCGAACAGCAGGTAGTAGGTGATGAACCGGCCATCCAGCCAGGCTCCGAGAAACTGGTCCTCCTTCAGCAGGAAGGACGGCGACAGCACTTCCGGCAGCTTGAAGTTGAGACCGTCCTCGCCGCCGGTGAACTGCGAGAGCTGAGAGGCCAGCGTCTGGAAGGCCGACGCCACCGCCAGCGTGATCATCGCGTAGAAGATCGCCCGCACCCGCAGCGAGAACAGGCCGATCACCAGCGACAGCACCAGCGACAGCGCCACCGCGCACAGCGCGCCGATCGCCAGGCTGCCGAAACCGGGGCCGAGGCGGGTGCAGGCAATGGCAATGCCATAGGCGCCGATGCCGAAGAACATCGTATGCGCGAACGAGACGATTCCCGTGTACCCGAGCAGGAGGTCGTAGCTGGCGACCAGCACGATGAAGATCAGGATCTTGGCCGACACGTTCAGCGCCTTCGCGCCCGGAAACAGGAAGGGCGCAAACGCCAGGCACAGGAAGATGGCGACCAGCACCACCGCCAGCAGGCGGTTGCGGGGCAGGTCGTGGGAGAGCAGTCGGTTCAGCATGCGATCACCTGTTGGTTACCTGGTAGACCCCCTGCGGCCGCCACAGCAGGATGGCGACCATCAGCAGGATGTTGGAGAACAGCGCGACCTTGGGCGCAAGGAAGCCGGTATAGTTGGCAAGCAGGCCCACCAGCAGTGCGCCGAGGAAGCAGCCGCCGGTGGAGCCGAGGCCGCCGATGATGATCACGATGAAGATCAGCACGTTCACGTGCGCGCCCATCTGCGGAATCACGCTCTGCTGGTACAGGCCCCACATCACGCCGCCGAGCCCGGCCAGCGCCGACCCGGCGATGAATACGCCGACGAACAGCCGCTTGATCCGGTAGCCCAGGCTTTCCACCATCTCCCGGTCCTGCACGCCGGCACGGATCAGCAGGCCGAGCTTGGTGCGGTTCAGGATCAGCAGCATCGAGATGAACACCGCGAGGCCGACCACGACCGCCAGCAGGCGGTATTTCTCGATTGCCGAGTCGCCGATGAGGATCGCGCCGCGCAGGGTCGCCGGCAGGTTCAGGGCAATCTGCTGCGGTCCCCAGAACACCTTGATCAGCTCCTCGCCCACCACCATGCCGCCCATCGTGATTAGAATCTGCTTCAGGTGCTGGCCGTACACCCGACGCACGATCACCTGCTCGAACAACAAACCGATCGCGCCGGCCGCGGCCATCGCCGCCAGCATCGCGATGCCGATGGCCGCCAGGTTGAGCGCCAGGTTGTCGGCGCCGGTCAGGTCCGGCATCCGTCCCAGCACGCTGACCGCGATGAAGGCGCCGAGCGCTATGAATACGCCATGGCCGAAATTGAGCACGTCCATCAGGCCGAAGATCAGCGTCAGTCCGGAGGCGATGATGAAGATGATCATGCCCATTGCCAGTCCCGCGGCGGTGAGCGTGACCCAGGTGGAGCCGGATCCGATGAGCGGGAGCGCAGCGAGCGCCAGTGCCGGCACCAGCGCCAGCGGCAGCCAGTCGATCTGGCGCCGCGCCAGCACCGCAGGGGCGGCAGCTGCCTGCGTCACGGGGATGGGGGGTGTCTGTTCCATGCTTGCTCCTCGAATCTCAGTGGTGCGCGGCCAGCGACAGGCCGAGCAGGCGCGTCTGCAGCCCCTCGTCCTCCGCCAGTTCCTGCATGCTGCCGCGATGGACGATACGGCCGTCGTCCATCACCGCCACGGTGTCGCCCAGCTGGCGTGCAAAGTTGAAGTTCTGCTCGACCAGCAGGATCGTGGTGTCGGTCTGCTTCAGCTCACGGAAGGCCGAGATCATGTTGGCGATGATGGCCGGCGCCAGACCCTTGCTGGGCTCGTCGATCAGCAGCAGCTTGCGCGGCTCGACGATCGCGCGCGACACCGCCAGCATCTGCTTCTGCCCGCCCGACAGCTTGCCGGCGGGGTGCAGCCAGAACTTCTTCATCGCCGGGAACAGGTTGAAGATCCAGTCCAGCCGCTGCTGGTCCACCTGTTCGATGCGCCCGGCGCTACGTGCGGCCAGCAGCATGTTCTCCTTCACGCTCAGGTCACCGAAGATCCCCATGTTCTCGGGGACGTAGGCAATGCCGGCGCGGGCGATGTCGGGCGTGCTGCGCCTGGTAATGTCCTGTCCGTCGAAATGGATGCTGCCCTGCGATGCCTGCCACAACCCCATGATGGTGCGCAGCGCGGTGGTCTTGCCGGCGCCGTTCCTCCCGAGCAGCATGGTCAGCTGCCCGCGCGGGACTTCCAGGTCGACACCGTGCAGGATGTGATAGGCGCCGATGTGCGTGTGCACGCCTTCGAGCTTCAGTATCGGGCGATCCGCGACCGGACCGGCCGGCGGGATGGTCGTATGGTTGACTGGCGGGGTCATGCTGCACTCTCCTCGACCGGGGCAAGCCCGAGATAAGCCTGTTGCACCACGGGCGAGGCGATGACCTCGGCGGGATCGCCGTCGGCCATCAACGTGCCGTTGTGCAGGACGATGATGCGGTCCGCCAGTTCGCGCACCACGTCCATCTTGTGCTCGACCAGCAGGATGGTCTTGTCGGTTTGCGTCTTGAGCTTGCGCACCAGGTCCAGGATCACCGGGACCTCGTCCACGCTCATGCCGGCGGTCGGCTCGTCGAACATGAAGATGTCCGGGTCGAGCGCCATCAGCAGGCCGACTTCCAGCTTGCGCTGGTCGCCGTGCGGCAGGTTGGCCGCATGCACGTCGCGCCGGTGCGTCAGCGCCACGTCCTCCAGCACCTGGTCGGCGCGCTCCACCAGCGCCTTGTGCCTGTTCCAGACGTTCCACAGGTCGAGGCCCAGGCCTGCGCGCGACTGCAGCGCGAGGCGCACGTTTTCCATCACGGTCAGGTTGGGGAACAGGCTGGTGAGCTGGAAGGCGCGCCCAAGTCCGGCGTGCGTGCGCGCGGATGCCGAATGACCGGAAATGTCGGTGCCGTTCAGCAGCACTTGGCCCGCGCTTGCCTTGAGCTGTCCGGAGATCAGGTTGAAGTAGGTCGTCTTGCCGGCGCCGTTCGGGCCGACGATGGCGGTCAGCGTACCGCTCTGGAATGCGCAGGAGACCGCGTTCACCGCGACATGGCCGCCGAAGCGGATGGTCAGGTCGCGGGTTTCGAGCGAGGTGCGGGCGCCGGGTCGTTGCTGGAGCATGGCGGTCCTCCGCCGTCCGGACGCAAGAGCGGCCGCACCGGCGCGTGGACGATGCGGCGGCCGCATCCGGCGGCAGCTATCGATGGAAAACGCCCCGCCGGGAGAGGGCGGGGCAGGCTGGGATTAACGCTTGTTGGTGACAGGGACTTTCATCTCTTCCGGCTTGATCTCGCGGATCAGTTCCGGAATGCCCCATTCCACCTTCGGGTCGACCTTGATCTTGAAGTGATACATCGACTGCATCGCCTGGTGGTCTTCCTTGCGGAAGGTCATCGTGCCCTTCGGCGTCTCGAAGCTCATGCCTTCCATGGTCGAGATCAGCTTTTCGGAATTGGTGTCGCCATTGGTCTTGCGCAGGGCCTCGACCAGCGCCATGCCGGCCGACATGCCGCCCGCGGTGAAGAAATCGGGCGGGCCGTTATGGCGTTTCTGGTGCTCGGCGACCAGCCAGTCGTTGGCCGGGTTCTTGGGGATGCCGTAGTAGTAGTACGCCGCGCCTTCCATGCCCGGGAAGCTCTTGTACGAGGCCATCGCCGGCAGGATGTTGCCGCCGCTGGCGACTTCGACGTTGTAGCGCTTCGGGTCGAGGTCGGCCAGCTTGCCGATCGGCGACGGACCGGCCCAGATCACGAAGATCACCTTGCGGCCCGACTGGCCCTTGAGCGCGTCGAACATGCGCTGGGCGCCGGCGGTGAAGTCCGTGGTATTGCCGGGAAGGTATTCCTCATGCACCAGCTTGGCCGTCTTCAGCGCATCCTTGAAGGCCTTGACACCGTCACGTCCGAAGGCCGTGTCCTGCGCCATCGTCGCGATCGACACGCCGGCCTTGTCGAGCGCCACCGCATTCGAGATCGCATCCTGGGAAGAGTTGCGGCCGGTACGGAAGATGTAGCGGTTCCACTTCTCGCCGGTGATCGCATCCGCAACCGCCGGCTCGACCAGCAGGATCTTCTTGTATTCCTCCGCCACCGGCAGCATTGCCAGCGCCACGCCGGAGCTGGTCGGGCCGACGGCGATGTCCACCCGGTCGTCGGCGTAGGCCGATGCCAGCTGCGATTTGCCCACGTCGGGCTTGCCCTGGCTGTCCTTCTCGATCACGACCAGCTTGTTGCCGTTGATCGCCATCGTGCCCTTGGTTGCGTACTCCAGCCCCATCATCAGGCCGATATGCGTCTGTTTTGCATAGGCCTCGAGCGCGCCGGTCTTGTCGTAGACGTGGGCGATCTTGATGTCTTTTGCTTGGAGCGAGGTGGTGCAGCAAAGAGCGGCGAACGCCGCCAGCAGGTGGTGTCTCATGTTGTCTCTTCCTCTTGTGGGTTTTTCTATGCCTGGCGCCCGCCGGGCGGCGGACGCAGGATCAGGCTCCGGGCAGCTTACTCCAAAGCCAGTTGCCGGCGGAAGTAGTAGAAATACGAGGGTGACGAGCAGCGCTTCAGCGCATGCCGGACAGGGCGGCGGTGGCGCCGCGGGTCAGCCAGACGACGTCGGAATGGAGCGAGATGAAGTTGATGCCCATCTCCCGGTACCGCTTGGCCACCTCCACATCGGGGGCGTAGACGCCGACCGCCTTGCCGTGCTGCTGGCAGACCGCAGTGATGTAGGCGATCGCGGTCTGCACGTCGGCGTGGGAGGCATTGCCGAGGTGACCCATGTTGGCGGCGAAGTCGGAGGTGCCGAAGAAGATGCAGTCGACCCCTTCGGTCGCGGCGATGGCCGCGATGTTGGAGAAGCCCTTCGGCGACTCCACCTGCACGATCACGCTCGCCTGCGCATTCGCCGTCGAGATGTAGCTCTTGTCCAGCCCGTAGGTGCCGGCGCGCACCACGCTGGAAATGCCGCGGATGCCGTTATTGTTGTCTTGCGGATAACGGGTCGAGGCGACGGCGAGCTGCGCATCCTTCTCGGTCTCGACCGCCGGGAACATGATCGTTTGTGCGCCGCAGTCCATCATGCGCTTCACCAGCGCCGCATTGTTGCGGCTGACCCGCACCACCGCCTGTGCATGGGCGCCATGGGCGCGCGCTGCATCGATCGCCTGCATCTGCGCGAACACGTCCTGGATGTCGTTGGGCCCGTGCTCGGCATCGATCAGCAGCCAGTCGAATCCGCAGTGCGCCAGGGCTTCCGCCACCGGCGCGCTGGCAAGCGACAGCCAGCAGCCGAGGCTGGATTCCCGGCGCAGCAGACGCTGCTTGAGTTGGTTGATCGGCGCCGGCATGCATCATCTCCTCATTCGTGTTTAACCAGGATTGTAGTCAAAATGTGTTGCAAAATGGAATCTCTTTCTTCTTTTCGGGACGGCCGCCGGCCCTATTGAGATGTCCGAAAACGGCTGGACGACAGGTGCCCCCGGGCGTATAAAACCGGCATGAACACTGCACGCCCTTCATCTCCGGCGCCTGCCGCCGACCTCGACCGCGCCAGCTGCTACCGCGCGCTTGCGGCCAGGGACACGCGCTTCGACGGCGTATTCTTCACCGGGGTGAAGACCACCGGCGTGTACTGCCGCCCGGTCTGCGCGGTGCGCACGCCGCGCGAGTCGTCGTGCGAATTCTTCGGCAGCGCGGCCGCCGCGGAAGCTGCCGGCTTTCGGCCCTGCCTGCGCTGCCGCCCCGAGCTGGCGCCCTATGCACTGCAGCAGAACCTCGCGCATGCGGTCTGGCAGCGCATCGCGGGTGGTGCACTCAATGACGGCAGCATCGAGCAGCTCTCCGAGGAAGTCGGGTTGTCCTCGCGCCAGCTGCGCCGGGTGCTCACGCAGCATTTCGGGGTGACGCCGGTCGAGCTGGCGCAGACCCACCGTCTGCTGTTCGCCAAGAAGCTGCTGCAGGAGACGCAGCTGCCGATGGCCGACGTCGCGTACGCCGCGGGATTCGGCAGCGTGCGCCGCTTCAATGCGCTGTTCGCCGGCCGCTACGGCATCGCGCCCGGCAACGTGCGGCGCAGTGCGCCGCGACAGGGCGCAAGCGCCGAAGGCAGCCTGACCCTGCGGCTGGCCTACCGCCCACCCTATGACTGGCATCGCATCCTGCGCTACCTCGCCGGAAGGGCGGCAGCGGGTGTCGAAGCGATCGATGAAGAGCATGGAAGCTATGCGCGCAGCGTCAGGTTCGGTGCGGCGGCCGGGTGGCTTCGTGTGACGCAGCTGGCAGAACGCAGCCAGCTGGAGGCCGAGGTATCGGCGTCGCTATCGGCGGTGCTGATGCCGTTGCTGGCGAAGCTGCGCAGCCAGTTCGACCTTGACGCCAACCCGGCCGTCATCGAGGCGCATCTCGCCGCCGATCCGTTGCTTGCCTCGCGCATCGCGGCCGCACCCGGTCTGCGCGTGCCGGGCGCGTTCGACCCTTTTGAGCTTGCGGTGCGCGCGGTCCTTGGCCAGCAGGTGAGCGTGGCCGGCGCGACGACCCTTTGCGGCCGCCTGGTTGCCCGCTTCGGTAGCCCTGCGGACACACCGCTTGCAGGCATCAGCCGTCATTTTCCGACGCCTTCGACGCTGTCGGCGGCGAGCGAGCAGGACATTGCGGCCATCGGGCTGCCCGGCGCGCGCGCCGCTGCGGTGCAGGCACTTGCCCGGTACGCCCAGGAAGGGGGACTTGAGCCGCGGCCCGGCATGCCGTTGGAGTGTGCGGTGGCCGAGCTGAAGTCGGTCAAGGGGATCGGCGACTGGACGGCGCATTACATCGCGATGCGCGCGATGCGCTTTCCCGATGCCTTTCCGGCCGGTGACCTCGGCCTGCAGAAGGAGGCCGCCGAGGGCGGCCAGCGGCTCACGCAAAGGCAGCTTGCGGAACGTGTTTCCGCCTGGTCGCCATGGCGCGCTTACGGCGCGCTCGCACTATGGATGGGATAAACAATGATCAACTATCTTGAACACCCCGGCCCGCTCGGCATGCTGCTGGTGGCAGCGTCGCCGGAAGGCATCTGCGGCGTCTACTTCGAACAGCACAAGTATTTCGGCGGCACCGCCGGATGGAAGCAGGACAGCGGCAGCACGCTGCTGCGTCAGGCGGCACGTCAGCTCGACGAATATTTCGAGGGACGGCGCCACAACTTCGACCTGCCGCTCGACCTGCGCGGGACTGCGTTCCAGCGGGCAGTGTGGCATGCCTTGCTTGACCTGCCATTCGGCGGGACCAGCAGCTATCGGCAGGTCGCCGCGCGCGCCGGCAATCCCGCCGCGGTACGCGCCGCAGGCACGGCAATCGGCAGGAACCCGGTATCGATCATCGTGCCCTGCCATCGCGTCCTGGGCAGCAGCGGCGGGATATCGGGATACGCGGGAGGGTTGGAGCGCAAGCGGTACCTGCTTGCACATGAAGCGACGAAGACGCCGGCGGGCGACCGTCCGTGAAAAATGGCAGTGAAGCCGTTGGAATCCGTGCGTGATGGAAGCGAAGCCGTCGGCAGATAATGACGCGTCGCCGTCTCTTGTCTCTGCTGGCAATCCTGCCTCGCTCTGCATGTCCCTCCCTGTCATTTCTGCCCTTGCTTCCGTCGAGCGCAGCGATTCCCCCAAAAGCAATCGCCGGCAGCGGAATGCCACTGCCGGCGACTTAATGCGCTACAACAATGGTAGCGGGAGTGGATTACTTGCCGGGGCTGCCGCTGCCGGTACCGGCGCCAACGCCCACGCCCTGGCTGCCACCGGTATTGCCACCGGCCGGGGTGCCGCCGCTGGTCGGGTCAACGCTGTTGCCCATGCCGCCGGTCGTGCCGCCGCTGCTCATCCCGGAGGAAGACGCACCGGAGGAAGACGAGCCCGAAGCGCCGCTGCTCGGCATCGAGGAGCTGCTCGAGCTGCTCGGGCTCACGCTCGGCGAAGACATGGTCGAGCCCGAGCTCGAAGTGCCGTAGCCGCCCGAGGCGCCGGAACTGGAGCTGCGGCTGCCCATGCCTGAAGTGCCGCATGCGGTCAGTACCAGGGCGCAAACAACGGGAATAGTCCATTTGATCATTATGAGTTCTCCTTTAAAGTCTGTCGGTGAATCCTGCATGGTGCTCATGCGCGGACTGCAGGCATGCGACTGTGTAGAATCTAACAACATGCGAAAGTTCCGGCGGCTTCCGACGGGCCCGGTGTTGAGTGACCTGCATCAGCCCCGTAACTTTTCGTAAGAGACGTGGCGATGCAAATGGGCGTCCAGCCGTAGGGCGTTTCGCAGGGCTGCATTACTTCGAAACTTCGCTGCCGAGGACACCGCCGACTGCAGCGCCGCCCACGGTGCCAAGCGTGCTGCCGCCGGAAATGGCATGACCGGCTGCGCCGCCGAGCGCCGCGCCGCCGACGGTGCCGACGGTATGGCGGCTGGCGCAGCCGGAAACGGTGGAGACGAGAGTAACCGCACTGAAGATTGCCGCAACGAGACGAGTATTCATTTGATCCTCCGGGAAGTGGTTGCCAGATGAGCGCAATGATTGAATGGCAATGGTTCGACAGGGCCCGGCGTGCTGGAGTTCCGGCCGGTATTGCCGCGGTAAAAAGCGATGTGAAACGCGCCTGGAAAGGCGCAAGGAGCAGACTTGATTAACGGAAGTTGCCTGTGTGGCGGGATTCGGTATGCGTATGGCGGAACGCTCGGCGCCATTTCCGTCTGCCACTGCAGTACCTGCCGCAAGGCGCAGGGAAGCGCCTCCTCGATTGCCGCGGCGGTCGAACGCGACACGTTCACATGGTTGTCCGGCGAGGAGCTGATTGCGGAACATGCGTCTTCCCCCGGGAAGATGCGGGCATTCTGCCGGCGATGCGGATCGCCGCTGTATTCCCGCAGGGACGATACGCCGGGTGTGCTGCGGCTGCGACTCGGGACGGTCGAAACCTTGCTCGACATTGCGCCGGTCGCCCATATTCATACCAGGTCCCTGCCCGCATGGGCGGCGCTCGACGACACCCTCCCACGCTATCCCGGCCGGAACCGGAGCGCTGAAAATGCAAACGGCCGCGGCAGATTGCCGCGGCCGTGGTCCTTGCGCCATGCCTGGCATGCACCAGGCCCAGGGTAAGTGGGATCAGGCTGCCTTTTTCGCTGCCGCCTTCTTTGCGACCGCCTTCTTCGCGACCGCTTTTTTCGCCGCCGGCTTGGCGGCTGCTCTCTTCGGCGCCTCCTCCTGCGCGACTTCGTCCTTCCCGGCGGCCTTGCCCTTGGCGGGCACCTTCGCCTTGCGCTCCTCGAACTCGAAGCTCACCTTGCCATTCTTGTCCTTCACCAGGAAGGCTTTGAACGGACGACGCGTGCGCTGCGAGATGAAGCCGGGCAGAAGGTCCGTCTTGCCGTCGTTGAGCAGCTTCGCCATCTGCTCGGGGACAATCTCCTGCTGCAGGATGATGCGACCGCTGCGGAAGTCGCATGCCTTCGGTTTCGCCACTGCCTTTTCGCAGACATAGGCCAGGCCCATCTCGTACACGCCGTTGCCGCATTTCGGGCAGCTGCCGAGTGGCGTATGGTTCGAGAAGTCGACACCTTCGCCGTCCTCGCCTTCATCCTGGGCCTGCCCGAAGTCGAACTCCAGCTTGAAGTTGTTGATGTCTTCGTCGCGGGAGATCCGCAGGATGGCCGCGAAAGGCCGGCCCATCTTGGAACGGAATCCCTGCAGCGGGCCGATCTCCCGCTTCTCGAGCAGCTCCTCCACTTCGGGGATCTCGAACTGCCTGCCGCCCGGCGTCTTGCTCATCGAAAATTCACACTTGGTGCAGGCAAAGCGCCGGTAGTTCTCCTTGACGACGCCGCGGCAGTTCGGGCACGGCGTCTTGAGCGTCGCGTAGTCCCCGGGAATCGTGTCCTTGTCGTATTCCTTCGCGCGCTTGACGATGATCTGCGTCATCTGCGCGATCTCGCGCATGAATTCCTCACGGCTGATCTTGCCGCGTTCCATCTGCGCCAGCTTGTACTCCCATTCGCCAGTCAATTCCGGTGCGGTGAGTTCGTCGACGCCGAGACCGCGCAGCAGGGTCATCAGCTGGAAGGCCTTGGCGGTCGGAATCAGCTCCCGGCCTTCGCGCAGCAGGTACTTTTCATTCAGCAGCCCTTCGATGATCGCTGCTCGCGTGGCAGGCGTCCCAAGTCCCTTGCCGGCCATTGCTTCCCGCAGGTCTTCGTCGTCAACCAGCTTGCCGGCGCCTTCCATTGCGGACAGCAGCGTCGCTTCGGAGTAGCGCGCAGGCGGTTTGGTGACGAGGCCGTTGGCGACCACCTTGTCGGTTTGCACCTGTTCGCCCTTTGCGACAGGCACCAGCGTCCCGGCGTTCTCCTTGTCGTCGTCGTTCGCCGCTTCCCTGCCGTAGATCGCCAGCCAGCCGGGGTTGGTCATCACCTTGCCCTCGGTCTTGAACTGGTGCCCTGAAACCTCGGTGTAACGGGTGGTGACCTGGAATTCCGCCGCCGGGAAGAACACCGCCATGAAGCGCCTGGTCACCAGGTCGTACAGCTTCTGCTCCGGCTCCGACAGGTTCTTCGGCGCCTGCGTGGTCGGGATGATCGCGAAGTGGTCGCTGATCTTGCTGTTGTCGAAGATGCGCTTGTTCGGCTTGACCCAGTTGTTCTTCAGGATCTGCTTCGCATACTGCAGGTAATTATTGTTCTCGGAGACGACTTCCAGCGTCTGTTTCACCGTGTCCAGGTAGTCTTCCGGCAGGTGCCGGGAGTCGGTACGCGGGTAGGTGAGCACCTTGTGCCGTTCGTACAGGGCCTGGGCCAGCGCGAGCGTATTCTTGGCCGAGAAGCCGAAGCGCGCGTTGGCCTCGCGCTGCAGGCTGGTCAGGTCGAACAGGGCCGGTGCCATCTGGGTCGCCGGCTTGGATTCCTCGGTCACATTGCCCTGCCGCCCGCGGCAGGCGGCGACGATCGATTCGGCTGCCGCCTTGCTCCACAGACGCTCGGCGCGCTTCTCGGGATCGGCCTCGTCCTTCTTGAACTTGGTGTCGAGCCAGCGGCCTTCGTACACGCCTGCCGCACAGACAAACTCGGCGCGCACTTCCCAATAATCCCGCGGCACGAAGTTCTTGATCTTCTCTTCGCGCTCCACGACGATCGAGAGGGTCGGGGTCTGCACGCGGCCCACGGTGGTCAGGTAGAAGCCGCCGTCCTTGGAGTTGAAAGCGGTCATCGCCCGCGTGCCATTGATGCCGATCAGCCAGTCCGCTTCGCTCCGGCAGCGCGCGGCGTCGGCAAGCGGCAGCATCTCCTTGTCCTCGCGCAGCCGTGCAAATCCGTCACGGATCGCACCTGGCGTCATCGACTGCAGCCACAGGCGCTTGATCGGTTGCTTGGCTTTCGCATACTGCACGATGAGACGAAAGATCAGTTCGCCTTCCCGCCCGGCGTCGCATGCGTTGACGAGGGCGGTGACATCCTTGCGCTTGATCAGCTTGTTCAGCACCTTCAGGCGCGATTCGGTTTTTGCAATCGGATTCAGCGCAAAGTGCGGGGGAATCATGGGCAGGTGCGTGAAAGTCCACTTGCCGCGCTTGACGTCGTATTCCTCCGGCACCGCGATCTCGACCAGGTGGCCGACCGCGGACGACAGGATGTAGTCGTCGGATTCAAAATACTCATCGTGCTTCGTGAAGCCGCCGAGCGCCTTCGCGATATCGTTCGCGACAGAGGGCTTCTCTGCGATGATGAGGGTCTTAGTCATAGAAAGTGTTCTCGAAATTGGCGCGGTCGTGCGCGCGTGGACTGCATGGGGCCGCCTGATCCAGGTTGGCCCGCCCCGGGTTTGCTCAGGCTTAAGCCCTACAAATATAGCAACGTTCCGGGGAATTAGCGGCCAATGATAAGCGGGTTGCGGCGAAAACCGCAAGCGAGGGAGGAATAGCCTGAACCGTCTTTGAAGCTTGATCTATCGTCAACTGTTGCGCACTGCGCCTCAGTGCAGCAGGCGCGGCTCTGTGTCTTCGTCGTCGGAAAACAGCTCGTCGAAAATGAGCGCATCGGGTTCCTTGCCCTGGCTCCAGAGCACCATCAGGACGATCACCTTGATCTTGTCGAGCGAGACCTGCGGATCGCTCGCAGCAAGCGCCCGCTCGATGATGATCTCGCGTTGCATCGGGTCGATCACCTTGGCCGACTCGAGGAATTGCAGGAAGCCGACGGTCTCGGTGCCGAGCACTTCCATTTCCTGCGGCGCGTAGAAGCGCATGCCGAACGAGAAGGCGGTCTGCTGCGGATAACGGTTGGAGTACTCGCTGGTCGCTTCCGCGAGGTCGGTCAGCCAGCCCAGCGCCTTCGAGATTTCTTCCGCTTCGAAGCCGACTGCGGACAGTTTCTTGACGAGGGCTTCGGAGTCCGGGCAGGCTTCGGGACGGTAGTATGTTTCGTAGAGGTAAACGAGAACGTCGAACATGATTTCACTGTACCGTTAAGACCAGCGGCTTGCGCAGCATGGCCAGGTTGCGAATAAATGACACTCTCGTGATCATCTTTTCTTGCATGAATGCACTCTGATTTGCAAGAAAAGAGGTGCCATGCCCGGGGACAGTACAAATATATTGCAGTCCTGCGCGTACAGCATATCTTAAAACCCGAGTTGCTGTCAGCGCATTTGGTTTTACGCTTTGACGACACGCCGGAGCATTCCACCGGGCAGCAACTCGACGAGCCCGCGCAACTCGAGGTCGAGAAGCCGGCCCTGGAGTTCGGCGATGGACAGGCCGGTGCGTACCGCGAGGCTGTCCGGCGCCACCGGGTCGAAGCCGATATGTTCAAGCAGACCGCCGGGTTCGACTTCGACTGGTGCGGCGGCAGCGCGTGGGCGAAGCCGCATCGCAAGCCCGATCTCGTCCAGCACGTCCTGCGCGCATTCCACCAGTTTCGCGCCTTGCTTGATGAGCAGATGGCACCCCTTGGACAGTGGCGAATGGATCGAGCCGGGAAGGGCGAACACGTCGCGCCCCTGGTCGGCGGCGGTGCGCGCGGTGATCAGCGATCCCGACTGGTCGGCGGCTTCGATCACAAGGACGCCGAGCGACAGGCCGGAGATGATGCGGTTGCGGCGCGGGAAGTTGGCCGCGAGTGCCGGCGTGCCCAGCGGGTATTCGCTCAGCACGCAGCCCGACTCCTCCAGTGCGAGCGCGAGCGAGCGGTTGCGGGCAGGGTAAATGATGTCGGGACCTGTCCCGGTGACGGCAACGGTCGAACCTGCTCCACGCAGTCCGCCGCGATGGGCGGCGGCGTCTATTCCCAGCGCCATTCCCGAAACGACGGTGATTCCCTGCGCGCTGAGTGCTTCGCTGAATCGCTCGGCATTGATGGCGCCCTGCGCCGAGGCGTTGCGGCTGCCGACGACGGCGATGGCGGGTTGCAGGAGGAGGTCAGTGCGACCCTTTGCGTACAGGATCAGAGGCGGATCCGGTATGTCGAGCAGCCTTGGGGGAAAGTCGGCATCGGCGAGGGTCAGTATCCGGTTGCCGGGCTTTGCGGCCCAGGCCAATGTCGCATCGATGCTTGCGCGCATGGCCGCCGGCGCGGAAGTGGACAGTGCGGCGGCGACCGGTTCAGGAACGACTGCCGCGAGCGCCGCGAACCCGGTACGGAAGATATTGTGGGGCAGGCCGAAAGCCGCAAGCAGCCTTTTTGCGGAAACCGGGCCGACGCCGGGAGTGAGTTGCAGCCTTATCCAGCCACCAAGTTCCTGTTCCTCCCCGGAATCCCTTATCGGCATCCTGTTACTGCGGCGATTTCGCGACGTCCCCGATCTGAACCGTGTCGGTGACCTGCATCACGAGGCCGTAGGAAATCTTGTCGAACACCCGGAAGACGAACAGCGAACCGTACTGCGAATCCGGCAGCTTCACCTGCTTCTTCCCGGAGAACCAGCCGCGCTTTTCCGTCGGATCCTTCACGATGGGGCCGTAGCGGTAGAGTTCGAGTACGGTGCCGAGGTCGATGCCGTCCGCCCGGCCGCGATTGATCGCAACGATCTGGTTCTGTCCGGCCTGGGAAACACCGCCGTAAACCGACGCGATCCGGGCGCCGATGTCGCGCTCGGGTGGATGCGGCACATAGCTCAGGATCGGGGTCGGCGGCACCGGCAGCAAGCGGTCGCCAATGCCCATCTCCTGCTTGATCGTCACCACGCGGAAGGCGTGCGCCTGGTCCTGCGACGAGGACGGCTGTTCGAGCTTGACCGTCCCGAGATAGGCGGCTTCATATCCGATGATTTTCCCGTCGTCGGGATCCCGGACCGGGATGCCGGGGCGAAATACCTGGAAGGATGTGCCGTCTTTCAGGTCGCCGAGAACGAAAGCCTTGTCGCCCTTGCCGAGGACTACCCGGCTGCCTTCGGTCGCCATGATGCGCGGCGCGTCCTGCAGGTCATTTTCGCCCACGATCAGGGGTTGAGAAAGGAAGGGTTCGATCGCATTTGATGGTATGGCCGGGACGGCTTGCTGGCCGAGACCCTCGGTACGCATCTGCGGACTCAGGCGGACGGTCTGCAACGCCGCGGCGCCGGCGCTGCCGGTCGGCACGCCGAGCCTGAGGCGGCCGGCCGTCCGGTCGAAGTAGACGACCTGGCCCGGGTAGATCAGGTGCGGGTTGCGGATTTCCTCGCGGTTCAGCCCCCAGACCTGAGGCCAGCACCAGGCGTGTTGCAGGAACTTGCCCGAGATGTCCCAGAGGGTGTCCCCGCGAACGACGGTGTGCTGGTCGGGTGCATTCTGCAGGAACGCGCAGCGTCCGGAATCCGGGGTGCCGGAAGGTGTTGCAGCCTGCGCGCCCGCGGTGGCGCCAAGAGCGAGGACGAGGGCGGCTGTGCTAAACTTTTTCATAGATTTGTCCGGTGAATGCGGCCCGCTCCCATCCGGCGCGAACAAGCGCTTGTTCGTACCACTGCATGTTGTATTCATGCAAACAGTTGCCCGGCAACACTTGTCAAAGTGAATCAAATTCTGCACATAAATCCTTGAACTAGCAAGAGAAGCGACACGCCAATGAACGGGTGTTGTTGCACAAAAGCCGATGTCCCTACTGAATATTCTGCGTTACCCCGACACTCGTCTCCACAAGGTTGCCAAGCCGGTCACCGTTTTCGACGACCGCCTGAAGAAGCTGGCGGCCGACATGGCCGAGACCATGTACGCCGCGCCAGGCGTCGGCCTCGCTGCGACGCAGGTCGATGTGCACGAGCAGCTCATCGTCATCGACACCTCCGACACGCACGACCAGCTGCAGGTGTTTATCAATCCCGAAATCGTCTGGGCCAGCGACGACAGGCAGGTCTATGAAGAGGGCTGCCTCTCGGTGCCCGGCGTGTATGACGGCGTGGAGCGTCCGTCGCAAGTACGGGTGCGCGCGCTCGATCTGGATGGAAAACCGTTCGAGATCGACGCGGACGGTTTGCTGGCTGTCTGCATCCAGCATGAAATGGATCACCTCAAGGGCAAGGTGTTCGTCGAATACCTGTCACCGCTGAAACGCAACCGCATCAAGACCAAGCTGTTGAAGGAAGAGCGGGAAATGATCCGCGACAAGAAGAAGGCTGTTGCAGCGCGCTGAGCGCCGGCGGCCCGGCCACTCGACCATGCGGGCGGCCGCGCCGCCGCGCCAGCACATCGCCTGAACAATGAAAGTCATCTTCGCCGGTACGCCGGAATTCGCAGCGGTCGCCCTTGCCGCCTTGCGCGAGAACGGGTTCGAGATCCCCCTGGTGCTGACCCAGCCCGACCGTCCCGCAGGGCGCGGCATGCAATTGCAGGCTTCGCCGGTCAAGCAGTACGCGCAGTCGCACGCTATCCCGGTGGCCCAGCCGGTTTCCCTCCGGCTCGACGGCAAGCATCCGCGCGTGGCGGAAGAGGCGCATGCATTGCTGCGCGCCACGCCACACGATGTCATGGTGGTGGCAGCCTACGGCCTGATCCTGCCGCGCAGCGTGCTCGCTATCCCACGCCTGGGCTGCATCAATATCCATGCCTCCCTGCTGCCGCGCTGGCGCGGCGCCGCGCCGATCCATCGGGCGATCGAGGCGGGCGACGCGGAAACCGGCGTGACCATCATGCAGATGGAAGAGGGGCTCGATACCGGGCCCATGCTGCTTGCGGAGTCCATGCCCATCCTGCCCGGCGATACGACCGGCAGCCTGCATGACCGGCTTGCCACTCTCGGCGGCAAGCTCATCGTCGACGCCCTGCGACGCGTGGACGAGACCGGACTCGAAGTGATTCCCCAGCCGGAGCAAGGGGCAAATTACGCGGCGAAGATCAGCAAGGAAGAGGCGGCGCTCGATTTTCGGCTGGACGCCGCGTCGCTGGTCCGCAAGATTCGTGCATTCAACCCTTTTCCCGGCGCCTACGGCCTGTGCAACGGCGTCCCTGTGAAACTGTGGCAGGCCGAAGTGCAGGATAGTCCCGCCGGCAGAAATCCGGGTGATGTGATTGCGGCAAGCGCCGAGGACGGCGTCCTGGTTGCGACCGGCAGCGGCGTACTGCGAATCCTCGAATTGCAGAAACCCGGCGGCAAGCGGCTGCCCGCGGCGGAATTCCTCAAGGGTTTCCCGATGGGCGGCGCGACTTTTTGTCAGCCCTAGCCCACTTGCAAGCCGGCGGCCCGGCCGTCGAATCGGGCGGTCCGGCCATTCCGACCGGCGCATCGATGGCAGCCGCGCCGGCCGCGGGCCGGCGCTTTTCCGCTTACCCAAGCCATTGATCTAACGTATAATTTTCGGGCGCCGATTTGATTGCAAAAGTCAAAACCAGCTTGCGGGCGCCAGGGTGAAGTCCCACCAATAAATGCAGCTAAAGCGGAGATCCAAACCCGGTCCTGCTTTGCTGACCGGGTTTTTTGTTTGCGAGAGAAAAATGAAACGTGACGCCATTTCTTCAACCGAAGCGCTGCTGCGCGATCTGCTGTCCCAACGCATCCTGATCCTGGATGGCGCCATGGGCACCATGATCCAGCAGTACAAGCTGAGCGAAGAGGATTATCGCGGCGCGCGTTTCGCCGACTTCTCGGTGGAGGGCAAGGAGACCTTCATCAAGGGCAACAACGACCTGCTGGTGCTGACGCAGCCGCAGGTGATCCAGGAAATCCACGAGAAGTACCTTGCGGCCGGCGCCGACCTGATCGAGACCAATACCTTCGGCGCCACCAGCATCGCGCAGGAAGACTACCGCATGGGGCATCTCGCCTACGAGATGAACGTGCAGGCGGCAAGGCTGGCCTGCGCCGCGCGCGACAAGTATTCGACGCCCGACAGGCCGCGTTTCGTCGCCGGCGCGCTCGGACCGACGCCGAAGACAGCCTCCATCTCGCCCGACGTGAACGACCCGGGCGCACGCAATGTGAGCTTCGACCAGCTTGCAGCCGCCTACCTGGAGCAGGTGCGCGGCCTGGTCGAGGGCGGCGTCGACCTGCTTCTGGTCGAGACCATTTTCGACACGCTCAACTGCAAGGCGGCCCTGTTCGCAATCGATACCTTCTTTGAGGAGGCCGGTCGCCGCCTGCCGCTGATGATCTCGGGCACCGTCACGGATGCATCCGGACGCATCCTGTCCGGCCAGACCGTGCCCGCGTTCTGGCACTCTGTGCGCCACGCGCGGCCGCTGACCATCGGACTCAACTGCGCGCTCGGCGCCGCGGTGATGCGGCCGTATGCGGAAGAGCTGTCGAAGATTGCCGATACCTTCGTCTGCATCTATCCGAACGCCGGCCTGCCCAATCCGATGGCCGACACCGGCTTCGACGAAACGCCCGACGTCACCTCGTCGCTGCTCAAGGACTTTGCGCAGAGCGGCTTCGTCAACATCGCGGGCGGATGCTGCGGCACGACGCCCGATCACATCCGCGCGATTGCCGAAACCCTGCACGGGATCCCGCCCCGCATTCCGGCGCAATCCGACCACCGCATGAAGCTGTCGGGGCTGGAGCCCTTCTTTATCGACGAGGACTCGCTGTTCGTGAACGTGGGCGAGCGTACCAACGTGACCGGCTCCAAGGCCTTCGCCCGGATGATCCTCAACGAGCAGTACGACGAGGCCCTGTCGGTCGCCCGCCAGCAGGTCGAGAATGGCGCGCAGATCATCGATATCAACATGGACGAGGCGATGCTGGACTCGGTCGCCGCGATGTCGCGCTTCCTGAACCTGATCGCTTCCGAGCCGGATATCGCCCGCGTGCCGATCATGATCGACTTGTCCAAATGGTCGGTGATCGAAGCCGGCCTCAAGTGCGTGCAGGGCAAGGCGGTCGTCAACTCCATCTCGATGAAGGAGGGCGAGGAAGAGTTCCTGCGGCAGGCATCCCTGTGCCGGCGCTATGGCGCCGCCGTCATCGTGATGGCCTTCGACGAGACGGGGCAGGCCGACACCTTCGAGCGCAAGATCGAGATCTGCTCCCGGGCGTACCGCCTGCTGGTGGAGAAGGTCGGTTTTCCGCCCGAGGACATCATCTTCGATCCGAACATCTTCGCCATTGCCACCGGCATCGAAGAGCACAACAACTACGCGGTCGACTTCATCAACGCGACCCGCTGGATCACCGAAAACCTGCCGCATGCCAAGGTCAGCGGCGGCGTATCCAACGTCAGCTTCTCGTTCCGCGGCAACGACCCGGCGCGGGAGGCGATCCATACGGTCTTCCTGTACCACGCGATCAAGGCCGGGCTGACGATGGGCATCGTCAATGCCGGCATGGTCGGCGTCTACGACGAGCTCGCGCCGGAACTGCGCGAACGGGTGGAGGACGTGGTGCTGAACCGCCGTCCCGATGCCACCGAGAGGATGATCGAGTTTGCCGCCACCCTGAAGGCCGGCGGCAAGAAGGAGGAGCAGAACCTCGCATGGCGTGACGAGCCCGTCGAGAAGCGTCTGGCGCATGCGCTGGTGCACGGCATCACGCAGTGGATCGTCGAGGATACCGAGGAGGCGCGGGTCAGGACGCTTGAGGCGGGCGGGCGCCCGATCAACGTGATCGAAGGGCCGCTGATGGATGGAATGAACATCGTCGGCGACCTGTTCGGCCAGGGCAAGATGTTCCTGCCGCAGGTGGTGAAGTCCGCGCGCGTGATGAAGCAGGCTGTGGCGCACCTGATTCCGTTCATCGAGGAAGAGAAGCGCCTGGAGGAGGAACGCACCGGGATCGCGGCGAAGGCCAAGGGCAAGATCGTGATCGCGACGGTCAAGGGCGATGTGCACGACATCGGCAAGAACATCGTGTCGGTGGTCCTTCAATGCAACAACTTCGAAGTGGTGAACATGGGCGTAATGGTGCCCTGCTCCGAAATCCTCGCGAAGGCCAAGGCGGAGAACGCCGACATCATCGGCCTGTCCGGCCTGATCACGCCCTCGCTGGAGGAGATGGCGCACGTCGCCAAGGAGATGCAGCGCGATCCGCACTTCCGGATGCTCAAGATCCCGCTGCTGATCGGCGGCGCCACCACCAGCCGCGCCCATACCGCCGTCAAGATCGCGCCGAACTACGAAGGACCGGTGGTCTACGTGCCGGACGCCTCGCGCTCGGTATCGGTTGCCCAGTCGCTGCTCACGCCGGAGCAACGCGACCAGTACATCGCCGATATCACCAGCGACTACGAGCGCATCCGCGACCAGCATGCCAACAAGAAGGCCGTGCCGCTGGTTCCGCTCGCCGACGCGCGTGCCAACAAGGCCCGGCTCGCCCATGCGCCGGCGCGGCCGAAGTTCATCGGCAGGCGCGTGTTCAAGAACTACGACCTGGCCGCCCTGGCCGAGTACATCGACTGGGGCCCGTTCTTCCAGACCTGGGACCTGGCCGGACCTTTCCCCGCGATTCTTGAAGACGAGGTCGTCGGCGAGCAGGCCACCAGGGTCTACGAGGAAGGCCGCGCGATGCTGAAGAAGCTGGTGGAGGGGCGCTGGCTCACGGCCAATGGCGTGGTGGCGCTGCTGCCCGCCAATTCGGTCAACGACGACGATATCGAGATATACACCGACGAGACGCGTACCCGGGTCGCCTTCACCTACTATGGTCTTCGGCAACAGACCGCCAAGCCGGTGATCGACGGCGTCGCCCGGCCCAACCAGTGCCTGGCCGATTTCATCGCGCCCAAGTCCTCCGGAATCGCCGATTACATCGGACTGTTTGCGGTGACCGCGGGCATCGGCATCGAGAAGCATGAGAAGCGCTTCGAGGATGCGCACGACGACTACAGCAGCATCATGCTGAAGTCGCTCGCCGACCGCCTGGCGGAAGCATTCGCCGAACATCTACATGAGCGCGTGCGCAAGGACTTGTGGGGCTATGCGCCGGATGAGTCACTGTCCAACGCAGACCTTATCAGGGAGGCGTACAGCGGCATCCGTCCGGCGCCGGGATACCCCGCCTGCCCCGAACACACGGTGAAGGCCGACATGTTCCGCCTGCTGCAGTGCGAGGAGATCGGCATGCAGGTCACCGAATCGTATGCGATGCATCCGGGTGCCTCGGTCTCCGGTTTCTACTTCGCCCATCCGGAGTCCAAGTACTTCGTCGTCGGCAAGATCGGTGAAGACCAGCTGGCGGACATGGCGGCGCGGCGCGGGGTGGACAAGGAACAGCTGGAGCGCTGGCTGGCGCCAAATCTGTCCTAGGACAGGACGACGGGCGGGTGCCGGCCCTCAGGCACTGTGTGCGACGGCGTCGCTCCATTCGAACGCCGCGAGCTGCAGCCCGTTGAGGTCTTCGCCCGACAGCGCGAAGCGATCGATGAGCGCACCCAGCGCCGCGCCCGCTTCCTCGACGCGCTCCAGCCCCTCGACCAGCGTGAGCATTTCACCGAAATGGCCGCGGCGATGCAGCAGTGCGTCACTGACGGAATCCACCACGCATACCTGTTCCAGGATCTCCTGCATCGGCATGCCGAACAAGGTGTCCATCAGTGACATGATGCCGACGGTGAAGGCGGTGTCTGCGGCAGCGCGCTCGCGCGGCGCGTCCTTCGAGGCAATCAGCTCCAGCAGCTTGCCCCGCGTGGCGGCCAGTGCCAGCAGCGGCGTCACGCCCTGGCCCTTCTTGCACGGCTCGGCATACAGCATGATCTGCAGCCATCGCTGCAATTGCATGCGGCCGAGAACGAGCAGCGCCTGGGCGACCGAGTCGATCCGGCGGCGCACGCCGATCGCCGGCGTGTTCACCAGTCTGAGCAGGTTGAAGCAGAGGGCAACGTCCTTCTTGATCGCTCCTTCGATGTCCGCGTTGTCGGCATCGGTATTGATCAGCGACATCAGGTTCATGATGGCGATCTGCGACGGGGACAGCTTCTTGCCGCTGAGGATGGCCGGTCTGGCAAAGTAGTAGCCCTGGAAGTAGTCGAAGCCCAGCTTCATGCACAGCTCGAACTGTTCGCGCGTTTCCACCTTTTCCGCCAGCAGCTTCTTGTTCTCCTGCTTGAACCGGGCCACCAGCTTGAGCAGCGCCGACAACGGCATGTCGCGCAGGTCCAGCTTCACTGTTTCCACCAGGGGGAGAAGCTGGCGTACGTCCTCGCTATCGGTGATCACGTCGTCCAGCGCGAAACGGAATCCCTCCTCCGAGAGCTGACGCACCCTCGCCAGGACTTCCGGCGTGGCGCGGGTTGTCTCGACGATCTCGAGCACGAATTTTTCGCGGGGCAGGAACTGGAATATGTCGCTCATCAGCACGGCCGCGTCCGCATTCAGGAAACCGATCGAATGGCCGACCACCTTCTCCATGCCGAGCTGCGACGCATGCGCGATGACCGAGGCCGTTGCCGCAAGGTCGCTGGTAAAGCGGGCCGGTCCGGATGCCGTGCTGCGGAACAGAAGCTCGTAGGCCACCAGTGACTGGTTGCGATCCAGAATTGGCTGGCGCGCAAGGAAGAACTCTCGCACGCGAAGCGGGATCGTGGCACCGGACTGGGGCGGGGAAGGAGCAATCATCGCAGCCTGGGTTGTTTTCCGTTGTGGCCGTTGGTAGGGGAATCTGCAAGCGGCCAGTCCGTCACGGCGCAGGCCTGTTCCTTCCACTCTACCTTATATTATTTCCGAAGGGAAATTTTCGATGCTGCGCCGCAGTAAGGGCTCAACTGCCCACCTGCACCGGCGCTCCTTCGACGAACACCTTCAGTTCGCCGGGCTGAAACGGCGTCCAGCGCTCGTTGCTGGTCAGCGGCGTCGTGACGATGACAGCGACGCGGTCATTCGGCGTCGTGACCTCGGAGAAATCGACGCTCATGTCTTCGTCGGACAGGACTGCGGTGGCGAATGGATGCTGGCGGATGATGTAGTGCAGGTTGGTCGAGCAATGGGCGAACAATGCGCTGCCGTCGGAAAGCATCATGTTGAAAGTGCCGTGACGGGCTACCGCCGCGGTCAGCTCGCGCATGGCTTCATGCAAGGCGGGAAGCGGCGGCGCCGCAATACCGAACCGGCGCCGCAATTCCTGCAGGATGTAGCAGAAGGCGAGCTCGCTGTCGGTGCTGCCAACCGGCCGATACGTGCCGTCGAGTTCGGGTACGAAGCCCTTGAGATCGCCGTTATGGGCAAAGACCCAGTAATGCCCCCACAACTCGCGCATGAAAGGATGGCAGTTCTCCAGGGCGACGCGGCCCTGCGTGGCCTTGCGTATGTGGGCAATCACGTTCTTCGACTTGATTGGCCAACGCTTGATCAGGTCGGCGACAGGAGAAGCAGTGGCCGCTTCATGGTCGACGAAGTGGCGTACGCCTGCGCCTTCGAAAAACGCTATCCCCCAGCCGTCGTTGTGCGTGTCGGTGTGACCGCCACGCGTGGAAAAACCGGTAAAACTGAAGACGATGTCCGTAGGGACATTGCAATTCATTCCAAGTAGCTGGCACATATGCGGGTCAGAGAGACGCAGGGATACGAGAACATAGCACGTTCGGACCGACGTCCGGCCCTCACGCATCCAGCCATGGGTCGCTTCCGGGTTGCGGAAAATGCGAAACCATGAAATCGACGAAGCTGCGTACTTTCGCAGAGAGCAGGCGCCGGCTCGGATACACCATCACCACGCTCAGCTGTCCGAGATTATGGCCGGGAAGAAGCCGTACCAAGCGCCCCGCGGCAAGGTCATCGCCGAGCGAGAACGAGGGGCGAATGGCGATGCCCATGCCTGCGATGGCGCAGCGACGCAGGAAATCGCCGTTGTTCGAAATCAGCCTGTTGTTGATGGGCACATTGATGGTCGTGCCGTCGTCTCCCTTCATCGGCCATGCGTTGCGCAGCTGCTCGTAGGAGAAATTCAGGCAGGCATGCTTGACGATGTCGTCAAGCGTCTGCGGTGCGCCGTGACGCGCTACATATTCCGGCGAAGCGCACAGCAGGATCTCGGAAATGCCGAGCTGACGCGCAATCATGCTGGCGTCGAACTTCTGGAAGTCGATGAAGATGCCGACGTCGATTCTTTCTTCGACAAGATCGATTGTCCGATCCGAGATTGTCACGTCGAGTGTTACCTCGGGCTGCTGTGCCGCGTACATGGGCAACAACTGTGGCAGCTGCTGCTGGCCGAAGCCGAGGTGGGAGTAAATGCGCAACAGGCCGGCCGGTTTCGTGGACTGCGACGACGCTATCGCTTCTGCGTCATCAATTTCCTGCAGGATCTGCACAACCCGTTCAAGGTAGGCGTGTCCGGTCTCGGTCAGCGAAAGCCGTCGCGTGGTCCGGTTCAACAGGCGCGTTCCGAGATGTTCCTCGAGGTCAGCGACCAGCCTGGTCACCACTGCATTCGACATCTCAAGCGCTTTTGCTGCCCCGGCAAAACTGCCTTGGTCGACCACCTTTGCAAAGACCCGCATCGACTGAAGCCTGTCCATTCCATTCCTTGTTGTTCCTGTCAGAAGAATATTCTACGGCCTACGGCCGTGGCATCGCAGTGCCGGTGCTGCTTTGGTCGCTTGCGCTTAGGTACTTTACAGAACCGGACCTGTCGATTTTCCTTCCAAATCAGGAACAGATGTAGAAGGGGAAAGGCTTCCCAAGGAATGTGAAAAGCGTGGTCTCTGCTCAGTCCGGAAACCTTGCATGACCGGTGCAACACTCCCGGACCTAAACGGAAGTAAATGCCTGCCTCGCCGCGAACCCGCGTCCGGAAAGCCAGTCCTGCTGCGGAGTGGCACGGGGCTTGCGATGCATGCAGCGTCGCCGGTGCCCGATGTGAAGCAATGCCACCGGCAAAACAACTTGCGTGGCACCTTGGGTTTAGAAGGCGCCACGGACGCTCTCCGGTTCCCGCCATTGTCTGCAAGTGCAGGCGTGGCGGGTTTTTTTTGCCCCTCGCCAACCTCGCCATGTTCTTGCTTTCTGTACATATGAGTTGCTGTGACGGTCGCGGACTGTAAATTAAGTTGTACAAAAACTTGTCGGTGGGGGCAAAGCGGGGCTCGTCTCTCCTTGTTGCATTGATACCAGAGTCATTGTTGTTCGACCACCGACAATTGGTACCCGATCGCTTGCACGCTGGCAGCACGCTTTCCCAAGAGACCGAAAAGGCCTCATTCGTCCTGTTACACGTTTGGACTGAAATTCCGGCTCTGAACAAGGAAACCTCTATTAATCAATCGCTTATGGGGTGGGCTTGGGACTTGCATTGCGTCGATTCCTGGTGCAGGAGTTCGATCAATCTCCGTCACCAACGTCAAACATGCCTCAGTCGCGAAGGATGTCGCCGCAATTCTCATTGCATTGATACCAGAGGAAACCATGAAGCTATCCGGAAAACAGCCAGCCGAAAAAATGACGCACTTCCAGGCACCGCGCGCGACTTATCGCTCACGCCCCTACGACATCCACAACTTGTACGTCAGCCTTAAACAATGGCGCATCTTCCATGCCGTCATAGACTGCGGCGGCTTTGCCGAAGCGGCCAAGTGCCTTCATCTGAGTCAATCCACCATCAGCTACACCGTATCGAAACTGCAGGATCAGCTTGGCACCGCGCTGCTGAGGATAGAAGGCCGGAAGGCGATGCTGACGCCTGAAGGACGCGCACTGCTCGATCGCTCGCGCCACGTGCTCAAGGAGGCGATCGAACTCGAGACTTTTGCCAAGAATCTCGGACAGGGATGGGGCGGGGAAGTCCGGCTGGTCGTCGACCACAACTTTCCGCCGCAGTTGCTGATGCAGGCGTTGAGCCGCTTCTCTCGTCTTGGTCGCGGCGCGACGCATGTGAAACTAAGCGAAGTGGCGACGCTGCATACCGAGGATGTGCTTCGCGATCTCACGGTCGACCTCGCCATCAGCGAGCGCGTGCCGCTCGGCTTCCTCGGTGAGCCATTGGTCGAAATCGAGTACGTGCCCGTCGTGCATGCCGCCCATCCGTTGCTGCAATTGGGCAGGGATGTGACGGCAACCGACCTGGCGGAGCATGTCCAGATCGGGATCGGCCACTCGAACGAGCGGGAGCGTGGCGTCCAGGGTAGCCCGAAGCAGTTGCGTCGCTGGATGATGAGCAGCGTGGACACCGTCGTGGAGGCGGTGACGGAAGGCCTCGGGTATGCGTGGCTGCCGGAGCACCGCGCACGATCCTGGCTGGACAAGGGGGCCCTGGTGCGATTGCCGTTGGGTGACAAGCGGCCGCACAAGGGAAACCTGTATCTCGTACATGGCCGCCCCTGGGCGGCTACCCCGGCCGCATGCCGGTTGGCCGAAGTCCTTCGCAGTCTTTCGACAGAGCCGGCTTCCGAGGAGTCACTCCACTCTCTTCGTGCCCCGCTCTGAGACCAGGTCCGCGGACGACACCTTCACGGGTCGTCCGGGACGACGCGTGACCTGAGCCAGTGCTATGGCTTACTTGTGCACTTCCAGGTCATGCGCAGCATTGTTTGCATTGGACAGAGGAGGGCGGCCCGGTGCAACCATGTCGGGCCGGATGTTGTACTTCTCGATGAGGCGATAGAGCGTCACCCGCGACACGCCGAGCAATGAGGCGGCGCGTGATATCTGGTTGCGCGACTGGGACAGGGCGCGCCTGATCATGGTCCGTTCAGCGGCAGCGCGCGCATCCTCAAGGGACATCAGTTGCGCGTGGCTGTTGCTTCGGTCGAAGCCAAGGTCTTCCGGCTGGATGAACCGGCCCTCCGCCATCACCGTTGCACGCTGCACGCGATTAACGAGTTCGCGCACATTGCCCGGCCAGGAGTGGCTGAGCATCGCGTTCATCGCGGCCTTGGAAAAGCCGCGCAGGCTTCGATTGTGCGTGCTGGCGAAGCGGGTGAAGTAGTGCTTTGCAATGTCCTCGATGTCCTGGCCACGATCGGCGAGCGGCGGCATGTTGATGCAGACGACGTTGATCCGGTAGTAGAGATCTTCACGGAAGCGCCCGTGGCGCACGGCCTCCGCGAGATCGACGTGCGTCGCCGCGATGACCCTGACGTCGATCTCAATGGTGTCGGTGCCGCCAACACGCTCAATGGTCTTCTCCTGCAGGAAGCGCAGCAGGTTGACCTGCATGTCGAAGGGCATGTCGCCGATCTCATCGAGGAACAGCGTGCCTCCTTGTGCCGCCTCGATGCGTCCGATCTTGCGCTGGCTTGCGCCGGTGAACGCGCCCTTCTCATAGCCGAACAGCTCGGACTGGAAAAGCTGGGGTGCGATGGCGCCGCAGTTCACGGCGACGAACGGAGCATTCCGGCGCGCCGACTGACGGTGGATCGAGAGTGCGGCGAGCTCCTTGCCTGTGCCGGAGGGGCCGGTGATGAGGACCGACGCATCGGTGCGGGCGACTTTGCCAAGCTGATTGAACAATTGCTGCATCTGCGGCGTCTTGCCCACCATCGTGAAGTCTGATCCAGGCTCGGAAGCGGCCGGTTGCAGCGCCTGATGGCACTGGCGCAAGTCGCGCATGAATGACATGCCCCACGCATGGCGCAGCGTAAGGACGATGTGATCGAGGTCCGCCGGGATGGTGATGAAGTTGAAGAGATGCTCGCCGATGAACTCCCGCATGCGCGGCATGGAGACCAGCTCCTGCGCAACCAGTCCGACCCACGAGACCCGGTTGTTGCTGACGAAGGGTTCGAAGCTGTCGAGATGCGCCAAGTCGTTCTCCTGCGTGACGATCAGGAGGCCAACCCGGCAACCACTCTGCATTGCATTCTGCGCCGCCTCGTGCGTGAAGCATTCGACGAGGTTGAGGCCGTGCTCCTTGAGTGTCTCCGTGTACTTGCAATGCTGGCCGCTACGGCTGGCAAGGCGCAAGACCAGGACGGGCTGGGCAATCGGTGCGGAATCGGAGACATACAGCATTGGTCGTTACCTTATCGTGTCGATGCCTGTCGTTCGATGGCAGGTGCAAATCGAAACGGACCGGCATGCCGAAGAGAATTTCCGTGCCTGGACTGAAACGTTCCTGCGATCTGCCCATCCTCCGCAAGGGAGAAAAATCTCCGTGAAGTCCTGTACCTGCGGCATTCGCATTGCATCGCTGAAGGATTTCGGAGTTTGTCGACGGCTGTCGGTTGATAGCGGCGAGCCACTGAAAGGCCCGAACAAGAGCCGAGCTTACCGTCTTTTAATTACCCGAACAATGCCATAAATACGGGATGCCACACCTACACTGCACCCGTTTGTGCTTCGTCAAGAAGGGTTTTTTAGACGGAAAAAGCGCCTTTCGCCAGTCACGCAAACGTGCTTGTACAACGCCACAAGCCATGACCGGAGTCACGGTATTTCTGTTCGAAAGGAGTGAGCGGGGTCGCCGCGAGATGCTGTTCGACGGATACCGCGGCGACGCCCAGCACGCCCAGTGCCAGCGCGCATTCCTCGATATAAATTCGCCAGTTGCTGCGGCATTCGAATCTGCCGCCCAGTGCAGGCAGCGTGGGGAAGGCCGGATGCCCATGCCATCGGCGCTGCAACTGGCCGATCTTCGGCCAGGGATTGGGATAGAGAAGGTAGTGGCGGGCCAGTCGTATTCCCGCGTCATGCATCAGGCGCCAGAAATCGGCGAGCTCAGCCCGCACACAAAGGTGATTGGATGGCGGCTCGCCCTGCCAGAACGTGTTGCGCGCGAGCCGATGGGCCGACTGGTCGACGCCGAGTACGAAGTGGTCCGGGAACTGGGTTGCGAGGCGCATCGTCGAGAGGCCGACACCGCAGCCCGAATCCAGTATCAGCGGTGGTCTCCCGGCATCTTGCCAGGCGACCACGGCAACATCGAATGCCGCGCGGTTGTAGGGAGCGATGGGCTTGCGGAACTCGGTGTTCGCATGCTTGCTGACGATCTCGGCCAGCTTTTCATGCGTGCCAGTCTGTGCGCTGGCTACAGGGCGGGAATTGGCATACATGATCAGGCGCGGCAGGGAAAACGATACAAACCATCGGCAAAATCGATAGAGCGCCAATTCCCATGCAGAGACTGCCGGCGACCGCACCGGGGCACACGTGACGCTCGTTCGCCATGTCGTGCCGGCGCGTCGCGAGTCGTCATTGCAAGAACGGGAGGGAAACGGCGGGCGGCCTGCATCGTACGCGCGCAGGCCAAGCTGCATTGTCGCCTGCTGGTCGCCTGCGTAACGGCGGCTGCGCCGTCGACATGTGCACGAATGCCGATCCATCCGGTCACGACCGCTGCGCGAACCAGGTCAAACTGCGCCATCTGACACTCCAGCAAATGCCCCCGCGCAGCGAGCAAGCGAACCGGCGACGGATGTCACGAGGTCGGCCGCATAGGATTGAACGGGGAATCGATTGAAATGCCCGGCATCATGCCATACGGCAGAAGTAACGGGCACGCATCGACAGGCTGTATGCCAGTGGCAAGTCCCGCCCGGGCCGTTCGGCCCTTTCGGGGCTTTGTAAAAAGTACTAATGCAGCGTGACGGGCTGACGCATCAATGCGTCATATTTGCCAAGGAAGTCATCGATCTCCTCGACGGTGGGCTCAGTGGCGATCAGATTCTCCACTTCTTCACGGAATGCCCTGGCCAGCGTGCCGCCGATGAAGATCTCGCGCTTGCCGGACTTGTCCATGATTTCGTAGCCGCCAAAGCGCAAGGCCTCGCGGCCGTCATCCGCACCGAACTCGACTACGCTGTACTGTTCGCTGTTATAGATCAGGTTCATGTTGCGCTCCTTGTCCTACCTACTTGAAAACTGGTGGTGACCCTGTAGGCCTTGATGCAAAAATAAGGCCACCCCAAGTTATTTCAAGGACACGCTTCGTGACAGCAGGGTTTTGGTCTGTTCAGACGCAAACGTCGGGTGCCAGCTGGAGCAGGTCGGCGTAGGGTGGAGACTGGAGAAAGCTGCGTATCGCCGGGAGATGCGTGGCGGAAGCGAGGCCGATGTAAAGGCGCGCCGGCTTGTTGCGGAGGAGGCGATTGAGCGTGACGCGCATGGTCAGGTTTCCGGTGCAGCACATGCATGCGGGCGCGATGCGGACGACGGGCATCCCTTGCGCTGTGAAGGCTTCGAGCAGTGATTTTCCGGACGGGATGCCTTCGAGGATAACCGCTGTCGTGGCGGGTGCGTCGACAGCAGCGGCGATGACTGCCTCGCGCCTGTCGGCGCCGTCACCGATAACCAGTGTCGTCAGCGTCACCGGCTGTTCTTTCCCTGTCGGTCATCCCTTGCGGGCAACTTTCTGCGGCTCGACGCCCAGCTGCTTGAGCTTGCGATACAAGTGGGTACGCTCGAGTCCGGTGCGTTCCGCGACCCTGGTCATGCTACCCCCTTCGCGTACCAGGTGATGCTCGAAGTAGGCCCGCTCGAAAGCGTCCCTGGCTTCGCGCAAAGGCATGTCGAACGACAGGCCGAACACCTGAAGGTCGGTCACCGGCGGCCCGGCGGGAGGCACGGCATGGGCGCTGCTGTTGCCGGCTGACGCGTAGGCGGCGCTGGCGACGGAGACCGCCGCCGGCACTTCCGGCTGGACCGCGGGGCGGGGCGGGCTTGCGTAGACGGGTTGAGGACGCAGGACTTCGGGAGTGCGCGTCAGGCCCTGCTGCACCGCTTTCAACAGCTTCTGCAGCGCAATCGGCTTTTCGAGGAAATTGAGGGCGCCGATGCGGGTGGCCTCGACTGCGGTATCAATCGTCGCATGCCCGGACATCATGATTACCGGCATCGTCAGCAGGCCGTCGCGCTGCCACTCCTTCAGCAGGGTGACGCCGTCCGTGTCCGGCATCCAGATGTCGAGCAGGACCAGATCCGGCGTCTCCTGGGCACGAAGCTCCCGTGCCTGCTGCGCGTTCTCGGCCGTCACGACCGCATGCCCTTCGTCACCAAGGATTTCCGAGAGCAACTCGCGGATTCCCATCTCGTCATCAACTACCAGAATATTCGCCATATGCTTGCCTTGTCTGCTTCCATTGTCGTTGAGCTGTCGTCGCCGGTGACGTCGGTGCGCCCGATAGTTCTGACCGGTTTTTGGAGATTCCGCTCTTGCCGCGGTCATCTCCTTCGAATTGCATCAATTTCAATCCGGGGCTAACTTTAACAGCAAAATTGCCACTTTTGCACCATTTCCGTCCGTGCGGTTCTTGATGTCGACGCGCCCGCCGTGCTCGTCGATGATCTTCTTCACCATCGCGAGGCCAAGGCCGGTGCCGCGCGCCTTCGAGGTCACGTAGGGTTCGAAGGCCCGGGCCAGTATCTTCGAGGAAAAGCCGGGGCCGTTGTCGCAGATCGTGAGACGGACCGCCATGCAACGGCCGCCGTCCGAATCCTGATAACGGACGATCTCCGTCACCACGTCGATCCTTGCCTTCTCCGGATGCTGCGTCCGGTCCGCGACCGCGTCCTGCGCATTCTGCAGCAGATTGTGAATGACCTGCCTGAGTTGCGTCTCGTCGCCCATGACCCGCGGCAGGGTTTGGCCAAGCTCGGCATGAATAATGTCGCGCTCGTCGCCATGAACATAGAGATGCAGGATTTCCTCGATCAGTTCGTTGAGATCGAGTGGAGACAGCACGGCCGGCGGAGTCTTGGCGTAGTCGCGGAAATCGTCGACCATGCGTTTCATGGCCGAGACCTGGTTGACGATGGTGCTGGTGCTCTTCAGAAGGATGGCGGCGTCGTTCTCGGCCAGCTTGGACTCCAGTTTCATTTGCAGGCGTTCGGCGGAAAGCTGGATCGGCGTCAACGGGTTCTTGATCTCGTGGGCGAGGCGACGCGCGACTTCGCCCCATGCGATCGAACGCTGCGCGGAAATGACGCTCGAGATATCGTCGAACACCACGATATAGCCGTTGCCGCCGGCGACGGGGAGGAAGGAGCCGCGCGCCAGCAGGGTGATTTCATTCTCCTTGTCGGGATCGGTCTCGAGGCGCGGCACCTCGATCTGCTTCTGCCAGTGCAGGTCGCCTGCACTGTCCGCGCCGGCTGCCGAGCGTGCGCTCTGCTCGGAGAAGGCCCGGGTGATCGCGTGCGCCAGCGGCTCCAGGCCAGGGATGCCGGCCAGCGGCTGCCCGATGTGCGTATCGAAGTCATGATGCAGGATGCGTTCGACCGATTCGTTGCAGGTCACCAGCCGGAACTGCGCGTCCAGCACCATTACCCCCGCCGACATGTTCGCCAGCACCGACTCCAGGTAGGCCTTGGCGTTTTCGAGCGCGGTGCGGTTGCGCTCGACCGACGCGCGCGCCTCGGAAAGCTGCCGGGTCATCGTATTGAACGACTGCGTCAGGGTGCCGAGCTCGTCCGAGGTTGCAACGATCGGCCGCGGTGAAAGGTTGCCCTCGGCGACTGCCTTCGTTCCTTCGGCCAGGACCAGCAGCGGCTGCGCGAGGTCGCCGGCGATCAGGAAGGAGGCGGCGACTGCGCCGAAGATGGCGAGCAGCAGGGTGAGGGTGAGGGTCACGATGTAGATCTTGCGCAGCCCGACCCTGGCCAGCGAACGCTCCTGGTATTCGCTGTAGGCGGCGCGCAGCGCCTCGGCATTGACGCCGAGGTGGGCGGGCACCGGCTGCAGCAACTGCAGGTAGCGCGATTCGCTTTGCAGCGAGAGGCCGCTGCCGGACGCCGGAATCGCGACCACCACCCGCATGCGCATGTCCCCCGGACCTGCGCTGGCGCTGCCGCCGGCCTCGCGCGCCCCTTCGCCCGTTGCGCTTTCATGTCCCTCTTTCGCCGGATTTTCGTGGAAGTCGACACCACCCTCGATCGCCGCGTAGCCACGCGTCATGCGCGCCGAGCGCAGCATGGAAGCCGTCGGCAAGTCGGGCACGAGGGCGCCCAGGGCGCCCCCCGAGGTGGCGACGATTTGACCGTTGGATGTAACGATGGTTGCTTCCAGCGCCTGTCCCTGGTCGCGCAGCCGGGTGAGCTGCGTCACCTGGCCCGACTCGGTCATTTCGGACATTTCGAGCGCCAGGTTGCGCGCCCTTGCGCTGAGGTCGGAGAGCGAGCCGTCGAGGGCGGTGCGGCCGAGCGTAAGGCCGGCCTCGAGGGCGGATTCCACCCGCACATCGAACCAGGACTCGATCGAGCGGGACACGAACTGCACCGACACGACGTAGATCACCGTGCCCGGCAGGATGCCGATGATCGCGAACAGCACGACCAGGCGCGCCATCAGGCGCGAACCGAACTCGCGCCGCTTGTAGCCCTTGTACAGCCGCACCAGCAACAGTCCGACGAGCGCGAGCAGGGCGGCGGCGATCACCGCATTGAGCACCAGCAGCTCGGGATAGTGGCGGTCGAAGAAGGCGGAATTCTCTGCGGCCGATGCGAGCAGGAAAAGCAGGATGCTGACGACAGCACCGCCGACGATCAGGAAGTAACGCAGGAAGCGCTGCACGGCTATTCGGCCCGGAGAGTGAATTGTTTCCAGTCGGACGAGAAGCGCCAGTCGGAGCTGTTCAGGGCGTGGACCTGGAAAGGTTTGGGAAGACGGGCGACATCCAGCCCCATGCGAACCATGACCGTATAGGTCTCGCCGGGCTTGAGTGCGCCTTTCTCCGCGATCAGCATGCGCTGCCTGCGCACCGCGGTCAGCGCATCCTCCAGCGACGGATAGTTTTGCTGCAACCCGCCGCTGCTGAGCGAGGCACGGTATTGCTGGGTCAGGACATTGTAGGAGATGCGAATGGTTTGCGAGGTGCTGGAGGCGGTTTCATCGAACCAGTACCAGCGTGGTCGCGTGACTTGCACCTCGGTCGTGAAGTAGAGCGGAATGCCGCGGGTCAGTGCGTCTTCCAGCGCGCGGGTGAGTTCGAACGAGAACGACAGCGACAGTCGGTAGCCCTCGTCGCTGTTTTCGACGCTCGGATTGCGGATCTCGACCGCGTCGGCGCGCGCGCCACCCGCCCACGACAAGACGAGCAGGAACATCGCCAGCACGGCGACGACCTGTTTGCAGCGGCGGAATGGCTTGATGACTGGAAGTATCACTGTGCCCGGCAAGAGAAGACCAAGTCCATGCCGGCTCAGGCAGGCCGGAAAGCGATGGCGGGAATCCCGCGGCGGCGCGGACCGCAGCTTCCGCGGGCAAAAGGCTGGGGCGTGCAAGTGATTGTATTCATGCGCGTTTCCGGGGAGACAGTCCTGCGGAAGATACTATCAGACCGGGGTCTTTTGGAATAGCGCATAGAACAAACCATCGTGGTCCTGGCTTGCCCCGGCCTGCGGCAGCAGCTGTCCCGGCGCCGGCAGCCGCAGGGCGTCGCGGCGGGCTGCGAATGCCGCGGCCTGCTGCTCGGATTCCTGCGGCCACAGCGAGCAGGTGACGAACAGCAGCTTGCCGCCCGGCGCCAGCATCTGCCACAGGTTGTCGAGAATGCGGGCGCCGACACCGGCAAGCTTTCCGGTGTCGCCCGCGCGGCGCAGCCAGCGGATGTCCGGATGGCGCCGTACGATGCCGGAAGCGGTGCAGGGCACATCGGCGAGGATACGGTCGAAAGGCTTGCCGTCCCACCAGTCGCGGCCGGCGGCGTCGCCGCACTTCAGCTCTGCCTGCAACTGAAGGCGCCGCAGGTTCTCTTCGATGCGCGGGAGTCGCTTCGGGTCGCTGTCGAGCGCCAGCAGCCGAAGCTGCGCACGTTCCAGCATGTGGCCGGTCTTGCCGCCGGGCGCGGCGCAGGCGTCGAGTACGCGCATGCCGTCGCGCAGGTCCAGCAACGGTGCGGCGAGCTGGGCCGCCGCGTCCTGCACCGAGACCAGGCCCTGGACGAAGCCCGGAATCTGCGCGACCGGCAAGGGCCGCGCGAGCTTGACCGCCACCGGTCCGATCTGCAAGGCGTCGAGGCCGGCGGCCTCGAGTGTCGCCAGGTAGTCTTCGACCGTGGTCTTGCGCAGGTTGACGCGCAGGGTCAGCGGCGGCAGGCAATTGCCGGCCATGAGGATGTCGCGCCATTGCTGCGGATAGCTTGCCTGCATGGCCGCGATCCACCAGCCCGGATAGTTCCAGCTGGCAAGGTCGTGCTGTCTCGCCTGCCGCAGCAGCGTGTCGCGCTCGCGCAGGAAGCGCCGCAGCACCGCATTGACCATGCCCTTGGCGGGAGCCGTTGCGCGGTCGGCAGCGGCGGCATCGACTGCCTGGTCGACGACGGTGAACGGATCGTAGGGCGCGGACTCGCCCTCCGGTACCAGGAGCGCCAGCGCGCCGCAGAGCAGCGCATGCAGTTCCGGCGAGGACGGCTTGCGGGATGCAAGCAGCCCGAGCAGCACCTGCGCCAGGCCGTAATCGCGCATCGCCCGGTAGGCGATATCCTGGATCGCGCCGCGGGCCTGGGGCTGCGCATCGAGCCGGGAAAACACCGCGGACAGGGCCTGCGGCAGGGCGGTTCCGCTTTCCACCCGGGCGACCGCCTGGGCCGCGCCGGACAGGCTCAAGGCCAGCGAGCCGGCCTGCAATGGGGTATTTGTCACGTTGGGTCAGGCCTTGGAGAATGCGAGTTTTGCGCCGAGGGCAATGAAGCTGGCGCCGACCAGCCGTTCCAGCCAGAGCTTCAGGCCGGGGCGGCCGCCGGCGCCCTTTGCCACGGTGCCGGCGAGCAGAGCGGTGCCGCTGTTCCACGCCATGCTGACGGCGGCGAAGGCGACGCCCAGCAGCAGGAAGCCCAATGTCTTGTTCGGGGCATCGGCGCGCACGAATTGCGGGATGAAGGCCAGGAAGAACAGGATGACCTTGGGATTGAGCACATTGGTCACCATCGCCTGCCAGAAAATCGTCTTCAGAGAGCGGGTGGCACCACGCGCGTCCGACGCACCCGCTGCTCCGGGCTTTGCCAGCAGCATGCGGATGCCGAGGTAGACAAGATAGGCGCCGCCCGCCAGCTTGATCACGGTGAAGGCGGTCGCCGACGCCGCGAGAATGGCGCCGAGCCCGAGTGCCGAGGCGAAGGCATGCACTACGCAACCCGCAGAGATGCCCAGCGCGGAGACGATGCCTGCGGCACGGCCCTGGGCGAGGCTGCGGCCGACGATGAAGGCGGTGTCGGGGCCGGGCGTGGCGTTGAGCAGCAGCACGGCGGCAAGAAAGAGGCCGAAATCGGAGATGCCGAACATATAAGGTGATGGCGCGAGGTGTGAGGCCGGTTGTAGCACCGACGGAAACATCGACAGGAATCGGCACAGAGATGCCGCCGTGCCCGGAACGATGACCGAAACGCCGATTGTAACGGGGATGCGCGTCCGCTGTCGCCGCGCGGCGGCTCAGAACCCCTGGGCCTGCATCCACCGGTCGAGATCGTCGAAGGCGCGCTGCGCCTTCACCTCGTTGAATACTTCGTGGTAGAAGTCCGGGTAGCGGTGCAGCGTGCCGATCCCCGGGCGCAAGCGGGCGAAGAAGGCGTCGCTGCCGCGCGCATCCACCATGCGGTCGTCTCCCGACACCAGCATCAGGGTCGGAATCGCCAGCGAAGGAGCGCCGTTATGCGCATCGTCGATGGTCCGCAGCATGCAGCGCAGCATGCGCGGGGTGATCCTGGCGTGCACCAGCGGGTCGGTCTCGTAGGCCTTGACGACCGCCGGGTCGTGCGACAGGTAGCGTGTCTGCAGGCCATTGGGCATCGGTAGTCCCGGCGTGACCGCGCCGAGCGAGGCGAGCAGCATCTTCTGCGGCGGCGACAGCGCGATCCCGAGTGCGGGCGAGGACAGCACAAGCCCGCGCAGCGGCGCCAGGCCGGCCGTGGCGAAAGCGGCGGCAAACAGGCCGCCCATGCTGTGGCCGAACAGCAGCGGCGGCTGGTCGAGCCCGGACGCGAAGTCGTCCATCACCCGCTTTGCGTCGCGCAGCATTGCCTCGTGGTCGGGCGTATCGCCGCGCGGCCCGCCCGAGCGGCCATGTCCGCGGTGGTCGTACATCCGCACCGACCAGCCGCGTGTACTGAAAAACCGGGCGACGTGCGCGTAGCGACCGCAGTGTTCACCCAGACCGTGCATCAGCAGGATGCCGCCCTTGCCGGGCTGGTCACAGGCCGGCAGGTCGCGCAGGAACAGCCGGGTGCCGTCGGCGGCGGAAAGCTCGCGCTCGCGCGGTCCTTCCATCAGACCCCCCAGACCACGTCGCGGCCTTCCTGCTGCGCGGCCCGCAGCATGGCAAGCAGCGGATAGGCCCGGGTGGCGAACGTCACCACCTCGTGCGGCTCATGCTCGTTGTCGTCGCCATTCTCGTTGTGGTGCGCCCGCACGTCGCGCTCGACTTCCTCGGATGCCGGGTGGCGCCGGCTTTCGGCGATCTCCGCCTCCAGTGTGGCCACGGCGTGCGGCGTCTCGGCCGCGGTGATGATCCCCTGCTTCACATCCTTGTCGAGCAGTTCGAGGATGCGCCTTGCGTGTTCCTCGTACATCAGCACCTCGGCAGCAGCCTTTGACTTGAACGTGACCAACATGGAGCCTCCGAAAAATGATCGTCAACGACTAAAACATAGCATGAGTTGCAGGATGCGCCACGTCACTGCGTCAAGCATTGACCGGCTCCGCCCGCTGTGCGACGAATGCGACCCAGCTTACCGCCTGCAAGGCCAGGCAGATGCCGAAGGCGAAGCGCATTGCATCCGCCGGCGCCATGCCCCTGCCTTCGGCGATGTCGATCAGCAAGCCGATGCCCCACTGCGCGACAAAGGCGCCGATGAAGATCAGGAAGTTGTAGCCGCTGTTGGCACGGCCGGCCAATGCAGAAGGGAAAGACAGGCTCACGCTGGTCTGCACCAGGGTGCCGACCGGGACGCACAGCACGAGCAGCAGCCACAGCAGCCATGCCGACGGCGCGCTGCTCCACAGGATCAGCGCCTGCACCAGCACCGCGCCGGCAATGCCGGCGGCGATCACGCGCGTGACGGGCAGCCCGCGGCGCTCGCCCTGCGCGATGTAGCGCGGCGCCAGCCAGGACATCATCAGGTAGGCCGACATCAGGCCGAGGTTGATCGCGAACAGCACGCCCGCGGTTTCCTGCTTGTCCATGCCGAGGACCGTCATCATCCACGGCCCCGCCCACAGTGTCTGCAGGGCGACGAAGCTGCCCTGGTTGACCATGCCCAGCAAGGCCATGCGGCGGAAGACCGGCGAGCGGAAGATCTGGCGGTAGCCCCCCTGGCCTGCCGGCGAGGGCACGCGCGTTTGCAAGGGATGGACCGCTTCGACCCGCTTGAGCACGACGAAGATGGCGGCGGCGGAGGCGAGGATCAGCCCGCTCATGATCCAGAACACGCCGCGCCACCCGACCAGCGGCAGGGCGGCGTTGACCGGCACCGTCGAAGCCAGTGCGCCCAGCGTGCCGGCCACCAGCATCCAGCTGGCAAGCTGGCTCTGTCGCTCCGCCGGGAACCACTGGCGGTAGGCGGTGTACGGCGCCATCAGGCATGCCGAAACGCCGACGCCGATCAGCGCGCGGCCGGTCCACAGGCCGGCCAGCGAACTGCTGCTCGCAAACACGGCGGCGCCGAGTGCGGCGAACAGCAGCAGCGTGGTCTCCACCCGGCGCGGTCCGTACCGGTCGAGCAGGATCCCCAGCGGCAGCTGCAGGCTGGCGAAACTCAGGAAGTAGGCCGAGGACAGCAGGCCGAGGTCGGCGTTGCTGAGCCCGGCGTCGGTCACCAGGGAAGGGGCAATGACGGCGTTGACCGAGCGGAAAGCGTAGGAGAGCAGGTAGCCCGAGGCGAAGCAGAGGAAGACGGCGGCGGCCTGGCGACCTTCGAGGCGTCCCATCTCAGGTGGGCTTGAAGGAGGCGAAGAAGGTATCGAGCGCCTCCTGCGGCACGGTCCCCTCCGGGCCGAGCACCACCAGCTGGAATACCCGGCGGTCCAGCACGAAGAAGCGCGCGGCCAGCATGCGCGCGCGGCCGGACGCATCGGGTGCGCCCACCGCGGTCACTTCCGTCCCGCCGGCGGCGGTGCCCGCAACCTGCACCGGCTTTTCCTGTTTCACGCTGCCGCCGATGTTGCGCACCATCGCGCTCTTCATCACCTGCAGCGTCTTCTGCGCCTGCGCGGCGTCAGGCAGTTCCGCCGTGGCGACCGTGAAGCTCACGTCGTCGGCCTCGGCGCCCGTCATCGTCATCTGGACCTCGGTGCCATCCAGCACCACGGCGCGGGTGTGCGATGCCGGCTTGGACGGCAGCATGATCAGGTAGGGGGCGCCATCGCCGCGGATTTCACGCCAGTCATAGGTGGGGCTGCAGCCGGACAGCAGGGCGGCCGCGAGCGCGGCGGCCAGTAGCGGGGGGATCTTGGTCATGGGCGAGATGGTAGCAGTTGCCATCCCGCCGCGCATGTCGATGCCTGCGCGCAGGCGTCTCAGTCGCCGGCGGCAAGCGCAACCCGCGACCGGGCCTGCGCCCTCTGGAAGGCCTGCATGCCGAGCATCACGCCGACGCACAGCATCAGGATGCCGGCGAGGACCTGCAGCGCCGGCATCTCGCCGCGCCGCAGGAAGGCGTACAGCAGCGCGGAGAGTGTCTCGAAGACGATCAGCTGGCCGGCGAGCGAGGTCGGGAGGCGCTGGCTGGCCTTGTTCCAGAGCAGCGTGCCGAGCCAGGACGCGCACAGCCCGAGCGTCAGCATCAGGCCGATGAAGGGCAGCGGGCGCGGACCCAGCGGATAGTCGTAGCCGCCATCGGCTGCTGCGACCCAGATGCCGTAGCCGATGAAGCCGGCGAGCGCCAGCGGCAGCGTGGCCAGTCCCTGCGCGGTGGCCCAGGTCGAGGAACGGATGTGCGGGTTCTGCTTCAGGTGCCGGGCGTTCATGATCGGATACCAGGTCCACGCCGCGAGCGCGCCGAGCGCGATGAGGCAGCCGAGCGCGTAGTCCGCCGGCGTGCGGCTGCCGTCAAGATTGCCGAGTTCACTTGCGTTGACCAGCATCAGCCCGCCGAAGATGATCAGCAGCGACGGTGCGAGCCGTTTCCAGGCGATGGCTTCGGAAGGATGGCCGGGCTTCCAGTTGGAGAAGATCGAGATCACCACCGGCAGGGTGCCGATCAGCATGGCCGGCAGCGGTGCGTCGGCCAGCTGGATCGCGGTGGCGAGCGCGGCGTAGTAGAGGATGTTCCCGACCAGCGACAGCTTGAGCGCCGCCACCCAGTCCGCCCGCTGCAGCGCGGCGATGTTGCGGCGGTCGAGCCAGGCGGGCAGCAGCGCGATCACGCCGAAGCCGATGTAACGGCCGAACGACAGCACCAGACCGGGATAGTCGGAAAGCATCAGGGGCGCGACGAATACCAGGCCCCACAGCAGGCCGGCGCCGAGCGCGCAGAGTAAGCCGATCAACATGACAGAGATTCAACAGCCGAGGACGCCCCGCGGGGCAGGAGGAAGCGATTATGCGCGGGCGGCAGCCAGCGGTCTTGTACCGATTTGCTGTTGATACTGCGCGGGCGTGACGCCGTACGCCCGCTTGAACCAGCGGTTCAGGTGGCTCTGGTCCGTCATGCCGGCAGCGGCGGCCGCATCGCTGGGCGTGACGCGCCGCCCGAGCAGCGCCTTGGCGCGGGCGGTGCGCCTGGCCTGCAGGTACTGGTGGGGCGTGACGTGGAAGGTGGCCGAGAATGTCCGCACGAAATGGAACAGCGACATGCCGGCCTCCGCTGCCAGCGTCTCGATGCCCAGCGGCTGGTCGAGATGCGCCTCGATGCAGTCCACCACCCGTCGCATCGCGGCCATCCGGCGCAGGCTGCGCGGATCGGCGGCCTGCACCGCGCGCGCATTCCTGCCGTGGCGCGCGACGATGGTGTCGACGAGTTGCGTGAACGTCGAGACGAAGGCGAGGTCGTCCGGCGCGTGCCAGAGTCGGCTGAAGCCGGTGCGGAAGGCGCCGGCCAGTGCCGGATCGTGGGTGGCGGCCGCCGGGAACCAGGCTTCGCTGCCCGTCATCCGCAGCAGCGTCGCCGGCTCGATGTACAGCATCTGGTAGGTCCAGCCGGACTCGACCTCGGCCTGCCCGGTATGCAGCTCGTCGGGATTGAGCAGCACCAGGGTGCCGGCGGGCGCCAGGTGCTCGCTGCCGCGATAACGGAAGCGCTCGACGCCGGCTTCGATCGCGCCCAGCGAGTAACCGTCATGGAGATGCGGCGCGAACGCATGGTCGACCAGGCGGGCCGAATACAGCTCGACCCCGGGCAGGTGCGGGCTGGCCTTGAAGGTCACGAATTCGGACGGATGGTTGAACATGCGGGGCGCTTCGAAACAATGCGGTCTCACATGATAGCGCTTCCGGCCGCATCCTTATCAAACCGCCCGCGCGCCCCCCGTTGCCTTGCCGGCGAGCAGCCGGCGCCAGCCCAGTGCCTTGCGGATGGCGCGCGCGGCGATGCCGGGCGGCGGCGCCACCAGGACAAGCTCCGAGGCCGTCCCGGCCTCGAGCTTCACCCATCCGCCGGCGTCGGTGACCAGGACGTCACCCTCGCCCAGACGGTGCTGCACCGTCAGCATCTGCCCGCCCAGCCAGCAGGGAGGCGCAACTGCGGCGACCCGTCCGCGCAGGCAGACTAGCCGGGTTCCGGGCGGCAGGTGCAGGTGCAGGCACTGGCCGCGGGCCAGGAGACGTCTTTCGGCGGAGGGTGGCATGGCCTTCCTTTCATGCGCGGTGCGCGCTGTTTGCATGCCTCCATGCTAGGCCCCGGGGCCCCTACGAAACAGGCACAGCCAGTCCCGCACGCGACCGTAACAGCGGCCGCCGGCGGCATCTGTTATCGTCCGATTTCCCGGAATCTATATCTGTTCCGTTTCGCCGGAGCAGGCCATGATGCGATATGGACGTCCAGCCACTCTACCGCCAGCTTGCCAACCACTACCTCGGCGCCATCCGCGCGGGAGCGCTCAAGCATGGCGAGCGCATGCCGTCGGTACGGTCGATCATGCGCTTGCACAGCGTCAGCCTCTCCACCGCGCTGCAGACCTGCCGCGAGCTGGAACGGGAGGGCTGGATCGAGGCGCGGCCGCGCTCCGGTTATTTCATCCGGCCGCCGCTACGCAATAGCATCCCCCGGCCGGAGGAGCCCGACCTCGCCATACCGCCCGACCCGGCGCAGTACGTCGGCATCCATGCGCGGGTTTCGCATTTCATCGAACAGGGCAGGCGGCAGCCGGTGAGGCTCGGCCTGTCGGGGGCGCGGGCCGCACCGGAACTCTATCCGGCCGAGAAGCTCAAGAACGCGGCGCTGCGCGCGCTGCGCAAGCATCCCGAGATCCTTGTTACCGCCGCCCCTGCCAGCGGTCATCTGCATTTCCGCGAAGTGATCGCCAAGCGGGCGGTTGCCGGCGGCCAGGTGCTGGCGCCCGACGACGTCATCGTGACCCACGGCTGCATCGAGGCGCTCAACCTGGCGCTGCGCGCCGTGACCCGTCCCGGCGACACCGTCGCCGTCGAGTCGCCGACCTTCTATGGCCTGCTGCAGATACTCGAAAGCCTGGGCCTGCGCGCGCTGGAGATACCGACCAGCGTCAGCACCGGCCTGTCGGTCGATGCACTGGAAATGGCGCTCGCCAGCTACCCCGACATCAAGGCGGTGGTGGTGGTCCCGCACCTGCAGAACCCGCTTGGCAGCATCATGCCGGATGCCGAGAAGCGCCGGCTGGTTCAACTGTGCGAGCGTGCGACGGTTGCCCTGATCGAGGACGATACCTACAGCGACCTGGTCGACGCAGTATCACCACCCACCGCGCTCAAGGCATGGGACCACAGCGGCAATGTGATCCACTGCGCCTCCCTGCACAAGACGCTCGCACCGGGCATGCGCCTCGGCTGGATGACCGCGGGGCGTTGGCAGGCAAGGGTGGCAATGCTGAAGTACGCGCAGACCCGCGACAATGAAGTGTGGTCGCAGATCGCGGCCGCCGAGTACATGGCCTCCAGCGAATACGACCGCCACCTGCGGCGGCTGCGGCAGGCGCTGCGCGAGCAGCGGGAACGGATGGCCGATGCGATCGCCACGCATTTTCCGCACGGGACGCGGATGACAATACCGAACGGCGGCATCACCATCTGGGTCGAGCTGCCGGCGCGGCTGTCGTCCAAGGACGTGTTCGACGCTGCGCTCGCGCAGGGGATACTGGTCGCGCCCGGCGCAATGTTCTCGAACTCGAACCGCTACGACCACTTCCTGCGCCTGAATTGCGGACTGCGCACGACGCCGGAGGTGGAGCAGGGCGTGGCAACGCTCGGGCGCATCGTTGCGACACGCGCGCGCAAGAGCACGCGCGCGGCCTGAAGCGCCCTACCTGCGGAATGCGCCGTCCTTGCCGATGATCGTCGCTTCCACGAACTCGCTGCCCGTATGGTCGGTCGGCCCGTAGCCGATGGCGATGCCGCCGAAGTCGTGGTTCCTGATCGACTCCAGCGCCTGCATGTAGCCTTCGCGCGTGAGGTTGCGGCCGGCGCGGCGCAAGCCCTCGACCAGGACCTTGGCGGCAACGTAGCCTTCCATTGCAGCGTAGGACGCAACGATTCCGTGCTGCTTTGCGAGTGCCTGCAGCTCCTGGCCCAGCTGCGTCGTGAGCACGTTCGCCGGCGGCGTGATCTGGGTCACGATGACGCCTTGTGCATTCGCTCCCAGGCTCCGGACAAACGCCTGCGAGGAGTTGTTCGACAGCGTCATGACCTGGATCCTGCTGCCGCGCTCGCGCAGCGCGCCGATGACCGCCGCGGCAGTCGGTGCCGACGAAACCACGATGGCGGTATGCGGTGCGGCCGCGATCAGCGCGTCCACAACCGCGACGTAGTCGGGCTTTTCGCGGTTGAACCGGATGACCGCCGCCGGCTTCAGCTTCGCCTCATCCATCGCTGTCCGGAACCCGCCCAGCGCATCCTGTCCGAACGAATCATCGACATGGACCAGTGCGATCCTGTCGATGCCGATCAATCGGAATTGCGCGACCGCCTTAACGATCTCCGTCTGATACCTGGTGCGGACATTGAACACATAGCGATTGACCGGCGCATGAAGCACGGCAGCACCGGTGCTCGGCGCGATCAACGGAACCCTGAACTCCTGCAGCACGGGGAGGATCTTTTCCGTGTGCGGCGTACCGCGGCTCTGGAATAGCGCGAAGACCTGGTGATCCTTCACCAACGCCAGTGCATTCGCGCCCGCCTGCGCCGGGTCGAAGCGATCGTCGAGCGTGACCAGTTCGATCTTGCGGCCATGCACGCCGCCCTCGGCGTTCACCTTGCGGAGATAGGCATTGGCGCCGTCATTCAATTCCTTCACCGCGCCTGAGACCTGGCCGGTCAGGCCGATGGTCTGGCCGATACGGACCGCCGACGGACTGACGCCGGTTTCCGCTCGCGCCGCCAGGCAACCGAACAATGCCAGCACCATCAAAACCGACTTCGCATTCGTGTACATGGGTCTCCTCCCTGTGGACATGTGCCGCCGGCTATTGGTGTTGTCTCGAATACGGGGCGGCATGCGGGTATTGCATGTCCTGTACCAGGATTGGGGTGAGCGGGTGCTATTGCCGGGACAGAGGCGCTATGCGGATGATGGACGGCATGCGTCGTTGTCGATTGCTGATTCCCCGAAAAGACCGCCATCGGATTCCGGGGAGCCGCACAGGCAGGAGCGCCTGCGGGCGCACTGTGGCTATACAAGGACAGGGTGGGAAGCTCCCCTAATGCTCCCGCAAGGCACGCCGATACTGGATCGCCTCCGCCACATGCGCCTGTCCGACATTCGCAGCCCCGGTGAGGTCGGCAATCGTCCGCGCCAGCTTCAGCACCCGGTGATACGCCCGCGCCGACCACTGCAGCCGCGCCATCGCTGACCGCAGCAAGTCCTCGGCCGCTGCGTCCGGCCTGCAATGCGTGTCGATCTCCGCCGCGCCCAGCGCGTGATTGCCTTTCCCCTGCCGCTTCAGCTGACGGTCGTACGCTTGCGCCACGCGCACGGCGACCGCCCCTGACGGTTCGCCCGCGGACTGCTGCATCAGCTCCTCCTGCGGCAGCGCGGCGACCTGCACCTGCATGTCGATGCGGTCCAGCAGCGGACCGGAGATCTTGTCCTGATAGCGCGCCACCTGGTCGGGGGTGCAGCGGCAGCGGCCGGAGGCGTGGCCGGCGTAGCCGCAGGGGCAGGGGTTCATGGCGGCGACGAGCTGGAAGCGGGCCGGGAAGTCGGCATGGCGTCCCGCGCGCGAGATGGTGATGTGGCCGGACTCCAGCGGCTCGCGCAGGACTTCGAGCACCCGGCGGTCGAATTCGGGAAGTTCGTCGAGGAAGAGCACGCCGCGATGGGCAAGCGAGATTTCGCCGGGGCGAGGGTTGCCGCCGCCGCCGACCAGCGCGACGGCCGATGCGGTGTGATGCGGCGCGCGGTAGGGACGGGCCTTCCAGTGGTCGATGGAGAAGGCGCCGGCAAGCGAACGCACCGCCGCCGATTCCAGCGCTTCTTCCTCCGTCATCGGCGGCAGGATGCCGGGGAAGCGTGCCGCAAGCATCGACTTGCCGGTGCCGGGCGGGCCGACCATCAGCATGCTGTGGCCGCCCGCTGCCGCGACCTCGATCGCACGGCGCGCATGGGCCTGGCCCTTGACTTCGGCGAGATCGGGATAGCCGATGCGCGCTGCCGGCGCATCGCCACGGAAGCGCGCGAGGCGGCCGTCGCTTGCGGGGCCGGCGAAATGGCCGCAGACCTGCAGCAGCGACGTGGCGGGGTAGACGGCGGCGTCCTGCACCAGTGCGGCTTCGGCGGCATTCGCCTCGGGCAGGATGATCGCGCGGCGGCGGCCGTCGGCTGCGCCGGCGCGATGCATCGCGTAGCTCATTGCGAGTGCGCCGCGGACCGGGCGCAGCTCGCCGGACAGCGAGAGCTCGCCGGCGAATTCATAGTGGTCGAGTTCGTCGCCGGGCATCTGGCCGGAGGCGGCGAGGATGCCGAGGGCGATGGCGAGATCGAAGCGGCCGGATTCCTTGGGCAGGTCGGCCGGGGCGAGGTTGACGGTGATGCGGCGGGCGGGGAATTCGAAGCGGGCGTTCTGCAGCGCCGCCCGGACCCGGTCTTTTGCTTCCTTGACCTCGGTCTCGGGCAGGCCGACGATGGTGAATGCAGGCAGGCCGTTGGCGAGGTGGACCTCGACCGTGACTTCCGGCGCCTGCATGCCTGATAACGCGCGGCTCTTCAGGACCGCGAGGCTCATCAGGGCTGCCGCAACTGCGCTTCCAGTTCGGCGACGCGCTGCTCGAGCGCTTCCAGCTTGGCCCGGGTGCGCGCGAGCACCTGGGCCTGGATGTCGAATTCCTCGCGGGTGACCAGGTCGAGCTTGGAGAAGCCCTGGGTCAGCATTGCCTTCATGTTGCGGTCGAGGTCGCGCGCCGGCGAATTCTCGATCAGCTTGCCGAGTTTCTGTTGCAGGTCTTCAAAGAAATTGGCTTTGTCCATCGTCTGTCCTTTGTGATGCGGCCGCACCAGTGCGGTGCGTGTCCGTGATGCATGCGCGTACGCGGTGCGTTCCTGCTGGTGCGCCGGCGTTAAACGCGCGAAAGCGGCGCACAAGTATGACGCAAGCAGGGGCGAAATGAAAAAAATCTGTCCCCGATGTGTGGTGCCGGCCATGGCATGAGTCCTGCTAAGTATTGAGGAAATGCAACACGCTTACACGTTGCGCCGGCTTTGCAGTCCTGCCTCAACACCATCAACAAAAGGGAAACGTCATGAAAAAAATGATTCTTGCTGTCGCTGTCCTTTCTGCATTCGCGACATCTGCTTCGGCGCAGCAAGCAGCCGCTTCCGATCATACCTTCACCGGCAATGTGTCGCTGGTAAGCGACTACCGCTTCCGCGGCATCTCGCAGACCTTCAAGAAGCCGGCGATCCAGGGCGGATTCGATTACTCCCACAGCAGCGGCTTCTATGTCGGCAACTGGAACTCGAGCATCAGCGGCGTCCAGTATCCGGATGGCGGCAGCATCGAGATGGACCTGTATGGCGGCTACAAGTTTGAGGTGGCGCCGGAAGTCGGCATCGACGTCGGCCTGCTGAAGTACTACTACCCGGGCGCGCGGACCGGCGCCGGCGACAAGTTCGACGCGCTGGAACTGTACGTCGGCGCCTCCTGGAAGTGGCTGTCGGCGAAATACAGCCGCTCGATCGACGACGAGTATTTCGGTTTCACCGATGCCCGCGGCTCGGACTACATCGAGCTGAACGCGAACTTCGAGATCATGGAAAAGACGGTGCTCGGCCTGCACGTCGGCCATCAGAAGTTCAAGCGCAGCGGCGACTTCAACTACACCGACTACAAGGTCGGCGTGACGCACGACCTGGGCTTTGCGAGCGTCGGCCTCGCCTACGTCACCACCAACGCGGACTCGGCTTCCTACACCTACACCAACGGTGGCGGCAAATCGAAGGACGTGAGCAATGGCACGGTGGTGCTTTCGCTGTCCAAGACCTTCTAATTCTCTCCGAGGGGACCACCATGAAACTGATCACCGCGATCATCAAGCCGTTCAAGCTCGACGAGGTGCGTGAAGCGCTCTCGACGATCGGCGTGCAGGGCATCACCGTCACCGAGGTCAAGGGTTTCGGTCGGCAGAAGGGGCACACCGAGCTGTACCGGGGCGCCGAGTACGTCGTCGACTTCCTGCCGAAGACGAAGATCGAGGCTGCCGTGGACGACGCGATCGTCGACCAGGCGATCGAGGCCATCGAGCGTTCGGCCCGTACCGGCAAGATCGGCGACGGCAAGATTTTTGTCTACGACCTGCAGCAAGTCGTTCGTATCCGCACCGGCGAGACCGGTAAAGAAGCACTCTAAAGGAGGGGTGAGATGAAGAAATTGATTGCGAGCGTGCTGGCATCCGGCGCGCTGCTCTTCTCGGTCGGCTTCGCTCCGGCCATGGCCGCGGACGAGCCGGCAAAGGCGGAAGCCGTCGTGGTAGCCCAGGCAGCCGCGCCGGCGGCCGAAGCACCCGCGGCGGCGGCACCTGCTGCTGCCGCTGCCGCTCCTGCCGCCCCGGCGGCGACCGAGGCTGCACCGGCGGCGCCGACCGCCAACAAGGGCGATACCGGCTTCATGATGATCGCCACGGTACTGGTGATCATGATGACCATCCCCGGCCTCGCGCTGTTCTACGGCGGCCTGGTGCGCAGCAAGAACATGCTGTCGGTCCTGATGCAGGTCTTCATGGTGTTCTCGCTGGTCGTGGTCCTCTGGTGCATCTACGGCTACTCGCTGGCGTTCACCGAGGGCGGCAGCTTCATCGGCTCCTTCGATCGCCTGTTCCTGATGGGGATCACGCCGGAGACGATGGCGGCCACCTTCAGCAAGGGCGTGGTGATCCCCGAGTTCGTGTTCGTCGCCTTCCAGGCCACCTTCGCGGCCATCACCTGCGGCCTGATCGTCGGCGCCTTTGCCGAGCGCATCAAGTTCTCGGCGGTGCTGCTGTTCGTCGTCCTGTGGTTCACCTTCGCCTACCTGCCGGCCGCGCACATGGTCTGGTACTGGGCCGGCCCGGATGCGTACACCGATGCCGCCGCCGCCGAAAAGGCGACCGCCATCGCCGGCTGGCTGTTCCAGAAGGGCGCGCTCGACTTCGCGGGCGGCACCGTTGTCCACATCAATGCGGCGATTGCCGGCCTGGTCGGCGCCTATGTCATCGGCAAGCGCATCGGCTACGGCAAGGAAGCCATGGCGCCGCACTCGCTGACGCTGACCATGGTCGGCGCCTCGATGCTGTGGGTGGGCTGGTTCGGCTTCAACGCCGGCTCCTCGCTGGAGGCGGGCGGCACCGCGGCATTGGCGGTGGTCAACACTCTGCTGGCAACCGCTGCCGCTACCCTGTCCTGGAGCTTCGGCGAGTGGATGAGCAAGGGCAAGCCCTCGATGCTGGGCGCTGCCTCGGGCGCCGTCGCCGGCCTGGTGGCGATCACGCCGGCGGCAGGCTTCGTCGGCGTGATGGGCGGCCTGGTGATCGGCCTGCTGGCGGGGATCGTCTGCCTGTGGGGCGTGAACGGCCTCAAGCGCATGCTTGGCGCGGATGACTCGCTCGACGTGTTCGGCGTGCACGGCGTCGGCGGCATCCTCGGTGCGCTGCTGACCGGCGTGTTCGCCTCGCCGTCCCTCGGCGGCACCGGCATCTACGACTATGTAGCCAATGCGGTTGCCCCGGACTACTCGATTGCAGGGCAGGTCTGGATCCAGTTCCAGGGCGTGCTGACCACGGTGGTCTGGTCCGGCCTCATCGCCTTCATCGCCTTCAAGGTGGTGGACCTGGTGGTCGGCCTGCGGGTCACGGAAGAGGAAGAGCGCGAAGGCCTGGACATTTCCAGCCACGGCGAATCGGCCTACCACTCCTGAGCCGCCTCGCAGCGCCCGAGCAGGATCGAAAGCGCCCCGAAAGGGGCGCTTTTTCCATTCCCGGGGTTTAAATTTCTGCAAGCATCCCCACTTCCTGATTCCGTCGGCGCGCAACCTGCAGGAGGATTGTCATTTATGAAATCCCCGGCCGCGGCGGCAGGTCGTCCGGCGCGCGGCGCGGCGACGCGCCGCGGGGATTACCGTTAGAATCAGCATCACCCCCCCGATTGCAAGAATGCACACAAACAGAAGGTTGCTATGGTCCCGCATCTCGTCACGGCCCTGAACGGTCCGCTACTCGACCTCGAAAAGAAAATCCTGGCGGCCACGCCGGCCATCGAGCGCTGGTTCCGCCTCGAGTGGCAGGAACACACGCCGCCGTTCTATTGTTCGGTCGACCTGCGCAACGCCGGTTTCAAGCTGGCCCCGGTCGACACCAACCTGTTCCCCGGCGGTTTCAACAACCTGTCGCCCGAGATGCTGCCGCTGGCGGTGCAGGCGGCGATGGCGGCGATCGAAAAATACTGCCCGGACGCCAAGAACCTGCTGCTGATCCCGGAGCGCCATACCCGCAACGTGTTCTACCTGCAGAACGTCGCGCGGCTGATCCAGATCTTCCGCCAGACCGGCCTCAACGTGCGTCTCGGCTCGCTCTCCGAGGACGTGAAGGAGCCGACCACCATCGACCTGCCGGACGGCTCCACGCTGACGCTGGAACCGCTCGAGCGGTCGGCCAACGGCCGCCGCCTCGGCCTGAAGAATTTCGATCCGTGCACCATCCTGCTCAACAACGACCTGTCGTCCGGGATTCCCAAGGTGCTGGAGGGGCTGCATGAGCAGAACTTGCTGCCGCCGCTGCATGCGGGCTGGGCGGTGCGCCGCAAGACCAACCACTTCGCCGCCTACGACGAGGTGGTGAAGAAGTTCGCCAAGATGATCGACATCGACGGCTGGATGCTCAATCCGTACTTTGCCCGTTGCGGCGAGATCAACTTCCACGAGCGTACCGGCGAGGACTGTCTCGCGCAGAACGTCGACACGCTGCTCGCCAAGATCCGCAAGAAGTACAAGGAGTACGGGATCAAGGAAACCCCGTTCGTCATCGTCAAGGCCGATGCCGGCACCTACGGCATGGGCATCATGACGGTCAGGGACGCCAGCGAGGTGCGCGACCTCAACCGCAAGCAGCGCAACAAGATGGCAGTGGTGAAGGAAGGCCTGGAAGTCTCCGACGTGATCATCCAGGAAGGCGTGCACACCTTCGAGCACATCAACGACGCCGTCGCCGAACCGGTGGTCTACATGATCGACCGCTACGTGGTCGGCGGCTTCTACCGGGTGCACGCCGAGCGCGGCGTCGACGAGAACCTGAACTCGCCGGGTGCGCATTTCGTGCCGCTCGCGTTCGCCCAGCAGCATGCGCTGCCCGACCTGCAGGCCAAGCCCGGCACCGCGCCGCCGAACCGGTTCTACATGTACGGCGTGGTGGCCCGCATGGCGCTGCTGGCCGCCTCGCTGGAACTCGAGAAGACCGATCCCAACCCGGAAATCTACTGATGAAAATCGCCTTCCTCGCCGATCCGCTCGATCATTTCAAGATCTACAAGGACACGACCTACGCGATGATGGCGGAGGCTGCCGGCCGGGGGCACGAGATCCACGCCTTCGAGCAGCGGCACATGGCGCTGGAAGGCGGGCGGGTGACGGCGCATGCCGCGCGCATCCACATGACCGGCGACAGCGCCGACTGGTACCGCGCCGATGCCCCGGCCACGGTCGGGCTGGATGCATTCGATGCGGTGCTGGTGCGCAAGGACCCGCCATTCAACATGGAATACATCTACCTGACCTACCTGCTGGAAGTGGCGGAAGGGCAGGGCGCGCGGGTGTTCAACCGGCCGGAGGCGATCCGCAGCCACAACGAGAAGCTGGCGATAGCCGGCTTCCCCCAATTCACCGCGCCGACGCTGGTCACCAGCGACGGCGCCCGCCTGCGCGCGTTCCATGAAGCGCATCGCGACGTGATCCTGAAGCCGCTCGACGGCATGGGCGGCGCCGGCATCTTCCGGGTGCGTGAAGACGGGCTCAACCTCGGATCCATCATCGAGACGCTAACCGGCAACGGCGCCCATACCATCATGGCGCAGCGCTTCATCCCGGATATCGCCAAGGGCGACAAGCGCATCCTGCTGATCGGCGGCGAGGTGGTGCCCTACAGCCTGGCCCGCATTCCCCAGGGCGGCGAGGTGCGCGGCAACCTGGCGGCGGGCGGCCTCGGCGTCGCCCAGCCGCTGAGTGCGCGCGACCGGGAAATCGGCGAGACGCTTGCACCCCTGCTTTTGCGCCGCGGACTATTGCTGGTAGGATTGGACGCCATCGGGGACTACCTGACGGAAGTCAACGTCACCAGCCCGACCTGCTTCCAGGAGATCGCGCAACAGACCGGCTTCAACGTGGCCGGCATGTTCATCGACGCGGTCGAACGGCAGTGCGGCTGAACGGCTGCGCCGCAAGGCCGCAGCCAGGCGTGCCCCGCAACACTGGACCGGTTTCGGCCGGTTGACATCCCATGATTGGAATTCTGCTTCTGACGCATGCGCCGCTGGGCGCCGCCTTCATCGACGCGGCGACGCATGTGTTTCGTGCCCGGCCCGAGCGGATGGAGGCGATCGACGTGCGTGCCGACCAGGACACTGCCGAGGTCAACCGGCTCGCGCGCGACGCGATCGAACGCCTCGACGACGGCACCGGGGTGCTGGTGATCACGGACGTGATGGGCGGGACGCCGTCCAACTGCACGCTCAAGCTGTGCAGTCCCGGCCATATCGAGGTCATCGCCGGCATCAGCCTGCCGATGCTGCTGCGGGCGCTGACCTATCGGAACGACACCATCGACGTGGTGGTGGAGATGGCCCTGGCGGGAGGCCAGGGCGGCGCGGTGCGGGTAGACAACCGCGTACGGCTTTCACCCAACTAGAACGAAAACATGATTCAACAGGAAATCGAGATCATCAACAAGCTTGGCCTGCACGCGCGCGCGTCCGCCAAGCTGACGCAACTGGCCGCCCGGTTTCAGAGCGAGGTCTGGCTGACGCGCAACGCGCGCCGGGTGAATGCCAAGTCCATCATGGGCGTGATGATGCTGGCGGCCGGCAAGGGCGCCAAGGTCACGCTGGAAGCCGAGGGCAAGGACGAGCAGGCCTGCATCGATGCGCTGCGCGAGCTGATCGAGAACAAGTTCGGCGAAGGCGAGTAGGACCCGCATGGCTTCGTTCACGCTCCACGGCATTCCTGTCTCGCGCGGCATCGCCATCGGCCGCGCCCACCTGGTTGCGCCGGCGGCCCTCGACGTCAGGCACTACCTGGTCTCCGAAGACCAGGTGGAGGCCGAGGTCGAGCGCCTGCAGAAGGCAATCGAGACCGTGCATGCGGAGCTGCAGACGATGTGGACCGGGTTGCCGAAGGACGCGCCGGCGGAACTCGGCGCCTTCATCGACGTGCATGCGCTGATCCTGTCCGACCCGATGATCGCCGAGGTGCCGCTGGATATCATCCGCTCCCGCCACTACAACGCCGAGTGGGCGCTGGTGACGCAGATCGACGAGCTGTCGGCCCAGTTCGACGAGATCGAGGATGCCTACCTGCGCGAGCGCAAGAGCGACATCCAGCAGGTCGGCGAGCGGGTGCTGAAGGTCCTCACCGGCAGCGCGAGCAAGCTGCCGACGCAGGATGGCGAGGAAGCCGCCGGCCGCATGATCGTGGTCGCGCACGACATCTCCCCGGCCGACATGCTGCAGTTCAAGGACCGCGCATTCGGCGGATTCGTCACCGACCTCGGCGGGCAGAATTCCCACACCGCGATTGTCGCGCGCAGCCTCGACATTCCGGCGGCGGTCGGCATGGACCACGCGTCGGCGCTGATCCAGCAGGACGACTGGGTGATCATCGACGGCGATGCCGGCGTGGTGATCGTCGATCCGACGCCGGGCGTGCTCGACCAGTATCGGGAACGCCAGCAGCGGCTGATGCGCGACCGCAAGAAGCTCAGCAAGCTGCGCAAGACGCCCGCCATCACCCGCGACGGCACCGGCATTGCCCTGCTGGCCAACATCGAGCTGCCCGAGGACTGCGCCGGGGCGCTGGAGGCGGGCGCCGCCGGCGTCGGCCTGTTCCGCTCCGAATTCCTCTTCATGGGCCGGGTCGGCAACGGCAAGCGGTTGCCGACCGAGGACGAACAGTTCGAGTCCTACCGCAAGGCGGTGGTGGCGATGAAGGGCCGGCCGGTGACGATCCGCACGCTGGACATCGGCGCCGACAAGCCGCTCGACGTGGCCGAGCAGACGGCGCTCAATCCGGCGCTCGGGCTGCGCGCGATCCGTTTCTGCCTGGCCGAGCCGCAGATGTTCCTGGTGCAGCTGCGCGCGATCCTGCGCGCCTCCGCCTACGGGCCGGTCAAGCTGCTGTTCCCGATGCTCGCGCACGCCTTCGAGATCGACCAGGCCATGGCCCTGCTGGAGCAGGCGAAGGCGCAGCTGCGCGAGGCCAACAGGAAGTTCGACCCGCTGATGCCGGTGGGCGCGATGATCGAGATCCCCGCCGCGGCGCTGTCGCTGCCGCTGTTCGTCAAGCGCATGGATTTCCTGTCGATCGGCACCAACGACCTGATCCAGTACACGCTGGCGATCGACCGCGCCGACCATGAAGTGGCGCACCTGTACGATCCGCTGCATCCGGCGGTGCTCTTCCTGCTGGCGAGCACGATCGCGACCGGCGCCAAGGCCGGCGTCCCGGTGTCGGTCTGTGGCGAGATGGCCGGCGACCCGAAGCTGACCCGGCTGCTGCTGGGCATGGGCCTGCGCGAGTTCTCGATGCACCCGACCCAGCTGCTGCAGGTCAAGCAGGAGATCCTCAACAGCGACCTGGGCGCGATCACGCCGCGTACCCGCAAGATCCTGAAGACCATGGAGCCCGACGCGATAGCCGGCGCGGTCGAGGAGCTGCGGGCGTTGTGAGCAGCCGGCAGCGGCAATGAAAGAGGGGGCGCACGCGCCCCCTTCTTCATTTCCCGGCGTGAAAGCGGCCGGGCGCCGACGGAACTTTGCTAGGCCGCCGGGATGCCGGCAGCGAGCGCGGCCCGTCGCCGCGCATGCCGCTTCCACAGCATCGGCGCGACGACCAGCAGCACGGTCAGCGCCAGCACCGATGCCGAGATCGGCTTGGTGACGAAGATCGACAGGTCGCCCTGGCTGATCGACAGCGCGCGCCGCAGTTGCTGCTCGGCCACCGGACCGAGGATCATGCCGACGATGGTCGGCGCCACCGGGATGTCATAGCGCCGCATCAGGAAGCCGATCAGGCCGATGATGTACAGCAGCAGCAGGTCGAACCAGGAATTCCGTATGCCGTAGGCGCCCAGCGTCGCGAACACCAGGATGCCGCCGTACAGCAGCGGCCGCGGGATCGACAGCAGCCGGACCCAGAGGCCGACCAGCGGCAGGTTCAGCACCAGCAGCAGCACATTGCCGATGTACATCGAGGCGATCAGTCCCCAGACCAGCAGCGGCTGCGTCTCGAACAGCAGCGGTCCCGGCTGCAGGCCGTACTGCTGGAAGGCCGCCAGCACGATGGCGGCCGTGGCCGAGGTCGGCAGGCCGATCGTCAGGAGCATGGCCAGCGTGCCGGTGCTGGAGGCGTTGTTGGCCGCTTCCGGTCCGGCCACGCCTTCGATCGCCCCCTTGCCGAATTCCTCCGGGTGGCGGCTCAGCTTCTTCTCGGCGGCATAGGACAGGAAGGTCGGGATCTCCGATCCGCCCGCCGGCATCGCGCCGAGCGGAAAGCCGAGGAAGGTGCCGCGCAGCCAGGGCTTCCAGGAGCGCGCCCAGTCCGATTTCGACATCCACACCGAGCCCTTGATCGGCTCCACCCGGTCGGCGTTCCGGTTGAGGTAGGTGGCGAGGTAGAGCGTCTCGCCAATGGCGAACAGGCCGACCGCCGCGACCACGACGTCGATGCCGTCGAGCAGCTCCGGTATGCCCATGGTGTAGCGCGACTGGCCGGTCTGGCCGTCGATGCCGATCAGGCCGATCCAGAGGCCGAAGAACAGGCTGGCCAAGCCGCGCGCCATCGAGCTGCCGAGCAGCGTGGAGACGGTCACGAAGGCCAAGACCATCACCGAGAAGTACTCGGCCGGGCCGAACTGCAGCGCCACGCTGACGACCATCGGCGCCACCACGGTCAGCATCGCCACCGACAGGGTGCCGGCGACGAAGGAGCCCACCGCGGCGGTGGACAGGGCGGGGCCGCCGCGCCCGCTCTTGGCCATCATGTTGCCTTCCAGCGCTGTCACGATGGTCGCCGATTCTCCCGGCGTGTTGAGCAGGATCGAGGTGGTGGAGCCGCCGTACATCGCGCCGTAGTAGATGCCGGCGAACATGATCAAGGCGCCGGTGGGGTCGAAGCCGGAGGTGGCCGGCAGCAGCAGCGCCACCGTCAGCGCGGGACCGACGCCGGGCAGCACGCCGACCAGGGTGCCAAGGGTGACGCCGATGAAGCCGAGCAGCAGGTTCTGCATCGTCAGGGCGACGGCGAACCCCGACATCAGGGAGGACAGGGTATCCATGGTCAGAATCCTCCCAGCAGGCCGGCCGGCAGATTCAGTCCGAGACCGCGGGTGAACAGGAAGTAGGCCAGCGTGGACAGCACCAGGCCGATCACGATGTCCCGCACCAGGCGGCGGCTGCCGAAACCGCGCGCGATCAGGGTGAAGAGGAAGGTCGAGGCGAGGATGAAGCCGGCCCAGGCGATGGCGGCCATGTGCAGGATGATCGCGCCGCTGAGGATGGCAAAGGCCATCCAGTCCGGGGCCTCATGGGGTTCGTCCATTGGCACGTTGCGCCAGCCGCCGGATACGGCCTGCCACGCGAGGACGGCGCCGAGGATCACCAGGCCGGCGCCGATCACGAGCGGGAAGCTGCGTGGTCCGACCTGCGAATAGGCGGAGCCGCCGCCGATGTCCTGGGTGCCGGCGATCACGAAAATGCCGAGCGCGGCAAGGCCGAGCGCCATCAACAGCTCGCCGGGGTTGATGCCGGATTTGATGCGGGAGCGGGAATCCATGTGTCACCTTGAGAGGGAGCGCACCCTCGTTGTAGTCCACGCAGGCAGCGCGCGCCAGCGGGATCGCCGGGCGCGTGAGCGGGATCATGGGTACGGTGGCGCGGCGCGTCCCGGATGGGAAGCGCCGCCGTTGCGGCGTCCGGCGCGGGGAGCGCCGGGCGACTTACTTCTTTACCAGGCCGAGGCCGCCGATGATCTTCTCGGTGCTGGCGATCTCGTTGTCGAGGTAGTTCTTGAACGCGTCGCCGGCCAGGTAGACATCGCTCCAGCCGTTCTTCTGCAGCAGGTCCTGCCAGGATTTGCTCTTGACCGCGGCCTCGACGGCGGCGGTCAGTTCCTTCTTCTGCGCGTCGTTCAGGCCGGGTCCGCCGAACACGCCCCGCCAGTTGGCCAGTTCGACGTCGACGCCCTGTTCCTTCAGCGTCGGCACGTCGATGCCCGGCAGCCGCTTGCCGGAAGTGACGGCCAGCGGGCGCAGCTTCTTCGCCTCGATCTGGCTGGCGAACTCGTTGTAGCCGGACAGGCCGACCGTGACATGGCCGCCCATCACCGACGCCTGCGCTTCGCCGCCGCCGGCGAAGGCGATGTAGTTGATCTTGCTGACGTCGATGCCCTGGCTCTGCGCAATCATCCCGACGATGATGTGGTCGGTGCCGCCGGCCGAGCCGCCGCCCCAGGAGACGCTGCCCGGATTCGACTTGAACTGCGCCATCAGGTCCTTGAGCGACTTGATCGGCGAATTGGCGGGAACCACCAGCACGTCGTATTCGCCGGTGAGGCGGGCGATCGGGGTGACCTGGGACAGGTTGACCGGCGACTTGTTGAGGGCGATGCCGCCCACCATCACGCTGCCGCCGACGAGCAGGGCGCCCGGGTCGCCCTTGGCCGAATTGACGAACTGCGCCAGCCCGATGGTGCCGGCGGCGCCGCCCTTGTTGTCGACCTGGACCCGCTTCACGCCGGATTGCTGCAGCGCCTGCTGCAGGCCGCGGCCGGTCTGGTCCCAGCCGCCGCCCGGATTGGCCGGCACCAGGATCTTGATGGCATCGACGGCGGCGGCGGGGCCGGCGGCGAGCAGGCCGAGGGCGGTGACGGATGCCGCCAGCAGGCGGCCGAACGAAAAGCGGTTCTGGAATGACATCATGATCTCTCCTTCTTCCTGTAAATGGACCCGTTTTATTGGTGAACGCATGGCGCGGGTTTCCGCCGGTCGACTACTCTATTCCATGTCAGCTTGCAAATAGCTTTCGATCTTCCGCCGTCCGGACATGTCGACGGTCCGCCTAAATTACCCCGGCCGGGGACGGGTACGCATTCCGACAGCGATCCGTTTGCGTTTTCGCAATCGGCGCCGATGAGGGGAGGGGGCGGGCGTCATGCGCCCGGCAAGGCCGTGGCGGCGTGCCCGGCGCGCCGCCTGGTTTGACGCCCGGGGGCGACTTGGTTATTCTTACGCAACGCGCCGATTTGATAATCAGCTTGCGGGCGCGAAATAAATACGGCTAAAGCGTGCTTGCCACAAGCCCAGAATTTAGCCCGATGCGCTGCCCGCTTTCGGGCTTTTTTGTTTGCGGGTCCGGCGGCGCCGACCCGATCCCTGGAACCCTATGTCATCCGTCGGAATAGTCACCCCGCAATCCATGCATTTCGCCGAGCCGCTGCCGCTGCGCAGCGGCGCCTCCATCTCCGGCTATACCCTGATGTACGAGACCTACGGCACCCTCAATGCCGACCGCTCCAACGCGGTGCTGGTCTGCCATGCGCTGAACGCCTCGCACCACGTGGCGGGCATGTATGAGAGCGCGGACGGCAGCAAGAACGTGGGCTGGTGGGACAACATGGTCGGGCCCGGCAAGCCGCTGGACACCGACCGCTACTTCGTCATCGGGGTCAACAACCTCGGTTCCTGCTTCGGCTCGACCGGCCCGATGCACGAGAATCCGGCGACCGGCAAGCCCTACGGGGCGGACTTCCCGGTGGTCACGGTGGAAGACTGGGTGGCGGCGCAGGCGCGCCTCGCCGACGCGCTCGGCATCGCGCAGTTCGCCGCCGTGATGGGCGGCTCGCTCGGCGGCATGCAGGCGCTCTCCTGGAGCATGCTGTACCCGGAGCGCCTGCGCCACTGCATCGTGATCGCCTCCACCCCGAAACTGTCGGCGCAGAACATTGCCTTCAACGACGTCGCCCGGCAGGCCATCCTGACCGACCCGGATTTCCACGGCGGCGACTTCTATGCGCACGGCGTGGTACCCAAGCGCGGCCTGCGGGTGGCGCGCATGGTCGGCCACATCACCTACCTGTCCGACGACAGCATGGCCGAGAAATTCGGCCGCGACCTGCGCAATGGCGACTACCAGTTCGGCTTCGGCATCGATTTCGAGATCGAGTCCTACCTGCGCTACCAGGGTGACAAGTTTTCCGAGTATTTCGACGCCAACACCTACCTGCTGATCACCAAGGCGCTCGACTACTTCGACCCGGCGCGCGAATACGGCGACGACCTGGCGAAAGCGCTGGAGCAGACCCGCGCGCAATTCCTGCTGGTGTCGTTCACCACCGACTGGCGCTTTTCGCCCGAGCGCAGCCGCGAGATCGTGCAGGCGCTGGTCAAGAACAGGCGCCGCGTCGCCTACGCCGAGATCGACGCCCCGCACGGGCATGACGCCTTCCTGCTGGAGGACGCGCGTTACATGGGCGTGGTGCGCGCCTACTACGACCAGATATGGAAAGAGCTGCAACAGGGAGGCCTGGCATGAAGTTCGACGAACTCTCCACGCGCCGGGCGGACCTGGCATTCATCGCCCACTGGGTCGCCCAGGGCTCGCACGTGCTGGACCTCGGCTGCGGCGACGGCGTGATGATGGATTACCTGCAGTCCGACAAGGCCTGCACCGGCTACGGTGTCGAGATCGACGACGACAAGATCCGCGCCTGCGTTGCGCGGGGCGTCTCGGTTATCCAGCAGGATATGCGGGCCGGCCTGGCCATGTTTTCCGACAATGCCTTCGACACGGTGCTGTGCCTGTCGTCGCTGCAGATGATGAAGGACGTCGAAGGCACGCTGCAGGGCATTGCCCGGGTCGGTCGCGATGCCATCGTGTCATTCCCGAACTTCGCGCACTGGCCTCACCGCCTGTCCATCCTGCGTGGGCGCATGCCGGTGTCGAAGTCGCTGCCCTACCAGTGGTACGACACGCCCAACGTCCGCTATTCGACGATCAAGGATTTTGCGGAACTTGCGAACAAGGTGGGGCTCGAAGTGCTCGATTGCATTTCCCTGCGGGAAGGAAAACCGATACGGTTCCTGCCCAACGCGCGCGGCAGCCTGGCGGTTTTCCGGCTGCGCAAGCAGAACGCAAGAGCGTGACCGCGGCTGCGATCGCGACCGACAACCACGCGGGCCGGGCAAGGCCCGCGCCTCACTTCTGATGGACGCCACTGCATGATTGCCAACGAAAGCACGGAGAAGTCCGCGCCCCGCATCCGCGACGCCTTCCTGCATCCGTCCTCGTGGACGATGTTCTTCCTCGGCTTCGCGTCCGGCCTGCCCTTCCTGCTGGTGGCCGGCACCGTGGCGTACTGGCTCCGGGAAAACGGCATCACGCTGCGCGACATCACGATGATCGCCAGCGCCGGCCTGGCCTATTCCTTCAAGTTCCTGTGGGCGCCGCTGGTCGACCGGCTGCGCCTGCCGCTCCTGGGCCGGCTCGGCCAGCGCCGCAGCTGGCTCTTGCTGACCCAGGTGCTGATCATGTTCGGGCTGGTGGCAATGGCGGTGGTCACCCCCGTGCAGCTCGGGCCCTTCGTCGTCCTGACCCTGCTCGTGGCCAGCGCCGGCGCCACGCTGGATATCGTGGTCGACGCCTATCGCATCGAGATCGCGCCGGTCGAGGCGCAGGGCGCGCTGGTCGCCACCTATTCGCTCGGCTACCGGATCGCGCTGATCGTCACCGGCGCGGGCGCGCTGGTGCTGGCCGACCACACGACATGGTCGAATGTCTATGTGGCGATGGCCGCCTGCCTGCTGATTCCCGTCGTGCTGACGCTGAAGGCGCGCGAGCCCGACGTGTTGCGCGTGAAGGCGCAGAACTGGGCGCAGGCCATGCGCGAAGGTGTGGTCGAGCCGTTCGCCGATTTCTTCCGCCGCTTTGGCGGGCGCGTCGGCCTGCTGGTGCTGCTGTTCATCCTGCTGTTCAAGGTGTCGGACCAGGCGCTCGTGGGCGGCATCATGGGGCCGTTCTATCTCGACCAGGGTTTCACCAAGACCGAGATCGCCGCGGTGTCGAAGATCTACGGCATCTGGATCGGGATTGCCGGCGCCTTCCTCGGCGGGATGGCGGTGGTGCGCTGGGGCGTCGAACGCGCGCTGCTGGTCGGCATCGTGCTCGGCGCGCTTTCGAACCTGCTCTACCTCTGGCTGATCGGCGCCAACGGCGATGTGCGCATGCTGACGCTGGTGATTTCCGGCGAAAACCTGGCGCAGGGCCTGCTCGGCACCACCGCCGTGGCCTACCTGTCGGCGCTGGTGAACCAGCGCTACACCGCGACCCAGTACGCGCTGTTCAGTTCGCTGATCACGCTGCCGGGCAAGGTGCTCGGCTTCTATTCCGGCCGCATCGTGGAAGCGGTCGGATATGCGCCGTATTTCTGGATCACCACGCTGGCGATCGTGCCGGCGATCGCCCTGTATTTCTGGCTCGCGCCGCGCGTGCGGCTCGGCGAGGATGCGGGCGCGCGCTGATGCGGGCGGCCGCTGCATCAGGGCGGGTTTTCATTTTTTCGCAGGGAAGGGCAAGAGATGATCTGGCAAGGGGTTGCGGTAGTCACCTGGGCACTGCTCGCGGTGCCGGCATGGGCAGGGAAGGCGGATGCGGAAGGCGTGCAGGTCGACGAGATGTCGGCCCTGCGCAAGCTGGTGCCGGAAGAGGAACTGGAGGCGGCCGCCGCGCAGCAGTATCTCGACATCCGCAAGGAGGCCAGTCAGCACAAGGCGCTGGCGCCGGACAACCATCCGCAGGTGCAGCGCCTGAACGCCATCGCCAACAAGCTGGTGCCGCACGCGGTACGCTGGAATCCGCGCGCCGCGCAGTGGAAATGGGAAGTCAGCCTGATCGGCTCGAAGGACATCAACGCGTTCTGCATGCCCGGCGGGAAGATCGCTTTCTTCACCGGCATCCTCGACCAACTGAAACTGACCGACGACGAGGTCGCCATCGTCATGGGGCACGAGATCGCCCATGCGTTGCGCGAACACGGCCGCGAGCGCGTCGCCAAGTCCGGTCTGGCCAGTGCCGGGGCCAAGATCGCCGGGTTCGGCCTGTCGGCACTGCTCGGCATCGACCCCAACCTGGCCGGCGCCGCCACCGGCGGCATCGCCAATCTGACCATGCTGAAATTCTCGCGCGACGACGAGACCGAGGCCGACCTGGTGGGACTGGACATTGTCGCCCGTGCCGGCTACGACCCGCGGGCGGGCATCGCCTTGTGGCGCAAGATGGGCATGGTCAACAAGACCGAGAACCTGCAGTGGCTGTCCACCCATCCGGCAGGCAAGAGCCGCATCGCCGAGATCCAGCGTCACCTGCCGTCGGTGATGCCCCTTTATGCGAAGACGAAGGGCGTCGCCCAGTCGTCGCTGCCGCCCTACAAGAGCAACATGGACGGCATCACCCCTATCTACCGATGAAGGCCGACGCGCCGCTGTACTCCACTGTCAGCGGCGCATGGTCGGAAAAGCGCTCCTGCTTGTAGATCGCTGCGGCGCTGGCCTTCGCCGCCAGCGCCGGCGTCGAGACATGGTAGTCGATGCGCCAGCCGACGTTGTTGGCCCAGGCCTGGCCGCGATTGCTCCACCAGGTGTAGGCCTCGGCGGTGGTTTCCGGATGCAGTGCCCGGTAGACATCGACCCAGCCGGCGTTTCCGAAGACTTGCGTCATCCATTCCCGTTCCTCCGGCAGGAAGCCGCTGTTCTTCTGGTTCGACTTCCAGTTCTTCAGGTCGATTTCCTTGTGCGCGATGTTCCAGTCGCCGCAGATCACGATCTCCTGGCCGCAGTTGCGCAGTTCGCGCAGGTGGGGCAGGAACACTTCCATGAAGCGGAACTTGGCCTGCTGCCGTTCGTCGCTCGATGAGCCCGACGGGCAGTACAGCGAGATCACGCTGAGCTTGCCGAAGTCGCATTGCACGTAGCGGCCTTCGGCGTCGAATTCGTCACAGCCGAAGCCGACGCGGATCGCGTCGGGCTCCAGTTTCGAATAGACCCCCACGCCGGAGTAGCCCTTCTTCTCCGCGTAGTGAAAATGGCCGTGGTAGCCGTGGGGATTGAGGAATTCCGGCGTCATGTCGGCTGCCTGCGCCTTCAGTTCCTGCACGCAGACGAAGTCCGGCGCCTCCTTGCCCATCCATTCGAAAAAGCCCTTCTTGGCGGCGGAGCGGATACCGTTGAGGTTGGCGGAGATGATCTTGAGCATGGCCTTGCCTGGAAAAAACGAGCGGCTAGGATAACCGATCCGATCCCGGTTTTGGGATCGCCGGGGACGCTACAATTCCGGTTTCATTCAGCGCGGCTGAACCTTGTCTTTCTTCTATCTATCGAGGCCATCTTGAGCAAGCTCCGTCAGGAATTCATCGCATTCTCCGTCGACACCGGCGTCCTGCGCTTCGGCGATTTCGTCACCAAGGCGGGGCGCAACTCGCCGTATTTCTTCAATGCCGGCCTGTTCAACGAAGGGGCGACGCTGGGCCGCCTGGCCGACTTCTATGCACAGACGCTGCTCGACTCCGGCGTGGAATTCGACATGCTGTTCGGCCCTGCCTACAAGGGCATCACCCTGGCCGCCGCCACCTCGGTCGCGCTCGCCGCCAGGGGCCGCAACGTGCCGTTCGCCTACAACCGCAAGGAGGCGAAGGACCACGGGGAAGGCGGCACCATCGTCGGCGCCAGGCTGCAGGGCAGAGTGGTGATCATCGACGACGTGATCTCGGCCGGCACCTCGGTGCGGGAGTCGGTGGACATGATCCGCTCGGCGGGTGCCACGCCCTGCGCGGTGCTCATCGCGCTCGACCGCATGGAACGGTCGGGAAAGGATGGGGCGTTGTCGGAGCACTCGGCGGTGCAGGAAGTGAGCAAGGCGTACGGGATGCCGGTGGTTTCGATCGGCAATCTGGATGATTTGCTGGAGTATATTTCGCGGGCTGGCGCGGGGGGTGAACTCGCGCAGTATCGGGAGGCGGTGGCGGCTTATCGCGCGAGGTATGGGGTGGCGTGATGTTCGGGTACCGGTTCTCCTCTTCTTTTCGGTGCCCCTGAGCTGTTGTCACTCCGTGGATGCCCGCCGGGGCCAGTCCCGGCTATTGTCCACGGAGTGGCAACAGCACTGGGGCACCGAAGAAAACCAAGCAGCAAGACTGAACGAATAGCAGACCCTAACTCCAAGACCTCGCATGGGGCGGTCCAAAAAGCCGCCGCGTAACTAGGCCGGACCGCCAAGCCGTCATACATCCCACACCGCCCGAAGGAACCATCCCGTCACCCCCGCCACTCACCAGCAAAGCTTCAAAGAATTGCTGTATGCGAGGCCACCACCTCGCAAAACGTGAAGGCGAAAGGCGGTCTGGACGGGAGATCGATTCTCCCCACCTCCACCAAATGGCGACGCCACACCGTGAGCAAATACACGGCGCTGCCATCTGAAGGGGGTGACCTGGTTTCGACAGGCGGCACAAGTACCCGACACCACAGCACGTCAGGCGCCTGACGCTAATAGCGCAAAACCAATAAACGTCAACACGTTTATGTCGAAGGCTCCGGCCAACGACGACTGCTTCCTGTCGGTCGCTAACGCGTAATTGACTGAAGCCGAGTATCCGGCCCCTTCGCAAGAAGGCTTGGGAACAGAAAGGCCGGGCCTACACAGTGGTAAATTCATCGTTTGCATTGTGTATGCCGGGCGCAAGTGGGGAGTGCGGACGCTCCCCGTAGCCGGCAGCCGTAGAGGGCGCCCCCTGTAAGACTGGGGGCCTGGAATTCAAAAGGGGCGCGGTCCTGTAAGCAGGCTGCGCCCCTTTTTCGCATGCTCCCCGCAGGTGCAGAAAGGCAGGCGGCGCCGGGATCTAGTCGCGTGAATCACCCAAGAGGCGACAACATCCGCGGCACACCGAAGCGCCTGCAGTGCTAGCCCGCCAGCTTCTTCTTCAACAACTCCGTCAACTGCGCCGGATTCGCCTTCCCCTTGGTCGCCTTCATCGCCTGCCCGATAATCGCGTTGAAAGCCTTCTCCTTGCCGGAGCGGTACTCTTCCACCGACTTCGCATTCGCCGCCAGCACCTCATCAACGATCTTTTCGAGCGCGCCGGTATCCGAGATCTGCTTGAGTCCCTTGGACTCGATGATCTCGTCCGCCAAGGCGGGATTGTCCGACTTCGCTTCCCACATCGCCGCGAATACCTCCTTGGCGATCTTGTTGGAGATGGTGCCGTCCGCAATGCGCTGCAGCAGCAGCGCCAGTTGTGCCGCCTGCACCGGCGCCTCTGCCATGTCGACACCCTCGCGGTTGAGCGTCGACGATACGTCGCCCATCATCCAGTTCGCCGCGGGCTTGGCCTGCTCCTTGCCCGCCTTCGCCACCACGGCTTCGAAATAGCCGGCCATGGCCTTGGACTGGGTCAGCACCGCCGCGTCATACTCGGGCAGACCGTAATCGTTCACGAAACGCTCGCGCATCGCGCCCGGCAGCTCCGGCATTGCGGACCGCACGCGCTCGATCCATTCCTGCGCGATCACCAGCGGCGGCAGGTCGGGGTCGGGGAAGTAGCGGTAGTCCTGCGCGTCCTCCTTGCTGCGCATCGACCGCGTCTCCTTCCGGTCCGGATCGTACAGCCGGGTCTCCTGCACCACGCGTCCGCCGTCCTCAATTAGCTCGATCTGGCGCCGCACCTCGTAGTTGATCGCTTCTTCAAGGAAGCGGAAGGAATTCAGGTTCTTGATTTCGCAACGGGTGCCGTACTCGGCCTGGCCACGCGGGCGCACCGATACGTTGGCGTCGCAGCGGAACGAGCCCTCCTGCATGTTGCCGTCGCAGATGCCCAGCCAGACCACCAGCGAATGCAGCGCCTTCGCATAGGCCACCGCTTCCGCCGCGCTGCGCATGTCGGGCTCGGTGACGATCTCCAGCAGCGGCGTGCCCGCACGGTTGAGATCGATGCCCGTCATGCCGTGGTAGTCCTCGTGCAGCGACTTGCCGGCGTCTTCCTCCAGGTGGGCGCGCGTCAGCTGCACGCTGCGCAGCTCGGCCTTGCCGTCCTGCTCCAGCACGAAGGAGACACGGCCGCCCTGCACCACCGGGATCTCGTACTGGCTGATCTGGTAGCCTTTCGGCAGGTCGGGGTAGAAGTAGTTCTTGCGCGCGAAGATGGACTTCGGCGCGACGGTGGCGCCAATGGCGAGGCCGAACTGGATCGCCTTTTCCACTGCGCCCTTGTTCATCACCGGCAGCACGCCGGGCAGCGCCAGGTCAACCGGGCTGGCCTGGGTGTTGGGCGCGGCGCCGAAACGGGTCGATGCGCCGCTGAAGATTTTCGATTCGGTGGAGAGCTGCGCATGCGTTTCCAGGCCGATGACAATTTCCCACTGCATAATTTCCTCACTCATTCTTCGTAACGGCACTCGCCGGTGGAGATGTTCACCGAGAGCGACGTGAAATTCGGGCGCGAGCCGCACATCGCCGGGCAGCTCGGCTTCACTTCCAGCCGGTCGCCCTCCCGCACCAGCCGGATGCTGCAGTTGATGCCGTGCGCGTAGTCGTAGCCCCGCCGTGCGCGGGCCTCGAGCGGGTTCTTCAGGGCCACGCGCCAGGTCGTGCGCGGCGCTTCTTCCCGCACCTCCGCCACCAGCCCGTCGCCGTCGTCGATGCTGCAGTCGAAGCCATGCGTGCTGCGGTACAGCGCCGACTCCCAGCTGAAGGATTCGATGCGGTCGCCGCGCAGGCGCGCATTGCCGATGTCGGAGTAGATCAGCTTCTCGCCGTCCTCGGTGCGCACGGTGCTGCACGAGAACCGGGTTTCCAGCACCTGGGCAAGTCCGGGCGCGCAGACGAGCGCGGCACAGGCGGCGAGCAGGCTGATCGACGGTCTCATACGCCTTCCGGTACCCGCTTGTGCCAGTCGGTCACGCACTGGTACTGGTGGGCGATGTTGAGCAGCTTCGCTTCATTGAAGTAGTTGCCGATCAGCTGCAGGCCGACCGGGCGCCGTCCGTTCTTGTCGCCCTGGCCGAAGCCGCAGGGGATCGACATGCCGGGCAGGCCTGCCAGGCTGGTGGACAGCGTGTAGATGTCGGCAAGATAGTTGGCCACCGGGTCGTCGGCCTTGTCGCCGAGATCCCAGGCCACGGTCGGCGACACCGGCCCCATGATCACGTCGCACTGCGTGAACGCATTCTGGAAATCCTGGGCGATCAGGCGGCGGATCTTCTGCGCCTGCAGGTAATAGGCGTCGTAGTAGCCGTGCGACAGCACATAGGCGCCGACCAGGATGCGGCGCTTGACCTCGTCGCCGAAGCCTTCGGCGCGCGACTTGCGATACATGTCGGCCAGGTCCTTGTAATCCTGCGCGCGATGACCGTAGCGCACGCCATCGAAGCGGCTCAGGTTGGACGAGGCTTCGGCCGGCGCGATGACGTAGTAGACCGGGATCGACAGCTCGGTCTTCGGCAGCGAGATGTCGACCAGCGTCGCGCCCATCTTCTCGTACTCGCGCAGCGCCTCGCGCACCGCCTGCTCCACGTCGGCAGCAAGGCCGTTGCCGAAGTACTCGCGCGGGATGCCGATGCGCAGTCCCTGCAGGCTGTCGCCAAGCGCCCGGCCGAAGTCCTCCGTCGGGCGGTCCAGGCTGGTCGAGTCGCGCGGATCGTGCCCTGCCATCGCGTTGAGCAGCAGCGCGCAGTCCTCGGCGGTCTGTGCCATCGGGCCGCCCTGGTCGAGCGACGATGCAAAAGCGATCATGCCGTAGCGCGACACGCGCCCGTAGGTCGGCTTGATGCCGGTGACGCCGCACAGCGAGGCCGGCTGGCGGATCGAGCCGCCGGTATCGGTGGCCGTCGCCGCCGGCGCGAGGCGGGCGGCGATGGCGGCTGCCGAGCCGCCCGAGGAACCGCCGGGAATCGCGTGCCTGTCCCAGGGGTTCTTCACCGGGCCGAAGTACGAGTTCTCGTTGGACGACCCCATGGCGAATTCATCACAGTTCAGCTTTCCGAGCGTAACAGTGCCTGCTGCATGGAACTGATCCACCACCGCCGCATCGAAGGGGCTGCTGTAGCTTGAGAGCATCTTCGAGCCGGCGGTGGAACGCCAGCCGCGGGTGACGAATATGTCCTTGTGCGCGATCGGAATGCCGGTCAGGGCAGTGGCGCCGTTGCTTGCCAGCCGGACATCGGCCTCCTTCGCCTGGGCGAGGGTCAGTTCCTCGTCGACGTGGATGAATGCGTTGAGGTCGCTCCGGCTGATGCGGTCGAGGTACAGCCGGGCCAGTTCGGTCGCCGATACCTGCCTGGACTGCAGCAGGGCGGAGAGTTCTTTGATGGTCTTGGTATGCATGGGATGGGGCAGGGCCGCGTGGAGCGGCGCTGTTATTCGATGACTTTCGGGACCAGGTAAAGGCCGTCCTGCACGGCAGGCGCCACCCGCTGGTAATCGTCGCGGCGATCGGCCTCGGTGACCTTGTCCTCGCGCAGGCGCATGGCGATATCGTCCTGGATGGCGGCGATGGGATGGTTGAGCGGCTCGACGCCGCTGGTATCGACGGCGCGCATCTGCTCGACCAGCGCGAAGATGCCGTTCAGCTTGTCCAGGGTCTTGCCGGCCTGTTCTTCGTTCAGGTCAAGCTGCGCGAGGCGTGCCAGGCGCTTTACGTCGGAGAGATCGAGTGACATGGTAGGGAAGCGGTGAGAGGCGTTGCAAACGGAAATGTCAGAAAGTCAAAGGCTGGTCAAAGGCAGTTCTTGTTCTGGCAAAAACTTGTCAAAAGGGGCCGTACTGCGTGTATCTTGCAGTGCTTTTTGGAGTTTCCCCCGACTAATTTCACCTGAATTATAAGGTAGAATGACGGGCTGATTTGCCGCCCCGGCGCCAGCATTGCCGGGATGGAGCGAACCCGGGTTTTTACCATCATTGTTAAGCGCGCCACGGATGCGCATCGGGACAATACATGTTTGGATTCTTACGCAGCTACTTTTCTAACGACCTGGCGATCGACCTGGGTACGGCAAACACCCTGATCTATGTCCGCAACATGGGCATCGTCCTGGACGAGCCCTCCGTGGTCGCCATCCGCCAGCAGGGCGGACCCAATGGCAAGAAGACCATCCAGGCCGTCGGCAAGGAAGCCAAGCAGATGCTGGGCAAGGTTCCGGGCAACATCGAGGCGATCCGCCCGATGAAGGATGGCGTGATCGCCGACTTCACCGTCACCGAGCAGATGCTCAAGCAGTTCATCCGCATGGTGCACGACTCCAAGCTGTTCAAGCCGTCCCCGCGCATCATCATCTGCGTTCCCTGCGGTTCCACCCAGGTCGAGCGCCGTGCGATCCGTGAATCCGCGCTGGGCGCCGGCGCGTCGCAGGTCTACCTGATCGAGGAGCCGATGGCGGCTGCGATCGGCGCCGGCCTGCCGGTCTCCGACGCCACCGGCTCGATGGTGGTCGACATCGGCGGCGGCACTACCGAAGTCGGCATCATTTCGCTCGGCGGCATGGTGTACAAGGGTTCGGTCCGCGTCGGCGGCGACAAGTTCGACGAGGCCATCGTCAACTACATCCGCCGCAACTACGGCATGCTGATCGGCGAGCAGACCGCGGAACTGATCAAGAAGGAAATCGGTTCCGCCTTCCCGGGCTCCGAAGTCAAGGAGATGGAAGTCAAGGGCCGCAACCTGTCGGAAGGCATCCCGCGCTCGTTCACGATCTCCAGCAACGAGATCCTGGAAGCGCTGACCGACCCGCTGAACAACATCGTTTCCGCCGTCAAGAACGCACTCGAGCAGACCCCGCCGGAACTCGGCGCCGACATCGCCGAGAAGGGCATGATGCTCACCGGCGGCGGTGCGCTGCTGCGCGACCTCGACCGCCTGCTGATGGAAGAGACCGGGCTGCCGGTGATCGTCGCCGAGGATCCGCTGACCTGCGTGGTGCGCGGCTCCGGCATGGCGCTCGAGCGCATGGACAAGCTGGGCTCGATCTTCTCCTACGAGTAATGCGTTGTAGCGCGCGCCCAGCGACCCGCCGGGCGCGCCGGCGGAACCGAAACACAGACCCGCACATAGTTAGCCGCTGATGGATTACAGTCCACCGCCACTCTTCAAGCAAGGCGCCTCCGCGCGCGCCAAAGTGGTGTTCTTCTCCCTGATTGCCCTTGCCCTGCTGATCGCCGATGCGCGCCTGCGCTCCCTCGGCGCCATCCGGCAGGCAGTCGGCACCGCGCTCTACCCGCTGCAGGTCGTGGCGCTGCTGCCGCGCGACGCCGCCTACATGGTCGGCGACTACTTCTCCACCCTGTCGGCGGTGCAGCGCGAGAACCAGCGCCTCAAGCAGCAGGAGGTGGCAAATGCGCAGACGCTGCAGCAGATGCAGCTGCTGACCGCGGAGAATGCGCAGCTGCGCAAGCTGCTCGATGCCAACGAGCGGCTGCCGGTGAAGTCGGTGATGAGCGAGATCCTGTACGACGCGCGCGACGCCTTCACCCGCAAGATCATCCTCGACCGCGGCAGCCGCCACGGCGTGCGGCCCGGTCATCCGGTGATCGACGATGTCGGCGTGGTCGGGCAGGTCACCCGCGTGTTCCCGTTCACGGCCGAGGTCACGCTGCTGACCGACAAGGACCAGGCGATCCCGGTACAGGTGGTGCGCAATGGCGTGCGCAGCATCGCCTATGGACAGGGCCATGCCGGCACGCTCGACCTGCGCTTCATGCCCGTCAATGCCGACATCCGGAATGGCGACGTGCTCGTGACCTCCGGCATCGACGGCGTCTACCCGGCCGGCCTGGCGGTCGCCAAGGTGAGCCAGGTGGAAAGCAAGTCGTCCGATGCGTTTGCCCGCATCACCTGCCAGCCGCTGGCCGGCATCGACCGCAACCGTCAATTGCTGATCCTCATGACCGAGGAGAACTTCCCCGAGCGCCCGGCGCCCGACGACGGAAAAGCCGACAAGAAGCCGGCGCCCGAGTCCGGCAAGGATGCGGGCAAGGACGCCAAGGCGGCGACCCCCGTCGCCCCGGCAGCAGGCGGACCCGCCGCCTCCGGCGCACAGCCGGCAGCCGGGGCACAGTCGGCAACCGGCACGGCGGCCGCATCGAATACCGCACCGCGCCAGTCGCCCGCCAGCGCAGGGGCTGCCACAGCCGCATCCGCAGGGACGGCTGCGGCGCCCGCGGCGGCACAGAAACCGGCAGCGGCGGCGCCCGCAGCGCCGGTGGCGCCGGTCGCGAAGCCGGCCCCTGCGGCGCCTGCGACGCCGCCCGCGCCCGTTGTGAAACCGGCAGCGGCGCCCGCAGTACGGCCCGCGACCACCGCAACTCCTGCGGCACCGGCGCCGTCCGCGGCACCGGCGGCCCCCGTACAGCAGACGCCATGAACCGACCCCACTACATCCTGCTGCCCGCCAATCCGCTGTTCATTGCAGCGAGCATCGTGGTGGCCTTCCTGCTGAACCTGCTGCCCTGGGGTCAATGGGCCGGCGTCCCGGACTTCGTTGCGCTGGTCCTGGTCTTCTGGAGCGTCCACCAGCCACGGCGCGTCGGCATCGGCATCGCCTTCATGATGGGCCTGCTGATGGACGTGCACGACGCCAGCCTCCTTGGCGAGAACGCGCTGTCCTACACGCTGCTGTCCTATTTCGCGATCATGATCCACCGCCGCGTGCTGTGGTTCAAGGTACCGACTCAGGCCGCCCATGTGCTGCCGCTGCTGCTGTTGATGCAGGCGGTGCAGATGGTGGTGCGGCTGCTGGTCAGCGGAAAATTCCCCGGCTGGTCCTTCTTCCTCGAAAGCGTGGTGGCTGCAGGCCTGTGGCCGGTGGTGACGATGATCCTGCTGGCGCCGCAGCGCCGCGCGGTCGACCGCGATGACACCAGGCCGATTTGATGAGGCAACCCGCGGCCGGCGTGCCGGCCCGCGGGATGCGCCGGCACGGATCACCGGGCGGCGCCCGAGCTCCCGCCAGGGACATGAATATTGATGCAGGCGGCCGCCGGCCGCTTCAGCAAAGTCAGGTATGACCGAATTCAAGAACACAGAACGCGAACTGCACTTCTTCCGCCTGCGCCTGTCGGTCGCGGCGGTCTTCGTGCTGATCTGCTTCGGCCTGTTGGTTGCGCGCTTTGTCTGGCTGCAGGTACTGCGCCACGACCATTTCGAAGCACGGGCAGAGGACAACCGCATCTCGGTGGTGCCGGTGGTGCCTAACCGCGGCCTGATCGTCGACCGCAACGGCGTGGTCCTGGCCCGCAACTTCTCCGCCTATACGCTGGAGATCACGCCCTCCAAGATCCGCCAGCCGCTGGACCGGGTGATCGACGATCTGTCGCAGCTGGTCGAGATCCAGCCCAAGGACCGCCGGCGTTTTCGCCGCCTGCAGGAAGAGGCGAAGAATTTCGAGAGCGTGCCGATCCGCACCCGCCTGACCGACGAGGAGGTGGCGCGCTTCACCGCGCAGCGCTTCCGCTTCCCGGGTGTCGAGATCCAGGCCCGCCTGTTCCGCCATTACCCGCTCGGCAAGACCGCGTCGCACGTGATCGGCTACATCGGCCGTATCAGCCAGCGCGATGCCGCGCGCATAGAGGAGATGGAAGACGCCGCCAACTATGCCGGCACCAACCATATCGGCAAGGAAGGCGTGGAGAAGCGCTACGAGGCGCAGCTGCACGGCACCACCGGCTACGAGGAAGTCGAGGTCTCCGCCGGCGGCCGTGCGGTGCGGACGCTGTCGCGCACCCCCGCCGTGCCGGGCCACAACCTGATCCTGTCCATCGACATCGAACTGCAGAAGGTCATCGAGGAAGCGTTCGGCGACCGTCGCGGGGCCCTGGTCGCGATCGAGCCATCGACTGGCGACGTGCTCGCGTATGTGTCCATGCCGACCTTCGATCCCAACCTGTTCGTCGACGGCATCGACGCCCAGAGCTGGGACGAACTCAACAATTCGCCCGACCGCCCGCTGCTGAACCGGCCTCTGATCGGCACCTACCCGCCCGGCTCGACCTACAAACCGTTCATGGCGCTGGCGGCGCTCGAGCTGGGCAAGCGCACGCCCGGCCAGGCAATCTCGGACCCCGGCTATTTCTGGTTCGGCAATCACAAGTTCCGGGACGACAAGGAAGGCGGCCACGGCATGGTGGACCTGTACAAGTCGGTCGTCCATTCCTGCGACACCTACTACTACATCCTCGCCAACGAGCTCGGCGTGGACACCATCCATGACTTCATGAAGCCGTTCGGCTTTGGCCAGCTGACCGGCATCGACCTCGACCACGAGCGCCGCGGCATCCTGCCCTCCACCGAGTGGAAGCGCAATGCCTACCGGCGCCCCGAGCAGAAGAAGTGGTATGCCGGCGAGACCATCTCGATCGGCATCGGTCAGGGCTACAACTCCTTCACGCCGCTGCAGCTTGCGCACTCGACCGCCATTCTCGCCAACAACGGCACCGTGATGAAACCGCACCTCGTCAAGATCATCGAGAATGGCGCGACCAAGGAACGCACGCTCACGGTACCGAAGGAGAGCTACAAGATCGCGCTGCGGCAGGAGAACATCGACATCGTCAAGCGTGCGATGGCCGGGGTGGTGAAGGAGGGCACCGGCGCGCGCGCGTTCGCCAACGCGGGCTACGAGTCGGCCGGCAAGACCGGTACCGCGCAGGTGATCGCCATCAAGAAGAACGAGAAGTACGACGCCAGCAAGATCGCGGAAATACACCGCGACCATGCGCTGTACACCGCGTTCGCGCCGGTGGACAACCCGCGCATCGCCATCGGCATGATCGTCGAGAACGGCGGCTTCGGCGCGCAGGCGGCGGCGCCGATCGCGCGCAAGGCGATCGATTACTACCTGCTCGGCAAGCGGCCTGAAGACAAGGCCGCGCCGGCCGCCGACAAGAAGGCGGCCCCGGCCCTGCCGCCGGAAGCGGCCGCGCCTGCGGCGGTCAAGCCGGTATCGCTGCAGCAGAGCCACCAGCACCAGCACAGGGACTAGCCATGGCAACCATGCAAATTTCGGGACGCCCGCCGTTGTGGCAGGTGATCAAACCCTACATCACCGTCTTTGACGGCCCGCTGTCGCTGATCCTGTTCCTGCTGCTGTCGGTGAGCACGGTCACGATGTATTCGGCCGGCTACGACCACGGCACCCGCATCGACGACCACCTGCGCAACATCCTGATCTCGTTCGTCGTGATGTGGATCGCGGCCGTCATGCCGCCGCAAATGCTGATGCGGATCGCCTTGCCGCTCTACACGCTGGGCGTCGCGCTGCTGGTCGCGGTCGCGATGTTCGGCATCATCAAGAAGGGCGCGCGCCGCTGGATCGACATCGGCGTCGTGATCCAGCCCTCGGAGCTGCTGAAAATCGCGGTGCCGCTGATGCTCGCATGGTACTTCCAGAAACGCGAGGGAACCCTGCGCTGGACGGAGTTTATGGTCGCGACGGTGCTGCTGGTGATCCCGGTCGCCCTCATCGCGAAGCAGCCCGACCTTGGCACCGCCCTGCTGGTCCTGGCGGCCGGCTTCTACGTGATCTTCCTGGCCGGCCTCTCCTGGAAGGTGCTGCTGTTCCTGTTCATCGGCGGCCTCGCCAGCCTGCCGGTGGTCTGGTCGGTGCTGCACGACTATCAGCGGCAGCGCGTGATGACGCTGATCGATCCCACCAGCGACCCGCTCGGCAAGGGCTTCCACATCATCCAGTCGACCATCGCCATCGGCTCCGGCGGCGTCACGGGCAAGGGCTGGTTCAACGGCACCCAGGCGCACCTGGAGTTCATCCCCGAGCGGACCACCGACTTCGTGTTTGCCGTGTACTCGGAAGAATTCGGACTGGTCGGCAACCTGATCCTGCTGCTGATCTACCTGCTGCTGATCGGCCGCGGACTCCTCATCGCGGCGAATGCCCCGACCGTATTCACGCGGCTGCTGGCCGGCGCGATCACGATGATTTTCTTCACCTATGCCTTCGTCAACATGGGCATGGTGAGCGGCATCCTGCCGGTGGTCGGCGTGCCGCTGCCCTTCATGAGCTACGGCGGCACCGCCTTCGTTACGCTGGGCCTGGGCGTCGGCATGCTGATGAGCATCCAGCGTCACCGCAAGCTGATCCAGAGCTGAGCCGCTCCTTTTTCGCGCATCGTGCCGGCCTTCCGACACGATGCGTATCAGAAGAGTAACAATTCTGTTGTTGCGGCAAAATTATTGCCGATGCACACTCTCCTCCTTCGTAGCGGGCGGACCCGGGCGCTGCCCCGGCTGATCTGCCCGCGGCCTTCAAAACAATACGCAGGGAGGAAAGGATGCGCATTCGCTTCCAGGCTTGCTACCGCCATCTCAACACCGCATCGCTGCTGCTGCCGCTGGTGCTCGCCGGCTGCGGCGGCGTGCCGCTGACCGGCGAACCGGTCCCGGAGCAGGCGCGCGCGACCCCTACGAGGAAATCGTCGCCGCTGCCGGCTCTTCCGCCGGCGGGCTCCGGTCGCGGCGGCTACTACAAGGACGACGGGCCGGGCGACGCGCCGCCCGAAGGTCTGCTCGATACCCCCGACGCCGAACCCCGGGTGGAACCGTATGCGTCCCGCGGCAACAAGCCCTATGTCGTGTTCGGCAAGTCGTACACCCCGATCACCGACGAGCGTCCCTTCAAGCAGCGCGGCGTGGGCAGCTGGTACGGCCGCAAGTTCCACGGCCAGAAGACTTCGTCTGGCGAGATCTATGACATGTACAAGATGACGGCCGCGCATCCGACATTGCCGATACCTTCGTACGTGCGCGTCACCAACGTCGCCAACGGCAAGCAGGTGATCGTGCGGGTCAACGACCGCGGGCCGTTCCATTCCGGGCGCATCATCGACCTGTCCTATACCGCCGCGCTGAAGCTCGGCTATCTCGGCAAGGGCAGCAGCGAGCTCGAGGTCGAGCGCCTCCTGCCCGAGCAGATCGCGCAGATCAATGCCGAGCGCGGGCAGATCGCGCTGAAGCAGCCCGAATCGGCGCCGGCACCGGCCTCCGCCGGCCAGCCCGTCGAGGTCATTGCGGTGGCAGCGGGCAGCGTGACAAGCGGGATCGAGACCCGTCCGCTGCCGCTGGCGCAGATCATTCCGGCTGCGCAGCCCTTGCCGGCCGCGGCGCAGCCCGCAAGCCCTTCGGCATCGGCGTCCGCAATGCCGGCGGCCACGCCCGGTTTCTACGTGCAGCTGGGAGCGTACTCGCGCCAGGCCAACGCCGAAGCGGCTCGCGCGCGGCATCAGGAAGCCCGGCCCAGTGGCGTGCCGGCGGTCGAGGTGATCGAGTCGGGCGGATTGTTCCGGCTTGCCGCGGGACCGTATGCCTCCCGCGCAGAAGCCGCTGCAGCCGCGGCGCAGCTGCAATCGGGCAGCGCCGGGCGTCCGGTGATTACCCAGCGCTGAGCCTGCGCTACTGTCCGCCCTTCATCGCCAGTGCCTGTTCGTACAGTGCGTTCTTCTTCTGGCCGGTGATACGGGCGGCGAGTGCGGCAGCCTGCTTGACGCTGCATTCCTCCAGCAGGATCGCGAGGATGCGCTCCGCTTCCCGCTCGTCCTCTTCCACCGCCTCCGCGGCGCCGTCAACCAGCAGCACATACTCGCCCTTGCCGCGGTTGGCGTCGGCCGCCAGCCAGGCCGCCGCATCGCCGAGCGGGCAGCGATGGATCTCCTCGAACAGCTTGGTCAGCTCGCGCGCGAAGACGACCTGCCGCTGCGGCCCGAAGACGTCCAGCAGGGCGGCGGTCGTGTCGGCGATGCGATGGGGCGCCTCATACAGCACCAGTGTCACCTGCACCGACGCCAGGTGTTGCAGCGACGTCTCGCGCTGCTTCGCCTTCGCAGGCAGGAAACCGACGAACAGGAAGCGGTCCTGCAGCAGGCCGCTGGCGGACAGGGCGGCGACAGCGGCAGACGGGCCGGGCAGGGGCGACACGCGCAGGCCGGCGGCGCGGACGGCATCCACGATGCGCGCACCCGGATCGGACACGGCAGGCGTGCCGGCATCCGACACCAGCGCGACACGCTGTCCGGCCTGCAGCCGACCGATGATACGTTCCGCGGCTTCGCGCTCATTGTGCTCGTGCGCGGCAAGCAGTTCCTTGGAAAGGCCGTAGCGCGACAGCAGATGGCCGGTGTTGCGCGTGTCCTCGCAGGCGACCACGTCAGCGAGGGCGAGCGCATTGATAGCCCGCAACGTGATATCGCCCGCGTTTCCGATGGGGGTGGCCACCACATATAATGTCGCGGTCGGATAAGCCTGCTGCGACACTTCCTGCAACAGTGCATCGAAGGAGGGCGCGGCGGAATGAGAAGGCGTCATAAGGAGAGGGCAATGGGAAGCCGATGGGCGAATGGAATGCTGGTGGCGTGTCTGCTGAGCGGATTTTGCCTGCCCGTGCTGGCAAACACAACCGGCCTGCCGGTATCCCGCAATCCGCAGCTGCTGGCGCAGACCGACCTGGCGCTTCCCCCGGTGCCGTCTCCGCTGGTCGATCTGCCGATGGTACGCATCGCGCTGCTGCTGCCGACCCAGTCCGATTCCCTGCGCGGCGCCGCGGAGATGGTGCGGGCCGGCTTCCAGGCCGGCTTCGACCGCGAGCCCGACGGCGTCGATGTGCAGCTGGTCGAGACCGGCGACGCGCCGCAGGACGTGCTGTCCGGGTTCAATGCGGCGAGCGTGGAGCACGACATCGTGGTCGGCCCCTTGTCGCGCACCGGCGTGACGGCTGTCGCGCAGAGCGGCCTGCTGCAGCGACCGACGATTGCCTTGAATTCCCCCGATACCTCGGGCGAGGTGCCTCTTGTGCTGCCGCCGCAGATGCTGCCGATCGGCCTGTCGATCGAGGACGAGGCGCGACAGGTCGCGGGCTGGGCCGCCACGCAGCACCCGCGCGCACGCGCGCTGGTGGTCTTTACCGGCGCCGCCTGGCAACGCCGCGCGGCCCGCGCGTTCGAACAGCAATGGCAGCAGCTCGGCCGCGAAAGCGAGCCGGTCGAACTGGTGTCGAACGACGGTTACGTCAACGCCAGCCCGCTGCTGCAGTTCAAGATGCAGCAGCAGGATGCGCCGACCCTCATCTTCGCCGCGCTCGACGCCCGGCAGGCGCGCCAGATCCGCTCGCTGATGGGGCCGGAAATGCCGCTGTACGGTACCTCCCAGCTCAACCCGGTTGCGTTGCCGCTGGCAGGGGCTGCCGAGATCATGACCGACATGGACGGCGTGCGCCTGCTCGATATTCCCTGGCAGCTGCAACCCGACCATCCTGCGGTCATGTCCTATCCGGTCCTGCCTCCGCTGCCGGGCCAGATGCGCAGCGCCGACCTCGAGCGCCTGTACGCGCTCGGCATCGATGCCTACCGCATCGCGCACGAGATCGCGATGCAGCGCCGCCGATTCGAGATAGACGGCGTGACCGGACGGCTCGGTGTCAGCCTGGAGGACGCCGGCGCCCGATTCACCCGTATCGCCGAGAAGGCGATCTACCGCAACGGCACCGTCGTGCCGCTGCAAAACGGCCGCTAGTGGGCTTGCTGGCCGCCTTCCGCACCGCGAAGCAGCGTGAAGGCGATGCTGCCGAGGAGAGGGCGCTGCGCTACCTCGAACAGCAGGGCATGCAACTGGTCGAGCGCAATTTCCGTTGCAAGGGCGGCGAGATCGACCTGATCGTGCAATCCGGCCCGACCCTGGTCTTCGTCGAGGTGCGGAAGCGCGCCGACACCCGTTACGGCGGCGCCGCCGCCAGCATCACCCCACGCAAGCAGGGCCGCATCCTGCTCGCGGCGCAGGTTTTCCTGCAGCGCTACCGCCAGCCCCCGCCGTGCCGGGTCGACGTGGTGGCGGTCGACGGCGACTCGCTGCGCTGGCTGCCCAATGCGATAGAGGCCTGAGGCCAATGCTGCCATTGCTTAAAGGCAAAGACCAGTGCTTGCGCCGCGACCCCCTTTTGTGAGTGCTCTATAATTCCACGCATCATGACAAACCGACGCATCCAGGCGCACTTCCAGGAAAGTGCCGACCTGAAGACACGGTCCGCAGCGCTGTTGGCGGAACCAATCCTTGAGGCCGTGCAACTTATGTTCACGGCCTTGTCTAACGGAAACAAGATCCTGGCATGCGGGAACGGCGGATCGGCCGCCGACTGCCAGCACTTCGCCGCGGAACTGGTGGGGCGCTTCGAGCGCGAACGCCTGCCGCTGCCGGCGCTGGCGCTGACGACCGACACTTCCATCCTGACCGCGGTCGGCAACGACTACGCGTTCAACGACATCTTCAGCAAGCAGGTGCAGGCGTTCGGCCAGTCGGGCGATATCCTGCTGGCGCTGTCGACGTCGGGCAATTCGGCCAACGTGCTGGCCGCGGTGGAAGCAGCGCTGGAGCGCGACATGCGGGTGGTGGCGCTGACCGGCAAGGGCGGCGGCGAGATCGGCAAGCGATTGACGGATGCCGATGTCCATATCTGCGTGCCGCACGACCGCACGGCCCGCATCCAGGAAGTACACCTGTTGACGATACATTGTTTATGCGACGGCATCGACGTCGCCTTGTTTGGGGAGGATATGCATGAATAACCGGACGCGCTTCACCCGTCCTGCAGCAAAGGCACTGCTGTGTGCCGCGATGGTCGCCAGCCTCGCAGGCTGTGTCGAAATGGCGGTGGGCAGCGCCGTACTCGGCACGCTGGCGGCGACCGACCGCCGCACTTTCGGTGCGCAGACCGAAGACAAGGCCATCGTGTTCAAGGGCGAGACGCGGATACCGAGCCTGGTCGGCAATGCCGGCCACGTCAACGTCACCAGCTTCAACCGCAAGGTGCTGCTGACCGGCGAGGTGCGCGACGAGCAGATGAAGGCCGCGGTCGAACGGGAGGCGACGGCGATCGAAGGCGTGCAGTCGGTCGTCAACGACCTCGAGATCATGCCGGTGTCCAGCTTCGGTTCTCGCTCCAACGACACCCTGATCACCGGCAAGGTCAAGGCGGCATTCGTCGACGCGAAGGACCTGTACGCGAATTCGATCAAGGTCGTCACCGAACGCGGCGTGGTCTACCTGATGGGCAGGGTCACCGAGCGCGAAGGCCAGCGCGCGGCCGACATCACCCGCGGCATCGGCGGCGTGACCAAGGTGGTCAAGGTGTTCGAGTACATCAGCGAGGACGACCTGCGGCAGTTGACGCGCAGCGCGGACACGAGCCAGCCGAAGTAGGAATTCCCCGCCGGGATATTTCCTGGTGGATGCTATAGTAGGCCGCGGATCAATGCGATCCGCGGCCTTTTTTTTGCGCCACATTCATTCGGAGGAAAACATGACCGGAGCCATCATCACCGCCGGCATCGTGCTGTTGATCGTGTTCTGGGCGGTGGGCGCCTACAACCGCCTGGTCAGCCTGCGCAACCAGTTCAAGAATGCATTCGCGCAGATTGATGTCCAGCTCAAGCGCCGCTACGACCTGATTCCCAACCTGGTCGAAACCGCGCGCGGCTACATGAAGCATGAACGCGAGACGCTGGAAGCGGTGATCGAGGCGCGCAACCAGGCCGTCGGCGCCAATGCGAAAGCCGCGGCCGATCCCGGCGACACCGCCGCGCTGCGCCGGATGGCCGCCGCCGACGGTGCGCTGGACGCCACGCTCGGCAAGATGTTCGCGCTGTCGGAATCCTACCCGGACCTGAAGGCCAACCAGAACATGTTGCAGCTCACCGAGGAGCTCACCAGCACCGAGAACAGGATCGCCTTCGCGCGCCAGGCCTACAACGACGGCGTCATGGAATACAACACCGCGCGCGAGCAGTTCCCCGGTTCTGTCATCGCCGCCATGTTCGCATTCACCGCGGGGCAGTTGCTGGAGGCGACCGCATCCCCGGAAGAACGCCAGCCGGTCAAGGTCGCGTTCTGATCGGCAACCCGAGCGTGACGCTGCAATGAATTTCTTTGCGGAGCAGGAGCATGCGCGGCGGCTGACACGCAAGCTGGTGTTCCTGTTCGCGCTGTCGGTGCTCGCCATCGTCGCCGCGGTGAACGCGGTGCTGGCGCTGGCGTGGAGCTGGACCCAGACCGGCGCCGTGTTGGGCATGCATGACTACCCGCGCGGCTTTTTCGCCACCAACACCGGCGTGACGCTGGCGCTGATCGGCGCCGGCACCCTGATCGAGATGTTCAACCTGCGCGACGGGGGCGAAGCCGTCGCCAGGATGGCCGGCGGCAGGCCGGTTCCCGGTAACGCGACCGACCTGCAGGAGCGCCGCCTGCTCAACGTCGTCGAGGAAATGGCGATCGCGGCAGGCATTGCGGTGCCGCGTGTCTACCTGCTGGACCGGGAGGAATCGATCAATGCCTTCGCCGCCGGCTACAACCGCGACGAGGCGGTCGTCGCGGTCACCCGCGGCGCGCTCACCCGGTTGACACGCGACGAGCTGCAGGGCGTCGTCGGCCATGAATTCAGCCATATCCTGAACGGCGACATGCGGCTCAATATCCGTCTCATCGGCCTGCTGTTCGGCATACAGATGCTCGCCGGTTTCGGCCGCCATCTGATGGATTTCGGCAGCTACAGCTGGAGCGGACGCGTGCCGCACCGCAAGGGGCCGCCGTTGCGCATCATGCTGTTCCTGACCGGCGCGGGCATGCTCGCCGTCGGCTACATCGGCGTCTTCTTTGGCCGAATGATCAAGGCGGCGGTCTCGCGCCAGCGCGAATTCCTTGCCGATGCCAGCGCGGTGCAGTTCACCCGCAGCGCCGACGGCCTCGGCGGCGCCCTGCGCAAGATCGCCGGTCTCTCGCGCAGCATGCACCCCGGCTCCCGCATCGAGCACCCCAATGCCGAACAGCTTTCCCACCTGTTCCTGGGCGCACCGCGCCCAGGGCTGGCAAGCAGGTGGCTGGCGACGCATCCACCGATAGAGGAGCGGCTGCGCCGGATCTACGGCAGGCGGGTGTCACCGATGGACGCCCCGGTGCTGCCGCCGCCGGTCGCGCAGCCGGTGGATCTTCCCGATATTCCTTTTGAACCGGCGGCACTTGCCGTCGCTGCCGCCGCCGTTGCTGTTGCTGCGCCGCCGGCAAGCGCGGCGTCGACGCGCCTGGCGCCCGCACTGGATGCCGCGTTGCGCGAGCCGGAAGCCGCCTGCGCGCTGGTGCACGCACTGCTGCTCGACGGCGCTGACCCGACCGCCCGGCTGGAAGCATTCGCGCCTCGCGACGCCGCGCTGCGCCGGCACCTGGCGTCGCAGATTGCGTTGCTGCCCAAAAGCGCGCGCCTGCCGCTGCTCGACCTCGCCATGCCGGCATTGCGGCAACTGGATGCCGCGCAGAAGGAGGACCTGCTTCGCGGTGTCGAGCGCCTGATTGTCGCCGACCACCGCCGCACGCTTGCAGAATTCGTGCTGCAGTCGGTGCTGACCCGCCGCCTGTCACCCGGCGCCGGACGCGCGGTGCCGGTGCGCTATCCGTCGCTGTCAGCGATCAGGCAGGAATGCATCGTGCTGCTGTCGCTGGTGGCGCAGACGGCTGCCGCCGCACGTCGCGCCGATGCCGCAAGCCTGTTTGCCGGCGCCGCGGCGCTGCTCGCGGAACCTGGTTTGTCATCTGCCGATCTGATGCCTGTTTCCCGCCTCGATTACCGGCGTATCGACACGGCGCTGGAGCACGCGCACCAGCTGGCGCCGCTATCCAAGCCCGCACTCGTCAAGGCGCTGCTGGCCGCAGCGGGAAGCGGGATGCCGCTGCCGCTGTCCTGCGCGGACTTGTTGCGCGGCATTTGCGCTGCACTGGAGGCGCCGGTCCCTGACGCCGTCGCCCGGAGCTATCCCCACTTCCACTGGCAAGGTCCATCATGAACAGAAGAAACCTCCTCAAGTTAGTTGCCGGCATGGCGCCGGTCCTGATGCTGCCCGCGCTCGCGAGCGCCGACGAGCCGGTGAAAGTGGTCTATCACCTGACCGAAGGCATCGACCAGGCCGCGCGCGCGATGGGCAATATCCGCAACCACTTGCGCGCGGAGCCGGACACGAAAGTCGTGGTCGTGACGAACGGCGACGGTATCCGGTTTCTGCTGAACGGCGCGCGCGAGCGCAACGGCAAGCCCTTCGATGCGCAGGTTGCGGCATTGGCGCAGCAGGGCGTCGAGTTCCGTGTGTGCAAGAACACCCTCACTGCGCACGACGTCCCGGTCGCGCAGCTGCTGCCGGAGGCAAGGCTGGTGACATCGGGCGTGGTGGAAGCGGCAAGGCTGCAGGCGAAAGAGGGTTACGCTTATCTGCGACCGTAAAGACGGACGCCGGGCGCAAGTCCTATAATGCGTCTGTCCTCCGGTTTTTCCACTGATACTCAGGCTGTCCTCCAATGCAAGCAGAAATAGCAAGCTCCCGTACCCGCAACATCGTCAAGGCGCTGATCGCGGCCGCCGTGGTCGCGATCGCGGTGGTCGGCTACCTTTCGCTGGCGGGTGCCAAGACGGCGCCCGATGTCACGTTCAGCAGCATCACCGGCGAGAAGGTGCCGATGCAGAGCCTGCGCGGCAAGGTGGTGATGGTGAACTTCTGGGCGACCAGCTGCGTCACCTGCGTCAAGGAGATGCCGGCGATGGTCGAGACCTACAACAAATACAAGGACCAGGGCCTCGACTTCGTCGCCGTGGCAATGAGCTACGATCCCGCCAACTATGTGCTGAACTATGCGGAGACCCGCAAGCTGCCGTTCAAGGTGGCGCTGGACACCCAGGGCGATGTGGCGAAGTCGTTCGGCGACGTCCAGCTGACCCCGACCACCTTCGTCATCGACAAGGACGGCAGGATCATCAGGCGCTACGTCGGCGAGCCGGATTTCGCCGCCCTGCACCAGTTGCTGGAGAAAGCACTGGCTGCCTGATCCGGCCTGATGCCGACCCGGCCCGCAAGAAAAAACGCCTCCACATGGAGGCGTTTTTCGTTGTTCTTCCGGCGGCAGTTCCTGGCGCCGGTGTCAGTGCGTGAGCGCCCGCGGGAGTGCGTCCGCCGGCTGTTGCGGGGCGCGCGCGTCGCGCCATGTTCCGCGCGCGACCGGTTGCTCGTGGCCGCTGATCAACAGCGTCACCCTGGTCAGCCATTTCTGGGTTGGCGCCGGGTGCACGTACGGCGCGTGCAGCAACGCAAGGACACTGAGCGACAGGCGCAGCGGCGTGAATACGTGACCGCGCAGCGTGGTGCTGGCGATCCAGAGAAAGCCGACGCTGACGGATGCGCCCAGCAGCCAGCCGAATGCGATCTCCGACACCGAATGCGCATGCAAGGCGACCCGCGACACGCCGACCAGCATGCCGAAGGCGAGGCCGGTAAGTGCGCCGAGCGCACGCAAGCCACGAGGCGCCTTTTCCAGCATCAGGTAGAACAGTACCGGCAAGACTGCAGTGGCGCGCATTGCATGCCCGCTGAATCCGGCGAAGTCGATCGCGCGTATGCCGATGCCCCACCCGATGAAGGCAATCTTGGTGGCGACGACGATGCCCATCCCCACGGTGAACAGCATGCTCCACCAGAAGGCGAGCCGCTGTTCGCCTTCGGCGAGCAGCCAGGCGGCAATCGCCACGGCGGCAAAGGCGGTGATCGTGAGATCGCCAAAGTGCGTGATTTCGGTCCAGGAGATCATGGCTGCAGGTAAGGCAGAGGTCTATGCGAGAAGTTCGGGTGCAGTTGTAACCGGGTTTTTACGATCCGATCCGGATCAAAGGCTTGACGCGTGACGCGCGGCTGCAGCACTGGTGCACTGCAGCACGCGCCGAAGATGCCATTGTGTTGGATTTGCGGCGGGGCCGTTCCACTTAAATCAAACCGGCGATGGCCGTTGCAGCCTGCGACAACGCGCGGCGGCGTTCAGACTACACCGGCGTTATGGGCCTGCAGGTCCGCATGATAGGAGCTGCGCACCATCGCTCCGACCGCCGCATGGACGAAGCCCATCTTGTAGGCTTCATCCTCGAACATGCGGAAGGTGTCCGGATGCACGTAGCGCCGCACCGGGAGGTGGTCGCCGGACGGCATCAGGTACTGGCCGATGGTCAGCATCGTGACGCCGTGCTCGCGCAGGTCGCGCATCACCTGCAGGATCTCGTCGTCGGTCTCGCCCAGGCCGACCATCAGGCCGGACTTGGTCGGCACTTCGGGGTGCAGGTCCTTGAAGCGCTTGAGCAGGCCCAGCGAATACTGGTAGTCCGAGCCGGGCCGGGCTTCCTTGTACAGGCGCGGCACCGTCTCGAGGTTGTGGTTCATGACGTCCGGCGGCGCCGCCTTCAAAATCTCGAGCGCACGATCCATGCGGCCGCGGAAATCGGGGGTCAGGATCTCGATCCGGGTCTGCGGCGACAGCGCGCGAACGCGGCGGATGCAGTCGGTGAAGTGTCCGGCGCCGCCGTCGCGCAGGTCGTCACGGTCAACGGAGGTGATCACCACGTAGTTGAGGCGCAGCGCCGCGATGGTCTTGGCCAGGTTTGCGGGTTCGTCCGGATCGAGCGGGTCCGGGCGGCCGTGGCCGACGTCGCAGAACGGGCAGCGGCGCGTGCACTTGTCGCCCATGATCATGAAGGTCGCCGTGCCCTTGCCAAAGCATTCGCCGATGTTGGGGCAGCTCGCTTCCTCGCACACGGTGACCAGCTTGTTCTGGCGAAGGATGTCCTTGATCTCGTAGAAGCGCGTCGACGGCGACGCCGCCTTCACCCGGATCCAGTCCGGTTTCGGCAGCCGCTCGGCAGGTACGATCTTGATCGGGATACGCGCGGTCTTGCCGGCGCCCTTCTGCTTTTCAGCGGGGTTGTAGGAGGCCGCGACAGGATCTGCGGGCAGGGCAACGGGGGCTTTTTCGGTGGTCATCCGGTTCGCTTTCTTCGCCTGCCGCTTCGGCGTGGCGATAGGCGCGTCTCACGCCGTGATTAAATCGATCAGGTTGCGGGCCAGTGCCTGTTGCACTTCGGGCAACGGCACCTCGACGCCGGCGGTTTTCATGTCCACCGTCTGCAGCCCTTCATAGCCGCAGGGATTGATCCATGAGAATGGCGCAAGATCCATTGCCACGTTCAGCGACACGCCGTGGTAGGTGCAGCCGTTGCCGCGGATCTTGAGCCCGAGCGCGGCGATCTTTGCGCCCTTGAAGCTGCCGTCGGCCATGTAGATGCCCGGCGCGCCGGCCTTGCGTTCACCCGCCAGATTATACGCCCGCAGGGTGTTCACGACCGACTGTTCGATCGTGTGCACGAACTCCCGGGCGAACAGCCGGGCCCCGCGCCGGCGGCGCAGGTCCATCAGCAGGTAGAGCACCACCTGTCCCGGGCCGTGGTAGGTGACTTCGCCACCCCGGTCGGTCTGTATCACGGGGATGCCGTGGGCATCGAGCACGTGCCCGGCGTCCGCGCCGAGGCCGAGGGTGTATACCGGCGGATGTTCGACGATCCAGAGTTCGTCCCGGGTTCCCGCATCGCGCGCCGCGGTGAACGCACGCATGGCGTCGAAGGTCGCCTGGTAGGACTCGGTGCCGCGGTCGATCAGGGCGGGCGTCTGCATCGGCGAGTCAGAGTGGGATGGTGTAAAAATGGTGCTGGTCCTTGTGGGGTGAATTGTCGATCACCTTGAGAATGGTCGCGTCGATCTCTCCCGCCTGCGGATCGAACAGGCCGCACAGCCGCATTGCCTTGCGCACGTCGATGTTCGTGCCGAGGAACTCGAATACTACCCGCGCGCAGGCGATAGCGCGTTGGTTGCCGGACGAGACGCCCAGCATCAGGCCGGACAGCCGCGCCACCTTGTTGCGGTAGGTCGGGAACAGGATGGTCTGCGCGATTTCGTTGCCGGTGAGGGATTCATAGTCGACCAGAAAGATGCGGTCGTTCAGGTAGAAGGTGCTGCCCACGTACTTGCACTTGTAGGTCTCGTCCAGGTTCGCATGCTGCGGGAAGCGCTCCAGCCGCTCATGGTAGACCGCCCCGTCATGGCTGAAGATGTGCACGAGCCCGCGCAGCACCTTGCCCGGCGCGCTCATCGAATGGTAGTACTCGTAGTAGTAGCCGAGATACTTGTCGAACCGGCCGTTGGTCTGGTGCTGGAGGCGGGCGATGTGACTGGCGTAGACGGCCCGCTCGGTGCGCTGTCGCGGGCGCACCTGCACGATCTGGTGGAAATGCTCGCGCGGAAGATAAATCTCGGCCGGCTCGACGCCGAAGAAATCGCAGATCCGCTCCAGGGTATGGCTCGACGGCTTGCTGGTGCCGTTGAGGTAGCGGTTGAACTGCGCCCGGTTGATGTTGAGCTTGCGGCAGACGTCGGCCACCGAACGGTAGTAGCTGCACAGCATGCGCAGGTTCTCGCAGAATTCCCGCTGGCCCGCAAGGATGCCCTTGTCCAATGCCGTTGGCATTGCCCGTCCTTTCGAAGAAGTATCAGTCTGATGCTAGTTGTCGCTATTTTAGCATCAAGGAGAATCTAGTCGCGTCAGGTAGCGAAATGGCATTCCCCGGGGATTGCTCCTAAAGTTGCGAACCAGTTGTGGCAGCTCTTTCAACAAAAGAGCGCAATCCCGGGACAGGGAAAAACAATATAAGAAAGCCACAACCGAGCTGACCCTGCAGCAGGGGAGGCCGGCCAAAAACCGGACCGTCTCCGCCGCGGTGCAACCTCAAAAAGGAGACTGGATGACACACGATTACCTTCTGGGCAATGCGGCTTTGCATGAGCGCTTCTTTGCCACCACCGAAATCCTCGCAAAAATGGTCACGCGCGCCCCGCGTGCAATCAGCATTACCCAGCTTGAAGCGGAAACCGGCCGGCCTGCGCGTGAACTCGGCAAGCTGTGCCATGCGCTCGGCCGTGCCGGCATCGTCCGCCAGGACGAGCAGGCCGCCGACAAATGGGCCGTCGTCGGCGATCCCAGCCAGGTGACGCTGGAAGACGTGTTCCGCTGCATCCTCGAGCAGCAGTCGCCGACCCGTGCCGAAGGCCGGACGGAACGGGCGGCGAGCGATGTCGACCTGGTGGTGATGCAGGCGATGATCGCGATCAACCAGAGCGTCTTCACGCAGTTGCGCCGCTTTTCTCTCGACCGGGTAAAAGCCAGTGCCGGCGGCAGTTTTCCAACGCATCGCCGGCAGCCGGTGCGACGCTTCGACGAGGAACTCGACACTCCCCTTTCCGGCCGCGAGGCCGTTCTCGATTCGCCCGTGCACCTGGCGGCATAGGCGACTTTTTGCAGTACCTTCACTTCGTACAATCCCTCAAGGAGAAAACAACATGTTCACGACAAAAATGATTCCGTTGGCGGGTGCGATTGCATTTGCCTTCGCAGGTGCTGCATCGGCCCAGGAACAGGTGATCCGCATCGGCCACGTCGGCCCGATCTCCGGCCCGATCGCCCACCTCGGCAAGGACAATGAAAACGGCGCCCGCATGGCGATCGACGAGCTCAACGCCAAGGGCATGACGATCGGCGGCAAGAAGGTGAAGTTTGAACTGCTGGCAGAAGACGACGCCGCCGACCCGAAGCAGGGCACCGCCGCTGCACAGAAGCTGGTTGACGCCAAGGTCCAGGGCGTGATCGGCCACCTGAACTCCGGCACCACCATCCCGGCATCGAAGATCTACCACGACGCAGGCATTCCGCAGATCTCCCCGTCCGCC
>NZ_DATCMQ010000008.1:0-330410 GCF_036563305.1 Noviherbaspirillum sp. | reverse complement strand
GCCCATCATGTACAGCGCGCCGTGCGCAAAGTTGATCACATTGAGCAGGCCGAAGATGACCGCCAGGCCGAGCGACAGCATCGCGTAGAACGAGCCGTTGACCAGGCCCAGCAGCAGCTGGCTCAGCAACGCTTGCAGGGGAATGCCAAAGATTTCCATAACGACTTTGCTTAAGGACGCCGCGATGCGCGCGGCATGGGTTTCGACGGAGCGCGGCGCGGCAGAGACTGGGCTGCCGCGCCGCGCTCCCGCTCAACTCAGCTTACTTCCAGAGCGAGCACTTCGACTCGGCCTTGGTGGCGTAGGCCTGGTCGCCCGGAATCGTCTGCACCACCTTGTAGTAGTCCCACGGGTACTTCGATTCGCCCGGCTTCTTCACTTCCATCAGGTACATGTCGTGCACCATGCGGCCATCCGGACGAATCACGCCGTTCTTGGCGAAGACGTCGTTGATCTTGGTCTTCTTCAGCTGCGCCATCACCTTGTCGGCGTCGTCGGAGTTGATTGCCTTGACCGCGTTCAGGTACTGCGTCGTGACCGAGTAGTCGGCGGCGTGCAGCATGGTCGGCATGCGCTTGATCTTCTCGAAGAACTTCTTCGACCAGGCGCGGGTTTCCGGATTCTGGTCCCAATACCAGCCGTCGGTCAGGAACATGCCCTGGGTCAGGTTCAGGCCGAGCGAATGGATGTCGGTAATGAACATCAGCAGGCCTGCCAGCTTCATCGACTTCTGGACGCCGAACTCGTTGGCCGCCTTGATTGCGTTGATGGTGTCGCCGCCGGCGTTGGCCAGGCCGAGGATCTGCGCCTTGGACGACTGCGCCTGCAGCAGGAAGGACGAGAAGTCCGACGCGGACAGCGGATGCTTCACTGCGCCCTTCACCGTGCCGCCGCTGGCCTTGACCACGTCTGCCGTGTCTTTTTCGAGCGAGGCGCCGAACGCATAGTCCGCGGTCAGAAAGTACCAGTCCTTGCCGCCCTGCTTGACGATCGCGCCGCCGGTGCCGCGTGCAAGAGCGATGGTGTCATAGGCATAGTGGACGGTGTAAGGGGTGCAGTCCTCGTTGGTGAGGCGGGCAGTGCCGGCGCCGACCGAGAAGAACACCTTCTTCTTCTCCGCGGCGACCTTGGCCATTGCCAGGTTGGCGCCGGAGTTGGTGCCGCCGATCAGCATGTCGACGCCTGCCTGGTCGATCCACTCGCGTGCCTTGGATGCGGCGATGTCAGCCTTGTTCTGGTGGTCGGCCACCATGAATTCCACCTTCTTGCCGTTGATGGCGCCGCCGAGGTCGGCAATCGCCATCTTGACGGCTTCGGCGCCGGCGGGACCGTCGACGTCGGCATACACGCCGGACATGTCGGTGATCAGGCCGATCTTGATCACATCTCCCGAGTATTGCGCGTGGGCGCTGCCTGCGATTCCCGCGAAGGCTGCGCTGACGGCGAGAGCGGTGACTTTTGCCTTGAGTTTCATATCTTCTCCTCTTTTGGTAGGTGTGGTGCTGCGCTTGTTTCGACTCAGACGCCGAGCAGTTCGTTAAGAACAGGCATCTTCGACTCCAACTCGGATGCGGCAAAGGACTCGACGATCTGTCCATGCTCCATCACGTAAAACCGGTCCGCCAGCGGCGCGGCGAAGCGGAAATTCTGTTCCACCATCACGATGGTGTAGCCCTTGGCCTTGAGGGCCGTGATCATGCGCGCCAGCGCCTGCACGATCACCGGCGCCAGGCCCTCGGAGATCTCGTCCAGCAGCAGCAGCCGCGCCCCGGTGCGCAGGATGCGCGCGACCGCCAGCATCTGCTGTTCGCCGCCGGAAAGGCGGGTGCCCTGGCTGGAGCGGCGTTCCTTCAGGTTGGGGAACATGTCGTAGATTTCCTCGATGGACATGCCCTTGTCATTCTTCGATACCAGCGGCGGCAGCATCAGGTTCTCTTCGGCCGACAGCGACGAAAAGATGCCGCGCTCCTCCGGGCAGTAGCCGATGCCGAGGTGCGCAACCTTGTGCGTCGACATGCCGATCGATTCCACGCCGTTCACCTTGATCGAGCCCTTGCGCGCTCCGGTCAATCCCATGATCGCGCGCAGCGTGGTGGTACGCCCCGCACCGTTGCGACCCAGGAGGGTCACCACTTCGCCCGGCTTCACCATCAGGTTCACGTCATGCAGGATGTGGGACTCGCCGTACCACGCCTTCAGGTTGCGGATTTCCAGTGCCGGTGTTGCCATCAATGCGCTCCTTCCAGTGCGCCCGAGGTGGTGCCCATGTAGGCTTCCATCACCTGGGGATTGTTCGATACTTCCTCGTAGCTTCCCTCGGCGAGCAGCGCGCCGCGCTGAAGCACCGAGATCTTGTCGCAGATGCCGGACACCACGCTCATGTTGTGCTCCACCATCAGGATCGTGCGGCCGGCCGACACCTTCTTGATCAGCTCGGTGACGCGGTGCACATCCTCGTGGCCCATGCCCTGCGTCGGCTCGTCGAGCAGCATCAGCTCCGGCTCCATCGCCAGGGTCGTCGCGATCTCGAGCGCGCGCTTGCGGCCGTACGGCAGGTCGACCGTGACCGTGTTCGCGAATCCTTCCAGGTCGACCTCTGCCAGCAGCTGCATGGCGCGATCGTTCAGGCGATTCAGCGTCTTCTCGCTCTTCCAGAAATGGAAGGACGTGCCGAGCGAACGCTGCAGGCCGATGCGGACGTTCTCCATGACGGTCAGGTGGGGGAAGACCGCCGAGATCTGGAAGGAGCGGATCACGCCGCGGTGGGCGATCTGCTCCGGCGCGAGCGAGGTGATGTCCTCGCCGTTGTAGAAAATGGCGCCCGAGGTCGGCGTCAGGAATTTCGTCAGCAGGTTGAAGAAGGTCGTCTTGCCCGCGCCGTTGGGGCCGATGAGCGCATGGATCGAACCGCGCTTGACCTTGAAATTGACGTCGTTTACTGCGATGAAACCCTTGAATCCCTTGGTCAGGTTTCGCGTTTCAAGTATGACTTCGCTTGCCATCCGTATTTCTCCACTCTTGCTGCTGCATTGTTTGCCGCATACCTGCGGAAATGATGTCGCCTGCTGTGCTACAGCGTCATGCCGCCGCACACTTCGATCACTGCACCGTTGATATAGCTGGCCTCGTCGGATGCCAGGAAGGCGAAGGTGCTGGCGATCTCCTCGGGTTTCCCCAGGCGACCGAGGGGAACACGGTCGACGAGGTTGCGGACCACCTTCTCGGGCATGTCCTTGAGGATGGCCGTCTCGATGAAGCCCGGGCAGACGGCGTTGACGCGGATGCCGTGGCGGCCGAGCTCGCGCGCCCAGGTCTTGGCCATGCCGATCACGCCGAATTTGCTGGCGGCATAGTTGGTCTGTCCGAAGTTGCCGTGGATGCCGACGATGGATGAGGCATTGAGGACCACCCCGGCCTTCCGCTCGATCATCGCGTCGACGACCGCCTTGGTGCAGTTGTAGGTACCCTTGAGATTGACGTCGATGACCCGGTCGAACTGTTCGTCCGTCATCTTGTGCAGTTGTGCGTCGGCGACGATGCCGGCGTTGTTCACCAGGATGTCGATGCGGCCGTAGGTGGTGAGCGCGCCGCCCACCATGGCCTCGATGCTTTCCGGCTTGGTGACGTCGACCTTGAAGCCGATCGCGCTGCCGCCCTGGAGGCGCACCTCGGCGACTGTTTCGGCCACCGCGTCATCGAGGTCGCAGACGACCAGCCTGGCCCCTTCGCGGGCGAATTTGATGGCGGTCGCCTTGCCGATGCCCCGGCTGGCGCCCGTCACCAGGGCTACCTTGTTCGTGAGTCGCACTGTGTCTCCTGTCAGCGGCGATCAATGGCCACCCGGGTCTGCGCCCGGTAGTGACCACAGTCATGCGGCCCATATGGCAATCGCCGTGCCAGCACACCTAAGTGCTTGAATTAACTGGAGAAGTTTGGATAGGAGTGAAAGCGGGATTCGAATGCGTGTGCTGCAATGACGGAAAAGTGTATCGAATTAATACATTTATTTCTTATATCTTGTTATCTCTTTGATTTATAACGAGAACAACAAGTGTATTAATTCCATACACACGTTCAGTTTTCAGACACAAGCCGGAACTCGGCGAGCTTCTGATACAAGGTGGCGCGTGAAATACCAAGCATGCGCGCGGTCAAGGCCTTGTTACCCCCGGTACTCGCCAGGGCGGAACGGATCATCTTCTGCTCCAGCTCCGCCACCGCCTCGCCCAGCGGACGAATCTGGTCGATGGCCGGTGCAATCGGCGCGGCAGGCTCGACACCTCCGGCGTCGGGCGGCAGGATGGTTGCAAAGTCTTCCGCGGTCAGGGCGATGCTGTCCGTCAGCATCCCGGCCTGCTCAAGCGCATTGCGCAGCTCGCGCACGTTTCCGGGCCAGCGATGCGCGGCGAGGCATGCCCTCGCGGACGGCGTCAGCTCGCGTTGCGGCATGCCGGTGCGCGCTGCGATCTGTTCCAGCAGGTGCTCGCAGAGCGCATCCAGGTCGCCGACGCGCTCACGCAACGGAGGCAGCACGATAGGCAGGACATTCAGCCGGTAGTAGAGGTCGGATCGGAACCGCCCCTCGGCCACCAGTTGCTTCAGATCGTGACTGGTCGCGGCGATCACCCTGACATCAACCTTGATGATGGTATTGGAGCCGAGGGGCTCGATCTCCTGTTCCTGCAGCACGCGCAGGAGCTTCGCCTGTACCTGCAGCGGCATGTCGCCGACTTCGTCGAGGAACAGGGTGCCGCCGTCCGCGATCTTGAATTTCCCGTCGCGCCCCTTGCGGTCCGCACCGGTGTAGGCGCCGGCGGCGACGCCGAAGAACTCGGCCTCCAGCAGGGTCTCCGGAACGGCGGCGATATTGATGCCGACGAAGGGCTTTCCTGCCCTGCCCGACGCAGCGTGGATGCCGTGCGCCAGCAGCTCCTTGCCGGTCCCGGTCTCCCCGAGCAGCAGCACCGTCGTGTCGAGCTGCGCCGCCCGTCGCGCGCGATGCTTGAGCTCGAGCGACACCGGGCTGACGCCCACGAAACTCGATATGGAATACTTGGTGTGGCGAAGCTGGGCAAGCTCCTTCTGCGTATTCGCGAGTGCCCAGTTCAGCTCGGCGAATTTCGACACCAGCGGTTTGAGCCGCTGCAGCCTGTCGTAGAGCGCGAAGCCGAGGGCGCCGATGACCTTGCCGGCGTCGTCCTTGAGCGGAATCCGCATCACCACCAGCGGCTGGTCGCGGATCATCATGATGTCCAGCAGGATCGGCTTGCCGTTCTGGATGACTTCGCGCATCCGGCTGTTGGGGATGACTTCCTCCACGGCCTTGCCCAGCGCCTCCTCAGGACTCTTGAGGCCGAGGAAGGCGGCGTACTTGTCATTGATCCAGGCGATCCGGCCGTGGTCATCGACCGCCAGCGTCCCTTCGCAGGAATCGTCGAACAGGTCGAGCAGCGACTGCATGCCGACGCGCAGGATACTGTCCACGTCCCACGACGCGGCGATCGGCGTTTTCATCTTATCTCCATCAACTGTCCGGATACTGGACAGGATTATAGATGGACATGCATGGGCGCTGCCAAGCGTCCCCCAGGAAAAGAAAATGCCGCGCAAGGCGGCATTCATCGGTTCATCGTTGCGCCGGTCAGGGCTTCAGCAGGTGCAGGATCTCGGTGAGTTCATGACGCAGGAACGCGGTGTCGACGTCCAGCGGCGGCAGGCCGGCAGCGCCGTCCGCTTCCGCCGCGGCCTGGGAAGCCGCACGGCTCTCCAGCTTGTTGCGGGCACCGCTGATGGTGAATCCCTGCTCGTACAGCAATTCACGAATGCGACGAATAAGCAGCACTTCATGGTGCTGGTAGTAGCGCCGGTTGCCGCGGCGCTTGACCGGCTTGAGCTGTGTGAATTCCTGCTCCCAGTAGCGCAGCACATGCGGCTTGACGCCGCACAGGTCGCTTACCTCGCCGATAGTGAAGTAGCGCTTGGCCGGTATCGGCGGCAATACGACTGCCTCGGGCTTGGTCGCGCGGTCGGTCATGGTTCAGGGTTCGGTCAGGCGACGCGCGCGAGCGGCTTGTTGCTCGCGACCTCGACCATGCTTTTCAGCTTCTGGCTCGCGTGGAAGGTGACGACCCGGCGGGCGGTAATCGGGATCTCTTCGCCGGTCTTGGGATTGCGGCCAGGACGCTGCGGCTTGTCGCGCAACTGGAAATTGCCGAAGCCGGACAGCTTCACCGACTCGCCCCGCTCCAGGGCATTGCGAATCTCGTCGAAGAAGGTTTCGACCATGTCCTTCGCCTCGCGCTTGTTCAGGCCGACCTGCTCGAAGAGCAGTTCGGCCAGTTCCGCCTTGGTGAGGGTCGGCAGGTCGCGTTCAGCCTGTGTACGCGCCTGCGCTTCTTGCATTGCGCGGGTGAGGTCGGCGGCCAAAACGGATTGAAATTCGGCGGAGTTCACGTCATTCATAGTAGTTGTATCCTGCCCTGCCCCGCTTTCAACCCATTACGCACGCAGCTTGGCGCCATGCTTTTCTTCTGCGGCGGCGATGAAAGCAGCCATCGCCGCATCGACTTTCTCGTCCTGCAGAGTAGTCTGAGTATCTTGCAAGGTGAATCGGAAAGCAAGACTTTTTTCGTCGGCATCCAAGCCTTTGCCGCGATATTCATCAAATAAAACAACGGCTTGCATGATAGCACAAGCGGGATTGGACTGACGCGCCGCGAGAAATGCGTCGACCAGTTCCTGCACCGGAACGGCCTGCCTGACGACCAGCGCAACGTCGCGTGTCACCGCCGGAAACCTGGAGATTTCCTGGTAAGCCGGCAGGCGCCGGGTTTGCAGTGCATCGGCGGCGACTTCGAATACCACGGGGGCGAGCGGCAGGTCGTACTTCTGCTGCAGGCGGGGATGCAATTCGCCGATCACGCCGATCTCCTGGCCGTCCAGCGAGACGCTGGCGGACCGGCCGGGATGCAGCGCCGGGTGCTTCGTCCTGGCGAAGCGCAGCTGCGCCGGCGCGAACAAGGATTCCAGGTCGGCCTTGAGATCGAAGAAGTCGACGTTGCGGCTGGGCTGGCCCCATTGTTCCTCCGCCGCTGTGCCATAGGCAATCGCGGCTACCCGTTTTGGCTGATGGTAGCCGGCGACGGTAAGCTCGCCGTCGGCCACGGTCCCGTCGCGCAGGTATACCGCTGCGGTTTCGAAGAGGCGCACCCGGTTCAGCTTGCGGTTCAGGTTGTACCGGACGTTGGCGACCAGGCTGCCGAGCAGCGTGGTGCGCATGACGCTCATCTGGCTCGCAATGGGATTGAGAAGCCGGATCGGATCGGTGTTGGCGGCAAAATCCGCCTCCCAGCCCTCTTCCACGAAGCTGAAGTTGACCACTTCCTGGTAGTCGGCGTGCGCAAGCTGTCGACGGATATCGTGCAGCGAGCGGCGCTGCTCCGGCGCGATGCGCATCATGTTCGGCGCCAGCGGCGGCAGCGCCGGAATGTTCTCGAAGCCGTAGACGCGTGCCACTTCCTCGATCAGATCTTCCTCGATCTCGATGTCGAAGCGATAGGACGGCGGCGTCACCGTAAAGACCCCGTCTTCGCGCACGAAGTCGAGGCCGAGGCGGGTAAAGATTCCGGCAATCTGGTCGTCGCTGACCGGCACGCCGATCACCTTGACCGCGCGCGCGCTGCGCATGCGCACCGGCTTGCGCTGCGGCAGGTTGACGACATGGTCGTCGACCGCGCCCACCAGCGTATCCCTGGTCCCGCAGATCTCGACGAGTAGCGCGGTAATGCGCTCGATGTGCTCGACGGTGGTGGCGTAATCGACGCCCCGCTCGAACCGGTGCGCGGCGTCGGTCGAGAAGTTATAACGGCGGGCGCGCCCCTGTATCGCCTGCGGCCACCAGAACGCGGCTTCCAGGTAGATGTGCTGCGTGTCGAGCGAAACCGCGGTCGCGTCGCCGCCCATGATGCCGGCCAGCGACTCGATTTCCTTGTCGTCGGCAATGACGCCGACCCAGCCGTCAACCGTGATCGTGTTCCCGTTCAGCAGCTTGAGGGACTCTCCGGGCTTGCCCCAGCGGACATCCAGCCCGCCGTGGATCCTGTCGAGGTCAAACACGTGCGACGGCCGCCCCAGCTCCAGCATGACGTAGTTCGAGATGTCGACCAGTGCTGAAATCGGCCGTTGTCCGCTGCGTTCCAGGCGGCGCTTCATCCAGTCGGGGGTCTGCGCGCGGGCGTTCAGGTTGCGGATGACGCGGCCGGAGAAACGGCCGCACAGGTCGGGCGCCGAAATCCTCACCGGCAGCTTCTCGTCGGTATTGACCGGAACCGGCTTGAACGACGGCGCCCTGAGCGGCGTATCCGTCAATGCCGACACTTCGCGCGCGACGCCCAGCACCGAGAGGCAATCCGCCTTGTTGGGCGTCAGCTTGATGGTGAACTTGAGGTCATTCAGCTGATAGAAGTCGCGGAAGTTCTGGCCGACGGGCGCGTCGTCCGCCAGCTCCAGCAAGCCGCCATGGTCGTCGGAAAGCTTCAGCTCGCGTGCCGAACAGAGCATGCCCTGCGATTCCACGCCGCGCAGCTGGCCAACCTTGATCTCGAAAGGCTTGCCATCCTCGCCGGGCGGCAGCTTGGCGCCGGCCAGCGCGCAGGGCACCTTCATGCCCGCGCGGACATTGGGCGCGCCGCAAACGATGTTGAGCAGGGTGCCCGTGCCGGCATCGACCTGGCACACGTTCAGGCGATCCGCATTGGGATGCCTGGCCACCTCGACGACCTTCGCCACCACCACGTTCGAGAACGGCGGCGCGACCGGTTCGACCTCTTCCACTTCCAGCCCCGACATGGTGAGCAGATGGGAGAGTTCGTCCGACGTCATCTTCGGATCGACCAGGGTGCGCAGCCAGCTTTCGGAGAATTGCATAGTTAAGCCTCTGATACTCTGCATGCGTGCCGCCGGCCAGTGCCCGGGGCTGCGACGCATGCGTTGATGTTCGGTTTCATGATGCCGGCCGCCAGGCCGGGAGTGCAATCAGTTGAACTGCTTCAGGAAGCGCAGGTCGCCTTCGTAGAACAGACGCAGGTCGTTGATGCCGTAGCGCAGCATGGTAAGACGTTCGATGCCGGAGCCGAATGCGAACCCGATGTACTGCTCCGGATCGAGGCCCATGTTGCGCACCACTGTCGGATGCACCTGTCCGGCGCCGGACACCTCCAGCCAGCGTCCCTTCAGCGGGCCGCTGCCGAAGGCGATGTCGATTTCCGCCGATGGTTCGGTAAACGGGAAGTAGGAGGGACGGAAGCGCACCTGCAGGTCGTCGGTCTCGAAGAACGCCCTGACGAAGTTGAGATAGACACCCTTCAGGTCGGCAAAGCTGATGTCGTCGGCAATCCACAGGCCTTCGACCTGGTGGAACATCGGCGAATGGGTCGCGTCGCTGTCGACGCGGTAGGTGCGTCCGGGCGCGATCACCTTGATCGGCGGCTTGTTCATGCGGGCATAGCGCACCTGCATCGGGCTGGTATGCGTACGCAGCAGCAGCGGCTTGCCCTGGGTGTCCTTGCCGTCGACGTAGAACGTATCCTGCATCGAGCGCGCAGGATGGTTTTCAGGGCTGTTGAGCGCGGTGAAGTTGGTCCAGTCGGTTTCGATCTCGGGGCCGTCAGCCACGTCGAAACCGATCGACCTGAAGATCTCCTCGATCCGCTCCCAGGTACGCATCACTGGATGGATGCCACCGGTGGAACGGCCGCGACCGGGAAGCGTGACGTCGATGGCCTCCGCATTCAGCCGTGCCTGCATTTGCGCATTGGCAAGCGCATCGCGTCGCGCCGTGAGGGCTGCCTCGATCTTTTCCTTGGCGGCGTTGATTACTGCGCCCTGCGTCTTGCGCTCGTCGGGCGCCAGTTTGCCCAGGCCCTTCATCTGCTCTGTGATCTGGCCCGTCTTGCCGAGATACCTGGCCTTTGCATTCTCGAGCGCGGCGGCGTCCTCGGCAGCTTCGAAATCGGCATGCGCCTGGACGACAAGTTGTTCTAGGGAGTTCATGCGGCGTTCCAGCCCTGGTAGATATCGGACGACGGCAATCGCCGGGTCCGAAAGCGGCGATTCAAAATAAAACGGGGCTCAGGTGTCGACCCTTGCCCCGCTTCCATTGCCGCGCCGTCCGGGGACGGCGCATGCGATCACAACGCTCAGGCAGCGATGTTGGCCTTCACCTGATTGACAATCGCGGCAAACGCCGGCTTGTCCATCACCGCCATATCGGCCAGCACCTTGCGGTCGAGACCGATATTGGCCTTCTTCAGGCCGTTCATGAATACGCTGTAGGTGACGCCGTGCTCGCGGGTGGCCGCGTTGATACGGGTGATCCACAGGGCGCGGAACACGCGCTTCTTGTTGCGACGATCGCGGTAGGCATACTGGCCTGCGCGCATGACCGCCTGCTTGGCGATGCGGTAGACATTGCCGCGGCGGCCGCGGTAGCCTTTGGCTTGATCAAGGACTTTCTTGTGACGGGCCCGTGCGGTAACCCCACGTTTTACTCGAGGCATATTAGCTCCTGTGAGGTTAAGCGAACGGCATCATTGCCTTGATGGAGTTCATGTTTGTCTCATGAACATCCACCGCGCCGCGAAGCTGGCGCTTGTTCTTGGTGGTTTTCTTGGTCAGGATGTGACGCTTGAAGGCTTGACCGCGCTTGACGGTGCCGCCCGGACGTACGCGGAAGCGCTTCTTGGCGCTGCTCTTCGTCTTCATTTTAGGCATGACAACTCTGTCCTCTCGGACAGCTCCATTTTTAACATGATTGCAGGTGGCAACACTTCGTTGCTCTTGGATGCCTGCTCTCACTTGTCGTGCAGCGGAGCGAATCCGCCGCGATTCCGCCACCGTCCGCAAGTACCGGCCGGCGGCATGAATTCTTGTCGTGTTACTTCTTCTTCTTCGGCGCCAGCACCATCACCATCTGGCGGCCTTCCATCTTCGGAAACTGCTCTACCTGACCGACCGGCTCGAGATCGCCGCGCAACCGCTCGAGCATGCGCATGCCGATATCCTGGTGTGCCATCTCGCGTCCACGGAACCGCAGCGTGATCTTGGTCTTGTCGCCCTCTTCGAGGAACTTGGTCAGATTGCGAAGCTTGATGTTGTAGTCACCCTCGTCGGTACCCGGCCGGAACTTGACCTCCTTGACCTGGATGACCTTCTGCTTCAGCTTGGCTTCGTGGGCCTTCTTCTGTTCCTGATACTTGAACTTGCCATAGTCCATCAGGCGACAAACCGGTGGCTGCGCAGTCGGCGCGATCTCCACCAGGTCCACGTCGGCCTCCTGCGCAAGGCGGAAGGCTTCGGCCAGGCTAACGATGCCGATCGGCTCGTTGTTGACCCCAGATAAACGCACTTCCGGCGCGGTGACCTCACCGTTTATGCGATGCGACTTGTCAGTAGCTATTGCCGTGTCCTTTTAAAGTCAAATAATTAAGCCGTGCTCTCGCGCTTCGGGCTCCTGCCCTTAGGCTTTGGTGTCCACCTCGTTCCTGAGGCGCTCCACCAGTGCATCGACCGGCATGACACCCAGATCGACGTTGCCCCGCGCACGCACGGCCACTGTGTTTGCATCCCGCTCCTTGTCGCCGATGACGACGATATAGGGGAGCTTTTGAACCGAATGCTCGCGTATTTTATAGGTTATTTTCTCGTTACGCAAATCGACGTGGACCCTAAACCCTTGTTTTTTCAGGTTTTGTGCCACCGTTTGCGCATAATCAGCCTGCGCATCCGAGATGTTCAGGATCGCAATCTGTACAGGTGCGAGCCATAGCGGCAAGGCGCCCGCGTGATTTTCGATCAGGATGCCGACAAAGCGTTCAAGCGAACCGACAATCGCCCGGTGCAACATGACCGGGACCTTGCGGGTGTTGTCATCCGCAACATATTCGGCACCGAGGCGCCCCGGCATGGAGAAGTCGACCTGCATTGTGCCGACCTGCCATGGACGGCCGAGCGAATCCTTCAGGTGGTATTCGATCTTCGGCCCGTAAAACGCACCCTCGCCCGGCAGTTCCTCCCAGTTCACGCCACACGCCCGCAGCGCCGCGCGCAAGGTCTCTTCGGCACGATCCCAGGTCTCGTCGGAACCGATCCGGCTGTCCGGCCTGAGCGCAATCTTGATGGCAATATCGGAAAAACCGAAATCCTTGTACACCTGCATGGCCTGCTGATGGAAGGCGGTACACTCCGCCTGGATCTGTTCTTCCGTGCAGAAAATGTGTCCATCGTCCTGGGTGAAGCCGCGCACGCGCATCAGGCCATGCAGTGCGCCCGACGGCTCATTGCGATGGCACTGCCCGAACTCGCCGAAACGCAGGGGCAAATCGCGGTAGCTGCGCAGCCCGGCGTTATAGATCTGCACATGGCCCGGACAATTCATCGGCTTGAGTGCGTAGTTCCGGTTCTCGGACTCCGTGACGAACATGTTGTCGCGGTAGTTGTCCCAGTGGCCGGTTTTTTCCCACAGCGTGCGGTCGAGGATCTGCGGCGCCTTGACTTCCTGATAACCGTTCTCCTGGTACACCCGGCGCATGTATTGCTCGACCTGCTGCCAGACCGTCCAGCCCTTCGGATGCCAGAAGATCAGGCCGGGTGCTTCGTCCTGGAAGTGGAACAGGTCGAGCGCCTTGCCGAGCTTGCGGTGATCGCGTTTCTCGGCCTCCTCCAGCATGTGCAGGTAAGCATCCTGGTCTTCCTTCCTTGCCCAGGCGGTGCCGTACACCCGCTGCAGCATCTCGTTCTTCGAGTCGCCGCGCCAGTATGCTCCCGCCAGCTTCATCAGCTTGAAGACCTTGAGCTTGCCGGTGGACGGCACGTGAGGTCCGCGGCAAAGGTCGGTGAACTTGCCCTCGCTGTAGAGCGAGACGTCCTCGCCCGCCGGAATGGAGGCGATGATTTCCGCCTTATAGTGTTCGCCGATCGACTTGAAGTAGGCCACGGCCTCGTCGCGCGGCAGCACTTGGCGCGCCACCGGCTCATCCTTCTTGGCCAGTTCGGCCATCTTCTTCTCTATCGCCTGCAGATCCTCCGGCGTGAACGGCCGCTTGTAGGAGAAATCGTAGTAGAAGCCGTTATCGATCACCGGACCGATGGTTACCTGGGCATCCGGGAACAGCTCCTTGACGGCGTAGGCCAGCAGGTGGGCGGTCGAATGGCGGATTACGTCGAGCCCGTCAGGGTCCTTGTCGGTGACGATGGCCAGGTCCGCGTCGCGGTCGATCAGATGGGACGTATCGACCAGCTTGCCGTCGACACGACCGGCAAGCGCTGCCTTGGCAAGGCCACTGCCGATGCTCGCGGCAACTTGCGCAACGGTGACGGGCGCGTCGAACTGGCGTTGCGATCCATCGGGAAGTCTGACTGAAACCATTGTGTTCTCCATGTCAGGATGACGGTGGGAGCGGCGCCAGGAAGGCGCCAAAAATGAGGACGAAAAAAAACGCGGACTAGCCGCGTTTTTTTCAAATTTGAAAGACGAAAAAAGAACCCGACTAGCGTCGCACCATAAGCTGATCGCTTGTAGTTCGCGGTGTCATAACCGGGACTGCCTTTCTCGCTCTTACAAAATGTACTGCAATTCGTTGGTAGGCTCGATTGGACTCGAACCAACGACCCCTACCATGTCAAGGTAGTGCTCTAACCAGCTGAGCTACGAGCCTAAAGAAGCAAGATTATAGCGGCAATTTTTCGAGTTTGCTAGTGCTTTTCTTCAGGAGCAATCAAAACAGGCGGAAGCGCCGCTGCCGCATGCATCTTCCACGGGCATCCTATCCTGTACACTCGGTTCCTCCGCATGCCATGCCCTCCGGCACACCGGACACGGGCGACCATCAGGACGAGTTTCCGACATGCCTCATGACCACCACTCCATTGGCTCCCTGCATGCGCATCGGCACGGCGACGCCACGCATCGGCACGTGATCGAAGGGCGCAACCCCAGGGTGCTGCTGTTCTCCGTGCTGCTCACGCTCGCATTTGCGGCGGTGGAAGCGATCGCCGGATACTGGTCGAACTCGCTCGCGCTGATCTCCGATGCCGGTCACATGCTCACCGACAGTACCGCGCTTGGATTGGCATTGCTTGCCCAGCACATCGCCCGGCGCCCGCCTTCTCCGCGCCATTCCTTCGGATTCGGCCGGGCGGAAGCCCTCGCTGCATTCATCAATGCGCTGGCGATGCTCGCACTGGTCGCGTGGATCGCGTACGAGGCCCTGCACCGGTTCAGCGCGCCGCAGGTTGTTGCGGGAGAAGCGGTCTTCATCGTGGCGCTGATCGGCATGACGGTCAACCTGCTGGTGGCGTGGCTGCTGTCCCACGACAAAGGCAACGTCAACACGCGCGCGGCCCTCGTGCATGTGCTCGGCGACCTGCTGGGATCGATTGCGGCACTATGCGCCGGCGCTATCATCTACTTCACCGGCTGGTATCCGGTCGACCCCCTGCTTTCGATCGGCGTTTCGCTGCTTATCCTGCGCTCGACCCTGGCCGTGCTGAAGGATGCGTATCACTTCCTGATGGAAGGCGTTCCGCGGAACGTCGACTACCTGCAGGTCGGCGCCGACCTCGCGGCAATCGACGGCGTCAACTCGGTACACGACCTGCATGTCTGGGAAATGACGCCGGGGCAGCCGGCCCTGATCGGGCACGTGGAAATCCGCAGCCTGGAGGAATGGCCGTGGGTGTTGGCCAGGATAAAGGCGATGCTGCTGGAAAAGCACCGGATAGACCACATTACGCTGCAGCCGGAACTGCCGAGCATGGCGCAGGAACCCTGACCGTCCCGTTACTGCCTCAGGACCTCGAGCACGCCGGCAACGTCGCGGATGATCATCAGTGCCTTCTGCAGCTGCGCGGTGGACGCCACCTCGGCGGTGAATGACATCCGCGCATGGCCCTTCGCACTCTGCGTGCTGACGCCGACGACGTTGATCTTCTCGCGCGAGAAAATCTCGGTGATATCCCGCAGCAACCCCTGGCGATCGCTGGCGAAGATGAAGATGTCGACCGGATAGACGGTTTCCTTGCCGTGCTCGCCCCAGTCGGTCTCGATCACGCGCTCCATCGCATTCATCCGCATCTGCGCGAGATTCTTGCAGTTCGCCCGGTGAATCGACACGCCCTTCCCGCGCGTGACGAAACCGACGATCGCATCCGGCGGGGCCGGCTTGCAGCAGCGCGCAAGTTGCGTCATCAGTCCATCGGTGCCGACCACCAGAACCCCGGATCGGGCGCCCTGCGCCACGCTCGAGGCACGGCTCTTGTTCGGGATGACGGCATCCGGTGCATGCGCGTGGCGTCCCCCTTGCTTGTGCGCGTCGTCGGCATGGAGCGCAAGTTCGATATTGCGCAGCTTGAACTCGTCCTTGCCGACGGCGAGAAACAAGTCGTCGACCTTGGGAAAGCCGAGCTTGTGCGCGAGCTCCTCTAGGTTGATCGCGGTCTTGCCCTCGCGCTGGAGGGTTTTCTCTACCAGCGCCCTTCCCTGTGAAAGGGTCTCCTGCTGCTCGATACCGTTGAACCACGCCCGCACCTTGGCCCGGGTGCGCGGGCTCGCCACATACCCTGCCCCCAGCCAGTCGCGAGACGGTCCGGCCGATGCCGCCGCGCTGCCCCGTGCGGTGATGATTTCGACCGTCTGCCCATTCTTGAGCGGCGAATTCAGCGGCACCATGGCGCCGTCGACGCGCGCGCCGCGACAACGGTGGCCGATGTTGGTGTGCAGGTGGTAGGCAAAGTCGATCGGCGTGGCGCCGGCCGGCAGCTCGATCACACGCGCCTGCGGCGTCAGCACGTAGATACGGTCATCGAGCGAGGCGGACTTGAGCTTCTCCACCCATTCGCGCTGAACATCGCCGTGTTCCACCACTGCGTCGGCGACTTCGCTCTTCCAAGCCAGCAGCTGGCGCAGCCAGGCAATCTTCTCGTCGTACTTCTGCGCCGAGAAACTGGAACCGCCGGCTTCCTTGTAACGCCAGTGGGCGGCCACGCCGTACTCGGCAAAGCGATGCATTTCCTGCGTGCGGATCTGGATCTCGATTGCCCGGCCGTCCTCGGCAACCACCACCGTGTGCAGCGACTGATAGCCGTTCGGCTTGGGGCGGGAGATGTAATCGTCAAATTCCTCGGGGATCGGCGTCCAGATGTCGTGGACAAGGCCAAGCACCACGTAGCAGGTCTTGACGTCGTCGACGATGACACGGAATGCCCGGACATCGTAGAGCTCGGAAAAATCGAGCGCCTTGCCGCGCATCTTGTTCCAGATGCTGAAGATATGCTTGGGCCGGCCGCTGACGTCGGCCTTGATGCCAGCGTTTGCCATGACCGATTTCAGGCGGGCAATCGCGGCATCGACGAAGCCTTCGCGTTCGATGCGCTTTTCTTCCAGCATCCGGGCAATGCGCTTGTACACCTCGGGCTCGAGAAAACGGAACGCCAGGTCTTCCAGCTCCCATTTCAGCTGCCATACGCCGAGCCGGTTCGCCAGCGGCGCGTACAGGTCCAGCGTTTCGCGGGCGTACTCGCGCGTCTTCTGGTTCTCCAGCTTGAGCTCCGCGAAGTGACGCAAGGTGGTGACGCGCGACGCAAGACGCACCAGCACCACCCGCATGTCGGTCGCCATCGCGAGCAGCATCTTGCGCAAGGTTTCGAGCTGTTCGGTCGCCTGCTGGGATGCATTCTTGCCGCGCGGCGCATCGTGCTGGCCGAAGGTCTGCTCATGCAGCCGCATCAACTGGCGGATGTTGCCGACCAGCTCGGCGATGTCCGGGCCGAACCTGGCCTCGATGGTCTCTCCTGCCTCCGCATCGAATACCGGCACCTCGAACAGCAGCCCGGCGATACGGGTATCGGTGTCGGTGTTCAGGGCGGCAAGCGTCGCCGCCACGCCCTGGGCAAACGCGAAAGCGTCCTGACCCGTGACCACATCTCTACCATGGTAGATCGGCTCGATAAAGGCGAGCGCGTCCAGAAGCCGGGCGGCGTCCTCGGCGGAGAGGCCGGCGCTCAGCCCTTCCTGTGCTTCGAGCCGGGTGGCGGCATTGGAAACCATCGTGGACCTATTTCTGGGCGGCCGTCACGACCATCTCCACCAGCCACTCGGGCTTCGCGAGCTTCGCCTGCACCGTGGCGCGCGGCGGCGCGTGGCCGTCGGCGACCCAGGCGTTCCAGACAGCATTCATGCCGGCGAAATCCTTGATGTCCGCGATGAAGATCTGGCACATGAGTATGCGCGTCTTGTCGCTGCCCGCCTCCGCCAACAGGCGGTCGATGTGGCCGAGCACTTCCCGTGTCTGACCTTCGATATTCTGTGTCAGGTCTTCGGCGACCTGTCCCGCGAGATAAACCACGCCGTTGTGGACGGCTGCCTCGGAGAGGGTCTTCCCGACATGCAAACGCTTGATATCCATTCTGTCCAATCGATCCTAGTAGTTACCCAAGCAGGAAATCCGTGACGACTGCGACCTGATCGTCGTGCATCAGCGTCGGCGCATGGCCGATGCCGGCAAACTCGACCAACCGGGCCTTCGGGCCGCGCAATGTCATTGCGTGAGCGGTCTCCGGCGCCAGAAGGTCGGAATCCGCGCCGCGCAGCAGGAGCGTCGGACACCGGATGGCGTCGTAGGCGCGCCAGAGCATGGTCTCGGCCTGTCGCGCCCCCTCCTCCGTCAAGGTGCGGAATGCGTCGGCGATCCGAAGGTCGTAATGCTTCATCCATCTGCCGTCCTTGCCCTGCCGCAGCGCGTCCGCCGCAAGCTTGCGCCACTCGCCGTCGCCATGCGGCCCGAAGGAAGTGGAAATCTCGCGGATATAGCGGACGCCGTCGTCAAGACTGTCAAAACGGATGTCTTCGCCGATGTATGTGCCGATGCGCGCCAGCGCCTGCGGGTTCAGTGCCGGACCGACGTCGTTCAGCACCAGCCTGGCGACGGGGCTGTCCGGCAGCGATGCCAGCACCATGCCGATCAAGCCGCCCATCGAAGTGCCTACCCAATGAACATGCTCGGCGTCGGCGCGCGCCAGCAGCGTGACCATGTCGCCCACGTACTGCGGAAGATGGTAAAGCTGGGGCATCGCAAGCTGGTCCGATCGCCCCCGGCCGGCGACGTCCGGGCAGATCACGCGGTAGGCGTCCGACAGCGCGGCGGCGAGACGGTCGAAATCGTCGCTGACGCGCGTAACGCCGTGCACGCAGACCAGCAGGTTGCGGTTGCGCGGGTCTCCCCATTCCTTGTATGCCATCTTGTGCAGGCCCGCGGGCGACATGCATTGGACGGACTTGATCTGGGCCTCAATCATTTTTGCCGGAAATCGCTCTATCGCCTTCTATTCTCACATTTTAGGAGCGGTTACGCTTAAAATTCTATCCAAATAAATCACGCAATAAATTCAATTCCATTTCGGAGAGGACACCATGCAAGGCACACTGCTTCAAGGGAAAACCGCACTCGTCACCGGATCCACATCCGGCATCGGGCTGGGCATTGCCCGGAGCCTGGCGGCCCAGGGGGCGAATATCGTTTTCAACGGTTTTGGCGACCAGGCGGAAATCGAAGCAGTGCAGGCCAGGGTGAAAGCAGATTTTGGCGTGGACGCCGCCTATCATGGCGCGGACATGTCGAAGCCCGCCGAGATCGAGGCGATGATGCAGTACGCGGCCGGGCGGTTCGGCGCCGTGGACATCCTCGTCAACAATGCAGGCATCCAGTACGTCGCCAGTGTCGAGGAGTTTCCCGTCGAAAAATGGGATGCGATCATCGCGATCAATCTCAGCTCGGCCTTCCACACGACGCGGCTTGCCCTGCCGGCGATGAAGGCCCGCAACTGGGGCAGGATCATCAATGTCGCCTCGGTGCACGGGCTGGTCGGCTCGGCCCAAAAATCCGCCTACGTCGCGGCCAAGCATGGCATCGTCGGCTTCACCAAGGTGACCGCCCTCGAGAATGCGCATAGCGGCGTGACCTGCAATGCGATCTGCCCGGGTTGGGTCCTGACGCCGCTGGTGCAGAAACAGGTTGATGCGCGTGCCAGCCAGCAGGGACTGTCGAATGAGGAAGCAAAGCGCAGCCTGCTCTCGGAGAAGCAGCCATCCGGTGAATTCGTGACGCCGGAACAGCTCGGCGAACTCGCCGTTTTCCTGTGCAGCGAGGCCGGCAGCCAGGTGCGCGGCGTGGCATGGAACATGGACGGCGGCTGGGCAGCGCAATAGGTGCGGCCAGCCAGGGGCAGGAAGCTGCCCCCGAAACGCAAAACGGCGCCCGGGAAAACCGGGCGCCGTTTTTTCATGGGCCTTGCATTCAGGCCGGTACGCCGCTCACATCCAGTTGAGCGCCTGTCTTCTCGAGAATCTCTTCCCGGGTGACGCCAGGAGCGAGTTCAACCAGCTTGAGGCCGGAGGGCGTCACATCGATGACACCCAGGTCGGAAATGATGCGGTTGACGACGCCGACGCCGGTCAACGGCAGGTCGCATTTCTTCAGGATCTTGTGCGACGTCGTGCCGTCCTTGGCCTTGGCCACGTGCTCCATCAGGACGACGACCCGGCCGACGCCGGCCACGAGATCCATGGCGCCGCCCATGCCCTTGACCATCTTCCCCGGGATCATCCAGTTCGCCAGGTCGCCCTTCTCGCTGACCTGCATCGCGCCGAGAATGGCGATATTGATCTTGCCACCCCGGATCATTGCAAACGAATCCGCCGAACTGAAGAAGGAAGAACCGCGCAGCGCGGTGACGGTCTGCTTGCCGGCGTTGATCAGGTCGGCGTCGACCGCATCCTCGGTCGGGAAGGGACCGATGCCGAGCAGGCCGTTCTCCGATTGCAGCCACACCTCGATATCCTCCGGCACGTAATTGGCAACCAGCGTCGGCAGGCCGATGCCGAGGTTCACATAGAAGCCGTCCTGCAGTTCCTTCGCTGCGCGGGCAGCCATTTCATCACGAGTCCATGCCATGTTCGTTCTCCCCCTTACTTTGCACGCGTGGTGCGTTGTTCGATGCGCTTCTCCGGCGTCGCATTGACGACGATGCGATGCACGAAGATGCCCGGGGTATGAACCTGGTCCGGGTCGATCTCGCCGGTCTCCACCAGCTTCTCGACCTCGACCACGGTAATCTTGCCGGCCATGGCCACGTTCGGATTGAAGTTGCGCGCAGTCTTGCGGAATACCAGATTGCCGACCTTGTCGGCCATGTAGGCCTTGACCAGGGAGACGTCCGCCACCAGGGAGCGCTCCATCACGTAGCGCTCGCCGTCGAACTCGCGTACCTCCTTGCCCTCGGCAACGATGGTGCCGACACCGGTCTTGGTGAAGAATGCCGGGATCCCGGCGCCGCCGGCGCGCAGCTTTTCCGCCAGCGTGCCCTGGGGCGTGAACTCCAGCTCCAGTTCGCCGGCCAGGTACTGCCGTTCGAATTCCTTGTTCTCACCCACGTAGGAGGAAATCATCTTGCGGATCTGCCGGGTGGCGAGCAACTGGCCGAGCCCGAATCCGTCCACCCCGGCGTTGTTGGAGATCGCCGTGAGGTCCTTGACCCCGGAATCGCGCAGCGCCGCGATCAGCGCCTCGGGAATGCCGCACAGGCCGAATCCGCCGACGGCGATCGTCTGTCCGTCCTTGACGATGCCGGCCAGGGCGCTGGCGGCGTCCGGATAAACTTTGTTCATACCGCTCCTCTTCTTGAGTTGATGTCCATTCCTCGGCACTTGCTCTGTTTGGAAAATGCACGGGAATGCTCTTTTGACGTGCCTGCCAGCATAAGATGGTGGACTACACAGGCGCAATACCGTAAAAATACGAACTTTCGGGACAAAGGCGCCGCGGAAATTATGAGCGCACTGACAATAAACTACGAGACCATCTTCCAGAACGCGCCAGTCGGCATGTGCGTGTCCCAGCATCGCGTCATCCATGCGTGCAACGCCGCGCTGGGGACCATGTTCGGTTACCGGCCACAGGACCTCGTGGGCCAGTCGCTCAGCGTGCTCTATCCGAGTGTCGACGAATTCGAGCGCACCGGCGCCCGGATCGTCCCGATCATGAGCGCCAAGGGCCACTACTCGGATGAACGCATCATGAAACGCATGAACCAGGACTTATTCTGGTGCCATGTCAGTGGCCGTTCCTTGATCCATGATGACCCTCATGCTGCGGGTATCTGGACCTTCGAGGACCTGAGCGCCAAGCGACCGGTCACCGCCGAGCTGACGCCCCGCGAGCGCGAGATTGCCGCCCTGCTGGTGGAAGGCAAGACGAGCAAGCTGATTGCGCGCCAGGTCGGCCTCAGCCCGCGGACGGTGGAGATGCACCGGGCCAAGCTGATGCGCAAGTTCTCGGCGGCGACCTCCAGCGAGCTCGTCCACCGGCTGGTCGGCGTGGCGAACTGACTCAGGCCCCCGCCGGAGGAAGCAGCGCGCGCACATGATCGGGCAGCGGTGCCGACTTTTCCTTCGGAAAATCGACCCACACCACCTTTGCCCCACCCTCTGCAGCAAGCACCCCGGGTGTGTCGACCCGCCGGATCTCCTGCCAGGTTTCGAAGCTGGACCTTCCGGCTTCGCCCGCATAGGTCCGGACCTCGATCTCGCCGGGATATTTCAGCTGGCGTATGAATGTGCAGCGCGCGTTGATGATGACCGGGCCCTCGCCCAGCGGATCGGGCTCAATGCCGGCCGCGGTGAACCACTCGATGCGCGCCTGCTCGAGATACCGAAAATAGACGGTGTTGTTGACGTGGCCCATGGCGTCCATGTCGCCCCAGCGGATCATCATCCGCGTCGCGTGTACCAGTTTCCGTTCGGCCATGGCGTCAGTAGGCGGCCATGCCGTCGTCGGCGGTGATGATCGCGCCGTTCATGAAGCGCGACTCGTCCGCCGCCAACAGCAGCAGCAGGCCGTCCAGGTCTTCCGGCTGGCCGAGGCGCTTGCGCGGCAACATCGAGATCAGTTGCTGGCCTTGCTCGGTCTGGAAATGCGCTTCATTGATCTCGGTCGTGATGTAGCCCGGGCAGATCGCGTTGACGTTGATGCCGTAGCGCCCCCATTCCACTGCCATCGATTTCGTCATATGGACGACGGCCGCCTTGCTCATGCAGTAGATGCCGATCTGCGGCAGTACCCGCAGGCCTGCGACCGAGGCGATGTTGATGATGCGATGCTGCTTCCTGGGGTCCCCCTTGGAGCGGGCGATCATCCGCTTGGCCGTCTCCTGGGCGACGAAAAAGGCGCCGCGCTGGTTGGTGTCCATCACGTAGGCATAGTCCTCCGGCGTGACGTCGACCAGGCGCTGGGTGGTCGAGACTCCGGAATTGTTCACCAGGATGTCGATCGGGCCGGCTTCCGTCTCGGCATGGGCGATGGCCGCCTTGATGCTGGCGTAGTCGGTGACGTCGAGCGCGACCACGTGGGCCGCTCCGCCACCCGCCTCGATCTCCGCCCGCAGCTCCTTCAGGCGCTCCACTCGCCGGGATGCCAGCACCACCTGGGCGCCGGCCTGGGACAGGATGCGTGCAAAGCGGGCGCCGAGTCCGCTGGAAGCGCCGGTGACCAGCGCGATCTTGCCTTCGAGATTCAGTTCGATTCCCACCACTCCTCCTTCTCGTTATCTGTCAAAAGTGCCTTTGGCCCGCCCGGAAAGGTATGATTGCACCATTTAGAGCAAGGCATCTACTAGCATTCTCGCCTAAAATCCACGACAATTAGCACGTTCGTTCGAAAATTTTTCTAACCTTGGTGAGAGCATGACGCAGACCCAGAATCTCGTAGAGCAATACGGCCCGCGCGAAGCAATGGAATACGACGTGGTGATTGTCGGGGGCGGTCCCGGCGGCCTGTCGGCGGCGATCCGTCTGAAGCAGCTGGCTGCCGAGCAGGGCCGTGAAGTCTCGGTCTGCGTACTCGAGAAAGGCAGCGAGGTCGGCGCGCATATCCTGTCCGGCGCTGTCATGGATCCCATCGCCATCAACGAGCTGTTCCCGAACTGGAAAGAGCTCGGCGCGCCGCTTAATACCGAGGTCACCGAAGACCGTTTCCTGTTCCTTTCCGAGACCAAGGCCTACAAGACGCCCGGATGGATGCTGCCCGCCTGCTTCCAGAACCACGGCAACTATGTGATCTCGCTCGCTAACGTGGTACGCTGGCTCGGGCAGCAGGCCGAGAACCTCGGCGTGGAGATTTTCCCCGGCTTCCCCGCCGCGGAGGTGCTGTACAACGAAGACGGCAGTGTGAAGGGCGTCGCCACCGGAAACATGGGTGTGGATCGCCACGGAAATCCGACCGATGCCTTTCAGCTCGGGATGGAACTGCATGCGAAGTACACGCTGTTCGCCGAAGGTTCGCGTGGCCATCTCGGCCGCCACCTGATGGAAAAATTCGACCTCAACAACGGCAAGGATCCGCAGACCTACGCGATCGGCATCAAGGAGCTGTGGGAGATCGATCCGAAGATGCACCAGCCGGGCCTGGTCATCCATACGGCGGGCTGGCCGCTCGATGCCGATACCTACGGCGGTTCCTTCCTCTATCACCTCGAGAATAACCAGGTTGCGGTGGGCTACGTGGTTGGCCTGTCATACCAGAATCCGTACCTGTCGCCCTACGAGGAATTCCAGCGCTACAAGACGCATCCGGAAATCCGCAAGTTCTTCGAGGGCGGCAAGCGCATCTCCTACGGCGCGCGGGCGATTACCGCCGGCGGCCTGCAGTCGCTGCCGAAGCTCACTTTTCCGGGCGGTGTTCTGCTCGGCTGCGACGCCGGCTTTCTGAACGCGTCCCGCATCAAGGGCAGCCACGCTGCAATGAAGACCGGCATGCTGGCGGCCGAAGCGGCCTTTGCCGCCCTGGGCGAGAGCCGACAGCACGACGAGCTGATCGCGTATCCGGAGGCATTCAAGAAGTCCTGGCTGCACGAGGAGCTTTACAAGGCGCGCAACTTCAAGCCGTTCATGGCCAGGGGGCTGTACAGCGGCACGCTGATGGTCGGCATCGACCAGGTCGTTTTCGGCGGCAAGGCGCCGTGGACCCTGAAGCACAAGCACGCGGACCATGAATGCCTGCGCCCGGCGTCCGAATTCAAGCCCATCGTCTATCCGAAGCCGGACGGCAAGCTGACCTTCGACCGGCTGTCGTCGGTGTTCATCTCGAACACCAATCACGCCGAGGAACAGCCCGCCCACCTGACGCTGAAGGATCCGTCGGTGCCGGTCAACATCAACCTGCACAAGTATGCGGGTCCGGAACAGCGCTACTGCCCCGCCGGCGTGTATGAATACGTGAAGAACGATGCCGGCGACGACCGCCTGCAGATCAATGCGCAGAACTGCGTGCATTGCAAGACCTGCGATATCAAGGACCCGACCCAGAACATCGTATGGGTGACGCCGGAAGGCGGCGGCGGTCCGAACTATCCGAACATGTAAGAAGCCTGCCATGGCGCGAACGCCCCCGACCGGGGGCGTTTTTCATTGGATGGCAGGTCCCCGTGTCCTCCGTGATCGCTGCATGGCTGGCGGGACCGCGCTCGCCATGCCACGGCGGCCGGACATGCCGGCACCGGGTAGCGCGCCGCTCGGCATACGCGGCGGCGGCAATAGCGTGGATGCGGCTGACGACAGTGCAGGTCGTTGCAGCGATCGCCGGACCGGCGGCACCGCGCGAACCACCGCTACAGCGCGCCTGTCCGTAGTGGCCGACCGGTCGATCTGTCGATGGCCGATCGCGCAGATATCGGTTCAGGGGGCGGCGCGCGGCGGCCGGTGGACCCGGCTTAAAGCTTCCATTCCCCGGCCAGCATCTTCTCGAGCCAGAAGGTGCCAATCACCGTCTTGACGTCGGTGATCTTCCCTTCCCGTATCCATTGCAGCATCTCAGGCACGGTCGCGGTAAAGGTCTCGAGGAACTCGCCTTCGTCGAGCTTGCATTCGCCGGCGGTCAGGCCGCGCGCCACGTACAGGTCGAGGTGCTCGTCGGAATAGGCGATCGCATTGTGGATGGTGCAGGCGAAGCGCCATTCCTGTGCGGTGTAGCCCGTCTCCTCCTGCAATTCCCGCTTCGCGCAGTCGAGCGGATCTTCGTCAGGATCGATCTTCCCGGCGGGGAATTCGATGAACACTGCCTGAAGCGGATACCGGAACTGCCGTTCCAGGAGAATCCTGCCGTCCTCGAACACCGGCAGGATCGCCACGGCGCCGGGGTGCTTGATGTATTCGCGCTTGGACCGCGTGCCGTCGGGCAGGCGCACGCCATCGCGCTGGACCTTCAGGAAATGGCCGTCGTAGGCGACCTCGCTGTCGAGTTGGGTTTCTTTCAGGTGCAAATCCACGTCAAGACTCCTGGCAGGAAAATTCGACGTATTGTAAGCCGCGGCGGACCGCCTGCCTTACAGCACGTCAAGCGTGCTTTTTGCGCAGGTAGCGATAGACGAAGCCGGGATAGGCGGCAACGATGAAGAGGCAGATGGTGATTGCGTAGAATTCCCAGCGCTGCGGGAAGACGTTGCCGATGCGCCCCTCAAGCAGCCACGCCACGCCGAGCACCAGCGCGTAAAGCAGCCCGAGCTCGAGCAGGCGCAGCCAGATTCCCTTGCTGTCGCCCGCGAGCGGCACGACCAGGAACAAGCGCTCGTTCATGAAGGGCATGTTGGCGGCGAGCGCCGCCAACATGATGACAAACCAGCTGGATAGAGAGACGTCCACCGGCCCGTTCAGGCTGCCAGGGTACGCACGATGGCGCTCGCGCACAGGGCCATCAGGGGACCAGGCAGCAGGCCGAGCACGAGCACGGCGATGCCGTTCGCGCCGAGTGTCAGGCGCATGTCGCCGGTCGCCACGATCCTGGTCTCGTCGACCGGATCATCGAAGTACATGACCTTCACCACGCGCAGGTAGTAGAACGCGCCGATCAGCGAAAGCAGCACGGATACCACTGCCAGCCAGACCTGACCAGTGCTCAGCAGCGCCTGCAGGACGGCCAGCTTCGCATAGAAGCCTACCGTCGGCGGAATGCCGGTCAGCGAGAACATCAGGATCAGCATCACGAACGCGAACCAGGGGCTGCGCTGGTTCAGGCCCTTCAGGTCGTCAATGTTCTCGGCCTCGAATCCGGCGCGCGACAGCAGCATCATCACGCCGAAGGTGCCGAGCGTGGTCAGGACGTAGGCAACGGCGTAGAACATCGCCGAGCTGTAGCCGTTGGCCGCCATCGATGTATTGCCTTCGGAGACGCTGGACAGCATGCCGAGCAACATGAAGCCCATCTGCGCGATGGTCGAGTAGGCCAGCATGCGCTTGAGGTTGGTCTGGACGATTGCCGTGATGTTACCGACCGCCATCGACAGGACGGCCAGCATCAGGATCATCTGCTGCCAGTCGACCGCGAGCGGGAACAGGCCTTCCACCAGCAGGCGGATGGTGATCGCGAACGAAGCCAGCTTCGGTGTGGCGGCGATCAGCAGCGTGACCGCGGTCGGAGCACCCGTATAGACATCGGGAACCCACATATGGAACGGTGCGGCGCTAAGCTTGAATGCGAGTCCGGCGACCAGGAATACCAGGCCGAACACCAGCACCGTGCGATTGGCAGTGCCCTTGGCCACTTCGACCGCGACTTCGTTGAGATCGAGCGTACCGGTAGCGCCGTAGAGCATGGAGATACCGTAGAGCAGGAAGCCCGACGCGAGGGCGCCCAGGACAAAGTATTTCATCGCCGCTTCGGTGGATACGGTATTACCGCGACGCAGTGCAACCAGCGCGTACAGGGCGAGCGTCATCAGTTCGAGGCCGAGGTAGATCACCAGGAAATTGTTCCCGGAGATCATGACCATCGAACCGAGCAGGGAGAACAGCGCGAGCACGTAGAATTCCCCGCCGATGGTATTGCCAAGCATGCCGCGGTCGGTCGCATACTGCCGCGAATAGATCATGGTGATCCCGACCGACAGGTAGCAAAAGACCTTCAACAGGCTGGACATCGGGTCCGACACGAACATGTTGTTGAACACGTAGGTGGTCGGCTCGTTGAACTGCGCTGCGCTCATGACACCACACACCAGCAGTGTTGCCAGCGACAGCAAATAGGTGATGTGCCGCTTTGCGTCCGTCAGGTGCATGTCGATCAGCAGGATCGCCGAGGTGGCGATCAGCAGGAAGATTTCCGGATACACCGGCGCCAGGTTCAGGTTGTCCATGTCGTTGTCGCTATTACGCGTTCTTCAGTATGTCGTTCGCCGCTCACGGCAGTTTCGAGACGGCGACGTGCTTGAGCAGGTCGTCGACCGAGACCTGGATCAGGTCGGTTACCGGCGCGGGGTACAGTCCCATGGCCAGCACCGCGATCGCGAGGATGCCGAGCATCAGGAATTCGCGGCCGTTCAGGTCCTGGAGTTCCGCGACGTGCTTGTTGCCGATCTCGCCGAACACCACACGCTTCACCAGCCACAGGGAATAGGCTGCACCGAAGATCAGCGCAGTTGCGGCCAGCATGCCGATCCAGAAGTTGTATTGCACGGAGCCGAGGATCACCATGAACTCGCCGATGAATCCCGAGGTTGCGGGCAGGCCGGCATTGGCAAGCGAGAACAGCACAAAGAATGCGGCAAAACGCGGCATGCGGTTGATCACACCGCCGTAATCGGCGATCTGACGCGAATGCATGCGGTCGTAGAGCACGCCGATGCAAAGGAACATCGCGCCGGAGACGAAACCGTGCGAAATCATCTGGACGATGCCGCCCTGCACCCCCATCGCATTGAACACGAAGAAGCCGAGGGTGACGAAACCCATGTGGGCGATCGACGAATACGCGACCAGTTTCTTCATGTCGGCCTGCACCAGGGCGACCAGACCGATATAGATCACGGCGATCAGCGACAGCGTGATGATGAAACCTGCCATTGCATGACTGGCATCGGGCGCGATCGGCAGGGAGAAGCGCAGGAAACCGTAGGCGCCGAGTTTCAGCATGATGGCCGCCAGCACCACCGACCCGCCGGTCGGCGCCTCGACGTGCGCATCCGGCAGCCAGGTGTGCACCGGCCACATCGGCACCTTGACGGCAAATGCCATGAAGAAGGCGAGGAAGATCAGGATCTGCGCATTCATCGGCAGCGGCAGCTTGTGCCAGGCGAGAATGTCGAAGCTGCCGCCCGCGCCGAAGTAGAGATACAGCAGCGCGACCAGGGTCAGCAGCGAACCAAGCAGCGTGTAGAGGAAAAACTTGATCGCAGCGTAGACGCGGTTCGGACCGCCCCAGACACCGATGATGATGAACATCGGAATCAGGGTCGCCTCGAAGAACACATAGAACAGCAGGCCATCGAGCGCGCAGAACACGCCGATCATCAGGCCCGACAGGATCAGGAAGGCACCCATGTACTGGGCGACGCGCTTCTCGATGACTTCCCAGCCGGCGATCACGACGATCACGGTGATGAAGGCGGTCAGCAACACGAACCAGACCGAGATGCCGTCGATGCCGAGGAAGTAATCGACGTTGAAACGCTCGATCCACGACGCCCTTTCGACGAACTGCATGCCGTGGGCGGCCTTGTCGAACTGCAGGAACAAGGGAATCGTCACCAGGAAGCTGGCGATGGAGCCTGCCAGCGATACGCCGCGGACCAGCCCGGGGTTGTTGTCGCGTCCGATTGCCAGGACGAGCAGGCCGAAGGCGATCGGGCACCAGATCGCGAGGCTGAGTAGAGGGAAAGTTGACTGCATCATGGTTTTATTTGCTTTACCTCGCCAACTTACTTGGCAAACGACGGGAACGGCATGAAGTAGAACAGGAAGAACAGCACGCCGATGATCATTACGAATGCGTAGTGATAGATATAACCGGTCTGCACATGGCGGATCAGCGCGGAGAACCAGCCGACCACGCGGGCACTGCCGTTCACAACCAGGCCATCGATCAGGGTACGGTCGCCGACGGTGGACAGGCCGCCGCCAAGCACGCGCGCGCCCTTGGCAAACACCACGTCGTTGATCTTGTCCATGTAGTACTTGTTGTCCAGCAGGGTATGCAGTGCATGCAGCTTGCTGTAGAACCAGGCCGGCACACGCGGATTGATCATGTAGCAGTACCAGGCGGCGACGACGCCACCCAATGCCAGCCAGAACGGTGCGGTCATGAAGCCGTGCATGCCCATTGCTGCCGCCCCATGGAAGGCCTCGTTGAGCGCCGCCATCGCGCCGTGATTCTCGCCGACGTAGATCACGTCCTTGAAGAAATCGCCGTGCAGCATGGGACCGATCGCCAGGTAGCCGATCAATACCGACGGAATGGCCAGCAGGATCAGCGGCAGCGTGACGACCAGCGGCGCCTCGTGCGGCTTCTCGCCCGGCGCAAGTCCGTGGTGATGGTGGTCGTCGTGCTCCTGTTCTTCTTCCTCGTGGTGGGTCTCATGGCCGTGATGCGCATGGGCCTTGCCGAAGCGCTCCTCGCCGTGGAATACCAGGAAGTACATGCGGAACGAGTAGAAGGCGGTGACGAAGACACCCGCGAGCACGGCGAAATTGGCGAAGCCGGCGCCGGCAATATGGGTATCGTGGACGGCCTCGATGATGCTGTCCTTCGAGTAGAAGCCCGAGAAGAACGGCGTGCCGATCAGCGCCAGCGAACCCAGAAGCGAGGTGATCCAGGTGATGGGCATGTACTTGCGCAGACCGCCCATGTTGCGGATGTCCTGGTCGTGGTGCATGCCGATGATGACCGCGCCCGCGCCGAGGAACAGCAGCGCCTTGAAGAACGCGTGGGTCATCAGGTGGAACACGGCAACCGAATAGGCGGACGCGCCCAGTGCCACGGTCATGTATCCGAGCTGGGACAACGTCGAGTACGCAACCACCCGCTTGATGTCGTTCTGGATGATGCCGAGGAAGCCCATGAACAGCGCGGTGATCGATCCGATGACCAGGATGAAGGACAGCGCGGTGTCCGACAGCTCGAACAGCGGCGACATGCGGGCGACCATGAAAATCCCCGCGGTCACCATCGTCGCTGCGTGGATCAGCGCGGAGATCGGGGTCGGGCCTTCCATCGAATCGGGAAGCCAGACGTGCAGCGGGAACTGTGCCGACTTGCCCATTGCGCCGATGAACAGGCAGATGCAGGCAACGGTCAGCAGCATCCAGTCAGTACCCGGCAGCGTCAGGCCGGCCAGTTCGTTGCGCTTGGCAAAGACTTCGCCGTAATTCAGCGAGCCGGCATAGGCCAGCAGCAGGCCGATGCCGAGGATGAAGCCGAAGTCGCCGACGCGGTTGACCAGGAAGGCCTTCATGTTGGCGTAGATCGCCGACGGCCGCTTGAACCAGAACCCGATCAGCAGATAGGACACCAGGCCGACCGCTTCCCAACCGAAGAACAGCTGCAGGAAGTTGTTGCTCATGACGAGCATCAGCATCGAGAAGGTGAACAGCGAGATGTACGAGAAAAAGCGGTTGTAGCCTTCGTCCTCGGCCATGTAGCCGATGGTGTAGATGTGCACCATCAGCGACACGAATGTCACGACGCACATCATCATCGCCGTCAGGCTGTCGACGAGGAAGCCGACTTCCAGCTTCAGCCCCATCACCGTCATCCAGGTGTAAACGGTGCCGTTGTACGTCGCCCCGTCCATCACCGCCAGCAGTGTCTGGAACGAGATGATGAACGCGACCAGCACCCCGAGGATGGTGACCGAGTGTGACGCCGTGCGCCCGATCTTGTTGCCGAAGAACCTGGTGCCGAGCAGGCCGGCAATTGCCGAGCCCGCCAGAGGTGCCAGCGGCACAGCAAGAAGAATCTGAGGGTTGAGTTGCCCCGCCATGATGGACCCTGTCGTTATTATTTGTGGTTAACCCTTGAGGCTATCGAGGTCCTCGACATTGATGGTGTCCAGGTTACGGAACAGCACCACCAGGATGGCGAGGCCGATCGCGGATTCCGCGGCAGCCACAGTCAGGATGAAGAAAACGAAAATCTGACCTGCCGCATCACCGAGATAATGCGAGAAGGCGATGAAATTCATGTTCACCGACAGCAGCATCAGTTCGATGGCCATCAGCAGGATGATGATGTTCTTGCGGTTCAGGAAGATCCCGACGATGGAAATCGCAAACAGGATCGCACCGAGAACCAGAAAGTGAGCGAGCGAGAGAGCCACGGCACATTCCCCTTATTGTTTTTCCGCGGCGGCAGCAGGCGCTGCGCCGTTGCCGTTGGCACGATCGGATTCGGCCTTCATCGACACCATGCGGATACGGTCGTTGCGCTTGACCTTCACCGCCTGGGCCGGATCGAAGTACTTGCTGTCCTTGCGGCGGCGCAGCGTCAGCGCAACCGCTGCGACGATCGCAAGCAGCAGGATCACCGCTGCGATTTCGAATGCGTAGATGTACTCGGTGTAGATCAGCATGCCCAGTTCCTTCGTACCGCCGATGTTGGCGGCGGCAGCCGGTGCCTGTGCAGCCGGATCCCAGAAACCATGCAGCAGGACGGCCGCCATTTGCAGGGCAATCAGCAGGCCGACCACGGCGGCGAGCGGGAAATAGCTCCAGAAGCCTTCGCGCAGCTTGCCGATGTCGATGTCCAGCATCATCACGACAAACAGGAACAGCACCATGACCGCGCCGACATAGACCAGCACCAGGACGATCGCAAGGAACTCGGCCCGCAGCAGCAGCCAAATGGCTGCCGCCGAGAAGAACGACAGCACCAGGAACAGCGCTGCGTGGACCGGGTTACGGGCCGTGATGACGCGGGCCGCTGCCAGCACCAGGATCAGCGAGAACGCGTAGAAAAGAGCAGTTGTAAATTCCATATTCGACCAGAAGAGTCAGCGGTACGGCCGGGTGTATCCCGGCTCAACGATAGGCAGCGTCAACCGAACGCGCGGCGGCGATGTCCTTCTCATAGCGATCGCCGACTGCCAGCAACATCTCCTTCGTGAAGTAGAGGTCGCCCCGCTTTTCGCCGTGATATTCAAGAATGCTGGTTTCGACGATCGAGTCGACCGGGCAGGACTCTTCGCAGAAGCCGCAAAAGATGCACTTGGTCAGGTCGATGTCGTAGCGCGAGGTGCGGCGGGTGCCGTCCTCACGCTCCGTCGATTCGATCGTGATGGCCATTGCCGGACAGACCGCTTCGCACAGCTTGCAGGCGATGCAGCGCTCTTCCCCGTTCGGGTAGCGTCGCAATGCATGCAGTCCGCGGAAACGCGGCGACAGCGGGGTCTTCTCTTCGGGGAACTGGACGGTGATCTTGCGGGCGAACATGTAGCGGCCGGTCAGGGCCAGTCCCTTGACCAGCTCCTTGAGCATCAGGCTGCCGAAAAAATCTTTGATGGCTTCCATGGTTTCTTACTTCCAAATATTCCAGGGTGACTGGATCCAGGCTGCCACGATCACCAGGTAGGCCAGCGTCAGCGGAATGAATACTTTCCAGCCGAGACGCATGATCTGGTCATAGCGGTAGCGCGGAAACGAGGCGCGCGCCCAGATGAACAGCGATACGACGAAGAAGGTCTTGATGCCGAGCCAGATCCATCCGGGGATGAAGTCGAGCAGCGCGATCGGTGCGGACCATCCGCCGAGGAACATGAGCGACGCGAGCATCGAGATCAGGATCATGTTCGCGTACTCGGCCAGGAAGAACATCGCGAACGACATGCCGGAGTACTCGACCATGTGGCCGGCAACGATTTCCGATTCGCCCTCGACGACGTCGAACGGATGCCGGTTGGTCTCGGCAATGCCCGAGATCACGTAGATCACGAAGATCGGCAGCAGAGGCAGCCAGTTCCAGGACAGGAAGTTCAAGCCCATGGCGGCGAAGCTGCCCTGGGTCTGCTGGTTCACGATGTCGACGAAGTTCAGGCTGCCGGACACCATCAGCACGATGACGAGGGCAAAACCCATTGAAATCTCGTACGACACCATCTGCGCGGAAGCGCGCATCGCACCAAGGAATGCATACTTGGAGTTGGATGCCCAGCCGGCGATGATCACGCCGTAGACTTCCATCGAGGTGATCGCCATGACGAACAGCAGGCCCGCATTGACATTGGCGAGGACGGTTTCCGGTCCGAAGGGAATGACCGCCCAGGCGGCCAGCGCCGGCATGATGGTCATGATCGGTGCGATCACGAACAACGCCTTGTTCGCCTTCGCCGGAACAACGATTTCCTTCAGCAGCAGCTTCAGCGCATCGGCGATAGGCTGCAGCAGGCCGGCCGGACCCACGCGGTTCGGGCCGAGACGGATGTGCATCCAGCCGATCATCTTGCGCTCCCACAGCGTCAGGTAGGCAACGCAACCCATCAGCGGCAGGACGATCGCCACGATCTTGATGACGTTCCAGACCAGGGGCCAGACGCCGCCGAATACGCTGGTCCCGGCGGAATTGAGGGTCGTCAGAAAATCCATTAGGCTTTCTCCACGCTGATCGGGCCAAACATCGGACCCAGGGCGGCGGTCGACGGATGCGAGGCGGATACCCGCACCACATTCGCCGGCAGCTTCGCGTCGATGGCGGCCACGAGCACGGCGCTGCCCTGCCCCTGGACCACCCGTACCTGCGTACCTTCGGCAACGCCGAGGGACTGTGCCAGGTCCGGCGACAGAGAGGCCTTCGGCGCCTGCGCGTCGGTCGTCAGTTGCAGGGACTCGGCGCGGCGGACGATGGCGTCGCTGAAGTAGATCGGCACGTCCGCAATCCGCTCCAGCCCGGCGGCAGCAGGCTTGGCAGCCTGCGGTTGCAGGTTCGCGACGTTGTTCAGGCGCGGCAGCAGGTCGGCCTCTTCGGAGACCTTGGTGCCCAGCACTTCGGCGCGGATCTCTTCGGAAGTCTCGTAGCCGAAGCCTTGCAGGTCGAGCATGTTGCCAAGCACGCGCAGCACCTTCCAGGCAGGACGGGTCTCGCCAAGCGGCTTGACGGTACCGTTGAAGCCTTGTGCGCGGCCCTCGCAGTTGACGAAAGTGCCGGCGGTTTCGGCAAACGGCGCGACCGGAAGGAGCACGTCCGCGTAGTCCATGCCGTGCTTGTACGGGCTCATTGCCACGACCATCTTTGCCTGCTGCAGGGCGGCGCGCGCCGCCTGCGGATCATGGCAGTCGAGTTCCGGCTCGGCGTGCAGCAGCACATAGGCCTGGCGCGGCTCGGTGAAGAATTGCCGGGCATTGCCGCCGTTCTGCGGGAATGCATTGGCGATGTAGCCACCGACGCTGTTCGCAGCCTCGGTCAGGTAGCCGAAGGCGGCGCCGGTGTTTTGCGCGATCCATTCGGCGGCGGCATGCAGTTGCGAGGCCTGCGGATGCTGCGCGGCGGCATTGCCGAGCACCACACCGCGGCGTTCGCCCGACAGCAGGCTGTCCGCGATGCCCTTCGCCACGTCGCCCGGGGTGATTCCCTCAAAGCCGGCCGGCGCTGCGATGCCCTTCATCTGGGCTACCGCCACGATAATCTCGCTCAGGGCGGACAACCACTCGGACGGTGCCTTGATCATGCGATGCGCAACCGGCAGCAGCAGGTCATCATCGGTCGCGTGCAGGACGCTGACCTTCGTGCCGCGCTTGGCCGCATGGCGCAGGCGGGCAGCCAGCAGCGGATGATCCTTGCGCAGGAAGGAGCCGATGACCAGCGCGCGGTTGAGCTGACCGAATGCATCGATGGACATCCCCAGCCACGGCACCACCTTGCCGTTCAATGCAAAGTCGGACTGGCGCAGGCGGAAATCAACGTTATCGGAACCGAGGCCGCGCACCAGCTTCTGCAGCAGCGTCAGTTCTTCCAGCGTCGAATATGGCGCGGCGAGTGCAGCAAGTGCATCGGCGCCATGGTTGCGGCGGATATCGCTCAGGCCGTGGGCAACGTATTCCAGCGCGGTCTGCCAGTCGGTCTCGATCCACTTGCCGTCCTGCTTGACCATCGGCACCGTCAGGCGCTCTGCGCTGTTCAGGCCTTCATAGGAGAAGCGGTCGCGATCGGACAGCCAGCATTCGTTGACGCCGTCGTTCTCGAGCGGCAGTACGCGCATCACCTTGCCGCCCTTGACCTGCACCATCAGATTGGCGCCGAGGCCATCGTGCGGACTGACCGAGCGGCGGCGCGACAGCTCCCAGGTGCGGGCGCTGTAGCGGAACGGCTTGGAGGTCAGTGCGCCGACCGGGCACAGGTCGATCATGTTGCCGGACAGCTCGGAGTCGACCGAGTTGCCGACGAACGTCGTGATCTCGGAGTGCTCGCCGCGGTTCAGCATGCCGAACTCCATCACGCCGGCCACTTCCTGGCCGAAACGCACGCAGCGGGTGCAATGGATGCAGCGGGCCATCTCGCGCATCGAGATCAGGGGGCCGGCATCCTTCGGCGGGACAATGCGCTTTTCTTCTTCGTAGCGGGAAGCGGACGGGCCGTAACCTACAGCCAGATCCTGCAACTGGCATTCACCGCCCTGATCGCAGATCGGGCAATCCAGCGGGTGATTGATCAGCAGGAATTCCATCACGCTCTTCTGCGCCTTGATCGCCTTGTCGCTGGCGGTGCGCACGATCATCCCGTTGGTCACGGGCGTGGCGCAGGCTGGCAGCGGCTTCGGGGCCTTCTCGACCTCGACCAGGCACATGCGGCAGTTGGCCGCGATGGACAGCTTCTTGTGATAGCAAAAATGGGGAATGTAAGTGCCGAGCTTGTTGGCAGCTTCCATCACCATGCTGCCCTCTTGCACCTCTACCTTCTTGCCGTCGATTTCTAGTTCAACCATGGCTCTTGCCTAGTATCCTGTATGGGGTTGCTGGCGTCCGGCTCAAACGTAGGCCGGGACCAGGCAATGCTTGTGTTCGATGTGGTATTCGAACTCGTCGCGGAAATTCTTCACGAACGCGCGGACCGGCATGGCCGCCGCGTCGCCGAGCGCACAGATGGTGCGGCCCTGGATGTTGTCCGCAATCGAATTCAGCATGTCGAGGTCGTCCGCCCTGCCCTGGCCGTGTTCGATACGGTGCACCATGCGGTACAGCCAGCCGGTGCCTTCGCGGCACGGCGTGCACTGGCCGCAGGACTCTTCGTAATAGAAGTAGGACAGGCGCAGCAGCGACTTCACCATGCAGCGGGTCTCATCCATCACGATCACCGCGCCGGAGCCGAGCATCGAGCCGGCCTTCGCGATCGAGTCGTAATCCATGTCGGTATTCATCATCACGTCGCCGGTCAGCACCGGCATCGACGAACCGCCCGGAATCACCGCCTTGATCTTCTTGCCGTCCCGCATGCCGCCGGCGAGTTCAAGCAGTTTCGCGAACGGCGTGCCGAGCGGCACCTCGTAGTTGCCGGGACGCGCGACGTCGCCGGACATCGAGAAGATCTTGGTGCCGCCGTTGTTCGGCTTGCCGAGGGCCGCATAGGCTTCGCCGCCCATGCGCATGATGAACGGCACCGCTGCGAACGTCTCGGTGTTGTTGATCGTGGTCGGCTTGCCGTAGAGGCCGAAGCTGGCGGGGAACGGCGGCTTGAAGCGCGGCTGCCCTTTCTTCCCCTCGAGCGACTCCAGCAACGCGGTTTCTTCGCCGCAGATGTATGCGCCGAAGCCATGGAAGGCATGCAGCTGGAAATTGAAGCTGCTGCCCATGATGCCGTCGCCGAGAAAGCCCGCGGCGCGCGCTTCTTCCAGCGCCTCTTCGAAACGCTCGTATTCGGCCCAGATCTCGCCATGGATGTAGTTGTATCCGGCCGAGATGCCCATCGCGTACGCACCGATCGCCATGCCTTCGATCAGCGCATGGGGGTTGTAGCGGATGATGTCGCGATCCTTGAATGTCCCCGGCTCACCCTCGTCGGTATTGCAGACCAGGTATTTCTGCCCTGGGAACTGCCGGGGCATGAAGCTCCACTTCAGGCCGGTCGGGAAACCCGCGCCGCCGCGTCCGCGCAGGGACGATGCCTTCAGTTCGGCAATGACCTGTTCGGGCGCGATATTCTCGGTGAGGATGCGCCTGAGCGCCTCGTAGCCGCCGCGCTTCACGTAGTCGGCAAGATGCCAGTTATTGCCGTCAAGGCCGGCAAGGATCAGCGGATTGATGTGGCGATTGTGCAGGCTGGTCATTTCTTCAGTTCCTCCACCAGCGCATCGATCTTCTCGGTCGACATGTGGCTGCACATGCGCTTGTTATTCACCAGCATCACCGGCGCGTCGCCGCAGGCACCCATGCACTCGCCCTCGATCAGGGTGAACAGGCCGTCGCCGGTCGTGTCCTTGTACTCGATGCCGAGTTTCTGCTTCAGGTATTCCGCCGCGCGTTCGCCGCCGGAGAGCGCGCAAGGCAGGTTGGTGCACACGGAGATCTTGTGCTTGCCGACCGGCTTGGTGTTGTACATGTTGTAGAAGGTGGCGACTTCCTGCACGGCGATCGGCGCCATGCCGATGTAATCGGCGACGTCCTTCAGCACCTCGGGCGACAGCCAGCCCTTCTCGTCCTGGGCGATGGCGAGTGCGGCCATGACCGCGGACTGGCGCTGGTCGGCCGGGAATTTCGCGAGTTCGCGATCAATCTTCTTGTACGCTACTTGACTTAACAGCATATCGTCAGCCATTCATGCGCGTGAGCCACGCGCGGGTTATCGGTCAATCTCACCGAACACGATGTCTTGCGTGCCGATGATGGTCACGGCGTCGGCGATCATATGGCCCTTGGCCATCTCGTCGAGTCCCTGCAGGTGCGCAAAGCCGGGCGCCCTGATCTTCAGGCGGTAGGGCTTGTTCGCCCCGTCCGAAACGAGGTAGATGCCGAACTCGCCCTTCGGATGTTCGATCCCGACATAGGCCTCGCCTTCCGGCACATGGAAGCCCTCGGTGAAGAGCTTGAAGTGGTGGATCAACTCTTCCATGTTGGACTTCATGCTCACGCGGTCAGGGGGGGCAACCTTGTGGTTGTCGGTCATGACCGGGCCGGGATTGTTGCGCAGCCATTCGATGCACTGCTTGATGATGCGATTCGACTGCCGCATTTCCTCTACGCGCACCAGGTAGCGGTCGTAGCAATCGCCGTTCACGCCTACCGGGATATCGAAATCCAGCAGGTCGTAGACTTCGTAGGGCTGCTTCTTGCGCAGGTCCCATTCGACACCCGAGCCACGCAGCATCGGCCCGGTGAAACCCATTGCCATCGCGCGTTCCGGCGACACGACGCCCACCCCGACCAGACGCTGTTTCCAGATCCGGTTGTCGGTCAGCAGCGTCTCGTACTCGTCCACATAGCCGGGGAAACGGTTGGTGAAATCCTCGATGAAGTCGAGCAGCGAGCCCTGCCGGTTCTCGTTCAGCTGCCTGATCGCCTTTTCGTTTCGCACTGCGGATGCCTTGTACTGCGGCATGCGGTCCGGCAGGTCCCGGTAGACGCCACCCGGGCGGTAGTACGCTGCGTGCATGCGGGCGCCCGAGACCGCCTCGTAGCAATCCATCAGGTCCTCGCGCTCGCGGAAGGCGTACAGGAAGACAGCCATCGCGCCGACGTCCAGACCGTGCGCCCCGATCCACAGGAGGTGGTTCAGGATCCGCGTGATCTCGTCGAACATCACCCGTATATATTGGGCGCGCAGCGGGACTTCAATACCGAGCAGCTTCTCGACCGCGAGCACGTAGCCGTGCTCATTGCACATCATCGACACGTAGTCGAGCCGGTCCATGTACGGAACGGACTGCAGGAAGGTCTTCTGCTCGGCCAGTTTTTCAGTGGCCCGGTGCAGCAGGCCGATATGCGGATCGGCGCGCTGGATCACTTCGCCGTCCAGCTCGAGTACGAGACGCAGAACGCCATGCGCAGCCGGGTGCTGCGGTCCGAAGTTCAGGGTGTAATTCTTAATCTCTGCCATTATTTCATCCCGTATTTCTCTTCGCGGATCACGCGCGGAATGATTTCACGCGGCTCGATCGTCACGGGTTGGTAAATCACGCGCTTCTGCTCGGGGTCGTAGCGCATCTCGACAAAGCCGGAGACCGGGAAGTCCTTGCGGAATGGATGTCCGATGAAGCCGTAATCGGTAAGGATGCGACGGAGGTCGTTATGACCTTCGAAGAGGATGCCGAACAGGTCGAACGCTTCACGTTCGTACCAGTTGGCCGAGGACCAGATGTCTGAGACGGACGGAATGACCGGAAGTTCGTCGTCGGGCGCAAAAACGCGTACGCGGAGGCGCCAGTTATGTGTGACGGACAGCAGGTGCGACACTGCCGCGAAACGCGGACCGTCCCATACGCCGTCGCCGTACGTCGAATAGTCCATGCCGCACAGGTCGAGCAACTCCTCGAAACGCAGGTCGGCGTGGTCGCGCAGCACGCGCATCACGGAGAGGTAATCGGATGCGCCGACAACCAGCGTCGCTTCGCCAATCGCCACCTTCAGGTCGCGCACCTGCTCGCCAAGCGCGTTGCGGAGCGACGCTTCGAGCACTTCAATTTTCGTGGTCATATGCGGGCACCTTCTCAGCGCGCGATGGTGTTGGTTCGCTTGATCTTGTTCTGCAGCTGCAGGATGCCGTACAACAGCGCCTCGGCGGTCGGCGGGCATCCCGGCACGTACACGTCCACCGGAACGATGCGATCGCAACCACGCACCACGGAATACGAGTAGTGGTAGTAGCCGCCGCCGTTGGCACAGGTACCCATCGAGATCACCCAGCGTGGCTCGGCCATCTGGTCATACACCTTGCGCAGCGCCGGGGCCATCTTGTTGCACAGCGTGCCGGCAACGATCATCACGTCCGATTGGCGTGGGGACGGACGAAACACAATGCCGAACCGGTCCAGGTCATAGCGGGACGCGCCCGCGTGCATCATCTCGACGGCGCAGCACGCCAGACCGAAGGTCATCGGCCAGAGGGAACCGGTACGGGTCCAGTTGATCAGCTTGTCCGCAGTCGTCGTGACAAAGCCTTCGTTAAGTACACCTTCAATAGCCATGACTTACTCCCAATCCAGGGCGCCCTTCTTCCAGATGTACCAGAAGCCAACCAGGAATTCGGCGATGAACACCATCATCGTGACGAAGCCCGGCCAACCGAGGTCGCGCATCGCTACGCCCCAGGGGAAGAAGAAAGCGGTTTCCAGATCGAACAAAATGAACAGGATGGCGACGAGGTAGTAGCGCACGTCGAACTTCATGCGCGCATCCTCGAATGCCTCGAAGCCGCATTCATACGGCGACAACTTCGCCACATCCGGCTTATGGGGAGCAAGCACGCGACCAAGAACCTGGGGCACGACGCCCACGCCGATGCCGACGAGGATGAAGAGAAGAATGGGGAAATAGTTTTCGAGGTTCACGGTGTGGGAGGTTGGTTAGTTGAATGATTTGCAAATCAAACCAAGATTCCTCGTTAAAAAGCCAGCTCGGGACACCCCTTGCTGGCTTTTTGATTTTGGTGCCGACGGCGAGACTCGAACTCGCACAGCTTTCGCCACTACCCCCTCAAGATAGCGTGTCTACCAATTTCACCACGTCGGCTGAGACTGCTATTTTACCCTGAAATACCCTCTTTGTTCAACGCACAATTACCGCGAACCAAGGGTCACAGAATTATTTCGGAATCTGGTTTGCCTGACCCGCGTCATTGCCCTGCGCAGCAGGCGCCGGTGCGGCCGGCGCCGGGGCGCCAGCGGCCGGTGCGGACTGCTGTGCCGGTACCTGCGGCAGGTTTTCCATCACGCCGCCACCCGCTGCGGGACGGTTGTTGCCAATGAAGGCAAGGCCGAGCGTCGCGGCAAAAAAAATGGCTGCGGCCACGGCAGTTGCCTTGGACAGGAAGTTTGACGAACCTGACGCGCCGAACAGGCTGCCGGAGGCGCCGGATCCGAATGCCGCCCCCATGTCCGCTCCCTTGCCATGCTGAAGCAGTACGAGACCAATGATTGCGAGGGCGGACAGCACCTGCACAACAACGACTACGGTGGACAACGCGTTCATGAGTTACCTTTTAATCTAAGATTTCTTGCGTGGATCAAGCCGCCGCGATAATGGACAGGAAATCGGACGCCTTCAGCGAAGCACCACCGATCAGCCCGCCGTCGATGTCCGCCATCGCCAGCAATTCCTTTGCATTGTCCGGCTTCATGCTGCCGCCGTACAGGATCTGCACCTTGGCTGCCGCTTCCGCATTTTTTTGCGCAATCCTTGCGCGCACCATCTTGTGCACGTCCTGCGCCATTTGCGGTGTTGCCGTCTTGCCGGTGCCAATTGCCCAGACGGGTTCGTAGGCGACCACGATCTTCTCAAGCTCGGAACCGTCAAGTGCATTCAGCACCGCGTCGATCTGTCGTCCCACCACGACGTCCGTCTTCCCCGCCTCGCGCTCCTCGAGGGACTCGCCGACGCAGACGATGGGAACCAGACCGGACCGCAGCGCGCGCGACGTTTTGCGCGCAACGATTTCGTCCGATTCGCCGTGGTAGGTCCGGCGCTCGGAGTGACCGACGATCACATAGCTGCAACCAAAGTCCGTCAGCATGGAGGCTGCAACCTCGCCGGTGTAGGCACCTGACTCGTGCAGGGAAAGGTCCTGGCCGCCCCACTTCACAGACGTGCCGCCTAGCGCAGACTGGCACTGAGCAAAGTACGGAGCTGGAACGCAAACGGCCACTGCGCCGCGGGCGTCACCGAGGCCGTCCCTGATCCCGTCCAGCAGCGCTGCGTTTGCGGCAGTGCTGCCGTTCATCTTCCAGTTACCTGCAATCAGTTTGCGGCGCATATCGGGCAAGGAATAAAGAAAACCCGTGATTTTAGCGCGTTGCGGCAAGTGCGGTCAAACCAGCGGCGGCTTGTTCGACCTTGCGCAAGCCGCACGCGGCTCCTGCGGCCATTATGTCCCGACCGAAAGGATGATCTTGCCTGTATGCGTACTGCTTTCCATCAGCCGATGTGCTTCAACGGCCTGCTCGAGAGGGAACACCTTGAAGATGACCGGCTTGATCTTGCCAGCCTCCAGCAGGGGCCATACGCGGGCGCGCAGATTCTCTGCGATGGCACGCTTGAACGCGACCGGACGCGGCCGTAATGTCGAACCGGTGACCGTCAGGCGGCGCCGAAGGACCTGCCCGAGATCGAGTTCGGCCTTGGCCCCGCCGAGCAGTGCGATCACCACCAGTCTGCCGTCGTCGGCAAGGCAGTCGAGTTCTCGCGCCGCGTACGGACCGGCCACCATGTCGAGGATAACGTCCACGCCGCGTCCGCCCGTTTCCTTCTTGACCACCTCCACGAAATCCTCGGTCTTGTAGTTGATGGCCCGAACGGCGCCGAGCGCCTCGCACGCGCGGCATTTCTCATCGGTGCCGGCCGTTGCAAACACGCGGTGGCCGAATGCGGTTGCCATCTGTATGGCGGTTACGCCGATACCGGACGAACCGCCCTGGACCAGCAGCGTTTCGCCTTCGCCCAGACGGGCGCGATCGAAGACATTGCTCCAGACGGTGAAGAAGGTCTCGGGCAAGGATGCCGCTTCCGCCGGACTCAAGCCCTTCGGCACGGGCAGGCATTGCGCCGCCGGCGCCGTACAGTACTCCGCATAGCCGCCACCCTGCACCAGCGCGCAGACCATGTCGCCCTTCTTCAGCGACGTCCCGGCAAAGTCGCCGTCGACCACCTCTCCGGCGACCTCGAGTCCCGGCAGGTCCGACGCGCCCGGCGGCACCGGGTAATGACCCATCCGCTGGATCACGTCAGGGCGATTGACGCCTGCCGCCAGCACGCGGATCAACACTTCACCCGCCTTGAATTCCGGTACCGGGCGCTCGCACAGGCGCAGAACCTCCGGCCCTCCCGGCTTTTCAATCTCGATCGCTCTCATCATTGTCCGTCCGTCCAGGGAAAAAGAGATTGTACGTGAGCCAGTGAAAACGCATCGAGACCGGAATTCCGGCTTGAGGATCTGCAATGCAGGGATCGTGACGACAGGGAGAATGCGATGACTGATTGCACCGAGGCAAAATTTGTAACCGGGAAACGTTTCCGAAGTTACAAAAATGCCGGGAACTAACCTTAGCAATGCACTTTCCAAGAGGAAATTGCATTACCAGAGGACAACCTAATGCACTCCACTCGCGATTCAACCCGGCTTGTTCGTCCAACTGAAGCATCTGCATGCGTTCTTGGCGCGGAGCACTCGTCGCATGGCGTTCGGAGCGAGGGTGCGCCGGTTGCGAACCAGAGCCGCGAGGCGCGGCTTGAACAGCTGTGTCGCATCGCGGTGGCCAGCGGGCATTTCAGCTGTGCGTCCGTTCTGCTCGTTTGCGACGACAAGCGCGTGTTGCACCTCGCCTGCAGCCGGGGTGACGCGGCAAGCGAAGAAAGCCCCCGGTCTGCCAGCTTCCCTTTTCCGCTGAACGGCGCCGTGAGCGGCGTACTTCAACTGCAGTCCCTGCAGGAGGATGCCTTCGACGCGCCGCAACTCGACTTCGCGGCGGAATTGGCCCGTGAGATGCATACCCTGATCGGCGGTTATCGAAGCGAGTGCGAACGCAACGCGCTGGAAGCGGAGCTGGTCGACAGCGAGAAGTTCAACAGTGCTGTTCTCACCGCGGCACCTGACTGCATCGTGTCGATCAACGACAAGGGGGAAATCATCAGCTTCAACCAGGCGGCGGAGGCGGCCTTCCATCGTGCTGCGCACGACGTGATCGGGAAACAGCTGGCCGACGTCCTGAGCCCTCCACAGTTGCGTGAACAGCACCGCGTCGGCGTGACCCGCTTCCTCGCCACCGGGTACAGTCCGGCCGCGAACGGCCGCATGGAACTGGTGGCGGCACGCGCCGACGGCTCCCTCTTCCCCGTGGACATCGCGGTCGTGCCGGTGAGTGTCGCGGGCAACAGGATCTTCACGGCGTTCATCCGCGACATCTCGGAGCAGAAGCGGTCGCAGGCAGTACTGCAGGACCACGCCGCCCGCTATCGACGGCTTATCGAAGGGTCGCCGGAAGCCATCATCGTGTGCTGCGACGGCCTGCTCGCGCTTGCCAATCCCGCGGCGTGCCGCCTGCTCGACGCGAGCACACCGAACGCGCTTCTGGGTCGCGACATCTTCGACTTCGTGCATCCCGATTTCCGGCATCACATGTGCAGTGCAATCGAAGCGCCCCTTCCTCCCGCAGTGCCGAAGTTTGTGGAACAGATTTGGGTCCGGGACGACCGCACTTGCTTCAATGCGGAAGTAGGGACGACCAGGCTCATCTTCAACGGCCGCGCCGCAGTGCAGGTGGTGGTGCGGGACATCACCGAGCGCAAGCGGGCGGAAGCGGTGCAGATCGGCCAGAACCGCATCCTCAACATGGTGGCGACTGGCGTGCCCCTTCCCGAGGTGCTGTCCGAGATTGCCCACTTCATGGAATCCCAGTCGAACCGCGGACGCTGCGCGATCCTGCAGCACGACGAGGAAGCGCGCAGACTGTCGTGGATTGCCGCTCCCAGCCTGCCTGAATCCTACGTCGAATCCATGGGCGACATCCCGGTGAGCTGCTCGCAGGCTTCCTGCGGCACGGCGGCGAAGCGACATGTGCCGGTGATGGTGACCAGCATCGCAAACGATCCGGCATGGGACGCGCACCGCGGCCATGCGCTGCGCCATGGACTGCGCGCGTGCACCTCCTGGCCGATCTTTGGCCGCAATCGCAAGCTTCTCGGCACCGTGGCTCTGTATTTCGAGGACGAAGCGGCGCCGACGCCTGCGGAACTGCAGCTTTTCGGGGTATGCACCAATCTCGCCGGTATCGCAATGGAACGTCGCGCCTCGGAGGAAAAGATCCGCTTCCTGGCACACTACGACGGCCTGACTTCACTCCCGAATCGCTTCCTCTTCCGGGAATACCTTGACCTGGCACTACGAAATGCGAAGCGGCACGGCAACAAGTTCGCGTTGTTCTTCCTCGACCTCGACAGGTTCAAGGAGATCAACGACAGCCTCGGCCACGATGCCGGCGACCAGGTCTTGCGGGAAGTCGCGCGCAGGCTTCGCGGCGCACTTCGCCACACGGACAAGATTGCGCGCATGGGGGGCGACGAATTCTACGTCCTGATCGAAGAGCTGAGCGATGGGCGCTACGCCAGCGACGTCGCGCGCAAGCTGCTGCACGAGGCTTCCCGTCCGGTCCGGGTGGGGACGCAGGAGTGCGTCCTCAGTGCCAGCATCGGCATCGGTGTCTTTCCCGACGACGGAGAGGATGCCGCCACGCTGCTGAAGAATGCGGACGCGGCAATGTACCGCGCCAAGGAGCTCGGCAAGAACGGTTTCCAGTTCTATTCGCGCGCGACCGAACCTCGCAAGAGCGGACTGGCCGCCCTGTCGGTCACTAGCAGGCGACGATACCAGCCGGCGCCCTCCCGGATGCGCCAATAAAAAACGCCCGTGCCGGAAAGCACGGGCGTTTTCATCTCGCCGTAAAGCGGAAGCTTCCGCTCGCGACCTACTGCTGTTGGGCAGCGCCGCCTTCTTCTGCAGTCACCGCCTTCATCGACAGCTTGAGGCGGCCGCGGTCATCCGTCTCGAGGACCTTGACCCGCACCTGCTGGCCTTCCTTCAGGTAGTCGGCAACGGCGTTGACGCGCTCGTTGGCGATCTGGCTGATATGCAGCAGGCCGTCCTTGCCCGGCAGGACCTGGACAATAGCGCCGAAATCGAGCAGTTTCAGCACGGTACCGTCGTAGGTCTTGCCGACCTCGACCGATGCCGTCAGCTCTTCGATGCGGCGCTTCGCTTCCTGGCCTGCAGCGGCATCGACCGAAGCAATCGTCACCACGCCTTCGTCGGTGATGTCGATCTGGGTACCGGTCTCTTCGGTCAGTGCGCGAATCACGGCACCGCCCTTGCCGATCACGTCCCGGATTTTTTCCGGGTTGATGCGGATCGTGATCAGGCGCGGCGCGAAGTCCGACAGCTCGGCTTTGCCATGAGGCATGGCTTCCTGCATCTTCGCCAGAATATGCATGCGGCCTTCCTTGGCCTGCGCCAGCGCGACCTGCATGATTTCCTTGGTAATGCCCTGAATTTTGATGTCCATCTGCAGCGCGGTGATGCCGTTCGCGGTGCCAGCAACCTTGAAGTCCATGTCACCAAGATGGTCCTCATCGCCGAGGATGTCAGTCAGGACCGCAAACTTGCTGCCTTCCTTGATCAGACCCATTGCGATACCGGCGACGTGCGCCTTCATCGGTACGCCGGCGTCCATGAGCGCCAGGCAGCCGCCACAGACCGAGGCCATCGACGAGGAACCGTTGGACTCGGTGATTTCCGACACCAGTCGCACCGAATAGCTGAACTCCTCCGGCGCCGGCAACGCGGCTTGCAGCGCGCGCTTGGCGAGACGGCCGTGGCCGATCTCGCGGCGCTTGGGCGTGCCGACACGGCCGGTTTCGCCGGTGGCGAACGGCGGCATGTTGTAGTGCAGCATGAAGCGATCGGAATACTCGCCCATCAGCGCATCGATCTTCTGCTCGTCCCGGGCGGTGCCGAGCGTCGCCACCACCAGTGCCTGGGTTTCGCCGCGGGTGAACAGGGCCGAGCCGTGGGTGCGCGGAAGCACGCTGTTGCGGATCGAGATCGGACGCACGGTGCGGGTGTCGCGACCATCGATGCGGGGCTCGCCTTCCAGAATCTGGGAGCGGACGATCTTCGCTTCGAGATCGAACAGGATGCTGCCGACTTCGGCGGCGTCCGGGCCGCTGGTACCCGCTGCAACCGCTTCCGCGGCAAGGGCGGCGTTCACTTCCGCGCTCACGGTGTTGAGCTTCGCGGTCCGCGCCTGCTTGTCCTTGGTCTGGTAAGCCTCGCGCAGCTTGCCTTCGGCGAGTTCGGTGATGCGGGCGATCAGGGTTTCATTCTTCGCAGCAGGCGCCCACTGAACCTCGGGCTTGCCGCCGTCACGTACCAGCTCGTGGATCGCGTCGATCACGGCCTTCATCTGCTCGTGGCCATACACCACCGCACCGAGCATGACTTCCTCGGACAGCTGGTTTGCTTCGGATTCGACCATCAGCACTGCCTGCTCGGTACCCGCGACCACCAGGTCCATCTGCGACTGCGCCATCTGCGATGCCGTCGGGTTCAGCACGTACTGGCCGTCGAGGTAGCCGACGCGCGCGGCGCCCAGCGGACCGTTGAAGGGGATGCCAGCGACACAGATCGCGGCCGACGCGCCGATCATCGATGCGATGTCAGGGTCGATTTCGGGATTGACCGACAAAACGTGAATGATCACCTGCACTTCGTTCAGGTAACCCTCGGGGAAAAGCGGGCGGATCGGGCGGTCGATCAGGCGCGACGTCAGGGTTTCCTTTTCCGACGGGCGGCCTTCACGCTTGAAGAAGCCGCCCGGGATACGACCGGCCGCATAGCTCTTCTCGATATAGTCGACGGTCAGCGGGAAAAAATCCTGGCCGGGCTTCGCATCCTTGCGCGCGACCACCGTCGCCAGAACCACGGTGTCTTCGATCGACACCACGACAGCGCCGGATGCCTGGCGGGCAATCTCGCCGGTCTCCAGGGTGACAGTGTGCTGACCGTACTGGAAGGTCTTCGTAACTTTGTTGAACACGGTGTTTCCTTTCTATTTTTGCCGACAGAATTTCAGGCGCTGTCGTTCACCTCACCACAGACGGCCAGTCACGCATGACGTGCCACCTTCACTGCTTGCAACGCCGGCAGACCACAAACCGCAAAATGACAAAATGCCTGCATCAGTGGGACTGACGCAGGCATTTCGTCTATGAGCCGGACAGCTGTCGCAAGGAATTACTTGCGCAGGCCGAGCTTTTCAATCAATGCGCGGTAGCGGTTCGCGTCCTTGCCCTTCAGGTACGAGAGCAGGCGCTTGCGGCGGTTGACCATCTTGATGAGGCCACGGCGGGAGTGGTGATCCTTTGCGTGTGCCTTGAAGTGGTTGTTGAGCTCGTTGATACGGGCGGTCAGCAGCGCGACCTGGACTTCCGGAGAACCGGTGTCATTGGTGCCGCGGCCATTTTCCGCAATAATCGCGGCCTTGTTGATGTTCTCTACAGACATTGCAAACCCTTTCACATGCGGTACCTGGAGTCGCAACCCCTTTGCACCGTGAACTATTGATAAAAAAACTTGGCCAAAGAAGCCAAGATGCGCAGTATATCGGAAATAAATCGTCGATTCAAATACTTAGCAACGGTCCTCGCGGCAATGCCGCCTGGCACCGATGCGCGTGATCACAAGGAAGACCATGCACACCATTGCCAGACTCGCCCTGCCCGCCGTCTTCGCGCTGCTGTCAGGCTGCGCGACCCTTTTCCCTGCCGCGGTCGACGTGGGTGATACCGAAGCCGATCTCCTGCAGAAGCGCGGGCAACCGACGAAACGTTACAAGGACGGCAATACCGAGCTGTTCGAGTACATGACCGGCCCCTGGGGCCAGAGGACGTACATGGCGCGCCTGGTCAATGGCAGGGTGACATCCTTCGAGCAGGTGCTGACGGTGGAAAAGTTCGCCACCATCGAGGTCGGCAGGGCGAACAAGGAGACCGTGCTGCGCACCATCGGCACGCCCAGCGACACCTCCTACTTGCCGCTGCGCGACCTGGAGGTGTGGTCCTACCCGTACAAGGAGAACGACGTCTGGAACTCGCTGATGCATGTCCACTTCGACAGCGCGGGCGTCGTCAGGCAGATGCTCAACGGGCCGGATCCGCGCTTCGATCCGGACAGGCGGTTCCCGTTCGGCTTCCGCTGATAACCGCGGGGGCCAGTCGGTACCGGCGCCCGTCGCGCTCACAGCTGCGGGTTCAGGCGCTCGGCTTTCGAGTGCAGCTTGTTCAACGCCGACAGGTACGCCTTGGCAGCCGCGACCACGATGTCCGGATCGGCCCCGACGCCATTGACGATACGGCCGTTCTTCGACAGCCGCATTGTCACTTCGCCCTGCGACTCGGTGCCGGTCGTGATGGCGTTCACGGAGAACAGCAGCAGTTCGGAGCCGCTCTTCACTTCCGATTCGATCGCATTGACCGTCGCATCCACGGGCCCGTTGCCCTGGCCCGCGCAGGCCAGCTCCTTGCCGCCCATCGTAAACACCACTTTTGCCGTCGGACGTTCGCCGGTTTCCGAGTGCTGCGCAAGGGAGACGTAGCCGAAGTGCTCGTTCTCGTGGGAATGCTGCTCATCCGCCACCAGGGCAATGATGTCCTCGTCGAAGATCTCGGACTTGCGGTCGGCCAGCTCCTTGAAACGCGCGAACGCCGCATTCACTTCCGCCTCGGAATCCAGGCCGATGCCGAGTTCCTCGAGGCGCTGCTTGAAGGCATTGCGTCCCGACAGCTTGCCGAGCACGATCTTGTTCGCGGTCCAGCCCACGTCTTCCGCCCGCATGATCTCGTAGGTGTCGCGCGCCTTCAGCACGCCGTCCTGATGGATACCGGACGCGTGCGCGAATGCGTTGGCGCCGACCACCGCCTTGTTGGGCTGCACGGCAAAACCGGTGATTTGCGAGACCAGCTTGGAGGCGGGCACGATCTGCGAGGTATCCACCGAGACGTCGAGGTTGAAGTAGTCCTTGCGCGTCTTCACGGCCATCACGACTTCTTCCAGCGACGTATTGCCTGCGCGCTCGCCGAGGCCGTTGATCGTACATTCGACCTGCCGCGCGCCGCCGATCATCACGCCTGCGAGCGAATTGGCGACCGCCATACCGAGATCGTTGTGGCAATGCACCGACCAGACGGCCTTGTCCGCATTGGGGATGCGCTCACGCAGGGTTTTGATCAGATTGCCGTACAGCTCGGGCACGCCATAGCCGACGGTATCCGCGAAGTTGATGGTGGTGGCGCCTTCCTTGATCACCGCTTCGATCACGCGGCACAGAAAATCGACGTCGGAGCGGCTGCCGTCCTCCGGGCTGAACTCCACGTCGTCGGTGAACTGACGCGCGAAGCGCACGGCGAGCCTGGCCTGTTCCAGCACCTGCTCGGGACTCATCCGCAGCTTCTTTTCCATGTGCAGCGGTGACGTCGCGATGAAGGTATGGATGCGTTTGCGCTCGGCGGGCTGCAGTGCCTCCGCAGCACGGGAGATGTCCCGGTCATTGGCGCGGGACAGCGAGCAGACGGTCGAATCCTTGATGATGCCGGCAATCGCCCTGATTGAATCGAAATCCCCGGGCGATGCCGCAGCAAAGCCGGCCTCGATCACATCGACCCGCAGTCGCTCGAGCTGCCTGGCGATGCGGATTTTTTCATCCTTGGTCATCGAGGCGCCAGGGGACTGCTCGCCATCGCGCAAGGTGGTATCGAAAATGATCAGTTTGTCGGCCATGCTGCACTCCTTAGTGGAAATTTCGGGTGATCGAAGCGTTGATTAAATGGTCTTCCGCCTGCCCTTGCCTGCATCGGCATGAGCGTGGTACTGCACGGATTGTGGGGGTATGGGAGTTAGCGCGCGTTAACGCACTAGTAGAAGCAGCGACAGCAGCAGGCCGGCCGGCGTGCTGCTGGAGAATGCGGATGCGGAAATGTGGATCTCGCGGGACATGCGAAAAACTATAAGCGGAATCGTGGAAAAGTGCAACGATTTGCTTCGATGGGTCTTTTCCCTTTTCGGGCAGGCCTGCTCCGTCCGCCCATCGCTACTCTTTCAGGTCGACGTTGTCGTTCTCGGAAGTCTGGAGAATGCTGACCGGCTTGCCCTTGAAAAGGCGCCAGAAATAGACGCCGTACCCTGAAAGCCCATACAGCACGAACATGCCGAACAGGACTTTCGGCGGATCGCTCGACACCAGGACGAAGACCAGCACGATGAGAAACACCGCGATGAACGGTACCGATTTGCGGAAATTGACTTCCTTGAAGCTGTAGAACGGCACATTCGTGACCATGGTGAGGCCGGCATACAGGGTGATGGTCCAGGCAAACCAGACAAGCTCGGTGCCGACGAAACCAAGGTCGTCCATCAGCCAGATGAAACCGGTCACCAGCGCCGCGGCCGCCGGACTGGGCAAGCCCTGGAAATAGCGCTTGTCGACCACGGCGATGTTCGTGTTGAAGCGCGCCAGCCGCAGTGCGGCGCCCGCGCAATACACGAAGGCTGCGAGCCAGCCGAGCTTGCCCATCCCGCGCAGCGACCATTCATACACGACCAGTGCCGGGGCGGCACCGAACGACAGCATGTCCGAGAGACTGTCGTACTGCGCACCGAACTCGCTTTGCGTGTTGGTCAGCCGCGCCACCCGGCCGTCGACACTGTCGAGCAGCATCGCGGCGAAGATGGCCACTGCCGCATAGTCGAACTTCAGGTTCATTGCCATCACGATGGCGAAGAAGCCGCAGAAGAGATTGGCGGTGGTGAAGGCGTTCGGGAGCAGATAGATACCGCGCCGCCGTGCCGGGGGGGCGTCCGGCGCGTCGATATCCGGGCCCGCCTGCACCTGGTGCAGGGAGCGGCGCTGGAGACGTCGGGCGAACAGGCCCGAGTTGCTTTTCGCCTTGCGACGATTGAAGGTTGCCATACTGTTCGGGGTGCGGTGGCGGCCGGCTTACAGCACGGCCAGGATGGTTTCGGTGGCCGACACTTTGTCGCCTACGGCGACTTTCGGCGCCGCGCTGAGCGGCAGGTAGACGTCGACGCGCGATCCGAAACGGCTGAATCCGTAGCGCTGCCCGCGCACGAGCCGATCGCCGGCTTTCACGAAGCACAGGATGCGGCGCGCAATCAGGCCGGCGACCTGCACGCAGGTGATGGTTTCGCCGTTGCTTGCGGTAATCGTCACTGCATTGGTCTCGTTGTCGGGCGCGGCTGTGTCAGGATAGGTGTTGACGCGCTTGCCGGGAAAGTAGTCGGCGACTTCCACCGTACCGTCCACCGGCGACCGGTTTGCGTGCACGTTGAAGATGTTCGTGAACACGCTGATCTTGAGCGCAACGCGATTCGTGTACGGGTCCTGCGTTTTCTCGACGACGACGATCCGGCCGTCGGCGGGCGACAGCACCGCGTTTGCCTTCTGCGGCACGACACGCGCGCGGTCGCGGAAAAACTGGAACACGACAATGGCAAGGATCCAGAACGGGATGGACCACAGGCCGGCAAGGAGCGTGACAACGACGGCAACGGCAACCGCAACGCCAAGGAAAGGCCATCCTTCGCGGGCAATGATGGGATGAAGATAGTTGTTCAACTTCGCTCCGGATGATGATGGAAAATGAAACGTGGCTATTCTAGTCGAGGCTTTCATAAAAGTAACCCCTGCCGGGGGCGGACGCCCGGCTCGGTTACGTTGGGGTACTTGAGCTACGACCTTATCCCGCCCGGTTCGTTTCGGGGGGCAAGTGCTTCCGGCTACTTGAACCGCACCTTGCCGACAACGCGGGTCCCCAGCGTCGTCTCGCCCGGCTCGAAGCTCGGCTCCTCCACTTGGCCGGCGTCCATCGGCGCCGCGCGCATGGTCTTCATCATCGCGGCCTCGCCCTGCGGGGCATAGGCGCCCGAGGCTTCGAAGTCAAGGGTGTCGAGGCTGGCGTCGGCCGGATTGCGCCCCATTGCCCTGGAGATCGCGGCGATCTTCTCGGTGAGGTTCTGCCAGGCGGCGGCGATACGCTGCTCCTCGAGCTTCCTTGCGGTGGCGTCGGCCAGCCCGAATTGCAGGCCGTTCAGCGCCAGCACACGCTGCACGGCCGCGACATTGGCCGGCAGGCGTTCCAGGCTGGCGGTGCGCATGTCGAGGTATTGCCCTACCCGCCAGCCGACCAGCTGGCGCGTCTTCCCCTGCTGCCTCGGCTGCACGCCCTCCTCGGCATAGACGGGATAGGTGTAGTAGCCGCGGGTCTGCAGAACGGCGGTGGGGTCGGCCTGCCGGAGCATCTCCGTACCCTGCTTCATCTTCAGGTTGACCCGCGAGGCCGCGGCGGCCTTGTCCTTGTCCTGTTCCTCGACCATGAAGGTGACGCGCGCCTCGTCATTGGCTTGCTTCACCTCGCCGTAGGCGGGTACCACGACCATCGTTCCGCCGGTCTGTACCGGCGCCTGGGCAGGGGCATGGACGGGTGTCTGTGCACAGGCGACGGTCAGGCTGGATGAAAGCAGGCAAAACAGGACGGCGGCATGTCGCATTCGGGTCTCCGGAAAGAAAAAAGGGCCTGCACGAGGTGCAGACCCTGTTTATTTTACTCAAGCAGGCCGACGCACCGCCGGTCCTGCAATTTTCCGCAACAAACTCAGTTCTTGGACTGGTCGACCAGCTTGTTCTTCTTGATCCAGGGCATCATCGCGCGCAGCTTCTCGCCGACCTGCTCGATCTGGTGCTCGGAAGTCAGGCGGCGACGCGAAATCAGCGTCGGCGCGCCGGCCTTGTTCTCGAGGATGAAGCTCTTTGCGTATTCGCCGGTCTGGATGTCCTTCAGGCACTGGCGCATCGCGTTCTTGGTGTCTTCGGTGACGATGCGCGGGCCGGTGACGTACTCGCCGTACTCCGCGTTGTTGGAGATCGAGTAGTTCATGTTGGCGATGCCGCCTTCATAGATCAGGTCGACGATCAGCTTCAGCTCGTGCAGGCACTCGAAGTAGGCCATTTCCGGCGCATAACCGGCTTCGGTGAGGGTCTCGAAACCCGCCTTGATCAGCTCGACGGCACCGCCGCACAGCACCGCCTGCTCGCCGAACAGGTCGGTCTCGGTCTCTTCGCGGAAGTTGGTCTCGATGATGCCGGCCCGGCCGCCGCCGTTGGCCATCGCATAGGACAGCGCGATGTCGCGAGCGCTACCCGACTTGTCCTGGTACACGGCGACCAGATGCGGCACGCCACCGCCCTGGCTGTAGGTGCCGCGAACGGTGTGGCCGGGCGCCTTCGGCGCGACCATGATGACGTCGAGGTCGGCGCGCGGCACGACCTGGCCGTAATGGACGTTGAAGCCGTGGGCAAAGGCCAGCACTGCGCCCTGCTTCGCGTTCGGGGCGACGTTTTCGTTGTAGACCTGGGCGATGTTCTCGTCCGGCAGCAGGATCATGATGACGTCGGCTGCCTTGACTGCCTCGTTGACCTCGGCAACGTTCAGACCGGCGTTCTTTGCCTTTTCCCAGGATGCGCCGCCACGACGCAGGCCGACCGTGACCTTGACGCCGGAGTCGTTCAGGTTCTGCGCATGCGCATGGCCCTGCGAGCCGTAGCCGATGATGGTGACGTTCTTGCCCTTGATGAGGGACAGGTCGCAGTCTTTGTCGTAGAAAACTTTCATGGATCTTCCTAACGTGGTTTATTGGTTGTGTGCTTCTGTTGGATCAGACTTTGAGAATGCGCTCGCCGCGGCCGATGCCGGAGCCGCCGGTACGGACGGTCTCCAGGATCGCAGTGCGGTCGATCGATTCGATGAAGGCATCGAGCTTCGATTTGTTACCCGTCAGTTCGATCGTGTAAGTCTTCTCGGTGACATCGATGATGCGGCCGCGGAAGATGTCCGCGGTGCGCTTCATTTCCTCGCGTTCCTTGCCTACCGCGCGCACCTTGATGAGCATGAGCTCCCGCTCGATGTGCGCGCCTTCGGTCAGGTCCACGACCTTGACCACCTCGATCAGCCGGTTCAGGTGCTTGGTGATCTGCTCGATCACGTCGTCCGAACCGCTGGTGACGATGGTCATCCGCGACAGCGTTGCGTCCTCGGTGGGCGCGACGGTCAGGGTTTCGATGTTGTAGCCACGCGCGGAAAACAGGCCGACCACGCGCGAAAGTGCGCCTGCTTCGTTCTCGAGCAAGACGGAAATGATATGGCGCATTACAGATCCTCCGAACCCAGCAGCATTTCAGTCAAGCCCTTGCCGGCTTTCACCATCGGCCAGACGTTTTCGGTTTGATCCGTAATGAAGTTCATGAACACCAGCCTGTCCTTCATGCCGAAGGCTTCCTTCAGCGCGCCCTCGACGTCGCCCGGTTTCTCGATCTTCATGCCGACATGGCCGAAGGACTCGGCCAGCATGTTGAAGTCGGGGAGCGAATCCATGTACGACTCGGAATACCGGGAGCCGTAGTCGATCTGCTGCCACTGCCGCACCATTCCGAGGAAGCGGTTGTTGAGCAGGATGATTTTCGGCGTCAGGTGGTACTGCTTGCAGGTGGCGAGTTCCTGGATGCACATCTGGATCGAAGCTTCGCCGGTGACGCAGGCGACGGTTGCATCCGGATTGGCCATCTGCACGCCCATCGCGTAGGGCAGGCCGACACCCATCGTGCCCAGGCCGCCGGAATTGATCCAGCGTCGCGGCTTGTCGAAGCCGTAGTACTGCGCAGCCCACATCTGATGCTGACCGACGTCGGAAGTGATGAAGGCGTCGCCCTTGGTGACTTCCCACAGCTTGCGCACGACCTCCTGCGGCTTGATCACCTCCTTGGACGTCGTGTACTTCAGGCACTCGCGGCCGCGCCACTCGTTGATCTGGCGCCACCAGGCGGCATGGGCGGCGGCGTTCGGCCGCGCCTCGGCGGCATCGAGCTGCGAGAGCAGTTCGACCAGCACGTCCTTGACGTTGCCGACGATGGGAATATCCACCTTCACCCGCTTGGAGATCGAGGACGGGTCGATGTCGATATGGATGATCTTGCGCGGATGGCTGCCGAAATGCTTGGGGTTGCCGATGACGCGGTCGTCGAAGCGGGCGCCGATCGCGATCAGCACGTCGCAGTGCTGCATCGCCATGTTGGCCTCATAGGTGCCGTGCATGCCCGGCATGCCGACGAACTTGTCGCTCGACGCCCGGTACGCGCCCAGACCCATCAGGGTATTGGTGCAGGGATAGCCCAGCTTGTCGACCAGCTTGTTCAGCTCGGCCGATGCATTCGCGAGGATCACGCCGCCGCCGGTATAGATCATCGGGCGCTCGGCCGCCAGCAGCAGTTGCACTGCCTTGCGGATCTGTCCGGCGTGGCCCTTGTCGACCGGCCGGTACGAGCGCATCTCGATTTCTTTGGGATACTCGAACGCGCACTTCTGGATCGTGATGTCCTTCGGGATGTCCACCAGCACCGGGCCGGGACGGCCGGTAGTGGCGATGAAGAAGGCCTTCTTGATCGTCGACGCCAGGTCCCGGACATCCTTCACCAGGAAGTTGTGCTTGACGCAGGGACGGGTGATGCCGACGGTGTCGCACTCCTGGAACGCGTCCTGCCCGATGGCGGCGGTCGGCACCTGCCCCGAGATCACGACCATGGGAATCGAATCCATGTACGCGGTGGCCAGGCCGGTGACCGCATTGGTGACACCGGGGCCGGAAGTCACGATGGCGACGCCGACCTTCTTGGAACTGCGCGAATAGGCGTCGGCCGCATGGATGGCCGCCTGCTCGTGGCGCACCAGGATGTGCTGGAATTTGTCTTGGTTGAAGATCGCGTCGTAGATGTAGAGCACTGCGCCGCCGGGATAACCGAACACGTGTTCGACGCCCTCTTCGGCCAGGCAGCGCACGGCTATTTCCGCGCCTGTGAGTTCTGCAGACATTGCTAGTCCTTTCAAGGTCCATAGGAGATTGATCGGATGCTCTCCCCTCGCGAAACCGCGTGGTACGACAGCGCCTGGGCTTCCCTTCTTTGTGCGGTGACGCCGGTTCGTTGCACACCCGTAGATGTGGTTCAAAGCGACGCTGAGCGCGACTCGTTCAGCCGGGGGATCTGAAGTACCGGAGCGGACTTCTCACGCTTGTGGCATGGGTTAGAGCAAACAGCTATTTAAAGCGCGTCGGGTCGGGGTGCGGCGTCATGTGCCGCGTCGACAGGACAGTCCTTCGAGGTGCGAAGGGAGTGATAAGTTAATGCGTCGCACAATTTTGGTCAAGTTAAATTCCTTCAAAATCGTTAGAAATCAAGCGGTTTCCGCAATATCCGTGCACGCTTCATGCGGTTTTTTGCTAGCATGCGCTCTGTTCAAAACATGCCCCGCTTCATTTCTTCGCTTCCCGGCCGGCGCGCCGGCTTCCCCAACCGTTTGCATGGCCACTGACAAAGAACTGTCCGACTTCCTCGAGAACGTGGAGCGCCGCGCGTTCAAGCAGGCGGCCTACGCGGTGCGCAAGGACGAAGCCGCACTGGATATTGTTCAGGATGCAATGATCAAGCTGGCCGAGAAATACGGCGACAAGCCGGCGCAGGAGTTGCCGCTCCTCTTCCAGCGCATCCTGCAGAACACGATTACCGATTACTTCCGGCGCGAGAAGGTACGCAACACCTGGATCAGCTTTCTCTGGAGCCCGGGCAAGGACCGGGAGGACGCGGAAGGCTTCGACATGCTCGAGACCTACGAGGCGGAGGACGGGACCGTCGCCGCCGAATCCAGCGCCGACAAGGTGGAACGCCGCCAGGTCCTGGCGGCGATCGAAGCCGAGGTGCGCAAGCTGCCGACGCGTCAACGGCAGGCATTTCTGCTGCGTTATTGGCAGGATATGGATGTGGCCGAGACGGCCGCGGCGATGGGCTGCTCGGAAGGCAGCGTCAAGACGCACTGCTCGCGGGCGACGCACGCGCTGGCCCAGGCACTCAGAGCAAAGGGAATCACCTTATGAACACGAGAGAACTGAATTTCGCCTACAAGGTGCGGCACGCGCTGAACGAGAACCTGGAGACGATCCCTGCGCCGGCCGCCGAGCGGCTCGTGGCGGCGCGGCGGATTGCCCTGTCCCGCAGGAAGACGGCGGTTGCGGCACCGGTATTGCTGGTGCGCCAGGTGTTCGCCGGGGCGCGCGGCCGTTCAGGCGGGTCGCATCCCTGGCTGGCCGCCGCCGCCGCGATGCTCCCCGCGATCGTCCTGGTTGCCGGACTGGCAAGCATCATCCAGTACGAGGAACAGCGCCGCATTGCGGATACCGCCGAGATCGACGCGGAAATGCTGGCCGATGAACTGCCGCTTTCGGCCTACCTCGACAACGGTTTCAACGCTTTCCTCTCCAAGCGGGGGGACTGAGATGAGACGGACCGGACGGGCGTTCCGATCGCTTGCCGCCCGCCTGCTGCGGGCGGTGCTCATTGCGGGCTGCACGGCGCTGCCCGTGGCCGTGCCGGCCCAGGGGCAGGCCTCGGTTTCGCCGGCACCGGCAAAGGCGTCCGCGAGCGGTCCCGCATGGAGCACGCTGTCGCCTGCCCAACAGCAGGCACTGGCGCCGCTGGCATCCGAATGGGACAAGCTGGACCCGTACCGCAAGAGCAAGTGGCTGGCCATCGGCAACCGCTACCCGTCGATGACCCCGGAGGAACAGCAGCGGCTGCAGGAACGGATGCACGACTGGGTAAAGCTCACCCCCGAGCAGCGGCGCCAGGCGCGCGAGCGCTTCGCCAGGGCCAAGCAGCTCGACCGCGAACAGAAATCCGCCCAGTGGGAACAATACCAGCAGCTTCCGGAAGAACAGCGCATGAAGCTTGCCGAAGAAAACGCCCGCAAGAAAAGGCTCGCCACCCTGCCGCGTCCTTCGCAGCAGCCGCAGCCCCTCCCCCCCATCAAGTCGGCGCCGAAACCGGTGCTGGAGAAATCCGTGAGGCCGCAAGTGCCCGGCATGCCGGCGCCGCAGCCCGCCCCCCAACCCGGCAAGCAAGGTGAGCCTTGAACAATCAGAACACTCCCACCCTCAAGAGCCGACTGGCCAGCATGGTCTACGAATCGATGCTGCTGTTCGGCGTGGTCTTCGTCACCGGTTTCCTGTTCTCCTATCTGGCCGGGCAGCGCCATGCGCTCTACCTGCGCCACTTCCTGCAGGGCTGGCTGCTGTTCGTGCTGTGCGCCTACTTCATCTGGTTCTGGACCCACGGCGGCCAGACGCTGGCCATGAAGACCTGGCGGATGCGGCTGGTTGCCGCGGACGGCGGCCCGGTCACGGCCGGCCGCGCGCTTTACCGCTTCCTGCTGTCGTGGCTGTGGATCCTTCCCGGCCTGGCACTGGCATGGCTGCTCGGCGCCAAGACCTGGATGCTGATCTGGATCCCGGCACTCAACATGCTGCTGTGGGCAATGGGCGCGCGCCTTGACCCGCAGCGCCAGTTCCTGCACGACCGCATCGCCGGCACCCGCCTCGTGGTGGCCGAGGAGGCGCCGCGCAAGGCTGGCGCAACTGCCTGAGGACCGGTACGGACGGGTGGTCGCGCGCATCACGAGACTCATGCTGCTGCTGCAGGCGCTTGTCGCCGCGGCGCTTGCATGGCTGTTCGCATTCCTGCTGCCCGCTGCAGGCGGGTGGCTCGCCACTGCCCTCGGGCTGGCGTGCGTACTCGGCGTACGCGCCGCCATCAACGCCAACAATTTCCTGATCGCCTCCCGCTTCCGCAGCCATTTGCCGGCGCATTTCAGGATTCGCGGCATTGCATTCCTCCGGCTCTTCCTGGCCGAGTTCCGCGCCAGCATGGTGAGCTCCTCCTGGAGCATGCCCTTCCTCGCATTCGAGCGCTGCCTGCCGGAGGATGCGGAAGGACTTCCGGTCCTGCTGGTGCATGGCTATGGCTGCAACAGCGGTTACTGGCGCGCAATGAGCCGTGCATTGCAGCGGGCGCGCGTTGCGCATCACGCAGTCAACCTGGAGCCGGTCACCGCGAGCATCGACGATTACGTCGCACAGGTGCATGCAGGCGTTGAGCGCCTGCGCAAGGAAACCGGCAGCCGCCGCGTCATCCTGCTTTGCCACAGCATGGGCGGCCTGGTGGCCCGTGCTTATATCAGGGTGCACGGGACCGGGCGACTGGCACGCGTAATCACCCTGGGCACGCCGCACCACGGCACCGCGCTCGCCCATTTCGGCGTCGGACTCAACTCGCACCAGATGCGCTGGACGGCGAGCGAACAAGGGGGGCTGGCAAGCGAATGGCTGCGCGAGATCGCTGCCGGCGAAGACATCCGGACATACCGCCTGTTCGTCTCGATCTGGTCCCACCACGACAACATCATCTCGCCGCAGAGCTCGTCCCGGCTGGAGGGGGCGAGGAACATCGAACTGCATGCGGTCGGCCATGTTGCGCTGGCAATGGACAAGCAGGTGCAGAAGCTGGTCGTGGAGGAGATCCGCGCGGCAAGCGCAATACCGTTGCCCTGACCGGCGGTCGGGTCGTGCGTGTTACCGCGCCCTACACAGGTTGAACTTTTCGGGCCGCATATGAACCGAATTGCTTGATCCCGCTGCGGCGGGCAATTCCATTTCTACCCGACAAGGAGCTTGCCATGAAAGCCTACGGCGCTGCAGTCGCAACTGTCCTCATGCTTGGCGTCACTTCCGCAGCCTGCGCCGCCGACCTGGTGGAGACCGCCCGCACCTCCGGCAGCCTCAAGACCTTCATGCAGGCCGCGCAGACCGCGGGCATGGCGGACAAGCTCAAGAATTCCGGACCGTACACGGTGTTCGCCCCGAGCGACTCCGCGTTCAAGCAGCTGCCGCCCGAGAAGGTCGCCGCCCTGCTCAAGGACAAGGAAAAGGCCGCCCAGCTGGTTGCCTATCATGTGATTCCCGGCGCGGTGACGGTCGCCGACGTCAAGCCCGGCAAGGTGCAGACCATGCAAGGCAGCCCGGTGACGCTGACATCGGACAACGGCAGCGTGACGGTGGAAAACGCCAAGGTGATCCAGAGCGACCTGAAGGCCGACAACGGCGTGATCCATGAAATAGACCAGGTAGTGCTGCCGCCGGAATAAGGCGGCGTCCCGGCTGTCCGTCCCCGGTCGTCCCCCCGCTACGTTCTGCCCGGCAACGATGTTATGCTTGGCACTCGCGCCGTCAGGCTGGCGGGCGGGAAAACAAGACACTGCTGAAACGGGAGGCAGCCAGCATGCAGCATAAGGCACCGCGCAGGACGCGCGAGCGCATACTCGAACTGTCACTACGATTGTTCAACGAATTCGGCGAACCGAACATCACCACGACGGTGATCGCGGAAGAGCTGAACATCTCGCCGGGCAACCTGTACTACCATTTCCGGAACAAGGACGATATCGTCAATTCGCTCTTCGCCCAGTTCGAGGCGGAGATCAGCCGCATGCTCGCGGTGCCGGCGGACCGCCGGCCCAATATGCACGACGTCTGGATGTACCTGCACCTGAGCTTCGAACTGGTCTGGCGCTACCGCTTCTTCTACCGCGACCTGAGCGACCTGCTCTCGCGCAACCGCAAGCTGGAGCTGCATTTCAAGCAGATCCTCGCGCACAAGACCAAGGTCGCCCAGCAGCTCTGCCTCGGCCTGCGTGACGACCAGGCGCTGGTCGCCACGGACATGGAAATCGACGGCCTGGCAAACAACATCGTCGTGGTCGCGACCTATTGGTTATCGTATGAGTACGTACGCAACCCGCGGCAATACACCGAGCAGGAAGTGATGGCCGACGCCCTCGCCCGCGGTTGCTACCAGGTGCTGTCGCTGATCGGTCCCTACCTGCGCGGCGAGACGCGCGAGGTGTTCGAGAAGCTGACCGCGGAAAACCTGAAGAAACTGAGATGAGCACCGCGCCATCGCCCGCCTGCCGCGTTTGCCGCAGCGTTCCCTGCAACCACCACCTCTTGGCGACCTGCCCGACATGAAATCCCTTTGCGTCTACTGCGGCTCCTCCATCGGCGCCTCTCCCCGGTATGCCGAAGCTGCCCGCGCCCTTGCCGCCGCGATGGTGGCGGACAACATCGCGCTGGTCTACGGCGGCGGCAACGTCGGCCTGATGGGCGTGATCGCCGACGAAGTGATGCGCCTGGGCGGCGAAGCCACCGGCGTCATTCCGCAGGCGCTGATGGACAAGGAAGTGGGCCATCGCAGCCTGACCCGGCTGCACATCGTGAAGGACATGCATGAACGGAAGGCGATGATGGCCGCGCTGTCGGACGGCTTCATCGCCATGCCCGGTGGCATCGGCACGCTGGAAGAGTTGTTCGAGGTGTTCACCTGGGCGCAGCTCGGCCTTCACGAAAAGCCGATCGGACTGCTGAATGTGGACGGATTCTATGACGGGCTGATCGGCTTCCTCGGCCACGTGGTCGCGCAACGCTTCCTGCGGCCCGAGCAAGCGTCGGTGCTCCTGCACGAAGCCGAGGCCCCGGCCCTGCTCCTGCGCATGCGGAACTTCAAGCCGGCGTATTTCGACAAGATCGTCGATCGCGAGACCGCCTCGCGCATCGCATGACGAACCGCGCCGGGGTCAGCGCTGCAGCTGGCCGAGGCGGCTCTCGACGAAGGCCTGCAGCTCCGGCGTGAGCGTACCGCTGGCACGGGCGCGGCGGAATGCTTCCTGTGCCTCCGCAGCCCGCTGGTCTGCCTGCAGGGAAATGCCCATCCCCATCCACCAGACGCCGTTGTCCGGCGCGCGCTGCAGGGCCAGTACATAGTGCTCGACTGCCTGCTTGTGGCGACCGTCCCGCTGCAGCAGCGCGGCAAGGAAGGCCTGGTAGTCGGCGCGTTCGGCGCCGTGCGGCAGGCCGCGTTCCAGCGACTCGATTGCGGCGCGCACCTCGCCCCGTTCCAGCTGGATGCGTGCCACGATCATTGCCAGCCCGGGCTGGGCCGGGTCGAGCGCAAGTCCTTCCCTCGCCCGCCGCAGCGCCTCGTCCTGCCTTCTTGCATCCAGCAAGGTGCCGACCAGCGCCTGGCGAGCCCCGGCGTGGCGGGCGTCGAGCTGCAGCGCCTGTTCGAGCGCCGCCGCAGCGTCCGTGCTCCTGCCCTGCTGGAGCAGGCCGAGCGCCCGCCGGTATTCATTCTCGGCGCGCTGCTGCGGCGTCAACTCCCTGACCTGCTTCGCGATAGGCGTCGCAGCCGGAACGGCTGCTTCCTGCGGCGGTTCCGCTTTTGCGGCAGCCGCTTTCACGGTTTGCGGTTCAGCAGCGGGACGGGACGTTGACGCGGGAGGCACGGCATGCTGAGGACGTGGCTTCGGCTCGGGCGACGGCGGGGGCGCGAGCTCGGCCGCCGGCAACGCGGATACGGGCATTGGCACGGGCACGGCCGGCGCAATACGCGGTGGCGCCGGTTCCGCCAGGGGCGGTGGCGGCGCAGGCGCCGGACCAGGCGCCGGGTTTGCGCTTCCAGGTCGGGTGGCCGTCGGATGTTGTTCTGCCGGCGGCTGCACCGGCGGCGCCTGCAGCTGCGCGTCCAGCCTCAGTGGAAGGCGCGCCGCGGCGGGCTGCTCGGGCACCGGTCGCAGCAGCAGCCACGCGATCAGGCCGGCGGACAGAACCGCCAGTGCCAGGCAGACCCACCATGCCGGGTGTACGCCGCGGCGCGGCGGCACCGCGCGGACCTGCTGGCCGTAGGCGTCGTTTCCGCTGACTTCCGACCGTCGCGCGTCCAGGTCCTGGAGCATCTGATTGATCAGGCTCATTTGAGTAAAACCCATCCCATTCCAGTTGCGGCCAGCAACGCCGGCAGTCCGGCCCAGGCCCACGCCCGGTACCGGGATGGATGGCGCGCCGCGCCGGTGTCGCGCGCAGCTGCCCGGACATGGCGAGCGACCACCTGTTGCTTGCCCTCGCCATAGGCCAGCATCAGGGCCTTGTGCGAAAGAATATTGATCAGCCTCGGTATGCCCTTGCTGGAGGCATGAAGCAGCTTCGCCGCACGACGCTCGAACAGCCTGCCTCCCGCATAGCCCGCGACCCGCAGCCGGTGCGAGACGTAGAACTCCATGTCTTCCCGGCTGAGCGGGCCGAGATGATAGTGGAAGGAGATGCGCTGCAGCAGCTGCCGGATCGCTTCCTGGTCGAGCTTCCGGTCGAGCTCGGGCTGGCCGAACATCACGATCTGCAGCAGCTTGCGCTTCTCGGTCTCGAGGTTGGTGAGCAGGCGCAGCGCCTCCAGCGTCTCGATCGGCATGGCCTGGGCTTCGTCGAGGCAGAGTATGGCCCGCTTGCCGCTGCGGGCGAGGACCAGCAGACGGTGGTTGATCGCCTTCAGCAACTGGTGCTGGTCGACATCCTTTTCCTGCGGGATCTCCAGCTCGTCCGCCAGCGCAAGCATCAGGGTGCGCGGCTCCAGCAAGGGATTGGGTATGTAGGCGGTGACGAACTCCGGGCCCAGGCTCGCCATGAACTTCCGGCACAGCAGGGTCTTGCCGACGCCGACCTCGCCGGTGATCTTGATGAAGCCCTCGCCATTCTTCGTCGCGATCAGCAGCGTGTTGAGGGCTTCCTGATAATTGGCGCAGGCGAAGAAGTAGCTGGTGTCGGGCGTGATCCCGAACGGCAGCTCGTGCAGTCCGAAGTGGGTCTTGTACATGCCGTCCGCTACTGCAGAGGTGGTGCTTGCGGATTGAGTCGCTGGATGCGCTGCTGGCTCTCGAGTATGTCCTGCGACCAGTTGCCTTCGCCTTGCACGATCGTCGGCTTCAGCAGGATCACGAGCTCCCGCTTCTGCACCGACTGGCTGGTGTTCTTGAACAGGTGACCAACACCGGGCAGGTTTCCCGCGCCCGGCACCTGCGAGCGGTCGGACACGCTGGCCTGGCGCATCAGTCCGCCGATGGCGACGATCTGGCCGTCCCGGCCGCGGACCACGCTGTCCGTCTCGGACGTGTCGCTGGATGCCAGCGGCAGGTTCAGCGAACCGCCCAGGCTGCCGAGGTCGATCAGCTTGTTGACGGTGCTGACCTGGCTGACGGATGGATGGACGTGCAGGATGATGTTGCCGCTGTCGTCGATCTGCGGCGTGACGTCCAGCACGACGCCCGAGAAGAACGGCTGCAGCGTGACGCTTGGCGTAGTGGTGGTCGAGGTGCCGGTGGTGGTGGTGGCGCTGACGTTGGTCACGAAGAATTCGTCGGTACCGACCTTGAGCACCGCCTTCTGGTTGTTGAGAGTGGCGATGCGCGGGCTGGAAAGCACATGCACCGTGCCCTGGCTTTCGAGGAAGGAAATCAGGGCGGCGAAATTGCTGGTCTGGAAGGCCAGTCCGAACAGCGAGCCCGCGGCCGACGCGGGCGACGCCAGCGACGTGCCCGGCACGGCGCCGATCGCGGTGGCGCCCGCGCTCGACAACGCGGTGGGCGCACCGTTCGCGCCGAGTGTGCTGATGCCGGCGCCCGGCGAGATGATGCCGACCGATCCGCGGCTGTTGCCATGGTTACGGAAGGCTGACCAGTTGACGCCGGTCTGGAATCCGTCATTGAGCTGCACCTCGATGATCTTGGCTTCGAGGATCACCTGCCGGTCCACCGACAGCTGGGTTGCCTTGAGGTAGGCGGCGACGTTGCGCAGCTCGTCGGGCATTGCGCGCACCACCACTACGCCGGCCTGCGGGCTGATCACCACGCTGCGGCCTTCGGCATTGCTGCCGACGATGGCCTCCAGCGAACTGCGCAATTCGCCCCAGAAGTCGCTGACGAGCGCAGTCGATACCTTGGCGCTCTCGGCGGCGCGCACGACGGTTCCGCCGTTCGAATTGTTGTTGAGGTTGTTGCCGAAGGCATTGTTGGGCGCCGTGCTGGACGGCTGCACGTCGCCGACGGACCCGGAGCTGACGCGGGTATCGGAGCTGCCGCGGCGGTTGCCGGTCAGGTAGTTCACGTGGAATACCTTGGTCTGCATGGACAGCGGCTTGACGACGATGCGCCGGCCTTCGACCGCATAGTCGTAGCCGTAGAGGTCGCGGATGGCGTCCAGCGCCTCGAACAGGGTGACGTCCTTGAGGTTCGCCGATATGGTGCCGCTGACCTCGGGATGCACCAGCATGTTGTAGCTCGTGCCCGAGACCAGGGACATGAAGAACTGCTGCGCCGGCACGTTGTTGAATGCGAGGCTGAACCGCTCTTCCAGCGGCTGCTTCGGCTTCGGCACTTCGATCTGCAGCGGCGGCAGCAGCGCGGCCGACACCGCGTCCGGCTGCGCGGGAGCCGCCGTTGCCGCCTTGCTCATTTCGGCATTGATGAGGTCGAAGGTAGCCTGTCCCGGCTGCTGGGTGGCACACCCCGCCAGGCTCGCAATGACGATCGCCAGTATTTTTCTATGCACGCTGCACCTTATCCTTAATCGCTTCGGCGCGGAGGCCGGACGCCAGCGGCTGCTTCGGGGCGCCGCTTCTGGAGCGCCGGAAAGAGCCGGAGAGTCTGCACATGGGTTCCGCTACGGAGTTGTACTTCCGTCTCGGTGATTTTCGTTACGCGGGCATCGCCGTAGCGGTCGCCCTGTTTCACGGTCTGTCCGCTGATCACGGCTTCCCTGCGGCCCGGGCCGACGATGATCGACTGCAGCTCCGGCGGCGTCGCCGCGCCGGCGGCGGAGGCGGCTGCCCCCGCTATGCCGCCCGCCACGGCCGGCCTGGTGGGGTCGACGAGCGGCCGGCTGCTTTCACCGAAAGCGGGCGTGGACAGCGCCAGGGCGGCCGTCCCGCATATCGCGCAGGCCACGCATGCCAGGCGCTGAAGCGGCGTCACAGTTTCATCCATTTCGCATCCAGGCTCAGCGTATAGAGCGTCAGTGTCAGGGTCGAGTCCGGATAGTGTTCCGTACCCAGACTGGCCTGGCTCCAGAACAGCTGCCAGGGCATGGTCTCCAGCTGCGCCAGCGTGTTCATGATTTCCAGGTAGGGGCCGCGGATGACAAGCTGCACCCCGTGCTTGTAGATCCCGCCGGCCGCCTGTGGCGGGCGTGACGCGGTCTTGTCGTCCGCCTTCGCATCCGCTTTCGCGGCGTCCTCGCCGATGCTGACGATCGCGGAGGCCGGCAGCGTCTTGAGCGAAACCAGTTGCACGCCGCGATTGCGCTTCAGTATGTCCTCCAGCAGCGCCGCCATCCGATCGGGCGCGATCAGGCCCTGCTGCAGGTTGCCGAGCGCGCTGCGCACCTGGTCCAGGTCCCCCTGCAGCTGCCGCAGCCTGGCGGTATTGGCCTGCACCGGATCGCTGTCGCGATCAAGTGCCTGCTGCCGTATCGCGGCCTGCAACGCCGCCGTCTGCGTCTGCTGGTCGCGGATGCGGTCGGACAGCTGCTTCTGCGCGCGGTATTGCGGATCGAGCAGGAAGGCATTGACCAGGACAAGCAGCACAAGCGCCGCCAGCACGAAGATGATGACCCGCTCGCGCAGGCTCAGCGCATCGACCTTGAGGGAAAGGCGTTCCCAGTACTGCTTCATTTGCCCCCCGTTTCGGCGGATTCGCGGGTCAGGCCGGCGGAACGCAGGCTGAACTCGAGATAGGGCGCCGGCGCGGCGTCAGCCTTGTCGCCGCTGCCCTGCGGCACGCGGATGTCGAGCGCCGCGAAGGATTTTCCCTGCAGGACCGGCTCGCGCCCCAGACGGCCGATAAAGGCAGGCACAAGCTCCGCCCGCAGCGCCCGGCCGTACAGGGCGATCTCGGCGCCCGCGCCGTGAATGCCGAAACCGGTCAGCCAGAGGCCGTCAACCGACTGCCGGGCAAAGGCGCCCATGTATTCCGAATATCCCCGGGTATTGCCCAGCTCGCCCGCGCGCAGCACGTCGAACACCTGCCGCATCGCCTTCAACTCGGCTTCCGTGTCACGCACCTTGTTCTCGAGCGCCTCGTCCTTCTGCCCGCTCGCGGCACCGGAGAGGCTGTTCAGCTGCGACTGTGCGGCAGCAAGCTGCCGGGCGCCGACCTCGGCCTCCTCGCGCAGCGAAGACGCCTGGTAGCCGGTCCATGCCGCCAGCAGCAGCGCGCCCGCGAGCAGCATGCCGAGCGCCTGCACGATCGTGGCCGCGGAGAGATACCGCTTCTGCTTGAGGAAGATCGGATTGAAAAGATTGATCTGCTGGCTCAAAGCGCTTTCTCCTCGGTGCGCAGGGCGGCGCCGATTGCCAGCAGATGCCGTTGCTGTTCCGCCGATGACTTCAGCGCCGGTGCGGCGGCAAGGTCGAGGATCGTATCGAGCTGCAGGGATTCGACCGGCAGCTGCAGGTTCGCGCCCAGGTATTCCTGCAATGCGGACTGGCCGGATACGAGCGGCGCCAGCACGAGCCTGGACAGCGTGATGAAATGGTACTGGCGGTCGAAGTGGTCGAGCGAACGCTGCAGCTCGAGGGTGATGCGGTCGCTGGCCGACTGGCGCACGTTTTCATCCGGGTGATCAAGCTGATCCGCCGCGACGTCGATCCGCCGCGACAGGTACAGCTCGCCGGAGAAACTGATCGTCAGCAGTCCGCCATCGTCGCCGAAGGACAGCATCGCCACGCCCCTTCCCTCGGTCTCCATCAGGGCCGCGATGTTGCGCTGTCCCATTTCCGGAATGTCGATGGCCTGCAACGGCACACGTGCCGTTTCGAACAGGGCCTGCCGCTGCTGGATCAGCTGGTTGCGCGCCGCCACCGCGTACATCTGCGCCGTGCGGGCGGAACCGCGTCGGTCGCCGGGAATGCCGAAGACGTCGACCGTCGCATCGTCCACCCGGTAGTCGAGCATGTCCTTCAGGCGCCAGCGCATCGCCGTCTTGAGCTCGTCCGGGGGAACGTTCGGCGCATCCACGGAGAGCAGCTGGTATTCATTGGCTGCGAGCAGATTGGAACACTTGTAGCGCCCCGCGTGGAGGTCCTTGCCGATGCGCTCCAGGGCCGCGCCCTGGCCTGCCTGGCCTGTGGCCGAATAGGCCACGGCCTCCACCACGGGAAGCGCGCCGGGAGGACGACGCACGGCAGCGGCACTGATGCCTCCTGTCTGGACATGGAACGCCAGCCAGCCGGACATCTTCTTGGCGCTCTTGAAAAAACCCATACCTGCAAACCGAAAAAGGAGTTGGTCGAACTTAAGTGATTCGACTATTGCTGTCAATCACTTTCCCTGCTTAACACATTGATTTCCCAATAGAAATAGCTCGTCTCGCTAGTACATTTCTCGGATGTAAATCACCTGCCCGGGCTTGACCATGCCGAAGGTGGCGCGCCCGGTGGTGCTCGGCAGCCAGGTCGGCGAAGTCACGCGGATGTCGACGCTGCCGTTGCGGCCGGCACCCGGGGCCGCCAGGACGAAGCAGCCGGCCTCGGGACACTTGCCGCCGACCAGGGTGGTGGTCACCGGCGTGGCCGGTCCCGCGCCGCTGACGTTAACATACGGGGCCGTCAGGTTCTGGCGGTAATTGCTGAAGACGACGCCGGTTGGCGCCACGATCTTCGACGTATCGGTATCGGTCCGCACCCAGCGGCTGCCGTTGTAGTACTGCGCGGCGCCCTGTATCGGCAGGCGCAGCAGTTCCGAGCCGTAGGCGTTCTCGACCAGGAAGCGGCCGCTGAGTATCGACATCCCGCCTTCCACCGACGCCGTGCCGCGCAGCGATGTCACGCCGTCGCTGTTGGCGCCGGTTTCCGTCGCCCGCAACCAGATGCTGGTCGGGCCGGGAGGCGGCACGCTGCCCGGGTAGGGATTCGGCAGGGTGTAGCTGGTCTCGCTCAGCTCGGCTTCGCCCTGGCTGAACGCCGAGGCCGCCACCGTCGCTGCACCGCCGCTGACGCGCAGGGTGCCGGCGGACGGATTCTGCGCGGTCGCCGCGCTGCCGATATTGTTCCACGCCGCCAGCGAGACGTTCCGGGCAAATCCGCCTGTGTAATTGCGCGTGGTCGCGCCGCTGGCGTTCCTGGCGATCACGCGGGTGCCGAACGGCTGTCCGGAATAGACGAAGCCATTGAATTGCGCCGGGCAGACCAGGCCGGCGGGACAGGACATGCCGCCCGCGGTCACCGTGTCGAAATGATGCGGGATGAAGCGCCCGACATTGCCGCTGCTGCCCTTGATGACCGGGGCGGCGCCGTGGAAGGTGGCGAGCGACGCGGTCAGCTCGATCACGCCCACTTCATCCCAGCGCAGGTCGCTGACGCTGGCCACGCCGTTGGCGAATGTATTGCGCAGGAGCGATTTGGTGCCGTCCAGCGTGCCTTCGACACCGCCGGCGGGACCTTTCAGGCTGTGGCTCAGCGAGACGGTCTCGCTGCCGTTAGCCGTGCCGAGGCCGAAGCTGCGCGTGACGCCGCCATAGCCGGTCGGGTCCGCCGGATTGTAGGCGCGGGCCCGGATGGTGGCGCCGAAGATGTCGCCCGCCTGCGCGAATGCCGGCCCCCCGCCGGCGATGTCCGGGTCGGCCGGGTCGCTGTTGCACGGCACACCGGTCGTGCAGGGCGTTACCGAGAAGGTATACGGCCTGACCAGGATGTTGTTGCTGGCACCGGTCACGATGCTGACGTTGCTGCCGGTTGCCGGGTCGGTCACCGCCGCCTGGGCATACAGCCGGATCTTCCCGACGTCGAGGTAACGCAGGTTGATGCTGCCGTGGCCGTTGGCGTCGAAACTGACCTGCACATTGCTGGTCGGGCTGGGCGTCGCAGCCGATCCGGCAACCGCCGTGCCGTTGACCTCCAGCGCATTGCTTGCCTGGCAGCTGCCCGGATCCACGCACTGGTAACCGAACTGCACGGTCTTGGTCGCAGGCGATGCGCCGAGCAGGGACACGCAGCGGGCCGGCGCCGTCTCCGAGGTCTTCAGGGCGCGGATGGTGATCGCTTTCGGCACCTGCTCCGCATGCGACAGGTTCGACGGCATGCCCGCGATCAGGGGCACCGGCGTCCCGATCTGGTCGACCTGGCCATCCGCATAGAAACGGATGCCGGTATTGCTCCAGGCAAGATTCGGATCTTCGCTGGCCGACTCTTCCGTCAGCCCGTCGCTGACGCTGATGTTCTGGGTAATGGCGCTGCTCTGCTTGAGGCAGAGCCGGATACCCGACTCGTTGCTGGCGAAGGTATAGCTGGCGACGCCGTTGTTTCCGCTGGTCGGCGTGAGACTGTTGCCGCAGGCCCTGGCGGCACCGCCGGTGTCGAAGCAGGTCATGCTGCAGTTGTCCGCGGCGGCGAGCCAGGTGCCGCTGGCTGCCCCATTGCTGGTGGCCGCCGCCGTCACCGTGATGGTGCGGCCGTTGGCGCTGACCCGGCCGTGGTTGTCGTCGTGCGCGGTAATCACCACCGGCTCCGCCTCGCAGGTGAGGCCGCTGCCGCTGTGGCTGATCCCGTAGTGCCTGAGCGCCGACGCGCATGCGCCGGCCCCGAAAGGCGCGCCGACGATCTGTTCCGCCGTGAGGCCCGTGCCGCAGCTGCCGGCACTGCCGCCGCCGGAACCATAGGTATTGTTGTTGGCCGTGGTGCCGGCGCTGCCGCCCGCCACGTTGCAACCGGCCAGTCCGCCGGACGCGAGGACAAGACCGCCGCCGCCGCCGCCGCCCGGACCGTGCGCCGAACCGTCGCCGCTGTTACGGCCGCCGTTGCCGCCGTTGGCAATCACATTCAGGCCGGATGTCCCGCCACCGGCCAGCACCAGCGCGGCACCCGCCGCACCGCCGCCGCCGCTGCCGTCGTTGCCGACAGTGGTGTTCGCCGCCGCACCGCTGACATTGAAGGTGCCAGTGCCCGCCAGGCTGCCCGCGCGCAGCATGATGATGCCGCCGCCTGCCGCGCCGCTGCTGGCAAAGCCGCTGCCCGGCGTGCCTGAGCCGTTGTTGGAGGAGCCGGCGCCGCCGCCCCCTCCCATGGTCAGCAGCGAGGCTCCGAGCCCGGTGACCGCCCGTCCGCCGATACCGCGGCCGGGCGAAATCGCGGCATTCCAGCCATAGCCGCCGATGCCGCCGGCGCCGCCATTGCCGCCGCCGCCGCCGCCCGTGTTCTCGTCGTTGGATCCGGGGTTGTCGTCGGTGCCGCCGCCGCCGGCATTCGCCGGCGCGCCACGAGCGTAACTCCCGTTGGGGTAGCCCTCCACCCCGGTGTTCTGCAGCGCGCCGGCGTCGTTCACATAGCGCGGCGTGCCGGCGATGCCTTCGCCCTTCGACCCGTTGGCATTGTTGGTTGCCAGCGTCCGGTAGTCGTCGTTGCTGCCGCTGCCGCCGCCCAGCGTACGTCCGCCGCCGCCCCGGAAGCCCTTGCCGGCCAGGTTGACGGTGGCGCCGTTCAGGTTCAGCGTGCCGGCGACATCGAAGGCGAGCACGCCGCCGGTGCTGCCGTTCCAGGCCATGGCGGTGAGGCCGGCGCCGAGCGTGCCGGACGAGTACGTCGGCACCCGGATGAGCTGCACCGTCTTCTGGGCAACGCTGTTGCTGCCGTTCTGCACCGTGTAGGCGTTGACCAGGCCGCCGTCGAGCTTGACCGTATTCCCCGCCACCCAGGTGACGGTGGCGTACTCGTACTTGCCGGCGCCCGACTGCGAGACCACGCCGTAGCTCGACGTGTCGCTGGTGGTGATCGTCGCGTCCTGCATCTGCATGATCAGCACCAGGTCGCCGCTGGCAAGCTGGGTGCTGCTGCCGGCGGAAGCGCCGAGGGTGACCGTGCTGGCGCCGGCGGCCAGGCTCTGGGTCACCGGATAATAGGTGTTGATGGTGCCGTTGATGGCGCCGCTGCCGCATATCGAGGGTGCGCATGCGGTGAAGGACATGCTGCAGCTTTCGGTGCCGCCCCGGAAGCAGCGCGTGGCGGCGGCCGGCGTTGGCGAGGTGGCGCTGGCGCCGAGCGTGATGTTGCGCGCGGTCGGGATCGAGAGCGTGGCGGTCGTGCTGCCGCCGCTGAACGTGATCGGGTTGCTGTTCCAGCCGGACGGCGACAGGGTCGTGGTCACGGTGCCCGTATAAGGCGTGCTGCACGATGCATTTGCACATGCCCTGATCGTCACCGTCTCCGGCATGCAGGTCTGTCCGGTGCCGTCGTGCTCGATACGGATGTGGTGGGGCGGCTGGATGATGGTCGTGCTGTCAGAGGCAACGTTGTTGGCCTGCACGTTGTCGAACCGCGAGCCGGTCGCCCGCGCGGCGATCGTGGCGCTGCCCGACGCGCCGGACGCGACGTTGACCGTCAGCGTGAGCGGCGGCGTGACGGCGCCCGGCGCAAGGTTGCCGTTATAGCTGCAGCCGGTGCCACCGCAGGTCCAGCCGCTGCCGGCCGCCCCCGCCAAGGTCAGGGAAGACGGCCAGCTGCCTTCCGGGGCGACGGTGATCGGTCCCGGTTCGTTGTTCGGACCGTTGTTGGTCACCGTGACGGTATAAGTCGTCGCGCTGCCGGCGGTCAGCGGGCCGTTGCGCACCAGGCTCAGCTCGAGGTCGGCAGTCGGCACATTGGGCACCGCGACGATCTCGGCCGACAGCAGAACCAGGTCCTGGCTGGTACGGTAGATGGTCCTCGCCGTGGTCTGCCCGCCGCTCATGTGCGTCGAGTTGAGGGTATAGGCATCGAAATCGATGCCGTAGGAGGCGTTGTCGCCGTTGATGTTGCTGGCGGAGTTGAACTGGTTGTTGACCGGGTTCAGCGCATCGGTAAGGACGACGCCGTTGAACGACAGGCTTTCCGGTTCCGCGCCGCCACCGATGTCGGGATCGCCTTCCCAGGTGATGTGGCCGTGCTTGCCGGTCGCGTTGCCGAGCGGGTTGGGCGTGCGGAAATTGCTGACGTCGAGCGTGATGCTGCTGTCGCTGTAATTTTGAAAGCCTTCATACAGGTTGAGCACGCGGAAGGTTTCCGTCGGCAGCGAATAGATGACGAGCAGTGCCCAGCCGCCGAGCACTGTCGAGTTGTCGCACCAGGTATCGCCGTTGTTGACCGTCAGGTTGGCAAAGCTGTAGGTGCCGGAACGGCGCTCCTCGACCTCCGCGGTGACGTCCGCCACGCCGCTGAAGAAGACGCGTCCGCCACCGGTATTGGAGGTATAGCGGCGGTTCGCCGGCGCGCTTACCGCACTGCCATTGAAGGTCACGTTGTAGTCCGCCGACGTGCCCGACCCGGCCCAGTACAGGTAGGCCTTGAGAATGGTCGCGCCGCCGGGAACGGCGAGGTCGGCGGAGGTGGCGTTCGACCCGTTGGACGAGGTCGCGTTGGCGACCAGCCTGCATGCGTCGTTGTTGTTGGTCCGGGTGCGCAGGGTCTGCTGGGTGCCGGTGAAGTTGACGTTGCCCGCAAAACTTTCCAGAAGTGCCACCGGGGTGTCCGCGTGCGCGGGCCGGCCCGCAATCAGCAGGGACAGGAGCAGGAGCAGGAACGACAAGCCGATGCTGATCTTCATGTTTTTCATGACCGTCGCCTCAGAAGTCCACCTGTACGGTGCGTTGGACATAATCCGGCCCGCCGGGCTGGTTCGGCCGGCAGCGCGGTTCGCCCGCCTGCGGCGCGTTGCATGCAACCGATTGAATCCGGCGTCGTACCACGCCAGGCACCGCCGTCGCCGTCCGGATGCAGGTCACCGTCACCGTGAACTGCCCGAGATCGGTCGTCGCAGGCGGCTGGAACGAGGCCGGCGCACCGGGGCAGGCATTCTGCTCCAGCTCCCGGAACAAGCCCCACTCGATGCCGGCGCGCGCCGCCTGGTAGGCGCGCGCGCCCTGCAGGTCGAGCGCCGAGCCGATATGCTGCGCGGTCGACACCTGGACGATCGCGGCCCCGAGCACGGCCAGCACCACCAGCAGGAAGATGGCGCTGATCAGGCTGAAGCCAGATTGCGGATTGCAGCCAGGACGATTCTTCATGGCGCGTTGTCCACGTGGACCTGCTGGAACAGCGTGACCGCACCGGCGTTCGTGCCCGGGACGTTCATGCCGATGGTGAGGCCGACCAGGCCGGTGCGCCGGTTCGCGAGCTGGCTGTAGTCGAAACGGCAGCTCGTGATCCCGTTGGCCAGCGGCGCAGAGCGCACGCCGGCAGCGGTGGCCAGCGCCGCCGCCGACGCCGGCTGGGCCGGCACGATCGGGTAGTTCCAGAACCGCAGCAGGCTGCCGCCGCGGCAGGTGTAGGTGACGGGCGTGCTGACCACCTGGAAGCGGTGTGCCGGCGAGCGCATCGGCGGTGTCTGCGTCGCGAAGGGATTGGTCGACAGCGTCACAACCTGCCCGGTGACGGCGGCGACCGTGGCACGATTGCAGCCCATCGGGGAAGCGCAGTTGTAGGCATCGGCCGGCTCGAGTCCCGGCCCCAGGTTGTAGACCACGATCTGGTTGCCGACCTGGATCGGCGGCTGCGGCGGCGGACCGACCACCTCGAAGCGGCAGTCGGCCGGACAGGTCGGCACCGTCTCGAATCTGAGGAAGTCGGTGCCGACGCCGTCCTCTTCCGCCAGGTAGCGCCCGCCGGTCGTCGTCAGCAGCAGTTCCAGGTAGGGGTTGCCGTCGGCGCCGGTGGTCACCCGCACGCTGTTAGGCAGGGACAGCCGCAGGTCCCGTGCGATGCGGCGCAGCGCGATGTCTGCGATATCGGTCAGCTCGGCGCGCGCGACCGTGTCCACGTAACCCTCCACCGGCCGCGCGATGAAGACGGCAACGATGGCGCTGATGATGCCGGTGATGACGATGACCATCACCATCTCCACCAGCGTGAAGCCTGACTGCGCCCGGCGTGCGACCTTCCTCATGGCAGCGCCCTCGGTGCGTAGCGCGTGCGATAACCTTCGAGCACGACGGCGTCGTTGCCATAGGCGACGGTAACCGTGATGCGCAGCGCGGCATCGGCCGGTACCTGGGTCCCGGCCGGGCCGAGGCCGCCGTCCTGCGTGACCGCCACGCTGGCCTGATAGGCGCCGACCGTCGCGGTGAAGGCATTGCCGGCGGCGTCCGTCGTGTAGGACTGCGGCGTGCCGAATGCGGCGACATAGTCGTTGACGTTGTCGTAGGGCCGGATCTCGCCCGCATCCGGGCCGGGCTGCTCGGGCGTGGTCGCGCAGCCGGCCGCGCCCGTCGCCGCGGTCGTGGCAAGCGCTGCGTTGGCATCCGATGGATCGCAGAACGTGAACCTGGCCATCCGCACTTCTTCCATCAAGCCTTCGGCAATCGCCAGCGCCTGCTTGCGCTGTTGCGGATCGGCGCTGTGCCGCGCGGTCAGCGTAAGCACCTGCAGAATGCCGACCACGCCGACCCCGATGATGACCATCGAGATGATCAGTTCGACCAGGGTCAGGCCGGCCTGGCGCCGGCGGGCGCGGCTGTCAATGGACATAGCCGGTCTCCTGCTCGACGGCGATGCTGCGCGCCGCGCCCGCGCCGTTGATGGTGAGATCGAGACGGCTGGCGAAATTGGATACCTGCGCAACGTCGCCCGTGTTGAAGGGCCGGCCGAGACCGTCGAAGTAGAAGCGCGCCGCCGAGGCGACGTAGGACGCTCCGCCGGCATTCGCGGCGGTGTAGCTGACGCCGGCCGGGACCGCCGCGCAATACCAGCTTGTGCTGTTGCCGCAGGCGGCAAGGGTTTCCGCACTGCCGCTGTTGCGGCTGCCCGGCGCGATGACGGGCTGGGCGCAGTCGGCGTCGTGGCAGAGCGCGATGCTGGTACCGTCCAGCCGGACAAAGACCGCCGTGTTCTGCGCGATTGCCTGTTTCTGCGCATGGCGCAGCATGGACAGCGCCTCGTCGGCGAAGGCGCGGTCGCGAAACTCGTTCACCCCGCCCAGCCGGGGCAGGACGAAGACCGCGAGGATGCCGAGAATGACGAGCACCATCACCAGTTCGACGAGTGTGAAGCCCCTTTCAGTCATCGCAAGCACGCTGCCTTCATGAGTTGGACGATTTACCTTTTGGAAAGTATAGCCATTGCCTGCGGATGGACTCAAGGGAAGCCCGCTGCCTTGTCCGCCGCGATCCGCTGCGGTTCCGCGCGTCCCTGATAGGCCAGCGCCCAAAGGGCAAAGCCGGACCTGGGCTCCACTGTCACGCTGCCGAATCCGGCCTCCTCCATCGCCCGCTGCAGGGTGCGCGCGGTGAAGCCGGTGTTGTGCGCCATGTAGAGATTCCCCTTTGCCATCGCGGGCCGATGGCCGTAGAGCATGTCGATCGGCGCGATCGGTCCGGCCGGGGAGACGTAGGCGGCATCCTCCAGCTTGTCGTCCGCCACCAGCCGGCAGACCGCCTGCAGGTCGGGACAGGTCAGGAGCAGGAAGCCGTCCGGCTTCAGCACGCGCCGGAACTCGCGTAACGCGACCTCGACTTCATGCGGATGCAGGTGCTCCAGGTTGTGCGAGGAATACACCGCGTCCACGCTTTCGCTCTCCACCGGCGCCATGTCGAGCATGGTGGCAACGACGTCCGGCCGCACGCCCGGGTCGATGTCGAGCCGGATCTCCTGCCAGCGCCGCTGGAACAGCGGCGGCAGGGAACGGATGTCGGTGGGGCCGCAGCCGACGTGGAGCACGCGGCGCAAGGACAGCGGGCCGGATTGCTGCACGGCCGTGCCGAGCTTCTCGCCGCGGCACCAGGCCTGCCACATTGCCCGGTACAGGGTCTCCAGGTCGTGCGTGAACCGGGCCGGCTGGCAGATCGGGCTGCGCGCCATGCGGTCGCGCAGGGACGCGCGCAGTGCGGAGAGACGGTCGATGTCGGATGCCAGCGCGACGGCGCCGTCGACATAGGCGTCGACGTCGTCGAACACCAGCGCCCGCAGATCGAGATTGGCCAGCGCCGCGGTCGACTGGCGCCCTACCACGCTTTCGCCGGCGAGCGTCACGACGGGCACGCCCATCCAGAGCGCTTCCAGCGTGGTCATGCCGCCATTGAACGGGAACGGATCAAGCGCGATGTCGATGTCGGCATATTCGGCCAGCATCTCCGGATGGGGCGACGGTCCGCGCAGCTCGAGGCGCGACCGGTCCAGCCCGGCCGCCTCGAAACGGCGGGTCAGGGCTTCGCAGGTGCTGTCGTTTTCGAGCGAGCCGGCTTTCAGCAGCAGGCGCGACGCCGGCAGGCGATTGAGTATCCGCACCCATGCGGCGATCACCGGATCGACCAGCTTGTCGATGCGATTGAAGGTGCCGAAGGTGATGCCCTCGCCTGCCAGCGCCGGCGTCGGCGCCACCCCGGGCGCATAGGCAGGCGGCGCGTAGCAGAAGCGGGTATGCGGCAGCCAGACCGGCGTCTCGGAGAACACCTGGCGGGTGTCGGCCGGGGTGGTGTGCGGGTCGGTGATGAAATAGTCGATGCGGCGCAGGCCGGTCGAATGGAAATAGCCGATCCAGCTCGCCTGCACCGGCGCCGGCTTGCGCGCGAACACCGGCAGGCGGTTGTAGGCGGTATGGCCGGACAGGTCGACCAGGATGTCGATGCGGTCGTCGAGGATGCGCTGCGTCAGCGCTTCGTCGCTCATGAACAGCGCCTCCACCCATTCGTCGGCGGACGCCCGGATCGCCTCCGTCACGGGGTCGCTGGCGCGCATCATCGAATAGCAGGTGACATGGAAGCGGTCGCGGTCGTGGTTGGGCAGGACGTCCCGGATCAGGAAGCCGACCGGGTGCGTGCCGAAATCGCCGGACACGTAGCCGATGCGCAGCGGGCGATCGGCGGTACGGTCGAAGGCGGCGATCTCCGTGCAGGGCGCGACCGGCTTTTCGAAGCGCTTGCCCCACTCCTCGTGGTACGCAAACAGCTCCTCCTGGGTGAGGTCGGGGACATAGGTGGCGGCGAAGGCGATGTTCGAGTACACCGCCGACATGCCGGGCTGCAGCGCGAGCGCCTGCTCCTGCAGCGCGATCGCCCCGCGGTGGTCGCCGCGGTTGCCGAGGCAGGAAGCCAGTGTCGTCAGCGCGCCGATGTTGTTCGGCTGCAGGTCGAGCAGCTTGCGGCTGGTCGCCTCCGCGGCCTCCCAGTCTCCCTTGGCCTGCTGGGCCGAGGCCAGGGCGGCGAGCCGCTGCGCGTTCTCGCCCTTGACGGCGATCGTGTGCTCGATGAATTCCAGGGCCGCCGCCAGCCGTTTCGACTCGCCCAGCACGGTGGATAGCCCGATCTGCGCCTCGGCGCTCTGCGGGTCGAGTTCGAGGGCGCGCCGGTACTCGCGTGCCGCGTCCTGCGCCTGGCTGCGCTGCAGCAGCGCATTGGCCAGGTTGACGTGCAGCGCCGCGACGTCCGGGTAAATCTCCATTGCCTGCCGGGCTGCTTCCTCCGCCTCGTCGAAGCGGGCAAGCTCATACAGGGCGGCACTGCGGTTGTTCAGCGCCTGCAACAGCTTCTGGTCGATCTGCAGTGCGCGGTCCAGCGCCGCCAGCGCTGCCGGGGCGTCGTTGGCGGCGAGGTGCCACTCGCCGAGGTTGCTCCAGGCGGCCGCGAACTTGTCGTCGCAGGCGATCGCCTGTTCATAGGCCTGGCGGGCGCCCGGCATGTCGGCGCTCTGCCTTCTCGCGGCGCCGAGCGCGCACCAGAGGCGGGCGTCGCGGGGGGATACTTTCAAGCCCTGTTCGCAGATGGCGGCGGCGTCGCGAAAGCGCTGATCTTCCAGCAGAGACTGGGCCAGACGCAGGCTGGCCTGAGCAGATCCGTCGGCGTCCGTGGCTATGAGGTTGCGGTAGCAGGTCTCGGCCAGCCCGGACAGGCCCTTGCGCTCCAGCCAGGTCCCCAGCAGCAGCCAGGATCTGCTGGTGAGCGGGGACAGGAGCGATCGCTTCGGCTTCATCATTGTTCGTCGATCGCTCTTATTTGCGGCCGATGAATACCGAGGTCAGCATCGCAAATAGAACCTGCTTGACGAGCGGCGCCGGATAGCCGTGGCTAAGCATGCGCTGTTGCAGCGCGAACGCGACGCGGGCGCGCGCCAGCAAGCCGAGTTTGTGTCGTGCACGTTCTGCGCGGGCCGCATCATAGAATCGCCGCAGGGCCACTTCCGTGTTCGCCCGAATCTCGGCCTCCGAGACTTTCTTTCCACGCAGGCGTTGCGGGTTCAGCGGGACTGCACGCTTGAATTCTTCAAACAGCTTGTCGCCGATTTGTTCAATGACACTACCTGTCTTTTCCATATGATTTTCGGCTGCCAAAATGCAAAGCGCGCCGCAGAAACCCGCGGCGCGCCGAATGCTACGTCAGGATTGTGATCAGCCCGTGCAGATCAAAGTTGCGGCGGCCGATTGATTGCCGGTGCCATGCGCGTTGTTCGATACCGTCACATTCGCAGTTGCGCCTGCGGAGGTACCGCAAACGACATCCGCAGCAGCGGTCACGGTATAACCGGTCGGGACGCCACCAATCATCACAGAACCTGCAAGCGCTGTGAGCTGTGCCGGAGTGTAGGTACCCGAGACGCGTACGGACTGGCTGTTCTTTGCCATCGCTGCGGCGTAGTTGACCGCGAAGGCAGAGGATACAGCCCCGCTGACACCCTTGATCGCCGCCGCTTCTGCTTCATTGGTCAGGTTGACGAATCGCGGAAGCGCGGTAGCCGCGAGAATCCCGAGGATGACGATCACCATGACCAGCTCGATCAGGGTGAAGCCGGACTGCTGTTTTTGCTTCATGTTCATATTAGTTTCCTTGTTGAAATAGAGGCCGCAGCCCCCGCGGTAGAGCCTCGGCTCCTGTCGGGATTCTTCCCTGTGGAAACATGTTACAGCTTTTATGATCGGTGTCAATTTCGTCCCGGCAACTGCCCGAATTTTTGCTGGATCAGAGCCTGAAGGCGTCTGAAAAAAGCAAAAAACCCAGTCGGATTGACACGTACAAGCCGCCGAGGACCAGCAGGCCACCGACCCGCTTCGTCCTGCCTGTGACGATCCTGCTCACCGTATCAAAGCTGCGACCGCGGCGTTTCTCATTTTCGAGAGGAATCCACCTGTTCGACGCGGCCTCCACTTCCCGCAGCAGGCTCGGCTTCCAGATCATCACGCCGCCGATCACCGCCCCGATCACGCTCGCAATGACGAGAAAGGCGACCGCCCCATCCAGCAGCCCGAGCAGGTCCGACTTCACCAGCAATGCGATTTTTTCCTTGGTGCCGCGCAGCAGGAAGGCGTCGAGCACGAACACCGCGCCCGCGAGCAGCAGGCCGCCGACAATCTGGTGCCGACGATAGAAAAATCGCTCCAGGCGACGCGGCCGGTTCAGCATCCGCAGCAACGCCTGCAGGTCGACGACGCGGTCAAGAAAGGCGGGATAGGGCGCGGCGCCGTCCCGGGCCAGGAGCAGGCGCATCCCGAGCAGGACCGCCAGCAGGCTGCCGGTCCACAGCAGGATGAGCAGTGCCTGCCAGAGCAGGTCGTTGACGATGTCGATGCGGGCCATGGATTGTTCTTGTTCTTTTCCGTTGTTGTCTTATTGAATGCGCCACTGGTACGGCGCCTGCTCCCGGAAGCTCAGGCCGCCGACCTCGCGCGCCGCCAGCGGCGGCGGCAGCTGGTCGTTGTAGAGCACGGCGACCTTGTAGCGCACCCTGTCCCCCGCCGCGTCCGCCGAGACGAAATGACGGCGCAGGTGCACCAGGTAGACCACCTCCCTACGCTGACGGTCGTAGTACCAGCTTCCGCTCGCGAGCTCGCCGTCGGGGGGCGCATCGTACTCGCCAAGGTAGTTGCCCTGCCGCTCGGCAAGCAGGCTGAACGGATTGATCTCGGCCAGCTTCTCGATGTCCTGCATGCGGCCTTTTGCGATCAGCGACGCCATCTGCAGGTGCAGGGCGCTGCGCAGCGAGCCGGCAGTCTGCTCCATCGCCGCCTTCTCGGCCATTTCCTGGTACAGGCGCAGCCGGTCGAGCAGGAACGCGGAGAACAGGGCAACAATGCAGATCACGATCACCAGTTCGAACAGCGTGAAGCCGCGCGCCCCGCGCAGCACGCGCATGACGCTGCCGCGACCCGGTCGGTACGGCGTTGCTGCGCGCCGCCCGTCTGTCAGTGCGTCGTTCATGCGCGTCATCTGCTGAACGCCGCCTTCCCCAGGTCCCAGATCGGCAGGAAGATGCCGAGCGCCAGCACCAGCACCAGGACGCCGAGGCAGACCAGCAGGATGGGCTCGATGCGTGCGCTGAGGGTCTTGATCTCGTATTCGACCTCGCGCTCGTACATGCCCCCGACCTCGTCCATCAGGTCGTCGATCTCGCCGGTCTCCTCGCCAACCGCGATCATCTGCAGCACGATGGGGGTGAACACGCCGGTGGTGGTGGCGGTGCGCAGCACGCTCTCGCCGCGCTCGACGCCGTCGCGCATCTGCTCGATGCGGCTGGCGAGGTAGGCGTTGTCGACCACCTTGGCAACGGTGCTGAGCGCCTGCACCACCGGCACCCCGCTCCTGGAAGCCAGCGAGAAGCTGCGCGCAAAGCGCGCCAGGGTGCCCTTGTGGATGATGCTGCCCGCGAGCGGCATGCGCAAACGCAGGCGGTCCCACTTGAAGCGCCCGGCGGGCGTGCCGATGTACAGCCTGAAGCCGATCAACCCGCCGGCGACGATGGCCAGCAGCACCGGCCAGTAGTGCACGGTGAAGTTGGAGACCGCGATCAGCGCGCGCGTCATCAGCGGCAGTTCCGCCTTGAAGTTGGCGTAGACGTTCGTGAACGCAGGGATCACGAAGATGTTGACCACCGCCAGCGCAATCACGATGGCGATGGCGACGAACAGCGGGTAGCGGGTGGCCGACTTGACGCGCTCGCGCATCTCCCGCTCGAATTCCATGTGATTGAACAGCCGAAGGAAGATCTCGTCGAGGCGGCCCGTCATCTCGCCCACCCGCACCATGCTCACGTAGAACGCGGAAAACACGTCGGGATGGCGGCGCATCGAGGCCGACAGCTCGCGTCCGGCGTCGAGGCTCTCGCGCAGGTCCTGCAGCACCTTGCCGAAGGACTTGTTGATCGCCGATTCCTGCAGGCCGGCCAGCCCGCGGAAGATCGGCACGCCGGACTTGAGCAGCGTGTACATCTGGCGGCTGAACAGCTGGACGTCGATAGGGCGGATCTTTTCCTCGAACAGCCTGGCCATCACCCCGCCATCCTTGCCGGTCGCCGGCTTGCTGGTCTGCGCGATATCGACCGGCGTCACGCCGGTCGACAACAGCTGGTCGGCGGCGGCGTTGGTGTCCGCGCTTTCCAGCACGCCGCTCAGCAGTTCGCCGCGGGCATTCCTGGCCTTGTATGCGAAATAGGGCAACGCTTATTCCTCGAACTGGTTGCTGACGCGCATGGCCTCGAGCACCGTGGTGCGCCCGGCGACGACCAGCGCGACCGCATGGCGGCGCAGGGTCTGTCCCGCCATCTGCGCCGAGGCGACGCGGATGAAGTTGCCCGGATCCTGCTGGTTGGCCGCCTCGGAAACCGCTTCCGTCATCTCGAGCATCTCGTAGACGCCGGTGCGCCCGCGGTAGCCGGTGCCGTTGCAATGCGTGCAGCCGCGTCCGTGGAAGTACTTGCGCGCGCCCGCCGTGTCGCCGAGTTCGGATTTCAGCCATTCGAGTTCGTTCGGCTTGGGCTGGTAGGGCTGGGTGCAGCTTTCGCAGATCACCCTGACGAGGCGCTGGGCCAGCACCGCCTGCAGGGAGGTGGCGACCATGTAGGGAGGAATGCCCATGTCCATCAGCCGTACCGGCGTGCTGACCGCATCGTTGGTGTGCAGGGTGGACAGCACCAGGTGGCCGGTCAGCGCCGCGCGCATGCCGATCTGCGCGGTTTCCTGGTCGCGCATCTCGCCCACCAGCAGCACGTCCGGGTCCTGGCGCAGCGCGGAGCGCAGCACGCGGGCGAAGCTGAGCTCGATCTTCTCGTTGACCTGCACCTGGTTGATGCCGGGCAGCCGGTACTCCACCGGATCCTCGACGGTGATCAGCTTGCGTTCCATCGAGTTCAGCTCGGCCAGCGCGCCATAGAGCGTGGTGGTCTTGCCGCTGCCGGTCGGACCGGTGACCAGCACCAGGCCGTTGGGTCGCTGCAGGATCGCGCGAAAGCGGGCGACCATCCCCGCCGGCATGCCGATCGCATCCAGCTTGAGCATGCCGCCGCCCTGGTTCAGCAATCGCATCACGATCGACTCGCCGTGCTGGGTCGGCATGGTCGAGATACGCACGTCGATCTGCTGGTTGCGCACCTTGATCGCGAAGCGGCCGTCCTGCGGCAGGCGCTTCTCGGAAATGTCGAGGTCGGACATCAGCTTCAGGCGCAGCGCGAGCGAGGATGCGATCTTGATATCGGCCTCGGTCTGCAGGTGGAGCACGCCGTCAATGCGGAAGCGGATCTGCAGGCGCTCGGCCTGCGGCTCGATATGCACGTCGGAGGCGCGCACCTGCGTGGCGTCGTCGAACACCGACTGCAGCAGCTTGACCACGGGCGCGTCTTCATTGCCGGTGGTGCCGCCGGCCAGCCCGCCGAATTCGACATTGCTGTCGCCAAGCTCCTGCTCCAGCTCGCGCGCGAGATCGGTGATCTCGTCGGTGCGCCGGTAGATGCGGTCGATGGCCTGCAGCAGCTCGCCCTCGGTGACCACCGCCAGCTCGATGCTGCGACGCGCCGACCGTGCTATTTCGTCATAGGCGAACAAGTCTGTCGGATCGGCCATGCCGACCAGCAGCTGGCCGCCGCGGTCTTCCAGCGCAATTGCGCGAAAGCGCCGTGCCTGCGTCTCCGGCAGCAGGCGCACGACGTCCGGGTTGATGTTGTAGAACTTGAGATTGATGTAAGGGATGTTGAGCTGCCGGGCCAGCGCGCCCGAGATCTGCTCTTCCGAAACGAAGCCGTTCTCGATGAACACCCTGCCGAGCTTGCGCCCGGTCCGCTTCTGCTCGCCCAACGAAAATTGCAGTTGCTCTTCCGACAGCAGCTTCTGCTGGACGAGAATTTCACCGAGGCGGACCTTTTCCGGCCGGGCCATACGCGCTCCTTACTGGCGTTGAATTACCCGCGTATTTTAGCCAGATTCAATTTCCCTAGCGAATTGTTTTTATTGGGAATTTTGGCAATCAGCCGTGAATCTCATCGAGCGCCTGGCGGAAATCGCCGACCAGGTCCTCGGTGTCCTCGATGCCGACCGATACCCGGATCAGGGACTCGGCGATGCCCATGCTCGCGCGTCGTTCCGGCCCCATTTCGAAGAAGATGGTGTGCGCGACCGGGATGACCAGCGTGCGCGTGTCGCCGAGATTGCTGGCGGGGATCGCGAGGGACAGCCGGTTCAGGTAGTCGAAGCAGTCGATGCCGTCCTTCAGCTCGAAGCTGAACAGGCTGCCGAAACCGGAAAACAGTTCCGACGCGAGACGATGCTGGGGGTGCGACGCAAGGCCGGGATAGTACACCGCGGCCACCCGCGGATCGGCCTCCAGCATGCGTGCCACGGCAAGCGCGTTCGCGCACTCCCGCTCCATCCGCAAGGCCATGGTCTCGGCGCCGACCGCAAGATGATGGGCGGCTTCGGGGCCGAGCGAGGCACCGAAATCGCGCAGGCTCTTGGCGCGCACCTGCGCCATGCCCCACTGGGCCGGCACGTAGCGCTTGTAGGTCTCGATGATGTTGGGAAAGCGTGTCCAGTCGAACAGGCCGGTATCCGTCAGGCTGCCGCCCAGCGCAATGCCGTGGCCGCCGATGGACTTGGTCATCGAATTGACGACCAGGCCGGCCCCGACCATCTTCGGGCGGAACAGGTAGGGCGAAGTCATCGTGTTGTCGACCACATAGAGGATGCCGCGGTCGCGGCACAGCTGGCCGATGCGCTTCAGGTCGGCGATCTGCGTGCGCGGATTGGCGATGGTCTCGACGAACACCACGCGGGTCTGCGGCGTGAGCGCGGCTTCGACATTGGCGACGTCGGTCGCGTCGACCATCGACACCCGGATGCCCTGCCCATTGACGGTCTGCCACAGGCTGTTGGTATTGCCAAACAGGAAGGCGGACGACACCACATGGTCGCCTTCCCGCAGCAGCGCCTGCACGATGGCGCCGATGGCGGCCATGCCCGTGGCGAAGCAGATGGTTGCCACGCCCTGCTCCATGCGGGTGACCTTATCCTCCAGCGCGTTCACGGTGGGGTTGCCCTGGCGACCGTAGCGATAGCCGGGCTGCTTGCCCTGGAAGACTTCGGCGAGCTGCCGCGCGTCGCGGTAGCCGAATGCCACCGAGGTATGGATGGGCTTGTGCAGCGAGCCGTGCTCCACCGGCTTCTGGCGGTCGCTGTGCAGGATGGTGGTGGTAAAGCCGAATTTCTTGGTGTCGTTCATGATCAATAAAAAAACCCGTCCAGATGGCCTGAAAACGGGTCGATGGTTTCCTTCTCCGTTTAGCTGTACTTGTTTCGGGCAATTGCCCAGCGCCCGCAATCAGGTCCAAATCGGCGCCTCGTCATCCTAACGCAAAACCGGTGTTTGCAGAACCGGCGGCCCGCGGTCCGGGCGATATTTTTGCACTTATTGCCCTCCCCGCACTCCTAGCAGCTGGCAGTGCCGCGGCCGGCCGCGACGCACCGCTCTCCCGTGCGCTGCAGGGAGGGGCGACGGCCGTGCCGGCGCGTGGCACGGCATCCACGCGAGGGAGAATGGCCATGGGTCGCCTCGAAGGAAATGCGCAAGCGACGCAACATGTACTGCTCGTCGAGGACGACCCCGCGAGCATGGAGCTGCTGGTCTACCTGCTGGAGGCCTCGGGCTACGCGGCGCTGCCCGCGGTCGACGACCAGCAGGGACTCGCCTCCGCGCGCGACCAGCGTCCTGCCCTCGTCGTCTGCGATCTCCACCGGGCGCGCTCCGAGGGGCGCGACCTGATCCGGGCGCTCAGGGACGACCCGTCCCTGCACGACATTCCCGCCCTTGCGGTCGTCCCCCTGGATGTGCCTGCCGAACGCGAAGCACTCCTCGCGGCGGGCTTCGACGGCTGCATCGGCAGGCCGCTCGATCCCGAGGCCTTCATGCGCGAGGCGGCCCGCTTCCTGGTGCTGCCGGCGGCGGCCGCGTCGATGGGCGACGCCGGAGCGGCCCTGCCCGGGGGACACGCCTGTCAACCGCCGGAAAGGCGGCAGGAAGGCGAGAGTGCTGCTGGTTGACGGTCATGGGGCCGAGGCGGCGATGCGCGCTGCAATTGCTTGCGACGGGCCAGCCGCTGGGCCGGGCGGAAGCGGTTGCCCGGGCAATGCCGTCGTCCGCGGCGTCGCGGGGCTACCGGACCAATGCGGGCATGAGGAAAGCCGGGGACAGCGGCATGCCCGGGTCGCGGGTGCCGGCCAACGGCCGAACCGAATGACGAGGATGGGCAAGCGTCTGCCACGCCGCGATCGGGGCCGGCCGTCACGCAGCAAAGCCGCCCCGGGCGAGCGGAACGCTCCCTCCCCGCCTCAGCTTGCGCCGGCGTCCGGGGCGATCATGCGCGCGGCCACCTCCCGTGCGGCCGGTTGCAAAGTCGCGGCCAGTGCAGCGAGCCTGGGATCAGACCGCCTCACTTCGCCCGCCGGCAGTGCGTAGCCGCGAGCCGGCTGCAAGGCCGCCACCAGCTTCCTGAGCAGGGCATCGGTCGTCGCGTCGGCCGCCTCGGCTGCATGGATCCTGTCCTGGGCCGCATGACCGCGCCGTTCGAGCGCGGCCTGCAGCGCAAACAGCTGCCGCGCGGCGACCCAGAGCACTTCGTTCTCCAGCGACAGTTCGGTGACGCCGCGCGCGATGTTCGCCAGCTTGCGGCCAAGCGCGCCGAAACCCTGGCTGGCGATGCCGCCCACCGCCGCGCCGATGGTCATGCCTGCGCCAAGCGACAAGCCTGCCAGGGCGGCATCGGCGGCCAGACCGACCGCCGCGCCGATGGCGGCGCCTGCGCCCAGCTTCATGCTGGCCTCGCGCAGCACTGCCGGGTTGAACAGGTCCGCCTCCCAGCGCCCCGCGGTCCAGGGCAACAAGGTCTCGTCCACCTCGTCGCGCTGGAAGCCATAGATCGTCAGCATGTCGCTGACCGCCTTGCGGACGCGACGCAACGCGGCTTCGCGCAGGATAGCCAGCAGCCGTTGCCTGCCGCCTTCGTCGACCACGTCCTGCTTCGGCGCCTCGCGCCGCAGCGCCGCCAGGTCGACCAGCGCCTGAACGATCAGGCGGCACGCGGCGTCGCGCCTTTCGACGACCTGCTGTCGGATGTCGTCCCAGACCGCCTGCAGATCCTCCCTGCGCGACGGCAGCAGGAACACCATCGCGCGATACAGCGCCTCCTCTGCCCCGCGGGACGGCGCAACCGCGTCGAAGGAGACCGATCCATGCAGCTTGTGTTCGGGCAGCACCTGCTGCCAGTCCGCCAGTCTGGCCTGCGCCGCGGCGGTGAAATTGAGGACTGGCAGGATGGGACGCGCACAGGAGCTCAGTATGTCCATCTCGGCCCGGTACTTGGGCAGCACCGCTTCGCGCGAATCGAGGACGTACAGTGCCGCGTCGACATCGAGGAGCGTGCGCAGCACCTTGGCTTCCTGCTCGAACACGCCGCTGGCTTCCGGACCCGCGAGGAAGCGCCGTACGCGGTCCGGCGGCGTCAGGTGAGCGCCGAGCCCGTGCAGGTATTCCGACAGCGCGACGGCATCCTCCAGTCCGGGCGTATCGAAGAAACGGATGGCGCCGCCGCCGTCGCCGCGCACTTCACCGGCTTCAACGTGGCGGGTGGTCCCCGGGCGGTCGGACACCTCGCCGAACGCCCCCATGCGCATCAGCGTCCTGAGCAGCGAAGTCTTGCCGGCATTGGTATGCCCGACCACCGCGATGCGAACCGGCTTATTCATCGCATCCCTCCAGCCAGGCCGAGGCGGCACCGGCATCCTCGAACGGGCGCAGGATCTCCAGCCCGCTGTCGGCGAGCCACGTCTTCCAGCGACGTACATGCGTCGCGTCGCCGCCGCGCACCGGCAGCAGGAGCAGCGACATACTGCCGCCGCAGGCGGCCGCCTGGCGCAGGAAGCGCGCGGTGCCGCGGTCCGGCGATGCGGCCTGATTGCAGACGACCAGGATGCGCGCGGGACGCAGCAGGCCCAGCCGGTCCAGGGCTTCGCGAAGCTGGTCCCCTGCGCCGGAGACGTTGACGGACAGCGCCGCCGCCTGTCCGAGTCCCGGCGGCGGCCAGTCGGCGTCGGGAGGCAGTTCGAAGCCGACCAGCGCCTGCGACCGCTCGTCCCCGGCGGCGGTTACAGGCATCGCTGCCACGGCCGGACCGGTCGTGCGGTCCGGATCGACCACCACCGTCCGCCCCATTTCGTCGATGCGCGCCAGCAGCGTGCGGTAATACGGGTCGGCGGTATCGAGCCGAAGACGCGCGCGTCGGTGCGCGACGACCATCGCGGAAACCGCCGCCAGCAACAGGCGCGGCAGCAAGCCATAGGTGAAGACGCATCCCATCAGCCACCAGGCGAGCGCGCGTTGGGCGCCGGCGCCCCCGCCCGCGAGATCGGCCGTGCCGGGCGTGGGAAAGCCCAGCATGCGCGGCAGCTGCCCGCTGGTGTCGATAAAGCCGATGAAGAACTGGCTGCTCTGGATGGTGGTCTCCCAGGTCAGGCGGTATTCGCGGAACGAGAACATGAACCACAGTCCGGCCAGCGCCAGTACGAAGGCGGCGCTCCACACGGTATGGCTGACCAGGCCGAACACCCAGGGCAGCATCCTGGCGCGCCCCAGCATCGACCAAACTGCCGCAAGCAGTTGCGGCTGCCGGGCGCCATGCCGTCCGCCGCGACGGGCGGCAAGCCGCAGCAGCAGGTTGCCGAAGGAAAGACGGGCGGTCGCGGGAGCGAATGCCGCACCCGGCATCGCGCCGGACAGCAGGCCGAGCAACCATAGCGCGAGGGTCAGGAAGTGCATGCCGAGCGCGCCGGTGAAGGCAAGCATCGCATTGATGGTCCTGCCGTCGCCCAGCAATCCCTGGACGAGGCCGACACCGACAAGGAAGACCAGCCCTGCCAGAAGAGCCCAGGCGACGGCTGCGCGGGCGCGCATCGACTGCAACTGCTGCTGCAGCCCGAGGCGCCGGCCCAGTATGGCGGCGCGCGCCAGCAAGCGGTGTTCGCGGTCGCCGCCGGCCGCCGCTGCATGCCGGTTGGCTTCCGTATCGTCGAACGGCGCCTCCGCCTCGATGAGCCGGACGGTTTCTGCAACGAGCAATGCCTCTAGCCGGTGGGTGTCGTTCACGTGTACGGGCAGAATCCGGTCCGGGTCGGGACTGGGAATTGACGGTCGGACCATTATAACTTTTTGTCATGACAGCCCCCGGCCCTTCGCATGCCGTTCCCGCTGCAGCCGATAAAAAAGCCCGCGGCCTTTCGGCGGCGGGCTTGCTGCGGCAAGCGCCGGCTCTTCAGTCGACGCGCGCCAGGTTCAGGTTCAGCTGCGAACGGACGGTGTCTTCGCTCGACGGCTTGGGATTGTTGCGGGCCAGTTCGATGCGGTCGAGGTAGTCCCGCGAGATGTCGTTGGTGATGTAGCAGCCGTCGAAGCAGGACGCCTCGAAGTTCTTGAGCTGCGGGTTGACGTCCGAGATCGAGCGCTTGAGCGCGTCGATATCCTGGTACACCAGCGCGTCGGCGGTGATCTCGCGGCACACTTCCTCTTCGCTGCGGCCGTGGGCGATCAGCTCGTTCCGGCTCGGCATGTCGATGCCGTAGACGTTCGGATACATGACCGGGGGCGCAGCCGACGCAAAGATGACGCGGCGGGCGCCGGAGTCCCGCGCCATCTGCACGATCTCGCGGCTGGTGGTGCCGCGCACGATCGAGTCGTCGACCAGCAGCACGCTCTTGCCCTTGAACTCGCTGCCGATGGCGTTGAGCTTCTGGCGCACCGATTTGCGGCGCAGCGCCTGCCCGGGCATGATGAAGGTGCGGCCGATGTAGCGGTTCTTGATGAAACCCTCGCGGTATTGCAGGTTCAGCTTGAGCGCGAGCTCCATGGCGGCCGGGCGCGATGAGTCGGGGATCGGCATCACCACGTCGATGTCGCCTGCCGACATTTCGCGGCGGACCTTCTCCGCCAGGTATTCGCCCATTTTCAGGCGGGATGCATAGACCGACGCGCCGTCGATGACGGAATCAGGCCGGGCAAGGTAGACGAACTCGAACGCGCAGGGCGTGAGCGTGGGATTGTCCGCGCATTGCTGGTTGTACAGCCGGCCGTCGAGGTCGATGAAGATCGCCTCCCCGGGCAGCACGTCGCGCAGGAAGCGGAAGCCGAGGCCCTCGAGGGCCACGGACTCGCTGGCCACGACGTATTCGGTGCCCTGATCGGTCTCGTTGAAGCCGATGCATAGCGGACGGATGCCGAACGGGTCGCGAAAGGCCAGCAGGCCGTGACCGGCGATCTGCGCCACGACCGCATAGGAACCGCGGACGCGCTTGTGCAGCACGGATACCGCCTTGAACAGCGCCGACGGATCGAGCGAGTAGCCGGTCGTCGCCTGCTGGATCTCGTGCGCGAGCACGTTCAGCAGGACTTCGGAGTCGGAATCGGTGTTGATGTGGCGGCGGTCGTTCTTGAACATCTCGATCTTGAGCTGTTCCCAGTTCGTCAGGTTGCCGTTATGCGCAAGGATGATGCCGAACGGCGCATTGACGTAGAACGGCTGCGCCTCTTCCGCACTGTCGGAGCCGGCGGTCGGATAGCGGACCTGGCCGATGCCCGCATTGCCGGGCAGCGAACGCATGTTGCGGGTGCGGAAGACGTCGCGCACTAGGCCGTTCGCCTTGTACATCGAGAATGTATTGCCGTGACTGGTCGCGATGCCGGCGGCATCCTGGCCACGATGCTGGAGCAGCAGCAGCGCATCGTAGATCAGCTGGTTGACCGGACCGTGGGAAACAACGCCTACAATGCCACACATGGTGGACTCCTCAACAGAACAAATTTAAAACTGCACGTGCCTGGCAAAATCGCCGGGCAGGAACGGCTTGACGGTGCGCGCCGCGGTTACTGCCAGCGGGCTGAACAGGGCTTCCTTCCAGAACGGCTGCTGCGGCAGCGCCGTCATCCCGCACACCATCACGACCGCCAGTACCAGTACCATCCCGCGGCCGAGGCCGAAAAGGCCGCCGAGCCCGCGGTCCGCCAGCGTCAGCCCGCTGGCCTTGATCATCGCGTCCAGCGCCATCGTCAGCAGCAGCATCAGCAGGCGCACCCCGATGAACAGGGCAATGAAGGCAACGATCAGCCGCATCGTGCCGCCCGGGATTGCATCGGGCAGCAGAACCGCGAGCGGTTCGCCGTAGGCGTTGGCCACCATGAGAGATATGATCCAGCTCAGCAGGGACAAGATCTCTTTGACAAGGCCGCGCAGGGTACTGATGATGATCGAGCAAATCAGCACGAACAACACCAGGTAGTCGAAGATCGTCATCAGGCGGGAACCAGGGTTCCGTTCAGTCCGATGTTGACGATCCTGGCCCGTACCTTCTCCGCCTCGTCCTTGCTGGGGAAGGGACCGACCCGGATGCGGGTGCGTTCCCCGGATGCGGTGGCGACGGTCTGGGTGTACGACTTGATGCCGGCGGTCTTCAGCTTGGCTTGCAGCTCATTGACCTTGTCCTTGGTCGCAAGTGCCGCCACCTGGATTACATATTTCGTCGAATCTTTTTTTTCCGCCTTCGGATCGGGCTTGCCTTCAAGCAACGCCTTCGCCCGGGCGTCCTCCTGCGAGGCTTCCGCTGGCTTCGGCTCCGGCTTGCGCTCGGCTTTCGCCACCGCGGGGGCGGCGGCAGGCTTCTCGGACTCCTTCTTCGGCTCGGGCCGCCCAGCGGCCGCTTCGGGTCTGGCCGAAGCAGTCGGCGCCGCCTTCGGAGGCGCGGAAGCGGGTTCCATCACCTCTTCCCGTTCGTCGAGGCCGGCGCTCACGTCGGGCGACTTGCCGTCGCCTGCGACCGGCGCGGCCGGCGCGGGAGCGGCGGGCGTCGCGGGCTTGTCCTTGGAGGGGATCTGGATGACGATGTCGTCCCCGAGCGGACGGGGTTCGGTGTCGAGGATCATCGGCAATCCGATCACCGCGGCCAGTACCAGTGCGACAGCGCCGATCAGCCGCCGCCGCGCGCGCTTCTTCTCGGGCAGGACCGGATCCGCGGCCTCCTCCTTGCCGCGGCTGCGGCCGCCGCTGCGCCGGCTGCGCGCGGCCTTCGAGTCTTCCTCGGCGCGGGAATAGAACGTGCTGTCGTCCGTATCGGATTCCTGCTTGTTTTTACGGAAAAACGAGAACAAGCTCATGCGAAAAAAGTACTGTCGAGGTGGATCGGTCGCTGCCGTGATCAAAAAAACATCGGTTCACGCGCTACGCCTGGCACGCATGCCTTCCATGACGCCGGCAACGGTCAGGAAGGATCCGAAAACCGCAATTCTATCATTCTCCCCCGCCCGGCTTCTTGCATATGCGAATGCTTCCTGCGGGGTCGGGAACACCTGCACCGAGCGTTCCGCACCCGCGGTCGCATCGGCTGTGACGCCCGCGGCGGCGAGCGCCGCGCGCAGCGATTCCGCGCTCGCGGCGCGCGGCAACGGAAGGTCGGTCAGGCACCAGTGATCGACCCTGTCCTTGAGCTGCGCGATGACCCCGGCCACATCCTTGTCCTGCATCGCGCCGAACACGGCCCAGGTATAGGGATGGAAGCCCATGTTGTCGAGGTTTTGGGCCAGTGTGGCGGCGGCGTGCGGATTGTGGGCGACATCGAGAATCACGCTTGGCCGGCCCGGCAGCACCTGGAAGCGACCCGGGAGTTCGACCATCACCAGCCCGTTGCGCACTTCCTGCGCGCCGACCGGCAGCCGGCTGCGCAGCGCCTCGAGCGCGGCCAGCGCGGCCGACGCATTGAGGAGCTGGTTGGCGCCGCGCAGGCTGGGGTAGCCCAGCGAATTGCGGCGCTGCCCGCGCCCGCCGTAATTCCATTGCTGCTTGTCGCCCGAATAGTTGAAATCCTTGCCGAACAACCAGAGGTCGGCACCGATGGCATTGGCATGGGCTATCAGGGACTGGGGCGGGACCGGGTCGCCGCAGATTGCGGCCCTGCCCGGCCGGTAGATGCCCGCCTTCTCGAAGCCGATCTTCTCGCGGGTGTCGCCGAGATATTCGATATGGTCGATGTCGACGCTGGTGACGATCGCCACATCGGCATCAATCACATTGACGGCATCCAGGCGGCCACCGAGACCGACCTCGAGGATCACCGCATCCAGCCCCGCCTGTCCGAACAGCCGCAGGATGGCAAGCGTCGTGAATTCGAAATAGGTCAGGGATACGTCCCCGCGTGCCGCCTCGACCGCGGCGAACTGCTCGACCAGCGCCGCGTCGCTGGCAGCGTCGCCATTGATGCGGGCGCGCTCATTGAAATCGATCAGGTGCGGCGAGGTGTACAAGCCCACACGGTAGCCTGCCTGGAGCAGGATGGATTCGAGCATGGCGCAGGTCGAACCCTTGCCGTTGGTGCCGCCCACGGTGATCACGGGGCAGTCGAAGGCGATGCCCAGCCGGTCTTTCACCGTGGCGACGCGCTCCAGGCCGAGGTCGATCGCCTTCGGGTGCATGGTTTCGAGCAGCACGAGCCAGTCGTGCAGCGTGGCGGGAAGGGTTTGCATCGAAAGCATCCTCTCATTCAGAAAGCAAAAAGCCCGGACACACGCAGTCCGGGCTTGCGGAACGGGCGTCGCGGCGACGGTCAGGACACGACTTCGGCCGCCTGGTTCTGCAGCAGCGCCAGCAGGCGGGCGATCTCCTCGCGCATCTTGCGGCGGTCGACGATCATGTCGATCGCGCCCTTCTGCAGCAGGAATTCCGCCCGCTGGAACCCTTCCGGCAACTTCTCGCGCACCGTGTTCTCGATCACGCGCGGCCCGGCAAACCCGATCAGCGCCTTCGGCTCGGCGATCACCACGTCACCCATGAAGGCAAACGACGCGGAGACGCCGCCCATGGTCGGGTCGGTGAGCACCGAGATGAAGGGCAACTTCTTTTCCGCCAGCTTGGTCAGCATCGAGGTCGTCTTCGCCATCTGCATCAGCGACAGCAGGCCTTCCTGCATGCGGGCGCCGCCGGTCGCCGTGATGCAGATGAACGGCACCTTCTGCTCCAGCGCCGCCTGGGCGCCGCGCGCGAAGCGCTCGCCGACCACGGAGCCCATTGAGCCGCCCATGAATTCGAATTCGAAGCAGGCGACCACCACCGGCACGGTCATGATCGCGCCGCCCATCACGACCATGGCATCGGTCTCGCCGGTGCCTTCCATCGCATCCTTGAGGCGGTCCGGATACTTCTTGCTGTCCTTGAACTTCAGCGTATCGACCGGCAGCACCTCCTGGCCGATCTCGTAGCGACCGCCCGCGTCGAGCAGCCCGTCCAGGCGCTCACGGGCGCGAATACGCATGTGATGGTCGCATTTCGGGCAGACGTGAAGGTTGCTCTCCAGGTCGGTCCGGTACAGCACTGCTTCGCAGGACGGGCATTTGACCCACAGCCCCTCGGGCACCGAACGGCGGTTCGTCGACGAACGCTGTATGCGCGGGGGTAGCAGTTTCTCAAGCCAGCTCATGAAGTCCTCTTGTCGATTTTCGGGTTGCGGCATTGTACCGTCCGCATTGCTCCGCGCCAATAACGCCTTTTAGCGGCGGCCGGCGCGCGCAGCTCACTTGTCCAGCGCCGCACGGATGCCGGAAATGAAATCCTGCACGGCTTGCACGGCGCGTTCCCGCGGCGTGTTCTCGAGCTCCTGGATGATGCGGCTGCCGATGACGACCGCGTCCGAGACCGAGGCGATTGCCCGCGCCGTTTCGCCGTCGCGTACGCCGAAGCCCACGCCCACCGGCACCTTCACATGCTTCCTGATTTCCGGAATCTTGCTGCCGACCGCCTCCAGGTCGAGGTGGCCTGAACCGGTCACGCCCTTCAGCGATACGTAGTACACATAGCCGCTGGCAATCCTGCCGACCTGGGCAATGCGCTCTTCGGTCGAGGTCGGCGCCAGCAGGAAGATGAGATCCATCGACTTCCCGGCCAGCAGGCCCGCGAACTCCTCGCATTCTTCCGGCGGATAGTCGACCACCAGCACGCCGTCGACGCCGGCCTGTGCGGCGGCGTCCACGAAGGTGGCAGCGCCCATCCTTTCGATCGGATTGGCATAGCCCATCAGGACTACCGGGGTCGCCTGGTTGCTCTGGCGGAATTCGCGGACGAACTGCAGCACCTGCTTCAGTCCGACGCCGTTCGCGAGCGCGCGCTCCGAAGCACGCTGGATGACCGGACCGTCAGCCATTGGATCGGAAAAAGGGACGCCCAGTTCGATGATGTCGGCGCCGCCCGCGACCAGAGCATGCATCAGCGGCACGGTGAGTTCAGGGGCGGGATCGCCGGCGGTGATGAAAGGAATCAGGCCCTTGCGGCTTTCCGCGGCCAGCGACGACAGTGTGGTTTGGATTCGGGACATGGTTTCGGCTCGGCTCGTTATCGGCTGACCGGGATGACGGGCCGGCGCCGCATGCAACGGCGCCGGCAGTCTTTTCGGGCAACGCTTGTTATCGCTACATCTGGAAGTGGACGGATCAGAACGGCTTTTTCATGCGTTCCGCCACGGTATGCATGTCCTTGTCGCCGCGCCCGGACAGGTTGGCCAGGACGATCTTGTCCGTGGGCAGCGTCGCGGCAAGCTTTGCGGCGTGGGCAAGCGCATGGCTGGATTCCAGCGCGGGGATGATCCCCTCGATGCGGCAGCAATTGTGAAACGCCTCGATCGCCTCGTCATCCGTCACCGACACATAGCTGGCGCGGCCGGAGTCCTTCAGGTACGCGTGTTCCGGTCCCACCCCGGGGTAGTCGAGGCCGGCGGACACCGAATGGGTCTCGATGATCTGGCCGTTCTCGTCCTGCAGCAGGTAGGTGCGGTTGCCGTGCAGGACCCCGGGCGAACCGGCGATCAGCGAAGCCGAATGGCGTCCCGTGTCCAGCCCGTCGCCGGCGGCTTCCACGCCGACCAGGTGGACCTGCTGCTGGTCGATATAAGGGTAGAAGATGCCCATCGCATTGGAGCCGCCGCCGATGCAGGCGACCACATAATCCGGCTGGCGCCCCGTCATCTCGGGCATCTGCACCAGGCACTCCTTGCCGATCACCGACTGGAAATCGCGCACCATCATCGGATACGGGTGCGGACCCGCCACCGTGCCGATGATGTAGAAGGTGTTTTCGACATTGGTGACCCAGTCGCGCATCGCCTCGTTCAGCGCATCCTTCAGTGTCTTCGAGCCGGATTCCACCGGCACCACTTTCGCGCCGAGCAGCTCCATCCGGTAGACATTCTGCACCTGCCGCTTGACGTCCTCGCTGCCCATGTAGACCACGCATTCCAGGCCGAAGCGCGCGCAGATCGTGGCAGTGGCGACGCCGTGCTGGCCGGCGCCGGTTTCGGCAATCACGCGTGGCTTGCCCATGCGCTTGGCAAGCAGGGCCTGGCCGATCACGTTGTTGATCTTGTGGGCGCCGGTATGGTTGAGGTCCTCGCGCTTGAAGTAGATCTGGGCGCCACCCATCATCTCGGACCAGCGCTTTGCGTGGTAGATCGGGCTCGGGCGGCCGACGAAATGCTTGAGCTCGTTCTCGAACTCGGCGAGGAATTCCGGGTCGCGCTGGTAGCGCGCGTAGCCCTCTTTCAACTGGTCCAGGGCGTGGGTCAGCGTCTCGGAGACGAAGCTGCCGCCGTACGGGCCGAAATGGCCGCGCGAGTCGGGCAGGTGATACTGGGCGGATTGGTAGATGGCGCTCTGGCCGAGCGGCTGGCGCTCGGCGGCATGCTCCAGCGGATGCAGTTCTTTCATGGATGTGGCTCTCTGTCTATTCGCTCTGCGAGGCGTCTGCATGGCGCACCGCCTCGATGAATTCCCGGATGAGTAAGGGATCCTTGATGCCCTTGGCGCGTTCCACGCCACTGCTGACATCGACCCCATAGGGACGTACGCGATGCACCGCCTCAATGGCGTTGCGTGCGTTCAAGCCACCACTCAAAACGACCCGAGGCGCGAGCTCTTTTGGAATGAGAGACCAATCGAAAACCTTTCCACCACCGCCATAGCCGTCGACGAAGGCGTCGAGCAACAGGCCGGAAAAATGCCGGCCGGCGGCACGGTACGTGCGTTCGTATTCTAGCAAATCAACCGGCCCCATATCGCGTCCGACCCGCAGCGCCCGCATGAAAGGCAGGTTGACCGCCGCGGCAATGGCCTGGCAATCGGCGACGCTTTCATCACCGTGGAATTGCAGCAGGCCGACCGGCACCTGGCGTACGACGGCGTCGACGTCGGCCCGGGAGGCATTGACGAAGAGGCCGGTGACGGTCACGTACGGCGGCAGCCCGGCCACAAGCGAGGCGGCTGCGGCGGCGTCGATGTGCCGCGGGCTGCCTGGATAGAAAACGAGGCCGATGGCATCGGCGCCAGCCTCCACCGCTGTCCGCACGTCTTCCGGTGCGCGCAGGCCGCAGATCTTGATTCGGGTTCTTGATGTCATTTGCATGTGGTGCTTCAGATCAATCGGGCTGTCGGCTTACCTTCCCTGCAACCAGGGAACGCTGGCCCGCTCTTCCTGCGGCAGCGCCCATTTGCCTGCATAGCCGATGCTGCCGAGATACAGGCCGTCCGGCATGAAGGTGGGCGCTGCCCGGCTGCGGTCGCGCCCCTCCAGGATTGTCCGTATCCATTCCGGCTCCTGGTTGCCGTTGCCGACCACGACCAGCGACCCAACGATGTTGCGTACCATGTGATGCAGGAAAGCGCTTGCCGTCAGGGTGATGATCAGCATGTCGCCCTCGCGCACCAGCCGGATCGATTGCATCTGCTTGACCGGCGACCGGGCCTGGCATTCGGCGGCGCGGAACGCGGAGAAATCGTGCGTGCCAATCAGAAAGGCAGCGCCGGCCCGCATCCGTTCGATATCGAGCGACCGGAACACCCATCCGGCTTTCCCGCTCAGCAGCGGCGAGCGTACCGGGTGATTGTAGAGGAGATAGTGATAGGTGCGTGACGTCGCGCTGAATCGCGCGTGAAACCCGTCGTCGCCCCCCGCCACCTCGGCCGCCCAGCGCACGGCAATCGAGGGCGGCAGGAAGGCATTCACGCCACGCACCCATGAAAACGTTTCCCGATCCAGGCTGGTGTCGAAATGCACCACTTGTTCCAGCGCATGCACGCCGGCGTCGGTCCGACCGGCGCAGGTGGTGGCAATCCTCGTCAGTGCGAAACGTTCCAGCGCAGCTTCCAGGGTGTCCTGCACCGTGCCGCCGCCGGGCTGCGTCTGCCAGCCGTGCCAGGGCAGTCCATCGTACTGGACTCCAAGGGCAATCCTTCTCAATTCAGCTCCAGTTCATTTCCGTATCTGCGGGATCCGCAGCGCCTCTGCTACCCCTCCGCCATGCATGCGCCGCTTTGCAAAAGGCAGGCCGGAGATCGCCAAAGCGGCTTCCGCTGCCCTGGGCTGTGCCGTCGCGGGGCGGCGGCCGCAGCGCTCCGCGATGGTCGCTGCGACCCCCAAGAACTATCCTCCCCAGTCCAGCCCGTCCATTCCTGCATCTGCGGTTGCAGGTCGGACGCGACAACCTCTGTCATACGCGCACTGCCCTGCCTTGCAAGCCGGATGCCGGCCCCACCCGTCGCAGCTAGCTCGCCGCATGCACCGCGGCGAATCCCGCCACGCAAAGAAAAAACGGGCGCAGGCATGGCGCCGCGCCCGTCGTTTGATGGCTGAAAAATCAGGCGAGCTCTAGCAGCAGGGACTTTGCCCGTTCGCTTTGCTCGGGCGTGCCGCCCTTCAGCACTTCGTCCAGAAGTTCACGCGCGCCTTCCTTGTCGCCGATCTCCTGGTAGGCGATCGCCAGGTCCAGCTTGGTCGCCATCTCCGCGACGGCGGAAGCCGACACGCTGCCGCTGAATTCGTCCAGGCCGAAATCGGCGCTGCCGCCGGCCGGGCTCAACTCCAGGCTGATGCCGGACAGGTCGAAATCCATCGGATTGCTTGCGGCCGGTTCAAGCTTGGCATCGGCGGCCGGTGTCTCGGGCAGCCCCGGAATGTCAATCTCCAGCGGCGTCACATCGGCAAGCTGCGTTCCCACATCGGCTACCGGTGCGACCGGCGGCAGATCAAAGGATGCATCATCCTTCAGCGAGAACGACAGGTCCTGGATCTCGGGAATCGTCACATCCTCGATCTGCGCCGGCGCTTGCGCCGAGGTCGGCAGTTCGGGAATATCGAAATCCAGATTGCCCGGGTTGAGCACTTCCGGCTGAACGGACGCCGTTGCCGGCGCCGGCTCACTGGCGACCTTCGGCAGCACAGGATCATCGAGGAAGTCGAAATCGATGGAGGCGATTTCTGCCGGCGGTTCTGCCGGCATCGGCCGCGGAATCGTGTTCGGTACCGCCATGTCCGGCAGGTTCATCCCTTCCAGGTCGAAATCGAGATCGTTCGACGAAGCCTTCGCCTCAGGCGCAGCAGCCGGAACGGGGTCAAGCTCAGGGAGCTTGGACTCGAACTGCATCGGCTGTTCGCCGTCGCCTGCGGCCAGGGAGGTGTTACTGAAATACGACGAATCCGTCTCCAGCGTATTATCCGCGTCGAGTCCGCCGGTGTCGGTCTGGGTCTCGGCCAGCAGCGTCGCCAGTCCCTGCTCGTCCAGCGGCTGGGTTGGTACGGCGAGCACGGTCGATGCTTCTCCACCTGCAGGCGCCGTCTTCGCGTTCCCGTACAGCGGATTGCCCGGATCGATCGCGGCACCCATGGCAGCTGCCTGGGCCCACTCGTCGCCCTCGCCCTTGGTCATGCCGTAGAGCTCGGTGGCGAGCACCTCGAATGCACGCAGGTCCTTGCGGTTCGAATAGATCTCGAGCAGCTTGACCCGCACGGCATGTCGCTCCGGCTGCGTGCGCAGTGCCTCCTTCAGGATCTCCTCCGCCTGCGCGTCGCGGCCATAAGCGATGTAGACGTCGGCTTCGGCGACCGGATCAACCTCGTTGGTGTCGAGCTGGCTGGCCGACGGCGAGAAGCTCGAATTGAAGACGCTGTTGTTGGTATCGACGTTCTGTCCGCCGGTGGAGCCGAACAGCGAGTTGGCCTTGAGGCTGGAATCGGTGATGAGGCTGTCCTCGAACTGCTTGCTCTGCTTCTGGCGCCGGGCGCGGTAGATACCCGCGCCGCCGAGCGCAACCAGGAGCGCGCCGAGGCCGGGAAGGAGCAGCGGGTTCTCGAGCAGGCTGTCCACGAAACTCGGTTCCACGGCCGGCACGGGCGCCGCGGCGGCCTCGGACTTCGGCGCCGCAGGCTTGGCGGCGGCGACGGCGGCAGCCGCCGGAGCAGCATTGTCGGCAGCGGGCTTGTCCGATCCGGCGGTATCCGCCGGCTTCTCGGCGACCGGCGGTTCTGCGGCCGGCGCTTCCGTGGCCGGCTTCCCGGCGGCAGGCGTCCCGGCAGGCGCGTCGTTCGCGGCTGCGGCCACCGGGGCGGACGGTGCGGCCGAAGCAGCAGGTGCGGCAGCCGGCGCACTTGCTGCAGCGGCTGCGGCCGGTGCAGCGGCATTGGCGGCGTCGGCCTGCTTTTGCTGGTCGGCGAGGTTCTTGTTCTTGATCTCCAGCAGTTTCTGGAGATCGCTCACGTTACGCTCGAGCTCCTTGACGCGGGCAGTGGCTTCCGCCAGCGCCTTGTCCCTGGCGATCAGGTCTTCGGAGCTGGCGGCGCCGGCAGCCGCAGCGTTCGACAGCTTGAGCTTGTCCTTTGCTTCGGAGGCCGGTGTGGCGCGCTCCTCCACGCTTGCCGTGATCTTGCCGCCCGCACCCTGGCGGGCGCCGGCAGTCTGTTGTGCCGTCGATTCGGCAACCTGGCCGGCGAGCTTGCTGCGATAGTTGTTGAAGTCCGCGGACTGCGCGACGACGACGCGGCGCGCTTCATCGGCACTGACGCTCCTGGCGGCGTCGGCATCCGGTACCGACAAAATCTGGCCCGCGCGCAGCCGGTTCATATTTTGTCCGGCAAAGGCATCGGGGTTGTTGCGATACAACGCTACCAGCATCTGGTCGAGCGAGACGCCACTTGGCCTGACCTGGCTTGCGATACGCGCCAGCGTGTCGCCGTTGCGAACCTGATATTGCTCGGCGCCGCCGGCCGGCGCGGCAGGCGTCTGGCGTTCCGCTCGCGGCGCAGGTGCGGCTTCACTGCGGCGCGCGGTCGGCGCAGCGGGTGCAGTAGATGCAGCGGGTGCAGGCCGGGATGCGGCAGCGGCATTCTGCTGCGTCCGTGCCGGTACCGGAACGGGCGCAACTTGCGCGGACTGGGTGCCACGCAGGTCGGCCGGATCGAGCAGGAAAGTGTACTCTCGCACCAGGCGACCATGCGGACCGGACAGTTCAAGCAGCATGTCGACGAATGGCTCGTTCAGCGGCTGCGTCGAACTGACGCGGATGAACTGCCGGTCGCCGCGCTGCTCGACGGCGAACTGCAGCGTGCCGAGGACGTTGCTGTAGTCGATGTTCGCTTGACGGAAGGCCTCCGGTGAAGCCAGCTTCGCCACCAGGTTGCCGGCTTCGTCCTTGGATACCGAGGTCAGCTCGATCTCGGCGCGCAGCGGTTGCCCGAGCGGGGAGAGAACAGTGAGTCTGCCAAGGCCAGCGGCATACGCATTGGAGAAGACCAGCGCCGAAACGACGGCCGCGCTGATCGTCTTCAGGCTGAACGAGCCGCGCGCCGGGCGTTTGTCTGGATGCAGATTGGAGGGCATAGAGGGCATTCCGTGTGCGTGTCTGGGATAGGCAGAAGTACCGCGCAATTTAACATTGATCGAGGAACTTTCACCATATCATCATGGACTTAGGGGCGCAAGTGTAACCAAGTTAGCAACATGGACAAAAGCCACACTGATGTGCTACGGATTCTGAACAAAGCGTCAACGCCGCACATTGACGACGTGACAAGGGCCTGCTGCACGATCTGACGTTCCGTCTGCAGCAGGCCCTGCGGGCTTCCTTCCGGGTGCTTACTTCTCGAGCACGATACGCAGCATCCGGCGCAGCGGTTCGGCCGCGCCCCACAGCAACTGGTCGCCGACGGTGAATGCGGACAGGTACTCGCCGCCCATCTGCATCTTGCGCAGGCGACCGACCGGGATCGTGAGGCTGCCGGTGACGGCCGCCGGCGTCAGGTCCTTCATCGATGCCTCGCGGTTGTTCGGCACCACCTTTGCCCATTGGTTGGTCTCGGCGATGATGCCTTCGATCTCATCCAGCGGCACGTCCTTGCGCAGCTTGATGGTCAGCGCCTGGGAATGGCAACGCATCGCGCCAATGCGCACGCACAGGCCGTCGACGGGCACAGCTGCCTTTGCAGCAGCGCCGAACGACTCGCCGCGACCGAGGATCTTGTTGGTCTCGGCGCCAGCCTTCCACTCTTCGCGCGAGACGCCGTTGCCGAGATCCTTGTCGATCCAAGGAATCAGGTTGCCGCCAAGCGGCACGCCGAACTGGCGGGTCTCGTCGGCGCTCATTCCGTGCTGCTTTGCCAGTACCTTACGATCGATCTCCAGGATGGCGGATGCCGGGTCGTCGAGCAGCGCTTTGACTTCGGCATTGATCGATCCGAACTGCGTCAGGAGCTCGCGCATGTGCTGCGCGCCGCCGCCCGATGCAGCCTGGTAGGTCATCGACGTCATCCACTCGACCAGGTCCTGCTGGAACAGGCCGCCGAGACCCATCAGCATGCAGGACACGGTGCAGTTGCCGCCGATGTAGTTCTTCACGCCGCGCGACAGCGCATTCTTGATCACGTCGAGGTTCACGGGGTCGAGAACGATGATCGCGTCGTCCTTCATCCGCAGCGTGGACGCGGCATCGATCCAGTAGCCGTTCCATCCCGCCGCGCGAAGCTGCGGGAAGATCTCGGTGGTGTAGTCGCCGCCCTGGCAGGTGATGATGATCTCGCACTTCTTGAGCTCATCGATGTTGTTGGCGTCCTTGAGCGTGGTCTCGTTCTTCGCCATTGCCGGCGCCTTGCCGCCAGCATTGGAAGTCGAGAAGAACACCGGCTCGATATGGGCGAAATCGCCCTCTTCCTGCATGCGCTGCATCAGGACCGAGCCCACCATCCCGCGCCATCCCACCAGACCAACTAACTTCACGATAATCTCCCTCGATTTCAATTCAAAAAACAGTTCAGGCCAGCGCCTTCACGACCGCGTCGCCCATCTCCTTCGTGCCGACCTTCGTGGTGCCTTCCTCGAAGATGTCCGGCGTACGCAGCCCTTGCGCCAGCACTCGCTTGACGGCGGCCTCGATCCGGTCGGCCTGTTCCGCGCGGTTCAGCGAGAAGCGCAGCATCATGGCAGCCGACAGGATGGTGGCCAGCGGATTGGCCACGCCCTTGCCGGCAATGTCGGGCGCGGAACCATGGGACGGCTCGTACAGGCCCTTGTTGCTGGCGTCGAGCGAAGCGGAAGGCAGCATGCCGATGGAACCGGTCAGCATCGCCGCGGCGTCCGAGAGGATGTCGCCGAACATATTGCCGGTGACGATCACGTCGAACTTCTTCGGCGCGCGCACGAGCTGCATCGCCGCATTGTCGACGTACATGTGGTCGAGTGCGACGTCCGGGTATTCCCTGTGCACGTCGGTCACGATGTCCTTCCAGAACTGGAAGGTTTCCAGGACATTGGCCTTGTCCACGCTGGTGAGGCGTCCGCCGCGCTTGCGCGCGGCCTGGAATGCAACATGGGCAATGCGCCTGATCTCGGTCTCGGCATAGCGCATGGTGTCGAAACCTTCGCGCTCGCCCTTGAAGGCCCCGTCGGGCGCCGTGCGAACTCCGCGCGGCTGCCCGAAATAAATGTCACCGGTCAGTTCGCGAATGATCAGGATATCGAGGCCGGAAACGACTTCGGCTTTGAGCGTGGAGGCGCCGGCCAGTTCCGGGTACAGAATCGCGGGACGCAGGTTGGCGAACAGGTTCAGGTTCTTGCGCAGGCCCAGGATCGCCTGCTCCGGCCGCAGCGCGCGCTCCAGTGTGTCGTACTTCCAGTCGCCGACCGAGCCGAACAGGACCGCGTCGGCTTCCTTTGCCAGCTTCAGCGTGCCCTCGGGCAGCGGATGGCCATGCGCCTCGTAGCCGGCGCCGCCGACCGGGGCGCTCTCCATCTCGAACTTCTCGTCCAGCGCATTGAGAACGCGAACGGCCTGTTCGATGATCTCGGGCCCGATGCCGTCGCCTGGCAGGATTGCAATCTTCATGTCTACTTGTCAGCGGTTAGATCGTATTGGCCAGCCATGGCTGGGCGGCGAGATGCCGTTCTTCGAATGCACGGATCTTGTCTGCCTGGCGCAGCGTCAGTCCGATGTCGTCCAGGCCATTCAGCAGGCAGTACTTGCGGAAGGCGTCGACTTCAAAGGGGAAGCGCGCGCTGCCGTCCGACGTGGACACCGTCTGCGAGGCCAGGTCGATCACCAGGCGGAAGCCGGGGAACGCCTTGACCTGGTTGAACAGCTGGTCCACTTCGCTCTCCGACAGCACGATGGGCAGCAGGCCGTTCTTGAAACAGTTGTTGAAGAAGATGTCGGCGAAGCTGGGAGCGATGATCGCCCGGAATCCGTATTGCTCCAGTGCCCAGGGTGCATGCTCCCGCGACGAGCCGCAGCCGAAGTTCTTGCGGGTGAGCAGGATGGAGGCGCCCTGATAGCGCGGCTGGTTCAGCACGAAGTCGGGGTTCAGCGGTCGGCCGCTGTTGTCCATGCCGGGTTCGCCGTGATCGAGGTAGCGCCATTCGTCGAACAGGTTCGGGCCGAAACCGGAGCGCTTGATCGACTTCAGGAACTGCTTCGGAATGATTGCATCGGTATCGACATTGGCGCGATCCAGCGGCGCCACGAGGCCATCGTGTAGGGTGAATTTATCCATATCCTGATCTTCCGCGCCGTTGTGCGCAACGGCGCAATGATTTACTTCCTGGCCGCGTTCTCGACCGCTTCGCCCACCTTCTGCACATCCCTGCCGACGCCCTGCACTGTATTGCAGGCGGCGAGCACGAAGACAGACAGCATCAGCACACACATTTTCTTCATTTTTTTTCTCCCTTGGCCGGCGATCAGCGCAGTGCGCGCACATCCACGAAATGGCCGTTGATGCCGGCGGCGGCGGCCATGGCCGGCGACACAAGGTGCGTGCGGCCGCCCTGTCCCTGCCGTCCCTCGAAGTTGCGGTTCGATGTGGAAGCGCAGCGCTCGCCCGGCTCCAGCCGGTCGGCGTTCATCGCGAGGCACATCGAGCAGCCCGGCTCGCGCCATTCGAAGCCAGCTTCCCTGAAAATCCTGTCCAGGCCCTCGCGCTCGGCCTGCTCCTTGACCAGGCCGGAGCCGGGGACCACCATCGCCAGCTTGACGTTGGAGGCGCGGTATTTGCCGCGCACCACGGCTGCGGCCGCCCTCAGGTCCTCGATGCGGGAATTGGTGCAGGAGCCAATGAATACCTTGTCGATCCGGATGTCGGCCATCGCCGTGTTCGGCGCGAGTCCCATGTAGACCAGGGCCTTTTCCATCGCATCGCGCTTGACCGCGTCCTTTTCCCGATCCGGGTCCGGAACGCGATCGTCGATCGGGACGACCATTTCGGGCGACGTGCCCCAGGTCACCTGCGGCTTGATCTCCGCCGCGTTCAGGGTGACGACCATGTCGAAGCGTGCGCCGGGGTCAGAGTGCAGCGTACGCCAGTACTCGACGGCGCGATCCCAGTGCGGTCCGACCGGGGCGAACGGCCTGCCCTTCACGTAATTGATCGTGGTCTCGTCCACCGCCACCATGCCGGCGCGCGCGCCCGCCTCGATGGCCATGTTGCAAACGGTCATGCGTCCTTCCATCGACAGCGACCGGATCGCGGAACCAGCGAACTCGATCGCGTAACCGGTGCCGCCCGCAGTGCCGATCCTGCCGATCACGGCCAGCACGATATCCTTTGCGCTGACGCCGAACGGCAGCACGCCGTCGACCTGTACCAGCATGGACTTGGACTTCTTCGCAAGCAGCGTCTGCGTGGCCAGCACATGCTCGACCTCCGAGGTGCCGATGCCGTGCGCAAGGCAGCCGAAGGCGCCGTGCGTGGACGTATGGGAGTCGCCGCACACCACGGTCATGCCCGGCAGGGTCGCACCCTGTTCCGGTCCGATCACATGAACGATGCCCTGGCGCTTGTCGCGCATGCTGAAATAGGTAAGGCCGTATTCCTTGGTGTTGGCGTCCAGCGTCTCGACCTGCAGGCGCGAGACCGGGTCGGCAATACCACCGGCACGATCGGTGGTGGGGACGTTGTGGTCCGCCACGGCGAGATTGGCCGATACGCGCCAAGGCCGCCGTCCCGCCAGCTTCAGGCCTTCGAATGCCTGCGGGCTTGTGACTTCGTGCACCAGGTGGCGGTCGATGTACAGGATGGCGGTGCCATCCTCTTCCGTGTGGACGACATGCGACTCCCAGAGTTTGTCGTAGAGCGTTTGGGCCATGTTGCAGGGGCGCGGAACGGCGCGAAACAGTGAAAACAGCCTTCGATTATGCCATAGTTGTGCGGCGCAAAACCAAGCCGCGCGGACCGCGTCCCCGAATGAAAAACGCCCGCGGCGATGCCTGCGGGCGTCTTGTCACTTACTTAACGACGCGGGCGTCAGCGACTGCCGCGCGCCTGTTGATAGAGCGGCATCACGCGCTGCGAGTAGGCGGTGAGATCGCTGAGGCGGTCCGACTGGGTGGGATGGGTGGACAGGAACTTGATCGGCTCGCCGCCGCCCAGCTGTCCCATCTTCTGCCAGAGCGTCACGGCTGCCTGCGGGTTGTAGCCGGCGCGGGCGGCGAGCTCGATGCCCACCCGGTCGGCTTCGGTTTCGTGACGACGGGAGTTCGGCAGGCCGACCAGCCCCATGTACGCGAACTCGGCGCCCTTCTGCCCGATGTCGCCCAGCCCGAGCAAGGCGGCGCCGACCGAGAGTGCGCCGCTCGCCACCATCTGCTCCGAAGCGCGCTCGCGGGCGTGCTCCCGCAGCGCATGGGCGATTTCATGGCCCATCACGGCTGCCAGTTCGTCGTCGGTCGCGTTCAGTTTCTCGATGAGGCCGGTATAGACCGCAATTTTTCCGCCAGGCATGCACCATGCATTGACTTCCGGTGCGGTCAGGACATTGACCTCCCACGGCCAGTTGCGGGCGTCGGGCCTGAAATGCACGGTCTGCGGCACGATCCGGTTGGCGATCGCCCGGACCCGCTGGACATAGGCAGGATTGGTGTTCAACGTCCCCTTCTGCTTTTCCTTGGCGATGAGGGCACTGTACTGTTCGGTCGCCGCCTGCTCCAGCGCGCCGGCCGCCACCGCCATGCGCTGCTGGCGGTCGACGCCAACCACCCCGCTCTGCGTGGTCTGCACGGTCTCGCATGCTGCAAGGCAGGCCAGGGCCGCTGCGCAGGCCAGCCGTTTCAGGAACACCGACTCGACGATCGCCTTCATTGTCTCTCCTCATGTTGATGTGAGTGCCACCGATAAGAGAACCCGGCCGCAGCCGCCCCGGCCAGCGCAAAGGCGGCCGCCGCCAGATAGACTGCTTCCCCGCCGTATTTATCCCAGAACACGCTCATCAGCAGCCCACCGAGAGTGCCGCCGAGACCGTAGGAAATACTGGTGAACAATGCCTGGCCGCGCGCCTGCAGCGGGCCGGCGAACCAGCGCTGCAGCGTGACGATCGAAGCCGAATGGTGGGCACCGAAACTGGCTGCGTTCAGCACCTGCGCCAGCACCAGCAGCGCCAGCGACCCGGCGCCGCAACCGATCAGCAGGAAGCGCAGCGCCGCAAGCAGCAGGCTGGCCATCATCAGCCTCTCGACACCGAAACGCCGAAAAATTGGTGCCTGGTAGAAAAAAAACAGGATCTCTGCCGCCACGCCGAGCGACCACATCAAGCCTATCACCGTGTTGCTGTAGCCGATTTGCGCCAGATACAGGGAATAGAAAACGTACAGGGACGCGTGCGCGGCAATCATCAGGAAGGTGGAAACGAAGAAAGCGATCACCTCCTTGCGCCGCATCAGGGCCGCCACGGAAGGCGCGCCCGGCGCGGAATGCAGCGCGACATGCTCCTGCATCCGCAGGCTCGACAGCAGCACCAGCCCCAGAAGGGCGAGCGCCACCCACGGCATCATCCGTATCCCGTAGCGGTCGAGGAACGGCCCCGCCAACAGCACCGCGAGGATGAAGCCGACCGAGCCCCACAGGCGGAGGCGACCGTAGTGCGTGAGGTCGCCGCGCATCTCGGACAGCATCAGGGCTTCCGACAACGGCGCCTGAGCGCTCGTGAACAGGTTGACGACCACCATGACCACGAAGAACTGGATAAAGCTCTGCCCGAAGAACATGCCGCCGAAGGAAGCCATCGCCGCGACCGCGGTCAGGCGCAGCACGGCGACGCGTTGCTGCTTGCGGTCCGCCGCCCATCCCCATAAGGCGGGTCCGAAGATGCGCATGACCTGCATCAGCGACATGAGCACGCCGATCTCGGCGGCGCTCATGCCCTTGTCGGCAAAGTACAGGCTGGCATAGGGGGAAAAGATGCCGATGTAGCCGTAGTAGGCGAAGAAGAACAGCGCAAAGCTGTACCACTGCTTTGGCCAGGCGAAAGGCTGCAAGAGTCGGTCCGGGACAGGCAAGGTAAATGTCGTGGCCGGCCGGGCGGCCGGGCGCAATGGTCAGGCGATCAACGGCTGGTGTCGGCGGCGATGCGCGGCGTGTCGACCCGGACATCGCCGCATTGCGCCCGGTGCCGAAGGGCGTGGTCCATCAGCACCAGCGCCAGCATCGCTTCGGCGATCGGGGTCGCCCGGATGCCGACGCAGGGGTCGTGGCGGCCGAAGGTCTCCACCTCGACCGGATTGCCGGCCTTGTCGATGGAGCGGCGCGGCGTACGGATGCTCGACGTCGGCTTGATCGCGATCGACACCGTGATGTCCTGGCCGGTCGAGATCCCGCCGAGGATGCCGCCGGCGTTGTTGCCGGCAAAGCCCTGCGGCGTCAGTTCGTCGCCATGCTCGCTGCCGCGCTGTGCAACCGATCGGAAGCCTGCGCCGATCTCGACGCCCTTGACCGCGTTGATGCCCATCATCGCATGGGCGATGTCGGCGTCGAGCTTGTCGTAGATCGGCTCGCCAAGACCGACCGGCACGTTGCTGGCGACGACGTCGATGCGCGCGCCGCAGGAGTCGCCGTCGCGCCGCAGCTGGTCCATGTACTCCTCGAGACGGGGCACGATCCCCGCATTCGCCGCGAAGAACGGGTTGCCCGGCACGTCGTCCCAGGACGCAAACGGAATGGCGATCTCGCCGAGTTGGCTCATGCAGCCCTTGAACACCGTCCCGTACTGCTGTTGCAGCCATTTCCTGGCGATTGCCGCGGCGCCGACGACGGGAGCGGTCAGGCGCGCCGACGAGCGTCCGCCGCCGCGCGGGTCACGGATGCCGTACTTGTGCCAGTAGGTGTAGTCGGCATGGCCGGGACGGAAGGTATCAAGCAGGTTGCCGTAGTCCTTGCTGCGCTGGTCCTGATTGCGGATCAGCAGGGCGATCGGGGTGCCCGTGGTACGGCCCTCGAACACGCCGGACAGGATCTCGACGGTATCCGGCTCCTGGCGCTGGGTCACGTGGCGCGAGGTGCCCGGCCGGCGCCGGTCGAGTTCAGGCTGGATGTCCGCCTCCGACAACGGCATGCCGGGCGGGCATCCGTCCACCACGCAGCCGATGCCGGCGCCGTGCGATTCCCCGAAGGTGGTGACCGTGAAGAGCGTACCGATAGTATTGCCGGACATAGGGATGCGGAGTGGAAGCGAAAGAATAGATTCTAGCGTATTGCCTGCGGTGCAAGAAGCGGCCAGCAGATATCTTTTTCGCAACTCAGCCGCGCGGATGCATGGTTTCTCGTGACGGCGACCGCGGCACCGGCAGCAGCGCGCACATTCGCGCAACGCGCAGGCAGTGCTGCATTGCAAGAGTACGAAATATCGTGCACCATCCATGGCAAAGTTGCTAGCGGCGGGCCCGGCGCAGGCCGGAATACCGTTACCGAATCAGAAACCAACCTATCCGGGCACATGCGACCTGGACGCTGGAGAGCAAAATGACCGGACCCGCAGGGTCCTCCGACGACGATCTCGTATTCCTGGACGAGGCGGCGGGCGCAGGATCTGCCGACACAGACAGGCAGGCCAGCGACGGCTGCGTCTGGCGCGTGCTGATCATCGACGACGATGCGGACGTGCATGCGGCAACCACCTTCGCGCTGCGCGGCGTGGAGATGCAGAACCGGCCGCTGTTCTTCCTGCACGCTTATTCCGCGCAGGAGGCGCGCGAACTGCTGGTGCGCGAGCGCGACATTGCCGTCATCCTGCTTGACGTCGTCATGGAGCAGGACGACGCCGGTCTGCGTCTGGTGCGGCACATCCGCGAGGACCTCGGCCTGTCCGAGGCCCGCATCATCCTGCGCACGGGCCAGCCCGGCTACGCGCCGGAACTCGATGCGATCCGCGATCTCGACATCAACGACTACAAGACCAAATCCGAACTCACGCGCGTCAAGCTCTACACGACGCTGACCGCCGCCATCCGGTCCTACGAACAGATCCGCGCGATCACTGCAAGCCGCCGCGGACTCGACCGCATCGTGCAAGCCAGTACGGAACTGATGGCGCTGCACGGGCTCGACAACTTCGCCGCCGGCGTCCTGTCGCAGGTCGCGCGCCTGCTCGATTGCGAGGCGAATGGGGTGCTCTGCATGCAGGAAGCGGACGCACCGCCGGAAGTGGTGGCCGCCGTCGGCGAGCTGGCGGAGCTGGCGACGTTCGGGCTGGCCCGCGATGCCGCCGGCAGCATCAGCGCCCTGCTTGCGCGGGCACTCGACGAGCGCCGCAGCCTTTACCGAGAGCGCGCGGCGGTTCTGTATTTCGGCGGCGATGCGAGCCGGCGGTTTGCAGCCTATCTCGACACGCGGGCGCCGCTGCCGGAGATCGAGCAGCGCCTGCTCGACGTCTTCTGCCGCAACATTGCGGTAGGCCTCGACAATGTCCTGCTGGTGACCCGCCTGCACAACTCCGCGTTCTACGATCCGCTGACGCGCCTGCCCAACCGCACGCGCCTCAAGGAGCAGCTGGAGGAAGTGCTGGCGCCGGCGCAGCGCCGCGACAACACGCTTGCACTTGTCGACATCGACCACTTCTCGGAAACCAACGACGCGCTCGGCCATCAGTTCGGCGACCTGCTGCTGCTCGGCGTCGCCGCTCGCCTGCAGGCGCAGTTCGGCGAACAGCTGGTGGTGGGACGGGTCGGCGGCGACACCTTCGGCGTGATCGGCGACGCCGCGCTCGTCAATCCGGAAACCCTGCTCGGCATGTTCGACGAACCGTTCAGCATCGATGGGCAGCAGGTGCAGGTATCGGCGACGGCCGGCCTGCTCAGGCTGGCGGAATACGAAGGCAGCCCCGCCGACGCGCTGAAGGATGCCGACATCGCACTCAAGCGCGCCAAGCTGCACCAGCGCGCCGGGCACTTCTACTTCTCCCGCAGCATGGGCGTCGACATCCGGGAACGGGTGCGCCTGATGCACGCCCTGCGGGCAGCGGTGGGCACCCCGGAACTGTTCCTCGTCTACCAGCCGCAGATCGACCTTGCGTCGGGCCGCGCGGTCGGCGCAGAAGCGCTGCTGCGCTGGAAGACGCCGGACGGGACCTTCGTGCCGCCCGACCGGTTCATTCCGATTGCCGAGTTCTCCGGACTGATCTCGGAACTCGGCGCGCGCGTCCTGCGGGAGGCGTGCAGCGAACTGGTGCGGCTGCGCGCGGACGGCCACACCGAGTTCACGATGTCGGTCAACGTCTCGCAGGTGCAATTCCGGGACCCGCATTTTCTCGACATGCTGCGCACCGTGCTGGCCGAGACCGGGGCACCGGCAGAGCGGATCGAGCTTGAGATCACCGAGTCCATCGCGATGGAAGAGCCCGACGCGCTGATCAATCTGCTGGGGCAGATCAAGCAGACCGGGGTCAGCATCGCAATCGACGACTTCGGCACCGGATTCTCCTCGCTCAGCTACCTGCAGCGCCTGCGGGCCGACCGCCTCAAGATCGACCGCAGCTTCGTCACCGAGATCACCGCTTCCGCCCGCGGCAGCAGCATCGCGGAGATGGTGGTGCAGCTGGGCCGCAACCTCGGCCTGTCGGTGGTGGCGGAAGGCGTCGAGGACGAGCGCCAGGCGCAGATCCTGCGCAGTCTCGGCTGCCCTCTTGCGCAAGGCTATCTGTTTGCGCGGCCGATGGCGATCGAGCAGTTGATGGGCTGGCTCAGGGACCGCGGCGCCCGCTGAGCAACTAGGCGGTCTTCCGCCCGCTCCGCATTCAGGAACAGGATGGCTTCAATGCTCAATGGACGCAGTCTGACCCTCCGACAGGCGATTGTCCTCACGGTCGTCCTCGGCCTGCTCGTGCCGGTGCTGCTGTTCAGCGGCTACTCCTGGCTGCGCCAGTACACCGACGGCATCCGGCGCCAGACCCAGGAGATGCTGCAGCAGAACGCCGACATCCTGTCCAATGGCATGCAGGAGCCGCTCTGGAACATCAACCAGGAAAGCGGCAACGCCCTCGTGGAAGCCATGATGCTGCGCAACGAGGACATCGTCCAGATCGAAGTGCGGGACAACGCGCTCGGCTTGTTCGTCGCCGCGCAGCGTCCGAAGCCGGAGGGCGGCTTCGTCGCCGTCACCGAACAGCCGGTCGTATATCGCGGCACCACGATCGGCTCGGTCAAGGTCAGGGTCAGCAGCGCCCGCCTGCGGGAGGCCGTGACCCGCGACCTGCTCGGGTCGATGAGCGGTGTGCTCGCCCAGGCCGCGCTGTCGATTGCGCTGATCCTGATCCTGCTCGAGCGCCGGCTGGTGCGCCCGTTGCAGAAGCTGGGCAGTGGCGCGGAGCGCCTCGCGAGCCGCGAGCTCGAAGTCCCCTTCACCTGGCAGCGACTGGACGAGATCGGCATGCTCGGACGCAGGCTGGAGGACACCCGGGTCAGCCTGCGCCGGCTGTTCGCCGAACTCGACCACAAGAACCAGGAGCTGGAACGCGACATCGACAAGCGCAAGCGCATCGAGCAGGAGCTGCACGAACGGGAGGAGCGCTACCGCGCGCTGGTCGAGCAGAGCCCGATCGCGATCATCGAGTGGGACAGCAGCTTTCGGGTCGCCGAATGGAATGACGCCGCGGAAAAGATCTTCGGCTATCCGCGCGAATACGTGATGGGACGCCACGCCAGCTTCATCGTCGCCGACGGCCGTCAGGACGCCGTCGATTCCCGTTTCCGCAGGATGCTCGAGGAGGGCGGCGACACCCGCCACGTAGCGGCCAACCGGCGCGCCGACCGTCGCATTATCGCCTGCCAATGGAGCCATGCCCGGATCACCGGCGATGCCGGCCGGCCCGATCGGCTGCTGTCGATCGCCGAGGACATTACCGAGAAGCGCCGGGCAGAAGAGGCGCTGTCGCTCTCCGAGGCAAAGTTCGCGACTGCGTTCCAGTCCAACCCCGACTCGGTCTCGCTGTCGCGCATGGCGGACGGCGTGCTCATCGACGTCAACCAGACGTTTGAACGACTCACAGGATACGGCCGCGACGAGATTGTCGGCAGGACCGCGCTCGACCTGCAGCTGTGGGTCGAGATCCCGGGGCGCCGCACGATGCTGCAACAGCTGGCTTCGCACCGCATGGTGCGCAACCATGAATGGAAAATGCGCACCAAGGACGGCCGCCTGCGGCAATGCATGACCAATGCCAGCATGTTCCAGGTGGGCGGCGAGACCTATGTCCTGGCCGTGATCCGCGACATCACCGACCAGCGCCTGCTGGAGGAGCAGAAGGCGGAAGCCGACCGCGCCCTGCTGCGCCTGGCCCAGGGCACGCGCGACATTGCCGGCGAAGCCTTTTTCGAGCTGCTGGTGGCCGACCTCGCCGCCGCCCTGCGCACCGACTGCGCCTTCATCGGCCTGCGCGCACCGTCGTCCCAGGCGTCGATCGTCACCATCGCCACGCACTTGCGCGGCGCGACGGTGCAGAATTTCACCTACGCGACCCACGGCACCCCCTGCCAGCAGACGCTGGATGGGGAGCTATCCGTCTTTCCGGCCGGCGCCCGGCACCTTTTCCCGGCCGACGCGCCGCTCGCCGGGCCCGAGTGGGCGAGCTACGCCGGCGCTCCGCTGCGCGACGCGGCCGGCAATGCGATCGGCGTGCTGGTGGTCATGCATACGGCGCCGCTAGGCAACCCGGACCTAGTCCGCTCCTTGCTTCAGGTGTTCAGCGAACGCGCGTCCGCCGAACTGGAGCGCAAGCGGGCCGAGGAAGAACTGCGCAACAGCGAACAGCGTTTCTCGGCGATCTTCCAGTCGTCGCCGGTGGCGATGTTCGTCTGCCAGCTGAACGGCGACTACCTGATCAGGGACGTGAATCACGCGTTCGAGCGGCTGTTCCAGCACGGCCGGGCCGGCGTGATCGGCAAGTCCACCGTCGAGCTCAAGCTCTATCGCGATCTTGCCGATCGCCAGCAGCTGATTCACGAGCTTGAGCACGGCGGCGTCACCGAGAAGCATCGTGAGGTCTGGATGCGCCGGGGCGACGGCAGCGAGGTCCTGGTGCAGTTTGCCGGCCATACCTTCACGCTGGCGGGCGAACGCTTCGGCATCCTCGCGTGCGCGGACGTCACCGACAAGCGCCGCATCGAGAACGAGATCCTCGAACTGAATGCCCACCTGGAGCAACGGGTCGTCGCCCGGACGGAGGAACTGCAGCAGGCCAACCGCGAGCTCGCCACCACGCTCGAGACCCTGCACGTGGCACAGGAAGAGCTGGTGCGCAACGAGAAGCTGGCGGCGCTCGGCTCGCTGGTGGCCGGTATCGCGCATGAACTCAACACGCCGATTGGCAACAGCCTGATGGTCGCCAGCACCCTTGCCGACCAGACGCGCACGCTGGCGCGCGACTACCGGGGCGATACGCTCAAGCGCTCTTCGCTCGAAGGCTTCATCGACAATGCGGGGACCGCGGGCGAGATCCTGATGCGCAACCTGCAACGCGCAGCCGACCTCGTGACCGGCTTCAAGCAGGTCGCCGTCGACCAGACCACGTCGCAGCGCCGCAAATTCTCGGTCGCCGAGGTGGTGTCGGAGATCATTCTCACGCTGTGGCCCACGCTGAAGAAGACCTCGATCGTCGTGCGCCAGGAGATTCCGTCCGACCTGCGGATGGACAGCTATCCGGGTCCGCTCGGCCAGGTCATCACCAACCTCGTCAACAATGCCCTGCTGCACGCCTTCGAGGGGCGCACGGCCGGCATCGTCACGATCGCCGCGACAGCCGAGCACGGCTGGGTGGAACTCACGGTGCGCGACGACGGCGCGGGCATTCCGGCGTCCGACCTGAACCGCATCTTCGATCCATTCTTCACCACGAAGCTCGGCGCGGGCGGGTCCGGTCTGGGCCTGCATATCACCCACAACATCGTCACCGGCGTGCTCGGCGGCCGTATCCGGGTGCAGAGCGAGATCGGACGGGGCGCCGCCTTCGTTCTTTCGCTGCCGTTGCTCGCACCGTTGCGCCAATCGGAGGACGAGGCGCAGCGGACGCCGGCCTGAACGCAAAGAAAAAAGGCCGGTCATGAGGATGACCGGCCTGACGTTCCCGATGACCGCCCTTGCTACTCGTCCTTTTCCACCGGCCAGTCGCGGATGTAGGCCTTCAGCATCCGGTTCTCGAAGCTCTGCGCCTCCACCACCGCCTTGGCCACGTCGTAGAACGAAATCACGCCGTACAGGGTCTTGGCATTGACTACCGGGACGTAGCGCGCGTGACGTTCGAGCATCAGCCGGCGCACCTCATTGATTTCGGTCTCCGGCGTGATCGTGATCGGGTGGTCATCCATGTGCTTGCGCACGGTGTCGGTCCCGATGCTGCCCTTGTTCGCGTACAGGGTCTTGATCACTTCGCGGAAGGTCAGCATGCCGACCAGTTCCCCGAACTCCATCACGACCAGCGACCCGATGTCCTTTTCCGCCATCGTATCGGCAGCGACCGCCATCGGCGTATCAGGCGTCACGGTATAAAGGATGTCGCCCTTTACCTGCAGGATTTCGGAGACTTTCATAGGTATTTCCCGGGGAAGAATTGTCGTTTCAGCTTTTGAAATGTAGCGTAAGCGGGTTGAAAAATCCAGCGCGCCGCCGTCGTCGCGGGGGCAACCGATCGTATATTCGATGCTAGGATGACGGCACTGCCGACCCACTGACAAAGAACAAGCTCCGGAGGAGACATCAATGAGCGACCCCCACTATCCCGGGTTCGACACGCTTGCGCTGCATGCCGGCGCTGCGCCGGACCCGGCCACCGGCGCCCGCGCGACGCCCATCTACCTGACCACCTCATTCGTGTTCAAGGATTCCGACCATGCGGCGTCGCTGTTCAACATGGAGCGCGCCGGCCATGTGTATAGCCGCATCTCCAACCCGACCAACGCGGTGCTGGAAGAACGCATCGCGGCGCTGGAAGGCGGCGTCGCGGGCATCGCCACCGCCAGCGGCCAGGCGGCGATGCACCTCGGTTTGTCCACGATTGCGGGCGCGGGCTCGCATGTGGTGGCTTCGCGTGCGCTCTACGGCGGCTCGCACAACCTGCTCGCCTACACGATGAAACGTTTTGGCGTCGAGACCACCTTCGTCGACCCGCGCGACCTGGATGCATGGCGCAATGCGATCCGGCCGAACACGCGGCTGCTGTTCGGCGAGACGCTCGGCAATCCCGGTCTCGACGTGCTCAATATCCCCGAGGTTGCCGCCATCGCCCATGAACGGCACCTGCCGCTGATGGTCGACGCGACCTTTACCACGCCCTACCTGCTGCGGCCCTTCGACCATGGCGCCGACCTCGTCTTCCATTCCGCCACCAAGTTCCTGTGCGGGCATGGCACCGCGATCGGCGGCCTGCTGGTGGACGGGGGAACGTTCGACTGGCAACGCGCCTATGAAGCGACCGGACACTTCGGCGAACTGTGCGAGCCGTACGACGGTTTTCACGGCATGGTGTTCGCGGAGGAATCGACCGTTGCCCCGTTCTCGCTGCGCGCCCGGCGCGAGGGCCTGCGCGATTTCGGCGCGGTGATGAGCCCCCACAATGCGTTCGCCATTCTGCAGGGCATCGAGACCCTGGGCCTGCGCATGGAACGGCACGTCGCCAATACCCGCAAGGTCGTCGAGTTCCTCGCTGCGCATCCGGCGGTGGAATCGATCGCCTATCCGGAGCTGCCGTCGCACCCGGACCATGCGCTTGCGGCCAGGCTGCTGCCGCGTGGCTGCGGCGCCGTTTTCTCGTTCAGCATCAAGGGCGATCGCGCTGCCGGCCGACGCTTCGTCGAGTCACTGAAGATCTTTTCCCATCTCGCCAATGTGGGCGACGCCAAGTCGCTGGTCATTCATCCCGCGTCGACGACCCATTTCCGGGTGCCGCCGGAGCAACTGGCCGCCGCCGGCATTGCGGAGGGAACCATGCGCCTTTCGGTGGGCCTGGAGGATCCGGACGACCTGATCGAAGACCTGGAACGCGGCCTGAAGGCCGCCGGGAAAGGAGCCTGACATGCTGCTCAAGGTACATGGCGAGGATGTCTATTGCTACACGGGCGGCAAGCCTTTCGATGCGGGCCTGCCGACCATCGTGTTCTTGCATGGCGCGCAGAACGACCATTCGGTCTGGATCCTGCAGACCCGCTACTTCGCGCACCACGGCTTTGGCGTACTGGCGGTCGATCTGCCCGGTCACGGCCGCAGCAAGGGCGCGCCGCTGGCCACGGTGGAAGAAATGGCGGACTGGCTGCTCGCGACCCTCGACGCAGCGGGGATCGGCCGGGGCATTGTCGCGGGGCACAGCATGGGCTCGCTGATTGCGCTCGAGACCGCCTGCCGGGCGCCGCAGAGGGTAGCGGCGCTGGCCCTGCTCGGTACCGCCTGGCCGATGAAGGTCTCGCCGGCGCTGCTGGAGGCGTCGCTTCACCGCGAGCAGTCGGCAATCGACATGGTCAACATCTGGTCGCACAGCACGATGTCGCACAAGCCGTCCAGCCCGGGCCCGGGTTTTTCGGTCATGGGTGGCAGCCGGCGACTGATGCAGCATGTTGCAGCGCGCAATACGGCGCCGGTATTCCATACCGACTTCAGTGCGTGCAATGCCTATGCCGGCGGGGATACGGCGGCTGCCTCGGTCAGCTGCCCTACCCTTTTCCTGCTGGGCCGGCGGGATCAGATGACGCCACCCAAGGCCGCGTCGCGGCTGACCGGCGCGATTCCGCACGCGGAGGTGAGCTTCATCGAGGATTGCGGCCACCAGATGATGGCGGAACAGCCGGACGCAGTCCTGGACCGGCTGTACGGTTTTTGCGCCCGGGTTGCATCCGCGATCCGCGGCGAGTAATCTGAAGTACCGGCAACATCAGGAGAGCGCCATGGCAGAAGCAATGAAGAAGGAGTACGCGTCGTTCGCCGAGTTCTACCCGGTCTATCTCGCCGAGCATGCCAATCGCACCTGCAGGGAACTGCACTTCGTCGGGTCCACCCTGGCGCTGTTCTGCCTCGGTGCGCTGCTGCTGACCGGCAATTTCTGGTGGCTGCTCGCGGCGCTGCTCAGCGGATACGGCTTTGCCTGGATCGGTCACTTCGCCTTCGAGAAGAACCAGCCGGCGACCTTCAAGCACCCGCTCTATTCCTTTATGGGGGACTGGGTGATGTACTGGCAGATGCTTACCGGCCAGGCGTCGTTCTGACCCCTTCCGCGTGTAACGCGGCCGCCCGGCCGCGCACCTGCCCGGTGGCGAAATGGCTGGCAAGGCTCTGGTCGAGGCCCTGTTCGACGGCCGCTTCCACCTGCCTGGCCAGGGCGGCATTGCCCGCGGTATTGAAGACGAAAAGCCGGTAGACGTCGGCCAGGGTGAGCTGCGCCGGGTTGGCCAGCAGTGTCCAGGTATCGCCTTCGCGGCCGCCTGGCTTGCCGAATTGCAGCCGCCGCTGTCCATCCTGGCGTATTCGCCCCACCCAGCCCGCATCCAGCATTTTCTCGAGCAGGACTTCCGACTCCTCGAAACCCATCCGCGTCAAGGACCGCAGTGCGCGCGCGTCGACCGCCGCCGTCGGACCGTGCGCCCGCTGTTCATACAGGACGCGCAGGATCGCCATCGCATCGATGAACGCGCTGCCCGGCGTCGGCTGATGCCACCAGCGCTCGTATTTCACCACGGGCAAGGCTGCCGCAAGCACTGCGCCGATCAGGGCGATCAGCCACGAAACATAGATCCACAGCAGGAACAGCGGCAGCGCGGCCACGGCGCCGTAGACCACCCGGTACGCCGGCACGTTGGTGATGAAGACGACGAAGATGCGCTTGGCCGCCTCGAAGGCGACCGCGGCGAGCAGGCCGCCGCAGGCGGCGTCCCGCCAGTCGACGGAACGATGTGGCACGGCCATGTACAACAGGGTGAACGCGCCCGTGGTCAGCAACACCGACAGCACGGTATAGGCAAGTGCGGCTGCCACTGGAAAGCGGTTGGTGAGCCAGGTGGTCGCGGCGAACAGGTCGGAGGTGAAGGTGATCGACGCACCGATCAGCAGCGGGCCGAGGGTCATGATCGCCCAGTAGATCATCAGGCGTTGCCAGAACGGGCGCACGGTCTTCACGCGCCAGATCTGGTTGAAGGCGCGGTCGATCGTCAGCATCATCACCAGCGCTGTCAGGACCAGGGCCGTGGCGCCAAGCGCTGAAAGGCGGCTGGCCTTGCTGGCGAACTGGTTGAGATTGCCGAGGATGGTATTGGCGATCGCCTTTGGCATCAGGCTCTTGATGAAGTACGCCTCCAGCGAGGCCCTGAAGGTATTGAACAGCGGAAAAGTCGTGAAGATCGCGAATGCGATGGTCAGGAGCGGCACCAGGGCAAGAACGGTGGTGAAGGTCAGGCTGCCGGCCACCTGCGGCAGGCGCTCTTCGTTGAGCCGCTGCCGTGCAAACCGGAATAGCCCGCGTACATCTTCGACGGGGAAGTTACGAAAGAGCGCGAGATTGAACGGGAACATGCGGCAGATGGTCTGTAACGGCAATGGGCGCCGCTGCTGGGCGGCCGTAAAAGCCCCCTATAATACCAAGCATGAAACAGGCCGACCTCTCCATCCTCATCCTCTATTACTCCCGGCAGGGCTCCACCCGCAAGATCGCCGAACTGCTCGCGCAAGGCGTGGAAAGCGTCAGCGGCTGCGAAGCGCGCCTCCGCACGGTGCCGCCGGTATCGACCGTGGCCGAAGCGACGGCGCCGGCCATTCCTGCCGACGGGGCGCCCTACGTCGAGCCAAGCGACCTGGAAGAATGCGCCGGCCTGGCACTCGGCTCTCCCACCCGCTTCGGCAACATGGCGGCGCCGCTCAAGTATTTCCTCGACGGCACCTCGGCGCAGTGGCTTTCCGGTGCGCTGGCAGGCAAACCCGCCTGCGTGTTCACCTCCACCGGCAGCCTGCACGGCGGCCAGGAGGCCACGCTGCTTTCGATGATGGTGCCGCTGCTGCATCATGGCATGCTGCTGCTCGGCCTGCCCTATACCCAGCCCGCCCTGATGACGACCTCGACCGGCGGCACCCCCTACGGCGCCAGCCACTGGTCCGGCCCGAACGGCGACCGTCCGCTGTCCGACGACAGCCGCGCGCTTTCGGTCGCGCTCGGCAAGCGCCTGGCGGAAGCCGCGGTGCGGCTGAGGGGACAGTGATGGAGCCCCGCCGTCGATCGTTCCTCTACTTCGGCGCGGCCGGCAGCCTGGTCGCCCTGATCCTGCTGTGCGTCGCCTGGGAGCTCTTCCTTGCGCCGCTGCGTCCCGGCGGTTCGTGGCTGGTGCTCAAGGTCATCCCGCTGCTGCTGCCGCTGCGCGGCGTGCTCAAGCGCGACATCTACACCATGCAGTGGTCGTCCCTGCTGATCCTGCTCTACCTGGCCGAAGGCCTCGTGCGCGCCACCAGCGACCGCGGCTTCTCGGCGACGCTGGGGTGGGTCGAGACCGGCATCGGCTGCGTTTTCTTCGCCTGCATCCTGCTCTTCCTGCGCCCCTACAAGCAGGCCGCCAAGAAACTGGCGCAGCAGGCGATACAAAAAGCTTCCAAATGAGGGTTTCCCCATGAGCGCATTCCTTGACGCCTGCCGCGCCGTCGTCGGCGCCGCCAACGTCCTTACCGGCCCCGACATGGCCGGCTACCTGACCGACTGGCGGCGGCGCTTCACTGGCGCCGCCCAGGCCGTGGTCCGCCCGGGCAGCACGCGCGAAGTCGCCGCCGTGGTGCGTCTTTGCCAGGAGCACAGGGTGCCCGTCGTGCCCCAGGGCGGCAATACCGGGCTGGTGCTGGGCAGCGTGCCCGACGAGAGCGGCACCGCCATCGTGCTGTCGCTGGCCCGCATGAACCGTATCCTCGCCGTCGATACCATCAACAATACGATGACGGTCGAAGCCGGCTGCATCCTGGAGCAGGTGCAGAACGCCGCTGCCGACGCCGGGCGCCTGTTCCCGCTGTCGCTGGCCGCCGAGGGCAGCTGCACGATCGGCGGCAATCTCGCCACCAATGCCGGCGGCACTGCCGTCCTGCGCTATGGGAATACGCGGGAGCTGTGCCTGGGCCTGGAAGTGGTGACCCCGCACGGAGAGATCTGGGATGGGCTGCGCGGCCTGCGCAAGGACAACACCGGCTACGACCTGCGCAACCTGTACATCGGTGCCGAGGGCACGCTGGGGATCATCACGACATGCGTGCTCAAGCTGTTCCCGCAGCCGCAGGCCAGGCTCACCGCACTGGCGGCCATGGGCAGCCCCGACGACGCCCTGGCGCTGCTGTCGGCGGCGCAGGAAAAGTGCGGCGCGACGCTGACCGCCTTTGAACTGATGTCCGACTTCTGCCTGCAGCTCGTCACGAAGCACTATCCGCAGATGCGCCTGCCGTTTCCGACGCCATATCCGCAGTACGTGCTGCTGGAGCTGTCGGACAGCGAGTCGGAAGCGCATGCGAACGCCATGCTCGAGGCACTGATCGCCGACGCCCTTGAGCGCGAGCTGATCCAGGACGCCGTGGTGGCGTCATCCATTGCCCAGTCGAAGGCGCTCTGGAACCTGCGCGAACACATTCCGCTCGCGCAGGCGGACGAAGGAAAGAACATCAAGCATGACGTCTCGGTGCCGATCTCGCGCATCGGCGACTTCATCCGCAGCACCGACGTCCTGGTGCGGCAGGCATTCCCCGGCGCGCGGCTGGTCACCTTCGGCCACCTCGGCGACGGCAACCTGCACTACAACGTCTCCCCGCCCGAGGGAGGATCGCCGGACGCCTTCATCGCCCGCCAGGAAGAGATCAACCGGGTCGTGCATGACAGCGTCCACCAGTACAGCGGCTCGATCTCGGCCGAACACGGCCTCGGCGCCCTCAAGCGCGACGAGATCCGCCGCTACAAGTCCGACGTCGAGCTCGGCCTGATGCGCGCCCTGAAACAGGCCCTGGATCCACTCGGGCTAATGAACCCGGGCAAAGTAATTTGAGCGCCGCCCTCCTGCGGGGCCTCATGCTGGCCGTGCTCGTCGCCTGCGGTACAGCGGCCCATGCCGTGATCAAGTGCCAGGACGGCGAAACGACCGCCTACGGCGATGCCCCCTGCCCCGGGGGCACCCGGCTGAAGCTGGAGAATCAGCCTGCGCCTCCACGCGACGCAGCCAAACGCCTCGAGCAGGAAAAAAAGGAAGTGCGCGAGATGCAGCGCAGCCGCCGCCACCGCGAAGCCCGCATCGACAAGGAACAGCAGCGTGCGGCCCGCTCGGCCGCCGTCGTCGAACGACGCTGCACACGCCTTGCCCGCGAACTGCGCTGGGCGGAACAGGACGCCGCCGCAGCCGCCGGCAAGCGCGCTGCCCGGGCAAGGCTCAAGGCGGTGCGGGCAAACGAGACCTACGAGGAAACCTGCCGCCATCGGGCGGGGCTGAAGATTGGTACCGGGGGCTAGGTAAAGAGGGTGGCCTGCCCAACAGGAGTCGAACCTGTGACCTACGGCTTAGAAGGCCGTTGCTCTATCCAGCTGAGCTATGGGCAGTGGGGGAAAGCCTTGGATGACGCATGGGGAGCGACGCGTTGCAATCGCAGCGCCGTCTCCCCTGCGGTCCGACACGGCGCGAGCCTTTGCCGGAGCCTACGGATGTTACATTGATTGCCGCGTGCTTTCAATGTCCGCCGTCGGACCCGCGACCAGCGTCACTGGCCGGCGTCTCCGGCAGCATCTTGAACACCGCGTCGTCCTTCGTCGCTGCGCGGTAGTGTATCGCCGCCTTGTCGAAGATGTTGACGCCTGCGAATACCAGCACATCACCCAGCTTCGGGACGAACGTGAGCTGATTGTCATCCTCGCTCAGGCGATAGCCGACCGTCTGGAAGCGCTGCCGCACATGCGGAAAATTCGCCTGCACCATGGTCAGCTCGTTGTCGTCGCGTGGATAGGGCTTGGCCACATCGGCAAGCATGGTGCGCACTGCCTTGTCCAGATTGTCCTGCAGGGTGCTTTTCAAGGCGCCGCCGTCCTGGTCCAGCCAGCCGCCGTCGCCCAGCATCGGCCGCAGCTGCGCCGAGGATGCGATATAGCGCGTGGTCCAGAGCGGCTTGCTGTCGGCGCCAAGCATGACGGCTTTCAGCACCACGAACGGCCGCACCTGCGTGTCGGAGACGAAGGACAGGACGGCCGCCGGCGTCACAACTAGCCGCACACTGCCCTGAGCACGCTCCTGCGTATAGCGGCCGCCGTAGCCCCCGGCCGCGAGCACCCTGGCGACCGAGGCGTCGAATGCATCGTGCAGCTTGATCTTGAGGATACTCTCGGCATCCTTGACGGTGTCGGCACCTGCGCCAGCATTTGCGGCATGGGCAACGGCTACGCCGACGACGCCGAACAGCAGGCCAGCCATGTGGCCCTTCTGGTGGCCGGAGATGATGATGTCGCTCTCGGGCACCCGGTATGTTCCGATCGGGAGATCGGTCCAGCCCGACAACTCCTCGCCCGACGCCTTGACCGTCACCGCCGCCTGTTGCGCTGGCGCCGCCTTGGTGTATTCAAAGCTTGCGCAACCGCTCAATAGCGTCGCTGCCGCGACGACAACCACCGCCCACATCCTGCCCTGCCCTGCCATCATGCTTGTCTCCCTGTTGGTCGACACCGGCTACGCCCGCCGGCGTCTGTTATGAATGCTTGAGGGAACAAATCATAGCAAGCACGGAGTGCGCGCAGCGACAAATACTTACGGATTATGCAGAACCGGTCGTCAGTCGCCGGCATAGAGTGCGCCGGGGAGGTGAAGGAGATATCGAGACACCGCGGTCTTGCTACCTCATTGGTCGACAAGACTTCGCGAAGCGTCTGAGCAGCCTCGCCAAAAGTAAGCGGGGCAGCACCTCACCTTCCTCGAACGCGTTCCTTACGCAGTCGCAATAAATGCGGATTATTCCTGATTGCAACTTGCCCACCAATTCTGTTACCAACTATGTGGATAAGTCGGCAATTTCTGGACAAGGCATTGATCTGTAAGAAGAAAGTGCATTTGAGCAAAAACAACGCAGGCGGGTGCGGCAACGCTGCTAGAATCAAGCCTCTTTCTTTGCAGCACTTCCGTGATGGACAATCGCCGCATTCTCGGGTTCGACTTCTTGCGCGGGCTTTGCGCTCTCGGCATTGCGTTTTACCATGTCCTTGGGTGGCTCAAGCTCTACCACGCCAATAACATTGGCCTGTACTGCGTCTATATCTTCTTCATCCTCAGTGGCGCCAGCATCTACATCGCTTACGCAGACCGCTTCAAGGCCGGGCACGACATTAAGAAGTTCATGTACCTACGGCTATTCCGCCTGGTGCCGCTATTTGCGATTGTCGTCCTCGCCACGCCATTCATTACCTATTTCGACTTCACACAGTACGACTTTGCCTTTGCAAAGAAGGCCCTGATAAACAGTACCTTCGCCTTCGGGCTTGGCGATCCTGGCACGACCTCGATCCCAACAGGAGGCTGGTCGCTCGGCATCGAATTCGTCTTCTATTTGATGTTCCCGACGATTCTTGCCTTTGTGTCTGGCCGGCTCTCCACCGCCCTTACGTTCACCGCGATTGTTGCGGTCTTGCAATATAGCTACATTTCCTTGCAAGTCTCCCCCGCTGGCGGCTTCCTGGACTGGCCGGGATATACGCAGTTCCTGTCATTCCCGCTCTACTTTGTTGCTGGCTGCCTTATCGGACGCCTGCTTACGACCGAGGCGCGAGCACCGATCGATCATCCACTCGCTCAGGTGGGGCTGTGGGCCGCATTCATCGGCCTATGCGCTTTCATGCTACTTACTGACGGGACGGCAGATGGTTCGGGCCTGATCGGCAAACGGAGATTGGTTCTTCCGCTGGTGAGCATTGCTCTGGTAGTGGTATCCGCCTACATGAAGTTCCCCACCAAAGCACTCTCCTCGCTCGCGGTAGCGCTTGGGAATATGAGCTATGGCCTGTACCTGATCCACCCTCTGATCTACGTGTCCGTGATGAACGAAATGCGCCTAGGGTTTGGGCAGGATAAGGAAGTCTTCGTAACGCTTCGGGACTGGATGTTGCTCGGCTATCACTCGTACACCGTGCTTTTTGCCGTCGCGATCGTGTCAATCACCGTCCTGATTGCGCTGATTATCGAGCGGCTGTACGAACGCCCGCTGAATCAACTCGGGAAGCGGCTGGTTAGCGGGAAGCGAGCCGCACAGCGTTCAAGCTCGCGGCTCCCAGAGGTGGCTGCGCACGCTTAGCCGATCATCTCCGGCGTCACCGTGTTACGTGCCACTTGGCCGAAGTCGGAATGGTAGGTAATGGCCGTGCACTGCCGCTCTGACATCCAGCCGCCGCGGGAAGCGTAGGCATCGCGGGCGGCTAAGGTCGAATGCTGAATGACCGTTATCCCGGAATGCTCCTTCTCCTCGACGTGGTGCCGGTGGCCGCATGGCGTACCGCTTTTCGGTGTTGCCCCAAATCTTGGGAAACTGTGACGTAAACAGGATCGGAAGCCCGTCGCTCTTCTTCAGGTGCCCGTGATGCCACGCGAGCATCGTTTTCCCGTGCTGGTAGACGTAGTACGGAAGTTCCGAGTCGATAACCTCCACCCGCGGCTCGTTCTCGTACAGAGTCTGGAACATGGCGCGAAGCCAGACGCTGGAGGCAAGGTCATGATTCCCCTCGGCCATCAGCACTACCACCTTTTCGTACTTTCCCAACGCTAAGTTCACAACCCTCCGCAAGATGCGTATTGCAGCCTGGACCACCTTCTGGAATCGCCCGTCTTGGTCGAGCAGATGGCCGGAGGTAGGCGTTACCGCGGCAAGCCCGTCCGAGTGAAGGAAGTCGCCGAGCTGCGCAACGATCCCGACCTTGGCGGCCGGCGAGGCGTTGATCATGTACTCGAAGCAGCCGGTAAGGGTGCGTTCTGCAATCTTCAAATCCCAATCGGCCTGCAGGTTCTCCCGGTGCCACGCAAGGGTGCCGACGTGGCTGTCCGTCAGTGTGTACACGTTCGCCAGCTTGTCCGAGGTGATCATCGGGGCGGGAATTGGCGCCTGCGGGGCGATGTCCTCGCACATGGCGGCAACCGCCTGACGCATGATTTCCTGCATCCGGTCGCGGTCCACAGCGGACTTTACCCACTGCCCCCGCGCCTTGCCGTCCTCGTCGTAGTAGGTGGAGACGCCCTTGACCACGAATCTATCTGGCACGGGGCGCGTCATCGCATGCTCCGGCGAGTACCCGGCAGCAGCCGCTTTCCGCTTGACCAGCGCAATTGCGTCCGCAACTGAGTTGTAGGCCACCTTAAGCGCCCGGGATGCCGTACGCATGCTGCCGTGCTCCGCTACCGCGTCGATGTAGTCTGCCTGACGGGCGGTCGCCCATTCCTTCAGTTTCGGGTCTAGGGTCATTGCGTGATCCTCTTGTATTCGCCGCACCACTCGGCTGGCACGGCTACCGGGAACGTCCAGCCGCCGTCTTCTGCGTCGCCGATGTGCACGGGCGGGCTGCGCCGGCAGTACCCGGCATCGCTCTTCGGGTCGTCCAAAAGAAAAAACCTGCAGGAGGCGCAGGTTTCGATGTCCACTTCCACAGATTTCTTCTTGCGCATCACTTCCCCGTATCAAAGCAGCCGGACTGCCTCACGATCTCTTGCAGCGCCGCTAGACGCGCTTTGTCGTAGTTGGCGTCGGCGTAGTTGACGGCCACAGTTCGGGCAGTTTCTCTAAGGGAGACGGAGGGAGCATCAGGTCCGGCGGAATCTGGAGCTTCCTCACCTGCAGCGGCTGCGTCGTGCCACACGCGGAAAGAGCCAGGCAGAGGAGGAAAGGAAGCAGGCGCATATTGGTCTACCTTTGCAAGGTTTGATTGGACGGTATCGGCGGACTTTCGGATCTTCTCGGCGTGCGCCTTGCCGGTCTTGTTGATGGCTGCCCTGCGCTTAGTGAGGCCCGGCAGGGAGACCAGACGCCACCCACCCGCGCCTCACCCCAGCGGGGAAGCTGATTGCATGCCGCGGTGGATGCCCCGGTATTGCAGGCGATCGTCGGCCCCATGTTGTAGACGGCGTCGGAGAAGGCAGCGAGGACGTTGACCGGCAGCCCCGGGACGACGATGACGCGAAAGGTGGTATTGCCGGGGTCAACCGCTGCGTTCGTGAAGTTCTTTGCGTAGATGGTGATATTGTCTTTGCTGGTGGTGATCGCCTCGAAGATGACCCCGGCAACGTCTGCGATAGGACGAATCACCACCATTGCCCCTGCGCTCACTCCGGGAACGATTGCGATGGATAACGTCTGAGCGCCGCCGGCAATCGATCCGAAGTTGTAGGTGAAGGTCTCTGTTAGCGAGCGGTTCCACCCTCCCAAGCAGAGCGTTACCAGCTTGAGCCAGCGCACCCATGGGCCGGGCCAGAAGTCCTTGGGAAGGTCGCGAGTCGGCGCGTCTTCATTCATCTGTTGCCTCGCTCAGCATGACGACCTTCACCGGGTCGGTAATTCGGACGCAGAACACGAAGCTGTAGGCGGATCCAAACCGGTACCAGACGGCCCGCGACATCCGCTCGCCCAGCTTCCCTATCGGTCGCCATAGCTCGTTTCCCCACGTCGCGCCGCCATCCTTGGATACCTGCAGCATGGCCTGCGGGTCCGATCCCTGGCCGTTTACCAGGCCAACGTCCGACTCAAACAGTATTTGCAACGTCGACAGAGAGAACTTCTTTCCGCCCATCTGCAGGGCACGGCTCGCCATCTGACGGGCGATTGGCGTCCCGTTGTCGGTGTAGGCGTCGGGCGCGATCGTATAGACGTTGCCGTTCTCAAAGTCCGTCACCCGAGGCTTGTTCTGGTAGTTCGTCCGGATCTCTGCGCGATGACGCCCGCCCGACAGCCCCGATTCCAAGCGGCTCCATATGTTGGTGCTGGCGTCGAACAGCCAGGACTTCCCCTGGCTCGGGAAATTGATCTATACATCGGGTGCCCGCCGAGCATGTAGGAGAAGGCGGTAGCGTCCGAGACGGTCGGGTAGCCGTTGATGATGTGATCAATCTCGGGGTTGCTGATCGCGCCAGCGCACGGCCGCGCGTCACCATCACCTGAACCTGCCCCATCTCGTTCTTGAACAGGCCGGCGAGGGAGTCGTTGAACTTGGTCTAATAAAAAAGGGTTAGCCATTACAGCTAACCCTTTGATATTCCTGGTCGGGGCGAGACGATTCGAACGTCCGACCACCTGATCCCAAATCAGGTGCGCTACCAGGCTGCGCTACGCCCCGAGAGAGGTGCATCATACCGGGGTCTTGCAGGGCGGTCAATTTGAAATCCTGCGAGCAAGCGTTCGTGCACCTGCGCAAGGACCGTCGGGCCGCACCAGGCTGACACCTACTTGCTGGTCCTCGCTGCCGTGTTGATGAACTGGTCGAAGGACACGGGCTTGCGCACATGCGTTTCGAATCCTGCCTCCAGTGCACGGTTGACGTCGCTGTTGCGGGTAAAGCCGCTGAGGGCGATTGCGGGGGTGGCGGCGGTGGCGGGGCGCTTGCGGAGTTCGGCAAGCAAGGTGTACCCGTCCATGTCCGGCATGCCGATGTCGGAGACGATGAGCTGGAAGGATTCGCGCGACGCATCCACCAGTTTCAAGGCCTCGGCCGGGCCGGAGGCGGCAGTTACCAGCGCCCCGTCCTCTTCCAGCAGCGTTTTCAGCATGTCCAGGGTCTCGGTGGCGTCGTCGACGAGCAGGACGCACTTGCCGGCCAGGGAACTCCTCTGCTGCATTTCATGCGGCAGCTCGGCTTGCTGCGGGACCGCCAGCGGCAGGGAGACGATGAAACGCGCACCCTGACCTTCGCCCCGGGACTCGGCCTTCACCGTGCCGCCATGGCTGTGGACGAGTTCCTTGACGAGCGCCAGGCCGATTCCCATGCCGCCGTACTGGCGGGCGGTGCCGCTGTTGGCCTGGCGGAACATGTCGAAAATGTGCGGCAGGAATTCAGGCGCGATGCCCTTGCCGGTGTCGCTGACGTCGATGCAGGCGGTATCGCCGCCATCGCGCAAGCGGACCCGTACGGTCCCCCCTGCCGGCGTGAACTTAAGTGCATTGCTCAGCAGGTTCCAGACGACTTGTTCAATCCGGATCACGTCCCCCTGGATGATCAACTCGCGCGTGCCATCCTCGAGCAATAGTTTCACCTGCTTGTGCCGCGCCTCCTCCTCCATCAACCGGACAACATGGCTGACGCGCTCGGTAAGGTCGAGTTGTGTATGAGTCAGGGTCAGCTTGCCGGTATGCAGCCGGGACAGGTCCATCAGGTCGTCGATGATCCGGGCCTGGCTTTCGACCATGCGCTTGATGGTCGTCGTGCCGCGCACGATGGCCGGCAGCGTGGCGGTTTCCGGCATGCGGCCCAGCATTTCCGCCGTGAGCTGGATGAGGTTGAGCGGCTGCTTGAGTTCATGAGACAACACGGCGAAGAACTCGTCGCGCACGCGCGCGGCTTCCTCTGCCCGGATGCGTTCCTTCCGCTCCCACTCGAGCTTGGCATCCTGCTGGTCGCGCATCCACTTGGAATCCGTCAAATCCCGCGCGATCTTGACGAAGCCGCAGGTGTCGTTGTCGATCAGCGGCGATGCAATGCCGCTGCAGTAGATGAGGCTGCCGTTCTTGCGCACGTGCCAGCGCTCGTCCTCGGCCCGGCCATCCTCGCGCGCGCGTCGCAGTTCGTCCTGGTACGCGCCCCTTGCCTGGTCTTCGGGCGTATACAGCACCTGCGCGCTGCGCCCGATCATCTCCGCCTCGGAATAGCCGAACAGTCGTTCCGCATCGCCGTTCCAGCTGGTCACGATGCCATCCAGGTCGAGCGTTGCAATCGCGTAGTCGCGGGTGCTGGCCGCGACCAGCCGCATGCGCTGCTCGCTGCGTCGCAGCTGTTCCTCAGCCGCCTTGCGACGGGAGATATCGATGAACGACAGCACCAGGCCCTCGATCCTGTCCTCGAAAGTCCGGTACGGCAGCAGGCGGGCAATGTACCACTGGCCGTCCTCGGTGCCGCGCACTTCGCGTTCGACGGGCTGCAGCTTGTCGAATACCTGTTCGATGTCCTGCCCCAGGTGCGGGTAGGCAAGGCGGTTGGTGATGTCGAGGATGGGCCTGTTGAGGTCGGAGGGAATCAGGTTGAACAGGCGCGTGCAGGGCTTCGAGTACCGCTTGATGCGCATGGCGCGGTCGACGAAGATCGTCGAGATTTCAGTCGCCGACAAGAAGTTGTGCAGGTCGTCGTTGGCCTTCGCCGTCTCGTCGACCTTCAACTTCAGTTCGGTATTGACCGTGCTGAGTTCTTCGTTGATCGATTGCAGCTCTTCCTTGCTCGTCTCCAGTTCTTCGGCCGTGCTGCGCAACTCTTCGTTGCTGGCCTGCAGTTCCTCGTTGGCGCCCTTCAGTTCCTCCAGCGCGGTCTCATAGCGCTCGATCACGGAACGCAGTTGCTCCTTGGTCTGCAGCAATTCCTTTTCGAGATGGACGGCAACCGCATTGCCTTCCTCAACCTGCAGCGCGACCGCTGCTTCCGCTGGCTGCTCCAGTTCCTGAAACATGAGCAGGCAGGCGCCCGTCGCCGCGTGGCGATCGCGCGCCGGATGGATGAGCATGCGCACGAACACTGTCTTGCCGCCCTCGTCTACCGGAACGAAACGCGTCTCGACGTCCGTGTGGGTTTGAGTGGCCTGGAACAATGCGGCGCGCAGCTCGAGCTGCAGGTCCGGATGCAGCGTCGTCAGGATGTCCCGTGACGGCTCCCCCCCGGGGTGGCGGAGAAAGCGACCGGCGCCCCGGGTGGCGTAGATGATCTGGTGGTGCTGGTCGACCAGGATGCCCGGCGGCGCGTGGTCTTCGAGCAGTTGCCGGAACAGGTCCTGCGGGGAAATATGCAGCTGTTCCGCCGGCTTGGCCACCGACTTGGGAAGACGCAAAGACTCACCCCTGGCAATCAGCGGCGGCGGGCCGTGGAAGACGGCCCCGCCGCGCACGTTGACTGCCTGGTAAATGCGGTTCTTCTTGTCCACCGGCGTGAAGTACTGCGAAACGTTTTCGGCTGACTCGGCCGTGCCGAGGAACAGGTAACCGTTCGGATAAAGCGCATAATGCAGGATTTCCAGAACCTTCGCCTGGATATCCCGGTCGAGATAGATCAGCAGGTTGCGGCAGGAGATCAGCTGCAGCCGGGAGAACGGCGGGTCGCGCAGGATGTTGTGGATGGCGAACAGCACCTTCTCGCGGACGGACCGCTTCACGGCGTAGTGCTCACCCTCCCTGTCGAAATACTGGCGCAGTCGTGTCGGGCTGACGTCGGTGATGATGGAAGCGGGATAGACGGCGCGACGGGCGATATTGACCGCGCGCTCGTCGATGTCCGACGCGAACACCTGCAAGGACCGCGTTCTGTCGCCGAGCGCGTCCTGGTCCGCCAGCAGCATGGCGAGCGAATAGGCTTCTTCGCCGGTGGCACAGCCGATCGACCAAACCCGGATCTGGTCGGCTTCGGGCGTGTCCTGGAAGATGCGCGGAATGATGTCGCGCTCCAGGGCCTCGAATGCACAACGGTCGCGGAAGAAGTTGGTGACGCTGATCAGCATGTCCTGCAGCAGTGCGTGGGCCTCGTCGTCGTTCCGCTCCAGGTACTTGCGGTATGCGATCACGTCGCCGAGACCATTGACCTGCAGGCGACGCTCGATACGGCGCAGCACGGTTGCGCGCTTGTAATGCTTGAAGTCATGCCCGGTTCGAAGGTGCAGGATCTGCATGATCTCGCGCAGTGCGTACTCCATTTCCTGGGCCTGCGCCTCGGGCGTGTCACTGTGAATGCTGCGCTCGGCCCGTCCGGCAGCGGGCAGCTGCAGCGAGTTCGAATTGCGGAAGAGCTCGATCAGCCGTTGCGGCATGTCCGCTACCGGCAGGATCAGGTCGACGCTGCCGGTTTCAATCGCACTGCGCGGCATGCTTTCGTATTCCGCATCGTCAAGTGCCTGAGCGAACGTCATCCCGCCCTTTTCCTTGATGCGCGCGATGCCGACCGCGCCGTCCGAACCGGCGCCCGACAGGATGATGCCTACCGCGCGTTCCCGGTGCACCTCGGCGAGCGTGCGGAAGAACAAGTCGATCGCAACGTGGCGCCCGCGGGGACGGGCCGCGGACACGACCTGCAGCGAGCCGTCGTTCATCAGCAGATCCATGGTCGGCGGGATCACATATACATGGTTGGCCTCGATGGCCATGGTCTCCGTTACCTGCCTGACCGGCATCCTGGTCCTGGCCTGCAGGACCTCATGGAGGCTGCTCTCGTGTTTTGGCGAGAGATGCAGCACGATCACAAACGCCATGCCGTTGTCGGAAGGGATCGCTTCGAGAAACCGGCTCAATGCCTCGATCCCGCCCGCGGAAGCGCCGATGCCGACGACAAAGAACGGCAGCGTGCTGGGGATGAATCCGGGGGTGGACGGGGGAAAATCGAGGACTGTTCGTACGTTGTCGTCCATGTGGATACCGGCTGGGTGGTTATTTTGCTATCTGTTAGACGGCAAGCTTACCCGCTTATCCCGTTCAAACCCAATTTATTATTGCGTCGGCGACTCGGCGCAATCCTTCCGCCTCCCGGGCGGGCGGAGTGGCGGCACGACGAATGTGCGCCTGGAAAGATCCCCTGCCCCTGCATGGGAACGACTGACCTGGCAGCTCAGGCGAGCGTAGAGTAGGTAGCCGCTTCCAGCAGGCGGCGGGTATAGGACTGGGACGGATTGGACAACACCTCGGCGGTCGACCCGCTCTCCACCACCTTCCCGTCCTTCATCACCATCACCCGATGCGCCATCGCACGGATCACCGCGAGATCGTGGCTGATGAAGATGTAGGCGATGCCGTACTTGCGCTGCAGTTCGGCAAGCAACAGCAGCACCTGCTGCTGTACCGAGACGTCCAGCGAGGACGTCGGCTCGTCCAGCAGGATGACCTCCGGCTTGAGCACCAGCGCGCGGGCAATGGCGATCCGCTGGCGCTGGCCGCCGGAAAACTCGTGGGGATAGCGCGCCATCATCTCCGGCGCCAGGCCGACCTCCGACAACGCGCTGGCCACCGCCTCCCGCACGCCGTCCCTGCCAAGATCGGGCTGGTGCAGCGCGAGGCCTTCGCCGACGGTCTGTTCTATCGTGCGGCGCGGCGACAACGAGGCGAACGGATCCTGGAAAACGACCTGCATCTTTGCCCGCAGCGGGCGCAGCGCGCTGCGGGACATGGTGCTGACCGGATGGCCGATGAAGGAAATATCGCCATCCACCCGGGCCTGGGACAGACGCAGCAGCGCCATGCCGAGGGTGGACTTGCCGGAGCCGGACTCGCCCACGATGCCCAGCGTCTCATGCGGCCGCAGCTGCAGGTCGACATCGTCGACGGCGACGAAGGACTTCTTGCGGAACCAACCGGCCTTGATATCGAAGGTACAGCGTACCCCCCGCGCGGCAAGCACCGGGGTGGTGTCGGCGCCGACTTCGTCGACCACCCGCTGCGGATGGCTGCCGAGCAGCTTGCGGGTGTACGGCTCCCGCGGGTGCGAGAACAGGTCGGCGGTGGACGCCGTCTCGATCAGCCGCCCCTTTTCCATCACGCCCACCCGGTCGGCGAAATGCCGGACCAGGTTCAGGTCGTGCGTGATCATCAGCACCGCCATGTTCTCTTCGCGCTGCAGATGGTTCAGCAGCTCCAGGATCTGCACCTGTATCGTGACGTCCAGCGCGGTGGTCGGCTCGTCGGCGATCAGCAGCCGGGGTCGGCAGGCGAGCGCCATGGCGATCATCGCGCGCTGCCGCTGGCCGCCGGAAAGCTGGTGCGGAAATGCCCGGGCGCGGCGCGCCGGCTCCGGGATGCCGGTCTTGTCCAGCAGGTCCACCGCGCGCAGGGCGGCCTCCCTGGCGTTCAGGCCTTCATGCAGCATCAGCACTTCGGCGATCTGGTTGCCGATGGTGAACAGCGGGTTGAGTGCCGTCATCGGTTCCTGGAAGATCATCGCGATGTCCTTGCCGCGCACCGCGCGCATCGCCCGCTCCGGCCGTTGCAGCAGGTCGTCTCCCTCGAACAGGATGCGCCCGCGGTAGGCAGCGTCCTGGTTCAGCCGCAGTATCGACAGCGCGGTCACGGTCTTGCCCGAGCCCGACTCCCCGACCAGCGCGAACTTCTCGCCCGGCGCGATGGAAAAACTCACGTCATGCACCACGTTGTTGCCGCCGAAGGCAACGCCGAGTCCTTGTACCTCGAGCAGGCTCATGCCGCCCTCCTGACGTCGAGCGCGTTACGCAGGGCATCGCCGATGTTGGTCAGCAGCAGCAGCGTGGCGGTCAGGACCACGAAGGTCGAGGTCGCGATCCACCATGCGTCCAGGTTGTTCTTGCCCTGCGCCAGAAGCTCGCCCAGGCTGGGCGTGTTGGGCGGCACGCCCAACCCGAGGAAGTCAAGGCTGGTCAGCGCCAGGATCGCCGCACTCATGCGGAACGGCAGGAAGGTGACGACCGGCGTCAAGCTGTTGGGCAGCACATGGCGCCAGATGATCTGTCCATTGCTCAGCCCGAGCGCGCGCGCCGCCTGCACGTAGTCGAGATTGCGGTTGCGCAGGAAGTCGGCGCGCACGTAATCGGACAGCCCCATCCAGCCGAACAGCGACAGCAGCACCAGCAGCAACCCGAGGCTGGGCTGGAAGATGGAAGCGAAGATGATCAGCAGGTAGAGCTCCGGCATCGAGCCCCAGATCTCCATGAAACGCTGGAAGAACAGGTCGGTCCTGCCGGCAAAATAACCCTGGATCGCACCCGTCAGGAGGCCAAGGATCACGCCGGTGACGGTGAGCGCGATGCCGAACAGCACCGAGATCCGGAAGCCGTAGAGCAGGCGCGCAAACACATCACGCCCGCGGTCATCGGTGCCGAGCCAGTTCTGCGAGGACGGCGGCGCCGGGTTGGGCGCCTTGGCGAAATAGTTGAGCGTATCGAAGCGGTAGCGGTTGAGCGGGTAGATGGCCCAGTTCCCGTCCTTCCTGAACTGGTCCTCGATGAAGGGGTCGAGGTAATCGGCCGGGGTCTCGAAGTCGCCGCCGAAGACCTTTTCGGAATAGGTGTGGACAATCGGGAACAGCAGCTGGCCGTTGTAGCGGACGACCAGCGGCTTGTCGTTCGACACCAGCTCGGCGCCCAGGCTGATCACGAACAGCACCGAAAAAATCACCAGGCTCCAGAAGCCGCGCCGGCTCTGCCGGAATCGCAGCCAGACGCGCCGGCCGGGAGAGATGGATGGACTTGTTGTTTTCATCGGCTCAGGCTTTCGAACTGCACGCGCGGGTCGGCCCAGACATAGCAGAGGTCGCCGATCAGCTTGACCACCAGGCCGATCAGCGTGAACAGATACAGCGTTCCCATGACTACCGGGTAGTCGCGCCGGATCACGGATTCATAGGAAAGCAAGCCCAGCCCGTCGAGCGAGAACAGGGTCTCGATCAGCAGGCTGCCCGCAAAGAAGGCGCCGATGAAGGCCGCCGGAAAGCCGGTCACGAGCGGAATCAGGGCGTTGCGGAACACGTGCTTGTACAGCACTGCGCGTTCGCTCAGTCCCTTGGCGCGCGCGGTCAGCACGTACTGCTTGCGGATCTCTTCCAGAAAGGTATTCTTGGTCAGCATCGTCATGACGGCAAACGACCCGGCGACGGACGCCACGACCGGCAGCGTGATATGCCAGAGGTAGTCGAGCACCTTGCCAGTCAGCGTCAGCTGCTCCCAGTTGTCGGAGGTCAGGCCCCGCAACGGAAACCACTGGACGAAGCTGCCGCCGCCGAACAGCACCAGCAGGAACACGCCGAGCACGAAGCCAGGGATCGAATAGCCGATCAGCACGGCGATGCTGGTCGCGACGTCGAAGCGGGTGCCCTCGCGCACCGCCTTCGCCACGCCCAGCGGCAGCGAAATGAAATAGGTGAGGAAGAAGGTCCACAGTCCGAGGCTGATCGAGACCGGCAGCTTGGACTTGACCAGGCCCCACACATCCTTGTGGTGGTAGAAGCTCTGCCCGAGGTCGAAGGTCGCGAATCCCTTGAGCATCTGCCAGAAGCGCTCCACCGGCGGCTTGTCGAAGCCGTACAGGGCCTGGATCTCCTTCACGCGCTCCGCATCGACGCCCTGCCTGCCACGGTAGCCGGAAGCGCCGCCGCCGCTGGCTTCGCCGCCGCCAACCTGCCCCTTGCGCAGTTCCATCAGTGCCTGCTCGACCGGTCCGCCCGGCACGAACTGGATGACGGCAAAGGTGATGGCGACCACCCCGAGCAGGGTGGGAATCATCAACAGGAGACGCTTGCCGATATAGGCCCAGAGATTCATCACTGCCTCGCCTTCTGCTGCCACCACATCGATATGACGTACGGGTCGGCGGCATAGTACAGCGGCATTTTTTGCGGAATGCCGAAACGGTTGCGGTAGGCGACCCGGTGCGTGGACGAGAACCAGTGGGTCACCACGATGGACTTGTGCAGCAGCACCCGGTCCAGCGCCCTCGCCGCCGCCACCAGCTGCTGCCGCGAGTCTGCCGCGACCAGCGCCTCCACCAGCTTGTCCACGGCCGGATCCTTCAGGCCCCAGTAGTTGCTGGATCCCTTCTCGTCCGCTGCGCGCGAACCGAACATGTCGAACATCTCATTGCCCGGGCTGTTGGTGTCGCCGAAACGGGTGCTGGTCATGTCGAAGTCGAACTCCTCCATCCGTTTCTGGACCAGCGCGAAATCGGCGGTGCGCTGGTGCACCTCGATGCCGAGCTTTTCGAGATTGCGGACGTAGACGCTGATGACCCGGGACAATGCCGACTGGTCGTCGAGGATCTCGAAGGTGAAGGGGTCGCCCCTGGCATTGCGGAGCGCGCCGTCGCGATACTCCCAGCCGGCCTGGCGCAGCAGCTCGCGCGCCTGCAGCAGGTTGGCCCGCAGCGACGACGGCGGGTCGGTGCGGGGCGGAACCGGCGCCGGGCCGAACACCGCGGGATCGAGCTTGTCGCGCATCGGCTCCAGCAGCCTGAGCTCGTCTTCCGAAGGCATGCCGGTCGCGGCCAGCTCGCTGTTGTTGAAGAAGGAATAGATGCGGCGGTACTGGTTGTAGAACAGCTGCCGGTTCATCCATTCATAGTCGAGCGCAAGCGCCAGGGCCTTGCGCACGCGGACATCCTGGAACTGCGGCCGGCGCAGGTTCATCACGAAGCCCTGCATGCCGGCCACGTTCGAATGCGGCAGTTCGCGCTTGACGATCTCGCCGCTCGTGAACTTGGGGCCGATATAGCTGCGCGACCAGTTCTTTGCGCTGTACTCGACCACCACGTCGAACTCGCCCGCCTTGAAGGCTTCGAGCCTGGCCACGTCATCCTTGTAGAAGCGGTAGGTGATCCGGCCGAAGTTGAACATGCCGCGCCGCGCCGGGACGTCGTCACCCCAGTAGCCGGGGTCGCGCTTGTAGCTGATCGAACGGCCGACGTCGTAGCGGTCGATCAGGTAGGGCCCGGTGGCGATCGGGGGCTCCAGCTGGATCTTGTCGAAACTGGTGTTTGCGCCCCACTTGCGGGAGAACACCGGGACGCCGCCGACGATCAGCGGCAGCTCGCGGTTCAGCGCCTTGAAGTCGAAGCGCACGGTCCGCTCGTCGACGACCACGCACTGCTTGACGTCGGCAAACAGCATCTTGAATTGCGGTGCGCCCTTGGCCAGCAGGGTGTCGTAGGAGTGCTTGACGTCGGCCGCCAGCACCGGGTCGCCATTGTTGAACCTGGCCTTGGGATTGAGGCGGAAGGTGATCGACATGCGGTCCGGCGCCAGCGCCATGTCCTCGGCCAGCAGGCCGTACATGGTTGCCACCTCGTCGGCGGAACCGGTCGTCAGGCTCTCGAACATCAGGTTGGCCACCCCGGCTGCGGCAACGCCCTTCAGCGAGAACGGATTGAACTTGTCGAAGCTGGTGCGCCGGTCCGGATTGGCGAGAAACAGCTCGCCGCCGCGCGGCGCGTCCGGATTCACGTAATCGAAATGGCGGAAACCCTCCGGGTACTTCGGCGTGTCATACAGCGAGAACGCGTGGGCGGCAAGCGCGCTGTTGCCGAGGGGAAGAAGGCCGACTAGCAGGATCAGGGAAAGGAGTTTGCGCATTCGCCGTCGTCAATAACAGGGGTAGCGGAGCTTCGGGTCGCGGGCTATTGTACCCAAAGGTACGCTGCGCAAGCCGTTTTAAGTGTGATCGGCAGAAATAACGGCCGATGCACGTATTTCCGGGTTTTATCATGGCAGTTCGGGCAAGGGCCGGATTCCGCATGGATTGCTGCGCCAACGCAAAAGTTGCCGAGGCCTCCAAGTCTCCCTACAATCTTGCCCAGTTCGCAAAACGGAGCGCAGCGGCGGCACCCGCGCCCTGCTTCCTACCTGCCCAAACAATCCACCCGGAGTCCCCATGGCTTTCCTGCAAGGCAAAAAAATCCTGATCACCGGACTGCTGTCCAACCGCTCCATCGCCTATGGCATCGCCCAGGCCTGCAAGCGTGAAGGCGCCGAGCTGGCATTCACCTACGTCGGCGACCGCTTCAAGGACCGCATCACCGATTTCGCCAAGGAGTTCGGCAGCGAGCTGGTGTTCGACTGCGACGTCAGCAGCGACGAGCAGATCGCCGCGCTGTTTGCCGACCTCGGCAAGACCTGGCCGCAGCTCGACGGCCTGGTGCACTCGATCGGCTTCGCGCCGCGCGAGGCGATCACCGGCGATTTTCTGGAAGGCCTGTCCCGTGAATCCTTCCACATCGCGCACGACATCTCCGCCTACAGCTTCCCGGCCATGGCCAAGGCGGCGCTGCCGATGCTGAGCCCGAATGCCGCGCTGCTGACCCTGACCTACATGGGATCGGTCCGCGCCACGCCCAACTACAACACGATGGGCCTGGCAAAGGCATCGCTGGAAGCCAGCGTGCGCTACCTTGCCGAGTCGCTCGGCCCCAAGGGCATCCGCGTCAATGGCATTTCTGCAGGCCCGATCAAGACCCTGGCCGCCAGCGGCATCAAGGATTTCAGCAAGCTGCTCGGCATCGTCGCGACCCACGCGCCCCTGCGCCGGAACGTGACGATCGAGGACGTCGGCAACACGGCCGCCTTCCTGCTGTCCGACCTTGCCGCCGGCATCACCAGCGAGATCACCTACGTCGATGGCGGCTTCTCGCATGTGATGGTCGCACCCGAGTAACCGGTTACGCGTTCGTCACGCGTGCCGCCGCGGCGGCACGCGGTCAATCGGAAATAAGCGATGCAGCGAATGCGATTCGTCTGTATAATGCTTGGCTGTGCTTGCGACAGGCATGCACACCGAGCAGCATCGCAAACCCGTTAGCGTCAAACGATAAAGCCCTCCCGCCTCTTTGGTGTCGCCACTTCAGACACCGTCCCGGCGCAAAGCTTTTGTGCCGAAATTTCTCACAAGATTTCTCAGCTGTTTCGTTGGTTGGCGTTGCTTTTTACTACGTCCGCTATTTCATTTTCCGTGCACGGAGCCCTGTGCACGGGGGTGATGTCGCGTCGTTGATTTTGAAGAAAGAAACACAATGACATTTGAAGCACTTGGCCTGCACGCGTCCGTCCTCAAGGCACTGAACGAAGCCGGCTACACCAAGCCTACCCCGGTACAGGAGCAGGCAATTCCCGCGGCGCTGCAGGGCCGCGACCTGCTCGTCTCCTCGCAGACGGGTTCGGGCAAGACGGCCGCCTTCATGCTGCCGTCCCTGCACAAGTTTGCGGAACTTGAACAGTCTGCGCAGCCCGGCGCACGCACGCCCAACCAGGAACGCCAGGCTGCCCGCGCACGCGGCGACCGTCCGCGCTTCCAGCCGGCGCAGCCGAAGATGCTGGTGCTGACCCCGACGCGCGAACTCGCGCTGCAGGTCACCACCGCCACCACCAAGTATGGCTCCTACCTGCGCCGTGTACGCGCGGTCTCCATCCTCGGCGGCATGCCCTATCCGAAGCAGATGCAGCTGTTGTCGCGCAATCCGGAAATCCTGGTGGCGACGCCGGGCCGCCTGATCGACCACATGGAATCGGGCAAGATCAACTTCTCGCAGCTCGAGATGCTGGTGCTCGACGAGGCCGACCGCATGCTGGACATGGGCTTCATCGACGACATCGAGAAGATCGTCGCCGCGACGCCGGAAACGCGCCAGACGATGCTGTTCTCGGCAACGCTCGACGGCGTGGTCGGCAGCATGGCCAAGCGCATCACCCGCGACCCGATGGTGATCCAGATCGCCAGCGCCGGCAACCGCCACGAGAACATCCAGCAGAAGGTGCACTTCGTGGACGATCTGTCGCACAAGAACCGCCTGCTCGACCATCTGCTGCGCGATGCATCGATCGACCAGGCCGTGGTGTTCACCGCGACCAAGCGCGACGCCGACACGATTGCCGACCGCCTGAACATCAACGGCTTTGCTGCGGCAGCGCTGCATGGCGACATGCACCAGGGCGCGCGCAACCGCACGCTGGATGCACTGCGCCGCGGCCAGGTGCAGGTGCTGGTGGCGACCGACGTGGCCGCGCGCGGCATCGACGTGCCGGGTATCACCCACGTGGTGAACTACGACCTGCCGAAATTCCCGGAGGACTACGTGCACCGCATCGGCCGTACCGGCCGGGCCGGGCGCAATGGCCAGGCAATCTCGCTGGTCAACCATTCGGAGAACATGAACATCAAGCGTATCGAGCGCTTCACCAAGCAGCTGATCCCGGTCGACGTGATCGAAGGCCTGGAGCCGAAGAAGAGTGCCGTGCGCAGCGACCGCAAGCCGGGCGGCTGGAAGCCGGGCGACAACCGTCGGCCGAGCAACGGCGGCAAGCCGGGCCAGCGCAGCTTCAGCAAGCCGGGCGCACCGCGCAAGGAAGGCGGCTACGGCAAGGGTTCGGGCTTCGGTGACGGCGGTGGACGCCGTTCCTACGGCGATCGCTGATCCTGCATGGGCGATTGAACCTGCCGCAGCAACAGGCGGCAACGGCCGCCGGGGCAACCCGGCGGCCGTTTTTTTTTAATAGCTGCAGGTGCGGAAGCCGATGAACATCTGCTCCTGGTCCGGCAAGCAGAAACGCCGGAATTTCGGCGACTGTATCCGGCGCGGGGTGGCAAAGGATGCCCCGCGCACCGACTGGTGGCTACCGAAGTGCGGCGCCGAGTACGTTTGCCATGCGTCCGGCGCAAAGCCGGGGTACGGCTCGAACGCCGTGCAGGTCCATTCCCACAGGTCGCCCCAGCGCAATGCCGGATGCCCGCTCAGGACGGCATACTCCCATTCCGCCTCCGTCGGCAGCCTGCGCCCCGACCAGGTGCAATAGGCCTGCGCCTCATACAGGCTGAGATGGCGAACCGGTTCATTGGCCGGCAGGACGATGTCCTGCCCGAATCGCTGGCACAACCAGCGCTTTCCGTCGCGCTGCCAGTCCCGCGGCGCGGAGCGGTCATGCTTGAACAGCCAGTCGCGTCCGGCCTGCGACCAGTACTGCGGGTTCTGGTAGCCGCCATCCGCGACGAACTCACTGTACTGTGCGTTGGACACCAGGGTCGAATCCATGGTGAAGGCAGGCACGTGGACAGGATGCGCCCGCTTTTCGTTGTCGAACACGAAGCCCGGAGCCTCCGGCTCGCTGCCCATGGAGATGGTGCCGCCGGGGAAGCGGATCTCCCCCTGCGCCCATGAAGGCATCGGCTGCGCCTGCAGCGCCGGCGCCAGCAGGATGCCGAACGCCTGCAGGCCTTCGGCCAGCACCTCTCCCCGCATGTCCTCGTAGGCCAGCGCCAGGCGGTAGGGATACAGCGCCGCATCGTCGTTCGATGTGCGGCTCAGCTTGTCCAGCACCCGATCCAGGACTTCGTGGCAATAGGTGCGCAACGCGCCGGCGGCCGGCAGCTCGAGCGACCAGCGGCTGCGGTGCGGCACCGTCTGCGGATCGAACCAGTCGTCCCCCTTCGTCAGCATGGATGTCCTTGCCGCATCGCCTGGCGCGCTCGACTCCGCCTCGCGCAATACATACCATTCGGCGAACCAGGCGATATGCCCAAGCTCCCACATCGGCGGATTGATCCAGGGCAGGACGGGTACGCGGATCTCGCGACCGGCGGCGGCATAGCTGGCGAGCAATGCCAGGGTATAGTCGCGTGCCTCGCGCAGGGCGTCGGACAGTTCGTTGCGGGTCGCGGTGCGGAAAGTAAGGTTCATCGGAGCGGGACGTCGGATGGCGGTTGCCGGGAATCTGTGCCGGGAATCTGTGTCGGGTATGGGCGACCTATTATCGGCTCTGCGGGGACAAATTGCCACGCGCCGGAGCGCGGCCGGCTTCTGTGCTACCTTAGCGCCCCGCCGGACGCCAGCGGCGCCGGCACCCAAGACAGGAACAGGACCATGCATATCAAGGTACGCCAGGCCGGCCTCGGCGATGCGGAAGTTATCGCGCCGCTGTTCGACGGCTATCGCCAGTTCTACGCCCAGGCGCCGGATCCGGCGCTGGCGCTTTCCTTCATCCGTGAACGGCTTGCATTGCTGGAGTCGGTGATCTTCCTGGCGGAGGACGCCTCGGGCCGCGTGCTGGGCTTCACCCAGTTGTTCCCGTCGTTCTCGTCGGTCGGCGCACGTCGCATCTGGGTGCTCAACGACCTGTTCGTGGACTCGGCGGCCCGCGGGACCGGCGTCGGGCGCGCACTGCTGGACGCCGCGCGAACCCATGCGGCCTTGACCGGCGCCCTTCGCATCGAGCTGGCCACGGCGCACGACAATCCCGCCCAGAAGCTATATGAATCGCAGGGCTACCTGCGCGAGACCGGCGTCCTGCATTACAGCCTCGCCGTCGACTAGAGCGAGCGCGCGAGACGGATGCCGGTGAACTGCCAGCGTGCAGTGGACGGGAAGAAATTGCGGTAGCTGATGCGCGCGTGGCCTTCGGGCGTGGCACAGGAGGAGCCCCGCAGCACATACTGGTTGCTCATGAACTTGCCGTTGTATTCGCCGAGCGCGCCCGGAGCGGGACGGTAGCCGGGATACGGCGCGTAGCTGCTCAGGGTCCATTGCCACGCGGCGCCGTACATCTGCGCCATCATCCCCGGCGCCGCGTCACCGGCGCCTGCCGGATGCAGCGCCGGCCGCCCGAAGTCGTGCGTCGTGCGGGCCGCATGCTCCCACTCCGCCTCGGACGGCAGGCGAGCGCCAGCCCAGCGCGCATACGCGTCCGCCTCGAAGTACGAGAGATGGACCGCGGGCCGGTGCGGATCGAGCGCCTGCAGGCCATGCAGCGTGAACTCCGCCCACTTTCCGTCTTCGCAGCGCCAGTAGAACGGATGCTGTAGCGCGTTGGCGTTGATCCAGTCCCAGCCTTCCGACAGCCAGAGCGCGGCATCGGCATAGCCGCCGTCCTGCACGAAGGCGAGGAATTCCGCGTTGCTGACCAGGCGCGAGGCCAGCGCGAAGGATTCGACGAACTGGCGGTGGCGCGGCTGCTCGTTGTCGAAGCAGAAGCCCGGGCCGGAATGACCGATCTCCACCACGGATGCCGCGAATTCCTGCCATGCCGCGGACGCCAGCGGCGGGGCCGCCGGCGGCGATGCCTCGACATAGGCCGGCAGCAGCGGATTCATCGACAGCAGGTGCTTGAGATCGGTGAGCATCAGTTCCTGGTGCTGCTGCTCATGCTGCAATCCGGTTTCGACCAGCGACAGCATTTCCGGCTGCTGTCCTGCCTCCTCCAGCAGGCGTTCCATGCGACGGTCGACCTGTTCGCGATAGGCCAGCACCTGGTGCAATGCGGGGCGCGTGACGAGTCCCCTTTGCGGCCGTGGATGCTTGTCGCCGACACCGTTGTAATACGAGTTGAACAGGATGCGGAAGGCCGGATGGAAGGGCTGGAAGTCACGCTCATGGCGCTCCAGCAGGAAGGTCTCGAAGAACCATGTGGTATGCGCCAGATGCCATTTGACCGGGCTTGCATCCGGCATCGACTGCACGCAGCAGTCCTCTTCCGACAGCGGCGCAGCAAGCGCCGCGCTGCGCTGACGGACTGCGCGATAGCGTTTCAGGAGGGTGTTCATGCGGCCTCCTCAGCCGGCGCGCGCGTGGCACACCAGGAACCATTCGCGCTCGTCAGTCCAGCAACTGACGTCGGAGAAGCCGGCGTCCTCCAGCAACTGCACGAAGGCCTGCCGGGTGTACTTGTAGCTGCTCTCGGTGTGGATGCGCTCGCCCTCGCGGAAAATGCGCCGGCCGCCCTGCCAGGTCACGGTCACATGCCGGCGCGCTTCAAGGTGCATCTCGATGCGGCCAAGGTCGGGGTTGAAGATCGCGCGGTGGCGCCAGTCGCGCACGTCGAAATCGGCCTCAAGCAGATGATTGAGATGGCGCAGCAGGTTGAGGTTGAAGCTGGCGGTGACGCCGAGGGCGTCGTCGTAGGCGGCGCTCAGCAGGCGGGCATCCTTGAGCAGGTCGACCCCGATCAGCAGACCGCCGTCACTGCCGCATGCGGTGTGCACGTCCGCCAGCAGCGCCCGCGCCTCGCCGGGACCGAAATTGCCGATCGAAGAGCCGGGATAGAAAAACAGCCTTCCCTCATCGGGCACCCCTGAGGGAAGGTCGAGCGCATGCGAGAAGTCCATGCCCAGCCCTGTCATCCGGATCTCCGGAAAGCGCCGGCGCAGGCCGTCGACCGCGGTCCGCAGGAATTCCACCGAGATATCGACAGGCACGTAGTGGCGCGGCCGCAGCGCCGGGAACAGGCGCGCGGCCTTCGCGCAGTTTCCTGCGCCGAGGTCGATCAGCACGCTGCCGTGCCCGGCGCTCGCGGCGATGCCGTCCATGTGTGCGGCGAAGATTGCACCTTCGGTGCGGGTCGGATAGTACTCGGGCAGTTCGCAAATTGCCTCGAACAGTTTCGACCCGAGCGCGTCATACAGGAACTTGGGCGACGTCGTCGCATGCGCGTCGAGGAGACCACGGGACAGTTCCGCGCGGATGGCGTCATCGTCCTTCCGGTACAGTTGCAGGAAGCCATGCTGGGAAAGATCCGCGATCGGTGTCAGGGGCATAGAGTCGGTCCGACGGATTGAGCGGCGGCCGGGGAAGCGACGGCCGGGATGGGCAAGGTCGTTTTTGGCTATCATAGTGCGGCGGAAAGACCGTCCATTGAGGCGTCACAAGCAACTTCCCGCGCAATTCCGTCCCTGTCCACTCCTTTTCCTGTCGCGCACTTTCCAGAACCATCTTTTCCACCATCCCACCCTTCTTTCCATGCTCATCCTGCGCGACCTCAGCAAACGCTACGCAAACGGGCGGCCGGTAATTTCCGGACTGAACTACCAGCTGGCCGAAGGCGAATACGTCGCGGTAATGGGAGAGTCGGGTGTGGGCAAGTCCACCCTGCTCAACCTGATCGCGGGACTGGACGGCCCCGACGGCGGGCAGATCCTGGTGGACGGCACGGACATCGCCGCGCTGGACGACGACGCGGCGACGTTGTTGCGCAGGGAGAAGTTCGGATTCGTGTTCCAGGCATTCCATCTCCTGCCCCACCTTACGCTGGAGCAAAACGTCGCTTTGCCGTTGCTGCTCAGGCGCGAGGCACCGCTGCGGGCCCGGCAGATGCTGGAGGCGGTGGGCCTAGGCGAGCGGGCGCAGGATTTCCCGCGCCAGCTTTCCGGCGGCGAGCTGCAGCGGGTCGCGATCGCGCGGGCGCTGGTGCACCGGCCGCGCCTGATCCTGGCTGACGAACCGACCGGCAACCTCGATCCGGACACCGCGCGCGAGGTTCTGCAGCTGCTGCGGGCCGAGATCAAGGCCAACGGCGCCGCGGCCATCATGGTCACCCATTCCCACGCCGCTGCCGCCAGCGCGGACCGGGTGCTGACCCTGACCGCGCACGGCCTGCATGCGGTTGCAGGCGGAACGTCCGGATGATGCCGCCGCGCGGACCCGGGATCGGCGCCTCGCTCCTGTTCGGCGAGTGGCGCAGCCATCCGCTGCGGGTGCTGCTGGCGGTCGGTGCGATTGCGGCGGGCGTGGCGCTGGGCTTTGCGATCCACCTGATCAATGCCGCCGCGTACAACGAGTTCTCTGCCGCGTTGAAAAGCCTGTCCGGTCAGTCCGACCTGCAGGTGCGCGGCGTGCAGCCGCTGATCGACGAAGCGGTGTATGTCCGCCTGCTGCAGCGCCCGGAGGTGGAGGTGGCGAGCCCGGTGCTGGAGATCGACGCCGGCGTCGCCGGACGCCAGGAGGCGCTGAAGATCCTCGGCATCGACGTCTTCCAGGCGGCGGCCATTGCGCCGGACCTGGTCGGCATGCCGGCGGAAGACCGTCCTTTCGATACCCTCGCCGACGACGCCGTATTCCTGTCGCCGGCGGCAATGGAATGGCTGGGCCTGCAGCAGGGCGACATGCTGAGGGTCCGCGCCGCGGATGGCATCCTCTCGCTGCGCGTCGCCGGCGGGCTGGTGCGTACGCGCCCCGGCCAGCGGCTGGCGGTGATGGACATCGGCGCCGCGCAGTGGCGATTCGGACGCGTGGGCATGCTGTCGCGGGTCGAGCTCAAGCTGAAGGCGGGCGCCGACCGGGCACAGGTGCGCCGGACGCTGGCCGGCGAACTGGCGCCGCGTTACCTGGTGGCCGAACCGCAAGACCAGGAGGCGCGTACCGCAAACATGTCGCGCGCGTATCGCGTCAACTTAAACGTCCTGGCGCTGGTCGGACTGTTCACCGGCGCTTTCCTGGTGTTCTCGACGCAGGCGCTGTCGGTGATCCGCCGCCGCAGCCAGCTGGCGCTGCTGCGCGTGCTCGGCATGACGCGACGGCAGGTGCTGCTGCAGATCCTGATGGAGGGAGCGGGCGCCGGCGTGGCCGGCTCGCTGCTCGGCCTGGCCGCCGGCTACGCGATGGCGGCCGCTGCACTGCAACTCTTCGGCGGCGACCTCGGCGGCGGCTACTTCCCCGGGGTGCAGCCGAGCGCCCGGTTCGCCCCGGGCGCGGCGACGCTGTTCTTCCTCGCCGGCACCACGGTCGCGCTGCTCGGTTGCGCGTTGCCAGCATGGGAAGCGGCCCGCGCGCGCCCGGCCCAGGCGCTCAAGGCCGGCGCCGAGGACGTCGCGCTGTCGCGCCTGTCCACCCCGTGGCCGGCGCTGGCCTGCATCGGCTGCGCGGTGCTGCTGGCCCGGATGCCGCCTTGGCACGACCTTCCGGTGCCCGGCTACCTCGCGATTGCGCTGCTGCTGGTCGGCGGCATCGGACTGATGCCGCGCATAGCGGCAGCGGTATTCGGCTGGATGGCCGGCACTGCCGTCGCGCAGGCGGGACCGGTCCGGGCACTGTCGCTGGCGCGGTTGGCCAACGCGCCGAACCAGGCGTCGATTGCCCTCGGCGGCGTGCTGTCGAGCTTCAGCCTGATGGTGGCGATGGTGATCATGGTGGCGAGCTTCCGGGTCTCGGTCGACGACTGGTTGTCGGAAGTGCTCGCCGCCGATCTCTATCTGCGCTCCGCCGCGGCCGGCAACAGCGCCACGCTCGGCCCTGCCGAGCAACAGGCGGTAGCCGCAACCGCAGGCGTGGCCCGTGCAGAATTCCTGCGATCGCAGCCCCTGGTGCTGGATCCGGCGCGACCGCCGGTGACGCTGATCGCGCGTCCGATCGACGCCGCCGACCCGGCCCGCACCATCCCGGTCACCGGCGACGTGCTTGCGCCGGACCGGTTTCCGGCCGGCGCGCTGCCAGTGTGGGTGTCGGAAGCGATGGTCGACCTCTACCGGCATGTGCCCGGCACCGAGGTGCGGCTGATGCTTGGCGGGCGCGAGCACGCATTCATCGTGGCGGGCGTATGGCGCGACTATGCCCGGCAGACCGGCGCCATCCAGATGCGTTTGTCCGACTATCGCAAGCTGACCGGCGACCAGGAGGTCAATGACGGCGCACTCTGGCTGCAGCCCGGGGCGCGACCGTCACAAGTGATCGCCGCCCTGCGCGCGCTGCCTTTCGGCGAAGGGCTGGAGCTTGCCGAGCCGGGCGAGATCCGGGCCGTCAGCCTGCGCATCTTCGATCGCAGCTTCGCGGTGACCTATCTGCTGGAAGCGGTGGCGATCGTGATCGGCCTGTTCGGCGTCGGCGCAACGTTCTCGTCGCAGGCGCTGGCGCGCGCGAAGGAGTTCGGCATGCTGCGGCACGTCGGCGTGCTGCGGCGCCAGATCCTGGCGATGCTGGCCCTGGAAGGCAGCCTGCTGACGCTGCTCGGCGTGGCGGCCGGCTTCGTCCTCGGCACCGCCATCAGCCTGATCCTGGTTTTCGTCGTGAACCCGCAATCGTTCCACTGGACCATGCGCCTGCACATGCCATGGGCAATCCTGTCGGGCGTTGCGCTGGTGCTGCTGCTGGCGGCGGCGGCAACCGCACTGCTTGCAGGACGCCACGCGGTATCCGGAGCCGCGGTGCAGGCCGTCAGGGAGGACTGGTAATGACAGGCATCCGGCGATGTTTCATCGCGCTGCTGCTCGCGGCTCACGCGGCGCACGCCGCCCCGCCGCAACTGGCCGGCGTCGTCCCCGGCAGACAACTGCAATTCCCGGCCGACTTCGGCGCCCATCCGGCTTTTCGCACCGAATGGTGGTACGCCACGGGCTGGCTGGAGACGGCGGACGGGCAGGCGCTCGGTTTCCAGGTCACCTTCTTCCGCTCGGCCACCGACCACGACGCCGCCAACCCGAGCAGCTTCGCCCCGAAGCAGCTGATCATCGCCCACGCGGCATTGTCGGACGCGCGTACAGGGCGCCTGCTGCACGACCAGAAAAGCGCGCGCGCCGGATTCGGCCACGCGTACGCGCGCGAAGGCAATACCGATGTCCGGCTCGGGCAATGGCGCCTGGTCCGCGGCGAGGACGGCCGCTACACGGCGTCGCTGGCGGCACGCGAGTTCGGCCTGGAACTCAGCCTCGCGCCGACGCAGCCGCTGCTACTGCAGGGGAAGGACGGTTACTCGCAGAAGGGGCCGCTGCCCGACCAGGCAAGCTACTACTACAGCGAGCCGCACCTGCGCGTGTCGGGCACGGTGACCCGCGACGGCAAGCCGCTCGCGGTGACCGGCAGCGCCTGGCTGGACCATGAATGGTCGACCAGCGTGCTGGACCCGTCCGCGGCGGGATGGGACTGGACCGGGGTCAACCTTGATGACGGCGGCGCACTGATGGCCTTCCGCATCCGCGGCAAGGACGGCAGCACGCTGTGGGCCCACGCCAGCCTGCGCGGCGCCGACGGCAGCGTCCGCCAGTTCGCCCCGCACCAGGTCGAATTCCTGCCGCAGCGTCGCTGGCGCTCGGCCCGCACCGGTGCCATCTATCCGGTGGCCATGCGCCTGCGCACCGGCGAACTTGCCTGGGAACTGCTGCCGCTGCAGGACGACCAGGAACTTGACTCCCGGCAGTCCACCGGCGCGGTCTACTGGGAAGGCGCGGTGACCCTGCAGCGCGACGGCGCGCGCGTCGGCCGCGGCTACCTGGAACTGACGGGCTACCTGAAGGCGATGAAGCTATGAGCACGATCCGCTCCGACCTGCCGAAGGGCCGGCTGTCGACCCTGAAGGGCCTGTTGCCTTTCCTCTCGCCCTACTGCGGCCGCTTCCTGCTGGCGGCGCTGGCGTTGCTGCTGGCGGCCGGCGCCACGCTGGCCGTACCCTATGCATTCAAGCAGTTGATCGATGCGGGCATTGCCGCCGTCGGCGCGGTGGGAACCGCGGGACCGGCCGCATCGGAAGCCGCGCGCATCGACCGCCACTTCATCGCGCTGTTCGGCGTCGCCTGCGTGCTGGCCATCGCCACCGCCGCGCGCTTCTACCTGGTGTCATGGCTGGGCGAGCGCGTGACGGCCGACCTGCGCGCGGCCGTCTACCGTCATGTGCTGCTGCAAAGCCCGCAGTTCTTCGAGACGGCAAGGACCGGCGAGGTGCTGTCGCGCCTGACCACCGACACGACGCTGATCCAGACCCTGGTCGGCACCAGCATTTCGATGGCGCTGCGCAATGCGCTGCTGTTTGCCGGCGGGCTCGCCATGCTGTTCGTGACCAGCCCGCGCCTGTCGTCGATCATCCTGGTGATGCTGGCCGGCGTCGTGCTGCCCATCGTGCTGATCGGGCGCCGGGTGCGCGCCCTGTCGCGCGACTCCCAGGACCGCCTGGCCGATGCGTCGGCGCTGGCGGGTGAAACCCTGAACGCAGTCATGGCGGTACAAGCCTTCACCCAGGAGCGGCGCGAGGCGCAGCGCTTCGACAACGCGGTGGAACGCGCATTCGGCAGCGCGATGCGCCGCATCCGCGCGCGCGCCGGCCTGACCGTCACCGCCATCCTGTTGGTGTTCGGCGCGATCGTCTTCGTGCTCTGGCTCGGCGCCCACGCGGTCATGGCCGGCAGGATGAGCGGTGGCGAGCTCGGCCAGTTCATCCTGTATGCGGCCCTCGTCGCCGGCGCCATCGGCGCGCTGTCGGAGGTGCTCGGCGATGCCCAGCGGGCGGCGGGCGCCGCCGAGCGCCTGCTGGAGCTGCTGGCCCTGCGATCGCCGATCGACACGCCGGCGCAGCCGCTTGCCCTACCTCCGCGGACCGGCAGCGGCATCGGCCTGCGGCTGGAGCAGGTGCGCTTCCACTATCCGTCGCGGCCGAATACGCCGGCGCTGGTCGATTTCAGTCTCGACATCGCAGCAGGCGAAACCGTCGCCATCGTCGGTCCTTCCGGCGCCGGCAAGACCACCCTGTTCCAGCTTCTGCTGCGCTTCTACGATCCGCAGCACGGCCGTGTCCTGCTCGACGGCGTGGACATCCGGCGGCTCGACCTGCATGCGCTGCGCGGCACCGCCGGCATCGTGCCGCAGGACACCGTGATCTTTTCCGACAACGCGATGGAAAACATCCGCTACGGCCGCGCAGGCGCCACCGACAGCGAGGTGCTGGCCGCGGCGCGCCAGGCGGCCGCCCACGAGTTCATCGAACGCCTGCCGGACGGCTACCGCACCTTCCTTGGCGAGCGCGGCGTGCGCCTGTCCGGCGGCCAGCGCCAGCGCATCGCGATCGCCCGCGCGCTGCTGAAGAACCCGCCGCTGCTGCTGCTCGACGAGGCCACCAGCGCGCTCGACGCCGAATCGGAACGGCTGGTGCAGGGCGCGCTCGACGCCGCCATGGCAGGCCGCACCACGCTGGTGATCGCGCATCGGTTGGCGACGGTGCAGCGGGCCGACCGCATTATCGTGCTCGAGCACGGGCGCATCGTCGAAAGCGGCACCCATGCCTCGCTGGTCGCGGCCGGCGGCCTGTACGCCAGCCTGGCGGCATTGCAGTTTTCGCATCACATGGCGGGCGACCCCGGCGCGGCGGTAAAATAGCCGGCTTTGGCATCGCCGAACGTCACCCGCGGAGCAACACATGAAGCAATACCTCGACCTGGTGCAAACCATCCTCGACACCGGGAGCTGGCAGGACAACCGGACCGGCATCCGCACCATCAGCATTCCCGGCGCAATGATGCGCTTCGACCTGCAGAAGGACGGCTTCCCGGCGGTGACCACCAAGAAGCTGGCGTTCAAGTCGGTGGTCGGCGAATTGTGCGGCTTCCTGCGCGCCTCGCGCAGCGCAGCCGACTTCCGGGCGCTCGGCTGCAAGGTCTGGGACCAGAACGCCAACGAGAACGCCGACTGGCTGGCGAACCCCTACCGTCAGGGCGAGGATGATCTCGGTCCCGTCTACGGCGTGCAGTGGCGCGCGTGGCCGGCATACAAGCTGCTCGATGCCGGCGCCGCCGCCCAGATCGCCGATGCCGAAAAGCGCGGCTTCCGCATGGTCTCGGCGCTGCAGGACGAAGGCCGCGACAAGGTCCTGATGTACAAGGCGATCGACCAGCTGCGCGACTGCCTGGACACCATCATCCGCAACCCCGGCAGCCGCCGCATCCTCTTCCACGGCTGGAACTGCGCGGAGCTGGACGCGATCGCGCTTCCCGCATGCCACCTGCTGTATCAGTTCCTGCCGAACGCGTCGACCCGCGAGATCTCGCTGTGCCTGTACATCCGCAGCAACGACATCGGCCTCGGCGCCCCGTTCAACCTGGCGGAAGCCGCGGCGCTGCTGCACCTGGTGGGCCGGCTGACCGGCTACACGCCGCGCTGGTTCAGCTATTTCATCGGCGACGCCCACATCTACGAGAACCATCTCGACATGCTGAAGGAGCAGCTCACACGCGCGCCCTTGCCCGCGCCGCGCCTGGTGCTGTCGGACCGGATCCCCGACCATGCGGTCACCGGCCGCTACGAGCCGGAGTGGCTGGAAAAGGTGGAACCGTCGGATTTCGCGCTGGAGGACTACCGCCACCACGCCCCGCTGACCGCACCGATGGCGGTCTGACGGAGCGCTTCATCGGTTTCGACGAAAGCCTGCGCGACCCACCCGCGCAGCAATGGCTGGACCACCACGCCGCACAGCAACGACAGGCTGTCGCTGCTGGCAGCCACGACCGCCGGCCTCAGCGTGGCCGTCCTTCCGCACTTCCCCTAATGAAGGAGGCAGGCTGGGTGCAGGTAAGCGCGGACCCGCCGCCGCGACGCGACCTGTGGGTGCTCACCAATCCTGACGTGCCGCGCTCCGCGAGGGCGAAGGTCACGGCGGACCTGCAGGTGGAAATCGTCGAATCGCCGACGGCGCTGCCGGAGGCGACGGCCTTGGCGTGCTAGCGCACTAGCAGCCGTTCCCGTATGAGGTCGTGCAGCCGCGACGCAGCCGGGGAAATCCGTGGCTGGGACTTGTGCAGCGCCAGGCCGATCCGGGGCAACGGCGGCAGACCCGTACTTGACGGTTTCAGCGCCGTCAGCGTCTCGGGCAGTCCGAAGCCGGTGCGCACGGTGATCCCCAGGCCGGCCGCAACCGCGGCCCACACGCCGCTCAGGCTGGGGCTGGAAAACACGATGCGCCACGGGATACCGGCCGCGTCCAGCGCCTCCGTCGCGGCGCTGCGCAGCTGGCAAGGTGCGTTGAATGTCACCAGCGGCAGCGGCTCGCCGGGATCCGGGTAGGCGCGCTCCGCCAGCGCTTTCCGGCCTATCCAGTCCAAGGGGCGGTTCTCCAGCAGTGCCATGTGCGCCGTGTCCTGTCCGGCGTGCCAGGCCAGCGCGAGATCGAGTTCTCCCGCGACGATGCCGGCCAGGAGCTCGGCGTTCCTCGCCACCTTGACTTCGATGCGCACGCCGCGATGACTTCGCGTGAATTCGCCGAGCACGGCCGGCAGCAGGTGTTCGCTGAAATCCTCCTGCAGCCCGAGGCGCACCAGTCCCTCGACCTCATGGCCGGCAATCGCCATTGCGGCTTCATCGTTCAACGTCAGCATGCGCCGCGCGTAACTGAGCAGGGTCTCGCCGGCCAGCGTGAGGACCATGCCGCGCCCGGCTTTTTGCAGCAGCGGCACGCCCGCCTGTTCTTCCAGCTTCTTCAATTGCGCGCTGACCGCCGAGGCAGACCGGCCCACCCGATCGGCGGCCTTGGCGAAGCTGCCCAGCTCGATCCCCGTCGCAAAACTCCGCAGGGCATCCAGGTCGAAATTCATTTTTCGCATCGATCGTCCTGATTTTCAAAAGTGTTGATGCAAAACTTTCTGATTTTCGAGACGATCATCTCTCATTAGGATGAGCGGGTCAATTCGACCTGGAGAAGAACGTGAAGACCCCGGCACCTGCCCGCACGCCCGACCTGAAGCTGATCGCGCCGAAGTTCGACGCCCTCTCGCGCGACATCCTGTTCGGCGATGTCTGGGAACGCCCCGCACTCGGCAAGCGGGACAGAAGCCTGATCACCGTCGCGGCGCTTACCGCCCTGTACCGGCCCGAGCAGTTACCCTTTCACCTGGAGAGGGCGGTCGAGAACGGCGTCACGCGCGACGAACTGGTCGAAAGCCTGACGCATCTCGCCTTTTATGCCGGCTGGCCAGCAGCGGTCAGCGCGCTGAATCTGCTGCAGCAGGAGTCCGCCTCCACGACGGAAGGAGGCGAATGATGCCCGTCGCCAGGATTTCCTTGCTGCGAGGGCACTCCCGGGACTACATTGCCGCGCTTTCCGCCAGCTTGCACCGCGCAATGGTAGCGACGTTCGAAGTACCGGAAAGCGATCGCTTCCACGTGATCCACCAGCATGAACGCCATGAACTGTTCATCGACCCTCATTACCTTTGCGGCCCGCGCTCGGACGGCTTCGTGCTGATCGCCATCACGGCCGGCCGCCCTCGCTCGGTACAGGTGAAGCAAAACTTCTACCGTCGCCTCGCAGAAGAGCTGGGCGCATCGCCCGGCATACGCAGCGAAGACGTGATGGTTGTCATTGCGGCGAACGCACCCGTGGACTGGTCATTCGGGCGAGGTGAAGCAAGCATGCTGCGAGGAGCGAATCAATGACGGGGATCCTGGCGGAAAAGGCAGCCATCGTGACGGGCGGCGGCACAGGCATCGGCCGGGCGATCAGCCGCCTGCTTGCACGGCACGGGGCGCAGGTCGCCATCGCTTACTCGCGCAGCGCCGACGATGCGGCATCGACAGTCCGCGAGATTATCGACGCCGGCGGGCGGGCTGTTGCCATGCGGGTCGACGTCGCACGCGATGCGGAGGTGGTGCGGATGATGGACGAGGTCCGGGCTGCGTTCGGCAGGCTCGACTACCTCGTCAACAATGCGGGAATCACGCATCAGCTTCCCTTCGCGGACCTGGACGCCATCAGGGACGACATGTGGGACGAGCTGTTCTCGGTGAATGTCCGGGGCGCCTTCCAGTGCAGCCGGGCGGCCGCGCCGCACCTGCGCATGAACCCGGGCAGCGCGATACTCAACATCGGCAGCATCGCGGGCGAAACCGGCTACGGCTCGTCGCTCCCCTATGCCGTCTCGAAGGCGGCCATGCATGGACTGACGAAATCCCTTGCACGCGCCCTTGCCCCGCGCATCCGGGTCAACTGCCTCGCGCCGGGCGCATTCGCCACCCGGTGGTGGTCCGGGAATGAAGGAAAAATGCGCGCCCTGGCGGGGAACCTGCCCCTGAACCGCATCTCGACACCGGACGACATGGCGGAGACGGCATTCATGCTGCTGACCGCCGCCTCGATGACCGGGCAGATCATCAAGGCCGAAAACGGACAGACCTTGTAGCGCGGCGCCCTGGCCGCCGCCGGTCCGCCGCCTTGCCATCCTCCCGACGAATGGCAGGGCGGCGCCGCATTCCGCTTCCCCGACCGCTCCTCCGCGGTCATTCGTTCCACGCGCCGAATCCTTCCACAACCCGCCCTGCAAGATGCGAAAATAGCGCGCGCCGGTGAAGCACCGCTGCACCGCCACCGCATCCCACCAACCTTATTTCTTTGGCAAGACGCTATGCAGGCACAACTGACCATCATCGTCGCCATCGACCGCGACCGCGGCATCGGCGTCGACAACAAGCTGCCCTGGCACCTGCCGGAGGATCTCGCCCATTTCAAGCGCCTGACGACCGGCCACCCGATCGTCATGGGCCGCAAGACCTACGAGTCGATCGGCAGGCCTCTGCCGAACCGGCGCAATGTCGTCATCACCCGCAATCCGGCGTGGCGAGCCGAGGGGGTGGAGGCGGTCGGTTCGATCGAGCAGGCTTTGCGGCTGCTGGCCGGGACCCCGGCCTTCCTGATCGGCGGCGCCCAGATCTTCGAACAGGCACTCGGCCTGGCCGACCGCATGATCGTGACCGAGATCGACAAGCGCTTCGACTGCGACACCTTCTTCCCCGAGGTCGACGCCACGCAATGGCGAGAAGTCGCCCGCGAGCGCTTCCATTCCGAGGACAACGCCTGCGACTATGCGTTCGTCACGCTCGAACGCTCCCCGCGCAGTTTGCAAGACTGATACGGGACGCCCGCGTGTACCCGGCCGACCTTGTTCCCGGGAACGCGCATCTTTGCCGCATATCTGAGAGAATTCGGTTTTTCCGTTTTTGGCGCGCAAGCGGTTGTTGCCACGACTGGCCCAGGCGTCTCCCTTGTCATCCGCATTTCCTGGAGACCTCATGAAATTCCGCTTTCCCATCGTTATCATCGATGAAGATTTCCGCTCCGAGAACACCTCGGGACTGGGCATCCGCGCGCTCGCCTCGGCACTGGAGACCGAAGGCATGGAAGTGGTCGGTGTGACCAGCTACGGCGACCTCGCGCAGTTCGCGCAGCAGCAGTCGCGCGCGTCCGCTTTCATCCTGTCGATCGATGACGAGGAGTTCGGCGGCGGTTCGGACGAAGAGACCGATGTGGCGCTGAAGTCGCTGCGCGCCTTCGTCGGCGAAATCCGCCACAAGAATGCCGACATCCCGATCTACCTGTACGGCGAGACGCGCACCTCGCGCCACATCCCCAACGACATCCTGCGCGAGCTGCACGGCTTCATCCATATGTTCGAGGATACGCCGGAGTTCGTCGCGCGCCACATCATCCGCGAGGCGAAGTCCTACCTCGACAGCCTGGCGCCGCCGTTCTTCCGGGCCCTGGTGCACTACGCGCAGGACGGCTCGTATTCCTGGCACTGCCCGGGCCACTCGGGCGGCGTCGCGTTCCTGAAGTCGCCGATCGGCCAGATGTTCCACCAGTTCTTCGGCGAGAACATGCTGCGCGCCGACGTCTGCAACGCGGTCGAGGAACTCGGCCAGCTGCTGGACCATACCGGACCGGTCGCCGCCTCCGAGCGGAATGCGGCGCGCATATTCAACGCCGACCACTGCTACTTCGTCACCAACGGCACCTCGACATCGAACAAGATGGTCTGGCACTCCACGGTCGGCCCCGGCGACATCGTGGTCGTCGACCGCAACTGCCACAAGTCGATCCTGCACTCGATCATCATGACCGGCGCGATCCCGGTGTTCCTGATGCCGACCCGGAACCATCTCGGCATCATCGGCCCGATTCCGCTGGAGGAGTTCAAGATGGAGAACATCCAGAAGAAGATCGAGGCCAATCCGTTCGCCCGGGAAGCGAAGAACAAGAAGCCGCGCATCCTGACCATCACCCAGTCGACCTACGACGGCGTGCTGTACAACGTCGAGACCATCAAGGAGATGCTGGACGGCGAGATCGACACCCTGCACTTCGACGAAGCCTGGCTGCCGCATGCGACCTTCCACGAGTTCTACAAGAACATGCATGCCATCGGCAAGGACCGCCCGCGCGCGAAGGAATCCCTGATCTTCTCGACCCAGTCGACGCACAAGCTGCTGGCCGGCCTGTCGCAGGCATCGCAGATCCTGGTGCGCGATTCGCAGACCGTGAAGCTGGACCAGGACATGTTCAACGAGGCCTACCTGATGCATACCTCGACCTCGCCGCAGTACGCGATCATCGCTTCCTGCGACGTGGCGGCGGCAATGATGGAGCCGCCGGGCGGCACCGCGCTGGTCGAGGAAAGCATCCTGGAGGCGCTCGACTTCCGCCGCGCAATGAAGAAGGTCGACCAGGAATTCGGCGACGACTGGTGGTTCCAGGTCTGGGGCCCGGACAACTTCTCCGCCAACGGCATCGGCGACCGCGAGGACTGGATGATCCGCGCCGAGGACGACTGGCACGGCTTCGGCAAGCTGGCCGCCGGCTTCAACATGCTGGACCCGATCAAGGCGACCATCGTCACCCCGGGCCTGTCCCTGGACGGCAAGTTCGGCGATTCCGGCATTCCGGCCTCGATCGTCACCAAGTACCTGGCCGAGCACGGCGTCATCGTCGAGAAGGCCGGCCTGTACTCGTTCTTCATCATGTTCACCATCGGCATTACCAAGGGCCGCTGGAACACGCTGCTGACCGCGTTGCAGCAGTTCAAGGACGACTACGACAAGAATCAGCCGATGTGGCGCATCCTGCCCGAGTTTGCCGCGGCGAACCCGCGTTACGAGCGGGTCGGCCTGCGCGACCTTTGCCACAGCATCCACGACATGTACAAGTCCTACGACGTCGCGCGCCTGACAACGGAGATGTACCTGTCCGACATGCTGCCGGCGATGAAGCCGTCCGACGCCTTCGCCAAGATGGCGCACCGCGAGATCGAGCGCGTCGCAATCGAGGAACTGGAAGGCCGCGTCACCGCCATCCTGCTGACGCCCTATCCGCCCGGCATCCCGCTGCTGATCCCCGGCGAGCGCTTCAACAAGACCATCGTCGACTACCTGAAGTTTGCGCGCGATTTCAACGAGAAATTCCCGGGCTTCGAGACGGATGTGCACGGTCTGGTCACGCAGGACCTGCCTGGCGGCCGCCGCGGCTACTACGTGGATTGCGTGAAAGACTGAGCAGGCGCGCGGAAGAGTCCGCTGCCCTGACTTGAAACACCCCTTGCGAGGGGTGTTTTTTTTCGTGCACCGCAATCAGCCGGCGACGCCCGCGCTGCCGGCCTATCCTCCATCATGCGCGATGGATGCGATCCGGACCCTGGACGCGATCCCGTCATCCGCTGCTGCCATCGGCGTAGAATGCGCAAGAGGAAAAGCTTGCCGCGCGATACCCGGCGCCGCGCGACCCCACCTGTTCGACGAAGAGGTACCGCATGACGCTCGATCCACAAGCCACCTACGTCCACCTGCGCAAGGATGGCAGCGCCATACCCGTCGATGGCGGCGCGGCATTCTGGTCACGCCCGGAACAGGATCTGGCGTCGTTCGGCAGGGACTGGCTCGTGTCGGAATATGCGTTCGACGCCGACTGGTCGAACTGGGAGATGCACCCCGAAGCGGATGAGCTCGTCTACCTGTTGTCCGGCGCGATCGAAATGCACCTCGACCATGGCACCAGGTACGATCGTGTCCTGCTGCGCGACAGCGGACTGGTCATTGTTCCGCGTGGAATATGGCACACCGCGAAAGTGCTTGCTCCCAGCCGTGTGCTGCATGTGACGATGGGCGCAGGTACCCGCCATCGGGCAGCGGCGTCGGACCTCGGGTAAGCCTGTGCGCTCCGCAGGGCGCGCGCGTGAGAAGCGTGCGCCGCCCCGCCGCGGCCGGTCTTCCGCAGGCGCATCGTCTTTGCGGTATACTGCCGGTTCGCTTGACTGGTCTGCCGCTACACGACCTCAGCCTTCCTGTCTCTCGAATTTCTCGGCAAGCAACATGCCGGATTTCCCGCCCCTGATTCCGATCAGGCTCGCATCAAGGGTCCGTAACAAGCCCTAGACCTTCCCGTCTCCGTGCGCCGACGCGTATCGGAACAACGTCCAGCCTGTATGGAGGCTGGTTCATGTCACCCGGCCCAGGGCTGCAGCCCGCTGCAGAGGCACGACCTGCCTCGTCCCGAGCCGGACAAACCGGAGCAACAATGGCGAAAGAAGAACTTCTTGAAATGAGCGGACTGGTATCCGAAGTCCTGCCCGACTCCCGTTTCCGCGTCAGTCTCGAAAACGGCCACCAGCTGGTCGCCTATACATCCGGAAAAATGCGTCAGCATCACATCCGAATACTGGCCGGCGACAAAGTCACGATCGAATTGTCACCCTATGATCTGAGCAAGGGGCGCATCACGTTCCGGCACCTGGAAAAGCGTCCGACGACGGGCCAGGGGCACGGCCAGCGGCGGCGCTATTGACGCAAAGAACCAGGATGACAGCTATGGACCAGTCTCAACAGCACCGCAGGGAAAGGCAGGCCGGCGCGGATGCCATCGCGGCGCGCGCCGTCGAGATCGGCCGGGAATGCGGCGTAGACATCGCGCGCTGCACCTGGGATCTCGGACAGGACTTCGGGCTGCAACATGCGCACCGCCTTGACCTGTTCGCCGAGACCAAGACCGCCCGGCTCTACTTCTCCGACATCGAACTGACTACGCCCGGCAACGACATGCGCGCGAAGCGGATCGAGGAGCGATTGCGCAGCGCGGTCGCGCAATTGCTGGCGCAACCGCCTGCGCCGACCTACGCGTTCAAGTGACTGCCCCGGCCCGGTTGTCCGACAATGCGAGATAACTGTAGGTGTTTCGGGTATTTGTCTGTATAGTGGGTCGGGCACTTGCATCAAGTCGTCGTCATTGCCGGTCTCTTTCCCGTCTTGCTCATTTCTGAGCGATTCCTGTCTGAATCCCTTTGGTTGCATTTCTTGGTTCCGGTGCGTCCCGGGCATTTGCCTGCAACCAAACAAAGGATTTTTCATATGACTACTCTGACCGGCACGGTGAAATGGTTCAACGACTCCAAGGGCTTCGGCTTCATTACGCCGGACGGCGGCGGCGCCGACCTGTTTGCCCACTTCCAGGACGTGCAAGGCACCGGCTTCAAGAGCCTCGCCGAGAACCAGCGTGTCTCGTTCGAGCGCAGCACCGGCCCGAAGGGCGAAAAGGCAAGCAACATTCGCCCGATCTGATCATTTTTTCTGGCGGGACCGCCAGCAGCGCACCTTGCAGATAGCAAGGGCTGCCGTCGGCGGACCCCTCCTGCACCTTGCAGATAGCAAGGGTGGGGGCAAACCCAGTTCGATTGCCAGGAAGCCCGCTCAGTACAGCTGAGCGGGCTTTTTGGCGTCTGGACCTGCGGTTCACGGCGCTCAACGCCCCTCCCCGAGGTAGTCTTCCTCGCCATAGACATTACCCAGGTCGAAATGCGCCGGATCGGGGACGCTGTCCGCCCTCCCCTCCGTCGATGCGTCCGGCGCCGATACAACGGCGGCGCCAGGGTGAAACGGATTGCGTGCGCGCTTGTCCCTGAAGTGGTCCTGCACGAAGGCGCGCATAGATGCCGCCGTCATCGGCCCCGCGCCCCGCGATTCCAGCGGCTTCCACCAGTCCGCGCCATAGAACTTCTCCATCTGCAGGCGCACCACCATCTGCTCGACGACGGCGTGCACCGGCACATGCAGCCTGGCCCCCGGACTGACGCCGTGGTGCAGGTCCACCAGCGCGTCCAGCACCGCCTTGAAGGTCTCCTGCATCCGTTGCTGTTGTCCTGCGTCGAGCACCGGCTCTCCCGTATCCTTGAGCGGCAGGCAGAATCGCGATGCATAGGCGCGGTATTCCTTGACCGCCGCATCCCGCTTGACCTGCCTCGAGCTCTCGCGGAAGAACGCCGTGTCCATGCGGTCGTCGAGCGCGTCGGGCAGCCGATCGGCTTCGTCGCTGCTGCAGGATTCACCCGCGTCGACTTTGTTCAGCGCCAGCAGGATGGTGACGTCGTTGAATTGAAAGGACGTGTTGAGGCAGCGCGCATCAAGCAGGGCGAGCATGGGTTCGAGCAGCCGCTTCAGCCCCTGCAGGTCGTCCAGGCGGACCTCGTTGAACAGCAGGAAGCAGTTCCTGCAAGCGGCAAGTATCAGGGCAAGACCGATCAGGCCCAGCAGGTCCTCTTCGCGCGTCACGTAGTCTTCATTCACGATTGCGGGCCAGCCCTTGGCCAGCAGCTCCTGCAGGCCGCCCAGCTCGAGTGGCGGCACCACCAGCTCCTGCACGGGCAGACCGAGCACGTCGGGTATCGTCTTGCCGGTGAAGCGGCCCTTCCCGGTGCCAGGAAAGCCGAGCAGGATCATTCCGCGCTTGGGTATGGCGGGCACGCTGTCCCACTGATGCCAGTCGTCCTGATCGCTCAGGCGCTTGCTGGCGGAACGCTGCTTCGACGGGGCTGCCTCTGTTTCCTGGCCGTTCTGCCGTATCGGCGCTTGCGCCGGCTCCCGAACATCGAGCGACCCCGGTCGGGAATGCCGAACTTCCACCTCCGCCGAGCGTGCGCAGGCGCCGACCAGGACGCTGACAAGCTTGTTTACGAGCTGCGGATCGCCCTCGTAAAATTGCATCTCCTCGTACATGTGCGCGAGGAGTTCCTTGCGTCCGGCCTCGGTGACCCAGCGCTCGACACGCTGCAGCTTGTCCGGACGTTCTATCAACAACTCCTTCTGCCAGCGCATCAGCCGCCGTGCCCTGCCGAGCGCCTTGATGTCCGGCGTGTCAGCCGTCGCTGCGGCAGCGGCAAACATCGGCAGGAGTTCGCGATCGATCATCTCGACCGGCGTGCGGATGTACTCCGGCATCGCGGCGATGCGACCGGCCTCGATATGCTGCCTCCTGCGGTGCAGATGGGTTTGCTCCAGCGCTTCCATCCCTGTCAGGCGCCCGTCCTTCCCGAACAATGCCGACACCGTCCTCTTGCCGAGCTTGTACAGGCCGGGTGTTCCGACGCCGACCATTGCCATGCCGAGGAAGCCCTCGGCGTTCTTGAATTGCTCGTCAGTCATCCCCGCTTCCATGACCAGCTTGGCGAGCATATAGGACACCCAGACCGCAGCGCCGTAGCAAGCGCCATCCACGCCAGCGCGGCCGAGGTTGCGGACGGCCTTCTGCACGCTGTAGCTGTTTGCGAGTATCTCATCCGAACCGGGCGCCATCCGTCCCGACCAGGCAGGAAAGGCATTGCGTACCGCGGTCTCGATGGCGCTTCGGCGGCATGCAACAGGAGGTTCCGCTTGCCACGCTCGGCCGCGTTCGGCGAGTTCGATTCCCTGCCACTCCGCCGGCGCATCAGACGTTGCAGGGCTCCCCCAGGAGGGTAGCGCGCGGCGCAACCTCGTCGCCCATGTGTGGGTACGGGCCAGTGGATGCGGCGGGTGAGACCGGACTTCCGTCTCGTCGCCAAAGCGGGATCGGGCGGGCGGACTCTCGGTCCGTTCGTCTTCGCGCCCATCCAGGGGAACAGGCGTGTAGCCATAGGATGCGAGTCGGGGAATCATCTGAACCTCCTTACGGTGTTTGTCGGCGATCCGCTGGTGCGTACGTGCTCGCGCTGCGTACTGCACGCGGTTGACGCACTACCATGGCTGGTTTCAACGCAGGAAAGGTCGCGGATGGAACCTGCCGGCGGGGCAGGGCGGACTACGCGACAACGGCCGTCAGGGACGACGGAAGCGTTGGTGGCTGGCGACTGGCGCAGGCATCGGAAGTTGAGTGGCAGGATGGCCCACGCGGTTCACTGCCGAAAGGTGGATTGACCTGCTTATTCGTGTGGAACAGGAAGCGGCCGCCGCCACCGTCCCTGGCAGCAGCGAAGAACGGCAGCGGAACCGCTTGCGAGCGTGCGGATCAGGTTTTCGGCAGCGTGACGCCGCGCTGGCCCTGGTACTTGCCGCCGCGGTCCTTGTAGGAGGTCTCGCAGACTTCGTCGCTTTCGAAGAACAGCACCTGGGCGCAGCCTTCTCCAGCGTAGATCTTGGCGGGCAGCGGCGTGGTGTTGGAGAATTCCAGGGTCACGTAGCCCTCCCACTCCGGCTCGAACGGCGTCACGTTGACGATGATGCCGCAGCGGGCGTAGGTGGACTTGCCGAGGCAGATGGTGAGGACGCTGCGCGGAATGCGGAAGTATTCGACGGTGCGCGCAAGCGCGAAGGAATTGGGCGGGATGATGCAGACGTCGCCCTTGAAGTCGACGAATGACTTCTCGTCGAAGTTCTTCGGATCGACGATGGTGCTGTTGATGTTGGTGAAGATCTTGAATTCGTCGGCGCAGCGGATATCGTAGCCGTAGGACGAGGTGCCGTAACTGACGATCTTCTGGCCGTCGACATGCCGGACCTGGCCGGACTCGAACGGTTCGATCATGCCATGGCCTTCAGCCATGCGGCGGATCCACTTGTCGGATTTGATGCTCATCGTTTTCGCTTTGGTCGATTGGGCGCCGCACGGCCCACTCGTGCGGATGACCCGCGATTTTACGCGAAAACGACCGCGCGCTGCCGTTTTACCCCGTATCCGCAGGCGCGGATGCTTGCGCGGCAGGGAGGATTTCCCCGCGCCGCAGCTCAGATCGCGTGGCGCAGCGGCTCGGCGTGCGTGCCCGGGGGCGCATGGAAAGCGGAAGCATGCTCGACGAACTGCTGCTGCACGCATTCCGCATAAGCCTGCTTCAGGAGCGTAGGATCCTGCAGCAGCCGGTCCTTCCATTCCCCCAGGCGCACCTGATGCTGTATCAGGCTGCGCAGGACCGTGGCGTACTCGGTGACCCCGACCGCATTGCAGCCGATGAGGATGTCGCGGCTGAACTCGAGTCGCAGGTACTTGAAGTTGGCCTCGTCCGCGACTTCCACCCACTGGCCGCCCCGCACCCCCTGCCACTGGCCGAAAGAAGAGGAGATCAGGCCCATGGTGTCGAACACGTCGATCTGCCGCACGCCGCGCTGGAACGCATGCTTGTCGCTCATGTTGAGCGCCGCGCAGTAGGCCTGGTCGGCCGCATTGGGCTGTACCCCGGAAATCACGCTGCGGCCGGTCTCGGTATCGAAGGTCTCGGCACAGTCGCCGGCGGCATAGATGCCGGGCACATTGGTCTGCATCGAGGCATCCACGACGACGCCCTGCACGCACTTGATGCCGCTGCCGCGCAGGAAGTGGATGTTGGGCACGCTGCCCACGCAATGGATGACGAGATCGGCCTGCAGCTGCTGGCCGCTGGATAGCCGGACAAGCCGCGGGCACCCCGCGTCCTGCATGCCGCTGCTGCCGATGCCGGTGATGCGGGCGGAGGTATGCACCTCGACGCCCTTCTTCTCGCACCACCGCTGGATCATGTCGCCGGCGGCCTTGCCCATCATGCCCGGCATCAGGCGGTCGCATTTCTCCACCAGCGTCAGGCGCACGCCCCGCCGGAGCAGCGCTTCCATTACCAGGCAACCGATGAAACCGGCGCCGGCCAGCACGACCCGCGCCCCCGGCGCGGCAAGCCGCATGATGCGGCGGGCGTCGTTGAGGGTCCAGCAGGCGTGCACGCCGGGCAGGTCGATGCCCGGAATGAAGGGAATGCGCGGCGATGCGCCGGTCGCGATCAGCAGCTTGTCGAAGCCGATCACTCTCCCGTCCTCCATCTTCACGGTCCGGGTCCGGGTGCTCACGTGCACCGCCCTGCCCGTCACCTGCTGCACCTGCAGGCGTTTGAAGTAGTCCTTGTCGCGCCGCAGCCAGGTTCCGCTTTCGCCGACGTCTCCCGAGAGCAGGTTCGGTATTGCCATCCGCGAGTAGGGAGGCTCGGCTTCGTCGCCGATCATGATGATGTCGTCGACGGGGGCGTTCTTGCGGATCGTTTCGGCGGCAATCACCCCTGCCGGCCCATTGCCGAGGATGACGTGCCGCAGGCGTGCATTGGTGATGGATGCTGACATTCCCTTCTCCCACTGGATGAGGACGACAACACCACTATAGGGACGGCCCCTGCTTGCAAATTGAACAATCTCAATCAGCGCCCATGAGACGGAACAAGGGGTGCCGGGGCGATATTGATCTGCCGCTATCTTTGCATCGATTCCCACACTTTTTGCAGCCTTTTTGCCGACACCGGCATCGGCGTGCGGAGTTCCTGCGCGAACAGCGACACCCGCAGTTCCTCCAGCAGCCAGCGGAATTCGGTCATGCGCGGGTCGGCGTTGCGTTGCCTGTCCTTCTGCGCCCGCTGCCACGGCGCCGCGGCCTGCTGCCACTCGGCCAGCAGGCGGCTGTCGCGCGCCGGATCGCCGCGCAGCTTCTCCAGCCGCACGCCGATTGCCTTCAGGTAGCGCGGGAAATGCGTCAGCTGCACGTAGTCGTTGTCGGCAATGAAGCGCTTGCCGACCAAGGCCTGCAACTGCGCCTGCATGTCGGCCGCCGCCTGCGGGTATGCCTTGGCGCCCTGCAGCTTCTTCGGCAGCGTGTAGTACTCGCCCAATATCTGCGAGGCAAGCCGTGCGATCTCATTGACCAGCAGCCCGAGCCGGGCCTTGCCCTCGTCCTTGCGCCGGTTGAACTCCTCGGCGTTGGCGGGAAGCGGGTCCTGCAGGCAAGCCCGATCCAGTCCGGCGTGGATGATCTGGTCGCGCAACTCTTCCTGGCTGCCGAGCGACATGTACTGCATGCCCATCTGCTGCAGCCCGGGGACGTTCTTCTCCAGGTACTTCAGCTGCTCCCTGAGTTGCAGCGCGAACAGCCGGCGCAGGCCGATGCGATGGACACGCGCCGCCTCCGCCGGATCGTCGAACACCTCCAGGTCGCAATGGCTGCCCTTGTCCACCAGCGCCGGAAAGCCGATCATGGTCTGCTTGCCCTGCTGGATCTCGAGCAGTTCCGGCAGTTCGCCGAAGGTCCAGCCGGTCAGGTTCTGGAGCGCGCCCGACTGCTGTGCACGGGGCGCGACGGCCGGCGTCCCCGGCTTGCGCTCGGGTGCCGCGGCGTCCTCGGCGGGTGACAAGACGGCCTTCTCGGCGAGCTTCTGGAAACTCTCGCGCGCCTGCCCGCCGAACTCCGCCTGCAGGGCCGCCAGGTTGCGCCCCATCTCCAGCTGCCGGCCATGCTCGTCGATCACCTTGAAGTTCATGAAATGATGCGGCGGCAGGGTCTCGAGCTTGAAGTCGGTGGTCTTCAACGCGATGCCGGTCTGCTCGCGCACGTCTGCCATCAGCGCGTCGAGCAGTTCGCCCTTGCCGAACGCGGCGCGCTCGGTGAAACCGGCGGCATAGTCGGGCAGCGGCACGCAGTGGCGGCGCAACTTCTGCGGCAGCGACTTGAGCAGCAGGTGCACCTTCTCCTTCAGCATGCCCGGCACCAGCCATTCGCAGCGCTGGGCCGAGACCTGGTTGAGCGCATACAGCGGGATGGCCAGCGTCACGCCGTCGCGCGGGCTGCCCGGCTCGAAGTGATAGCCGAGGCCCATGTTCACGCCGGCCACGTTCATCGATTTTGGAAACAGGTCGGTCGTGACGCCCGCCGCCTCGTGCCGCATCAGGTCGTCACGATTCAGGTGCAGCAGCTTCGGTTGCTCCGCCAGCGCCTCCCTGCACCATTTCTCGAAGGCCGCGCCGTCATGGACATGTTGCGGCACCAGCTTGTCGTAGAAGGCGGCGATCAGCTCCTCGTCGACCAGCACATCGAGGCGGCGCGACTTGTGCTCGAGGTTCTCGATCTCGCGCACCAGCTTCTGGTTGTGCGCGAGGAAGGGATGGCGGGTGTCATAGTCACCGCCGACCAGGGCGCTGCGGATGAATATCTCGCGCGCCTCGACAGGATTGATCCTGCCGTAGTTGACGCGGCGCTGGCTGTACACCACCAGGCCGTACAGCGTCGCGCGCTCGGAGGCGGTCACCTGGGCGCCGCGCTTTTCCCAGCGCGGCTCGCCCCAGGACTTCTTCAGCAGGTGACCGCCGACACGCTCCAGCCATTCCGGCTGGATCTGGGCCACACAGCGGGCGTACAGGCGTGTGGTCTCCACCAGTTCCGCCGACACGATCCAGCGTCCCGCCTTCTTCGACAGGGTCGAGCCGGGCCAGATATGGAAGCGGATGCCTCGGGCGCCGAGGTAGTGCGGCTCGTCCTCTGACTTGTAGCCGATGTTGCCCAGCAGGCCCGTCAGCAGGGCATTGTGCAGCTGTTCGTAGGTTGCCGGCGCTTCGTTCAGCCGCCAGCCCTGCTCGCGGACCAGCGTCAGCAGCTGGCTGTGCACGTCCCGCCATTCGCGCAGCCGCAGCTGCGAAAGGAAGTTGGCGCGGCAGCTGTCGTTGAGCTGCTTGTTCGACTTCTTGTGCGCGATCGCTTCCTCGAACCACTTCCAGATCTTCAGGTAGCTGAGGAATTCGGATTTCTCGTCGGCGAACTTGCGATGCGCGGCATCCGCGGCTTCCTGGGCTTCCAGCGGGCGGTCGCGCGGGTCCTGCACCGACAGCGCCGCGGCGATCACCAGCACTTCGCTCAGGGCGGCATTGTCGCGGGCGGCAAGGATCATGCGTCCGACCCGCGGATCGAGCGGAAGCTTGGCCAGCTGCCGGCCGAGCGCCGTCAGCTGGTTGCTGTCGTCGACTGCGCCGAGTTCCTGCAACAGCTGGTAGCCGTCGGCGATCGCACGGCCGAGCGGCGGCTCGATGAAGGGGAAGCTTTCGACGTCGGCCAGGCGGAGCGATTTCATCCGCAGGATGACCGCCGCCAGCGAGGAGCGCAGGATCTCCGGGTCGGTGAACTTCGGACGCTGCAGGAAATCCTGTTCGTCATAGAGCCGGATGCAGACCCCCGCGGCAACCCGGCCGCAGCGTCCGGCGCGCTGGTTGGCGGCCGACTGCGCGACGGGCTCGATCTGCAGCTGCTCGACCTTGTTGCGATAACTGTAGCGCTTGACCCGCGCCAGGCCGGCATCGACCACGTAGCGGATGCCGGGTACGGTGAGCGAAGTCTCGGCGACGTTCGTCGCCAGCACGATGCGCCGGGCATTGGTGGTGCGGAACACGCGCTCCTGCTCCTGCGCCGACAGCCGCGCGAACAGCGGCAGGATCTCGACATGGGGCGGATGATGCTTGCGCAGGGCTTCGGCGGCGTCCCGGATCTCCCGCTCACCCGGCAGGAACACCAGCACATCGCCCGGGCCGAGACGCGCCAGTTCATCCACGGCGTCCACCACCGCCTCCATCAGGTCGCGCTGCTCGCGCTGGGACGGCGCCCTGCCTTCCGCGCGATCTGCGCGGTCCGCCCTGTCCTGCTTGTCCTGCCTTTCCTGCTTCGCGCCCGATTCCACCGGACGGTAGCGGATCTCCACCGGATACAGGCGGCCTGACACCTCGATGACGGGCGCCGGCGTTTCGCCGCGGGCGAAATGGCGGGCGAAGCGTTCGGCGTCGATGGTGGCCGAGGTGATGATCAGCTTCAGGTCCGGCCGGCGCGGCAGCAGCTGCTTCAGGTAGCCAAGCAGGAAATCGATGTTGAGGCTGCGTTCGTGGGCCTCGTCGATGATGATGGTGTCGTACTGGCGCAGCAGCGGATCGGTCTGGGTCTCGGCGAGCAGTATGCCGTCCGTCATCAGCTTGACCGAGGCACCCTTCGACAGCGTGTCGGTGAAACGCACCTTGAAGCCGACATGCTCGCCCAGCGGCGAGCCGAGCTCCTGGGCGATGCGCTTGGCCGTCGAGGAAGCGGCGATGCGCCGCGGCTGGGTGTGGCCGATCAGGCCCTTGCTGCCGCGCCCCAGCGCCAGGCAGATCTTTGGCAGCTGGGTCGTCTTTCCCGATCCGGTTTCGCCGCTGACGATCACCACCTGGTTGGCGCGCAGTGCGTCGGCGATTTCCTGGCGCCGGCCGGAGACCGGCAACTCTTCGGGGAAGGTGATCGGGGGCAGCGGATTGCGGACCGGAGCCGGCGTCTCGCCGCTCTCCGGCCGTGACGGACGGGATGGCGTTTTTTGGACTTGTGCGGGTGCAGACATATCGGGGCGAATTATAATGCGGGTCATGGAAAACCCTATTCAGTTCGTACAGTGGCTGCGCTCGGTCGCGCCGTACATCCACGCCTTCCGGGGCAAGACCTTCGTCGTCGCCTTCCCGGGCGAGCTGGTGATGGCCGGCGCGCTGCCGGTGCTGGCGCAGGACCTGTCGCTCTTGCATGCCCTCGGCATCAAGGTCGTGATCGTGCACGGTTCACGGCCGCAGGTGGAAGAGCAGATGGCGCTACGCAACCTGGAGGGCAAGTACCACAATGGCCTGCGCATCACCGACGCCGCCGCGATGGAGTGCGCAAAGGAAGCCGCCGGCGAGCTGCGCCTGGATATCGAAGCCGCTTTCAGCCAGGGGCTGCCCAACACGCCGATGGCGCATGCGGCGATCCGGATCATCTCCGGCAACTTCGTCACCGCCCGCCCGCTCGGTGTCATCGAGGGGATCGATCTCGAGTTCACCGGCGTCACGCGCAAGGTCGCCTATGAGACCATCCAGCCGATATTAAGTGCCGGCGGCCTGGTGCTGCTGTCCCCGCTCGGCTTCTCTCCCACCGGCGAGGCGTTCAACCTGGCCATGGAAGACGTCGCGGTCGCCGCCGCCACCGCGCTGCGCGCGGACAAGCTGATTTTCATCACCGAAACGCCGCTGCTGACCGATGCCGGCGGACGTCCGGTCTATGAACTGACCGCGGCCCAGGCCGACGTGATGCTCAGGTCCGGCACCATCGCGCCGGACACCGCGTTCTACCTGCAGCATTGCGTGAAGGCTTCCCGCAGCGGCGTGCCGCGCGCGCACATTGTCCCGTTCGAAATGGACGGGTCGGCGCTGCTCGAGATCTTCACCCACGACGGCGTCGGCACCATGGTCAGCACCGAGAACCTGGAGACCCTGCGCGAGGCGACCATCGAGGACGTCGGCGGCATCCTCAAGCTGATCGAGCCGCTCGAAGCCGACGGCACCCTCGTCAAGCGCGGCCGCGAACTGATCGAGCGCGAGATCGAGTATTTCTCGGTCATCGAGCACGACGGCGTGATCTTCGGCTGCGCGGCGCTCTACCCGTTTCCCGCCGAAAAAATGGCGGAGATGGCATGCCTCACCGTCAACCCCGAGGTACAGAGCCAGGGCGACGGCGAACGCATCCTGAAGCACATGGAAAACCGGGCGCGCGCCGCCGGGTTCAACAAGCTGTTCGTGCTTACCACCCGCACCGCCCACTGGTTCCTGAAGCGCGGCTTCGCGATGGCCACGGTCGACGATCTGCCGAAAGACCGGCAGCACATGTACAACTGGCAACGCAAGTCACAGGTACTGATCAAGCAACTTTGACCCCAAGCGCTGCCTCTATATGGCAGCGATCCACGCATACACAAGGAGCAAAACATGGCCCGTACGGTCCACTGCATCAAACTGAACCGCGAAGCCGAAGGCCTGGACTTTCCGCCGTATCCCGGCGATCTCGGCAAGCGCATCTACGAGAACGTGTCGAAGGAGGCCTGGGCCGGCTGGCTGAAACACCAGACCATGCTGGTCAACGAGAACCGCCTCAATCTCGCCGACGCCCGCGCCCGCAAGTACCTGGCGCAGCAGATGGAGAATCATTTCTTCGGTTCCGGCGCCGACGCCGCGGCCGGCTACGTGCCGCCGACGGAGTAGGCAAGGCGGCAGGCAGGGCCGCCGCGTTACGGCCCTGCCTCAATGGCGCCCGGCCGCCGTTCAGTGCAGCCCGGAGCCGCTTCCCGCGGTTCCTTCCACGGTCCCTTTCCCCGATCCTCCCGCAGTTCCTCCCGCAGCCGCATCCTTCCCTTCCGCAGGCCGGCCCTTGTGCCCGCGCAGCCGATCCCTCGCGCGCCCGATCAGGTGTTCGAGGTCGTCCATGTAGGTGAACACCGCCGGCACCACCAGCAGGCTCAGCACGGTCGAGGTGAGCAGCCCGCCGATCACGGCGATCGACATCGGCGAACGGAAGCTGGGGTCGGCCTGTCCGATGCCGATCGCGATCGGAAGCATGCCCGCGCCCATGGCAAGGGTCGTCATGATGATCGGCCGCGCGCGCTTGTGGCAGGCATCGAGCAGCGCGTCGAAGCGGCTCATGCCGTGGTCGCGGCGCGCCACGATCGCGTACTCGACCAGCAGGATGGAGTTCTTGGTCGCAATGCCCATCAGCATGATCAGACCAATCAGCGACGGCATCGAGAAACTCTTCTGTGCGGCCAGCAAGCCGACGAACGCGCCGCCGAGCGACAGCGGCAGCGCGGCAAGGATCGTCACCGGATGCAGGAAGTCCTTGAACAGCAGCACCAGAACGATATAGATGCACAGGACGCCGGTCAGCATCGCGAGACCGAAACTGGCGAACAGTTCGCCCATCACTTCCGCATCGCCGATCTCCACCACCTTGACGCCCGCCGGCAGGTTGACCACCGACGGCAGCTTTTGCACCGCGGCGGCGACGTCGCCCAGCGGCAGGCCGGAGAGCTCGATCTCGAAATTGATGTTGCGCGAGCGGTCGTAACGGTCGATCACCGCCGGCCCGCCGGCCACTTCGAGGTCCGCCACCTGCCCCAGCATCACCGGCCCGCGCGCGCCGGGCACCGCCAGCCGCTCCAGCACGGAGAGGTCGGTGCGCGCGGCGTCCTCCAGCCGCACCACGATGGGCACCTGGCGCTGCGACAGGTTGAGCTTGGGCAGGGCGACATCATAGTCGCCCACCGTGGCCACGCGCAGCGTCTCGCCGATGGCGGCACTGGTCACGCCGAGATCGGCCGCACGCGCAAAGTCCGGCCGCACCGCGATCTCCGGCCGGATCAGGCTGGCGGTCGAGGCGACGCTGCCGAGGCCGGGAATGCTGCGCAGGTCGCGCTCGACCGCGCGCGCCGCCAGGGCCAGCGCATGCGGATCCTCGCCGGTCAGTACCAGGATGTACTTCTCGCCCGATCCGCCGAGGCCGACCTTGCTGCGCGCGCCCGGCAACTTCTCCAGCGCCGTGCGCATGTGGTTTTCGATCACCTGCTTGCGCGGACGCTCGCCGCGCGCGGTCAGCTGGATGGTCAGCGTCGCCCTGCGCGGCTCCGCCGCTCCCTGCGGGGCGAACGGATCGCCGCCCGCGCTGCCGCCGCCAATCGAGGTGTAGACGCTGCGGACGTGCTCCACCTGTCCCACCAGCAGGCGCGCCTGCTCCGCGGTGGCGAGCGTCTGCTGCAGCGTCGAACCCGGCGGCAGTTCCAGGTACACCTGGGTCTGGGAATTGTCGTCGGGCGGAATGAAACCGGTCGGCAGCAGGGGAATGAGTGCGATCGAACCGAAAAAGAAAACGGTCGCAGCCATCATTGTTGCCAGCCGGTGGCGCAGGCACCAGGCGGCGGCACGCATGTACCAGCGCATCCATGCCGGGTCGCGATCTTCTTCGTGTTGCGCCGGCTGCAGGATATAGGCGGCCATCATCGGGGTCAGCACGCGCGCCACCACCAGCGACGCGAATACCGCGAGGGCGGCAGTCCAGCCGAACTGCTTGAAGAACTTCCCGGCGACGCCGCTCATGAACGCCGTGGGCAGGAACACCGCAATCAGCGTAAAGGTCGTGGCGATCACCGCAAGCCCGATCTCGTCGGCTGCTTCCATCGCCGCCTGGAACGGCGTCTTGCCCATCCGCAGGTGACGCACGATGTTCTCGACTTCCACGATGGCGTCATCGACCAGGATGCCGACCACCAGCGACATCGCGAGCAGCGACACCACATTGATCGAGAAGCCGAGCAGGTACATGCCGATGAAGGCCGGAATCACTGACAGCGGCAACGCGACGGCGGACACGAAGGTCGCGCGCCAGTCGCGCAGGAACAGCCATACCACCACCACTGCCAGGATCGCGCCTTCGTACAGCAGGTGCATCGATCCGGTGTACTCTTCCTCGACCGGGGACACGAAGTTGAAGGCCTCCGTCAGCTCCAGGTCCGGGTGCTGCTGCTTGAGCTCGTCCAGCGCGCGGTGCACGGCGGCGCCCACTTCGACTTCGCTGGCGCCCTTGCTGCGCGCGACTTCGAAACCCACCACCCGCTTGCCGTTCAGCAGCGCTGCGGCGCGCGGCTCGGCGAAGGTATCCGTGACGGTGGCGACCTGGTCGAGCCGGATGCGGCGGCCATCCGAAAGCGACAGTTCCAGCCGCGCCAGTTCCTCCGCCGACGTGACTGTGGCGAGGGTCCGCATCGGCTGCTCGCTGCCGCCGAGATCGGCGCGGCCGCCGGCGCTTTCGGTCTGCACCTGGCGCAGCTGGCGCGAGATGTCAGCGGCAGTCGCGCCCAGCGCCTGCAGCCGGTTCGCATCGAGCGCCACCCGTACCTCTCGGCTGACGCCGCCGACACGATTGACTGCGCCGACGCCGGCGACGGCCAGCAGCTTGCGCGAGACGTCGTTGTCCACGAACCAGGACAGCGCTTCCTCGTCCATGCGGGACGAGTAGATGGTGAAGGCGAGCACCGGCTGGCCGGCCAGGTCGACCTTGTTGACGATCGGATCGCGCAGGTCGCCCGGCAGGTCCGCGCGCACCCGCGCCACCGCCGAACGCACGTCGTCCACCGCTTCCTGCACCGGCTTCTCCAGCCGGAACTCCGCGGTGATCGTGACGCCGCCGTCCTGGACCTTGGTGTACACATGCTTCAGGCCCTGCACCGTCGCGATCGAGTTTTCGATCTTGCGCGCGACATCGGTCTCGAGCTGGCCGGGGGCTGCCCCGGGCAAGGATGCCGACACGGTGACGGTCGGCAGTTCGATGTCGGGGAAGTTCTGCACCTTCATCTTGCTGAACGAGAGCATGCCCGCAAACGTGAGCATCACGAACAGCATCACCGCCGGAATCGGATTCCGGATCGACCAGGAAGAAACGTTCATGTTGGCTCCTTACTGCCGTGCGGGCGCAGCGGATGCGGCGGCGGATGCGCCGTTGCCGGCAGGCGCCGCGACCACGCGCACCGCATCCCCGTCGTTCAGGAAGCCGGCGCCGCTGGCGACCACGCTGGCGTCGCGGGGCAGGCCTTCCAGTATCTCCACGCGGTCGCCGAGCCGCCGGCCCGTCTGCACCTTGAGCTGGCTCACCCGGCCGTCCGGATTGAGGCGGAACAGGTAGCTGAAGCCGTCGCGCAGGATCACTGCCTGCTGCGGCACGCTCAGCGCCGGCGACGTGCCCAGGTCGAACTCGCCGCGGGCGAACATGCCTGCCTTGGCCGGCGCATTCTTGTCGGCCGACGGTTCCAGGTCGACGTACACCAGCGCCGATCTGCTCTGTTGGTCCACGGTTGGGCCGACCATCCTCACCTTGCCCTTGAGCTGCGTGCCGTTGGCGGCGACCAGCGTTGCCGGCGTCCCCGTCCTGATGCGGCCCAGCTCGGTCGCCGTCACCTCTGCCCGCCATTCCAGCCTGCCTTTGCGGATCAGGCGGAACAGCTCGGTCCCCGCAGGCACGACGGCACCGACAGTCGCCTTGCGGTCGGAGATGACGCCGCTGTCCGGGGCCACCACCTGCACATGACGCAGGCGCAGCTGCTGCGCGGCCAGTGTCGCCTTCGCGGCGGCGACGCGGGCCTTGGCTGTCTGCTCGGTTGTCAGGTACTGGGCAATCTGCTGCGCACTGAGCGCGCCGCTTGCTTCGAGGGTCCGGGCGCGCGCCGCATTGGCGGCGGCGTCGGCGGCCAGCGCTTCAGCCTCGAGCACGCTGGCGCGAGCCTGGGCGACGTCCGCATCCACCGATTCGCCCGCGAAGGTGGCGAGCACCTCGCCCGCGCGCACCGCGTCGCCGACGTTGACCTTCACTTCCGCCAGCCGCAGTCCATTCGATTCGCTGCCAATGCTGGCTTCCTGCCAAGCCATGATGTTGCCGTTGGCCGCCAGCCGGATGGGGAGCGCGGATTGCTGCGGCTGCACCGCCGTCACGGTCAATGCCGGTTTCGGTGCTGCGGCCTGCGGCGGCGGGTTCTCCTGTTTCGGCGACATCAATGCGTAGGCGATGCCGGCGGCAAGCAGCAGTGCCAGCAGGGCGATGACAATGGTTTTGCGTTGGATGCGTTTCATGTTGTCCTGTCCAGTATGTATTCCCGCGTTTTCCTGCACCGCGCGCGTGTCAGCGGGCCGCGGCCCGGGCCGGCTGGTCCGCCGGCGGGTTCCAGCCGCCGCCGGCGGCCCTGTACAGCGCGACCCAGGCGGCGCGGCGCTCGCGCTCGAGCGTGACGACGACAGTCTCGGCGGCCAGCAGCGTGCGCCGCGATTCCTCCAGCTCCACGAGGCTAGCGAGGCCGTTGCGGTAGCGGCTCTCGGTCGCGTTGAACGAGGTGCGATAGCCTTGCGCCGCCGTCGACACGTCGGTGCTGCGCGCCGCCGTGCTCTGCAGGGCGACCAGGGCTTCTTCCACCTCGCGCACCGCCTGCCGCACGCGCGCCCGGTAATTCACCGCCGCTTCTTCGTAGCGCGCGCGTGCCGCCTCGACCTCGGCCGCGCGCCGCCCGCCGTCGAACAGCGGCACGCTGAGCGCAAGCGGCCCAATCGCCCAGGTCGACAGGTCGACGCTGGTGCCGCCTCCACGGAAATTGGCGGCGCCGACCGATCCGCTCAGCGTCAGGCGCGGATAACGCTGGGCCTGGGCGCCGCCGACATCGAAGGCCGCCGCGTCGACTTCGCGTTCGGCCGCAAAGACATCCGGCCGCTGCGCCAGCAGCGCGGCCGGCAGGCTGGCGATGGCGATCGCCTGCGCCTGCTCGGGGGCGGGTCTCGTCGCGTCCAGCCTGGCCCGCAGCGCGGGCTCGGCGATGGCGGTCAGGGCGACCAGGGCCTTCAGTTCGACGGCGCATTGGGCGCGCTGCTGGAGCAGTCGGGCGTTACCCTCGGCCGCACTCGCCCGTGCCAGCGCCGCGGTGGCGGGCGCCTGGAAGCCGGCCTGGGCACTGAGTTCGGAAAGGCGTGCGATCTCGGCACGGGATGCCGCATCCGATGCGGCAATCTCGATCTGCTTCTCGCAGCTCCGCAAGCTGAAGTACTGGTTGGCCACTTCTGCGGCCACCGACACGCGCGCTTCATGCCATCCGGCCTCGGCGCCCTCCAGCCGCGACTGGCTCGCATTGCGCGCTGCGCGGCGCCCGCCGAAAACATCGATCTCCCAGGCGCTCTGCAGCACGCCCTGCGAGGTGGTGCCCTGCGGCTGCGGCGGCTGGGTGCTGTTGCGCACCACGCTTGCCGTCGCATCGAGCGTGGGCAGCAGGGCCGCACCGCTTGCCGTGCGCGCGGACTGCGCGGCGGCGATGCGGGAACGCGCAGAGGCGATGCCGGGGCTGGCCGCCTGCGCTGCGTCGATCAGCTGCACCAGCAGGGGATCGCCCTGCTGTTCCCACCAGCGCGTGAGGTCGGTCAGGCTGCCGTTATGCGGCAGCGGGGCCTGCCATTGCGCGGCGACGGCCTGCGACGCTTGTGGCGGCGGCGTCGACGCGCATCCCGCCGCGAGGCCGGCCAGGCACAGGCAGGCGAGGTGCTTGAGCTGCTTCATCGTTTCCTTTCTTGAAATCCTGTCGCAGGCGGCATTATCCATCATCCCGATACCCCAATCGCCTCTCGGCGCCGCATGCAAAACAGCCCGCGAATCGCTTCGGCGGGCTGCTTGCGCTGCGGTCGGTGCAACTGCCGGTTTCCGGAACTCAGAACACCATCTTCTGCACGCCGTCGGCGGTGCCGAGCAAGGCGACGTCGGCGCCGCGGCGGGCAAACAGGCCCACCGTCACCACGCCGACGATATTGTTGACCCGGGCTTCGAACTCCTTCGGCTCGGTAATCTGCAATCCGGCGAGATCGACGATCATGCAGCCGTTATCCGTCAGCAGCGGCTTGCCGTCCTTCAGCCGCAGCCGCGGCTCGCCGCCGAGGGACTTGAGCTGGCGGCACACCGCCGCCTGCGCCATCGGTATCACCTCGATGGGCAGCGGGAAGGCGCCCAGCTGCTTCACCAGCTTGGAGCCGTCGGCGATGCAGATGAACTTGCCCGCCACCGAGGCGACGATCTTCTCGCGCGTGAGTGCCGCGCCGCCGCCCTTGATCATCGCGCCGTCGGCCGTGATTTCGTCGGCGCCGTCGATATACACCGACATGAAATCCACGTCGTTGAGATCGAGCACCGCGATGCCGTGCGAACGAAGGCGCGCCGCCGTCGCCTCTGACGACGCGACGGCGCCCTTGATGCGGTCCTTGATCTTGCCGAGCTCGTCGATGAAATAGTTGGCGGTGGATCCGGTGCCGACGCCGATGATCTCGTTTACCGGCACGTATTCGACGGCGGCGCGCGCGACCGCCTGTTTCAGTTCGTCCTGGGTCATGGTGCTGCAATGCAGAGAATGCGAAACCGCGTATTTTAAGCGCGGCGCCGGCCCGCGTCCGCTTTTTTCTGCGGCGCGGCTGAAGGCCTAGGCACGACGGATGATAGACTTACCGATAAGAACAAATTGCATTGCAGACATAGCCGATTGCGAAAATGACAACAGTACTCGTGGTGGACGACAGCAAGGTCTCGCGGCTGCTTTCGCGGCAGTTCATCCTGCACCGGCATCCTGACTGGCACATCGCCGAAGCCGCCACCGGGGAAGAGGCGCTGGAACGGCTGGGGACGATACGCCCGGACCTGGTCCTGCTCGACCTCAACATGCCGGGGATGGGTGGCCTCGCTGCCGTCACGCCGCTACAGGAGCGCTGCCCGCAGGTGCATATCGCGCTGCTGACCGCCAACGTCCAGGACGCCGTCCGTGAAAAGGCGGCGGCGCTCGGCGTGCAGTTCGTGGAGAAGCCGGTCACCGAAATCTCCATCGGACGCATCCTGGACAGCTTCGGAGCGCGCTAATGCTCCGGCTCACCGAGCTCCAGCACGACGCCCTGGTCGAGATCTTCAACATGGGCGTCGGCCGCGCCGCGGCAGCGATGAGCCGCATCGTCAACGAGGAAGTGACGATGTCGGTGCCGACCATCACCCTGCAGAAGCGCGCCGACGCGGCACAAACCCTCGGCAGCGGCGAAGGCCGCCGCATCTGCGCGATCACGCAGCATTTCAAGGGAGCGTTCAACACCGAAGCCTTCCTGATGTTCCCCGAAGAGAAAAGCCTGGAAATCGTCCGCCTGATGGTGGGACAGAGCCTCTCGTTGGAAGAACTCAGCGCGATGGAGCAAGAGGCAATGAGCGAGATCGGCAACATCATCCTCAATGCCTGCATGGCCACGCTCGCCAATGCGGCGGGCAAGGAAATGCAGGGGTCGCTGCCGACCTACCATGTCGGCACCGGGGCCGCCATCCTCGGCACCGGGAGCAAGGACTGGGAAGGCATGGTGCTCACGCTGAAGATCGACTTCAACATCGAACGCCGCCACATCTACGGCTACGTCGCCTTCCTGCTGGACATGCCGGCGCTGCACGAACTGCAGCACTACGTGGACGCCTGGCTGGCACGAATCACCGGATAGGGGCCATGCAACTCAGTCTGCTGCAAGGCATGGTCGGCGAAGGCGAACTGCGATTGTTGCAGGGCGTGCTGGATGCCGTGCGCACCGGGCTGTTCGTGTTCGACGCCGGCCAGCGGCTGGTGTTGTGGAACCACTGGATGGAGCAGCATTCCCAGCAGCCCGCCGGGTCGGTGCTGGGCAAGTCCTTCGCCGAGCTGTTTCCGGAAATGGTTGATGGCCGCACCCACATCGCCCTGCGCGCGGCCCTCGAAAACAGCTTCTCCTCGCTGCTGTCGCAGACGCTCAACAAGTCGCCTTTCCCACTGTATGCGACGCCCGCCGACCTCGCGCTCGGCCAGCGCATGCAGCAGGCGGTGCACATCATGCCGCTGCAGGCAGCGGGCATGCCGCGCCATTGCCTGGTGCAGGTGAGCGACGTCAGCATGGCGGTGGCGCGCGAGCGCAAGCTGCGCGAGCAGGCGCTGGAACTGGAATCCCAGACGCTCGTCGACGGCCTGACCGGGATCGCCAACCGCCGCCGCTTCAATGTCCACCTGGAAGATGAATTCCGGCGCGCCAAGCGCAACGCGTCGCCGCTGTCCCTGATCATGATCGACGTCGACTACTTCAAGGACTACAACGACAATTACGGCCACCAGCGTGGCGACAGCTGCCTGGCGCAGATTGCGGCCGCGCTTGCCGGACAGCTCAATCGTTCTCGCGACCTGGTGGCGCGCTACGGTGGCGAGGAATTCACCGTCATCCTTCCCGATACCACGGCAGACGGCGCATTGCAGGTGGCGGAAACCATGCGCTGTGAAGTCGAGGCGCGGCAGCTGCCCCATGAGTACTCCGGCGTCGCTCCCCATGTGACCATCAGCCTGGGCGTCAGCACCGTGGTGCCGGACCTGCTCAGCACGACCGGCGGTCTCATCCACGCCGCCGACCGTGCCCTGTATCAGGCCAAGCGTTCGGGCCGCAACTGCGTCGTCGTGTACGCGGACGAGCGGCCCGCCTAGACCGCTTCGGCCGGTTTGCCCTGCTTGCGCAGGGCCGCGGCCGCTGCGGCAATCTCCCTGATCCGGTCCCAGTCGCCCGCCTGCATGGCGTCCTTCGGCGTCAACCAGGAACCACCCACGCAGGCCACGTTCCTGCAGGCGAGAAACTGCGGCGCGGTTTCCTGCGAAATGCCGCCGGTCGGGCAGAAGAGCACATCAGGCAGCGGCCCCGCGATTGCATTGAGCATGCCGATACCGCCGGCCGGCACCGCCGGAAAAAGCTTCAGCTGGCGAAATCCCGCCTCGCGCGCGGCCATCACCTCGGACGGCGTCATCACGCCGGGAAGGAGCTGGAGGCCGCTGGTCTTGGCCGCTGCCACCAGTGCCGGGGTGAGGCCGGGCGAGACCCCGAATACCGCGCCAGCCTCCCGCGCCGCCTTGAATTCCTCCGGCTGGGTCAGTGTGCCGACGCCGACGATCGCGTCCGGCACCTCGGCCGCGATGGCCCGGATCGCGGCGAGCCCATGCGCGGTGCGCAAGGTCACTTCCAGCACCCGGATGCCGCCGGATACGAGCGCGCGCGCCAAGGGCACCGCGTGGGCCGGATCCTCGATGGCAATCACGGGGATCACCGGCGAGGCACGCATGATGGCGGGAAGGTCCATGGTCGAAGGGTCGGTCACGGGCATGCTCATTGCGAAAGCGCTCCTGGTCAGTTACGGGAAATGAGGGAATCTTCGTCGGAATATGCCTGGCCTTGCGGCACCGCCAGCGGATTGTCCTGCTCCGCGGCGAGGTCGACCGGCGGCGGCAGGCCGAAGGTCGCCGCGCCCTCTTCCGCTGCGCTTACCGTCGCGCGGAACATGGCAAAGAGCTCGCGGCCCATGCCGACGTGGGAAGCCGACAGGTCGACCGGATCGACCTCCCGCCCGGCCCATTCGGCCTCGTCCACCAGCGCCTGCAGCAATCCCTGCTCGGCGTCGAGCCGGATGATGTCGCCGTCCCGCACGCGCCCCAGCGGGCCGCCGGCCAGCACCTCGGGCGACACATGGATCGCCGCCGGCACCTTGCCGGAAGCGCCCGACATGCGCCCGTCGGTGACCAGCGCCACCTTGCGGCCGGCGTCCTGCAGACTGCCCAGCGCCGGCGTCAGCGCATGCAGTTCCGGCATGCCGTTTGCGCGCGGCCCCTGGTAGCGCACCACTGCCACGAAGTCGCGGTCGAGCCGGCCGGCCTTGTAGGCCATCATCAGCGCCTCCTGCGAGTCGAACACGATCGCCGGCGCCTCGACGACGCGGTGCTGCGGCTTCACTGCCGACACCTTGACCACTGCCCGTCCCAGGTTCCCGTTGAGCAGGCGCAGCCCGCCGTCCGCGGAGAACGGCGCCGAAGCCTTGCGCACCACCGCCGCGTCGCCGCTCTCGGCCGCGGCCGGTTTCCACACCAGCTTGCCGTCCTCGAGGAAGGGCTCGGCACAATGCGCGCGCAGCCCGTCGCCGAGCACGGTGGTGACGTCCTCGTGCAGCAGGCCCGCATCCAGCAGCTCCCGTATCACGAATCCCGTGCCGCCGGCGGCATGGAAGTGATTGACGTCGGCGTCCCCGTTCGGATAAATGCGGGTCAGCAGCGGCACCACCGCCGACAATTGGTCGAAATCGTTCCAGTCGATGACGATGCCGGCGGCGCGCGCGATGGCCACCAGATGCAGCGTATGGTTGGTGGATCCGCCGGTGGCCAGCAGCGCGACGATGGCGTTGACGATGGCCTTCTCGTCGACCACATGGCCGACCGGGATATAGCGTTCTCCCTGGGCGCTGATGGCGACCGCGCGCCGGGCGCCGGCGGCGGTCAATGCGTCGCGCAGCGGCGTGCCGGGCGTGATGAAGGCGGCGCCCGGCAGGTGCAGGCCCATCACCTCCATCAGCATCTGGTTGCTGTTGGCGGTGCCGTAGAAGGTGCAGGTGCCGGCGCCGTGGTACGACTGCGACTCCGACTCCAGCAGGGCATCGCGTCCAACCTTGCCCTGCGCATACAACTGGCGCACGCGGGCCTTCTCGGCATTGGAAATCCCGGTGGTCATCGGCCCCGCCGGCAGGAACACCGCGGGCAGGTGGCCGAAGTGCAGCGCGCCGATCAGCAACCCTGGCACGATCTTGTCGCATACGCCGAGGTACACCGCCGCATCGAACATGTTGTGCGAAAGGGCCACGGCCGCGGCCATGGCGATGGCGTCCCGGGAGAACAGCGACAGCTCCATGCCGGGCTGGCCCTGCGTCACGCCATCGCACATCGCCGGCGTGCCGCCGGCAAACTGCGCCACCGCGCCGACCTCCCGCACCGCTTCCTTGATGATGCGCGGGAAATGCTCGAAGGGCTGGTGCGCGGAGAGCATGTCGTTGTACGCGGAAACGATGGCCACGGAGGGCGCCTTGTACTGTTTCAGCTTCAGCTTGTCATTCGCCGGAAAGGCGGCAAAACCATGGGCAAGGTTGGTGCAGGCGAGGGCGGCGCGGTGGACGCCCTGCACCCGCGCCGCTTCCAGCCTGGCCAGGTAGGCCTGGCGATAGGGCCTGCTGCGCTGGACAATGCGGCGGGTGACGGAATCAAGTTGGGGATGGACAGGCATGATGTTGGCAGAGACAGGATGAGACCAAATTCTGAAATTTTACTACAGCAAGGCAGGGCGCGCCGCGCCCGAGAACACGATCGGCACCTATAGCGCGGCCCCGACGCCATCCCACTTCGCACGCACTCGACGCGACTGAGCAATCGCAATGAACAACGGCAGGCCTGCACTACCATGTAGTGATTTTACCTAGAGATATTGTATAGTTGCCATGTCTACCGGTTCCTCGATGCCCATGCTCCAGCCCACTGCAGACCTGCCCGCCTTCCGCGCCCTGGCCGACCATTACGCTCAGGCGAAGGAATGGCGGATGCGCGACCTCTTTGCACGCGACCCGCGACGCTTCGATACCTTTTCGATCGAAGCCGCCGGTTTGCTCCTCGACTACTCCAAGAACCGGATCGACGGCACCACGATGGGCCTCCTTGCCCAGTTGTTGCGCGAGGCCGGCGTCGAGCAGCGGCGCGACGCAATGTTCGCCGGCGAGCGCATCAACAACACCGAGCAGAGGGCCGTGCTGCATACCGCCCTGCGGGCGCCGCGCGGCGGCGGGCCGGTGGTGGATGGACAGGATGTCGGCGCAGAGGTTCATGCCGTACTGGAAAGGGTTTGCGATTTTGCCGCCCGGGTACGCTCTGGCAATTGGGTCGGGCGCACCGGCATGCCGGTCACGGATGTTGTCAACATCGGCATCGGCGGTTCCGACCTCGGCCCGGAAATGGTCTGCAAGGCCCTCCGCACCCACGCCGCCCCGCACCTGAACATGCACTTCGTCGCCAACGTCGACGGCCATGACCTCGACGCCGCGCTGACGCGGCTCGACCCCGACCGCACGCTGTTCGTCATCGCCTCGAAGACTTTCACGACGCGCGAGACGATGATGAATGCGCAGTCGGCCCGCGCCTGGTTTCTGCGGCACGGCACCGAGGCCGACCTGCCCAGGCATTTCGTCGCGGTCTCGACCAATGCGGACGCCGTGCGCGCCTTCGGCATCGACCTCCAGAACATGTTCCCCTTCTGGGACTGGGTCGGCGGCCGCTATTCGGTCTGGTCGGCGATCGGCTTGCCGGTTGCCCTGGCCGTGGGGCCGGAAGGCTTCCGGGACTTCCTCGCAGGCGCGCATGCGATGGACACGCACTTCCGGACCGCGCCCCTGGAACGCAACATGCCGGCGATCCTGGCCGCCCTGGGCATCTGGTACCGCAATTTTTTCGGCTGCGCATCGGTGTCGATCGCGCCCTATCACCAGGACCTCGGCCAGTTCGCCGCCTATCTGCAGCAACTCGAGATGGAGAGCAACGGCAAGCGGGTGCGGGCAGACGGCAGTCCCGTCGGCATTGCCACCTGCCCGGTGGTGTGGGGCGATGTCGGCACCAACGGCCAGCACGCCTATTTCCAGCTGCTGCACCAGGGCACGGACATGGTGCCGGTCGATTTCATCGCAGCGCTCCGGCCGCTGCACGACCTGCCCGGCCATCACGAAGCGCTGCTGGCGAATTGCTTCGCGCAGGCCGAGGCGTTCATGCTCGGCAAGGACGCCGGGGAAGTGCGCGAGGAAATGCGCGCCCAGATGCTCCCGGAGGACAGGATCGACGCGCTGCTGCCGCACCGCACCTTTCCCGGCAACCGGCCGAGCAACATGATCCTGATGAACGTGCTGGGCCCGTCGTCGCTCGGCGCGTTGATCGCGCTGTACGAGCACAAGGTCTTCGTGCAGGGCGTGGTGTGGGGCATCAACAGCTTCGATCAGTGGGGCGTTGAGCTCGGCAAGGTGCTGGCGAAGACACTGGAAGCCGAGCTTACCGGAACGCCCAGCCCGGAGGCACACGACGCCTCCACCAACGCCCTGATAGCGCGTGCCAAGGCCGCGCTGAAACGATAGTGGAACAGCATGCTGCTTGACTCGATCCGCACCCAGCTCGATGCGCTCTCCAAGTCGGAGAAGAAGGTCGGGCTGGCCGTGCTCAAGAATCCCGACCTCGCCGTCGCCGGCAACATCACCGCGCTGGCCAAGAACGCGCAGGTGTCGGAACCGACGGTGGTGCGCTTCTGCCGGGCGCTGGGCTACGACGGCTGGCACGAGTTCAAGCTGAAACTGGCGCAGACGCTGGCGCTGGCGCTGCCGCAGAGCGATGAATCGCTGCTGCAGGACGACCTCGCGGCGGACCTGGTCAACAAGATCTGCAGCCGCTCGATCAATGCACTGCTGGACCTGCGCAACAACCTGCAGCCGGCCGCCATCGAGCGCGCGCTCGACGTGCTCGCGCGCTCCAACAAGATCGAGATCTGGGGCCAGGGCACGTCGGGCATCGTTGCAGCCGACGCCCAGCACAAGTTCTTTCGCTCGGGCGTCCCGACCGTCGCCTATGCCGATCCCCATATCCACGCCGTCTCGGCCGCCCTGCTGAAGAAAGGCGACACGGTGGTGGCGATCTCGCAGCGCGGCAACAGCACCGCGCTGCTGCACAGCGTGCAGCTGGCGCGCAAGCTGGGTGCGGACGTGGTGGCGCTGACGCCCAGCGGCACCCCGCTGTCCGAGCTTGCGACCGCGCTGGTGCCGATCGACCTCAGCTTCAACATCGACCCCTATACGCCGATCTCCGCCCGGCTTGCCCACCTCGTGGTGATCGACATCCTGGCCGTCGGGCTGGCCCTCAAGGGCGGTCCCGAATTCCGCAAGAAAATGCAGAATGCACAAAAGGCGCTGCAGAAACTGGACATGCAGTTCGATTCCTTCCTGCGCCATCCGCCGAAAGTGTAGCCATCCCGGCAACCGCCCTGATCCGGATCGAAGCCCGCCTCCCGCTTGGAGGTATCATGCGGGATTGCCTTATCCATCCGCGCCTTTTCGCGTCAAACCATGAACCAGCTCGAACAACTGAAGCAGCACACCACCATCGTCGCCGACACCGGCGATTTCCAGGCCATGAAGGCGTTCTCCCCCCAGGACGCCACCACCAACCCCTCGCTGATCCTGAAGGCGGTGCAGAAGGAGGAGTACCGCCCGCTGCTGGAGCGGGCGGTGCGCGACCACGGCGGCAAGTCGACCGAGGAGATCGTCGACAACCTGCTGGTCGCCTTCGGTCTTGAAATCCTCAAGCTGATCCCCGGCCGGGTCTCCACCGAGACCGACGCCCGCCTGTCGTTCGATACCGAGGGCACGATTGCCAAGGGACGGGCGCTGATCGCGCTCTACGAGGCCGCCGGCATTTCCCGTGAACGGGTGCTGATCAAGATTGCATCGACCTGGGAAGGCATCCGCGCCGCGGAAGTGCTGGAGCGGGAAGGCATCCGCTGCAACCTGACGCTGCTGTTCTCGCTGCCGCAGGCCATCGCCTGCGCCGAGGCAGGGGTGCAGCTGATCTCGCCCTTCGTCGGCCGCATCTACGACTGGTACAAGAAATCCAGCGGCCAGGAATACACCGGGGCGGACGACCCCGGCGTGCAATCGGTGAAGCGGATCTATACCTACTTCCGCAAGTTCGGCTACCGCACCGAGGTCATGGGCGCGAGCTTCCGCAATACCTCGCAGATCACTGAGCTGGCCGGTTGCGACCTGCTGACCATCAGCCCCGATCTGTTGCAGAAGCTGGCGGAAAGCGACGCGCCGGTCGCGCGCAAGCTGAGCGTCGAACAGGCGCAGGCGGCGGACCTGCAGAAGGTCGCGCTGGATGAAAAGACCTTCCGCTTCCAGCTGAACGAGGACGCCATGGCCACCGAGAAGCTGGCAGAAGGCATCCGCCAGTTCTGCGTCGACGCGATCAAGCTCGACAAGCTGATCGAGGCATTGCACTAGGAACCTCCCGGGCGCGTTGTTTGCCCGGGTGTCATGGTCCTCCTTCCGGTCCTTCCGGTCTGATTCCTGCAGGACGGCCGCTGGCTGTCGTCCAGAGCGCCGCTCAGCGGCCCCGGGCTACGGCATCGGCCATCGCGACCTGGACGTCGCCGCCCGTCTCGCGCAGGCCGTGCTCGACGCTGGCCCGGTTCGCCTCCGGCTGGTTCTGGCTCACCTTCCATTTGCCAACCATCCGGCTGACCTCGAGCTCGATGCCGACTATCTGCGTGAGCAGCTTGTCGATGTAGTCGGCCGGCGCATCGGCCAGCTTCCACTGCATCGTCCGCGACGCCTCGAAGCGGTCGGTCAGCCGCTCCAGCAATGCGCGCACGCGGTCCGGGTCGTCGACCGCCCGCAAGCGGCCGTACACGTGCACCACGATGTAGTTATAGGTCGGTACCACCTTGCCATGCTCCTGCTTGGTCGCATACATCGATGGGCTGATGTAGGCGGCAGGTCCCTGGAACACCACAAGTGCATCCAGCGCAGCGTCATGGGCATGCCAGACCGGATTGGCGCGCGCGACATGGGCGTGCAGGATGCCGGTCGCGGAATCCAGCTCGAACGGCAGGTGGTTTGCCTCCAGCCCGCTGCTGGTGGACGTGACGAGGGTACCGAGCGGATGGTCCCGTATCAATGCATGCAGGACCTCACTGCGGGCTTCCTCGAACTGGCGCGGCAGGTACATGGCGATCCCCGTCTTCAGCGAACCGGTGCTTCGACCGTGATTTCGCTTTTCAATGAATTGGCAATGAAGCATTCCTCGTGCGAGCGGTGGTGCAGGGCATCGAGTTCGGCGGGGCTCGGCTGGCGCTCGCCGGCAAAAACGATCTCGGGCCGCAGAACGATGCGCTGCATCGCCATCTTGCCGGCTGCATTCTTTTCCATATAGCCTACGGCGCGGTCCAGGTAGCTCTCCACCACGAATCCCCCGCGCCCGGCGAACGACAGGAAAAACAGCATGTGGCAGCTGGAGGTCGCCGCCACCAGCGCTTCCTCCGGGTCGACATTGGCGGCGACCGACATTGGCAGTGGCACGATGGACGGCGACGACGATGCCGCCACCCGCGCGCCGCCGTCGAACTCCCAGGCATGGGCACGACTGTAGCGATTGTCGGTGAATGTCTGGCCGTCGCGGTTCCAGCGGACGGTGGCTTCGTAGGCATGCATGTGCATCTCCTGCTGGTGGAAAATGGGTGCAGCTTAGCGCCGGCTTTGGCTGTCCAAAAGTACCAATAAATGGTATTTTCGAAATACCAATTCCGCCACGCCGCCATGCATCTCGCCCAGTCGCTCGCCATCCTGCATCTCGATCCCGGCAGCCCCACCCCGCTGTTCCGCCAGCTGTACGACGGCATCAAGCAGGCGATCCTGTCCGGCCGCGCGGGTCCCGGCATGCAGCTGCCGCCCACGCGGGAACTGGCCCGCGCCCTCGGGATCTCCCGCCAGACCGTACTGAACGCCTATGACCAGCTGATGGCCGAGGGCTATCTCGCCGGCACGGTCGGCCGCGGCACCTTCGTCAGCGCCAGCCTGCCGCGGCGCGCGCCGGCGGCGGAACCGCCCGCGAGCCCGGCCCGCCTGCTGCGCCCGCTGTCGGCGCGCGGCGCCGGCTTCACCGGACCCGAGGCCTATCTGAACATCCACGAAGGCAAGGCGCGTGCGTTCCGCATCGGCATGCCCGGCCTGGACATGTTTCCGTTCGAAGTCTGGTCGCGCCTGGAAGCGCGCCGCTGGCGGCGTGCCGCTGCCGACCTTGGCTACGGCGAGGCAGCCGGCTACCCGCCGCTGCGGGAGGCCCTCGCGGTCTATCTGCGCGCGGCGCGCGGCGTGCAATGCCAGCCCGAGCAGGTCATCATCACCTCCGGTTCACAGCAGGCGCTCTATCTGGTCGCCTCCATGCTGCTGGCGCCCGGCGACCAGGCCTGGGTCGAGGAGCCGGGCTACCGCGGCATCAACGCCTCGCTGCGTGCCACCGGCGCCCAGCCGTGCCCGGTCCCCGTGGACGCGGAAGGCCTGTGCGTCCATGCGGGCGCGGCGCGGTGGCCGAACGCCAGGCTTGCCTATGTGACGCCGACCCACCAGTTGCCGCTCGGCGTCACGATGACGCTGCAGCGGCGGCTGGCGCTGCTGGCCTGGGCCGAGCAGAACAGGATGTGGGTGGTGGAGGACGACTACGACAGCGAGTACCGGTACACCGGCCCGCCGCTCGCCTCGCTGCAAAGCCTCGACCGGGCAGGATCGGTGCTGTATGTCGGTTCGATGTCGAAGGTGCTGTTTCCGGGTCTGCGGATCGGCTACCTGGTGGTGCCGGAGGGGCTGGCCGAAGCCTTCGCCCAGGGCAAGGCCATCCTCGACCGCCACACCGCCCTGGTGCCCCAGGCGGTGCTCACCGATTTCATTACGGAAGGCCATTTCGGGCGGCATATCAAGCGCAGCCGGGATGCCTATGGCGAGCGCCGCGAAACCCTGCTCGCGGCGCTCGCGCGCCATCTGCCGGACGCGCTTGCGATCGGCGCCGCCGATACCGGCCTGCATTTGCCGGTCACCTTCCGCAGCCGCCGCGACGACGAGGCGCTGGTGGCGGCGGCCGCAAGACGCGGGCTCGAACTGCGCGCGCTGTCGCACTTCTATCAGGATCTGCCAGCGGACGGGCAAGCCCGCCTGTCGGGCCTGTTGCTTGGTTTTGCCGCCATTCCCCCGGATCAGCTGAGGCGCGGCGTACTGGCGCTGCGCGACCTGCTGCGCAACGGATAGCTCAGGCGCCGGCCAGCATCCACGCGCCGCTGAGCGCCACGCCGACGCCGGCGGCGCGTACGGCGGCCAGGCGCCAGGCCTGCAAAGAACGGCTGGCGAAGGCGCCGCCCAGGTGCAGCAGCAGCGTCGAGAGCAGGAAGCCGGCGCCATAGCCGGCGACCGAAGCGCCGGCGGGGAATTCGGCCCCATGCGCGAAACCGTGCAACAGCGCGAATGCCGCGACCAGGACAGCGCCTGCGGCGGCCGGCATGCGGACCGAAAACGCGACCAGGAGACCGAGTACCAGCACTGACGCGGCAATGCCGGCTTCCACATGCGGCAGCACGAAGCCTGCAAGCGCAAGCACCGCGCCGGACGCCATCACCGCCGGGAATACCGCCAGCAGGTGCCAGGCCGGCCGCCGTTGCTGCGCCGCCCACGCGCCGACCGCCACCATGGCGAGCAAGTGGTCCCAGCCCGCCAGCGGATGCAGGAAGCCGGCCGGGAAACCAGCCACATGATGGGCGCCGGGATGGGCGAACGCGGGCATTGCCAGCAAGCAGGCGGCAAGGCCAATGATGGAACGGGCGCGGATGGACGACGTGAGGGGCATGTTTTCTCCAGTGTGCTTTTGAACGTTCCCGGTCCTGGTGCAAGGCGCACCGTTCTGGCGCCCCGCCCGGCAATGGCGGGTGCAGAAGGCCATGACAGCGTTGGGACGGCACCATGGCGGTGCAGGCCGGGTTTCCGCTTCAGCATTAGCAAGAGGCAAGCCTGCGCGCAACGGCGCGGGCAGGACGTAAGATCAGCCGAACGGCAGTCCGTTGAACGTGAAGTAGCCGGCGAGGAACAGGGCCAGCGCAATTGCAAACTGCTTCCAGAACGTCTTCTTGTCCATGTCGTCTCCTAGATCACTTTTTCTTGTCTGAATGCTGCAATCGCCGCCTCGTCGTATCCAAGGTCGCGCAGCACCTCGTCATTATGCTCGCCCAGCGCGGGCCCCAGCCATTCGGTCCGGCCCGGCGTTGCGGACAGCTTCGGCGTAATCGCCGGCATCTTCACCGGCGTGCCGTCCCCAAACGCATGCTGTTCGAACATGCGGCGCGCGAGAAATTGCGGGTCGCTCATCATGTCGCGCACCGAATAGATCTTCCCGACCGGGACATCCGCCGCCTTCAGCGCATCGAGCGCGGCATCGATGTCCCGTTCCGCGCACCATGCCTGTATCGCTTCGTCGATCTCAACCGCGCGCGGCACCCGGCCGTCGTTACGCACGAGCCCGGGGTCGTTTGCCAGGTCGTCGCGCCCGATGGCGATCATCAACCGCCTGAAGATCGCGTCACCATTGCCGGCAATGACGATGTTCTCGCCATCCGCGGTCGTGTAAGTATTGGAGGGAACAATGCCGGGCAGCGCACCGCCGGTCCTGTTGCGGACGACGCCGGCATAGTCGTATTCGGGCACCAGCGACTCCATCATGTTGAACACCGCCTCGTACAGCGCGACATCCACCATCTGGCCTTCGCCGGCAATGCCGTCCGGGCCAGCCTTGCCGTTCCAGCGTCCGCCGGTGACATCGCGGTGGCGCAGCGCCATCATTGCGCCGATCGCGCCATGCAGCGCGGCCACCGAGTCGCCTATCGAGATGCCGATGCGCACAGGAGGGCGGTCGGCATGGCCGGACACATGACGCATGCCGCCCATCGATTCGCCGATCGCGCCGAACCCCGGCAGGTCCTTCATCGGGCCGGTCTGTCCATACCCGGACAGGCGTACCATGATCGTCGCCGGGTTCTGCCTGCGCAGATCCTCGTATCCCAGCCCCCACTTCTCGAGCACCCCGGGACGGTAGTTCTCGATGACGATATCCGCGTCAAGCGCCAGGCGGCGCGCAATCTCCTGCGCGCGGGAATCCTTCATGTTGAGCGTCACGCTTTTCTTGTTGCGCGACTGCACCGACCACCAGAGCGAGGTGCCATCCTTCAGCACCCGCCACTGGCGGATCGGATCACCGCCGTCCGGCGCCTCGATCTTGATCACTTCCGCACCGAATTCGGCAAGCATGCGCGAACAGAACGGACCCGCGATCAGGGTGCCGAGCTCAAGTACCTTGATGCCGGCCAGCGGGCCCTGACGCTTGCGCTCTTCCATGCTCAGGTCGCGCGCCGGTCCAGCATGGCGCGCGCGATGGTGCCGGCGTCGACATACTCCAGCTCGCCGCCGACGGGCACGCCGCGCGCGAGACGGCTGACCTTCAGGCCACGCGCCTTCAGGGTCTCGCTGATGTAGTGGGCGGTGGCCTCGCCTTCGTTGGTGAAGTTGGTGGCAAGCACCACCTCCTGCACGATGCCGTCAGTCGCGCGGCGGACCAGCTTTTCCAGGTGAATGTCCCGTGGGCCGATGCCGTCCAGCGGCGACAGGTGCCCCATCAGGACAAAGTACAGGCCCTTGTAGGTGAGCGTCTGCTCGATCATCAGCTGGTCGGCGGGCGTCTCCACCACACACAGCAGGCTGGCGTCGCGTTCGGCATCGAGGCAGACCTCGCACACCTCGTGCTCGGTGAAGGTATTGCAGCTGGCGCAATGGCGGACACGCTCCACCGCCTGTGTCAGGGCACGGCCGAGCATGGCCGCGCCGTCACGGTCATGCTGCATCAGGTGGTAGGCCATCCGCTGCGCGGACTTGGGCCCCACGCCCGGCAGCTTGCGCAATGCTTCGGTCAGGAATTCGAGGCTGGACGGGGATTTCAATGCGGTCTTCGCTCAGCGGGCTGCGCTCAGAACGGCATCTTGAAGCCGGGCGGCAGCGGCATGCCGGCAGTGATGCTTGCCATCTTTTCCTGGGATGTGCTCTCGGCCTTGCGCACGGCGTCGTTGAATGCCGCGGCGACCAGGTCTTCCAGCATGTCCTTGTCATCGCCCAGCAGTGTCGGGTCGATGCTCACGCGCTTGACGTCGTGCTTGCAGGTCATCACCACCTTGACCATGCCCGCGCCGGACTGGCCTTCGACCTCGATCGTCGCCAGCTGGTCCTGCATCTTCTTCATGTTGTCCTGCATCTGTTGGGCTTGCTTCATCAAGCCTGCGAGTTGGCCCTTCATCATGGTCATGCTCCTGATCGTTGGTGTGGTTCGGTCATGCCGGCTTGATCGAGCCCGGCACGATGGTGGCGCCGAATTCGCGCATCATGGTCTGCACGAAAGGGTCGCCCTGCATCTGTTGTTCGGCCTGGCGCTGCCGCGCCTCCCGTTCGGCCACGGCCTGCGCGTTCGCCGTCTGCTGCACCGCGCCGATCTCGGTGTCGACGCGTACCGGCTTGCCGAAGTGCTCCGTCAGCGCCGCACCGAGCTTGTCGACGGCGCCTGCGGTGCGCAAGGTTTCAAGGGGAATGCGCAGCTTGATCTGGACACCGCCGCCATTGTCCTCGCATTGCAGGAGTTCGCTCTGCTGCGCCAGTTGCTGCACTACGCCGCGCAGCGGCAATGCCGCGGCGAGCGCCGGCCAGTCGCCGTCCCAGCTGAGGGACGGGACCGCGGTCCGTGCGGGCGGCCGGATCGCGGGCGCCGCGGGCGGTGGCGTCTCGAGCACAGCGGTATCGCCGGCGTCGGCTAGCACGGCCGGCCCGGCCCGGCCTTCAGTTTTTTTTTGAGCTGCGGATTCGACCGGATCGACCGTCGCCCGTTCGCGCGCCGACGGCACCTCGTCGTCCCACGGCGGCGGGGCCGGCGGCATCGCCGGTTGGCTGCTTGCCGCCGTCGCGCCCTTGCCGCCGCGTGCGGCCTCGAGCGCGGCCCGGGCCGGACTCATGCCACCGGCGCCGCGCGGCGAGGAGACCGGTGCTGCCGCACCGGTCGGCGCACGTGCGCCGGCGGCAGGGACCGAGGCGCGCGCGACGGCCGGCGCAGCGCCGGCCGCTGCGGGCCGAGAGACCGGAGTCGCTGCAACGGGTGCCGCCTGGCGCGGTTCGGCGCCGCCCACGCCAGGCCGGAAGGCCAGCATGCGCAGCAGGGTCATGGAGAATCCCGCGTATTCGTCCGGCGCGAGACTGAGTTCGTTGCGGCCGTGCACCGCGATCTGGTAGAACAGTTGCACCTCTTCGGGGTCGAACTGCCCCGCCAGCCGCATGATGTCCTCCCGTTCCGGCAGGTCGCCCGGCAGGGCCGCCGGCACGGTCTGCGCCAGGGCGACCCGGTGCAGCAACGTGCCGAGGTCCTGCAACGCAGCGTTGTAGGACAAGCTGCGTGTGGCCATCTCGTCCGCCACGCCGAGTAGCGCCGCGCCGTCCCTGGCCGCCAGCGCGTCGAGCACGCGCACCAGGTAGGACTGGTCCAGCGCGCCGAGCATCCCCTGCACCGCTTCCAGTGTCACCGTGCCGGCGGCATACGCGATTGCCTGGTCGGTCAGCGAAAGCGCGTCGCGCATCGAGCCGTGCGCTCCCTGCGCCAGCAGCCGCAGCGCCGGCGTATCGAAGGCAATCTGCTCCTGCCCGAGGATGTTTTCCAGGTGGCTTACGATGTGCCCCGGGGGCATTTGCTTCAGGTTGAACTGCAGGCAGCGCGACAGCACGGTCACCGGGATTTTCTGAGGATCGGTGGTCGCGAGGATGAACTTCACATGCTCCGGCGGTTCCTCCAGCGTCTTCAGCATGGAATTGAACGCATGGTTGGTGAGCATGTGCACTTCATCGATCATGTAGACCTTGAAGCGGGCATTGGACGGCGCGTAGATCGCCTGTTCCAGCAGCTGCGCCATCTCGTCGACGCCGCGGTTGGAGGCGGCGTCCATTTCTATATAGTCAACGAAGCGACCGGCATCGATCGCAACGCAAGCCTCACAGCTGCCGCAGGGCTTGGCGGTGATGCCTGTTTCGCAATTCAGGGCCTTGGCAAGGATGCGCGAAAGCGTCGTCTTGCCGACCCCGCGCGTGCCCGTGAACAGGTAGGCGTGGTGCAGCCGCTGCTGGTCCAGCGCGTGGGCGAGCGCACGCACGACGTGCTCCTGCCCTACGAGCGTTTCGAAGCTCTTTGGGCGATACTTGCGTGCGAGGACTTGATAAGACATGGTGTCGCCGGGTATTGGTCGTCCCGGCATTTTACCTGACCTGCTGCAAGTTATAGACTGCCTGCAGCGCTTTCACTCACCGACCAGGAAGGATGTCCGCGATGCAATGGCCGACGCACGAAGTAAGCAACCAGGTACCCGAACTCGGCAACTACAACCTGTATGAAACCGATGTCGTTCTGTCCGGGGTCGTGGACGCCGCAGCGGCATGGCATGCATCCGCGCTGTCGCGCTTCGGCGCCGAACTCGGCGACCCGGACATCCTGCGTCTCGGGGAGCTGGCGAACCGTCACCTCCCCGAACTCAACACCCACGACCGTTACGGCAACCGCATCGACCAGGTCGATTTCCATCCAAGCTGGCATCGCCTGCTGGCCATCCTTCGCAAGGAAGGCCTGCATGCGCTGCCCTGGATGGACGAGCGTCCGGGCGCGCACGTGGCGCGCGCGGCCGGCTATTTCCTCCAGTCGCAGGTCGAGTCGGGCTCGCTCTGCCCGACGACCATGACCTTCGCATCGATCCCGGTGCTGCAGAACGAGCCGGCGCTGTTCGCCACGCTGCGCGACAAGCTGCTCTCGCGCGACCATGACCCGCGCGACCTGCCGCTGGCCGAGAAGCGCTCGATCCTGATCGGCATGGGCATGACCGAGAAGCAGGGCGGCTCCGACGTGCGCACCAATGCCACGCGCGCCCGCCCGCTGCGCGGCGAGGGGCGCGGCGCGACGTATGCGCTGACCGGCCACAAATGGTTCTTCTCGGCGCCCATGTGCGACGCCCACCTGGTGCTCGCGCGCACCGAGAACGGCCTGTCCTGCTTCTTCGTTCCGCGCTGGCGGCCGGACGGCAGCAAGAACGCCGTGCTGGTCCAGCGACTGAAAGACAAGATGGGCAACCGCTCGAATTCGAGCAGTGAAGTGGAATTCCAAGATGCCTGGGGTGTGATGGTCGGCGAGGACGGCCGCGGCGTACCGACGATTATCGAAATGGCCAACTACACCCGCCTTGATTGCGTGATCGGCAGCGCCGGCCTGATGCGGCAGGCGTTCGTACAGGCGGCCCACCATGCGCGGCACCGCGTCGCATTCGGCCGCCGGCTCGCCGAGCAGCCGCTGATGCGCAACGTGCTTGCCGACCTGGCGCTGGAAAGCGAAGCCGCGACCTTGCTGATGCTGCGCCTGGCGCAAGCCTTCGAAGCGCCGGGGGATCCGCTGCAGCGGGCATGGCGCCGCATCCTCACCCCCGCCGCGAAATTCTGGATCTGCAAGCGGGCGCTGGAATTCACCGGGGAATGCATGGAAGTCTGGGGCGGCAACGGTTACGTCGAAACCGGCCCGATGGCGCGCTTCTACCGTGAAGCGCCGGTCAATTCGATCTGGGAAGGCTCGGGCAACGTTATGTGCCTGGATGTGCTGCGCGCGATGGAACGCGAGGGCGAGGGCGTGCTGCTGCTGTTGCAGGACCTCGCTGCCGCGCCTGGGCATCCCGGCCTGCGAGAGATGCTGGACGGATTGCAGCGCGATCTTGCCGCGCCGGCCGAACAGCGGGAAGCGTCCGCGCGCCGCTTCGTCCAGAAGTTGGTGCTCGCCGCGCAGTCGGCCCTGATGCTCAAGCATGCACCGGAACAGATCGCCGATGCATTCATCCGCAGCCGCGGCGACGCCGCCTGCGGCCGCGTCTACGGCACGCTCGCCGCATCAGACCTGCAGCAGGAGATCCTGCGTCGTGCATGGCCGGAGTAGCAGGACGAACAGGGGAAAACGGGGAAATGCAGGAGGAAAGTGAAAGGGGCGAGCCTTGTCTGCGGCACTTGCGGGAAATGGCTGTGGCTGCTTCGTTCCCGACCTGACCAGGTTGGCCATGCCACAATGCGCAGGGGCCCGCCGACCGTCATTCTATCAGCAATGGACGTCGGCGGTGTGGCGCGTTGGCGGGCACGCGCAAAGTATCAGATCCCGAGGCTGTCCCAGAGACTGTCTATCCGCGCCTTGACCTCGCCGGACATGGCGATCGCAGTACCCCACTCCCGGCTGGTTTCCCCGGGCCACTTGTTGGTCGCATCGATGCCCATCTTGCTGCCCAGTCCGCTCACCGGGGATGCGAAATCGAGATAGTCGATCGGCGTGTTGTCGACCAGAGTCGTGTCACGGCTCGGGTCGACCCGCGTCGCGATGGCCCAGATCACTTCCTTCCAGTCGCGAATGTCGACGTCCTCGTCCACCACGACAATGAACTTGGTGTACATGAACTGCCGCAGGAAGCTCCATACGCCAAACATCACACGCTTGGCGTGCCCCGGGTAAGCCTTTTTCATCTGGACCACCGCCATCCGGTAGCTGCAGCCCTCGGGCGGCAGGTAGAAGTCGGTGATCTCGGTGAACTGCTTCTGCAGCAACGGGATGAACACTTCATTCAGCGCCACCCCGAGCACCGCCGGTTCGTCGGGCGGCTTGCCGGTGTAGGTCGAATGGTAGATCGGGTCGCGACGCATGGTGATGCGGTCGATGGTAAATACCGGGAACCAGTCCTGCTCGTTGTAGTAGCCGGTGTGGTCGCCATAGGGACCTTCCAGCGCATGCGCATAGCCGCTTGGATGCGACTCATCCGGATAGATATGCCCTTCCAGCACGATCTCCGCGCCTGCCGGCACCCGCAACTCACTGCCGATGGCCTTCACCAGCTCGGTACGACTGCCGCGCAGCAGGCCGGCAAACTGATACTCGGAAAGACTGTCCGGCACCGGCGTCACTGCCCCCAGTATCGTGGCCGGGTCCGCGCCGAGCGCGACTGCCACCGGATAAGGCTTGCCGCGATTGACGATCCCGTGCTCGCGAAAGTCCAGTGCTCCGCCGCGGTGCGCCAGCCATCGCATGATCACCTTGTTTGGGCCGAGCAACTGCTGGCGATAGATGCCGAGGTTCTGCCGCTTCTTGTGGGGACCCTTGGTGATGACGAGGCCCCAGGTAATCAGCGGCGCGACGTCGCCCGGCCAGCAATGCTGGATCGGCAGCTTCGCCAGGTCGACGTCTGCGCCCTCCCATACCACCTCCTGACACGGCGCGGAGCGACGCTCGCGCGGTGCCATGTCCCAGAGGGACTTGAGCATCGATCCAAGGCCAAGCACGTCGCGCAGGCCCTTCGGCGGCTCGGGTTCCTTGAGCATCGCAAGGACATGGCCGATCTTGCGCAGTTCGCCGATGTCGTCCGCACCCATGCCGAGCGCGACCCGGCGCGGGGTGCCGAAGAGGTTGCCGAGCACGGGCATGCTGTGCCCGCTCGGCTTGTCGAATAGCAGGGCCGGCCCGCCTGCACGTAGCGTCCGGTCGCAAATTTCGGTCATTTCGAGGTGCGGGGATACGGGGACGGACACGTGTTTCAGTTCGCCCAGGCGCTCAAGTTGGGCAAGGAAGTCCCGCAGATCCAGATATCTCATGATTTTTCACAAAGTTTGTTCTTCGCCTCTGCTTTTAGAATGCAAGGCCAAGTCGTTGATTCTATTGATTAACTATTGCACTGCAGCGAAGTTTTAAGATTTAAAAGTAATAGAGATTAGCTTCTTTAGTATTGACTCGATATAAACAGGCCCCTAAAATTCGGCCAACTTGAAGAGGACGAAGCCGGCGAAAACGGCTCAGGAGCAGATCCTCTTCATTCACAGGGATCGGGGTCCCGCATGACATTTTAAGGAGTGTTTTCAAAAGGCTTCCGCCTTACTCCCCGAAACATGGTCTGCCACCCTTCCGGCGCCTGAACGGCCGCAGCCGGAAGGCAGACAAATCCGACGTCCGCAGCAAGCGCCTCGCGTGAGTGCGGACGATGTTCTGATTCACGGCATGCACAAACGCCTACCAGCTGCAGGTGTGGGCATTTCGCTTGCCGCGGGTATTCAGGAGGTTCAATGTTCAATCGCTTGATCCGGGTGACGCACGCCTGTTCCCGACAGGCCGCCGGTCGTCCCGCCGCATGGGCGGTGTTCGTCCGCGACACGGTAAGCGGCTTTGTGACGACCGCTCGTCACACGCTCATGGTGCTCGGCATCACCGCCCTCGCGGCGCTGACGCTGATGTTCGTACAACCGCAGTTCGCCGACCGCCTGAAGGCGCTCTCTCCCTTCGCAAAGGCCCAGGTAGCGTCGCAGGACGTCGAACCCGCGCGTCCAGCCGCAGGTATCGAAGGCTCCCCGCTGGCGATCGCGGCATCGGCCGCCGTTCCCACCGAGGCCGACATCAGGCTCGCGGGCAATGCGAAGCAACAGGAATGGGTGACCAACTGGCTTGCAAAACGCTATCGTGTCGCCGCCGACGCAACCAACATGCTCGTGTCCGCCGCCTACCTGACGGCAAGCGAAATCAAGCTGGATCCGCTGCTGATCCTGTCGGTGATGGCCATCGAATCCGGCTTCAATCCTTTCGCGGAAAGTCCGGTTGGCGCCCAGGGCCTGATGCAGGTGATGTCCAAGGTACATCGTGACAAGTTCGAGGATCTCGGTGGCGTGAAAGCGGCATTGAATCCGCTCGCGAACATCCGCGTCGGCTCCCTCATCCTGAAGGACTACGTGACGCGCGGCGGCTCGGTCGAAGCCGGGCTGAAGCTGTATGTCGGCGCAGGTGCGATGGAAACGGACTCGGGCTACGGCGCAAAAGTCCTTGCCGAGTACAACCGGCTCAAGGATGTGTCGATGGGGAAGAAGGTGCCGGTGTACGCGACGAGCGTGAACGCGGCGCCGGCAAAACAGCGCAAGCCGGAGCCGAAGCCGGTGCAGGCCGAAGACCACACGAACCATCCCACGCCGGCCCTGACAAGTGCCGACCAGGTCGCCGCACTCTGAATCGCTGCGACATTATAAAAAAAGGAGCCATGAGCTCCTTTTTTTTATGCCTGCAACTCGAGGTCACCGCTTGCGAAAGAACGTGTGCAGGCGTTCCACCGCCTCCTCGAGGTTCTCGAGCGAGGTCGCGTACGACAAGCGGATGAAATTGCGGGCGGTGTAAGGTCCAAAGTCGAGCCCCGGCACCAGCACCACACCGGCCTTATCAAGCATTTCCCGGGTGAGACGATCGGCATCGTCGGCGAGCGGGGAACAGTCCGCATACACATAGAAAGCACCGTCGGGCGTCACCGGCACCTCGAAGCCGAGTTCGCGCAATGCCGGCACGATGAAATCGCGACGGCGCCGGAACTCCGCCTTGCGTTCCTCGTACAGCGCGATGGATGCGGGCGCGAAGCAGGCGATGCCGGCGTACTGCGCAATGCTCGACGCACAGATGAACAGGTTCTGCGCAAGCTTCTCCACCTGCGGCACGAGGTTTTCCGGCAGCACCAGCCATCCCAGGCGCCAACCGGTCATGTTGAAGTACTTCGAGAAGCTGTTGATGACAATGACGTCCTCGCCGAGAGAAAGCGCGGAGAACGGCGCGTCGTCGTAGGTCAGCCCCTGGTAGATTTCGTCGACAATCGTGAAACCCTGCTTTTCCCGGACCGCCGCGACGATTCTGGCAAGCTCGCCGTGTTCGATCGACGTGCCGGTCGGATTGGACGGCGATGCAAGCAGCACGCCACGCGTCTTCGTACCCCAGTTCGTGCGTACCATATCCTCCGACAACTGGAAACGCTGCGCCGGACCACTGGGCACCAGTTTCGCCCGGCCCTCGAATGCGGCGACGAAATGGCGATTGCAGGGATAAGACGGATCGGGCATCAGGATCTCGGTGCCCGGCTCGACCAGTGCGGCACAGGCGAGAAGCAGCGCCGCCGAGGCACCCGCCGTGATGACGATGCGTGATGCGGGCACGGAAAGACCGTAGACACGGGCATAGTGCGCCGAGATCGCCTCGCGGAGTGCGGGAATCCCGGTCGCGGCCGTGTACTGGAGCCGGCCGTCGCCCATCGCACGGGCTGCGGCTTCCACCACCAGCGGCGCCGCGGTGAAATCGGGCTCGCCGATACCCATGTGGATGATGGAACGGCCTTGTCGTTCCAGTTCGGCCGCCATCTTCGCCAGCTCCATCACATGGAACGGCGCGATATTGGCAAGGCGGGAGGCCAGGACAGGATTCATTGCAGGGGATCGGACAGGGGTGATACGCAGAGCGCAATCGGGTGCGCCGCTGGCTCCAGGCAACGCGTCAGCGCTTTCGTGCATCCTCGACTTCGACCTCGCGGGCCTGCGCGGCGAAGCGGTCGAGAACACCGTTGACGTACTTGTGGCCGTCGATGCCGCCAAAGGACTTCGTCAGTTCGACGGCTTCATTGATCACCACCTTGTAGGGGATCTCGATGTGGTTGCGCAGCTCGAAGGCGCCGATCAGCAGCGCCGCATGTTCGACGGGCGAAAGCTGGTCGAGCGGCCTGTCGATCAGTGGCTTGAGGGCTTCGCGCAGCGCCGGCGCCTGCGAGATGGCGCCGTGCAGCAGGGCCTGGAAGTGCTCGCCATCCGCCTTGTCGAAACCGTGGGCCTCGCGGATGTGGGCATCGATCGCGCCGGCGTCCTCATTGTTCAGCAGCCACTGGTAAAGCCCCTGCAGCGCAAACTCGCGCGCGCGGTGGCGCGGCGTACGGTTCTTGCTCGGGTTCGCGTGGACATTCTTTGCATTCATTTGCTTACTCTTCTTCCGTCGCCTGGGCGAGCTCGTCCAGGGCCAGTGCCAGGTTCGCCATTTCGACCGCGACCCGGGCGGCGTCGGCGCCCTTCTCGGCCATACGGGCCTCGGCCTGCTCGTCGGTGTCGGTGGTCAGCACGGCATTGGCGATCGGAATATCGAAATCAAGGCCCACGCGGGTGATGCCCGCGCCGGACTCGTTGGATACAAGCTCGAAGTGATAGGTTTCGCCCCGAATCACGGCACCGATCGCCACGAGGGCGTCGAACTGCTCGGTTTCCGCCATCTTCTGCAGGGCCAGCGGGATTTCCAGTGCACCAGGAACGGTGACATGCAGCACGTCCTCGTCAGCGACGCCGAGGCGCTTCAATTCTGCAAGGCAGGATGAAAGCAGGCCGTGGCAGACGTCTTCATTGAAGCGTGCCTGCACAATACCTACCCGCAAGCCATCGCCGTCCATGTTGCTTGCATAGGTTCCAACGGTCATGGTATTTCCTCCACGCGCTCAGCGCTTGATGATTGCGCCACCCGGCTTCGGCCGGTCGCGCAATCGTTCTTGTCAGGTGCCCGGTCGTCGAGGCCGACGCCCGGTACAGTGTTATGGGTGCGCCTGATAGCCCACCACTTCAAGGTCGAAACCGGTCATGGACGGCATCTTGCGCGGGCTTGCCAGCAGTTTCATCTTGCCCACGCCGAGGTCCTTCAGAATCTGGGCGCCGATGCCGTAGGTACGCAGGTCCATCCGCGAGGCACGTGGCTGGGGAGCGCAGTCCGGTGCGTTCAGCGCAGCAAACTGCGCGAACATCTGATCGGCCGACTCCTCGCAGTTCAGCAGCACCATGGCGCCGCGATCCGCCGCCTTGATGGCCGCCATTGCCGAGGCAAGGTTCCAGGAGTGGGTTGTCAGCTCCGTTTCGAGCAGGTCCAGGATGGATACGGGCTGGTGCACGCGCACCAGGGTCTCGAGCGCCGGCTTGAGTTCGCCATGCACCAGCGCCAGGTGGGCGGAGCCGCTCGGCTTGTCGCGGTAGGCGATTGCGCGGAACGGGCCGTGCATGGTCTGCATCGTGCGTTCGGCGATACGCTCGACGATGCTTTCGTTCTGACTGCGGTAGTGGATCAGGTCGGCAATCGTGCCGATCTTCAGGCCGTGCTCGCGCGCAAACTCGATCAGGTCGGGCAGACGAGCCATCGTGCCGTCGTCCTTCATCACCTCGCAGATCACCGCGGCGGGTTCGAGGCCGGCGAGTTCGGCCAGGTCGCAGCCAGCCTCCGTATGACCGGCGCGCATCAGTACACCGCCCTTCTGGGCCTTCAGCGGAAAGATGTGGCCGGGCTGCACCAGGTCGGTCGGCTTCGCATTGCGGGCGACGGCGGCCTGCACGGTACGTGCGCGGTCGGCAGCCGAAATGCCTGTGCTGACGCCTTCCGCCGCCTCGATCGAAACCGTGAAATTCGTACCGTGCGGCGTGCCGTTGCGCATCGTCATCATGGGCAGGTCCAGCTGGTTGCAACGCTGCTCGCTCAGGGTCAGGCAGATGAGGCCACGGCCGTACTTGGCCATGAAGTTGATCGCTTCGGGAGTCACGAACTCCGCGGCGAGCACCAGGTCGCCCTCGTTCTCCCGGTCTTCCTCGTCGACCAGGATAACCATGCGTCCAGCGCGCATCTCGGCGACGATTTCTTGGGTTGTTGAAATAGCCATGACTAAAATCCTATGTAGCCCGCCATTCTAATGGATTTGGCCCCGCAACGACTTTCATTTCCGAAACGCGACGGGCGGCAGCCACGACAACGGCGGGTCTACTGCGCGGGCTTGTCCATCCCCAGCATACGCTCCACGTAACGCGCGATCAGGTCGATCTCGAGGTTCACGCGAGTGCCGGGCGCAAGGTGCTTCAGCGTGGTGACCGCCACCGTGTGCGGGATCAGGTTGATCGAGAATTCGCAGCCGTCGGCGGTATCGCTCACGCGGTTCACCGTCAGCGAGACACCGTTGACGACGATGGAGCCTTTGTAAGCGAGGTATTTCGCGAGTTCCTTCGGGGCATCGATCACCAGTTCCATGGATTCGCCGACCGGCGCGAAGCGCCGCACCGTGCCGAGGCCATCCACATGACCGGAAACGAGATGGCCGCCGAGCCTGTCGGCAAGGGTCAGCGCCTTCTCAAGGTTGACTTCTCCCGGGGCGTCGAGGCCGGCGGTCCGGTTCAGGCTTTCACGCGAGACGTCCACGGTGAAGCTGTCGGCCGTTTTTGCCACCACCGTCATGCAGGCGCCATTGAGTGCGATCGAATCGCCCAGCGCCACGTCCTCGAGCGGCAGCATCCCGGCGTGGATATCGAGGCGAACACCGGCGTCGGCACCGCCGCCGAGCGGGGTAATGGAGGTAATTTTGCCAATTGCGGCGACAATCCCGGTAAACATGCGCGTCGTCCAGTCAGTTGAAACGGGCAAGGATACGCAAATCGGCCCCGATCTGCTTGATTTCATGGAATGCCAGCTGCCTGCGCTGCGCCAGTGTTTCCGGCGCCGGCAGGGCGAACATCCGCTGGGCGTCGCCCAGGAGGCTTGGGGCGAGGTAGACCAGTAGTTCATCGACGCAGTTTTCCCGGATCAGCGACCCATTCAGCTTGAAACCGGCCTCGACGTGCAACTCGTTGATCTCCCGGCGCCCAAGCTCCTTGAGCAGCGCCGGCAAGTCGACCTTGCCGTGCGCGTTCGGCAGCAGGACCACCTCGGCGCCCTGCGCCCGGAGGCGGGCTTGCTTCTCGGTGTTTTCACGTGCGCCTATGACCAGGCAGTGGCCGCCGGTTAGCACGCGCGCCGCGGGATCGATCTGCAGCTCGCTGTCGACGACGATGCGCAGCGGCTGGCGTGGGGTGGCAACTGCCCGCACATCAAGACGGGGGTCATCCTGCTGCACCGTGCCGATGCCGGTCAGTATCGCGCATGCGCGTGCGCGCCACCAGTGTCCGTCGTCGCGCGCGGCGGATGACGTGATCCACTGGCTCTGCCCATTGTGCAGAGCCGTGCCGCCGTCGAGGCTGGCAGCGGTTTTCATCCGTACCCACGGCCTGCCGTGCTGCATGCGGGAGAGGAAGCCGATATTCAGTTCCCGGGCCTGGTCTTCGCCGACACCGCAATCGACGGCGATGCCGGCCGCCCGAAGTTTTTCCAGGCCCTGCCCGCCGACCAGCGGATTCGGATCGCGCAGCGCCACGACGACGCGCGACAGGCCCGCGCGCACCAGCGCGTCCGCGCACGGAGGCGTGCGGCCGTAGTGACTGCACGGCTCCAGCGTGACATACGCGGTCGCGCCGCGGACGTCGTGCCCGCGGCTTGCCGCATCGCCGAGCGCCTGGATCTCCGCATGCGCTTGCCCGGGCGGCTGGGTGTGGCCCTCGCCGATCACCTGCCCGTCTTTCACGATCACACAGCCGACCCTCGGGTTCGGCGACGTGGTGAACATGCCCTTGGCCGCCCACGCGAGCGCAAGGGCCATTGCGGCGGCATCATCGATTCTGTGCACAAAATATCCTGGAAAGCATTGCCGGGGTGCGGTCGCGGGAGTGCGTACGCAAGCCGCATTTTAGCGCGGCGCGATGCTGCATCGAACGTCCCGGACATCATCAACAGCTGCCGGCATCCTTGGCGGGCGTGCAGACCCGGGGGCGCCCGAGTATGTTCAGGACGATATGGCGTCGCTGCGCGCCGACACGAAAGCGGATGGTGCCGAACTGCGGCTGCCAGGCGCTGGCGTCGGTACGGCTTCGACCCGAACCGTCGTAGGCAAGGTATTTTCCCTGGTTATCCAGCAACGTCGATTCGATCGCGACGCCCGCCGGCGCAGCGGAGTGGCGAGCGACGACGTCCTCCCCGTCGTCAGGCAGCCGGTTCCGGTTGCGGTCGATGAAGACCGTCCACCCATTGCGCCAGTCGTCGTCAAGGGCGGCGAGATCCACCCGTTCGCCGCGATGAAGCGCCTCCGACCGCGCGAGCTGGATCGCGGCAAGGAAATCGTTCGCGGCAACGGCGACCCTGCGACTGTCGAGAACGCTGCGCCACTCGGGCGCCGCGACGCAAGCCAGGATGAGCGCAACCGTCAGTACCACCAGCATTTCGACCAGGGTGAAGCCGCGTTGCTTGTGCGGAGGCGCATCGGCGCGCCTGGTCATTGCCAGCATTGCGGCGAGGCCGGCGAGCGGTTGCCCCGGCTGTCGAGTGACAGCGTGCCGCAAGCGGGATCGAAAAAGCTGCTGTCCACGGCGGCGGTTCCCGGTAGCGCCAGCAGCTCGACGCACGAGACCAGGGTTTCGCCGCTGCAGGGGCGTGCCGCAATTTCATGCGAACTCCGTGACGGATGCACGGCGGAATGCCACCGCAGCCGATCCGGATTCGCCTCCCGCGTGAAGCTGAAGTACCGGTTGCGCCGGGAATAGTGACGCTCCTGGCTTTGCATTGTCTCCATCAGCAAGGCAATCGCTTCGGTGCGCTTGCTTCTGCGGATGAAGTCGACATAGGACGGATAGGCGATCGACGCGAGCAGCGCGACGATCGCACCCACCACCAGCATCTCGATGAGCGTAAAACCGTGCGGCCGGCGTGGTCGTCCGCCGTCGTCACTGCGCATTGCCTGTCGCATCGTGCAATTCCTTCCAGTTGTTGAGTTCGCGCCAGCCGTACCTGCCATGGGCAGCAGCGCCCGGGCTGATGCCCGGTGGAGGCAGACGAAACCAGGATTGGAGCGCGACCTGTGTCCCTTCGCGCACGCCGAAGCCGACCACGGTGATCCGGAAGACCGGCAGGGAATTTCCGGCTTCCGTCCCCGGTGAAGCATCGGCGAGCACCTCGATGATGTAGCGCGGTGCATGGGCCGGGAGATTGCCCTCCCCCGATGGATAGACACGCCCGGAGAAGCGGCCGAAGGGGATCGTTGCGGCGTTTTCCGACCGGTCCATGAAGTCGGTGACGGTCCATACCGGCGGCTGCCCTCCAATGGCAGGCGTGCAAATCCCCGCCAGTTCGTCAAAGCCTCCTCGTCGGCAGACACCAGCCTGCTCGTTCCTGGCGGCGTCGCGGAAACGGCTTCCGCGACGTCCATCCGCCGGCGCGCCGGTGATATCGGCCTCGGCGTCGAGGAGCGCCGCCTCCGCCGCATGCAGCGCCAGCAGGCGGTCCCGGTCGTTGCGGGATGCCTTTTCCGACAGCAGGGCCGTGCGCGCGCTCGATATACCCAGCAGGAGGGCGACAACCAGCACCAGAAGCGTGGTCGGAAGCACGACGCCTTGCCGTCGTCGCATGACCGGTATTGGTCCCGCCCTCATTGCTGGTCCTCCTGTCGCCGGTTGCGCAGCTGTATCGTGCTGCTGACCAGCTTGCGCAGTCGATGATCATCGCCCAACTCCGCACCGGACAAGCGGACACCGCGATCGGCGCTGCCATGGCGTTCGCTGTAGGCGGTGCCGAACAGGTCGAAGCTTGGCGAGGCAGCACCAGTGCCCGGCCGGCGCTGCGCGCCGCGCAACAACAGCGCGACGCGCACGCTCACGACCCTGTTCCAGGGACTTGCACTGCTGTCGTCCGGCGGGCCGATCGCGGATGCAGGGAGCATGCGTTCTGCAATCCCGTCACCGTCGCCGTCCACGCCGTACAGGACCTGGAATGCCTCCACGCCGCGCACGACCGCATCTGCAGACCAGCCGTTTGCGCCTGCGTACTTGCAATAGAGCTGCGGCTCGCCCCCGGCATCTCTTGCAAGGTAGAAGATGCTCCAGGAAGTGGCCGAGCCGCCCCCTGCCTCCGACGGGTCCGGCGCCGCCGGGAACCCGGCGCAGTTGAGGCTGGTTCCATCGCCTGCCGCCCGATAGCGCACGGCGAGCACATCGCTGGAATGGGGTGACGGCGCGGGGGCGCTGATGTCGATGGAATCGCGGCTCAGCGTACTGGCGTCAAGGCCGAAGACGGGTGCGAACCCGGGAGCGACGGTCCGGCCTTCCATCTGGCCGGCAGCTGCCAGGCCCCCGAGGCGTACTGCGCGCGAAAGGACCTCGAGCCCGTACCGGCCGTTCTCCTCCATCAGCTGCATGTCCTCCTGATCGGCACGGCTTCGGGTCACTGCCAGCAGCAGTGCGATCGCGGCCAGCACCACGAGGAGTCCGAGCGCCATCGCAATCAAGAGCTCCACCAGCGTCAGCCCTGCGCAGCGCCGCGGGTTACGTGCCCTGTGACGCCGCCTTTGCCCTTGCACCGGCGGCATCAGCGATCCACCAGCAGCGCCAGCGCGGGCGGCGCGTCGGGCTGCTGTGCAGCGCCGCGGCGCTCGCGCGGCTGCCAGCCAATCTTGATGAACAACGGCCCTTCGCCCGCGGCGCCTGGGTCGCATTCCCAGCGCAGTCGCTCAGTGTCCGTGTCCCACGGCCTGGTGTCCCTGCAGATCCGGATGCGCCCGCCCGGCAAGTCCTCGTGCAAGCGTACGGCCGTCTGGTATAAGTCGAACTGCGCAAGCTGCTCCGGGTTGCACATGTCGGTGTCACATTGGTGTCCCGGCTGCGCGGGGGAAGCGATGCGCGCATCGTGGCTGTAGCCATCGAAGGCATCGGTCACGGCGGAATTGCCTCGCCGGACCTGCTGCGGCCGCATGCGCTCGGCCAGCTCGCCGGCGATCTGCAGGGCAGTGGACTGCAGGCCTGCCTCATACGCCGAGCGCAAGGCCTGCGCCTGCAATCCCGCGACGGTCACGATGCCTGCCGCAAGGATCAGCAGCGAGACCAGTACTTCCACCAGCGAGATGCCTTGGGACGAGGCCGGATTCAATCTACGTTCTGGTTGCTGCATTGTTCTCCTCGCACTGATGTCATTGCCGCCGGAAGTTATGTTTTTTACAACACTGATCCCCTAAAAAAGGCCTCCTGCGAGGCCTTTCCACCGGACTGTCTATTTCTGCGGACTCTTCCGCTCGCGTCCAACCTCGGCGATCGCATCCTGGAATTCCGCCACGTCTTCGAAACTTTTGTACACCGACGCAAAGCGGATATAGGCGATCTTGTCGAGGCGCTTCAACTCACGCATGACGAGCTCGCCGATCTGACCGGAGACGACTTCCCGTGCGCCGCTGGACAGCAGTTTTTCCTCGATGCGATGAATTGCCCCGTCCACGGCCTCCGCCGAGACGGGCCGTTTGCGCAGCGCCAGCATGAGGCTGCCGCGCAGCTTGGCGGCGTCGTAGTCGGTGCGACTGCCGTTTTTCTTGACGATGACCGGCATCGACAGCTCGATGCGCTCGTAGGTGGTGAACCTCTTGTCGCAATGCGCGCAACGGCGCCGCCTGCGGATCGTATCGCCTTCCTCCGACACGCGTGTGTCGATGACCTGGGTCTCGTCATGGTGGCAGAACGGACATTTCATGGCGGCGTATGCGGAACGTGGGGAAAGCAAGCCGGCCGTGTTGCGGCTGACTTGATATTCAGGCAATTTTGGTGGCTGCCGATCGAAAACTCAAGCAAACAATCCGACATGTTGCTTATTTTTCCCGCAGCGAAATGCAGCGGGGACGGCGCATACCGTCCCCGCTGCAGCTTCAGGCGTAGACCGGGAATGCGTCCGTCAGCTTCTTGACCTCGGCCTTGACGCGTTCGATGGTGGCGGCGTCATGGGGATTGTCCAGCACGTCGGCGATGAGATGGCCGACCTTCACCGCCTCTGCTTCCTTGAAGCCCCGGGTCGTCATCGCCGGGCTGCCGAGGCGGACGCCGGAAGTCACGAAGGGCTTCTCCGGGTCGTTCGGAATGGCGTTCTTGTTGCAGGTCATGTGGGCGGAACCGAGGATCGCCTCCGCCTCCTTGCCAGTGATCTTCTTGGCGCGCAGATCGACCAGCATCACATGCGACTGGGTGCCGCCGGAAACGATACGCAGGCCCCGCTCGATCAATGTCCTGGCGAGTGCATCGGCGTTCTTCACGACCTGCTGCTGGTAGGCCTTGAACTCGGCCGACTGTGCTTCCTTGAAGGCGACCGCCTTGCCTGCGATGACGTGCATCAGCGGACCGCCCTGGATACCGGGGAAGATGGCGGAATTGATGGCCTTCTCATGCTCTGCCTTCATCAGGATCACGCCGCCGCGCGGACCACGGAGCGACTTATGGGTGGTCGAGGTGACGAAGTCGGCATGCGGCACCGGGTTGGGATAGACACCGGCGGCGATCAGGCCGGCATAGTGCGCCATGTCGACCATGAAATAGGCGCCGACTTCCTTTGCAATCCTCGCGAAGCGCTCGAAGTCGATGCGCAGCGAGTAGGCAGACGCGCCCGCGATGATCATCTTCGGCTTCTTCTCGCGGGCGAGACGCTCCATCGCGTCGTAGTCGATCTCTTCCTTCTCGTTCAGACCATAGGAAACCACGTTGAACCATTTGCCGGACATGTTCAGCGCCATGCCGTGCGTCAGGTGGCCGCCTTCGGCGAGCGACATGCCCATGATGGTGTCGCCCGGCTTGAGCATCGCGAAGAATACGCCCTGGTTGGCCTGGGAGCCGGAGTTCGGCTGGACGTTCGCGGCTTCCGCGCCGAACAGTTCCTTCAGGCGGTTGATCGCCAGCGTCTCGGCGACGTCGACGTACTCGCATCCGCCGTAGTAGCGCTTGCCCGGATAGCCTTCGGCATACTTGTTGGTCAGCTGCGAGCCCTGCGCTTCCATCACTGCCGGCGACGTGTAGTTCTCCGACGCAATGAGCTCGATGTGGTCCTGCTGGCGCTTGTTTTCCTGCTGGATGGCGGACCAAAGCTCGGGATCGACTTTGGCGAGGGTATGGTCTTTAGCGAACATGAGAACTCCGATCGATTAAGTATGCAGGTGGTTTGCCTGAATCGAATGAGGAGCCAAGAAAATGACAGGCAGCCTCAGTCGTGCATTCCATTTGGGCTGCCCAGGCGAACGGCTATGTTGATATCTCACGTTCCCCGGTGGATCTCCACCTTGTCGCCGGCGGCAGGGCCGGCATTCGCCAGTCACGTGAGACGAAATGGAACTGGATTGTAAGATAGCTACCCGGATTCGGCAAGGAGGCCCGGGGCCGGTCTCTCCCCTGCCCTCCGGAAGCGCAATCCGGCTTTCGGCTACAATTTCCGCCGTCCACCTTGCTCTTTCAGCGAAAGGAATACCTCATGATCGTCCTGATTACCGGTGCCAGCTCCGGCTTTGGTGAAGAAATGGCCCGCAGGTTCTGCAGGGAGGGCCACCGCGTAATCGCCGCCGCCCGCCGCAAGGATCGTCTGCATGCCCTGGCCGCCGAACTTGGCGCCAATCTGCTCCCCCTCGAGATCGATGTCAGTCGCAAGGAGTCGATCGATGCCGCACTGGCCGGCCTGGCAAAGGAATGGCAAGAGGTCGACGTCCTGGTGAACAACGCGGGACTCGCGCTTGGTATCGAGCCGGCCCACCAGGCTTCGCTGGCCGACTGGGAGACCATGATCGACACGAACTGCAAGGGTCTGGTCACGATGACCCGCGCAATCCTCCCCGGGATGGTCGCGCGCGGTCGCGGGACGATCATCAACCTCGGCTCCGTCGCCGGCGCATACCCCTACCCGGGCGGGAACGTCTACGGTGCGACCAAGGCGTTTGTCGACCAGTTCACGCTCAACCTTCGCGCAGACCTGGTCGGCACCGGCGTACGGGCGACCAATATCGCCCCCGGCTTGTGCGGCGGCACCGAATTTTCCAATGTCAGGCTGCGCGACGACGCCGCGGCGGCAAAGGTTTACGAGGGCACGGTCCCCCTGACCGCGGCAGACATTGCGGAATCGGCATACTGGGTCGCCACGCTGCCTGCGCACGTGAACATCAACTATGTCGAGATGATGCCGACCTGCCAGGGTTTCAGTCCTTTCAACGTCAAGCGGAACACCTGATGGATGGTCGCGGGCCGCAGGACGGCGTGTTCACCTGGAAGGTCCGGGTCTACTATGAAGACACCGACACTGGCGGCGTGGTCTTCTATGCAAATTACCTGAAGTTCTTCGAACGCGCGCGCACCGAATGGCTGCGCGCCTCGGGTATCGGCCAGCAACGCCTGGCCGACAGTCATCATGCGATCTTTGTCGTCAAGAACACCGCCGTGGATTATCATTCACCCGCGAAATTAGATGATGAACTGAAAGTGTCGGTCATTGTCGAAAGGCTGGGCCGTGCCTCCGTGCAATTTTTTCAGGAGGCGTGGCTCGGCGAAGGCGACGACCGCCGGCTTCTCGCAAGCGGGCGCATCAAGGTCGGCTGCGTCGACAGCAGAAGCTTCCGACCCAGCCCCATCCCGGAAACGGTATTCAACCTGATCAGGGATCGCAGCGTTTAATCCTCTGTATGGCCCGGCTCGCGCGCGCTCGATCACGCGGGGCGGAATTTTGCAAATCGAACAACCATGACCGTTACCCAAGATCTATCCTTCGTAGCACTTATCAGCAATGCGTCGCTGCTGGTGCAGCTCGTCATGGCGCTGCTCCTGCTCGTGTCCATCATGAGCTGGACGTATATCTTCCACAAGATGTTTGCGATCCGCAGCGCCCGCGGCCAGACCGAAGAATTCGAACGCGCATTCTGGTCAGGCGGCAATCTGAATGCACTGTACGAGGAAGCCACCTCCAATCGCCGGCGCGGCGGCCAGAGCGGTGCGCTGGAACGCATCTTCGAATCCGGCATGGGAGAATTCATCAAGGCCAAGGCGACGTTTGCAGGCAAGGACCCGGGCAGCATGATCGACGGTGCCCGCCGCGCGATGCGCGCGTCCTACCAGCGCGAGATGGACGCCCTCGAGTCGCACCTCGCCTTCCTCGCCTCGGTGGGCTCGGTCTCGCCTTATGTCGGCCTGTTCGGCACGGTATGGGGCATCATGAACGCATTCCGCGGACTGGCCAACGTGCAGCAGGCAACGCTGGCGTCAGTGGCGCCGGGCATTGCCGAAGCGCTGATCGCCACCGCGATCGGCCTGTTCGCCGCGATTCCCGCCGTCGTCGCCTTCAACCGCTATTCGCACGATATCGACCGCCTGGCGATCCGCTTCGAAAGCTTCATCGAAGAGTTCTCCAACATCCTGCAGCGACAGGTCCGGTAATGGCCAACACCACGATGCGCGGCGGCCGCAGCCGCAAGTTCAAATCCGAGATCAACGTGGTGCCCTACATCGACGTGATGCTGGTGCTGCTGGTGATTTTCATGGTCGCGGCGCCGCTCACCAACCCGGGCGTGATCGACCTTCCGACGGCGGCGAAATCCAATCTCCCGCCGACCGAGTACATCCAGATCTCGCTGCAGCCCGACACTTCCGCCACCATCGGCATCAACGGCCAGAACGGCGGCGGCGCCCAGCCGGAAAAAGTCGGTGGCCGCGCGGCACTGATGCAGAAGCTGCGGGCGATGCATGAGAAGAACGGGAAACTGCCGGTGATGATCTCGGCGGACAAGGACATCAAGTATGACGAGGTGATCCAGGTGATCTCCGAGGCGAAGAAGATCGGCATCGATCGCGTGGGACTCGCAACCAGGCAATGACAGACGCAACACAGTATTCCGTACCGAAGGAGCCTGGCCGGCTTCGCTCGCTCCTGTTCGCGGCGCTGGTGCATATCGCCCTCCTCGGTTTCCTGTGGATCGGAGTGCATTGGCAGAGCGAGACGCCGGCCACCATCGAAGCCGAGATCTGGAGTCCGCAGCCGCAGGAAGCCGCCCCGCCTCCCCGCCCCCGCGAGGAATCGACGCCGCGTCCCGAGCCGAAGCCGGAACCGGTGAAGGAACCGCCGAAGCCGAAGGTGGAAGAACCGCCGAAACCCAAGGTGGATATCGCCCTCGAGCAGGAAAAGAAGCGCAAGGAAGAAGAAAAGAAGAAGCGCGAGGAAGCCGAGGAAAAACTGGCGAAGGAAAAGCAGCGCCTCGAAGAAAAGAAACGCGAGGAAGAAAAACTCGCCAAGCTCGAAAAGGAAAAGGCCGAAAAGGAGAAGGCCGAGAAGCTGCGCAAGGAAAAGGAAGCGGCGGAAAAGAAACGCAAGCAGCAGGAAGAGGAAGACCGCCAGATCGCCAAGCTGCGCGAGGAAAACCTGCGCCGCATGACCGGCGCGGTCGGTACGGGCGGCACCGGCGAGGCACCGAAAGCGCAGGGCGGCAGGGCAAGTTCGGAATATGGAAACAGGATCGGCGCCAAGATCAAGTCGAACATCACCTTCGTCGCACCGGAGAGCCTGCAGGGCAACCCGCCGGTAGAATACGAGGTTCGACTGCTCCCGGATGGCACCGTGAGCGGCATGCGCAAGCTGCGCTCGTCCGGCGTCCCCGGCTTCGATGAGGCGGTGGCACGGGCAATCGAGCGCGCGCAACCCTTCCCGAAAGACAGCAACGGCAGCGTGCCATCGACTTTCATAGGCATACACAAACCGAAGGACCAATAGCGATGATGAAAAATCTCTTTACGCGCAGCTTCTTCGTGCTGGCACTGGGCTTCGTCGGCGCAGCGCAGGCGCAACTGCGGGTGGAAACCTCCGGCGTCGGCGCCACCCAGATTCCGATCGCCATCGCGGGCTTTGTCGACGAGACGCTGGCTCCCCAGCAGATCACCACGATCGTCAAGGCCGACCTGCAGCGCAGCGGCTTCTTCCGCATCATCGACACCGGCAACGCGATGTCGGAAACGACACCCGTCAACCTCGCCGACTGGAAGGCGCGCGGGGCCGACGCCCTGGTTGTGGGCAGTGTGCAGCGCCTGGCGGACGGCCGCTATGACGTGCGCTACCGCCTGATGGACACGGTCAAGAACAGCAACCTGTCGGGATTCGGCCAGGTCGCGGGCACCGATCGCCTGCGTGTGGCAGCCCACAAGATCGCCGATGACATCTACGAGAAACTGACCGGTGTGCGCGGCGCTTTCTCAACCCGCATTGCTTACGTGACCAAGGCCGGCAATGAATACCGGCTTGAGGTCGCGGACGCGGACGGCGAAGGCACGCAGGTCGCGCTGCGATCGAATGAACCGATCATCTCCCCGGCATGGTCGCCGGACGGCACCAAGGTCGCCTATGTGTCGTTCGAGAACAAGAAGCCGGTCGTGTACGTGCAGGACCTGACCAACCGGCAGCGCACCGTGATCGCCAACCACCGCGGAAGCAACTCGGCGCCCTCCTGGTCTCCGGATGGCAGCCGCCTGGCGCTCGCGCTCTCACGCAACGGCTATACCCAGGTCTATGTTGTCAACGCCGACGGCAGCGGATTGCGTCAGTTGACCAATACCAGCGGCATCGAGACGGAGCCGCAGTTCTCCGCCGACGGCCAGCACCTGTATTTCACGAGCGATCGCAGCGGCGGGCCGCAGATCTACCGGATGAGCGCCGGCGGCGGCGAGGCCCAGCGCGTCACCTTCAACGGCAGCTACAACATCAGCCCGCGCGTCGCCCCCGATGGAAAGACCCTTGCCTATATCTCCCGGCGGGAGGGTCGGTTCCAGCTGTATGCGCTCGACCTCGCGTCCGGCCAGGAATTGCGGCTGTCCGACACGACCCGCGACGAATCGCCGAGCTTCTCGCCGAACGGGAAGTACATCATGTACGCGACCGAAGCGGGCCGCCGTGGCACGCTTGCAGTGGTATCCGTCGACGGCCGCATAAAACAACGCCTGACGACGCAGGCGGGAGACATCCGGGAGCCCACCTGGGGTCCTTTCATGAAATAATCTCTGTCTTTGCATTATCTACTTGGGAGTAATAACAAATGCGCAACACCACGACTTACGCCTTCATCGTTTCCAGCGCCCTGCTGCTGGCCGCTTGCGGTTCCTCCGTCAAGCTGGATGACAATGTCAAAGTCGAAGAACGGACCGGCACTGCAGCCACCACCGCCGACACCCGTTCCATCAACCCGGTGACCACCGGCTCCACCGACCCGCTGAATGACCCGAAGGGCATCCTGGCCAAGCGCAGCATCTACTTCGACTATGATTCCTATGTCGTGAAGGACGAATTCAAGCCGGTGCTCGAAGCCCACGCAAAGTACCTGGCGGCGAACAAGGGCCGGAAGATCATCATCCAGGGCAACACCGATGAGCGCGGCGGCCGCGAGTACAACCTCGCACTGGGCCAGAAGCGTGCGGAAGCGGTCCGCCGTTCGATGGCACTGCTCGGCGTGTCTGACCAACAGATGGAAGCGGTTTCGTTCGGCAAGGAAAAGCCGAAGGCAACCGGCAGCGACGAGGCTGCATGGGCTGAAAACCGCCGCGCCGACCTGGCCTACCAGTAATCCATGAAAAAACTCCAATCTTCTGCTGCTGCGGCCGTCCTGGCCGCGATGTCGCTGGTTCCGCTGCAGGCGGGCGCCGCATTGTTCGAGGACGAGGAAGCGCGACGCGCCATCCTCGAAATCCGCGCGCGCCTGACCAACATGCAGAACGAGATCAACGCAAAGGCGGACAAGTCCAACAGCCTCGACCTGAACAACCAGAATGAGCAGTTGCGGCAGGAGATTGCGCGGCTGCGGGGCCAGATCGAGATCCTGACCAACGAACTCGCGAACGCGCAAAAGCGCCAGAAGGATTTCTACGTCGACCTCGACAACCGGATGCGCAAGCTTGAACCGCAGACCGTGACGATCGACGGCAAGGAGTTCAGCGTCGAGCAGGCAGAGCAGCGCGCGTATGACACCGCCCTCGCCTTTTTCAAGGCAGGCGACTACAAGAACGCGGGCGCTTCGTTCTACGACTTCACCCGCCGCTATCCGAACTCCGGGCTTGCGCCTTCGGCACAGTACTGGCTCGGCAATACCTACTATGCGCAGCGTGACTACAAGAACGCAATCAGCGCGCAGCAGGTAGTGGTTAGGAGTTACGCGGACAGTCCAAAAGCGGCCGATGCATTGCTGAACATCGCAAGCTGCTACCTGGAACTGAAGGACAGGCCGTCAGCGAAGAAGGCATTGGAAACGCTGGTTGCGCAATACCCGGGCACGCCCGCCGCACAGACCGCACAGGAAAGGCTTGCCTCCCTGAAGTAAGGGCGGCGGCACTTGAAGAACGGAAAAAACAGGCCTTCCTGTTTGACAGTTCTGATAAAAGTTATTTATAATTTCGGTCTTTCGGGTCGTTAGCTCAGTTGGTAGAGCAGCGGACTTTTAATCCGTTGGTCGCGTGTTCGAGTCACGCACGGCCTACCAGAATTTAAGCGGTCACTAGCAATAGTGACCGCTTTTTTCTTTCCGAGATTTGGACGAGTTATTAGACGCTGTCTAATATCCGGAGCCAGAATTCATTTCAATGGCTACCCCTCCCTTCACCACCGAACAGCTCCGCGAGATCGGCCTACGCAAGCTCGGACTATTCCTGATCGCGACTTCCCCACCGAAGCTATGGCGAAGTCTGTGCTCCCCGATTCGCCACCCGGCGCCCACACACTGCGCGGGGTCCACGACACGATTATCTGCCCTGTTTGATCGCGGCCAGCTCTTCGCGGATGATGCGTTCGGCATCTTCGGGGGGCAGGTCGATGCCACCCATTAAAGGGCGTACCTCGATGCAGCAGGGCTGACCGGGGAAAGGCGCCGGAAAGCGTTTTGCCCATGCCAGCGCTTCGTCATGTGACCGTACCTCGATCAGCGTGTAGCCTGCAATCAGCTCCTTGGTTTCGGCGAAGGGGCCGTCCATCACGCGCGCGCGGCCCGCGGCGTCGTACCGCACACGAAACCCCTGACTGCTGGGCTGCAGCCCGGCACCATCGAGCAGCACGCCGGCCTTGGCCATCTCATCATGGAAAGCCATCATTCGCGGAACCAGGGTAGGGTCATCAGGGAAGTCACCGGCTTCACTCATTGCGGTGGCACGGACCTGGATCATATAACGGGGCATGGAAGTCTCCTGAATAGGTTGTCTTATACGACGAATGGCAGCGGCGGAATTCGACAGACCCCTCGACTTCAAGGGGGAACAACGCCGGCCGGCAGCTTTTCGGCGCTGAGATCAGGCCAGAGAGCGCCATTCTGGATGACCACCGCCTGCCGCTTCTCGGCGGTGTGCGACCAAGTCGGCACAGGTCCGGATGATCGGGAACAGCGTCTGCCCGCCAATGGCGGCGGCCCTAGTCGAAGCCAACACGGCGCACGAGCGCAAGACTGCGAGGGCAGCATGAGCAGCCTTACTCCATTCCTACTTCGTTCCCGCCGCCGCGCTAGAGGAGCGGAGTTGCCTGCGCTTAAGTGGCTTAAGGAACCATGCCACTTGCACGAGCTTCACCTCAATATCGGTCTCGATAAGCTGCTGCTGAACGAATGTGACGAATTTCTTGAGATCTTCGAGCTGAGCCGTCAGGTGCGATTGCTCTCCGAGCTCCAAGGGTTTGTCCCGCAGGAGATCGGAGCACGCTGCCATATGGACATTGAGAAGCATTCCTCGCGCTCGAAACAAGTAGGACGCTCTGGTGATATCCGTTTCGCGGCCGTCAAGTGCGCTAATCCTTTGCACCAGGTCCACGTACCTGCCGTCCTGAGCAAGATGCCGTCGCGGTGTGTCACCAGGCCGAAGAAAGCCCCTCAAATACATCTCAATTTCCACGAGCAGATAGAAAACAGCTACTTGATGAACAACCTGTGCCTTGAGCTGAACAATGCGAACATCGGCGAGTTGCACTTTTCGTTGGTACCAGGGCACGGCAATCGCAATTCCAATGCCGATCATCGCGCCGAACGCCTGCGCCCACCCGGCAATGTTCGGATTCGCGTTCATCCAGGTTATGACCTGACTCACATAGCCCATGCCTCCCCCTTTCCAAAAGGAATCGTAGCATGAGCGAGAATCAGAACCAGGAACTGGCGGAAGCGCTGGCAGTACGGAAGGAAGTGGAGGGAACCCCCGGTGGTGCAGCGGCGGGGAGAGCCACAACTGCACCTACAGAAGAAGCCGCTTCGCTCACCCGCGACGGCTCTGGATCAGGGGTTGCCGTGATCCTAGCACAAGGCGGACACCGTCCTCCGGTGACCCGTCACAGCATCGGAGAGGAAATCGGGGCCCCCGGTGCCGCCAAGGCGGGAAATGACACCCTGGCGGCTACGCACGCGACCGCTGACTCTACCGACGGCAGCATGGGAGCGGGAGCGCGGCAAGTCTATCATCGGCCCGACGACCAGGAGCAGCAGCAATGAAAGAACGCCCCATCCTATTCAGCGCGCCGATGGTGCGCGCCATCCTCGACGGGACGAAGACGCAGACGCGGCGGGTCGTTAAGCCGCAGTTCGCGCACGATGCGGTTCCTGCCGAAATGAGTAGCGAGACTGCGGAGGGATGGCAGACCACCGGCCATTCCGGACTGCGGCGGTGCGACACGGGCGGCGCGGCCGATGACGCTATCCGGTGCCCCTATGGAATTCCGGGCAACCGGCTGTGGGTGAAGGAAACCTGGGCGGCGGGTCAATGCGCTGATGGCCTCGCACCGTCGCAGCTCCATCCGGGCACCTGGCTTCAGGAGAACGGCGGCCTGTGGTACCCGGCGGACGGCACCGCACCGGCTCGCCCGATATCACCGCGAGGGAAGACTCGGGTATCAATCCACATGCCCCGCTGGGCCAGCCGTATCACCCTGGAGATCACCTGCGTGCGCGTCGAGCGGCTGAACGGCTGCAGCGACGCTGATGCGATCGCGGAAGGAATCGATCGCGTCGAGAACAACTTCGGCAATGGGCCGGCCTATTGCGACTACCGGATGAAAGACCCAAAGGATACGTCGGAGTGGCTCCGCAGCCCGGTGGCCAGCTACCGCACCCTCTGGGAGCAGATCAACGGCGCCGGCAGCTGGGACCTGAACCCATGGGTCTGGGTGGTCGAATTTAAACGTATAGCAGCAACGAAGGAAGCAGCATGAGTACCCACGCCGCTTTCCTTACGGACGAAGAAATTTTCGCTATCGCCCACCCGCTTTCGCAACCGCCGGCCATCGTGCGCTGGTTCCTGAAGAATGGCTTCACCGAGATCAAGATCCGCCCTAACGGGCTCCCGTTGATTACCCGTGTCTACTTCGACCGGGTGACCGCGAGCCAAGCGCAGCGAGCTGCAGTAGGCACCGCCCCTCAGCCCGACGTCGACGCATTCCGCCGGAAGCGCGGCGCCGGAAAATTAAGGGTCGTTGGCGCGAAGGTGTAGATTGTGGCGAATGGGGAGAAAGCGAAAATCAAATCAGCTCGGGCTAGACCCGAAGCGGCACGCCCGGCTATATCCGAAGCACGGCGCGTTCTACTACCTGCACAAGGACGGGCGGTGGGAGCGGCGCCGGCTCGTTGCCATCCTTCTCTTTATTGTCCTTCTGATGCCTTGCGGTAGCAGAGCGAAGCATGCGCCGGGAGCGTGATCAAGGCACCAGCCGCGCTGACAATGATTCCAGCCGTGCACCCGCCTCTTACGCGAGGAGACGTGCTCTAGGTTTACGGGATGTGGCATGCGCGCCAATCCCGGTGCGCGGGAAGCTTCAGTGCATCCAGACGTAGGCAATCGCCGCCGCGCTGCAGGCGGTCGCGGTGGCGTGCAGCAGATACCAGACGACGCGCTGACGCATCGATGGCTTGGCGGTGGACCGGGTCGCCACGCTCTTCGGTGCCGCCTTCTGTGCGCTCTGGGTCTGGGGTAAGGCGCCGAGCGTGACGATCTCATCGGGAAAGTCGGCGGGCGCGGCCTCGCTGCCTGCGCGTGCCGGCGGCGTCGCCGGCAACGACGGCCGTTCCGGCGAAAGGGCGGGGAGCGGCGGGACCCGCATACGTTCGTCGGTTGATACGGCGGCCGGCTTGCTTACCCGGCCGGGCTTCACCTTGCCGGTGCTGAGCATGACGTGCAATTCATCCACGGTGGGCTTGCGGCCATGCGCGCGCTCCCAGGCGTGAACCAGGTTGCCGTACCCCTCGCCCATCATCGCTTCATACAGCGCGTCACCGAGCTGACGGCCGTTTTCCACGGCCTTTGCAAGCTGTTTCTGGTGCATCTCGACCGCGAGCTTCTGCTGGGTGTCGGCGCGCAATCGTCCCTGCCCGGCACGCAACTCGGCGTCGAGATCATGGTATTCGACTTGTCTGTTGATTTGTACCGGCGGTTCGGTGATCACCCGGACAGGCAGGCCCTTCAAGGTGAGCAATGCGCGCACGGCATAGTCGAGCCGGGAAGCGTCGCGGCTAGACGCGGCGCCCGCGCCGGAGACAGGTTCGAGGAACAGGCGGGACTGGTAATACCCTTCGAGGTAGGAGGTCCATGGCGCAATGTCGGCCTTGGTCAGGGCAAAGGGCCTGCTCCAGTCGCTGCCTTCTGCCGCCTCATCCAGCGGCATCAGCGCGGAGCGCATCACCGGAATGCGCCCAACCAGGTCGGGGAGATGTTGTGCGGGCGCTGCAACTGTGGGCAGGTCCTGCACTGCGGCTGGCGCGATATGGTGGGAAGTTCTGGCGTTGGCCGGGCGGGAAGCCGGATCTTCGTCGCGCGCCTGCTTCTTCTTCAGATCCAGCGCCTGCTGATGCAGCCTGTTCTGACGCTCGGTCTCCCACTGCAGCGCGCTGTCGATGACGTCGAGGGTGTGCACCTCAGCGCACTCCGCCAGGAATCCGCGCGCCGGCGTACGCCGCCTGGCGGCGCGTGGGCAAGAGGTGGCACGGAGGGAACGTCATCGCGCGGCGGGATTCAGGCAACCTGCTCGGGGGCCTGCGACGCCATGATGATGGAAGCATGCACGGGCATCGCGCCGGCGCCACTCTTCTCCCGCACCAGCGTCGACAGGATGGTGCTGTCGTCGAAACGGAAGCGCGACAGCATCACATTGCAGCTTGCCATTTTCAGGACCTGCGCATTGCTCATGCTTGCGATCAGGTCGGCAATCTCGGCGCTGATGCCGAGGCGGAAAATCGCTTCTGCGCGGTCGTGGCGAATCATCTGCTGCGCAATCATCAGGTAGCTGAGATTCACGTCGCGGATTTCGGACAAGTAGTCGTTCGACATGTTTCGGTCCTTATTTCAGTAAGCGAAAACTTCTTGCAGTACGTCGAGGGTCTTGCTCATGGTGTCGTCGTCGATCGCGCCGAGGCGGCGTACCAGGCGTACTTTTTCCAACGTGCAGATCTGGTCGAGCAGGATCAGGCCGTCCTTCTGCATGAAATGGACAGGGATGCGAAACGGCGCCGGCAGATCATGCGTACTCATGGGAGCGACGATGAGCGTGCTCAGGTATTCGTCCATTTCTTCGGGCGACACGACCACGCAAGGCCACCGCTGCTGCGTGATGCTGCCGGCTGGCTTGTCGAACTCGACCAGCCAGACTTCTCCCCGCTTCACCATGTAAAGCCCGCTTCCGTTTCCGCCTGAGCCAGTGGCCAGGCAATGACCTGTTCCGGTTCGGCGCCGGCAGTGGCGATCTGCTGGCAGGCCTGCGCCCATCCTTCGCGGCACTTTTTCTTCGGCTTGCGGATCACGATCGCGTCGTTCTCGACCTGGATCTCGACTTCGCCGATATCCAGTCCGGTTTGCATCAGGAAGGGCTTCGGTATCAGGACGCCCTGCGAATTTCCCATTTTCCGGATTGCGGTCTTCATAGAAGTCCCTTTAACTGTGTGTTCTAACATAGTACAACAAATTTCCGTGCGGAAAAATATTATTGCTACATTGTTCGAACAGGTGTGTGCAACGTTCTGATTTTGTTATTACAAGCAGGATCAACTTTGTTATTACAAAGTTGAAGTCGCAGAAGAATGGCGTGCAGCTATGGCTTGTAGATGGCTAATCAGAAAAGGAAAAGCGGGGGTTTCACGAAGTGGGGACTGCTTCATTGCCCCGAAGGGGCCGGACAGCGCCAGGTGGACAGGTTCGATGTACTTACATTGTCAATACGGGTCGCGTTGCACCGTATAGGATGGGCAGCCGTTGCGGCCCCACATGCCGTTGCAGACGCGCCAGCGGCATTGTTCGCGGAGGATGATGTTGGAACGCTGTTCGCATCGTGCAAGTTCGGCCGTGACCAGTTGCAGGCGAGAGGGACGCGCCGGCGTCTCATCCCGTGTAGTCGGACTGCGCCTGGCGTCCGCGGCCGACGCCACAGTCGTCTTCCTGCCAAGTTCTTCCTCCGCCTGTTGCCGCATGCGCTCAATCTCGCGGTCCTTGGATCGGGCAGAAACAGTACGCGAGGTTTTGCGCTGCTCGGCCTCGGCGCGCTGCGCGGGCTTGTCCCGGGCGCCCGGCGGGTCAGGGTTTGCCTTTTTCTTTTCGTCGTCGGCGACCGCGGCCCTGGCTGGCGGTTTTTCGGCTTCAGCGCTTGTCGCAGGGGCAGGGGAAGCCGTAGTGGAGGATTCTCTGGTCGCGGCCAATCTTGTCGCGGCTTCTTTTGTTGCCGTTTCTTTTGTTGCCGTTTCTTTTGCTACGGCATCCTTCGATGCGCCTTCTTTGGGTGCCGCTACTTTCGGCGCAGCCTCCTTTTCGCTCGATGCCCTCGCCGGCGGGTCCCCGGCTTCTTCTTCCATGGCACGACGGCCGTCATAGGGCAACTCGCTCGCGCGGATCCCGCGCAAGGCGGTTGCCTGCCCGTCCGCGTCATGGATGACGGATGGCGGCGCTGACGCAATAGCCGGCGCAGCTTGCAGCAGTTGTGGTTGCGGCTGCGGCTTGGCGATCGATCCCACCCAGCGTGCACCGGCAAGGCCAGCGCCCGCGCCGATCGAGAAAACCACCGTCATGATCAGAAGCGGGGAATAGCGGCGGCGGCGCACGGGGGTGTCCCCGTACAGTGCATCGAAGTGGGCGGCGGCGGCTTTCGCCGCTGCGGCGTCCGGATCGGGCGGCGGCGCGGACGCATTACCACGGCCGCCCGCTTCCGGACCGCGGTAAGGAGGCAATGCCGCTGCGGCGAAACGCGACGCATCCACACCCGTATCAGCCTGTGGTGTTCTCGCCCTGCGCTTGCCTGTCGCTGATCTGAAACCGGCCAAAGTGGAATGCCCTCATATTGCTGTCCATGGGAGGCTGTATCGGCAGAAGCACGCGGGCGGGCGCCAGGGCGCAGACGTCGGCGGCGGAAATGCCATTCTGCAAAACGCTGTGCGAGCGCGAACGCCGCCAGATGCGGTGTGCTGCCGTAATGGAAAGACCGTCGCAGGCAAATCGAAGTTCAACAGGGCGCGGCAGGCCTTGCTATTTGTCGAATCGATCGGGGTCGCGGATAGCGACAATCCAGTCGCCAGGGCAACCGGCGGAGGATCGCCGCAACCGGATCGCGTCCTTCGTCCGCCGCCGCCTCTCGGGCGCGGCGGGCGGGTGGCCTACAGCGTGAGTTCGTAGATGATCTTCCACTGTCCGCTCTCCTTCGCCCAGTACTGGCGTTTGCGGATCGAGGAAGTGTTCTTGCCGACCGTCGATTCCTGGGTGAAGGTGCTGACGATCAAGTCGTCGCGGCCTGGATAGAAAAAGTGGGTGTTATCGCGCAGGCTCACCTTCAGCTGCTTGACGTTGCGGAACGACTGCTGCGGCTTGCTGAACCAGGTCTTGAGGTCTTCTCCGCGTTCCGACTTGAACTGGCGGCTGTAATTGGCGAGCACGCGCGATGGCACCAGGCTTTCGACGTCCCGGCGCCAGTTGTCGACCAGGCGCGCGGCGAGGCCGCGGTCGCTTTCCCAGCGCGCCTTGCTGACGAAGTCGATGCTTTCGCTGATGACGACCGGTGTCTTGCCGACTTCCACCGATTCAGTGAGCCGGTGCAGGTCGGGGTTGGTCAGCACTACGCACCCGTCGGACGACAGCGGCGGTCGGCTGTAGCTGTCCGGCGGGGTGCCATGCAGCCAGATGCCGGAGCCGCCGCGGCCGTTGAGCTTGTCCCATTCGTTCGGGTAGTTGATCGGCAGCGCTCCGGAGCCGTAGAACTCGGGCAAGCGGGCGCCGGGCAGATGGCTGGTGATGTAGTAGACGCCGACCGGCGTCTTCTGGTCGCCTTCCCGCAACTTGTTGATGCCGAGCTTGCCCTGGCTGACGTAGTAGTCGGTGACGAACTTCAGCTGACCGCGCTCGTTGGCATACACGAACAGCCGCGAGCGCCTGGCGTCGACCAGCAGCACATGTTTCTGGTCGTCGCGCAACTGCAGCACGACGCGCGGCACCAGCGCGGGATCCGGTCGCTCGCGCAGAAACCGCAGGCGCACCATCGCCTCGGCGCGCAGGTTCTTGAGCTTGTCCTCCGGTCCGTCGACCGCGCCGAGCTGCTTGACCGGGCGGGTATGCATGAGGAGCAGATCGCCGCGGACCAGATGGCCGAGGCGGAAATTGGGATAGGCCTCCACGAGGCGGTCTGCTTTTTCCTGGGCAGCGCGCAGGTTGTTGGCACCGAGTTCCTTGTAAACCTCGATCAGCAGGACTTCCGGGTCCGGCGTGCCGGCGGGCGGGGTGGCGGCACGGGCAGGACGCGTTTCCTGCTTCGCCGCGGGAGCCGCCCAGCTACCGGCGGCAAGCAGGCAGGCAAGGCTGAAAAACAGGGCGCGGCAAGTACCCGTCGGCCGGTCGATGAATTCAAAGCGCAACATCAGCTACCCGTGCTCTCCTGCTTGATCTTCCACTTGCCGCCCTGCTTCGTCATGACCAGGGTCTTGCGCGTATTCGCAGTCAGGCGGTCGGAGACGTAGACCTGCCGGAACTTGACCGTGGCGGTATTGCCGTTGACGCTGACCTGCGGCGCCTCGATCGACACCCGGATGCTGCCCTTGCCGACGATGCGCGCGCGGCGATCGTCTTCCCAGGCCTTGCGGGTCTGTCCGCCAGGGGCCTGGAAATCGCTGCCGTAGAACCCGAGGTAGGCTTTGACGTCCTGCGCGCTCCAGGCGCGCGCCCAGTCCTCCACCACGTCCGCCACCTCGTTGCGTTCGGCGCTGCCTGCCTTGATTTGCGGCTTGGGCGCTTCCGGCTTTGCAGCCGGTGCCGGCCTGGGCTGCTCGGGCCGCGCCTGCGCGACCTTCTCTTCCGGTTTGGCGGCGGGAGCGGGCGGCGCCGGCGGTGCAGCCGGTGCGGCGACGGGAGGTGCGGCGGGCGCTGCAGCAGGGCGTGCCGGCACTGCGGCGGCAGGCGCCGCCGGTGCTGCGGCAACCTTGGTACCGTTGAAATTGCCGACCAGGGAGCGGACCAGGGTCAGCTTCGACTTGGCTGCGGAATTTCCGGAATCGAGCTGCAGGGCCTTGTCGTAGGCCTGGCTTGCGAGCTTGGCATGAATGTCGCCCAGGTTTTCGTACGCGGTCGCGTAGCTGGGATTGGTTCGGATTGCCGCATCCAGCGCAGCGCGGGCTTTCTCGTACTGGCCGGCGGCCGCGTGCAGCACCGCGAGATTGTTGTAGGGCTCGGGCAGCGTCGGGTAGTCCTCGGTGAGCCGGGTGAAGATCGTGATTGCCTCCGCCGGCTTGTTCTGCTCGGCCAGGATCACGCCCTTCAGGAAGCGCATCTGGGCGTCGCGCGGATTGCGCGCGAGGAAAGCATCGGCACGCGACAGCGCCTCGGCATGCTGGCCGCCGCGGATCAGCCGGTTGACCTCGGCGAAGTCGTCCGCTTGCGCCGGCGTGCACAGCAGAGCGGCGAGCAGGCCGGATACGGCGGCGGACTTGTTCAGCACGGAACGCAAGGGCAGGCTGGGCATGCGGCGCGGGATGGAAATCATGAATTTTCGTTGGCGTTATTGTGCAGCATATCGGGAACGCATGGCGCGGTGGCGGGGTCCGGAACCGGCGTTGCCGCAACCGGTGCGAGGTAAAAACCACGTCGAACAAAAGTACCGGCTCGCCCGCGCGGGGCGGCGCCGGCCCGGCGCAAAAACTTCAGCATTCTATACTCAGCGTCCTGAAATCGCCATTTGGAACGACGTGCCATGGCAGGGCTGGCAACATCGCTTGCGCATGCGACAACAAGGAAGGGCGTTGCAAGGACGACCCGCCCCCAACCGGCCCCGTCCCGGTCATTCCTTCACCGTCGCGGCCGGCTGGCCGATGCTGCGAAGTTGATACGACATTTGCAAGGTGGCGGACTCGGCCGGCGCATGTGACGGAACGGATGCAGGAACGACGGCGACCGCGGAAACGGGCACGGAAACGGGTGCGGCAGGCGCCGGGACAGGCCCCATTCCCTCCTCGCCCGCCAGCATCCATGCCACTGCGATGCTGCCGGCGAAGGCAGCGCCTCCGATGGCTGCAATCACCGGGTTGCGGCGCAGCGGCACGCGCCGCGCATGCTGCGCCGGAACCGGCGAATCCGCGAGAATCGCGGCGGCACGTGCACGCCATTCTTCAGTCTGGCCGCTTTCCGCGTCCAGGCGCCGGACCAGGTCGGTCGCCGCCACCTGCGCCTGCGCGAGCGCCTGCTCGCATTGCGCGCGCAGGGCCTCTGCCTGTTGCGCGCTCGCGGCCGCGTATTCCTGCTGGCGGCGGGCCGACTCGAGCGCACGCTGCTCCGCCTCGGCACAGGCTTGTTCCTGGCTGCGCGCTTCCGCCTCGGCCTTCATCCGCATGGTCGCCAGTTGCGCCGACGCCAATGCGGCATGCGCGCGCAATTCTGCTTCTTCGCGCGCCTGCTCTTCCATGCGCAACTGCTCGCGGATGGCGTCCAGCGTCAGTTTCTCTGCCCGTGCACGCGCGCTTTCCACCCGTGCCAGCTCGGTCGCTTCGCGCGCACGCATCTCGGCCGCGGCTGCCGCCTCGGCTTGCGCCCTGGCCTGCGACTGGGCCTGCTCAAGGAATTCCCGTTCCAGCGCCACGCGCGCCTGCGCGGCGACGCGCGCCTCGTGTACCGCACGTTCGCGCGCCCGCGTCAGCACCACCTGCGCCTCCTCGGCCTGCGCGCGGGCGCAGGCATCGGCATGGGTACGCTGTTCCGCCGCCAGGTTCGCTTCGCTGGCGGCTTGCGCAGCCTGCTCCGCGGCACATCGTTCGCGCTCGAGCCGCAGGGTCTCCTGGACAGCGGCGCAGGCCTTCTGCTCGGCGATGGCGCGCTGCCTCTCGGCGGCCGCCAGTTCGACCGCCTCGCGCGCACGACGAATTGCCGCCTCTGCGGCCTGCCGGTGGAATTCCGCCTGCTCGGCGGCCTTTTCCAGGAGCTCTTGCTCGGCGCCGCGGGTTGCCTCGATCGCCTCGCGCGCTGTGCGTTCCGCCTGCTCGGTCTCCTGCAGCCGGCGCGCCTGTTCCTGTTCTGCGGCCAGCCTTGCCTGCGCCTGCTCGCGTGCCACCTGTTCAAGAGCGTGCTTTTGTCGCAGCGCCTCGAGCGTCTGCTGCTCGGCGGCCGCACGCGCCGCTTCTGCCTGGGCGAGCTCGTCCGCTTCCCTGGCGCGCGCCTGCGCGGCGACGGCGGCCTCGCGCTGCGATTGCGCGTGTTCTGCGGCCTTTGCAAGTGCGCGCTGCTCCGCAGCGTTGCGGGTCTCGGCTGCCGCACGGGCCGCCTGTTCGTCGCGCTCGCGGGACGCCATGGCGGCCGCCTGCTCCTGTTCGGCGCGCGCACGCGCCTCCGCCTCGATGCAAAGCTGTCGCTCTGCGGCGAGCTTCTGCTCCAACGCGGCGAGCGCCTGCTGCTCGGCGGCCATCCGTTCGCGCTCCACCCTGGTCAGGTCGATCGCCTCGCGCACCTTCTTCATGGCGAGCAGCGCGGCTTTACGCTCGCATTCGGCGCGCTCGACCGCTTGCGCGGCGATCTGCTGCTCCGCCTTCAACTGCGCCTCTACTGCGGCACGGGCGGTGCGTTCCGCCTGTTCGCGTGCCTGCAGCACCTGCGCGTGTTCCTGTTCGGCGCGGGCGCGCGCCTCCGCTTCCGCCCTGGCCGCCTGCTCGGCTGCCAGCTGTTGCTGCACGGCCTCCAGCGCCTGCTGCTCGGCCGTTGCGCGCTGCTGCTCCGCACGCGCCAGTTCTGCCGCTTCCCGCGCCTTCGCTTCGGCCGCGGCTGCCGCCTCGCCTGCCGCCTGCGCCTGCTCGGCGGCATGGCCGGCCCGCGCCTGCTCGGCGGCCCTCTCCGCTTCGGCCGCCTCCAGTGCGGCGTGTTCGGCCTGCTCGCGCGCCAGCATCAGCGCCGCCTGTTCGGCTTCCGCTCTGGCACGGGCAGCCGCATAGTTGCGCGCCGCTTCCCCGGCGGCACGCTTGTCCTGGATCGCCTGCAGCGCCTGTTGCTCGGCTGCCGCCTTCGCCTCCTCGGCACGGGCGAGCTCGAGGGTTTCGCGGGCGACGGCCTCGGCCAGCACCGCGGCCTGCTGCTGCATCAGTGCCCGTTGCGCCGCGTGCTCCAGCTGTTGCCGCTCGGCCGCTGCGCGCGCCTCCGCCGCCACGCGCATGGCCCGCTCCTCTTCCGTGCGGGCGCGCAGCAGCTGCTCCTGTTCCGTGTCGGCTTGCGCCCTGGCCTGCACTTCCTGTTGCAATGCCAGCTCGGCCTGCCGCTTTTGCTGTTCCGCCTGGAGCGCCGCCTGTTCCGCGACGGCGCGCTCGCGCTCGACGCGGGCAAGCGCGGTTGCTTCGCGTGCCTTCAGCAGGGCCGCCTGTGCTGCCTGGCGCTGCAGGACAATGGCGGCCTCCGCCTGTTCGGCGGCGTGCCGCAACGCCGTTGCCTCGGCATCCCTGGCGGCGGCGAGCGCGCGATCCGCCTCCTGGCGGGCGCGCAGCGCTTCCGCGTGCCGCTGGTCCGCCAGAGCGCGGGCCTGCGCATCGGCCAGGGCTGCCTTGCCGGCCTCCAGCTTTTGGCGTGCGGCAGCAAGCGCCTGTTGTGCGGCGCCGGCCTGTTCGCGCTCGATGCGCACTTTTTCCTGCATCGCTGCCAGCGCAGCCTGCTCGTCATCGGCGCGCTGCTGCTCGAGGCGGGCAAGCCCGACCGCCTCCCGCGCCTTCTGCACGGCGGCTTCCGCCGCCCGCCGCTGGGCGTCGGCGCGCTCCATCGCCTTTTCGAGCGCCAGCCGGGCAGCCGCGCATTCCTCTTCCTTGCCGATGCGCGCAGCGGCATCGGCCTCCTGCTGCTGGCGCAGCAGGGCCGCATGTTCCTGCTCGGCGCCGGCACGGGCCTGCGCTTCGGCGATGGCATCCTGTTCCGCCCGCAGTTTGGCCTGCAGGGCGGCGACCGCCTGTTCTTCGGCCTGCGCGCGCTCCCGTTCCAGCCGGGCATGCTCGGTCGCCTCGCGCGCCCGTTGTGCGGCGAGCGCGGCCGTCTGGCGCTGCAGTTCGGCATGTTCGGCCGCGCGTGCGAGCGCTTCCTGCTCGGCGGCGGCCTGCTCCGCTGCGAGACGCACGGCGGCCCGTTCCAGTTCGGCCCGCCGGTCTGCCAATGCACGCGCCCGCTGCTCCTCCTCGCGGCGCGCCTGTGCGGCCAGTGCAATTTTCTGTTCCGATTCCTCGCGCTGCCGCGCTTCGTTCGCGGCGCGCTCCTCCGCCTGGATGCGGGCGCGCGCCTGCGCCTCGGCCAGGTGCTCCGCCTCGACGCGGCCGAGCGCGACCGCCTGGAGCTGGCGCTCGGTGTCGATCCGCGCCTCGGTGGCGGCGAGGATGCGCTCCTCGGCATCGCGGCGTGCAGCGGCCGCGGCAGCGGCGACCGACTCGGCATGTTCGCGGCGGGCTGCCGCCTCATGCATCTCGGTCTCGGCCTGCAAGCGCAACTGCAGCGCTTCGGCGGTGCTGCGCTCGAGCGCGATGCGTGCCTGTGCGGCTTCTTCCTTTTCCTGTTCGACCGCCACCCGGGCGCGGGCTTCCTCGCGGGCGCGCACTTCGGCGGGAGCCCGGCTCAGGGTTGCCTGCAGCGCCATTGCCTCCAGGCGCTCGCGCTCGCGGGCCAGCTCCAGCGCTTCACGCCGTGCCTCGGCCAGCATCTCGGCCGATTGGCGGGCTTCCTTCTCGCGCCGCTCCTGTTCCCGCGCGATCGCAGCCATCTTTGCCTCCGCCCGTGCGCGGCCTTCCGCTTCCTGGCGGGCGGCCTCCGCTGCGGCGACCCGTTGCGCAGCCTGCCAGCGGGCCAGTTCCGTCTCCTGCGCGAGCTCTTCCGAGGCAGCCTGCGCCCGTGCGGCCAACGCATTCTCGGCGGCGATCTGCTGCTCGGCGCGCAGGCGGGCTTCCTGCTCGACGCGCATGCGCTCTTCGGCGCTGCGGCGGGCCTCGGCCTCGGCTTCGGTACGGGCCTTGAGTTCGTTGATTTCGCGCTTTACGGCGGCAGCCCGGGCCTCGCTGGCTTCGCGTGCCTGGCGCTCGGCATCGAGCCTGGCACGGGATGCGGCGATCGCGTCCTCGGCCGCCCGGGCATTCTGGTACGCCTCGGCGGCGGCGGCGGATTCGATGCGGGCCCGGTCCTCTGCCAGCGCGCGGGCGCGCGCCTCGGCATGCGCCCGGTTTTCCGCGGCGACCGTGGCCTTGGCCTCGGCTTCGACGCGGGCAATTGCCTCGCGGATGGCCTTGAGATCGACCGCCCCGGTGCGGGAGGCGGGCGTCCGGTCGGTGGCGGGAGAAACATCCTCGACATCGCCTTCATCGAGCATGCGACCCGGAAGCTGGAGGTTGGTCGTCGGCGCCTGGTTGTTGTCCATCTTGTCTGCTCCCGCTGGATGAGCGATTCCGGCGGGTGGGCGGTGAGTGCAGGGGCCGGAATTACATACCCTGCATTATCCGCACCGGCCTGCGGCGAGAGGCAAGGAACAAAGGGGGAAATCCGGTTTACTTCCGTATTTACGTGCATTTCCCGCGCCGGGCGGGACAATCCGGGACAAAACCAGTACATTGACGACCGTTCCATCGTCCGCCGCGCGCCCCATGACCACGCAGAACCATCCACCGCCTGCTGCGCCTTCATCCCCCCCGAGTCCCGATGCCATCCGGCTGCTGATCGCCGACGACAACCCGGTCAACCGGGCGCTGGCGGCCGGCCTGGTCGCCAGGCTGGGACTCCACTGCGACGAGGCCGCGGACGGGGAAGAGGCTGCATGCATGCACCTGGCGCAGCCCTACGACCTGCTGCTGATGGACTGCGACATGCCGCGGCTCGACGGTTACGCCGCCTGCCGCCGCATCCGGAAGGAAGAAGGCACGCGTCGCCGTACGCCAATCGTGGCGCTCACTGCCGGCGGCAGCGATGGCGACCGGGACGCCTGCGAGGACGCCGGCATGGATGGGTTCCTTTCCAAGCCGCTCGACCTGCCCTCGCTGGAGGCAATGCTGGCACGCTGGCTTCCGCTCCCCCTGCAGGCACAGGTCGGGGAAACCGACGCAGCCCCTGACGAACTCGAGGCCGTATGCCGTACATTCGGAAAACACTTTGCCGAGCTCGCGGCGCTCTATCTGGCCGACAGTCCGGCCCGGCTGCTGCTCCTGAAGGAGGCGGTTGCCGGGGGTGAACTGGCGCTTGTGGCCAGGGTGGCCCACGCTTTCAGCGGAAGCTGCGCTTCGATAGGGGCGAGCGGGCTGTCGCAGCAGTGCCGCGATCTTGAACTGGACGCACGAACCCGGGCTGCCGGACTGGATCGCCGGCTGCGCGGCATCGAAATCGCGTACGCGCGTGTTGCTGCAAGGGTGCGGCAGCTGGCTCAGTCCTGCGCATCGGACCAGTCGTAAAGTCCCGGCAGGCCAAGGAGGTTTTCCAGCTCCTCCAGCGCGGCGCGCGCTTCGCCCACAAGCTGCGGATCGGCCAGGTCGGCCGGGAGCAGTCGGTCACGGTAGTGCCGTTCGACCCACTGCACCAGCCGTCCGTGCAGCGCGTCGCTCATGATCACCCCCGGGTGTATCGCGGCGGCTTCCCCGGCGCTCAGCGCCACCCGCAGCCGGAGGCAGGCGGGCCCACCGCCGTTGCGCATGCTTTGCCGGAGGTCGAAGCTGAGCAGTTCCGCGATGGGCGCGCCGGCACCGACGATGCGCTCCAGGAAGCGCGCGACAGGCCGGTTCTCGAGGCATTCCTGCGGGACGACCAGGACCAGGTTGCCGTCCGGCCGATCCAGCAGCTGGCTGTTGAACAGATAGCTCTCCACCGCATCTCGCAGGGACACCGCGCCTGCATCGACACGAATCGGCTCGAGCCCGGCGTGCACCCGCGCCAGCTTTTCGCGCAACGACGACAGCGTTGCAGCTTCATCGGCAAAGGCGTGCTCATGATAGAGCAGCACGCTGCCGCTCCCGACCGCGATGACGTCGTTGTGAAATACCCCTTGGTCGATTGCCGCGGCATCCTGCAGCACATGCAGAACCCGGGTCGGGTCGAGGCCGTGCAGCCGCGCGACTGCCTGGCTTGCTTCCAGTGTCTGGCGCGCCGGATACCGGCGCGGACCGGGAATGCGCGTATCGAACTCACTGCGCCCATGAACAAACATCTCCACGCCCGGCTTGCCATGCCCGGCGCAGAAACGGGTATGGTTGGCTGCCCCTTCGTCGCCGAAGGCCGGCGTCGAAGGCAACGCATCGTGCACGCAGAAATGACGCGTATCGTGAAAGATGGCGCGCAGCGTCCGCGCGGTCTGCGACTGCTCGTAAGCGCGATGCAGCTTGTTGTTCAGGTTGGCGACCGTCAGGTGGACGCGGCCATCGGCCGTATCCGGCGAAGGGCTCACGGTGGCCGCGTTGGCGGTCCACATCGGCGACGCCGACCAGGCCGCCGCCAGCAGCACCGGCGCCTCGGCGGCGGCGCGGGCAAGCACCTGCGCGGCGCTGCCGGTGAACCCGATGCGACGCAGCAGCCCGAGATTGGGGCGCGGCTGCGGCGGCAACAGCGCCTGCGCGAAACCGCGGGCGGCCAGCGCCTGCATCTTCGCGAGCCCTTGCAATGCCGCCTGCCGGGGATTCGCAGGCGCACGCACATTGCCGGACGAAGCCACATTCCCGAACGACAGCCCGGCATAGTTGTGGGTGGGGCCCACCAGGCCGTCGAAGTTGAATTCCCGTGTCATGGACATGTCTGTTCCTAGTCGCGACTGCTGCACCGCGCATGCGTCGGCGGGGCGCCGGCGGCCTTCGGCACCTCCATGAGGCGAGCGACAGCCCTATCCATGGTTCGCCTTGCGGGGGATGAGTTGCATGGTGCGCACCGGGTCGCCGTTGCGGCACCCCAGCAGGTGCTGCTGCTCGGGCGCGAGGCCAATCCGACCGCGGTTGGGATGGGCGTGGGCCGCGATCACACGAAAGTCCTGCAGCGTCGTGCGCGCCACCATCCATGGTTCCTCCACGGCCGGAACGTCACGCGGCGCGTCGAGTATCGCGAGTTCGCTCTCGCGCAGCGCGCGCAGCTCGCTGACCCGCGCCTGCAGCACCGGCCCGGCGTCGAAAATGTCGACATACCCTTCGCAGTGCATGCCCTCCTCCTCCAGCAGCCGCTGCGCCGGCGCGGTATCGCGGTGCACGCGGCCGATCACCTCCTGTGCCTCCTGCGGCAGGTAGGCCACGTACAGGGGATGGCGCGGCATCAGCTCGGCGATGAAGGATTTCTTCCCGAGGCTGGTGAGGTCGTCCGCACGGCTGAAGTCCATCTGGAAGAAATGCTTGCCCAGGCTGTCCCAGAACGGCGAGCGCCCCTCGGTGTCCTGGTAGCCGCGCATTTCCGCGATCAGCTTTTCCGGGAAGAGGTGCGGGAACTGGGCGATGAACAGGAACCTGCTGCGCGACAGCAGCTTCCCGTTATGGCCGCGGCGGTAATCCGGGTGCAGGAACAGCGAGCACAGCTCGGCGCTGCCGGTCAGGTCGTTGGACAGGTAGAGCGTATCCAGCCGGGACAGCACACCGAGCTCCTTGCTCGAATGGACCAGCGTGCCGATACGGTAGTTGTAGAACGGTTCATGCAGGCCGACAGCCGCCCGCACCGCGCAGGCGCCGACCAGCTTGCCGGTGCCGGTGTCCTCCATCACGAACAGGTAGTCGCGCTCGGCCGGATCGATCTGCTCGGCAAAGGATGCGCAAGCGGTCTCGACCCGCAGCGCCATCGCCTTGCGATCCGGCTTCAGGGTGGTCATGCCGGGCCCGACCAGCTCCGTCAGCGCGAGCAGTCCGTCGAGGTCGGCGTGTTGGATGGCGCGGATTACCAGCATGGCGTCCTCACAGCTTCAGGCACAACACAGTGTCGCCGGGCGACACCTGGAGACTGCGCAGCGCCTGATCGTCGAGGGCCACGGCATCGGACCGACCCGAGACTTCGCAGCGGGCGAGAACCGCACGAAAACCTCTGCCGCCAGCGGCGGCCACCAGGTGCAGGCGTGCCTGCTCCGCGGCCGGGCCCGTCATGGCAGCGGCCCGCTTCCGGCGGGATCGCGAGAAGGCGCTCAGTGCCTTCTTCGGCGCCTGCAGCACCGGACCACCGTCGAAGGCATCGACATACACGTCCGACTCGAAGCCCTCTTCGCGCAGGATGTCGAACGCCTGCCCGGCCTCGGCATGCACCTGCCCGAGGGCCTGCTGCGCCGCTGCCGGAAGCAGCGGCACGTAGACCGGATAGTGCGGCATCAACTCGACAATGAAGCCGCGGTTGCGCGCGCCGCCGACGAGCCGCTCGGCAGCCAGGAAATCCATCTGGAAGAACTTGCGTCCGAGGGCTTCCCAGAATGGCGAGCGGCCGTCGCCGTCGACAGGTCCCGAGACGGAAGCGAAGAAGCGATTGGCAAAGCGCTGGGGCGCCAATGCGGCAAACAGCAGGCGTGCGCGGGACAGCAGCGCGGCATGGATGCGCTCGCCGCGCACCAGGTGGAAACCCGACAGCTGGCTGTGCGAGGTCAGGTCCGAACACAGGCTGAGCGCATGCACGTTATGGCTGATGCCGAGGTCGCGCGACACCTGGCTCAGCACGTCCCGCCGGAATGCATAGAAAGCGCCGTGCGCGCCGGCAGTGGCGGCGATCGAGGCGGTGCCGGCCAGGGAGCCGTCTTCGGTCGATGCGAGCACGAAGAGATAGGATTCGTCGGCCGGCTTCTGCGGGGCGGAGGCGAACGAAGCGATTGAGCAGGCCACGGCATCCTCGATCGCCGCCCTGCTCCGCGGCAGCGTGTGCACGCAGGGCGCCGGGTACGTCGTCATCGCCTCGAAGGCGGGTATGTCGCCGGTTTCCACGGGCCGCACCACGAACATCGCTTTACCCTCCATTCTCCCCGCTGGCCCGGTCTTTGCCCCCGGCCGCAATGATCTGGACATCCGGTACCGCCGACGGTTCCGGGTATTGCGCCGCGGCATGGAGAGGTCAGCGGATTTTTCGCGCCATCATGTATGCTTCACGTCGAGCGGTCCGCGCCGAGACGGACCGGACAGACAGACCGGAGCACCCCATGCATTCCATCCCCGAATCGAAGAAGAGCCACCTGTGGCGCAAGGTCGTGTGGCACACCGATCCAGACGAGCATCCTCTCGGTCCCTATCACCATGTCGAGATCTACTGCTGCGAAGAAGCGAACGGCTATGCCGTCTGGTACGTGCGCAAGCTGTCCAAGGACGATACCCGGGGCATGCCCGGCACCGACAACGCCGACTACCTGCTCGGCTACTTTCCGAAGAATGCCCGCGACGAGGCGATCGAACGGGCAGTCCTGCTTGCCAACAGCGCGGCGACGGCGGACGCCGTGATAGAGAACCTGGACCGCGCCGCCGCAGCCGGACAGAAGGTCTAGGCCGGCCAGAGCGGCGGCTCGTCCATCAACGCCACCTGTTCGCGCAGTTCGAGAATCCGGTCCTGCCAGTAGCGCTGCGTATTGAACCAGGGGAAGGCCACCGGGAACGCGGGGTCGTCCCAACGCATCGCCAGCCAGGCGGAATAGTGGATCAGCCGCAGCGTGCGCAGGGCCTCGACCAGATGCAGCTCGCGCGGATTGAATGCGAAAAAGTCCTCGTATCCGCCCAGCAGGTCGGCAAGCTGCCGCGCCCTGTCCGGCCGCTCGCCCGAGAGCATCATCCAGAGGTCCTGAATGGCGGGCCCGCTGCGACTGTCGTCGAAATCCACGAAATGCGGACCGTCGTCCGTCCAGAGCACATTGCCCGCGTGGCAGTCTCCATGCAGCCGCAAGCATTGCACGTCGCCCGCCCGGTCATAACAACGCCGCACGCCGTCCAGCGCCTGCGCCGCCACGCTGCGATAGGGCGAGCGCAGGTCTTCCGGCAGGAGCCCCTTCTCCATGAGGAAGGCGAGCGGTTCGACGCCAAAGGTGACCGGGTCGAGGGTCGGCCGGTGCAGGAAGGCGCGGGCCGCGCCCGCCGCATGAATGCGGCCGACGAACCGGCCCATCCACTCCAGCGTCGTACTGTCGTCCAGCTCCGGCGCCCGCCCCCCCGCGGCGCGGGAAGACGGCAAAGCGGAAGCCCTCATGCACCTGCAGCGTGGCGCCGCCCGCAAGGGCGAGCGGCGCCACGACCGGCACTTCCGCCTGCGTGAGTTCGTCAAGGAACGCATGTTCCTCGCCGATCTGCGCGTCGCTCCAGCGGGACGGGCGATAGAACTTGATGACCAGGGGCGGCCCGTCTTCCATCCCGACCTGGTAGACGCGATTCTCGTAGCTGTTCAGGGCAAGCAGCCGGCCGTCACTGTAGAGGCCCTGCCCTTCCAGGGCGGCAAGCACGGTGTCGGGCGTCAGGCCGGAATAGGGGTGGGTGGTGGCATTGTCCATGCCGGACATTGTACGGACGCCTCCCGGCGAAGGCGACCCCGCGCAGCAAAAACAGGCCCTTCGCCCCGATTATTCCGCTCTTGCTCCCTTGCAGGCAGCGCGCGGCTTACAATACCGGCACACTACTTTAAGACGAAGCCGACATGCATCTCGACGACCCCCTGTCCGACAAGGAATTCAAGGAACTCGACCAGTTTCTGCTCTCCGACCGCTGCGCCGACGACGGCATGACCATGGATGCGCTGCACGGTTTCCTCACCGCACTCGCCATCGGGCCGGCGGAAGTCCCGATGTCGGAATGGCTGCCGGTGGTCTGGGGCGAACACGGCGAACGCGGACCGGCGTTCAAGACGCCTAAGGAACGCGAGCGGATCACCGCCCTGATCGCGCGCTTCATGAACGAAGTCTCGATGACCTTCGAAGTCGCGCCGCGCGATTTCGAGCCGCTGTATTGCGAGCATGAGCACGAAGGCAAGACACTGCTCGATGCCGACGCCTGGGCCTGGGGCTTCTGGGAAGGCATGCAGCTGCGCGCGGACGCCTGGGAACCGGCCTGGTCATCCAGCCTCGCAGAACTCCTGCGCCCGATCTATCTGCTCGGCGCCGAAGAGATCGAGGAAGAGGAGATGCCGCTGGTCGACGACCCGGTCAAGCGGCACAAGCTGGCGATCGAGATGGAAGCCGCCATTCCGCATATCCATCGCTACTGGAAGCCCTTGCGCAAGTCGGCCGTCGAACAGGTGAAGCGCGAGGCGCCCAAGGTCGGTCGCAACGATCCCTGCCCTTGCGGCAGCGGCAAGAAGCACAAGAAATGCTGCGGCGCCCAGGAAACCGACTAGGACCAGGCTTCAGATGCCGTACTGCTTCTTCGCATGCGGCTTCACGTTGCGCGTGGCGTTGAATATCTGTTCCAGCGGCAGCTTCGGCACCCGGTCGGCGGTCAGCAAGCCATTAGCCTCCTGGAAGGTATCGGAAAACTGGGTATAGCAGAATCCGCTGAACAGCGGCGTCTCGTTGACCACCTCCAGCAGCCTGCGATACGCGCCGCCGAACTCCTGGTCGCTGCCGGCGGTGGAATATCCCCACACATCCTTCACCCCGGGTTCGGGCTGCTTCGCATAGGTGATCCCGCCGAACTCGGTCAGCATGATGGGCTGGCCGCGATGGGGATAACCGTCCAGCGTCAGGATGCGCCCGCCGGGACGCCGCCGGTCGAACAGGTCCTGGACATTCGATGCATAGCGCGCGGCGAGCCGCTCGGCGTCGCCGTCGTAGTCATGGATGCCGATCAGGTCGGTGGCCGACGCTTCCCAACCGTCGTTGCCGATCACCGGGCGCATCGGGTCCAGTGTGCGGGTCAGGTGGTACAGCGCCTCCACTGCGCTGCGTTGCGCCTGCGTCAGCGTGAGGTTCGGTACGCCCCAGGACTCATTGAACGGCACCCACACGACGATGCAGGGATGGCTGTAGTCGCGTTCGATCACCTCGGTCCATTCGCGCACCATGCGGTTGATTGCCTGCGTGGTGAAACGGTAGGACGAAGGCATTTCCTCCCATACCATCAGGCCCAGCCTATCGGCCCAGTACAGGTAGCGAGGGTCCTCGATCTTCTGGTGCTTGCGCACGCCGTTGAAACCCATCGCCTTGGCCAGTTCCACGTCCTTCCGCAGCGCATCGTCGTCCGGCGCCGCAAGCAGGGTGTCCGGCCAGTAGCCCTGGTCCAGCACAAGCTTGAGATGATACGGGCGGCCGTTCAGCATGAAGCGGTCGCGGTTCACGTTGACGGATCGCAACGCAGTGTACGAGCCGACCTTGTCCAGCACGGTGTCCCCGTGTCGCAGCATGATCTCGACGTCCAGCAACGTCGGATGCTCGGGACTCCATAGCAGCTCGTTGCGCGAGTCGTCGATGCCGGGATCGGACAATGCAATCCTGCGGCTTGCCTCGCCGCCGATCACCTTGTAGGTGTCGTCGGCGAGCAGCTTGTCGCCGTGCCGGATCCTGACCTCGACGGCCAGGCCATCCAGCATGTCGCCTGCAACGAACACGTCGCATCCGATCTCGAATCCTTCGAAATGCGGCGTCCAGCGCACCTTGTGCACATAGGTGCGCGGCACGCGTTCGAGCCAGACCTGCTGCCAGATACCGGTTGTGCGCGGATACCAGATCGAATGCGGCTCCAGCTGCCAGTCCTGCTTGCCGCGCGGTTTCGCCAGGTCGTGCGGATCATCCTCGACCAGCACCGTCACCACGTGCCGGCCCTGGTCCTTCAGGTAGTCCGAAATATCGGCATGGAATGAGCTGTGGCCGCCTTCATGGTCGGCCACACGGTGCCCGTTGACCCATACCCGGGCGTGATAGTCGACCGCGCCAAAATGCAGCAGCACACGGTCGCCTTCCGCCAGGCATTCGAATTCGCGCTGGTACCAGCAGGCGCGATGAAACCCCCGGTCGCCGATGCCGCTTGCTTCGGATTCGGGCGGGTACGGAACGGTGATCTCGTGCGTCCAGGTGATCGGGTCGGCCGGACGCCGGAACTGCCGCGCGTCATCGAAGCAGAATTTCCATTGGCCGTTCAGCGATTGCCAGTGCTCGCGCACGAGTTGGGGACGCGGGTAGGCGGGCTCTGCCATTCTTGTTCCTTCAAGTCATGTTTTGCGGAGGCGCTGCCGGTTGGAGTGAATCCGACCGGCGCTGTTCCCGCCTGAGCAGGAATGCTGGACTGCGACGGTGAACAAGAATGGGCAACGCCCGCCGCGGGATCGGGCAGGCGAAGCGGAGGAAGCGGAGGAAGCGGGAAGGGACGCCGGCGTTCGCCAGCGTCATGTTGCGGTCAGGGCTGCGGCGAGACGGAGACGCGCACGCGCATGCGCTGACCGGGATCGTAGGGCAGGACGACGGTGCTCATGTGACCGCGGTATTCATACGTCACTGCATAGCCGTTGTTACGGGATTGCCAGTTGTCGATCGTGCGGCAGTTGCGTACCGCTTGCTGCTCGGCGTAGCCTGCCTGGCCGCTGTTGTCGATGCGGTCGCCAACGATCGCGCCCGCTATCGCGCCTGCTGCCGTCGCCACGGTGCGGCCGCTGCCGCCGCCCACCTGGTTGCCAAGGATGCCGCCCGCGATGCCGCCGATGATGGAACCTCCCATGCTGCGCGATTCGCGCTGGACCGGCACATATTCGGTCCGGCATTCCTGCTGGGGATAATTCACTTGTTCGATTTGCGGATTCACGCTCACGACACGGGCGTAATCCTCGAAGTCCGCGGCAGCGGCCGCGCCGGAGGCGCATGCCAGAAGCGCGGCTACTACCGCTGTTTTCGCATTCATTACACTTCTCCTATTGCCAGAAACCAATTCTGACGGATAAACGCCGCCAGCTTCAGAAGGTGCACAGAGAGATTGTAACGAATTGTATCTTTACGGAAATATCAAGGTTCGGCGGCGCTTCGGCTTGTTCCGGCCGACCGCGCCAGCTGGACCAGCAGAGAACCTTTCACCATCGAGAGGGCGACGTTGCTGCCCAGCCTGAAGCCCTGCATCGCGGCCCTGTCCATCAGCGCCAGGACCTGGTCGGAGGTGAGTCGGTCCATGTCCTTCCGTGCAAGCAGCATTTCACGGTTGCTTGCATTGAGCTCCGCAACGATTTCGTCTGGTGTCATCATCTGCCCCTGTCATGTTGGTCGGCCGTGCGCAGGCGCGCGCGATATCACCGGGAAGCTTAGACGGCACAGCGGGACGCGATCTGTCGCAAACAGGATGAGCGGCCGGCGCCGGTTGTGACAACGCAAAATGTAGCGCCGACGACGCCCCATCACGCAGTCGTGGAAGCAGCAGGCGGGACCATCATACCGGGCGGGTGCTGAAGCTTTCTTCCTCGGTCCGGTAATCGTCCGCGCAATCCTTGCTGCAGAAACGCCGGACATTGTCGACCGGCTGGTTGCAGTACCAGCAGGCGCCCTTCGGCTTCAGGCCCGCAAACGCGGTCAGCGCGGACAAGCCCGATGCAGAAGATGCCGTTTTGCTTTCGTTTGCTTCGCTCATGAATCAGTCATCCGGGGAGACCGACATCGCGGTCGGAACGAGAGGCAGGACGACAGCAGTATAGTCGGAAGCCATTGAAGCGGAACGCCATATGGCCACTCGCCTTGATCGCCCACAGGAACCGGGCGATCTCCCTGCTCAGGTGCCCGGCGCCTCGATACGGTGCTCCACCTGCGTGCTTTCGTCGCCGATCTTGCTGTGCCATGCCTTGACAAAGTACACCTTCTGTTCGGGCCCCGGTTCTTCGAACCAGACGACGATCAGCGTCCCCTTATGGTCATGCAGGTGCGCCAGCTTCCCCAGGAAGGCGGAATCGCCGGCGCTGTCGGCGAGCGCCAGGGCGTAGCCGTAAACCCGGTTCACCCGCTCGATTCGGTCCGGTTCGGTATTGCTGTTTGTCGCGCTGATCTTCGGATGGTCCAGATACATGCATGCTCTCCAGGCGTGGCTGAGTCAGCATTGTTTGCGAGGCAGCGCCTGGATGCAAGCAGTGAACGCCTCTTTCTTCGGAACGATCGGTACGTGCGGCTGCCAAATTCTCGTCTCGCCTCCTCTACGTCACATCACCCGCCCCTGATGCTGCTCCTCGTGGAAACCATGCCCGGCCCGCACGGCGACTTGCAGCCTTGTGGGTTCAAGCTGGGCGAAGCCCAACTCACCGTCCTGCAGATCGTCGATCGATGGATCGGACAGGACCAGAATTACTTCAAGCTGCAGGCGAGCGACAACGCCCTCTATATCCTTCGTCACAATCTCGTCCCGGATACCTGGGAGCTCACTCTGTTCCAGTCGACGCCGGCAGGCCTGGCGTAGCCCACGCCGTGCGCATGCACAAGTCGCGCGCAGGAAGCGCGACCATGTCGTTCGTCCTCGTTGAGCACCGTCAAGACCTTGCCGAAACGACTTATTACCATGGCCCTCACTGGTTTCCATTCCTCAATCTCGACATCCATGACGGAGACAAGCATGTACAAGACAATTACGGAACCACGCGTCGGCGAAGAGGGAGTCACATTCACGGTCGAGGTCGGCTTCACCGACCGGGAGTGCCTGGTATCGCGCAACGCGCTCGCTCACCTGCGCCGCATGAAGGGCGGCCAGCTGGACTTCCTGCAGACCTATCGCGCATTTGAAGACCAGATCCACTCGGTGGCAAGGCGCCTCGTGGTGGCCGGCGTCAGTGGTTCTCCGCTCGTTCTCGGCGCCGCCTATTTCGTTTGAAGATACTCAAGGCCAGGCCCGAATGCGAGCACCCACACTCTGCGCATGAAGGCATCTCCGGAATACTGAGAATTATCAAAAAGACATCCGGACGAATGGTCAGAATAAGACCGGACTGAACTTGAACGGGGACATAGACAGATGAACCAAGTTGACGAGACCAAACCTTCGGAGCAGTTTCAATACGACCCGAACAACCTGCTGGAATCCTTGATCGAGCGCCTGAATCTGAAGAACGACGCAGCCTTGTCGCGCGCGCTCGAAGTGGCGCCGCCGCTGATCAGCAAGATTCGCCACCGCCGTCTGCCGGTCGGCGCTTCGCTGCTGATTCGCATGCACGAGGTGTCGGACCTGAGCATCCGCGACCTCCGGCAACTGATGGGTGACCGCCGGACGAAATTCAGGATCAGCGACAAGCAATTCAAGCCGAAGACGGCTTCCGCGGAAGCGTTGTCATCCTGAAGGATTGCACGGTTTCGACCGACCGGCACCGACGGTAGGGGCCGGTCGGCGGCGCGGGACGGAGACGAGCCACGGACGGGACGTCGCGCATCACGGGCGCCTCCCTTGAAGCGCCAGTCTCATGTGTGTCGCCTGCTGGTTGGCAATGCGGATCAGGTCTGCAACCGGTCATAAGTTTAGCGGACGGTAACATCATGACTGTCATTTTCGACCATCAGGTTCCTCGCGAACCGGCGCCGGGCGACGATCCCATTCCGGATCAGCAGCCCTCGCCCGACGATGATCCGGTTCCGGATCATAACCCCGTTACCCACAGTCACAAGCGCCCGCCCAACGGCGACGCAAGTACTTGAACCAAGGGGCGCGTGGGAAGTATCGCACTAGTGCGTACCGGGCCGGCGCGCCGGCTTCGCCTGTTCCGCGGTAAATTTCTCTTCTTTCGTCTCAATTCCCGCTACACCACTGCTGCAATGCAGTGCTCTTCATCGAACTTCCGCTCACGGCGCAACTCGATTCGGCTTTCCTTCGAAAACAGGTAACACCAATGACGGAAACTGTACCGGACTGGCCGAGTACGCTCGGCTACGCGGTGATCCCCTGGATTGTGCTGGTCCGCCAGATCCCTTGGGTGAACATTTTTGTTCAGCTGCTGGTCGCATTGCCGATCGTGCTCGTCGTGCACAGCGTAGGCACGCACGCGCTCATGCGCATTGCCGCGCCGCTTCCCTATTCCAGTCGGCTGGTGCAGTACGGACACCGCGCCACCGGCGTCGTGCTGTACCTGCTCGCGGCCCAAGTCATCCTTCGCAGCGCCCCGACGGATCTTCCCGGACTGTCGACGGTCCGGCATTTCACCGGACTGAGCATCGTCTGCGGCCTCACCTGGCTGGGCTTGCGCTGCGTACGCGCCGTTACCCACACCATCCTTGAACTCAACCCGGCGGATACGCCGGACAACCTGCACGCGAGGCGGGTACAAACCCAGACCCGCGTCCTCTCACGTTCGGTGATGGCGCTCATCCTGATGATCGGTTCCGGCACTGCGCTGTCGACGCTGCCGCTGCTGCGGGAAATCGGCACCAGCCTGCTCGCATCGGCCGGCGTGGCGGGACTGGTCGTCGGCCTGGCCGCCAAACCGGTGCTCGGCAACCTGCTCGCGGGAATGCAGATCGCGCTGACCCAGCCGATCCGGCTGGACGACGTGGTGATCGTACAGAACGAGTGGGGGCAGATCGAGGAGATCACCGGCACGTACGTCGTGGTGCGGATCTGGGATCAGCGCCGGATGATCGTCCCGCTGCAATGGTTCATCGAGAATCCCTTCCAGAACTGGACCCGCAGCAGCGCGGAGATCCTGGGCACAGTCCTGATCTGGGTCGATTACCGGATGCCGGTAGAGGCTTTGCGGGAGGAAGCTGCGCGCATTTGCAAGGCGTCGCCTGAATGGGACGGGCGCCTGTGCCAGACCCACGTGGTGGAAGTAAGCGACCGGGCAATGCAGGTTCGGGTACTGGTCAGTGCGGGGGATGCCGGCCGGGCGTGGGATCTGCGCTGCAAGATGCGCGAAGCGCTGGTTGCCTTCATGCAGAGAGAATACCGCGCCTTTCTACCGCGCCTGCGGACGGAAGTGGAAGAGGACGCCGTCATGCCCAGTGCCGCGCCCGTTCTGTCCAGAGCGCAACAGGCTTGAGAAAGCACAAACGTGCGCCGGCGACCTGTTGCTACATTCTCCCTCCACCCTTGGAGGAGACCCTCATGCAAGACTACTTCGAACGCTACAGAAAAGCCTGGGCGCTGAACGAGCAGCTGATTGCCGCAACGGTGGAGTGCTGGACCGCCTGGTCATACCCGGCGATCCACTTCGCGAAGTACCTGTGAATTCCGGCGGTGCCCCCGTTTTCATCAGCGCAAAAAAGGGCAATCAAATCAGGCACCTGAATAGGCTCTGCGAAGCTTATCCACAGAATTGACCACAGATTTTGTGGGCAAGCGCACGGTAGGCATCTGAGCAAAATCCGCAAAACATGCCGGGGAGCCGGTTGTCTCGCTGGCAGGCAAAAAACCATTGCGCGGTGCTTCAGGTGCGCGTGCCCGACCGGGCCTCCGGCTTTTAGGCGGCATCCCCGCAAACGCCGCCTCCAGGACGACGCGAACGATTTCCCGGTCAATGGAGGCTTCGTTGGCGCCGGCATGGCGAGGAAGCAATCCCGCCTCGACTGCCTTTTCACCGCGGCCTCCAGCATCTCATGCGTGATGTTCATGCACCCTCCGTTCGCATTCCGCAGCCGAACTGCGCCTGACAACTTGGACAAGCCGCTTCTGTCCGGTCATTGTGCAATTCAGTAATGACGGGCCGATGAACACGCAGGTTCAGCCGGCGGCCTAGTCGCGGAAAGCGGAGCAAGGGACATGCCGTACGGGCAAGATGCAGGCCGTGGCGGGAATTGAGCGAGATGCGGACCGTGGATAGCCCGGAATGGTGCGGGCGCAATGACAGCGCCGTTTCGCATCTTGTAGTGCAAGCAGCAGGATCGCGTCTGCCGTGACCCGTGTGGAGGAGAACGTCCGGCAGAGTGGAATGGAGGTCAGGCCCCAGCGTTATCCATGGACCAGTTGTTCGGCATTGCGCGCCTCGTCGACTGCGCGCAGTGCCGCGGCAAGCATGTCGAGTTGGCGCTGCCCGGAGACCATCACCGTCGGCAGGCCGCAGGCACGGACTGCTTCTTCAAGCTGGCGCAGTGCTGCAATTTCAAGGTTCCGGGATTCACTTGACATTATTGCTATTCCTGTTTGGGAAGTGAGAAGGCGTCTAGACCCGTATTCTACGAAATTGTTCCCAGGAACAACATAGGGAGGCCGATTGCGCGCTTAATTTTTTGGGGAAGAGGAATGACCAGGGTCAAGCGCAGCCACCCGGCCGCTGCTAGCATGATCAAGTCGAGGAGCAAGACATGCAGATTGAAACAGTGGGGCAGTACCAGTTGCATTTGATCGCCCATGAACTTCCCGCCGGCGGCTGGGATCCCTTCGTCAGCATTTATCGGTTCGATTCACGGGCCGACAACTTCCAGTGCGTATTGGACAAGCGGCATGTCGAGGGGCGGTTCGAGAGCTACGAGGACGCAATTGATGCCGCGGTCCGCGCTGGAAATACACTCATCAAGGACCAGGGGCTGTAGTCAAATTGATAAACTGCAATAATCCCGGGGCAAACATGATTTACGATAGGTTTGGCCCGAGCTGTTGCGTCTCCAGATCGCCCGCCATTTCATTTCTGTCCGACTCTTCCTTCTTCGCACCATGGCAAACGTCCATACGCACTACGACAACCTGAAGGTGGCGCGCGACGCACCGCCCGAGGTGATCAGGGCTGCGTACAAGACCTTGTGCCAGAAGTACCATCCGGACCGTCATGGCGACAGCACGGAAGCGATCCGCGTCATCCAGATCATCAATACCGCCTACGCCGTCCTGTCCGACCCGGCCAAGAGGCGTGAGCATGATGAGTGGATCGCGCGCAGCGAAGCGCAGGCCGCAACCGGGTCTGCACGCGAGGAGCGGGCCGATTTCATCGGCGGGCACTTCGTCCGCAGCACGCCCGGCAGCAAGACCCTCCGGTCCCGCCGCAAGCCTTCAGTGCACAGCCTCTATTCGGGCCAACGGCCGTCCCAACAGTTGCAGCGCGCCTTGCATCGGGCACTGGTGTCGCTGGAGGAATTCACCAAGAAGCTGTTCAGGAAAGCCTGACGCACTCGCCGTCTTAAGAGACGCCGACGGTCACTCGAGATCGATACCGCGCTTGGCGCGTTCCAGCTTGGCCAGCAATGCGGCAATGGAGGCAGCATTGAACAGCTCGGCTTCACCGGGTCCGAGCTGGCGTCCATTCTGCATCTCGTGGATTGCTGAAAGCAGTTCCAGCACCAGGCCATAGCGGCAGGCTGCCTCAACGAGTATCTCGAGTCTTTGGGCAGTTTGTTCGACAGCGGCCATAGGAAACCTCATCCAGCGCCAGAGCGGCAGTATTTGTTCTTCGTACGGAAATCCCATCGGAAGTTCCGGCACCGTCCGCAAGGATCGGAGTCACATCGCGCATCGGCCGGAGAACTTGTTCGCCTTCAGCGATTCCAAGCCTTCATGGTGTTCCGTCTTGCGCAGACAAGCGATACAGGGGAACCTGCGACGTCAGCCGCATTCTTCCGGTTCTTCGCCACGCGCGTGACCCGCACCAACAACGACAAGGCAGCGTGAAGACGTACTGCCTGGAAATCAGCCGAATTATTGTGCAGTTGTGCGAGGCCGCCATGGAAAAGCGTCAGTCACGTTCATTGACCAAGCCAATTCCGCCTGTCAGTGATGCGCGTTACACCTCCCCCATCAAGCTCGGGAAGACTTCCCCGAAACAGGAGAAGCTGAGCCGCGAGGACATATCCCGCTGTATCAGCATCTGGGCGCATGTGTACCGGCAGACCGAGGACAAGTCGGATCCGCGCGACCTGTTCCTTCCTTCGAGACCATGGATGGGCCGCGATCCAAACAGTATTAAACGCTTCGAATAGCGAAGCCGGGCCGGGCCGGAAATGCGGCAGCGGACGCCGCGGCATGGCGAATCATGCCGCGGGCGACCGCCGGACCGTACGCCGCGCGATACGCTTTGACTAGACGGTGAGGCCGCCCTATAATGCCGCCTCCTTTCCCCGATAGCTCAGTCGGTAGAGCGACGGACTGTTAATCCGCAGGTCCCTGGTTCGAGTCCAGGTCGGGGAGCCAGGCTTCTTCTGCGCCTGCCTGCTGTTGCGCCTGAACGCGCGCATCGGCTGCAAGCGCGCCGTACGCATCTCGTACGGCGCTTCTCATGCCACCTGTATCCGGGGATTCCGATTGAGCCGACAGCACGACGCGAACGCCGCCATTCTTGATGAACTGGTCGCACTCGTCGAGAAGGCCTCCCGCACCATCCACCATCTGCAGCAGGAGATCAACGTGCGCGACGAGCGGATCGCCGCCCTGGAAGCAGCGCGCGCGGAACTCGAAAAGGATGCCTACTGGTGCAGGTGGTTCCGCGCCCAGTACCGCAACTCGCCCATCCTTTCCGCCGTCGACGCCGCGTTCGACAGCGCCCACGCGAACTTCGCGAGCTCCATCGGCGCGGGACGGGATGACGGCAAGCGCCGACGCGACAAATGACGGGCATGACGGATACCAAGCCAGCCCGGGCGGGCATGCGCTAAGGTAGGCTTTTGCGCATCCACAGGCGCGTACAGCCGCATGCAAAACAATGACCCAGGCACTGCAACGATCTGGACCCGTCCCGGCGCGTTCTTCCTGCGCGCGCTGAAAAGCTTCCGGGGCAACCAGGGGCTGCTGCTTGCCGGTGCCGTGGCCTACTACGCCCTGCTGTCCATCGTGCCGCTGATGATCGTGACCGTCATCGCGCTGTCGCACCTCATCGACGAGACCGAGTTGCTGCAGACGCTCGCGATCTATCTTGAATGGCTGTTGCCCGGGCAATCCGGCGCCATCGTCGCCGAGCTGTCGAACTTCCTCGCCCACCGGGAATTCATCGGGCCCTTGCTTGCGGTGACCCTGCTCTTCTTCAGCTCCCTGGCCTTCACCGTGCTGGAGAACGCGATGTCCGTGATCTTCTTCCATCGTGTGGCGATCCGTCGCCGGCACTTCCTGGTCTCGGCGTTGCTGCCCTATTGCTACATCCTGTTCCTGGGCGTCGGCCTGTTCCTGGTGACGGTGGTCGCCGGCAGCCTGCAGGCGCTCGGCGACGACAGCGTGCGCCTGTTCGGCCACCGCTGGCAGCTTGACGGCGTGTCGGGCGCGCTGCTCTACCTGCTGGGCCTGGCAGGGGAAATCCTGGTGATCACCTCGGTCTACCTCGTGATGCCGGTCGGCCGCCTGTCGCTGCGGCACGCGCTGATCGGCGGCGTGACCGCGGCGTTGCTATGGGAAGTGACGCGCCACCTCCTCGTGTGGTACTTCGCCACGCTATCGCAGGTCAACGTGGTGTACGGATCGCTCACCACGGCCATCGTGGTCCTGCTCAGCCTCGAGGCCGCCGCCGCGTTGCTGCTGTTCGGCGCGCAGGTCATCGCCGAATATGAACGCGATCTTCACCACGGGAACGACGCCCGTCCGCCCCAGCCCTTTCGCACCGACCGGCGCTAGCATCGCTCGCCTCCGCATCTCCCCGGCTCAGCTGCCCTGCCCGGAGGACAACCGCGCACATTCTCCTTTGCGCCACAATGCGCACGAAGACGCCGTCAAAACCGCAGGACCGCATGACCCAGGTGCTAACATTCCTGCATTGAACAGCAAGGGGCAGACATGGAGCGGCCGGGTGCCAGGCGCATCATCGCAGTGAAACCGGAACGGGAGTTGCTGACCCCGCAACGCCTCCCCTATTTCATCGGCATCTCGGGCAGCACGGCGGGAAGCCGGGCGCTGTCGATGCACATCGTCGTGATACCGCCGGGCGCCCGGGCAGAGCCGCACATTCACGAAACACACGAAACAGCGATCTATGTTCTGCAGGGACGGGTGGAGACACGACATGGAGAGGGTCTGTCCGAGTCCATCGTCAGCGAAGCCGGTGATTTTCTGTTCATCCCGCCCGGCGTCCCGCACGAGGCGATCAATCTGAGCGCGACAGAACCTGCAAGGGCGATCGTCGCACGCAATGATGCGGGCGAACAGGACAAGGTACGGCCCTACCCTCCGCGGATTCGCAGCGGAGCATCGTGAAGCCAATCATTCACGCTTCCGATTAAAATTCTCGGGAACAATTTTGCCCGCCGGCAAATCTACAGCACACCGCTTTCTGCTTAGAGGATTTCCCCATGCTCGTGGATATTTACAAGTCGACTACGATCCCCTACCGTCACCTGGTCGTCCGTGCAGGTACCGATATTTCCGACCTCGAGAATTTTGGTTACTCGGGACAGCGCTCGGTGCCCCAGTTCGGACCGTATGCCATCGTCAAGACTGACGTGGACCTGGCGTGTGACGGCGACCCGCCGCCGGTGCTGAAGGAATGGATGACGGCGATCAAGCGAGAAGGCGGCCACTTCCTGGTACTGAACAGCTGAACCAGAGGTACCCGCCGGCTCGAGAACATCGCTTCATCGAGCCGGCGCCGGCGCAGGCCATGATTCTCCTTCCGACCGCATTGGCCCGCGCAACTTCGGCAATCATGCCAGTTCACAGGACTGCGGAAGCAACGCATTGGTCCGCCCGAGCAGGTAGTAGACGACAAGCCCGACCCACTCGCTCATCGCGTCACGCGTCCGAAGCAGATGACCGGCCAGGTCGAGCTCCAGTCGGAGCAGGCGCCCGGGTTCCGAGCGCTGGTCGACCGGATAGGGAATGACCGCCAGCCCGGCCCTGCAAAACCCGCCCATTGCCCGCGGCATGTGGAAGGCCGAAGTCACCAGTATCCAGCGCTCACCTTGCGTCGGTCGCGCGCCCTGCACGGTCCGCAGCGCATTCTCGGCCGTGTTGCGCGACGCGCTTTCAAACTGCACCCGTGACGTCTCCAGGCCCTGCCGCCGCAACACGTCGGCAGCAATGTCCGCCTCCTTCAGCTCCTGCCCCAGAAGTTGCCCGGAGCCGCCGGAGAACACCAGCTTCGCCTCCGGATACGCGTGCGCCAGTTCGAGGAAGGCCATGTATCGTTCACCCGCCTCGCCCAGTGCCGGCTGTCCCCACGCCCGACTGCGCTGCGTCTGCTCGGCTCCGCCGAGCATGATGATGCCATCCACATCGGCCGGCAGTACCGGCTTGGCGGTGATACGGCTTTCGATCGGATGCATCAGCCATTCGTCCACCGGGAACAACGCAAGGCAGCAGAGTGACGCGAGCAAAAAACCAATCAATCGCCGCCCCGCCTTCTCCCGCCCGGCCCTCAGCAAGCCCCACCCGGCGGCAAGCAGGAGCAGGAAGAGACTATCCGGCGACAGCAGCATCCAGAACAGTTTCGACGTCCAGAAGAAAATGGTTTCCATGCATGGGCAGGAGAAGTGCGGGAAGCCGATTCTACCCTTTGCGGATGTCCAGCACGGCAAGCATATTGTGTTTGCGGTCCGCGCCCTGGCGGAGATGCCGAACTTCCAGAACGTCAAAGACCTGACGAACCATGTGCACCAGTATCGGCTCCGCGTCGGCTACTATAGAGTGTTCTTTAACTTGGACGGCGTGGTTCGCATCGTCTCAATCCAGGAAGAGAAGGAGCGCGATGAGCGGACCTACCAAAATCCAAATCATTAATGGGCCGGACGGGAAGCCCGCCTTTGTCGTCATCCCTTATGCCGATTATGTTCGGTCACAAGTGACTGAAGGCCAGCGCCGCAGCGTTCCCCATGAGGTTGTCGAATTCATGGTGGTGCACGAGATGACGCCTATCCACGCCTGGCGCGAGCACCTTGCCATCACTCAGGCGGAAATGGCCGAGTGCCTCGGCATTTCTCAGTCCGCTTACTCTCAACAGGAAGCGGCGCCGAAGAATTAGAAAGCCACTCGCGCAAAGATCGCGGCAGCGCTGGGGATCAGCCCGGGACTACTGGGCGTTTGACCTCGCCCAGCCCTACGCGATCTGCCAGAGTTGCCGGGTATTTTTTTGCGATCCAGGCGTTCTGCTCCCAGGCGCTCTCGTTCGGCCTGTACTCCACTGCGAACCGACGCCCTGACAGCCTGTTCTCACCTGTTGGCACGTTGCCGGTTCGCTCGTGGCGTGCTTCGAATGAGGTCACGGCCGCCTCAGTGATACTTTTTGCCTGCCCTCAGCTCCCAAGCTGTGATGCGTAGGTGCAGGCGCCACTGGCGCAGGGCCGGAAGCAGCAAATCCTGCTGCGACTTCAACTGGTGGCCGCAAAAGCAAAAAGGCCCGACGTTGGTTTCACAGTTCGAGTCTATTCGTCCTCCTGCATCCGGCGGCGCTCCTGAATCGTGCGTTCGCCAAAGTATTTCCGCGGGTTCCCGCACATCCAGCAGCTACAGGTCTTAGGTGTGTAGGCCACTATTCCCGCCTGCTTGCCGCTTAGACCGTGCCAGCCCCAGTATGCTTGCCGCGCCTTCTTCAACCTCTCTGCGTGGGCGCGCCGCTCTGCCCTTTTTGCCATATTCGCTCCATTCATGATTCTGAATGTGCGAAAGCCCCACTCAAGGCGGGGCTCTGGATTGGAGAAGCTGCAATTCCTTAATACGCAACTTCTCCACCGCGAATATAGCCGAAATGGTAACGGTTGTACCAGTAATTTTTCGGCTATATTTCTGGCCCGACTAGACACACCGAAACACCGGACCTCTTCATATGCAGCTCACAGTAGCCCAAACAGACCAGACTGCAACGCAGTTCACCCAACATCCGAAAGCAGCAGGTAAAACCGGCGAGCAGAAGCTCGCTACGCCCGCTTTGCAGACAATAGAGCTAAGAGGCCCAGTGCCAACTATCGTTACCAAATCCACGATCGAGATCGAGCCGAAGACGCTAAAGCTAAAGGTTGACACGCCTACCGACTGGCCAATCTTTTGGGCGACAGTCTTCGTCGGCGTTGTCGGCGCAGTGGCGACTTTTGCCATCGGTCGGCTTGCATTTGTCAGCCAGAAGAACCAAATTCGCTCTTCTACTGCGCAGTTTAGGAAAGAGTGGCAAACAGAGCTAAGACACTCTCTGTCAAAGTTCGTATCTCTCGTGTCAAGAATGGGGCACGAGATTAAAGCAAATAGCAACTACATGCAAAGCAGCGCATCGGACGACCGACTCACCGAGTTGGTAGAAATTCAAGCCAGGATTGAGATGATGCTCGACCCGCAGAAACGCTATTCGGAAGAACTGATCAAGAACATGGAAACGATCGTCGATCTGCTACAAGAAGACCCGATTGATCTCGATGCAATCGAGCGGCGAGCCCTTGAACTTATAAATCAGTCGCGGGCCGTCCTCGAAAAGACGTGGCAAGACATCCGTGAGGATTTGGGCGGGTAATAGGACGAGGCGCCAGTCTAGAATTGCGCCCGTCCATATTCGATTTGTCGAGCAGCACCTACGTCTACAATAGCCCCCTCGTCACAAACTTCATCCGAACCATGATCTTGGCATCCTCTGAGCCGCCGACGCTCCCGAATCGCCAGACTTAAGAACCCGACTGGTACCGCCGCAGGATGGCGTCTTTGTAGACCGGCATCAGCCTGTCGAAGCATGCATTGACCCGACGCGTGCCAAGCTCGGATCCGCGACCGCCCGCCCGTACAAAACGCGGTACAAGTATGCGACCGTCGCGCTGATTTCAGGGGCTAATCCGGCCTTCATCGCCAAGCCGCTAGGCAACAGCACGAAGATGCTGTGCGACTGGCCGCTGATTAAGGAGATCAAGATAACGAGGAGATGGCAAAGATAGAGGGTACACCGTCGGTCAAAACTATCCCGGAGTTAACTCGCAAGACAACAGAATAGCGAAGCGGAAAAGAAGAACGCCTGAAACTCACTGAGAATCAGGCGCTTACGTAGGTGGCGGAGAGAGGGGGATTCGAACCCCCGATAGGCTATGAACCTATACACGCTTTCCAGGCGTGCGACTTAAACCACTCATCCATCTCTCCTGGATTCGGCTTCGCAGTCGTGCGAAGCCGCACATTATAGCAGCAGTTCGCGAAGGATCTGCAAGATTTCACGGGGGCATGGTATCGAAAGCAAGAGGGCGCGGCTTTTGGCCGCGCCCTCTTGCTTTGTCTCCCCCGTAGTCCGGCGCTTGCTTATTGCGCCTGCTTGAGTTGCTCCAGGATGGCTGGGTTCTCGAGTGTGGATACGTCCTGCGTGATCTCTTCGCCCTTGGCGAGTACGCGCAGGAGGCGGCGCATGATCTTGCCCGAGCGGGTCTTGGGCAGGTTGTCGCCGAAACGGATTTCCTTGGGCTTGGCGATGGGGCCGATTTCCTTGGCGACCCAGTCGCGCAGTTCCTTGGCGATCTGCTTTGCCTCGTCGCCGGTCGGGCGGGCGCGCTTGAGGACGACGAAGGCGCAGATGGCTTCGCCGGTGGTCTCGTCGGGCTTGCCGACCACGGCGGCTTCCGCCACCAGCGGATTGGCGACCAGCGCGGATTCGATTTCCATCGTGCCCATCCGGTGGCCGGAGACATTAAGCACGTCGTCGATGCGGCCGGTGATGGTGAAGTAGCCGGTCTTCTCGTTGCGCACCGCGCCGTCGCCGGCAAGGTAGGTCTTGCCGCCCAGCTCCTCCGGGAAGTAGCTCTTCTTGAAACGTTCCGGGTCGCCCCAGATGGTGCGGATCATTGCCGGCCATGGGCGCTTGACGACCAGGATGCCGCCCTGGCCGTTGGGCAGATCGTTGCCGGTCTCGTCGACCACGGCGGCCTGGATACCGGGCAGCGGCAGCGTGCAGGAACCGGGGACCATCGGCGTGGCGCCTGGCAGCGGGGTGATCATGTGGCCGCCCGTCTCGGTCTGCCAGAAGGTGTCGGCGATCGGGCATTTCTCGTTGCCGACATTCCGGTAGTACCACATCCAGGCTTCCGGATTGATCGGTTCGCCGACGGAACCGAGCAGGCGCAGGCTGGACAGGTCGAAATTCTTCGGATGGACCTTGGCGTCGGCCTCCGATGCCTTGATCAGCGAACGGATCGCCGTCGGCGCAGTGTAGAAGATCGTGGCCTTGTGCTTCTGAATCATTTCCCAGAAGCGGCCGGCGTGCGGGAAGGTCGGCACGCCTTCGAACACGATCTGAGTGGCGCCAACCGCAAGCGGACCGTAGGCAATGTAGGTGTGGCCGGTGACCCAGCCGATATCGGCCGTGCACCAGAATATGTCGGTCGGCTTGATGTCGAAGGTCCACTTCATGGTCAGCATCGCCCACAGCAGGTAGCCGCCGGAGGAGTGCTGGACGCCTTTGGGCTTGCCGGTGGAGCCGGAGGTGTACAGGATGAACAGCGGGTGTTCCGCGCTGACCCATTCCGGTTCGCAGGTGGTGGCCTGGCTGGCAAGCACGTCATGCAGCCAGAGGTCGCGGCCGGCCTGGAAATTCACATTGCCGCCGGTGCGCCGGTAGACCACGACCTTGCGGATGGAATCGCAGCCGCCCATGGCGAGTGCCTCGTCGACGATGGCCTTGAGCGGCAGCTGCTTGCCGCCGCGGACCTGCTCGTCGGCGGTGATGACGGCGACCGCGCCGGCGTCGATGATGCGCTCCTGCAGGGATTTGGCGGAAAAACCGCCGAAGACCACCGAGTGGGTTGCGCCGATGCGGGCGCAGGCCTGCATGGCGGCGATGCCTTCGACCGACATCGGCATGTAGACGACCACGAGGTCGCCCTTCTTGATGCCGATGGATTTCAGGCCGTTCGCGAACTGGCAGACCTTGTCGTGCAGTTGCTGGTAGCTGACCCGGGTGACGGTGCCGTCGTCAGCTTCGAAGATGATGGCGGTCTTCTCCGCGTTGCCGTTTTGGAGGTTGCGTTCCAGGCAATTGTAGGAGACGTTGAGCTGGCCGTCCTCGAACCACTTGTAGAACGGCGCCTGCGATTCGTCGAGAACCCGGGTGAAGGGCTTGTTCCAGGCCAGGTTGCTCCGGGCCAGCTCGGCCCAGAAGCCTTCGTAGTCGCGCTCCGCGGCGGCGCACATGGCCTGGTAGCTCTCCATGCCCGAGATCGCCGCGCCGCGCACGAGTTCGGACGGCGGATTGAAAACACGGTTCTCCTGTTTGAAGGTCTCGATGTCGGCCATGGACGTCTCCCGCTGAGGTTTGGTTTGGTGTGCGACCTTAAGCCCTTACTCTTACTTAAGCCTTACACATGCTTTTTTGGCAAGGTCGTGGAGCGCCTTGCCGGGTTCCAGCGTTATAGTCCGCGCTTGTCGTTCTGCCATTGATATGCGTCAGTTTGCGCTGCACAGGAAAAACACCGATGCCGGAGCGAAAGCAGCGGGCGCGTGTAAAATGCACGGGTTTTGTCCAGGCCGTTTTCCCTCACGTCATGAATCCCACGGAAAAAGAAACTTCGAAGGCCACGCGGCCGATCCGCCCCCTGCCCAACCTGATTTTCATGAGCCGCTGGCTGCAGCTTCCGCTGTACATCGGCCTGATCCTTGCGCAGGGCGTCTACGTCTATCATTTCTGGGTCGAGCTGGTCGACCTGATCGGCGCCGCGATGGGCAACGCCTCGGCGCTCGACCATATCATCGGCGCCGTGGCGATCGAGGGTGCGCCGCGCCCGACCAAGCTCACGGAAAGCATCATCATGCTGGTCGTGCTCGGCCTGATCGACGTGGTGATGATCTCGAACCTGCTGATCATGGTGATCGTCGGCGGCTATGAGACCTTCGTCTCGCGGATGCACCTGGAAAGCCACCCGGACCAGCCGGAATGGCTGTCGCACGTGAACGCGTCGGTATTGAAGGTGAAGCTGGCGACGGCCATCATCGGCATCTCCTCGATCCACCTGCTCAAGACCTTCATCAACGCCAACGCCTACGACGCCAAGACGCTCATCGCGCAGACCGCCATTCACATTGCCTTCCTGCTGTCGGCAATGGCGATCGCGGCATGCGACCGCATCATGGCGCCGGCGCTCGAGCACAGCAAGAATTCCCACTGACACCAAGCACGAACCATCATGACCATCATCAAGCAAGAAGACCTGATCGAATCGGTAGCGGCCGCGCTCCAGTACATCAGCTACTACCATCCGGTCGACTACATCCAGCACCTGGCGCGCGCCTACGAGAGCGAGCAGAGCCCGGCGGCGAAGGATGCGATCGCGCAGATCCTGACCAACTCCAAGATGTGCGCGGAAGGCCGCCGGCCGATCTGCCAGGACACCGGCATCGTCAATGTCTTCCTCAAGATCGGCATGGAAGTCCGGTTCGAAGGCTTCAGCGGCTCGATCACCGATGCCGTCAATGAAGGCGTGCGCCGCGGCTACAACAACCCGGACAACATGCTGCGCGCGTCCGTGGTCGCCGATCCGCAGTTCGAGCGCAAGAACACCAAGGACAACACGCCGGCCGTGGTGCATATGGAAGTCGTGCCCGGCAATACCGTGGACGTGCAGGTCGCGGCCAAGGGCGGCGGCTCCGAGAACAAGTCGAAGTTCGTCATGCTCAACCCGTCCGACTCGGTGGTCGACTGGGTGCTGAAGACGGTGCCGACGATGGGCGCGGGATGGTGCCCGCCCGGCATGCTCGGCATCGGCATCGGCGGCACCGCCGAGAAGGCGATGATGATGGCCAAGGAATCGCTGATGGAAAGCATCGACATGTACGAGCTGAAGCAGCGCGGCCCGCGGGACAAGACCGAAGAGATGCGCCTGGAGCTGTACGAGAAGGTCAATGCGCTCGGCATCGGCGCGCAGGGCCTGGGCGGCCTGACCACCGTACTCGACGTGAAGATCAAGATGTATCCGACGCATGCGGCCTCCAAGCCGGTCGCGATGATCCCGAACTGCGCGGCGACGCGCCACGCGCATTTCGTGCTCGACGGTTCCGGCCCGGCCTACATCGAACCGCCGGCGCTGTCCGAGTGGCCGGACGTGCAGTGGGTGCCCGACACCCAGAAGTCGAAGCGCGTCGACCTCGACACGCTGACCAAGGAAGAAGTCGCGTCCTGGAAGCCGGGCCAGACCCTGCTCCTGAACGGCAAGATGCTGACCGGCCGCGATGCCGCGCACAAGCGCATCCAGGACATGCTGGCCAAGGGAGAGTCGCTGCCGGTGGATTTCACCAACCGGGTGATCTACTACGTCGGCCCGGTCGATCCGGTGCGCGAGGAAGTGGTCGGCCCGGCGGGCCCGACCACCGCCACCCGCATGGACAAGTTCACCGACATGATGCTCGAGAAGACCGGCCTGATCTCCATGATTGGCAAGGCCGAGCGCGGCCCGGTTGCCATCGAATCGATCAAGAAGCACAAGTCGGCCTACCTGATGGCCGTGGGCGGCTCCGCCTACCTGGTGTCGAAGGCAATCAAGGGCGCAAAGGTGGTCGGATTCGCCGATCTCGGCATGGAAGCGATCTATGAGTTCGAGGTCAAGGACATGCCGGTTACCGTCGCGGTCGACTCCAACGGCATCTCGGTGCACAACACCGGCCCCAAGGAATGGGCGGAGCGCATCGCCACGGGCAGCCTGGGCAAGATCCCGGTGACGACCGCCTGACCGATCCGTCGTGGACGCAAGCTCGTCACGCACAACCCCGACGGCCGCAGGCAACGCGCCCGTCGGGGTTTTTGATTCCGGCCTCGGCGGCTTGTCGGTGCTCCGGCATATCCGCACCTGCCTGCCGCGGGAAGACCTGCTCTACTTCGCGGACTCCGGCTATGCGCCGTATGGCGGGCGCAGCGAAGAGGACATCACCGCGCGTTCGCTCGGCATCGCGGAATTTCTGCTGCAGCAGGGCGTCAAGGCGCTGGTCGTGGCCTGCAATACCGCGACCGCGGCAGCCATCCGGGCGTTGCGCGAGCGGTATCCGGACGTGCCGATCGTCGGTGTCGAGCCCGGACTCAAGCCTGCGGCAGCCCTTACCCGCAACGGCGTGGTCGGCGTGATGGCAACGCGCGGCACCCTGGCGAGCGCGAAATTCGAGACGCTGCGCCAGCAGCTTTCCCGTTCCACCGGCGTCAACTTCCTGCCGCAACCATGCGTCGGCCTGGCCGACCAGGTGGAGAAAGGCGAACTGCATTCGCCTGAAACGGCGATCCTGCTGCACGGCTATCTCGCGCCCTTGATCGAGCAGGGTGCGGATACGCTGGTGCTTGGTTGCACCCACTATCCCTTTGTGCTGCCGCTGATAGAGGAAGTCCTGCCCCGCCTGACGGCGCAACCCGTTGCCATCGTCGACACTGGCAAACCTGTCGCGAATCACCTGGCCCGCCTGCTGAAGGAGCGCAACCTGCTGCATGGGGATCGGCTGGCTGACGGCACGGTGCACGGCTATACCACGGGCAGCAAGACGACGCTCTCCGCAGCCTTTGTCAGACTGCTGGGTATCGATCCTACCGTCACGGTCGCTGGAAGCCGATAATCGTTGAGGCACGGCAAAGGAATTGATTTGCCACGGGCGAATGAAGTTTGTATAATGACGGGCTTCCTCGGTGTTGAACCGGGTAAAGACTTCAATGGTGGCCGTAGCTCAGTTGGTAGAGTCCAGGATTGTGATTCCTGTCGTCGTGGGTTCGAGTCCCATCGGCCACCCCAAGAATAAAGCCGTTTTCCGGCCTAGCGCATACTGACTTTTGGAAGATGGATTTCCAAATTTTGGAAGATGGCCAAGTCGGACCGGAAAAGAGAAGGGCCTTCGCGCGAGCGTTGGCCCTTTTTGCTATGCGCTGCTCTTGTCTCTAACGAACGCCTACTCTCGCCGATATGCTCACTCACGAACTGCAACATTTGCTCGATGAAATTCGACTTGAACTAGGTGCGGCGCCCGCTTTTCGTGGCGGCGTAGCAAAGCTTTCTGAGCTCTATGCGACCGTTGAATTCCATTTGCAACTTATTGCAGAGGGAAGCGGGCGAGCCAGCGAAGGCGCCACCAGCCTACATCAGTTCTATGCAAACCTGTCAGGTGCGGTAGCGGGCATTTCCGTGCGGCGCTTTTTCGCGCAAGTAAATTCATTCGAAATATTTCTGGATATAAAGCACCAGCTTTCTCCTCGGTCGGAATATTTGCAAAGCTTAATGAAGGACATCGCGGAATTTTCCGAGAACTTCGATACGTACATCACGCGACGGCGGACTAAGAATGCCGTCGCTCTGGTACGACAAGCAGCCTTCCTGGACAAAAGACTTACTGATCTGGAACTCAGTGCTAACTTCACGGCGTCGCTGCTCGACGCGTCCGAATCTGTTGCGGATGATCGGGGCAGTCTTTCTGTAGCCCTGCCGCTCACGAATAGCTTCACAGACTTCATTGAGCGCTTGTCCGCCATTCAGTCTATGTATGAAGAGGTATGCAATCTTCTTCAGATCTCGCAAGTCGACTCGCCGTTGCAAATCGTGAAAATCGAATCGGGAAGCCTGTGGGCGAGTGTAGCGGGAGACGAAAAGGTCCTTGAGATCATCGCTGGCTTCATTCGATCGTTCGCCGGCTTCATGTACCGCAACTTGACGACCGAAGGTAAGATTGCCGCCATTCCGCGCAAAGTAGAAAGCATTGATGCGCTCATCGGGCTAAGGGATAAACTGCGAGCAGCCGGACATGAAACTGGCGAAATTGATGCAAATCTTCAGAAGGCCGCAATCCAGATATCGAAAGATCTTACAACGCTCCTTGACTGCCAGCCGTCTGTAACCGTCAACGCCGAGGTCATCTCCATCGATCAAGAACGGGCAGCGCATAAGATTCCGCTCGATCGTATTCCGCGGTTACAGAATTCGATCGATGAGAGAACTGACGAGAGCACCGAATGACATACAATCGGCCGATCTTCAACGCCCTCCCCGCCATCAAGTCCGCCACTGTCGAATACCTGCAAGCCGACCAGGGAGACGATGAACGGCCCGTCGGCGATAAGCCGCATCCGGCGCGCGACGATCTGCTCCAGCAGGCAAAGATGCTGCTCGGGGTAAGTGGACTTTAAGATTGCGAGGTCAACGGCGAGGAAGCACGGGGACGAGCGCAAGCTCCTCGCGAAGTAGAGGAAGCTCCATCGCTGCTGCGACACGCCGGATTCTTCATTCCATTGCTTCTTACTGTAAATAGCTCGTCGGCGGAACCCCTATATCCGACACGAGTGGCGGCATTTGCAGCTCCGCTCGAGCTGACGTTCCATTTTTGTACATCGCTGCACCGAGAAGAATAAGTCGCTGCAGATCGCTCGCAGCAATGCTGTCCGACAGCAAGAAGAGGACGTGCGAGTAGATCTCGGCTACCAATTCAGTGTCCAACTCCGCAGTGTTGGTCTCCTTGACTCTCCTTAATATCTCGTCCTGATTCATGGCCTCCTCGTCGTGTAACTGGCAGTAACGACAGGGAGATACGCGAACAGTTCCACTATCCGATTCGAACATGGCGACCGTCGTCGCATATAGCTGACGTTAATAGTCCTTCAACATCGCGACTTTGGACTGATGCAGAAATGTTATCGGTGCCGTGGCAACGTGTCGTAGCGGTTCACTGTCGTATGTTACCAACAGCGCAATCACGAAGAGGACATAGTGGACGAGTATCAAATTCTGGCGCTGCTAATGCGCCTCGATTCGCGTAACCTCGACGCCGACCGGATTACTTCCTTATTTGTAGAAACATTAGCGAATGCATCTGAGCGTCTAACTGACGACGAAATACGTCGCTTCCTAATGTGCGGTGCGTTCCTCTTTCGTAGCTCACGCCTTCGCTGCAGAGACCATGCGGATGATGCCAATGCTGCATCTGGCAGTCGTTTAATCGACGTATCCTTCGAAGAAATCATCCGTCATTAGAACCAGTGCTCGCGACGGAAGAAAGGAAGCATGATGGACGGGGAGGTAACACAATGCCGCAACAATGGCTGTGGACACGGATTCCTCGTGCTCCGCTTTGGCTGCTCCCTTGACGAGCCCTTATCAATGCAGGCAGAGATCACCTGCCCGTATTGCGGGGCAGTCGAACGCGCCCGACCTGGCTACATCTACATCTCCAAGCCGCTACCGTTCAACAACATGTCCGGTGCGGCGGAGAGTGTCGCAATTGTCCGCAAACGTGTCCTCAGCTGGGGCTGGAAGCCGTAGGCAAAGCGCGCCCTGCCTCGCGGCGCCTGACTAGTCCCTTCAGCCCCGCCGCCGCCGCGTACCCGCTTCATGATCTCGACGGTGGCCGCGCACCCCTCTTTCCCCTCACAACCCTGGCCACACCCAACCACGGGTTCGTGGGCAACAGCGAGCGAGGCTTGAAAACAGCAAGCGCCGCTCCAATATGCGTGCAGACCTCAGGATTTGATAGCGGAGAGGATCTGTTCCGCGTAGAATCTCCCGGCCTCAATGCCCATACTCCGCACTGACGGTCGATTTTCGAAGCGCCGCACCACGCGCAGGACTACATTGCCGGCCACGTCTCCGCCGCATCCCGCATCGCACCGCCGGAAATGCAAACATTCTTTGAACGCGATTACATCGAAGTGAGCTTCGATGCGAAAAATAATTGGATCTATGCCAACTGGAAGGGTTACCAGTCTGACGCGTCGGTCGTTGAAGGGTGCGAGGCGATACTCGCAGCAATGTCTCACTTCAGCGCGACAAAAGTCCTAAACGACAACCGCCTTGTGCAAGGGATTTGGACCGGCGTTGCGGACTGGCTGGCCCGTGACTGGTTCCAAAGGATGAGGATTGCAGGCATGAAGAGATTTGCGTTGCTCTACAGCCCGTCCAGGCTGTCGCGCATCTCCGCCGATGCTGCCATGCTACCTGCCGACCCCGAATCGCGCCACGTGCGAGGATTCGACGATGAGCGGCTGGCCACCATCTGGCTTGCAATGACAGACATACCGGCAAATCCGCAGATGGATACATCGCAAACGGCCCAGGGGTCGGAAGCAGATATCGGGTAGCCCAGAAGTCTTTGCCTACCGCATCAATGCTCGCTCGGCTTCTCTACGTCGCACTAGCCCCTTTAGCACCCGCCCCCCGCCCCTGACCCATTTCATGATTTCGACGCCCGCGGCATCCCAGTCGCCGGCGTTCACGCGCTTGCGCAACGTCGACGACTTGAGCCGGCCGGTGCCGAGATTGAACGCGAAGTCGATCAGCGCGGCCAGGCGCTCCGGACTGTCGACGTGCGGGCAGAGCTTCAGGACGGCCGGCAGGTAGATGTACCTGACCATGTGCAGCAGCATGACCTCCGCCGTCTGCTTGCTGATCGGCGGGTCCTTGAGCGTCACTGGTCGGCCGTCGAGGTAGTAGGTGGCGCCGTATCCGATGCTGGGAACGCCGGCGGCGCACAGGTACGGATGCAGCACCAGTCCTTCGAAGCGCCGGCAGAGCGCCGCCGTCACCTGTACGGCTAGCGACAGGAACCTGGCCCTGGTCATTTCCCGCGCCGGAACAGCGTCCGGTCAGCCACGAAGATGCCAAGCGCGGCGCCGGCGAGCTCCCAGCCCGCGGCATCCAGCACCCATTCCTTGCGGTAGTAGTGCAAGCTGATCAAGACCATGCACTCGGTGGCCAGCGCCGCGCGGACGGCCGAGTTCCAGGCGTCCACCCACTTGAATCCGGTCGTCTTCCCAGTCAGCTCCACGCCGGTACCGAAGATCTCTGCATCGATCTTCGTCAGGTCAACCTCCCCCTGCACGCGGATCGTCTCCACGCCGAGCTGGTGCTGGACCTGGATCGCCTCCAGGTTGCGCGCGTGCTGCTTATCGTCCTGCTCGGCCTGGAAGCGCATGCGCTCCATCTCGTGCTTGTGGTCCTGGTACGCGGTCCATGCCGAGCTGAGTTCGCCCCAGATCATGCGGAAAACGGAGCCGCTGAGGAAGGAAATTAGTGCGCTCATTTGTGCCACCCATTAGAAGAAAGGAACCAGAACGTCAGTGCCGCGAGGCCCATGGAACAGATGCCGCCGAGCGTCCACTTTCCGAGCGTGGCGAACTGTTTGTCGAGCCACTCGGAAATGGCTTCCTTGATCAGCGCCTTCTGCGCGTCGTTGTCGATATCGGGCATTCGAGGCTTTCTTGATGGTTCTAGAAATGAAAAAGCCCGCCGAAGCGGGCCGAGTGCGGTGCAGCTGCTGCTACCAGGTGATCGCGTCTAGCGCCTCGATCGACGTCGCCGCGGCAATCTGGTCCTCCAGCGCCTGGCGCTTGCCAATCGCGGCGCCGGAGATGACGGCGAACGCGTCGGCCTTCTGCAGAATCCGAGATGCCAGTTCCATTCGGTCCATCTGCCGCCCGGCGGCGATAGCGTCGATCAGCGGTGTCGCAGCCGCAGGATCCGCCTGTAGCGTCCGTGCCTCGGCCTCCTGCTTCGGCCAGGAAAGCACTTCGGTCTCGGGATACGTCACGCGAATGGAGTTAATCGCTGCATCACACGCGACATTGACGATATGTAGCCGTGCGGCCTTCGCAATGTCGAGTGTCGGCGTGGGCGCCGTCAGTGGCGTATTCCCCTGCGCCTGCCACCGCAGGAATCCTTGGTAGTCGGTGTTTCCTGGGTCGCGGGGGAATTCGCAGCCGTCGCTGAGTCGCCGCAGCACCGTTTCGTTGACGATCACATACATGGTCAAAGCTCCGCGGAAAGAATCAGCAATCCGCTCGCGACCGAAGCCACAGCAGCCATGCCGGCAACGGCAGTGCTGCCGCTGATATATGTCAGGGCCAACGTCGCGCCATCGACCTTTGCACTATTCATAGAAATAGACGCGGATGCCGACCCGGACGGAATAATGACCCCGCCCACCGCGGAATTGAATTCAATTGACGGCGCAGCCCGCATCATGCCGCCGATGAACGGTAAATGCACAATTGCAAGCGATGGGGTGTACCACAGTCCGGCGCCGAGATATGCCGCGGACGTATTTATCGCGCGGCAGTACCTTAGACACGCCTGCTTTTCACCACCGTAAATTCCGCGGTAGGGCGACCAAGGGAGGACGGCCGAACCCGGACGCAAGTGAGGACAGGAAAGCGTGCCGGTTCCGAACTCAACGTTGAGATTCGTACCGCCGGCAACTGAAGCCGTGACGCCCGACGAACTATAGCTTCCGGCACCGATCTTTCCCTGTGCTGTGCCAGTCCAACAGAGAACGTGTGTGCCGGTATGGAGCTGCTCGCCTTCGATCACCTGAATCAGTGAACCGGCGGTGATGTTCAACGTGGTCACGCCGCCCGAGTTAGAAAACGTGTACGTACATCCCGCTGCGCCAGCTTTCCAGCGGTCGTGACCGTATGCGCCGGCAGCCAGTGTCACCGTTCCAGACACGGCTCGCTTGTTCTCTCCGAAGTTCGAGTTGATCAGCACGTTGAACAGAACATCGGACGCACTCGAAAGTACCGCTGCAGACGCCGATGCCGACGCGGCAAAATCGCCTGCATCGACAGCTGCGTCTTCTGCCGCGTTCTTGGCGGCCTCAGCTGCGTTTCGGTGCGTCTGTGCTGTGTCCCGCGCCGCCTCGGCCCCGGTCTTCGCCTGGTTCGCGGTGGCTGCATAGTCGCTGGCGTCCGCCGCCTTCTGGGTCGAGGTGGTCGCCGCGGACGACGCAGTCGCCTGCTTAGCGGTCACATCCTCCTGCAGCGCATTCGCCTCGGTGACGAAGGTCGGGAGCGCCGCCAGGAAGGAATCGCCGCGTTCGGCAAAGTTGGCCGGGTCGTTCCGGCTGGGCGGAGTGGGAAGTGGTGTCATTGCCATTATGTGAGCCCTTCGATTTCGAGGTTGCAGAGGGAGTGGTTCGAGTAGGCGATGTCGATCGAGAAGTCGCGGTAGAACCCGAAGACGGTCAACGGCTGGTACCCGGGTGCGTCGGTGCCGATCCAGACGCACGGCGTCGCGCGCAGGCTGGCCAGCAGCCGCTGCAGCTTGTTCAGCAAGGCGTTGCCCACCACCATCGACGCCCGCATGCGCTTGCTGTAGCGGCGCTTCACGAACGTGGTCGTGCCGGCCGCGCTGGTCTCCTTGCGACTGTAGTCGGTGATGCCGGCGCTAGCGCCGCGCTGTGTGCGTCCGATCTCGTACACGTTGCCGACGATCAGGATCCCGCATGCCGCCACCAGCCCTGAGATGGTCAGCGTCAGGTGCGCGTCGGCGTATGCCGGCAGCCCCTGCAGGACGACCTCGTCGAGCTGCTCGATCGGCTCGTAGAAGTACTGGTACCAGTCGCCCACGAAGGACCCATCGAGACTCTGCTCGTGGCTGTAGATGACCGGTCCGTCGGCGCCGTCCCGTGCTTCCACGGCAAGGTTCGAACCGGACACCCCAAACAGCGCCAGGCTGTTCACGTATCCCGGCTTGAGGACCACCGTGAGCTCCCCGTCCGCTGCCGTCTGCGTGCTGATCTCCGCATCGAACATCGCCCACTGGTTCGTAGGGCCAATGCGCACCCAGTCGAGCAGAGACGCCGCCGGCGGCTTGTTCAGGTTCCCGGCCTGCAGGCTCTCATAGATGAAGTGGTCTGCGATCACTCGGGCCTGGGCAGCATAGGTGGTGCCGCTGTTCCAGACCTGGTGCTCGTCCTCCGGCACGCTGCTGCTGACCAGCTTCCCGGAGTCGATCACCACCGGCCTGATTACCTTCATGCTGCCTCCGTCGTCTTCAGTGGCATGTCGTCTTCCGTCCTCACCACCATCCCGTCTTGCTCGATCCGCTCCAGTCGTCGGGCGGTGTTGCTCGTATGGCTGGCCACCGCTTCCGTCGCCATCTGCAGTTCCTCGATCCTTCGGTTCAGCCTGCGGACCTCTGCGAGCAATTCAGCGTTGCCGCCACCGCCCGACAGGATCTGCTTGGTCTGTGCGGCGGTGAAGACACGCGCCGGACCGGTATTGATGAGCTCGCGGCCCCGCTCGCCGACCAGAGCGATGCCGCCGGCGTGGTCGCCGCCATTTGCAAACGCCGGAATGCTCTGGCCGGTCAGCGCCGCAACCACCGCCCGCAGGCCGTTGACCGTCTGGTCGCGGCCGGCGTTGATGGCGCCTACAATCAGCTGGTCCGCCGACTTGGCCGCTGCCTCCAGCGAGGCCAGAGTGGCGTCGATCTGCTCGAGCATCTCCAGGCTGTCGGCGGCGTAGTCGGTCGGCGTCAGGTTGTCCAGCCGCCCGGCCACGTTGTTCGCCTGCGCCAGCACCGCAGCCACGATCGCGTTGTAGTCGGCACCGTCGCCATAGACCTCCAGCGCCTTCTCCAGCAGCGGGTTCACCAGGCCGTTCAGCTTGTCCGCGTAGCCAGCCAGCGCCTCGCCCTGCGTCGCCTGGGACATCGAGTAGGCGGTGGCGAACTGCGTCCGCAGCGCGGCAAACTGGTCCTCCGGCGCCATCTGGCTGTACCGGAAGTCGGACACGGTCTTGCGCAGCCCGGCGGCGCTGGCCGTCATCAGGTCGGCCAGGCGCTTCTGGGCTTCGTAGTACCGCAGCGTTTCTTCCCGCAGACGGCTCAGCTTGTTGACCGACTGCCCGGCGTCCAGGGCGAACTGCTGCAGCGCGTCGGCATAGGCTACCTGCGCTGCCCGGGCGTGATCTGCCGCGTCCGTCTGTGCCTCCGCGAGCGCTGCCGTCGCCGCCTTGTAGTTCTCCTCAAGGGTCGCGACGGCCGCAACCTGCTGCTGGACCGACTTTTCGAACGCGGCCTTCTCCGCCGCGATCACCGGGGCCAGCAGCGCCTGCAGGCCCTGCTCGATCTGCGCGGCGTCGCTCTTTTTATCGTAGCCCTTCCCGTACTTCTGGTAGTGGCTGGCGAGGAGCGTATCCCACGCCTCCCGGTACGCGCTGTTGTTCGCGTACAGCTCCGCATTCGCGGTCGGCACCTTGCCGTTCATCTGCACCAGCTGCGCACCCTCAAGGGTGCTGGGCACCGCAGTGCTGCGGAAGGCCGCCAGCGCGTCCCGCGCTGCCTGGTACGGCGCCAGCGCTGCAGCCTGCGCTGCCGCCCGCTGCTCGACCAGCGCATACTTCGCGTCCAGCCCGGCGATACCCATGCTGCCCGGCATCGTGGTGTTGATGCCGGTAATCGCCGCGCGGATCTGGTCCGGCGTCATGCCAGCCGGGTTCGTGATCTGCAGCGCGGCCTCGCGCACCGCGGCGCGCTCGTCGGCAATGGCACCGATCACGTCGCTGATACGGCCTGCCAGCCGCTCGAACGCCTGCGCGATGGCTTCCGTGAACGTCGCCGTGTCGACGTCGGCCAGCGCTTCCGCCAACCCGGCGAAGTCGATCACCGCGTCTGCGGCGTTCTGGCCGAGCCGATAGATTTCCTCCGCGAGCATGGACGTGCCGGTCAGCGCCATTGTCAGAGCACCGCGACCGCTGAAGGCAGCCAGCAGGTTGCCGGCCGTCTCCTTCGCCAGCCGCTCGGTCGCTTGCGCGACGTTCGCGAACTCCGGCGCGATGGACAGCAGCGTGACATACGCTTTCCGGCCGGCTTCCGTGGTCAGGTCCAGGCCGTCGGCCATGTTGCGCAACTCGGCCATGGTCTCCGGCAGCACCAGGTCGACGCTCTCCAGCGCCTTCCGCATGTCTTCCCGGCTGCGTGCCGCGCGCTCGCCTTCCGTGTAATAGGCCTGGTAGAACGCGGCACTGACTGCGGCAAGGTTCTCCAGCCCGCCGAACGCGTCGGCGAGCTTGCTGGCGGCGTCGCCGCCGGCAATCGAACTCTGGAACAGCGTCTGCTGCAGCCGATCCAGCCAACCATTCGCCGTGGTCAGGCTCACAGCCAGGCGCTGCAGCGTGACGCTGGCCGCCTCCCCTTCCTTGGCAAACGCGGAGAAGTCGCCGACGATGCCGGCCATCTCGTCGCCGATCACGCCGAACATCTCTGCGATCAGCTTCTGGTTCTCGGCCTCGTCTTTCGTCAGTGTCAGCCGGATGTGCTTGCTGTAGCCGTCGATCGCGTCCGCAGACAGGCCGAGCGCCTCAGCAAACTCGGTGGTCTGGTCACGGATCGCCACCATGCTGGCCGAGAACTGGTCGGCGATCGCCGTGTCGAGCGGCGAGAAGTTGGTGCCCTTCTTGTCAGAACGGAACCACCCGCCCTTCTGCTTCCAGTCCGCGAAGTTGCGGCCGGCGAAACTGTCGGAGTCGAAATCTCCCTCGATGCCGAACGCCTTGACCTCCTTGGGACCGCGTCCGAACGCGCGGTTCAGCAGGCCGCCGACGGCGCCGCCGATCAGTGCGCCGAGCGGACCGCCGACTGATCCCAGTAGGCCGAGAGACCCGGCGATGCCGCCGGCGGCAGTGCCCAGACCAGTGGCAGCCATGCTGTTCTTGCCGATCAGCGAATACTGCCCGGACAAGAGCTGCCCCAAGCCGAGGCCTGCGCCGATGCCTCCGGCCCACGATGCCGCGGTCCCCAGTGCGCTCGCGCCGCTTCCCAAGTATGCCGCGCCTCCCTCCGCGGAGACCCAGCCAGTGCCGGCCATGCCCGTGCTGACCGGCGCGGTGCCGCCCAGACCGAAGCCGTATTGCGCCACCTGGCTGGCGGTATTGCCCATGGCGCCGAAGCCGGTGGAGAACCCGTCCCAGAGAAATTTGCCGGCTGAGAGCCAGCTGAGAGCGCCGCCAGCGCCACCGGCGCTCGTAGCGGTAGCCGCTGTGGAAGGTGCAAACGCGGACGCGATCGCACCGGAGACCGGCGCCATGACCGCCTGGATGATCGGCCGAAAGACCAGCGTCTTGAAGTAGTTCTTCAGGTAGTCGCCAGCGCTCTGGCCGCCCTGCATCAGCGCGTCGCTGAGGGAGCGCCCGATGTCATCGTTGATGCGCTTCCAATCGTTGAGCCAGGCACGTTGAGCCGCGCCGTCCATTGCGCGCGCCGCCGCCGCGTCCAGCTGAGCAAGGCGAACCCGCTTTTCCTCCGCGTCGAGGCCGAGCTCGTCGAGCTTCAGTTTCTCCCGCTGCAGATCGAGCTGGATCCGGTACTGCTCGACGGCGATCTCGCGCTGCGACTCGGTCTTACCCAGGAGGCTGATCTCGTACTCGGTGAGCTTGTTGTTTTCGTCGATGCCGCGGCCGTAATCGTTGACCAGCTTGATCGAGGCCAGCGTGGCGCGGTAGCTGCGATCCATCTCCGATTCGCGTGCCCTTGCCGCTTCTTCCCACTCCGCTGCAAGCACCTCGACTGCGCGAGCCTCCGCCTCGATATTCTTCTTGATCGCCGGCTGCTGCGCGAGCAATTTCGCTTGGCGCTCGACCAAGTCACTCAGTGAAATTTCGCCGGCAGCGTATGCCTTGCTGAGACGCTCCCAGTCGCCCGCAAACTCACCAGTTAGGCCCGCTCCTTCAGCCAGCAACCGCGCCTGCTTTTCGAGCTCCGCATTGAACTTGGAGATGGCTCCCTTATCCGCGAAGCTGTCACGAATTGCCTTTTCCGCGCTCGCAATCAGTTTGGGATCGAGCAGCGCGCTGGTCGGGTTGGCGGCCCGGATCTTGTCGATGTTGGCGCGGTAGACGTCCAGGGCCTTGTTCATCTGGTCCTGCTTGGACAGAGCCTTCTCGTTGGCCTTATTGACCGCATCGATGGCCGCAACTGCCGCCTGCTGCAGCGCCGCCCGCTCGCCAGCGGAAGCCGCTGCACGCTCCTCAAGTCGCATCGTCTCGATGATCGAATCGCGCCTTGCCTTTAGCGTATCGATATCATCGCCGAAGATGGAGAACGGATTGTATGAACCAATCTGCGACTGGACATCTTTCAACTGGTCCGACAGAGTCGTCGCGCGCCCGATGCGCAACATCTCGTCGATTGCTTCGGACGCACCCTTCTTGACCGACTTCCAACCACGCTCGAGCAGACCAAGATTGTCCACCACGGCCTTGGTGCGCTTGTCGAACTCGACAGCGAACGCGTTTTGCGCGACCGCAGCTGCCTCTTCTTGCCGCCCTTGTTCTTCGAGAGCGGAAATCTGCTCGAACACTGCTGCGGTCAGGTATCGGTACTGTTCGTTGAGCTTACGCGACGCCTCGGTGGGCGCTTTCCCCAGCTCCTGGAAGTTCTTGACGGTCTCGTCCACGGAGATGCCGACCGCGTCCTCCATGCGTAGAGCGACGGCAGTGAACTCCTCCAGATTCCTAGACGCGACTTTACCTCCTCCTGCCATCTGAGCGAGCGCGGCGACCGCAGCTCGCTGTGTGCCATAGACGCTGTCAATGCCCGCGGCCATGTCCTGTAGTTGGGACGCGGTCGTGCCGGCGATATTGCCGGACATGATGAGGGCGCGGTTAAACGCGTCGCCCTCTTTCTTCCCTGCGAGGTACGCGACGCCAAGCACGCCGACCGCACCAGCCGCCAAGGTCAGTGGGTTGATGAGGCCCGCCACGTAGCCGCCGAGCGCGCGTGCAGCCGGGCCGATCCCACCGAACATGTCCTTGAGCTGACCACCCTGCTGGATGAGCACGGTCAGGGGCGCCTGACCGCTCGCCAAGCTGGTAACTATGTCGGTCAGTTGTGCAGGAACCATGCGAAGCGCGTTCGCCGTCTGGCCCGCGGTCATGCCGAGGCCCTTGAGGCCCGAGTCCGATCCCCTGATCGCCTGCTCAGCTGCCTTTTGCTTGGCAGCGACCGCCTCCAGCTGGCTGAGGTACGGACGCAGCACCGTCACGTCCACCCCGCGCTGGTTGGCGAGCACCTCGTAGTAGCGGGCGCTCGTCCTCGATCCTGCCTCCATGACGGCAGTTGCGCGCTGGATCGACTGGATCATCGACTTGGTCGCCGTATCGACCTTTGCCGCCGACGCTGAGCCACCTGCGCCGATGCCGTCGACCGCCTTGCTGGCCTGGTTACCGGCCTGCGCGACGGTCTGCGCCATTGACTGCGCCTCGCGCTTGATCTCCCCCAGTCCCTGCTTCGCCTGGGTTGGATCGACGCCGACTTCGAGCTGTGTCTTCCGCGATTCAGTCATGGTGCTCCTCACCTGCTGGCGGCGCCGCATCCCCGGCGTCGCCGTCGTTCATCGTCTTCAGGGCCTCAAACTCCATCACCCTGACGTCCTCTTCCAGCTGGTCGTACTCCGCCGCCGAGAGCTTCATCCTGTCCATCTTGCGGAACAGGACGTTGTAGTCGAGCCCGGTCGGCCCGCCCATGCCGGTCCGCCACTGCGTGTGGATGGACCAGAAGAGCGACCACGCGTCCCAGTTCTCCGGCCATACCTCGACCGGATCCGTCTCGTAGTCTTCGGGCTCGAAGCCCGGCGCGACAACCGGGGGCTTCGAGTAAAGTGCCCGGGCGGCTTCCTTCAGTTTCCCAGTCGGCCTTCCAGAATGGCGACCCGATAGGTCTCCATGATCGCCAGTACGGCACCAGGCAGTTCGTCGGCGAGCTGCTCGATGTTTTCCTTCGTCAGCTCCTCGTCGAGGTTCCACGCCTCGACCACCTGCAGCAGCTGCTCGGCATTGTTCGCCGCAACCTTCGCCCAGAGCTTCTCGTTGGAGAAAGCCTCGTCGCCGGCGTCGCGCCCCTTCTCGCCGGCGGCTTCCATGATCGCGTCGATGAAGGCGCCGTATTCAGTGCGGGTGCGGTACTTGAAGGTGACGTCGATCGCTCCCTCGGAGCCGTCGAGCATCTTGACCGTCACGGTCTTCTTGAAATTCTGCGGGCGGTTGCCCAGCTTGATCTTGCCTGCCATGTCTTGCCTTTCGCGGAGGGTAAAAATGCCCGTGCCACGCCCGGCCGCCCCGCGAAGGACGAACCGGGCATGGTCGGTGCTCAGGATGGGCCGAAGCCCAGGGACTTACGCCGCTGCGTAGCGGGTGTGACGGTTGTTGCCGTTGAACTGCGCGCGGATCCGGTTGATCTGGCCCGACTGCAGCTGCGGAACGTCGTTCAGCGCGACGGTGCTGGGCAGGTAGACGCGGGCACCGGAACGAAGCAGCATCTTCAGCGCAGTGTCGGTCTGATTGTCGGTCAGCGTACGCAGGGCAGCGTAGCCGGCGGTCGTGTCGTCATCGTCCAGTTCGATGGTGTAGCTGGTCGCCGTGAAGCCGTCGTTCATCGAGTACTCGACGTCGCTCTCGAGGAACTGATAGGTCACGGTCTTCGGATCTCCGCCGCTCGACTGCGGGTTCATCACCTTGGACAGCTGCGTCCAGGCGGTGATCTCGCGCACGGAACCACCGCCAGTGCCGGCGGGGTAGTGCGCGGTGCTGGAGGTGTCCGCTTTCAGCAGCGTGAAGGTGTCCGCGGTGACCGCGCCGACCTCGAAGATGCGCTTGTTCAGGCGGCCCCAGCCGCTGGTGATCTCGACCACATCGCCGGTGTTGAAGCCGTGCGCGGTGCACGAGACGAGTGCATTGACGGCATTCGAGATGCCGTCGACGGTCTTGGACGCGCCGTAGCCACTCGCCACGGAGAACAGGGTACCGGTAGGTACTGCAGGCATGGTGTTTCCTTTCTTGCCCAGGTGGGCATAAAAAAAGCCCCCTTTAGGGAGGCAAGAAAAAGCCCCAGCGGATCGCTCCGTGGGGCTCTACTGGCTGGCCTTGCGGCCGAATTCTTATCGGTTGGACCAGATCGAGAAGTCCTGCCGAGTGCCGTAGACCGGAACGTCCGGGTCAAAATCCGACGCCGGCGCCGCGGAAGGCCGGGCTTCGAACGCGTCGGCCTGAATCAGTGCCGCCTCGATCTGCACCGCGAGCGCTGACGCTTCCGTGCGCTTGTCCGCCCAGACATTGATCTGGAACTCGCCGTTCTGCAGCTCGGGAACAGCGTCATCGACGAAACTGACCGCTTGCCCGCCGATCTGCTGGAGCGTCACGTAGGGCCGCTCCGTCTCCACCGGTGCGAAGTCATAGAAGACCCGCGGGCAGATCGCCAGCAGCGCCTCTCGAATTGCCTTTTCAACCGACATTGCTATCCCTTTGCGATGCGCTTTAACAATTCGTTCTCGGCAGCCCGCAGCGCCTGGGGAAACGCCGACGCAGCCCGGCGCACGAACGATTTCGCGACCCACTGCACGGGCCCGCCCGGGCGGGGCACGTACCACGCGTCTTTCTCGGCCTTGGTGGCCTTCCGATTACGCCCCTTCTTCCCGGTACCGATCCAGGGCGCCTTTTTGCCGTGGTGCTCGGGCCGCACGGCGGTGTACCAGTTGCCATCCTTACCGAGATAAGTGGCGTAGCGCTGGATGTAACCGTTCTCGAGCAGTTGGCCGTGCGGAGCCTTGGTCGCGTTCCAGCTGACGTGGTAGGTCGCCTTCCCGGGCGCGCTGTTGTCCGCGGAATATGCTTGGTAGATCGCCCTTGCAAGATTTCCGGAGCTTCGTCCGATGCTCGCTACGTTTCGCTGAACCGCGTCATAAAGCACCTGCGCAGCGGCCTGCGCCGCAGGCCGGGCCGCCGCCTCGATCGCGTCGCCGATCTCGTCGATCAGGTCGTTCAGGCTGGAGGTGTCGAGCCTGAACGTGACGCTGTTTCTCGCCGCGTACTTTGCGCGCCGCACTTCCGGCCGTCGACTCGGCTTCACGAGACCACCTCGCAGACCAGGTCGACATGTTCCTTCCGCGCGAGGTCCGGCAGCGGTGCCTTGATGTCGTAGGTGATCCCGCCGTGCACGGCCCGCATGCCGCTGGTAATGCCCTCGCGGTACCGGATCCTGATGCTGGCGCGCACGACCGACGCTTCCGCGCCGCCCTTCATCGTCTCCAGCCCGCTCTGGTGCCGGATGTCGGCCCAGACCACGGCAACGTCGACCCAGCCGTCCGACAGCTCGCCGTCGGGGTCCTGCGAGACGCCGCGCTTCTGGATCGTCACCCGGTGTTTCAGCTTCGACGCGTCCATCACACTCCCATCCCAAGTCGCAGGGGCTCCAGCAGGCGGCAGAACGCCGTGTTTTCCGACAGTGCTCGCTCGGTCTGGCGCGACGCGTTTTCGACCAGGTCGCTGATCAGGAGCAGCATTGCGCTCTTCACCGGACCCGGCAGGCTGCTCTCGCTGTAACCGGCGACGTAGCGGATGCGGACGTTCTCGGGCGTCGCCTTGAGTGCCGGGGTTGCCGACAGCTGCACGAAGGCCCGCTCTCCACCGTGAAGCGAATAGTCCGACGGATTCAGCGTCTGCTCGCCATCGTCAGCGTCGTACTTGATGCTGACGACAGACTTCACCTCGCCCATGGGCAGGCTGACGCAGCGATCCCAGCCGGTCATTACGAGTTCGAGGGTCTGCTCACCGATGGCGCGCTGCAGGTAGCTCTGGACGGACTCCCTGGCCGTCTTGATCGCGTCGGCGATTTCGGCGTCGCGGGAACTGGTCGGTTCCGTGGCCGGCGCTACGGGCGCAATGTCCGCGTCGATCTTGCATTGCAGCCGGGCGCGCGGAAGGCTGATGAGCTCCGCGGCCGGCGGTGTGATGACGCGGACGTGCATTATTTCCTCTTCCCGGTCGGCGCAGGCTTTGCTGCTGCGGCGTCTTCGGGCTGCGTTTCAGACGGGGCTTCTAGCTTCTGCTCAGCTTCCGGCAACGCGGTGCCGCCGCCTGCCGGTTCGCCAGTGCCGCTACCTTCTTCGCCGCCGCCGACCTTCTCGTCCGCCTCGACGATCTCCGCCAGCCCGACCTTCTCCAGGTCTTTCGCTGTTGCCGGCGAGACCATTGCCTCGTCGCCGCGCTTCAGGTTCAGCTTGCCATGGGCAAAGCCCGATTTCGCCTTGATCTTCACTTCCATGCTGTTCTCCAAAAAAAAGCCAGCCAGTGTTTAACCGGCTGGCTTCGGTTTCGTGATCGGCGGTAATTACGCTGCCGGGGTCAGATCGCCCTTGACGAAGGCTTCCGGACGGTAGACCGCCAGCGCCAGACGCTCTTCGGCGAGGATGGTCACGAGGTTGTTGACGAAATCGTCCTCGTTTTCCGTTGCGATCGTCACGTTCGCCTGCTGGCGATCGAAGACCTGCGCGCCGAGCTGGAACGCGCCGACCAGGAAGGTGTCGACGTCCATTGCCTGCGTCGGCACTACCGGGCGGCCCCACAGCATCGGCTGGGCGGTCTGCTGGGGGTTGGCGAAGATGTATCCGCCGGTCGAGTCCTTGGTGAGCTCGATTGCCGCCCAGTCGATCGGGTTCAGCGTGATGCCGGTCGACGGATATTCCGCCAGTTCAGCCTGCAGCAGCGCCAGGCGGAGCACGTCGATCCGGGTATTGCCGGTCAGGGCGATCGGTGCCGAGTAGGCGGTGGCCTGGGTATAGATGCCGTTCAGGTTGTTGCCGGCGCCGGAACCCTTGAGCAGCTGCGCTTCTTCAACCAGCGCCAGACCGTAGCGAAGCTTGACGTCGATGATCGACTGCAGCTGGGCGAAGTCGGACAGGATCTCGGTCGACGCCTTCATGAAGTGCGGGATCTTCACGACTGCCGCTTGCTTCAGATCGAAGGTGATGGACGACTGCGGCTTCTTAGTCGCTTCAGTGGTCGGCGCCGCGTTGTTCGTGAAGCCGGTCTCCTGCAGGAACTGGATCAGGTTCGAGCCGGTGGTGCCAGGAGAGATCAGGTCGCGGATGGTCAGGCGACGCTGCGGCAGCAGCTGCACGCCGGGGCGGCGATCCGGTGCAACACCATCGCCGGCGCTTGCCGCGGCGCTGGTGATGCTCTTGATCGACACCGAGAAGCGGCGGTTCTTGCTGCCGGAGTCTACGAACTCCTTCAGGCCTTCGGCTTCGATGACCTGTTCGCCGAGACTCTTGGCGCGCTGGCCTTCGTCCCCGCCCTTGCGTGCGAACTTCTGCAGCGCATCCTGCAGTTGGACCTGCAGCTCGCCTTGCTTGACCAGCAGTTCGTCGACCTGCTGCTTCGTTTCCAGCGACAGCTTGCCGGCGTCGCCTGCTTCCTTCAGCGCCTTCTCGCCGGCCGATTTGACATCGTCGCCGATGCGCTTGAGCTCCCTGGCGATCGCCTCGGGATCCGTCAGCGTCACTTCGCCGGCGAAAGCCAGCATGCTGAGCCCAGCAAGTACGTCGGCATGCGGTGCGAGCAGCGCGCCCACATCCACGCCGGCCGCTTGGGCGCCGAGGGAGAACATTGCCAGTACGGCGAGGCCGACCAGCACGAAGGATTTACGTGTCAGTTTCATGGTGAGTCCTTATTTCGAGTTGAGGTTGAAATTCCGCAGCGCGGAAAGTACGTCGCCTTTTTCGCCACCGGGCTCACCCCGGGAAAGCAGGTCTTTCAGACCGCGGCCGGCGATGGCCGTGGCCTGAGATTTCGAGAACCCTGACTCCCTCAGGAAGTCCTCAAATTCAGAGAGGGTCGGCAGCTTGCCGGCCTTGATGATCTGTTCCATCGACTTGACGCTGTCGATCTGCGCCTGGTCGTTCGCTGGGAACGTGACGATGCTGATCTCGACCAGTTCAAGCTTCGTCAGGGTGCGGATGCGGTCCTTCTCGTTCCAGCTGTCCTCCAGGACGTAGTAACCGATGGACAGGCCCTTCACCACCCGGCGCTTCATCAGCGCGTAGGCCTCGGCTGCGCGCGGGATCTCATCCTTGAGCAGCCAACCGGCGACCTTGAGTCCGTGGGCATCCTCCTCGAGCTGGTCGAAGCCGCCGATCGGCTCGCCGGAGCGATGCTGCCAGAGTGCTGGCAGCGGATCGCCCGAGGACTTGATCGACTTCAGGCTGTCAGCGAACGCCCCGGGCGCCACGATCTCGCGGTAGCTGTCGACGTTGTCGAATACCGAGCCGTAGCCGGTGAAGGAGCCGTCGTCGTGCACAGCGTCCGCCTTGAAGGCGAACTGCTTGTGCTTCATCGCGATGTCTTTACGTTTCATTGCTTGGGCCCTTCGGGTCATCCTGGGAAAGCCAGTGGAGCAGCGCAGCCTTTGCCGCGCCGGCGTCGGTGTGTTCGCCGAGCTTGTCGATCGGCAGCATGTTCGATTGGACGGTCAGGACCGCGCTGTTCCCGCCCTTGGGCGGCAGATTTTCGAGGCGGCGCACTTCGTCCCGAGTCATCAGGCCGTTCTGCACCATGATCGAGTAGAAGGCTGCGCGGGCGGCAGTGTCGGCGCGCAGCAGGCCCTCGATCGCGAACTCGGCAAAGTACTTCCGGCGCTCTACCGGCGTCAGAAGCGACTTGCGGATACCCTGCTCAATGCGTACGCACCAGGTGCGCAGCGTCAGCATCAGGAAGCCGAGCATCTTCTGCTCGACGCCGGTACCCCAGTTGCTCTGCTTCTCGCCGTGGCCGATCAGCACCGGGTCGACGCGGAACCAACGGCACATCTCCTCGATATTGAACGCGCGGCTACCGAGCAGCTCGGCGTCCGCCGGCTTGAAGCTCAGCTGCTGGAAGCCGGCGCCCTTCTCCAGCACCATGACGCCGCCTTCCTTCGAAACCTTGTTGACGTGCTGCCGGATGTCCTCACGTTGTTTCGGCTGCAGCACCGAATCCATCGTCACGAGGCCGGGCGAGCGCATTGCGTCCTTGAACGTCTCGGCGCTGGCCTGGTCGGTCGCGATGGCGGTGCCGAACACGTTGGCGCCGTACTGCACGGGCGACAGACCGATCATCCCGTTCGTGGTGAAGGCCGGGATATGCATCATGTCGCCTTCCGGGATCTCCCTCGCCTTCCCGTCCAGACCCCGGTACCGGTATTCGATGCTCCCGTCGGTCCGCCGCCGAACGCTCACGCTGTCGGGCATCAGGAAGTCGAGCGCGATGATCCGGTTTCCGACCCGGACGATCTCGCAGAAGGCGTTACCCCAGAGGAGCATGGAACAGATCACCGCCTCCCAGAACACCACGGCCGTCATATCGGCGTTCGGCTGGTTGTGCAGGATCTCGTACAGTGGATGGTCGACGGCCACCTTGCGCGCGCCGTCGGGCGAACGCTCGTAGAAGTTGATCGGCAAAGTCGACAGCGTCTCGGCGATCAGGCGCACGCACGCCCAAACAGTACTGAGCTGCAGCGCCGCGTCGACGGTCACAGTTTTGCCCGACCAGGATTTCGAGCCCAGCCACGAGGACCAGAACGCGCCATTGGTCAGCTCGATCGGCACCCCCAGCCACTTCAGGACGCTGGACTTGAGCCGTCCCGGGCTTTTTTGTTTGGTTTCGCTCATGCGATGATCGGATTCGAGAGAAAGTCGTCCAGGGAGCCCGCAGCTGCGGGGTTCAGTGCCATCAGGGATACGGCGTTGAATGTGGCCATCAGCGGGTCAATCTTCCCGGTGCCGCTGGCCTGCTTCGTGATCAGGATGGAGTTCGCACGCGGCTCTACCTTGGCATTACCCACGCACCAGTTCATCAGCGGCTGTCCACCATGCACAAGGACGCCTTCCGCGAGCTTCCGCTCGGTGGTCTTGATCGCGCCGCCTAGCTTCCACCCCTGCGAAATGCCCAGGAACTTGTCCTGCGGGATTTGCCGCTCGACCATGGCGTCCAGAATGCTTCCGATACCCGCCGGGTCCATGCCGATCTTGTCCAGCATCCCAGTCGCCTCGAGCCGCGCCACGATGTCCGCCACCTGCTCGACGTCGTCGCCGATCTTCTCGACGATGGTCAAGTCGCCATCCTTTTCGAAGTCCAGGAGCCGCTGAGCCTCACTTTTCCGGCGTTCCAGCACCATCTTGTGCGCCCAGGCGTGATTCCAGAGCAGCCACTCCCGGGTTTCCCGGTCGCGTCCGACCGCTGCAAAGCCGAGCAAGTCGTCCAGACCGCCGCCGTCGATGCCTACGTCGATGACTTCGCTACGTTCAATCAGGTAGTCCAGCGTCACCAGCTTGCGGGCCTGCTGCTCCCAGAACAGCGCGCCAGCCCAGGCATCCGACCGGAGCGCGAGTCCGATCTCGACATTCAGGTGCTGCGAGGCCCAGGCGCGAAGCTCTTCCTCGCTGGTCGCCTCGGCCGTATGCATCTCCTCGACGAGGCGGTCGATAGTGATCGAGCGGCCAGCGTTCGGCGTCACCATGTGCCAGTGCGCCGGGTTCTTCCACTCGCCCTGCTTCTTCTGGATCTCCTCCGGAAGCTCGTACAAGACCGGCAGCATCGCGCCTTGCTGCCTGCCGTCCCGGATTGCCCGGGCCTTCATCAGCTCGGCCCGGAACACGCCTGCGGGCGCTTCCTCGCTCTGCGTGGTGATGAAAGCCATGAAGGCTTCCGGGTACGGCAGCATGCCGCCGCGCAGCTGCCGGATGGCGCTGGCCGCCTTGCTCATCTTGGCCACGACGTGCAGCTCATCGATGAGCGCGGCGACCGGTTTCTGTCCGGTCAGCGCCGCAGGGTCGAACGACATGATCTGCAGCTCGGCCTTCGTCTCCCGGTGGACGATGGTCTTCAGGTGCTCGCGGATGTGCAGTTTCTTCTCGAGCACCGGGTCGAGCCGGATCGCGCCTGCCGCGGCGTCGAATGCCAGCTGCGCGACGTCCTGCACGGGCGCCGTCATGATCAGCGAAGCATTCGGGCGCGCATTCAGCAGCAGCGCAGTCAGCATCAGCAGCGCGCCGTTCGTGGTCTTGCTGTTCTTCTTCGGCACCAGGAGGAACAATTCCCGGATGGCGCGGGCCCGGTTGACCGGATCAATGGAGCCAAACAGCGCACGGACCACGTCGCGGAACCAGTCGCCCCCGGCTTCGGCCAGCGTCGGCGTGCCGGGCACGTCCGCCAGGCGCAGCTTGTTGAAGATCGCTACCGCGCGATCGCCGCGCACGCGATCAATCGGCAGGTCAGGCACCAGCGAGCGGCCGGTGCGCAACCGCTCAGCCCAGTCAGGGCAGCTGAGGTCCCAGCTCATTGCATCCGCGCGCCGGGGCGCAGCAGGTCTTCCCACTCACTACCGACCTGGGCGGTCTGGGCATCGGCCTGCGCCTGCTCCTTCTTCCCGATCTTGGTCGGGGTGGCAGGCTTCTCCGGCGCCGGTGCGGTGATCGTAGGCGTCATCTGGATGTACGCCTTCTGAGCCGTGACGTTCCCGCCCTTGGCAGCCTTGAACATCGATTCCAGCACTTCCAGCCGCCGGGCGCACGCACCGGTCGAGAGCTCAGCGTCGAAGTGCTTGTTCAGGGTATTGCGCGAGATCCCGAGACCGAGGGCGATCTCCTCGTGCGACATGCCCGCACCAGCCGCCACGGCGACCTTGCGACGCATCGCAGCGGTCGGTTTGAACGGGGGACGTGCCATTTTTCTGAAATTTGCTCAAAAACTCGTTATCTGCCGGATTTCGGCGGCGGAAAAAAACCTCTGAATGGGGTACCAGGTGGTCTAGAGGGATCGACTCCCCAGACTTTCACACCCCCTACCCCTGTCAGCAATCGCCGGTGTATGAACGATCGCTGAAGAAGGGCAAGTCTCTTGTGAGGCGTCAAACAGACGGCGTTACAAGTTCTTACACTGGCAGGACAACCAACAAGGAGGCAGCATGGACGGCATTCGACAAGGACTCGCCAATGTGTTCTGGACAGTCGTATGTGTGCTGTTCGTTCACGTGTTGATATATGGCAGCGCCGTACTTGGCCTGGTAGTAGAGCGGCTAGGCTTCAAATTCCTCCACGCGCTCCCTGCGGCGCCCGCACAGGCTTCCGAACTTTAGCTACTGCTGACTCGCTTCCTCGCGCTGCTTGCGTCCGCTATGGCAAGGGGCACACAAGCTTTGCCAATTCGTCTGATCCCAGAAGAGTTCCTCGTTACCGCGGTGCGCAGCGATGTGGTCGACGACAGTGGCGGCAGTCACACGGCCATCGCACTCGCAGTACACACACAGCGGGTTGGATGCAAGGAAGCGGTCTCGCGCCTTCTGCCACCGGTAGTCGTAGCCACGGGCGGAGCTGCTCTGCTTCTCAGATCGCCAGGAGACGGACTCGAACACGCGTACGCGCCCGGTCGGTGCAGTAGCCAGCCGAGGCTTCAGGGTTTGCAGTCTTGTCATGGGTATCGAGATAGGTTGCTGCAGCCCACGTCTTTCAGCACGCCGCTCGCGCGACGGGAGCGCCTCCGTCCTTTGCTACGTCTGCAGCTGCTGGCGTTATTCATCCCGCCACTGGCCAGCGCTGGCGGGCCCGCACAACGTTCAGTGCACGACACCGGCAGCGAAGTGCAGCGCGCGCATCGCGGATGCCTCGCGGCGCCTGGAAGCAGAAAGCCAGCGTAGGATGAGATTGAAGAGACTCTTTGCTAAATAAACTTTGTCCATCCCGGGATTACCCAGTTATACGGCGCATACTGGGTCATTACCATAAGGAGACGGACATGAAATCCACCATCGCAGTAAAAGCCGCACCGACGTGGGCAACAATGGATTCAGTTGCACGAGCAATCTTCGTGGCAAAGGTTGGCATCATGGTCTGCACCTTCGGCTTTGTCTTCGGGGGCGTTCTGGTGGAGGGCATGGTGTATCCCGAGCTTCCAGGCGGTGACAAAGGGCGATAGCACAAACGTTTGCGAACTCGAAATAGCAAAAGGCCCGCTGATTAGGCGGGCCCTTCTGACACTGATTCGCAGTATGGCAACATAATAGTGCCTGAAGGACATTTACGCAAGGCGCTTTGTAAGGAATCTCGTAACGCTGCGAGGCGTACCATACGCAGCTCATCCTCTGCCGTAGTTCCGCACTACTCGGGCCGCCCGCAGCGGGACGTCGACATCTGCCGCACGCGCCTACGCAGTCGCGAGGAACTACTCATCAAACTCATCCGTCTAGCGAGGAACGCGCAGCGGTCTAAGGACTCGAACGAGGCACCTGTATTTGAATCGAGGTAGTAGGATGGGCTTTATTAACGAAACCCAGGCTCGCCAACATATGTCTCGTGCTTAGGCTGTCCGACAAGCCATCAACGATCACATTAGCGTGACTTCAGGCTACGTGGATGATGCGGATGTGCGCCGATACTTTGTCCTCATCGAGGATCACGACCTGCCGGCGCCATACCTATACGTCGAGCAAACATTGCTGCTCAGTGAAGTGATGATACCTTCGTTACCTCGGACCACACGAGAGACAGACCTGGATGACGACGATTTGCGTAGTCGGGCTTAGCGAGTGGGCTTAGCGAGTAGCCGAAGGACGTCAGAAATGCGGTACGGCTTCATTAGAAACTCGAAGCTATCGACCAGACCACTGGCGTCGGTCATCGTCAAGTTGCCCGACACCAGAATAATCTTCATGTCCCTCCGCAGCCGTCGTGCTTCGTGGGCGAGCTGAACCCCACCTAGACCAGGCAGCGCGACGTCGGTCAGGAGCACTTCGATGTCTTGTGTGCAATTCAATACCTCCCGGGCCTCGGTTCCGTCGGTGGCCGTAACGACCTCGTAGCCATACTGCCGAAAAAGCGTCGCCGTTACCTCAAGCAGGTCAAGGTCATCGTCAACCAAAAGCACCTTACAGGCCTGGTCATCGTCGTGTCGGCCGTCATTCGTTGTCGCCATGTAGCCTCGCATTCGATGCCGTCCCAAACGGGCGGCCGCAATCACCTTGCAAGGGCATTGTACTTCAAGCTGCCGCCCTGCCGATTTCTGCACCATTGAAGGGCCGCTCCTGCCTTGTTACGGACATAGCAGGCGAGGGCTAAGCAACCCAATACGAGCTCTCCCGTTCGAATGACACCAGACCGTCCCGCTGAAACATGGGAGTTAGTCGCGCTTCCGCCATCCCAAGCAAGATGTTCGAAGTGCGCGAGATGATCGCGTTCGCCCTGTGCAGCGTCTTAATGTGGATGTCGCGCTGCTCGCTGATCTCCTGGTAGGACAGCCCGCCCACGTTCTTCTTTGGATCGAAGGGCTTCCTCTTCGAGCTGTCGAAGTAGCCGTAAACGAGCGCACGGATGGCGATGTCGTCTGTGATGGTGAGTTGGGGCGCAAAGTACTGGGACAGTCCCTGCACCCCGTCGCCCTTTTCCTTCTGCTGTCCATACCGTGCCCAGACGGCGTCCCGCTCGGGCGCCGGCAGGTGGTCGGCCACCGCCCTGGTGACCATCGCGCACTGCCCGCGCACCTCATACGGGTCGAGACCCGCGAAGTTCACGGTTCCCGCCTCACCCTGCAGCTCCTTGTACCAGGCGCGCAGCTTCGCCGTCGGCTGCTCGACCGACTCGATGATCCGCATAAGGACCAGCCGGAAGGCATTCTTCTGCCGCGCCTCGACCGACATGATCAAGAACGAGACAGCCAGCGCCTGCCCAGTGGTTTGGAATATTGGTTCGTCTCGCATGTTATTTCTCCTTGTATGCCTTGCAGCGCTTCCCGTAGTTCCGGCGCAGCCCCTTGGCGTCCAGCTTCGTGCAGATCACGATCGTCTTCCCGAACGCCTCCGCCTTGAACTCACCCTCGCAGCCCTTGCAGGTCCGCTCCTCCCGTCGGATCAGCACCTCCAACGGGTTGCGATACTCGGAGGCCAGCAATGTCATACAGCGCCCCCGAACAGTGCCGCGACCAGCGGATCCCGGCGAACATCGACGACCGTCGGCGCGCGCGGTGGCTCGGCGTCGTCGTCGAGCTCGACTAGATCTGGCCGCGGCACGTCCTCGCTGTGGCCTGCCCTGAACAGGCGGACGGAGCTCGTCTTGCTCCTCCGCCAGCCGGACACATAAACCCGACCGACGTCGCGGAGCCTGTCCAAATAGTGCCGGGTGGTGGATTCCGAGATGCCGAGGGCGGCCGCCGCCTCGGCGTAGCTCATGTCGCGCACCAGGATCGCCTCGAGCTGCTGCAGCCGCCGATCACGAGCAATCGGCTTCCGGGATCTGATTGGAGATACCATCAGGCGCCCTCCTTCACCCGAGCCAGGTCGAGCAGCGCCAGCGCGTCCGCGTGGTTGTCGTCGACAGGGCGGAAGCCGCGGCGCTCGGCCTCGGCGATCATCTCGTCCTTCTTGGCGTTGCCCTTCCCGGTCCAGTGCTTCTTGATCTGGCCGACGCCGACCGGCTTGCACGGGATCCGGTTCATCTCGCACCAGTACTGCAGGTGCGCCAGGAAGCCACCGTAGATGTGGCTGGCCAGCACTCCGGCGTGGTTCTTGACGTCCTCGTAGTAGACGGCGTGCAGCTCTCCGGAGGAGCGGCCGATCTCGGTCAGGAAGGCGCGGAACTTCAGCCAGCGCTGCGCCGGACCGTCGTGTTTGCCTGCGGCAAAGGATTGGCTGCCGCTGTGCACGGCGCCGCCACGAGTGCCGAGGGCGTAGCCGGTTTTGGTACCGAGGTCGAGGGCGAGGATGTTCATTTCGTACCCATGAAGGTGATGGAGATGTTCAGCGCTGCGGCGGCGAGCCAGTAGGACGCCTGCGGCCAGTTGCGCGCGTACGCCCAGCGAAGTGCGGCGGCCAGGAACATCAGGATGATCGCGACGTTGAACGCGCGGGGATCAAGAAGCCACCGCATGCTTGCCTCCGTGGTAAGCGGCGACGCGCTGCGCGAGCTCGGCCTTGCGTGTGGCGACATCATGCTGTTCGGCGCGGATCTTCTCGGCTCGGCGCTGCGCCATCTTCTCGTCAGCCGGGACTAGCTTTGCCAGCTCGGCCTTCAGGCGAGCCAGGCCGGCGTGATCAACCTCCTCCCGGAAGGCAGGTGCAGGCAGGAGTGCCTGTGCCTGGGCGGCGGGGAGCAGGCCTGCGACCTGCGCCTTGCTGATCACCTCCGTCCGTCGGCCGGCATCTGTGCCAAGCGACACCTGCCACTTCACCGGCTTGTGCTGACGGTTCGCCTCGGTCACCAGGCGGGTGTATGCATCCTTGAACGCCATTCGGGCGCCGATCTTGTCGCCGGTGTTGAGCACCGGCCGGCATGCAGCGAACGCGGCGGCCGTCTCCTCGGTCCAGACTACCGTCTCGGCCTCATCCACCGCAGCAAGCGCCTGTGCCCACGCTTCGTCCACACCCGGGCGGCCGGCCGCTCCTTGCGCCGCCTCGATCTGGGCGATCAGGTCGGCAGGCGCTGGCTGGAACTTGCCTCGCTGCGGGTCGCGGATGTGGGCGGTCATCGCCTTGCTCACTGCATCGAACGGGTACAGCTCGAGCGCGCGGAAGAACAGCGCCTTGCCGTTGGCGCCCAGCGGCTTCCAGTTCGGGTTCAGGGAAAACGCGTCATCCAGCAGCTGGGTGAAGCGAGAAAAGTCACGTTCAAACATCGATCACCTCCGATTTGTTCTTCCCGAAGAGCATCCGGTACGCCTCCTCGTTGTCGGCCTGCCGCTGCGCGTCGCCAGCCGGGCCCTGCTGTGCCCGCTGGCGCGGCTGTACCCACTCCGCCTTGAACCCCGTCCAGCCACGCTGGCAGCCGAGCTGCAGTGCGGAGGCCAGGGGTATGCCGGCGAGCTCGGCCTCCTTCACGATCACTTCGAGCGCTGTCTTCGTGACGACTGCCTTTTTCGCCTTCCGGAGCTGCAACCAATCCCGCGCCGTCTGCTCATCGACGCCGAGACTCAGCAGCGCATCGAGCGGAACGAACTTCTGTGCCGGGAGGGTGGCGAGCGCTATCTGATGGTTCCCTGATGGTTCCTCTGACGGTTCCATGACGGTTCCGGGGCCCGTTTTTGGGCCTGTTTCGCGGGAAAAACGGGCCTCTTTGCTGGGAAAAACGGGCCTGTTATGTGGGAAATTTGGGCCTGTTCCGTTTTCGGAACTGTTCCGTTTTTGGGCCTCTTTAACAGGCCCGTTTTCGGGCGTGTTTATTGTGCGTTTCTCATTGTCGGACGCATCAGAAACAGGACCGTTTTCGGGTGTCTTCAAGCGGTACACGATCACCTGCTTTGTGCTGCCCTTCCGCTCGCCCGTGTCCTCGATGAACCCCCACTCGCGCAACCGGCGGATGTTTTCCTGCACGGTCTTCCTGTCCTGCGCAGTCTGCTCGATCAGGTGAGGAATCGAGGGCCAGCAGAAGCGATCGGCGTCCGCGTGGTTTGCCATCGCCACCAGGACGAACTTGGCAGTCGAATGGCGGATGGGCTGGGCGAATGCCCAGGAGATAGCTTCGACGCTCATCGATGAACCTTCAGCAGTCCACGCTCGACCAACTGGATGTGGGTCCAGGTGATGAAGCGCGCAGTCATTTCAGGCATTTCGGCCTTCGAGCAGAGCTTGTACTGATCGAACTTGTCGTGGCAGCCGACGCGGCCTGGTGTCGTGGCGCACAGAGGGAAGGTGGCGGCGTCGCTGGATTTCAGGCCGCGTCCCTTGCCGTGCTCGTACAAGTTGGAGTGCGCAGTCTGCGACAGCCCCTCTACGTTGCAGTACGCGCAAGGGAGGGATGCGACGGTACGGCGCAAGGACTCGGAACGGAACGTCATTCGTGAAACCTCACCAGGACGCCTTCCACCATCTCCTGCGCCTTCTCGGCAGGCAGGTGTGGCCACAGGTATTTCTGCGCGTGCACCGTGCGGAGGAAGACGATCGCGTCCTCGTGGAACTGGCGCATCGTGTCCTCGTCGCACTTCTTGTATGAGATCGACCGCGGCACCGGAACGACGCCGCCTTTGGGTCCAGCCATCCAGTCGACGAAGCCGGCGCCGATCTTCAGCCAGGTGCGGAACTGCTCGAAGCCAGTGATGCGTTCCTGTGACTTGAACACCTCGGCTTCGATCTTCATGTGGCGGCGGTGGAACCGGCTGTTCCGGGGCGTCCATGTCTCGATCGACAGGATCTCGCCGGCGGTCGCCTGCATCACCCAGTTCCACAGGCGCCGCCAAGTCTTCTTGTCAGCGTCGGACAGCCCGTCGATCAGCTCGAAGAGCGCCATGCGCAGTGCCTGACGCTGCTCCTGGGAGAGCTCCGCGTCGGTCTGCTTTACGAGCATGATGTCGGACAAGGGTGACCTCTGGAACGGTTGACGCAGCGCAGGCTGGCTTTACCAGCAGGCGAAAGAATGCGAGACGTGGGAATTCGCGTGCGCGCCGGAGGTGGCGGCGATCCGCTCGTGATAGAACTGCAGCCAGGCGTCGTGCCGGCGCGGGTCCTGATTCCTCGGGTACGGGTTGGCGACGACGTCCAGCCCCACGTCGGCGGCGAATTCCGCGTCCTTCTTCACGTCGTCGATGCGCAGCAGCTCACTCATTTCTCGGACATCCCTTCCAGGCGCATCAGCATCTCGTTCAAGGCTTTCTGCTGGCGGTAGATCGCCGCGCGCACCCTAGCCAGTTCCTTCTTCTCGACCTTGCCGTCGGCGAGCGTCTCGTGCACGGAGGTGCCGACGTCGCCGTTCGACTGCCAGACCTTCGTGACCAGTTCGAGCACCGCCATATCGGACGAGTCGCGGTCAGCAGGCACCTCGATACACACCCGTCCGTGGGCGGCAGCCAGGGCGTCGAGGATCCGGTAGTCGCCGGTGATCGCCATGATCTTGTCGGCATCGACCAGCAGCGGCTTGTTGTGGTCCTTGGACTGGTCGGCCTTGTTGCGCAGGATCGCGGCGGACATGCCCATGCGAGGCGCCAGCGACTCAGTGCCACCCGGGTAGTCGTGCACGGTGTTGAAGAAGGCGTCGAGGAGATTCATACGTTTTCCCTGAAATCTGATGATTTTTTTGATATTTCTTTTGAGTACTATTCACTCATCATCATTGCTGCTCAGAAGGAATGAAGCGTGAAAGATTTAAACCAAGTACAACGGGGGCGAAGCGATAACGAGGTTCGTGGCGACCTAAGCCGTCGGCTTTGGATCGTCACGACGGCGGTTCTGCCCGGACGGTGCCTCGCCGAAAACTTCTGGGTTCAACTCGTAACGGGTCACCTCGCCTGCAAATGCGTCTTCGATTGCGCGACAGCGCTCCGCCGGCGCGTATCCCTGAGCAACCCACTTTTGAACTGCCTGCGGCTTAACTTTCAAGATGCATCCGAGGGCAGTTTGGCTACCGGCTAGGCGAACCGCCTTTTGAATTCCTGTTTCCATGGTGGTCGGTTTTCGAGTTGCCTTACAACCGCAGGTTACAGCAAGGCAGGCCTTTCTACAACTTTCTTTTGCAGTGCGCGTTACAACCAATGCTTGTATTCTTGCGCGCATGGAAACCATGGCTAACCGGATAGAGCAGGCACTGGCACAAAAGAACGGCGGAAATCAGTCCGAGATGGCTCGCTTCGTAGGCGTGTCTCCTCAGGCAGTACAGAAATGGGTTGCGGGAGACAGCGAGCCACGCGGAGCCAACTTGAAGCGCGCGGCAGAGTTCCTTGGCGTGTCGGAAGTGTTCCTGAAGTTCGGCCTTCAGCCGATGGCCGAGAAGACCGTGGTTCCTCAATCCATCCCCGGCGCCCGTCGCGTCATCGCGGTCGACGACGAGGAGGAGCATCCCGACCTAGTGCGGGTCCGGAAGGTGAAGTTACGTCTGTCGGCCGGCATCGCTGGTTTCGCCGTTGAGGATGAGATCGAGGACGACAACCCGATCAGCTTCCGTCGGAACTGGCTGGAGAAACGCGGATTCACCCGCGAGCAGCTTATTGCGTTGCCGGTGAAAGGCCAGAGCATGGAGCCTGGCCTGTATGACGGAGATACCGTCGTGGTGAATACGGCGGACCGGAAGCCCCGGGACGGCGAGGTCTTCGCGGTCAACTATGAGGGCGAGGCCGTCATCAAGCGGATGGTGCGCGAGATCGGCTTTTGGTGGCTAGTTTCGGACAATCCGGACCAGCGCCGCTACCCGCGGAAGCAGTGCACCGGCGACATGTGCCAGATCCTCGGGAAGGTCGTGCACAAGCAGAGCGAGCATATCTGATGTTCGAGACGGCCTACTTCGCGCTGCGAAACCACTTCCTGGCGCGGCCGGGGGAAGAATTCACGCTCCAGCAGGCGCACGAGCTCTGGAATGACCCGTACGGACCGCAGCAGCCGGTTCACCTGACGGAGAAGGCGCTGGAAGCGCTGGAGCGGCAGGGGACGGTGCGTATGAGGGACACTTTCTACTACTTCGGGTAACGGCATTAATGCGGCCTGGGACGATTCAGTCTGTAAATAGTTCTTGTCATGTCCATTTTTTCGACTACAATTGAGGTGTAAAAAATGGACATGGAGGTCTTGTGCCTGGTACTGTACGTCAAGAACAACTGGATGTGGCTCACCGGCTTTCCCAACTCGGCCTGACGCGCGAGAAGCTGATGAGCATTGTCCGCGCCTGCGTCGCTGGACACGGCGGCTGTACCGATAACGATCCGCCGAACGCTAGGGGGTTTGAGTCGTGGCGCTGGGGAGTGCGTCGCGCACGTGAAGAATTGCGTCCAGAAGGCTGGGAGAAGAACGATGCTGGTAACTTCTCCACGGTGATCAATCGCGAACTCAAGATTCGGCTCGCAATTATGAACGCGGATGATGGTGCAGGTCTGCCCAATCGCGTGCCGCAAAACCGTTCGAAGAAGGGCCCGAACTCCGAGAGAGTCGCTGCGACGAACGAGGATTTGCAGTTCAAACTTCCAGGGATGGAACTCTGGCCCGCCCCCGGGGCACAAGACGACCCTGGACTTGAGGAATTCTCGACTTGGCACCTCTGCGTCTATATCAGCGGCGATAAGGTACGCGCTGAATTAACGTTACTCCGAGGCTTCGTGAACGGCTTCTTCACTGACTTCATCGAGAAGATTATCATAGTAGGCGACGGTGAATGGGACAGAGAGAATGTCTTCGACGACCCCAATGACGCCGACGATAATGAGTACGAAATTGAAGTGGTAAGGAAATAATTAAACAATGTTCAATCCGCTTCGACTAAGTCTGGCGCGGCGGCGAAGAAAGCTCACAAAAAAAGCACTCGCCGAAGCGGTAGGCTTCGATCAGAAAACCGTCATCCGTTACGAAGCCGGTGAGGTTGAACCTCCTGCGGACAGTATTGCTGCCCTCTCAGCAGCCCTCGATTTTCCTGAGTCTTTTTTCTTTGGCACGGACGTCGACGAACCACAAGCTGAAGCGGCCAGTTTTAGATCGCTCAGCTCGATGTCTGCGCGTGATCGCGATGGTGCTCTTGCTGCCGGCGCCTTCGCCTTTCTATTGAGTGACTGGGTGGACGAACGGTTTAAGTTACCTATCCAGGATCTTTTGGACTGCAAGGAAGATTCCGATCCTGAAGCGGCAGCTCGTATGTTGCGGCAAAAGTGGGGGTTGGGAGAGCGGCCGGTTAGAAACATGGTGCACCTACTTGAATCAAAAGGGGTGCGAGTGTTCTCGCTCGCTGAGAACACTCAAACCGTGGATGCCTTTTCAATGTGGCGTAACAACACGCCATATGTATTTCTCAATACGTTTAAGACTGCAGAAAGAAGTCGGTTCGATGCAGCCCATGAGCTAGGCCACTTAGTGTTACATAAACATGGTGGCCCACAAGGGGGGCGCATCGCGGAGGACCAGGCGAATCAGTTCGCATCTGCTTTCCTCATGCCCGAGGCGGAAGTGCGAGCGAAGCTTCCGCGTATCGGCTCTCTCTCGGAAATCGTTGAAGCAAAGCGTTACTGGCGAGTGTCCGTCGCAGCTCTGAACTATCGCCTGCACAAGTTGGGTATTACAACGGATTGGCAGTACCGAAACTTCTGCATTCAAATTGCTGAGCGATTTCGGAAATCAGAACCTTATGGAATTGAACGCGAGGAATCGATTGTCTGGGAAAAAGTATTGGCGGATCTAAGGTCTACGGGCACCACAAAACGACATATTGCCAGCGATATTGGCCTTCCAGTTACGGAAATTGAGAATCTTCTATTCCGTCTCACAAACATGCAGACCTTGAGTGGGAAAGGAACCGGAAGCGGGCAGAGCCGAGCGAAACTATCGCTCGTGCAAGACGATGACTTGGCAGCATAAACGACGTGTTCAAACCCTCCCTCACGATGGGTTTTTCATTTCTGGCGTCACTTACTCGTCATTTTCGTTATGTACTATTCCGGACGTGGGGAAAGAGCGATACCGCCGCCCACCCTCCGGAGCTGGCGGTCGGCAGTAATACCAGCATCAGATCTCACGGCCCTCCCTTCGCGGAGGGCTTTTCATTTCTTGTTCACGACCGGCTGCTACTGACAGTGGAACCTCCCCTTCCCTCTCGGTCTAACCACCCACTTCCACGGCCCAGCCCCCGCTTTGGAAAGGACTAGATCGATGCCGAATCAACAGGTGATGCGGTGCCTGTCCCCTGACTGCCACCGCCTGTTCAAGATTGCTCAGTTCTCGTTCCTCGATACCTCATGGGAGAGAGGAAAGATCGTTTGCCCTCATTGCAGCGCATCTGCTGTAGGCCCCTCGGATTTCGTTTATCTCTCATACGCCCTGACGGAAAGGGAGGAAGAACGAGCCAACCAGGATGGGATGGGTCCTCCGCTCGAAACAGGTGGCGACGCAGGTCCTTCTTGAACTTCCGCCACCTGCATGGTCGAACCGGCACACGGCCCCGCTTCAACTCGCAAATTTCTGAGCCGCGGCTTCTTCTCTGTCGCCTTACTCTCTCCCTGGGAAGCACCAGGGCCGTGCCTACTCCTCCGGCCATGCCTCCAGCTCCCGCCGGATCCGCCGGCTGACATAGACCTTCCTCGGATCGCCGCCGGCCTGCTTGCCGCAGTGGGGACACTCAATCACCCCGACAGCTCTCCCCGGACCGAAGACCGCACTGCACTGCTCGACCTCGAATAGGTGGCCGCACGCACTCTCCCCGCACTTCTCAATGTGCACCGACATGGTTCCCTCTCGTTTTTGTTCTCCAGAGCAGGATTTCCAGCATAGGAGATGTTCGTCAGATGGCAAGGTCGGTGGATGTATACCCCTACTCGGGTTTACGGTTTAATTGCCAATCGACAAGATGAGAGGAGAAACATGGCGCTTATCACCTGCCCAGAATGTAGCAGAGAGGTCTCCTCCGCTGCCGTCGCGTGCCCCACCTGCGCATACCCACTGTTGGCACCTGTAGCAGCCCAATCCGAACCCGAAATTCGACGCCGCCAAATGCCAGAGCGGAAGAAACGACTCGGCGTGCTCCCCAAAATCGGAATATTCGTCGTGGCAGTGTTCGGAGCATTTCTGCTTTTTGGAGGGATAAGCGGACGTGACCCTGCAACCGCCGAGCGATGGCGCGCAGCGGATGCGATCGACCTTTGCTGGGAAGAGCAGAAGCGGAAGTCGCTTAGCCCGAATTCTCAACAGTTTGTAGCAGGGACGTGCGAGATGATGGAGAACGATTTCCGACAGAAATACGGCAGGAATCCGTAGGTCGCCGCAGACCTCTGCAGATCCCGCTTCGACGGGATTTTTTATTTTCTCTCGTCGGCCGCGCCGCCTATTACAACTTTTTATTGCAAAACCTCTGGTCGTGCTGTAACCTTTGGTTGTAGTGATTTAGCGGTTTATCTCGACGGACCGGTTGCTGACCCGTGAAGAGACAAGAACCGCCAGCCCGGTGAAACGCCGGGCGCCTGATCAACCAACAGGAGAGCGCGGTGAGCACGACCGACACCCAGCAAACGCCCGAGCAGACCCTTCAGCGGCTGCAAGCGGCAATCCGGAGCGCCTTCGAGTACGCATCCAAAGATCCGAACGCCGGCATGCGGCCGCGCTCGTTCGTAGCCTGCCTGGCCGGCGAGATCGACAGCGTCCTCGGCAGGGACGAGGGCCACCGGCTGATGACCTTGCTGAAAGCGAGGCAGGCATGAAGTACCAGCTGACCCTCGCCCGGCCCGGACAGCCCCCAGAGCACCGCATCGCAATTGGTGACGGCGACGCCCTGATGGACGCCGCCTACGACGAAGGCGCCCTCGGCGTGACCATCCATGTCTGGAGCGCCGCATGACGGCCCGCGAACTCCTCGCCTTCTCTCTGCGCCCTGCCCTGCGCAGCTTCCGTCGCTGGTGGATCAACCGCCAGCTCGAACACATCCGGTACCAGATCGCGCACCTGCAGAGCCAGCGCGAGAACGACCGACAAGTAGAGCGCGTGCTGCAGGGTCGCGAGGCCGTGCTGCGCTCTGATCTTCGCAATTCCTGATCCCCCACCCCCGCAATTCCACCTGGAGAACGTGCATGGAAGGCACTGAAGTAATGAACGTCGAGAGCAGCACGATTTCGCTACTCAACAAGTCCGAGATCGATCAGCAGATCGCCACCGCTCACAAGTACCCGCGCTCGATCAAGCGCTTCCGTGACGAGACGCTGTCCATGGTCACCCTGAACGAGAACGTAGCGCAGGAGTGCATCTACGCCCTGCCCCGCGGCGACAAGACGATCGAGGGCCCCAGCGCACGCTTCGCCGAGGTGGTGGCATCCGCCTGGGGCAACAGCCGCGCCGGCGCCCGGGTGGTCAATGACCAGGGCGATTTCGTCACCGCTCAGGGCGTTTTCCATGATCTGGAGCGGAACGTTGCCATCACCTACGAGGTGCAGCGCCGCATCACCGACCGTCAGGGCCGCCGCTTCAATGCCGACATGATCGGCGTCACCGCGAATGCAGCCTGCTCGATCGCGCTGCGCAACGCCATCCTGAAGGGTGTGCCGAAGGCCTTCTGGTCCGACATGTACGAGCAGGCCCGGGAGACGGCCATCGGCAACGTGCAGACGCTGGCCAACCGCCGTGCGCGCGCTATCGCCGTACTGCAGAAGTACGGCGTGAAGCCGCAGCAGATTTTCGACTTCCTCGGTATCAAGGGCGAGGAAGACATCACTCTCGAGCATCTGACCACCCTCTTCGGCATCACGACCGCTCTCAAGGAAGGCGATACCACGCCAGAACAGGCTTTCGCGCCGGCAGCCGCCGCGGTGGTAACGACTGGCGGCGACGGAAAGAAGCAGCTGCCGACCTGCAGCGCCGAGGACTTCGAGAAGAAGAAGGCCGGCTGGAAGAAGGCAATCGAGGGCGGCAAGCCGGTGAACGACCTGGTCGCCATGATCCAGTCAAAGGAGCTGCTGACCGACGAGCAGAAGATGGAAATCGCCTCCTGGGCGCCGGCAGTGGGAGGTCAATGATGCAGATCCACGACCTTATCCAAGGCTCCCCCGAGTGGGACCAGTTCCGCCTGCAGCACTTCGGCGCCAGCGAGGCGGCCGCCATGCTCGGCCTGTCCAAGAAGGTAAAGCGCTCCGAGCTGCTGCACATGAAGCACACCGGCAACCCGAAGGAGTTCAGCCGCTGGGTGCAGGAGAACATCCTCGACTACGGCCACGAGGTCGAAGCGCTGGCGCGGCCGATGGTCGAGCAGCTGATCGGCGAAGACCTGTATCCGGTCACCTGCTCTGACGGCGGGATGCTGTCGGCGTCCTGCGACGGCCTGACGCTTGCCGGCGACATCGCTTTCGAGCACAAACAGTGGAACGAGGAACTGGCCGCCGCGGTGCGCGCTGGCCAGCTGCCCGAAGACCACATGCCGCAGTACCAGCAGATCCTGCTGGTCACCGGCGCCGGGAAGGTTATCTTCGTCGTCTCGGACGGCACGCCCGACCGAATGGTGCATATGGAGGTTTTCCCGGACCTCGGCTGGCATGCGCGCATCGTCGCCGGCTGGGCGCAGTTCAAGCAGGATCTGGAAACGTACGTGCCGCCCGCGGTGACCGTAGAAGCCGTCGGCCGCACTCCGGAATCGCTGCCGGCGCTGCGCATCGAGGTCACCGGCATGGTCACCGCGAGCAATCTCGACCTGTTCAAGGAACATGCGATCGCCGTCTTCGGCGGGATCAACCGCGAGCTCAAGACCGACCAGGACTTCGCGGACGCCGAGAAGGCCGTGAAATGGTGCGGCGACGTCGAGGACCGGCTGAAGGCCGCAAAGCAGCACGCGCTCAGCCAGACCGAGAGCATCGATGCCCTCTTCCGCGCCATCGACGAGATCAGCGCCGAGGCTCGCTCCACCAGGTTGGAACTGGACCGGCTGGTGAAAGCACGGAAGGAGCAGATCCGCGCCGAGATCCTGAAGGAAGGTGTCGACGGCCTCGCCGCCCACCTTGCCGGCCTGAATACCCGTCTCGGCAAGCCGTACATGCCGGCAGTACCGGCCGACTTCGCTGGCGCCATGAAGGGAAAGAAGACGGTCGCCAGCCTGCGCGACGCGGTCAGCACCACCCTGGCCAACGCGAAGATCGAGGCGAACGCCATCGCCGACCGGATTGACGCCAACCTGAAGACGCTGCGCGAGCAGGCCAAGGATCACGCGTTCCTCTTCGCCGACACCGCGCAGCTCGTACTCAAGGCGCCCGACGACTGCCAAGCCGTGATTACCGCGCGCATCAGCGAGCACAAGGCAGCGGAGGAAAAGCGCCTGGAAGCGGAGCGCCAGCGCATCGCCGATGAAGAGCGCCAGAAAGCTGAAGCGATGGTGCGCGCCGAGCAGGAAGCAGCCGCCGCGGAAGAGCGGCGCCGCCGGGAGGAGGCCGCCGCGCGCCAGCCGCAGGCGCCGGAACCGGAATACCGGCCCACGCTGCCGCTGGCCGAGGTGCGGCATGCGGCTGCCCCGGCCGAACTCGCACAGGCCATCGCGCCGCGCACCCCGTCCCTGCGCCTCGGCCAGATCAACGAACGGCTCGGTTTCACGATCACCGCTGACTTCCTGTCCAGCCTCGGCTTCCCGCCGGCGGCCACCGACAAGAGCGCGAAGCTGTACCACGAGGCCGACTTCACCCGCATCTGCTCGGCGATCGCCCAGCACACCATCGGCGCTGGCAGCCGCTTCGCCGCTCAACTCGCAGCCTAACCACCAGGGAGAACAGACCCATGTACAAACCGCAATTCGACCTCGACAAGCAGCTCGTCAAGATCGTCAACATCAACAGCCGCACCGAAAAGCACGGCGACGACAACGTCCTCGCAATCGACCTGCAGATCGAGGCGCGCATGCCGAACGACTCGCTCTCCATGTTCAGCTCGACGCTGAAGACCGCCCTCTACTTCAAGGACGAGTCCGTGCAGGGCGATCTGGTCGACGACAAGACCCACGCGCCCAACCTGCGCAACCCGCTGCTCGGCCCGCTGAAGTGGGGCGCCGAGCTCGAGCACATGCAGCTGCGCGTGCACCACGGCGTGCGCGGCGAGGACGACATCGTCTTCTCGGAGTCGAAGATCAACAAGTTCAAGTTCATCTGCCAGGAGGGCGGTACCGTCGTGATCGCCTTCCGCGCGCAGGTGCATCCGACCGAGAAGGACGCCGCCAAGCTGCTCACCCTGATTCAGAGCGAGGTGCACGTTAGTGTGATCTCGGAAATCTCCGAGGAAGGCCTGCAGGGCGACCTGAAGGAAGCCGCCTGATATGGGACTCCCCTACGAGAACGCCACCAGTGGCAGCGCCGCGCTCGACGACATCCGGAAGGTGCTGACGCGTTTCGGGTGCCCGCGATTCGGCACGATGACGGACAACGAGAAGGGCGAGCTGCTGGTGCAATTCTCGTACCGTGGGCGCGACGTCACCGTGAAGGCCAGCTACCGCGGCTACGCGGCCGCCTGGCTGCAGGAGTATCCGTACAACCCGTCCCGGCACCGTCGGACCCGCGAGCAGCACGAAGCCCGGGCGATGGATCAGGCGCAGGTCAGCGTCTGCTCGGTGCTGCGCGACTGGATCAAGGGACAGACCATCGCGATCGAGGTCGGCATCCTGACCTTCGAGGGTGCATTTCTCGGCCAAATCCTGCTGCCGAACGGGAAGACGGTGATGGAACATGCCGTCGCCGCCGGGCTGCTCCAGATCGAGGGGAAATGACGGTGACCGTCCGCATCCTCATCGGGGACGTCCGCGAGCAGCTGCGCACCCTGCCGGCCGACTTCGTGCATTGCGTGGTCACCAGCCCGCCCTACTGGGGGCTGCGCGACTACGGCGTCGCCGGGCAGATCGGCCTGGAGGCCTCGCCGTCCGAATTCATCGCCACCATGGTCGAGGTCTTCGACGAGGTGCGCCGGGTGCTGCGGCCGGACGGTACCTGCTGGGTCAACATGGGCGACAGCTATGCAGGCAACCGCGGTAGCACGAACAGCCCCGCCATCGGTCTCAAGCACCGGTCCGCCAGTGGCGACGCACAGCGGCAAATGATCACCAGCCGACGCCGCGATGACGCGCCGATTCCTCGCTCCGACGTGCGTGTGCCCGGGCTGAAACCGAAAGACCTGGTGATGATGCCGCACCGCCTGGCCATCGCCCTGCAGGATGCCGGCTGGTGGGTGCGTCAGGACATCGTGTGGCACAAGCCGAACCCGATGCCAGAATCCGTGCGAGACCGCTGCACGAAGGCTCACGAGTACATCTTCTTGCTGACGAAGAGCGAGAGCTACTACTACGACCAGGATGCGATTTCCGAACCGGTGTCCCCGAACACGCACGCACGCCTGGCACAGGACGTGCAAAACCAGAAAGGCAGTGCTCGAGCAAACGGCGGCACCAAGACAAACGGCACCATGAAGGCGGTCGGCCGCAAGTTGGCCGACGCCGGTAGCGGCATCAAGAGCAATTCGAGCTTCGATGCTGCTCTGGCCATGCCGGTCGACCGCCGCAACAAGCGCAGCGTCTGGACCATCACCACACAGCCCTTCTCTGAGGCGCACTTTGCCACCTTCCCGCCGGAGCTGCCCGAGATGTGCATCAAGGCTGGCTGCCCGCCCGGAGGCCTGGTGCTCGACCCATTCTTCGGCGCCGGCACCACGGGTCTGGTCGCCGACCGGCTGCAGCGGGACTGCATCGGCATCGAATTGAATCCGGCGTACGCAGAGATCGCGCGCCGGCGTATCCAGGGAGAAGCGTCGCTTCTCGCCGACGTCACGCTCGAAACAAAGGAAGCAGCATGAACAAAAAGGTTGAAGGCTCAACGCCAGGAGCACTAGAAGTCTTCGAGATCGGTGATCCAGGGACCGTATATTTCCTCATGTGTGGGCAGAGGGGCTCCTATCTCGGAAGCTTTGACGCATTCAAGTTGGGCAACCTTCAAGAGATCGAAAATCTGATCAATTTGCTTCGACCATTTCTTCGCATAGTGTTCACGTCCAGCCGCAGTAACTTGCTGCCAGCGGGAGATATTCATGTAAGGCTCCAGCTCTTCAGAGAAGCCATGAATCATTCCCACTGCACGAGCAATTCTGTGCGCGGCTCGATTGGGAAGCGGCGACAGCAAAACGAGACGATCCGCGTTACCGAGAGCGCTGATCGGGTCTGGCTTCAGCGCGAACACGTGAGTCGCGAAAGCCGGACCAAGTTCTGCCGGGTTCCCGAATGTGAGTCTTGCCTGGATCTGCTCGACTCGGTCAATCATTGCTGCAAGCTCCCCCGACATGCGCGCGGCAACCAGGTGTGCAATATCGGCGTCCGCCTTTTGTTTCAGACGGTATTGAGACGTAGCGAGCCAGATGGTGCCGGCAAAGGCAAGAAGGGTTCCCAACGCAGCAACCCATGCGGCCCATGCTTCGGCAGAGAGGCAGAAGAAGTACTGAACAAGAAAAACCACTGCGATCGTGGCCACCAGCGCCGGATAGCCAATCAAAAACCAACGCATATCCCTCCCTTAATTCCGCGAGGCATCCTAGCATGAAAGAACGCCCCATCCTTTTCAGCGCGCCGATGGTGCGCGCCATTCTCGACGGCACCAAGACACAGACGCGCCGGGTGGTGAAGCTGCCGCACCAGAACCCGCTGGGACAGTGGGAGCCGACCACCGTGGGCGGCCCGACCATGACCACCAGCGCCGGACAGACAATCCCCGAGCAGGACGCTATCTTCCACACCCGCACCGGCGACACCCTGATGTGCCCCGATGGCGGGCCCGGCGACCGACTGTGGGTGCGGGAGAACGGCTGGGAGCGACCCGAGCGCACCGCTCGGATGCTTCGTGACGGCGCCGACACCTGGCCACCGTATGAGTACGACGTCGAGCCGGTCACCTGCTGCACCCGTGGTGACCTGCGCCAGTGGGGCTGGAAGCGACGGCCTTCCATTCACATGCCGCGCTGGGCTAGCCGTATCACCCTGGAGATCGCCGGCATCCGGATCGAGCGGCTCAACGACTGCAGCGAGACCGACGCGATCGCGGAAGGCATCGAGGGGTGCGACGTCGTTATCAACGGCCGCAGTCAGGGAAAGACGTGGCTCGACTACAGCTTGAAGTGCGATGACCCCTGTGAGTGGTTCAGCAGCCCGATTGTCAGCTACCGGACGCTTTGGGAGCAGATCAACGGCGCCGGCAGCTGGGACCTCAACCCATGGGTATGGGTGGTCGAGTTTAAGCGTGTCGACGCACTGAAGAAAGCAGCATAGGAGGACCGACTATGAGCGCATACCTCACAGCGCAGGAGTTGGCCGAGATGATCAGCTGCGAGCCGAACAGCTACTCATGCATGCGGCGCTACCTGACAAAGCACGGCTGGCCCTTTGAGCCGAACCGGCGCGGATTCCCGCAGGTGAGCCGCAACTATTACGACAAGCGCATGGCCGGCGAGCTGGGGCAATCCGCCCAGAACGGCGGCGACTTCGAAGAACCTGATTTCAGCATGTTCAAACTGGCATGATTGGTCGACGCAAATCACCCGACGGGATGCCCTTCCGCCTATACGAGCGGAGCGGCAAGTTCAAGGTCAGCTACGGCTACAAGCTGCCGAACGGGAAGTGGGAGTTCCGGCTTACCGCGCCCGCCAGCGATGCCGAAGCCGTTGCGCGGGTTCGCACCGAAGCAATCGAGCGCGCGAACGTGCTGAACGGCGCCGCTCCGACATCCGGGCCGACCGAGGATTTGTTCCAGAAGTACTTCGCTTGGCAGAAAGGCCTGCCGGCCGACAGCGAGGACCGGAAGGCGGCATCAACCCTCTCCGAAAACGAAATCGAGTCGAAGCGTTTGATCAAGGTCTTCGGGAAGGTGAAGCCGTCGGTCATCAAGCCGGTCCACGTCTACAAGTACCTGGCCGGCCGCGCTCAGGAAGGCGCGCCCGCTAAGGCAAACAAGGAGATCGCCCTGCTGTCCGCCGTGCTCGAGTACGGCCGCCGGCTGGGTGAGTTGGAGACGAACCCTTGCCGGGGCATCAAGTACAACAAGACACGGCCGCGCCAGAAATATGTCGAGGAGGCAGACATCAACATGATGATGCGTGTTGCGCGCGAACGCGGCGGCAGCTACCTGATCCTGGCGCTGTGCCTGCAGGTGGCTTACCTGACGGTGAGCCGGCCGGAGGAGATGCGCCAGCTCATGCGCCAGGCGGTGAAGGACGGCGGCATCGAGGTCGCTGTCGGCAAGCGGAAGAAGGGCCATGCCGTGAAGCACAAGCTGATCGAGTGGTCGCCTGCTCTGCACGCGACGGTGCAGGAGGCGCTAAGCCTGCAGCGTACCACTAGCCTGTACGTGTTCGGGAATACCGCCGGCCAGCCCTACACCCGCAGCGGCTTCAATACGATCTTAGGCCGACTGATGAAGTACTGCGCGCAGCAAGCTGCTGAAGACGGGGGTACCTTCAACCGCTTCACTTTGGCGGACATGCGTCCGACGGCGGTGACCGATCGGATGGAGGAAGGCGACACCAAGATCACAGACGCAACCGGCCATAGCGACGGAAGGATGGTTGCAAAGGTGTACGACCGGCGCCGGATCAAGACCGCCAAGGCAACGAAGTAGCCCCTTTTGTCGCTTCAGAAATAAGAACGCCCGGCACTCTTCGCAAACGCGTCGGCGTACTGCGCAATGCCCAGCCTCATCTGTTCGCGTTCAAAGGCTGCCGCTGCAAATGCAAAGGATAGAATGGCGCGGTACACGTAGTTCCACAGATCATCCCTATGCTCTCTGTGACGCCGCGTACCCGCCATTCCACGCACATGGAAACGAGGCGGATTGCCGCCATACATGTCCAAGATATGAGGGGCGCCGCCGTGCACGTATCCTGAATAGGAGGTGTAAAGCGTGCGATTCAGCTCCACGAGCTGCCTGCGATCAACGCCGGAAGAACCATGCAGCTGCTCAGCAATATATGCCCGAATCCTCTTTCGCGGAACCATAGGCCTTCTCTGGCTCGACTCCAGGGCGGTCGCCTTGTCGAATTCCTCCTCCCAAAACCCCGCCAAGTATTCTTCGTGCAGCTTCGTCTCGCCACGAACGGCACCCAACACTAGCAGGAGGACATCCTCGTCGAACTCGTCCTGCACACGCTGAAGCACCGCCTGCTCTTGCACGAAACCGTTCATAATGAGGAGCCTCATCGCATGCACTCCCGACAAGATCCGAACGAGTTTGAGAATGATGGCCTGTTGCAAAGTCTTTTCACGATATCGAACAGCTAATCCCATTGGCGTTGAAACCATCGTCGGTGGTGGAACCGAAGCCGAGAAACTCTCCAGCGTCTTTTCCATTTTTTCGAGCGCGTCGTCGTACAGCGATTCCATCAATCCCCCCTTTTCTGAGCCACGGCCATCATACCGGAGGGGAAGTTCATGGGAAATTTCCCTGGAAGATCCGAAAAATGATCACGGCTACATGCGGGTTTCAGCGGGCTTGATGTTCCAAGAAAATGGCGTATGCAGTTAGTAGAATCAAGCACTTAGGACAGTTTGCGAACGGGATTGTGATTCCTGTCGTCGTGGGTTCGAGTCCCATCGGCCACCCCAGAGATTCAAACAAAAAGCCCGGTTTTCGAACTGGGCTTTTTGCATTTTTCGCCTGACAGGAAAATCATGGTCGCGTCATCGCGAAGGTGACGGCAACGCCATGTTCCTTCCGCACACGCGGTAACGCCTCTACCTGGTCGAGCATGCCGAGCTGTGTCGGGCAATGTCGCAAGCGATCTTCCTTGATGCAACCGTGCGCCCTGCGCCCATACGTTCCAGATTTGCACCTTGAGAAATCGATGACTGCCGCTGCGTATTCTGCAGTGGCTGTTGCACGAGGCAAAAAGGGCGAGCGCCTCGTCAAATCCAAATTCGAATCGTTGCCCCGACAGTTCTGCACCAGCAAAACCGTGACGCACGGCGGCGCGCGCGAGTGATGCCACTTGCCTCGGTTCACCGATTGCAAGTCGTTTCAGCATCGTTTTCAACCGGTATTTCTCATGCTTGAGAAATTGAGGCCAACGAGAACTGTTTTTCCCATTTTTTTGCGCTCGAAAGCAAATAGTCCTATTCGGATACAGCACTTGCACCCGTATAATCCCGCTCCGTGTGCGCGCTGTAAGTTCTTGATTTAAAGAAAAATAATTGTTTGATTGCATGGCGATCGCATCAGCACGGTACGCTCGTTTCGAAAGGAAGTTTCCTCCTTTCGTCGGCGACAACTACGTACAAAAGACATATGCGATTGGCCGCTTTCATTACATCACTGCTTCTCTGCCTCACGACGGCATTGGCCGCTGCCAACGCGGCCGCCGCCGACGCGGCGCATTCCATCTCCTCCATCGCTTTTTTCTACGGACCCAACCCGCCGTTGACGGACCTGCAGGCATTCGATGTCGCCGTGGTCGAGCCGGATCATGTCAAGAATCCCCAGCGCTATCGTCGCTCCGAAGACCGCGGGTCCCATGAGCTGTTCGCCTATGTATCGCTGGGCGAAGTGCAGCCTTCACGGTCCTGGTATCGGCAACTGCCCAAGGGGGCGCTGCGCGGGTCCAACGAGGCCTGGGGCAGCCGGGTCATCGATCAGGACGCGGCGGGCTGGAGCGCCTTCTTCGTCAATGAGGTCATTGCTCCGCTGTGGGAGCAGGGCTGGCGCGGCTTCTTCGTCGACACGCTCGACTCCTACCAGCTGTTTGCGAAGGATGATGCGGAGCGGGCACGCCAGACGCGGGCCATGGTGCGCACGCTGCGGGAGCTCAAGCGGCGCTTTCCCGAGGCGAAGCTGATCCTGAACCGCGGCTTCGAACTGCTGCCGGAGGTGGCGGAATTGACATGGGCGGTCGCCGCCGAGTCGCTGTACCAGGGCTACGACGCCGGGCGCGGGCGCTACCGGCCCGTGCCCGAAGCGGATCGCGCCTGGCTGCTGGCGCGGATGGAGGAGGTGCGCGACCGCTACCGCCTGCCGGTGATCGCCATCGACTACGTCGATCCCCAGGCGCCGGGCGCCCGCGATCTCGCGCGCGAAACCGCGCGCCGCATTCGCGGGCATGGCTTCATCCCGTGGGTGACCGATGGTGCGCTTGCATCGGTCGGTATCAGCAGCATCGAGGCGGTTCCCCGCAATGTGCTGGTGGTGGTGCGCAGCAGGGGCGGCGAGCTGCATACGGTAGACGCCCAGCGCTACCTGGGCATGCCGCTGAATCATCTCGGGCTGCGCTACGAGTTCGTCGACCTCAGCACCGAGGCGCTGCCCGAGATGATCTTGCGCGGACGGTATGCCGGCGTCGTCACCTGGCTGGAAGAAAACGTGGACCAGCAGCGGCTGGTGCCCTGGCTGCGCAAGCGCATGCGCGAAGGCGTGCCGGTGGCCATGTTCAACGGCCTCGGCAGCGCGCCGGAGCCGCGCTGGCTGAGTGAACTCGGCTTGCACAGGGTTGCCGCCGGTGCGACCGGCCGTGTCAGCGTGCAGTCGATGGACCGCAGCATGATGGGATACGAGGTGGAGCCTGTCCCGGAACGGGGACAGGAAGTGCCGGTACAGCTGCAGCCGGGCGTCGGCCACAGCCTGCTGCGTCTGGCGGATGAGCGCGGCAGTGTCTACGACGCGGCCGCGCTCACGTCCTGGGGCGGCTATGTGCTCGCGCCCTTCGCCGTGGTGCCGGTGCCGCTGCAGGACCATGCGCGCTGGGTGGTGAATCCGCTGGCCTTCCTGCGTCGCGCGCTCGCCCTGCCCGACCTGCCGGTGCCGGACGTGACGACCGAGGGCGGCCGCAGGATGCTGATGGTGCATGTCGACGGCGACGGTTTCGCATCCAGGGCCGAGCGTCCCGGCATGGCCTTTGCCAGCGAGGTGATGCTCAATGAATTCCTGGCGCCGTACCAGGTGCCGACCACGGTCTCGGTGATCGAGGGCGAGGTCGCGCCGCATGGCCTGTTCCGCAGCATCGCCCCGCGCCTGGAGGACGTTGCGCGCCGCATGTTCGCCCTGCCCTGGGTCGAGGGCGCCAGCCATTCGTTCTCGCATCCGTTCAACTGGGCCGGCGCGGTGCGCGCTTCCACGCAGGCCGACGGCGGCGAGGCCAGCTACCATCTCGAGCTGCCAGGCTACGACTTCAGCCTGGAGCGTGAAGTCAAGGGCTCGTTCGACTACATCAACACCCGGCTGATGCCCGCTCACAAGCGGGCCGAAGTTTTCCTCTGGACAGGCAACTGCGTGCCGCCCCCGGCGGCGCTGGAGGAGACCTATCGCCACGGCCTGCTGAACATGAACGGGGGCGACACCCTGATCACCGAGAGCAACAAGACGCTGACCGCCATCGCCGGCCAGGGCATCCGCAAGGGCGGCTACTATCAGGTCTTCGCACCCAACCAGAACGAGAACGTCTACACGAACAACTGGCAGGGGCCGTTCTACGGTTTCGAGCGTGTGATAGAAACGTTCCGCCTCACCGGCGAGCCGATCCGCTTCAAGCCGATCAACATCTACTACCATACCTATGCTGCCAGCAAGCCGGCCTCGATCGCGGCATTGCACAAGGTCTATCGCTGGGCGCTGGCGCAGCGGACGACGCCGGTCTACGGCTCGCAATACATCCGCAAGGTACTGGATTTCGAGTCGACGACGGTGGCGCGCGACCTCGCCAGCGGCGACCTGCTCGTGCGTACCGGCGGCGACCTGCGCACGCTGCGCATGCCCGCCGGTGCCCGTCCCCCTTCCCTGCTGCGCAGCAGCGGCGTGGCCGGCATCGCCCCGGGTCCGGCCGGCGACTACCTGACGCTCGGCGCGGCGCAGGTGCGGCTTGCGGCGGCGGAGGGTGTCGAAGCGCCGGTGCACGTGCAGGATGCCAACGGCGGCGTGAGCGACGTCGCGCGGCGCCGCGCCGGCGGGGGAAGCGAGCTGTCGTTCACGCTGACGGCCAACGTCGCGCCGGCGTTCGCGCTTGCCAATGCCGCCGGCTGCAGGGTGAGCGTCAACGGCAAGGCACTGGCGGGAACGAAGGATGGCGCCGCGGGCAGCGCCGTGTACCGTTACGCGATGCCGACGGCAGCGCCCGCGGGCGCCCATCGGATCACCGCGGCGTGTCCGGCGTGAACGCCCGCCGCTTGCCGATGCAGCTGCCGGTCGACGACCGGGACGAGGCCTGGTACGCGTTCAACGCGCCGTACCGGCGCCTGCGGCTGTTCTCGGTCGCGAATATTGCCGGCATCGGCTTCGCGGTGTGCGTCGGACTCACGCTCGGATTTCCCTACAAGACGCTGGAGGAGCAGCTCGCCTCGAGCGAGCGGCACCGGCAGGCGGACCGGCTGACGGTGGAATACCTGAAGGTGTTTCTCGAAGCCGATCCCGGCGCGCACGGCCTGCGCGCGCAGCTCGCGCGCCAGCTGATCCAGCTCGGCGCGTTCGCCGAGGCGAGGACGGCGATGCTGCCCCTGACGCGTTTGCCGGACGCCCGCTGGCGCGAGGAAGCGGCCTGGCTGGAGCTCGACATGACCGAGCAGGAGGCCAACGCCGAGCCGGCGGGCAGCGCGCGCCATGCGGAACTCAAGCGCGAGGTGCGCGCGCAGTTGCAGCGCCTGCTGCAGTATCCGCAGGATCCGACCCGGCTCAAGCAGCTGGCGGACAAGGCGCTGGCGGACCAGGATGCGGAACTTGCGCTGGTGGCGCTGCGCGCGCTGGCCGCCACGCAAGGCGGCCTGGATGCAGGCAGCTATGCGTCGGCGGCGGCCGCCGCGCTCGGCCTCGGCAACTATGAGGTCAGCGCCGGGCTCTACCTGCAGGCGATGTCGCGCAGCAGCGGCCTCGACGCCCGCCGCGCTTACTTCCTGGACGCACTGCGCACCTATCAGAGCGGCGGACGCTACCGCGAGGCGATCGCCGCCGCCGACCGGCATCTCCGCCAGTTCGGCGACGACCGCGAAGTGCTGCTGTTCCTTGCGCGGCTGGCGCAGGCGGCGAACATGCCGGAGGCCGCGGAACGTTATGCGAAGCGGCTGCTGAAACTGGCGCTGCTGATGCAGATGGACATGCACGAACCCGTGGTCATGCATGCGTCCTGGGTCGGCGCACGGCCGGCGACGATGCGGGTGGCGAGCGGCGGCGACGGTCCCGGGCTGCCCTTCGACGAAGAGGCCTATCTGCTCAGCTTCAATATCTTCCTCGCCAACCGCAACCTGGCGGACGCGCACCGGGTGGCGGCATCGGCGGTGCGGCAACGGCCCGACAGCGCGCCCTGGCGCCGGCGGCTGGCGGAAGTCAGCGAGTGGACCAATGCGCCCGACGACGCCCTGACGCACTGGATGGCGTATGCGCGCCTGACGGGCGACGAGACAGCCTGGAACAATGTGCTGCGCCTGGCCGACAGCCTGCACGACACCGCGACGCTGACTGCCGCGATCCGGCACAAGCTGGCGATCGAACCCGGCAATGCCGCGCTGCTCGATCGCCTGCTTGCCTCCTACGAAACCGGCGGCGAACCCGAGCGCGCGCTGCAGCTGCTGCGCGAGCGCAGCGCAGACCCGCGCATGCCGGCCGCGCAGCGCCGCCGCGAACTCGCCCTGATGGCCGAGATCGCCGAGCGCAGCGGGCGGGATGCCGAGGCGCTCGACACCTGGCGGCGCCTGCAGCACGAGTTCGGCGTCGACGCCGATACGGCGCTGCGCATCGCCACTCTGATCGGAAAACGCGGCGGCACGCAGGATGAAGCCTACCGGACGCTGCTGCAGGCGGCGCCTGCGGCAAGACCGGAAGCGGTCGCGTTCTGGCGCGCGCTGGCGGAATATGCCCGGCTGCGCCAGGATGATGCGCAGGCCGAAGCGGCGTACCGCAAGCTCGTCGCCGCCGACGGCGAGGAAGCCTCCGATCTGTTCAACCTGATTTCCCAGCTCGAGACCGCACAGCCGCTGGCCGCCTCGCGCGCCGCCATGTACGGGTTCAACAAGACCGGCAATCCGCGCTTCGCCCTCTCCGCGCTCTACTCGGCCATGCGCGCTGGCGACAATGCCGGCGCGCTCGCTTTCATCGGCGGCCTGGACGACAAGCGCATCGCCTTGCTGCGCAGCGACGCGCGCTTTCTTGCGGCGCGCGCCGGCCTGCTGCAGGCCGGCGGCGACCTGCCGGCCGCGGAGCGCGATCTGCGCGCGGCGCTCGCACTGCAGCCGCAGGACGCCGGCCACCGCGCCGCGCTGCTGTGGCTGCTGATCGCGCGGCGCGACGCCGGCGCGCTGCAGCGCGCGCTTGCGGCATGGGCCGGCGATGCCGAGCACGAAGCAGCGCTCTGGGGACCGTACGCCGCCGCGCACATGGCGCTCAACCGGCAGCGGGAAGCCCTGCACTGGTTCCGCAAGCCCGGCTTCCAGCGCGACGACTACCTGTGGCTGATGAGCTATGCGGAAGCACTGGAGGCGACCTCGCAGCCGGACCTGGCGTGGCAAATCAGGCGCCACGCCTGGCGCGAACTGCGCAAGCCGGACGTGCTGCGCCAGGCTGATCCGGAGACGCTGGGCGCGCTGCGCGACCGGGTTGTTGCGCTCGCTCCCCTGTTCGCCGGCGGCGACCAGGCCGCCTCGCTGCTGCGAGCCCTGCTCCATGCCGACCTCGCCGCCCTGCGCGACCCGATGCCGCTGCGCGCGCCGCGCAACGGGCAGGAATTGCTGGCGGAACTGGACGCGGCCACGCGCCCGGTCGCGGTCCCGCCCGAACCTTCGCTGCCGTCGCTGCTTGCACCGGGCAAGGCCGAGCGGCCACGGGACGACCGGCGGATGAGCGCCACCGTGCGCGAGCTCGCGCTTGCCTTCGCCCTCAATCGCGACGCCCACGACCTGGCCCGCGCCTGGCTGGTCACGCGCTTTGCGCAGCAGCTCAGCCGGCCGCTGTGGGGCGAGCTGTCGCTGCTGCTGGCGGCCGAAGACCGCGCGGGCCTCGATCGCCTGCTCGACGATATCCCCGACTGGCTGCCCATGTACGACCGGGTCGAGGCGGCGCAGCGCGCGGGCCGGCATGGACTGGCGCAGACGCTGGCATTCGAGCAGCTGGACTACCTGCAGCATGACGAGGAATTGCATTCCCGCTTCCTGGCGCTCACGGCCGAGCGGCCGCCCGGCTTCGCGTTCGGCATGCGCAGCCTGCGGCAGTCTCCGCTGGCGAGCACCGGGCTGGAAACCGATGCGGCGATTTCCCTGGGCGCCGGCACGAACCTGACGCTGAAGCTGCGGCAGGCGCGACAGGAGAGCCGCGACAGCGCCCAGCTGCGCAATGTGCCGGACAACGACCGCAGCGCCGAGATCGGGCTGCGCATGGACGTGCCGCGGGGCGCCCTCACCGCCGCGGTCCAGGGCCGCAGCGCCGACCGCCGGGCAGTCGGCGTGCGACTGGCGGTCGGCATCCACGCGGCCGACGGCGTCGACCTGGCAAGCGAGCTTGGCTGGCGGCAGCCCGCAACCGAAAGCGCGCTGCTGCGCGTCGGCGCGCTGCGCAGCGGTGTCACGGGGAGTCTCGGCTGGTCGCTGAGCAAGACCGAATTCGTACGCCTCGGGGTGGGCGCGCACCGTTTCGAGACGCAAGACGGAACACCACTGGGCACCGGCGCAACCTGGAACGCGGAAGCCGGCACCCACCTGCGCATCGAGTATCCGAACCTGACCCTGCGCGCATCCGCCGGCGGCGGCAACTATTCGGCGAGCGGCCGCAGCGACCAGCAGATCCTGCGCCTGCTGCCGGCCGGTTCCGATCCGCAGGCCTATCCCTTCCTGCCGCGGGACAGCACGCTGTTCGGCCTCAGCCTGGGCATCGGCACCGCGGTGGACGGGCGCTACAGCCGTGGCTGGCGTCCCTTCGCCGATGTCGGCCTGACCTACGGCGCCGAAAGCGGACGCGGACTCAACTTCTCGGGCGGCATCGCCGGCAGCGTCGCCGGGCAGGACACGCTGCAGATCAGGCTGTACCGCAATGCCGGGACCGCCGCCTCCCCCCAGGGCTTCACCGAATTCGGCATCAACTACTTCTGGCTCTTCTGAAAAAAACCATGCACATCTCCTTCCCTCGCCGCCTGCAGGCAGTCTGCCTCCTTCTCCTGGCCATGCTCGCCGCCTCCTGCTCCACCATGCGCACCGGCGCCGTACCCGCGCTGGATGCAAATGCGCAGTGGGCGCTGCTGCCCTTCACCAACCATACCGAGACGCCCCAGGCCGGCCTGCGCGCGGAGGCGATCACCGAAGGCCTGCTGCGGGCGGGCGGCATCGCGCGGCTCAAGCGCTATCCCGCCAATCTCAATACCGAAACCCTGTTCGAGCCGATGGACCGCAAGCAGGCCGACGCCGCGCGCGCCTGGGCGCAATCGGAAGGCGTGCGTTACGCACTCACCGGCAGCGTCGACGAATGGCGCTACAAGGTCGGCGTGGATGGCGAACCGGCAGCGGGCGTGACGCTGCAGCTGATCGACCTGCAACGCGATGAGGTGGTCTGGTCCGCGACCGGCGGCCGCACCGGCTGGAGCCGCGAAGCGCTGTCCGCCATCGCGCACAAGCTGATCGCGAACCTGGTCGACCCGCTGCTCGCGCGGCGCTGAACCGGGGAAGCATCCGCATGCCGACATCACTGCCCGACCTGCTGCGCCTGCCCACCCTGCTGCGCCGGCGCGCGCCCGGCCCCGCTGCCCCAGGCGAGGAAGCGAGCCTCGCCGCGCGCTGGGCCTGGGTCGCGGTCGAAACCCTTGCCGGCAACGCGCTCTCGCTCGCGTTCATGTACTGGGTCGCGCCCGCCGATCCCTTCGGACTGGACGCGGCCTTCCCCTGGATCTGGATCATGCCGACGCTGCTCGCCATGCGCTACGGCACCGCCGTCGGCGTGGCCTCCGTGCTGCTGCTGGTGATGGCCTGGGCATGGCATGCGTCGCTGGCCGGCAGCGGCCATATCCTGGACCTGTTCCCGAAGGAGTTCTTCCTTGGCGGGCTCTTGCTCAACCTTGTCGCCGGCCAGTTCTCCGATGTCTGGAGCGCGCGCACGCGACGCCTGCGCGCCGTCAATGCCTACCTGGACGAGCGCCTGAACACGCTGACCAAGAACCACTTCCTGCTGCGCCTGTCGCACGAGCGGCTCGAACAGGACCTGCTCGCCAAGCCGCTGACGTTGCGCGAGACGCTGCTGCGGCTGCGCGACCTGTCACGCCGGCAGGACGGCGGCGGCACGCTGCCGGGCGCGCAGGAATTCATGCAATTGCTGGCCCAGAGCTGCCAGCTCGAGACGGCATCCCTTCATGCGGTGGTGCAGGGGCGCCCCGACGCGGTGGCCGCCGCCGTGCTGGGCGAAGCCCGTCCGCTCGATGCCGACGATCCGCTGCTGCGCTACTGCCTCGAGCAGAACACGCTGGTGCATGTGCAGACCGAGGCGCTGGCGGCGGATGCCCGCGATGCCAGCCGCTACCTGGTGTGCGCGCCGGTGCTGTCCTCGGACGGACGCCTGGCCGGCCTGATCGCCGTCGAGCGCATGCCCTTCTTCGCGCTCAACAACGACCTGCTCAAGCTGCTGGCGGTGCTGGCCGGCTACTACGCCGACGGCCTGACCATGCATGCCGCCGCGGCGCAGGTGCTGGACCGCCTGCCGCATTGCCCGCCGGAGCTGGCGCTCGATGTGGTCCGCCTGCACCGCATCCGGGAGCAGGCCGGCATCGAGTCCACGCTGGTGGCGCTGGTCTTCGGCACCGACGGCAACGCGCGCGACATGTTCGAGCAGGTCCGGCGCTTCAAGCGCGGCGTCGACCTCGCCTGGGAATTGAAGGCCGGCGAACGCCGCACCCTGATCACGCTGCTGCCGCTGGCGGGTCCGGCGGCGGTCGAGGGCTACCTGATCCGGGTCGAGACCGCCCTCGCCGCCCAGTTCGGCGGCGGCTTTCTGGACAATCACATTGCGACGCATACGGCGCGGATCGGCAAGCTGCCGCCGGTCGACACGCTGGCTGACCTGGTGGGGCGCTGCGGTGGTTAGCAAACTCTTTTACTACGCGGCCTTTTTCGAGCTGAGTTCGATCGGGGTGCTGTTCATCCAGAGCAGCAGCCTGGCGCTGCTGCTCAGCTATTTCCTGCTGCACGCGGCCGGCAGCGCACTGCTGTCGCTGGCGCTGTCCTTCATCGTGCCGGCGCGCTACCGCAAGCCGCGCCACTGGCTGCTGGGCTATCTCTTCGCATTCAACTTCTTCATTCCGCTGGCCGGCCTGATCTGCGCGGTGTTCGCCATCCTGCTCGGCGCCTGGATGCCGCGCATGAAGACGGAGGACCGCTTTGGCAAGACCGAGCAGCCGCGCTTCACCACGCACCGCAACCACGAGGGCACGGGCTTTCGCGGCGGCCAGGTGCGGGCACAGCTGGGCAATGCCGGCACGCCGCTCGACTTGCGGATGAAGGCGCTGGTGGCGGTGCAGGATGCGCCGGCGCGCGCCAGCGGGGACCTGCTGCGCACCCTGCTCGCCGACCCGGCCGACGATGTGCGCCTGCTGGCCTACGGCATCCTGGACGGCAAGGAGAAAGGCATCAGCCAGCGCATCCTGGCGCTGGAACAGGAGCTCGACAAGGAAACGCGCGCCGCGCGGCGGCGTCCGCTGCACAAGCAACTTGCCGAACTGCACTGGGAGCTGATGTTCCAGAACCTGGTGCAGGGCGACATGCTGGACTTTTCCGCCGACCAGGTCCGCAGGCATGCGGAAGCAGCGCTGCGGGAAGGCGACGATGCCGGCCTCTGGTTCATGGTCGCGCGCCTGGAGCTGCGCGCGCACCGTACCGCCGAAGCCGAACACGCCATCGGGCAGGCAAGGCGCCTCGGATTCGCGGGCGAGCGTCTGCTGCCCTATCTCGCGGAGCTGCGCTTCCAGCAGCGGCGCTACGACGAGGTGCGGCGGTTGTTTGCCGCGCTCGGCGAGCAGCGCGCCATCCCCGCACTGGCCCAGGCGCGTGCCTACTGGCTGAGGCGACCGGGCACGCCCTCCATGGAGCCTGCGCCATGAGCGGCTTCGAGATGCCCGTGCGCAGCGCCCCCGAATGCGACGTCATGCTGCTGCTGGAAGGCACCTACCCCTTCGTGCGCGGCGGGGTGTCGAGCTGGGTCGACCAGATCGTGCGCGGCTTCCCCGACATCCGCTTCGGCATCTGCTTCATCGGCAGCCGGCGCGCCGACTACGGCAAGCCGCGCTACAGCCTGCCCGACAACGTCGTGCACATCGAAGCGCATTTCGTGCACGAGCACGATACCGGGGAAGCCCCGCGCGCGCGCCGCGGCAACGACCGCGCCTTCGCCATCTCGCACAAGATGCACGAGCGATTCCGCTCGCCCCATCACGGCGGCGAGGGCGACGCGCCGCTCACCGCCGCGCTGAACGAGGTGCTGCCCCTGATGGACCACGGCCAGCCGCTGGACGAGGCCGCATTCCGGCACAGCCAGGCGGCATGGAAAATCATCACCGAGCAATACCGGACCTTCTGTACCGACCCGTCGTTCATCGACTACTTCTGGACGGTGCGCATCATGCACATGCCGGTGTGGACCCTGCACGGCATTGCCCGCAAGCTGATTCCGGCCCGCTGCTACCACGCGGTGTCGACCGGCTATGCCGGCCTGCTCGGCGCGATGCTCAAGCAGTTCACCTGCCGCCCGCTCCTGCTGTCCGAGCACGGCATCTATACCAAGGAGCGCAAGATCGACCTGTTCCAGAGCCAGTGGATACGCGACAACCGCGGCGTGTTCGAGAAGGATGCGTCGCAGCTGTCCTACTTCAAGGACTTGTGGATCCGCTTCTTCGAGGCGCTCGGCCGGCTCTGCTATGAGTCGAGCGACCGTATCGTCGCCCTGTACGAGGTCAATCGCCTCCGGCAGATCGCCGACGGCGCCGCGGCCAGCCGCACCCGCAACATCCCCAACGGCATCGACCTGCCGCGGCTTGCGCCGTTGCGGGCGGCGCGGCCCGCCGCACCGCCGCCGGTGCTGTGCCTGATCGGCCGCGTGGTGTCGATCAAGGACGTCAAGACCTTCATTCGTGCAATGCGCACCGTGGTCAGCCTGATGCCGGAAGCCGAAGCCTGGATCGCGGGGCCGGAGGATGAAGACCCCGAGTACGCGCTGGAATGCCGCGCGATCGTCCAGGGGATGGGCCTGGGCGACAAGGTGCGCTTCCTCGGTTTCCAGAAGATCGACGAACTGATGCCGAAGATCGGGCTGGTCGTCCTTTCCAGCATCAGCGAGGCCTTGCCGCTGGTCCTGCTCGAAGGTTTCGCGGCGGGCGTGCCTGCGGTCGCCACCGATGTCGGGTCCTGCCGCCAGCTGGTGTACGGCCTCGATGAAGAAGACCGGGCGCTGGGGGCGGCCGGCGCGGTCGTCAACATCGCCGAGCCGGAAGCCCTGGCGCTGGCCGCCGTCGGCCTGCTATCGGACGATACCCGCTGGCGCCGCGCGCAGGCGGCGGGCATCGCCCGCGTGGAGCGGTATTACACCCAGGAGCGGATGTTCGCCCAGTACCGCGAACTGTACGACGGGGCACTGCGCAAGTCCGGCGCGGACGCAGGGGCAAACGCAGGCACAGGTACCGGCGCGATGACTTGTCCACGACACAGGCAATCAGCATGGCAGGCATAGGATTCGAACTGCGCAAGATACTCAAGCGCGACAACCTCTTTTCGCTGCTGCAGGCATACTCGTTCGCCGCGGTCATCAGCTCCGGCCCCTGGATCCTGTCCATCGTCGGCATGCTGGTCATCGGCGTGCTCAGCAGCACGGTCGTGGTGCCGGAGTTCCTGATCGTCCAGTTCCAGGTCAGCGTGACCTATGTCATCGCCTGCTCGCTGATCTTCACCGGCATCTGCCAGCTGGCGCTGACGCGCTTCGCCGCCGACCGCATGTTCGAGAAGCGCTTCGCGGTCATCCTGCCCAACCTGCATGCGGTGATCCTGGCTGTCAGCGTGGTGGGCGGCAGCCTGGGGCTGCTGTGCGTCGCCTTCCTGTTTCCGGAGCAGTCGGTCCTGTATCGCCTGCTGCTGCTGGCGGCGTTCGTCATCCTCTGCAATATCTGGGTCGCGACGATCTTCCTGTCCGGGATGAAGCAGTACAAGGAAATCGTCTGGCTGTATCTGATGGGCTATGGCATCACGGTGTTGGCGGCGCTGCTGCTGCGCCGCTTCGGGCTGGAAGGGCTGCTGGGCGGATTCGTCATCGGGCAGGCCGCCATGCTGCTGGCGATGCTGGCCCTGATCCTGTACAACTTTCCCGCAGAGCGCTTCATCTCCTTCGAGTTCTTCGACAAGCGCTTCAACTATCCGATCCTGATGTGCATCGGCCTGCTCTACAACGTGGGTGTCTGGCTCGACAAATTCATCTTCTGGTACACCCCAGGCACCAGCCAGACCATCATCGGACCGCTGCGGGCCTCGCTGATCTACGACCTGCCGGTGTTCCTGGCCTACCTGTCGATCATTCCGGGCATGGCCATTTTCCTGCTGCGCATGGAAACCGACTTCGTCGAGTACTACGACGGTTTCTATCACGCGGTGCGGACCGGCGGCTCGTTGCAGGACATCGAGGATTGCCGCAACGGCATGGTGGAAACGATCCGCCTCGGCATCTTCGAGATCATCAAGATCCAGGCGATCGCCACCCTCGGCCTGGTCGTCGCCGGCGAGTCGATACTGGAATGGCTGGGCATTTCGACGCTCTACCTGCCGCTGCTTTACATCGACGTGATCGCCGCGGGATTGCAGGTGGTGCTGCTCGGCGTCCTCAATGTCTTCTTCTACCTGGACAAGCGCCGCGTGGTGCTCGGCCTGTGCCTGGCGTTCGTGGTGCTCAACGCCATCCTCACCCGTCTTTCGATCGCGCTCGGCCCCGCCTATTACGGCTACGGTTTTGCCGTCGCGCTGCTCGTGGTGGTGCTGGTGGGGCTGTATGTGCTGTCGCAGAAGCTCGAGACGCTCGAGTACGAGACCTTCATGCTGCAGTAGGCATGCGCGGGAGGTCGACGGCCGGGGCAAGATAGCCCACGGAACACGGCCGGTCGCAAAAGCCACTCATCAGTCATGCCGACGGAATCGCTGTTGATCCGTCCCTAAACGCGCGCGCGACTTCTCGACGAGGCAAGGATGGACCCGGATCACGCACAGGTCAGCTCCCGGCTTTCCGTGCGTCCGGCATTTTCTGCTTTCCTTTGGCCCGGGGCGTGCCCCGCCCGTCAAACTGGTGGCCACAGGCTGACGGGACGGTACGGACAATCGGCGGCAACGCGGCGCAACATGCTGCGGATGACGGAATGCGGGTTTGTACTGCAGAATCGCCAGTCAAGACATAACAGACAGGAGAGGCAGAGATGGGCGCAACGCTGCTGCTGGTAGGATCGACCGGACTGGTCGGAAAACATGTCCTTGCGCTGGCCCTGGCTGACGGGCGCGTGGGCGCGGTCGTTGCACCCGTGCGGCGGGCTCTCCCCGCCCATCCGAAGCTGCTTGCGCCACGCGTCGATTTCGATGACCTGCCTGCGGATGCTGACTGGTGGCGCGCCGACGCGGTGATCTGCACGCTCGGAACCACGATGCGTCAGGCGGGATCGCAAGCGGCGTTCCGCCGCATCGACCACGACTATCCGTTGATGGTGGCGCGGCACGCATGGCAACATGGCACGCCCGCGTACGTGCTGAACTCGGCGGCGGGCGCCAACCCGGGGTCGCGCTTCTTTTACAACCGGGTCAAGGGCGAACTGGAACGGGACCTGTCGCGCGTCGGGTTTGCGTCGCTGACGTTTGTGCGGCCGGGACTGATCGGCGGGCAGCGGGAGGAATATCGCCCCGGCGAACGCTTGCTTGGCCTTGGACTTGCCGCGGCGGGTCCCTTGCTGCCGCGGCGCTGGCGTCTCAATCCCGCTTCGCACATCGCCCGGGCGATGATCGAGGCGGCGCTCGCGGCGCGGGCCGGCGAGCATGTCATCGGTTCCGAGCGCCTCGTCTGAAACGTGCCTGGATTCAGCCCGGCGCCAACGGCTGCAGGCGATCCTCGTGCCAGCCGAACTTGCGGATGTAGGCGGTGTTGAGGCCGAGGCACTGGCGCGATCCGCAACGCGACCGGTGCGCGCACTGGTAAAAGCCGTTGCGCGCAAATTCCTTCCAGAAAGCGTCGTCGATGAACAGCTCGGGCTGGTCGTTGTAGAGGGCGGCGCGCTCGTCGCCGAGCAGGCATTCAGGGAAGTTCTTGACCTCGATGCCGCGACCGAGGGCGCGGGCGGCGGCGATGGCCCGCCGCAGCGGCGGCAGGGTGTCGAGATGGGAGGCGACCAGGTTCTTGTCGTCGGTCTCGCTCATCGGGAAATAGAACCAGAACTCCATTTGCGCCAGGCGCTTCAGGTGCGCCAGGCGCTCCACCAGTGCAGGCATCTGGCGGTAGCTGCGTTCGGTGACGACGGTGTTGGTGATGGTGAGCACGTCGTCGCGGGCGTCGAGCAGTTCCAGGCCGCGCAGCGTCTTGTCGAAGGAGCCGGGCACGCCGGTGATGCCGTCGTGGGTGGCGGCGTCGGCAGCGGCGACGCTGACGAAGAACTCGTTCACGCCGGCGTCGACCAGCTCGGTGCAGTAGTCGGGGTTGGCGAGGCGCATGCCGTGGGTCTGGATGCGCACGCGCTCGAACCCGCTTTCGCGGGCGGCGCGGGCCCATTCAGGCAGATCGCGGTGCAGCGTGATCTCGGACCCGGTCAGGATCAGGCCCTTCCACTTGCGGTGCATGCGGTTCTGCACCAGCAGCGCGTAGAGCTGGTCCTCGCGCTGCGGCGCGAGCCGGTCCATCGTGCCCTCGATCATGCAGTGGGTGCACTTGAGGTTGCACCGGAACTCCATGGTCATCGACACATATTCGCGGTGGTCAAAGCGGCCCATGCGGGCTCCTTTCAGAACACGCCATAGTAGGCGCTCTTGAGTAACTTCAGTTGCCCGTCTTCCATCCGGTAGTCGATACCGACGTCGAACAGCAGGTGATCGAACCCGGCGCGGTGCTGCCGCGCGAATGCCAGCTGGTCGGCCGGATAGCGCATACGGGCGAGGAAGATCAGCAGCTGGTCGATCGTGATGCGGGAAAAATAGATGCCGTCGTGCGTCGGCTTGTTGGCGACGACGATGGTCTGGCAGTCGCGCAGCTCCGGCCACAGCAGGGCGTCCAGGTCGAAGCGGGCCAGGTCGAGGAAGACCGACGAGGTGATCTTGCCGACGATGTCGCGCATCTGCGTGCGGGCATCGAAGAAGAAATAGAAATTCTTCATGCGCAGCGCATCGGGGCGCAAGGCGTAGCAGATGCCCGACGACACCGCACTGCCGGGATTGCCCATGTAGAGCTGTATCTCGTCCAGCGGCCGGCCGTGATCGAGATTGGCGGCGTCGAAGTCGAGCGAGAACATGAAGTAGTCGCTGGCTTCGTTGATGCGGGCGCGGGTATCGGGGTTGCAGCCGACCCAGGGACGGATGAGGTCGAGCACCCGCGTCATCGAGCGGCTGCGGGCACGCCGCGTGTAATCGTAGAAGTAGAACTCCCAGGCGAGCGTGTCGCCGGCCTGCTTTACGCCCCACACGGTCTTCATGTCGCCGAGCCCGTCGCGCAGCGCCTGCACCATTTCGTCCGCGCGCGCGCCGATGCCGGCGCCGCGCAGGGAATGCCTGAGCAGGTTGACGGGGCGCAGCTTGCCGTCCGGGGACGCGGGTGGCGCGTAGTCCCACAGGCAGAAGTCGACGTGGGCGTCGGCGGGCGAGCTCGCTTCGAGTGGAAACAGGGTCGTCATTTGCGTGCGCTGATCAGGTGGAACGGGGTTTCCAGTTGCACGGATTGCAGCGTGATGTCGCGGAAGCCGGCCCGTGCGAGCGCGCGTTCATAGTCGCCGGCGTCGCGATACGAGCGGAAGAACAGCAGCAGGGGCAGCTGACCCCAGGACAACGGCTGCGGCAGCTGCTCCATGCGGGCACGCTCGAAGATCAGTATCGAACCGCCGTCCGGCAGCGCGGCATGGGCGCGGGTCAGGAAGCGATGCATGTCGGCGTCGGGCCAGTCATGCAGCATCGACTTGAAGCTGATGAGGTCATGGCCGGCAGGCAGCAGCTCGTCCCGGCTTCTCGTCTTCTGGAAGGCGATGCGCGCGGCTTCGGGCTCGCCGGCGACATGGGCGGCGCCGATCTCGCAGACCAGGGGCAGGTCGAGCACCGTGCCGCGCAGCGCGGGATGCGCGCGGCAGATGCGCAGCAGGAATTCGCCGCTGTTGCCGCCGACGTCGAGCTGACGCCGGTAGCGGGAGAAGTCGAAGGCATCGATGCAGGCCAGCGCCTCGTAGCTTGTCAGCGCGGTGGTGATGCGCATCCAGCGCGCGGTGGCGTCGAGGTTGGCCTGACTGCGTTCGAAACAACGGTCGTAGGAGAACAGCTCGAACAGCCGGGCGCGGCGGAAGAACGCGTCGGGCTCGGCGAACAGCGCGGTGGCGAGATGCAGGAAATCGGGGCCGACCAGCTGCGCGAAATACAGCCTGGCTTCCAGCAGGTCGCGGAAGGCCAGCGCTTCGGTGAATCCGCTGCTAAGGGCGACGGCGCAGCCTTCCGCTGTAGCCGTCTCCTCCAGCACGTTGTGGGCGCGCAGCATTGCGAGCAGCAGGTGCAGGCCGCGCGCGTCCAGCGGCAGCGCCGCGCCGAGTTGCGCGGGCGACTGCGGGCCCGCGACCAGCAGGTCGACCAGGCCGAGCTCGAAGGCCGAGGACAAGGCGCGCGCACCCGTAAAATCGGCGAGGAAGGCTTCGATGCAAAGCCAGGGATAGCGGTTGCTCATGCCGGCATGCCCATGTGATGCAGCACCTCGCGCAGCAGCGTCGGGGTGTCGGCGCTGCCGTCCAGGACGACGTCGGCCGCGGCCGGCACGCGCGTGCGCTGCATGGCGAGCACCCGGTGGATGGTGGCGGTGTAATGGGCGAGGTAGTCGTCGATCCAGCGCAGCGCATCGCGGGCGCTGTGCGCCGGCGCGGCGCTGGCCGCCGCCGCCAGTTCGCGCAGCTTGCGCGCCAGCGCGATGTCGGCCGGCACCTCGAGCCAGACCAGCAGGTCGATGGCGGCTGCAGTGGCGCGCCAGGCGCGGCCAAGCGGCATCTCGAACACCACCCAGCCGTCCTGCCCCTCGCTGCGGCGCAGCTGCTCGAGCCGGGCAGCGAGGCCGGGCGCTTCCAGCAGGTCGAAGTCCGCGCCTTGCGCCAGCCATGCGTCGAGCGTCTCCACCGACTGGCGGGTGGCGCGCTGGAAATCGTCGAAGCGCAGCACCGGGGCGTCATCCAGCGCACGCGCCAGCGCCGCCGCCAGCGAGGATTTTCCGCCGCCTACCGGCGCCGCTATCGCGATGACCCGGCGCATCGCTTCAGCCGGCGAAGCGCACGTTGCACTTGAGGCCGGCCGGCAGCCGGTTGCCCGGGTTCGGCAGTTCGAGGCGCACGCCGAAGGTGCCGCTGGCGGCGTCGATGACGCGGTCGACGACCGTCACCCTGGCCTTGTAGCTGCCGCCCATCGCTGCGACCCTGACCTCGCCGGCCATGCCGGGACGGATGCGTCCGAACAGGCCGACCGGCGCGATCACCTCGACATTGAGGGGATCGATCTGTGCCAGCTTCATGATCTTTTCCTGCGCGACGCGATCGCCCGGGGACAGGTAACGTTCGACCACGACCCCGTTGAGCGGGCTGGTGATGGTGCGCAGGTTCAGCACCTCCTGCTGCTGCTTGCGCTCCAGCGCGGCGATGCGGGTCTGGGTCTCCAGCTCGTCCTTCTCGCTGGCGGAGATCAGCTCCTTCTTGAACAGCTCCTCGTTGCGCGCCATCTTGCGCAGGCCGTACTCCTCCTGTGCGCGGCGCAGGTTGACGGTCGCCGACTCCACCGAGGAATTCAGGCGCGCCACGACCTGGCCGCGGCGCACGACCGCGCCGCGATCGACCAGGACTTCGGACAGGGTGCCTTCCACCGCCGCGCCGACATGCGCGACCAGGTGCGGCTCGAGCAGGCACTCCATCTCGTCGCCGAGCTGCTTGGCCTGGTTGCCGCCCTGCGCCGGGGCGGCGGGCGCGGCGGCGGGCGCGGGCGCAGCGCCGCGCGGCGCGAGATTGGGGACCGGCGGCGGCTTGACCGGCACGAGATCGGCGGGCGCCCTGGTCTGCGCGGCGGCGCCGCTGCTGATGAAGGCGCCGAGCAGGACGGCGGAAAGGCTGGCGGTGATGCGGGTTTGCATGCTGATTGACTCCTCTTGTTCCATTATTCCGGCCTGCCCGAGAACGACAGGATATTGCCCATCTGCTGGTCGGCCTTGAGCAGGTTCCTGCGGATCCTGGACTGGCTGTTTTCGGTGCGCAGCTGCGCGTAGCGGATGAAGCGCGCGCGCAGGCGTTCGGCGCGGGCGGCGCCTGCGGGAGCAAGGCGCTTGAGTGCGAACTCCAGCAGGCCGCCGCGATACGGGGCCAGCACCGCATCCTCCATCGACAGGATGGCCTGCACCTGCCCGGGATCGCCCTGGCGCGCGCAGCGTCCGGCGATCTGGCGGTCGATGCGTCCGGCCTCGTGTCGTTCGGCCAGGATGACGAACAGGCCGCCAAGCGCGCGCGCTTCCGGCGTGAGCTTGATGTCCGTGCCGCGGCCGGCCATGTTGGTGGCGATGGTGATGCGCCCCGGCTCGCCCGCGCGCGCCACGATGGCCGCCTCTTCCGCGTCCTGCTTGGCGTTGAGCACCTGGTGCGGCAGGCCGCGCGCGTCGAGCATGCGGCTCAACAGTTCGGACGCCGCAACCGAGCGGGTGCCGACCAGCACCGGCACGCGCTTGGCATGCTGCTCGGCGATGGTGGCGACCACGCAGTCCCAGCGCTCGGCCTCGGTCGCGAATACACGGTCGGGATGGACCAGGCGCTTGCTCGGATTGCCCGGCGGGATAGGCACCACGGCGAGTCCGTAGATCGCGCCCAGCTCGCCGGCGACTTCGCGGCCGGTGCCGGTCATGCCGGACAGGTGCTGGTAGCGGCGGAAGAAGCGCTGGTAGCTGATGCGCGCCAGCGGCTCCTTGCGCGAGGTGATCTCGCAGCCTTCCTTGACCTCGATCAGCTGGTGCAGGCCCTGGCCCCAGGAACGGTCGGCCATGACGCGCCCGGTGAATTCGTCGATCACCTGGATCTTGCCGTCGCGGACCAGGTATTGCTCGTCGCGCACGAACAGGTGCAGCGCGGTCAGCGCCTGCACCACCAGTTCCTCGCGGCGCAGCGACAGCAACCAGGCGCCGCCGAAAGGCTTGCTGAGGTCGATCGCGCGCTGGTAGCCGGCTTCCTCGACCTCGATGCGGCGTTCGCCGCGCAGCACGCGGAAGTCGCTGCCCTCCTGCATGTGGCGGGCGATCTCGATTGCCTGGCGGGCCAGTTGCGCATCCTGGCCGTCGCGCACCTCGGCCGAAATGATCAGCGGCGTGCGGGCCTCGTCGGCCAGCACGCTGTCCGCCTCGTCGACGATGGCGAAGGACAGCCCGCGCAGCAGCAGCTTGCGGGCGCGCGTATTGTCGCCGTACAGGCGCTCGAGCTTCAGGTGCAGCGCGTGGCTGCGGCTGCCGAGCACGATGCGGTCGCGCAGGTAGTCGAACACCACGGTCTTGTTGGTGCAGTAGACGATGTCGCAGGCATAGGCCTGCTGGCGCGCTTCGTGGTCCATCTCGGCGGTGACGGCCGCGCTGCTGATGCCGAGCGCGTCGTACACCGGCTTCATCAACGCCAGGTCGCGCTCCACCAGGTAGTCGTTGACGGTGATGACGTGGACCGCGCGGCCGGCGAGCGCGGCCGCACACGCCGGCAGGGTCGCGGTCAGGGTCTTGCCCTGCCCGGTCTCCATTTCGCCGACCATGCCGTTGAGCAGGACCCAGCCGCCGATCAGCTGCACGTCGAAATGGCGCATGCCGAGCGTGCGGCCGGCGGCCTCCCGCACCAGGGCGAAGGTGTGGGCGACCAGGTCGTCGCGCAGGCCGTGCCGGCGCAGTTCGGCCGCCAGTTCGCGCGCGCGCTGGCGCATGCCGCCCTGATCCAGCGCGGCAACCTTCTCCGTGAAGACGGCGACCCGCTGCACGATGCCGCGCACGCGCGACGGGCGGGCGCGCAGCCGGCGCGCAACGGCACCGGCGAGCGCCGTGCCGGCGCGGTCGAGCCAGCCTTCCTCGGTCGGCTCCTTGCGTTCCGGATAGACCTCGTCGAACGGCTCGTAGCGGACCATCCCGGGACGGAATAGTTGCAGGATCGTGTCAGACACTGAATTTCTTCATGAAGATGCGGCGGGCGCCGCGATACCACTGCCAGGCCAGCGGCTCCGGCGTGTGCTCGAAACGGACATGGACGCGGCTGCCGAGCAGGGACAGGCCGGAGCCGGGCGGCACTTCGAGATCGACCACGAACAGCTTCTCCAGCGCGCGGCCTTCCTCGGGCGCGCGCGGGTCGAGCGCGATCTCGCCGCCGCCCTGCATGCTCAGGGTCATGCTGGGCAGCTGCTCGGTCGCGCCCGGCAGCGCGCGCAGCACCCGTGCATCGAGGGTACGGTCAAGCCGCTCGGAGGCGCGCACCCGCACCGCCGCCGTGTCCTCCCGCACCAGGTCGGCGTAGGCCTGGGCTACCACCACCCGCACGGTGCGCAGCTCGCCGCCGGTCACGAAACCGAGCAGCTCGCCGCGCTGCACGAAGCGGCCCTGCATGTTCAGTTCGTCGGCCAGCACGAAGGTGCCGTCGGACGGCGCTGCGATCTGCATCTCCTGCAGCCGCTTGCGGGCGTCGGCCAGCGTCACGCGCGCATGGGCGATCTGCTGTTCGAGGATGTCTGCCTGCACCCGGCTCGCGACCATCGCCGCATCGCGCCGCGCTTCCAGTTCGACCAGCGCGGCGGCGGCCACCGCTTCCCGCGCGCGCAGCACCGGATCCTCGCTGCGGACCAGCAACTGTCCGCGGGCCACGCCGGCGCCCGCCCTGGCCGCGACCTCGGCCACGAAGCCGTCGACGTTGGCGCGCACCTGCGCTTCCTCCGGTGCCCAGACCACGCCCTGCGCGTGGGTGTAGCTGGGCGCGGGCAGCACGAACAGCAGCAGCAGCGCGCTGCCCGCCGCCGCAACGCTGATCGCCAGCGCCCGCCCGCGGCGGGTATGCAGGCGCGGGCTGTTGGCCAGGTACTTGACGTTCTTGAAGACCGGCATCAGCAGCATGGTGAAGACCGACCAGACCGCCATCAGCAGGCCGAACAGGAAGAACCTGCTGGCGACCACGAGCACGATGGTGACCATCATGAACATGCGGTAGGCGAACGAGGTGATGCTGTAGAACACGAACCAGCGGGCCTCGCCCCGGGCCACGACCGGCGATTTCATGTCCGGCACGCCGAACAGGTAGCGGTTGATCAGGTAGCCGAGGTACTCGTTGGAACGTTGCCCGAGGTTGGGAATTTCCAGCCAGTCGGAAAGGATGTAGTAGCCGTCGTAACGCAGGAAGGGATTGCCGTTGAACAGCAGGGTCGAGACGCCGGTGATGAGGATGACGTTGTAGGCGATCGCGCGCTCGAATCCCGGTTCGAGCCAGACCCAGGCGATCATCGCCAGCGCCGCGATGAACAGCTCGGTCAGCATCCCTGCGGCGCCGACCAGCATGCGCCAGCGCTTGTCCTCGAATGCCGCGGCGAACGAGGCGTCGACGTAGGGCACCGGCATCAGGAGCAGCAGCATCACGCCCATCTCGTGCACCTGGCCGCCGCGCGCCTTGACCGCGAGGCCGTGGCCGAACTCGTGCAGCACCTTCACCAGCGGGAAGACCAGCCACATCACCAGCAGGTTGTCGACCGAGAACACGTGGTCGAGCATGCCGTCCGAGAATGCCGGCCAGTGCATCGCCGCCAGCAGGCCGGCCGCCGCCAGGGTCGCCAGCCACAGCAGCAGGCCGAACCAGCCGAACAGCGGCCGCGCGAACGGCATCATCCGCTGCAGCAGCGCATCGGGGTCGTACAGCGGAAAGCGCAGCGACATCGGATTGCCGAAGTACTGCTTGAAACGGGTGCGCCAGTGCTGCTTGCGGCGGCGCTGGATCTCCTCCAGGTCGGGCGGCGCGTCGCTCTGCAGGACGTCAGCCCGGTGCAGGTCCGAGATCAGCTTGATGATCTCGTCCTGCGACGGCACCGCGTCGCCGAGCTGGACGCAGGCCAGGTCCCAGATCTCCTGCACGCTGCGCTTGCCGTCCATCAGGCCGATGACCGCGTTGGCGACCGGCGTGAAGCGATGGAAACGGCCGCTCGCATTGTCCTGCAACACGTACCAGACGGCGCCCCGGTAGGTGTGGCGGTGCACCTGCGCATGGTTGCGCAGCCGCGGGCGCAGGCTGGCCACGCGGTACCAGGAATCGCTGAACAGGGAGTCGTTCACGGCGCCTCAGACCCAGGACCAGAAGGCCAGGCGCATCCAGTCGAACATCTGGTGCGTCCACTGCCAGAACAGCGTGCGGCGGCCGACCTCGATCTTGCCGACGCCTTCCATGCCGGGCCGCATGCGGTCGGACATCCGCACCACCGTGGCCTCCACCCGGAAGAAGCTGCGCCCTTCGCGGGCCACCGTCACCGGCGAGACATGGCGCACCGACAGCGGGAATTCCTCGCCGGGCAGCGCCGTCAGCATCAGGGTGCCGGCCTGCCCGTTCCGGACATGGGTGATCTCGCCCTCGGGTACTTCGAGGATCACCCGGTAGGCGTTCAGCGGCGCCACCTCGAACAGGGTCTGGCCGCGCTTGACCGAGCTGCCCAGCGCCTGGCTGAGGTCGCCGTGCACCACCACGCCGGGGAACGGCGCGGTCACGCTGGCGCGCGACAGGTGCTCCGCCAGCAGGTCCATCTGCGCCTTCGCCTGCTGCATCTGCGCCTGCGTCACGTTGACGGCGACGCGGTCGGCCTTTGCCAGCGCCTCCTGGTATTGCTTGGCGTACTGCTCCGACTGGCTCGCCCAGCGCAGGTACTCCAGCTGCAGCTCGCGCTGGTCGAGTGTGGCCAGTACCGTGCCCGCCTCCACCAGGTCGCCGGCGCGGTGCGGCGCGGATTCGAGATAGCCGTCGAAGGGCGCCACCAGCACCCGCCGCACCGCGCCTTCCAGCGTGGCGTCGGCGCCGACGGTATAGGTGCTGCTGGCGAAGCTGAAGAACAGCACCGACAGCATCAGCACCAGCGCCGCCAGCTTGCGGCCGAAATGGCGCGGCCCGGTCAGTTTCAGCAGCTGGTCGCGGGCGGCGTCGCGCACCCGCAGCGCCAGCGGCCGGTCGTTGCGGCGCTTTTCTTCGAGCACCCGGCTGCACAGGGCGACCGCGGCTTCGCACAATTCCACGCTCGCGCGGTCGAAGGCGCGCTCGCCAGATCGTTCAAAGCAGAACGCGCCGGCGGTGGTTTCGCCGATCACGAAGGGAATGGTGAGGATGGCGTCGCTGCCATGCTGGCGCGCCAGCGCCGCATGGTCGCGGGTGACCAGCACTTCGTCGCCGGACAACGGCAGGCGGATCGCGGATTTCTGGTCGATCGCCTCGTCCATCGCAGTGCAGATGGCGCGGATCAGGTTCATGCGGGTGCCGAACTGGGCGCTGTGCGAGACGGCGGCAATGTCGGTATGCAGGCCCTTGCGGAAGCCGACGCTGACGCGATCGCAGTCGAGCCGCAGCGCCAGTTCGGTGACCAGCGCATTCGCGGCCGGCTTGAACTGCTGCTCCGTCATTGTGGACGCGACCAGGTCGAGGGTCGTCATCAGGCGCTCGCGGCTGGCGTCCTCCTGCTCGGCCTGCAGACGGTACAGGCTGGACTGCAGGCCCTGCACGCCCCATTGCAGCGCCCGCATGGCCTGCTGCACGCGTGCCTCGCCGGACGGCGCCAGCTCCACCGCGACCAGACCGTGCAGATGGCGGTCGAGGAGCACCGGGCAGGCCAGCGCGACGGCGCCGTCGCCCTTCACGGTCAGCGGCTGGTGGGACTGGATTGCCTGGTCGGCGGCTTCGGCCAGCAGGGGCGTGGCAGGCTGCCCTTCCGGCCAGAAGGCTTCCGGCACGAAGGGGCCGGTGTCCGGCGGCCCGAGCACCACCACCGCGCGACGCACCTCGGCCAGGATGCCGCACTGCAGGCGCAGCCATGCGGCGGCGCAGGCTTCGATGCTGCCGGCGGAGGACAGCGCGGCCCAGGCTGCCGCCTCGCTCGCCGCGGCAGCGCGCCCGGATTCGGCGCCGGTGGCGGCGCTGCGTTCGCTGAGGGATGACTCCATGTTGTTGTGCCTGGCCGCCGGCCGGTATTTTTACGAGAAGAAATTATAGGCGGCGAGCGTGCGGCTGCCTACGACGACAGGCGTCGCGGCGGCGGGCTGATGCGCCCGGACGACGCCCCGATGTCAAAGTTCTATCTTGCCGAAGCGCTTTTCATATTCGGCCAGTCCCTTTTCCAGCATCAGCGCCAGGCGCTTGGCGGTATAGGGTGTGAGCACGATGCGCTCGCCCAGCGCCACCCTGACCTCGCCGGCCTGCAGCTCGCCCGGCTGCCAGACCTGGTTGGTGCCGAACAGGAGCGTGATCTCCTCGCGCGAGCCGAAGACATTGCAGACGTTGGCATAGGCGGTGCGCATCTGCGCATCGTCCCACTTCAACTGGGTTTTTCCCGGCGCCGCGCCAGGCTGCGCCGTCGATTGCAGGCCGGCCGGGGCGGCGGCGCGTGCACTGGCTTGTTCGTTGGCTGGCGCACCCGCCGCCTGCGCGGCGGCGTTGTCGGTTGCGGCTTCCGTCTTTCCCTTGCTGCTTCTTGCCATGTTGCTGTTTCCCGATGTTGTTTGATCAACGACGCTTGCCGCGGCCGCCGGCGGTCCAGTCGATGCCCTGCTTGCGCGGCTGTTCCACCGCTTCCACATGGGCGGCTTCCCCGAATGCCGGCTCGGCTCGCTTGGCGTCCTGTGCCGGTCCCTTGCCGGCGCCCTCCTTGGCGGCGCGCGGCTGCAGCAGGGCGTTGCGATCGAAGATCGCGCGCCTCGCGCCGCTGCGTGCCGCCTGGGCGCCGAGCAGGCCGGCAACGGCCACCGCCGCGCCCTGCTCCGCCGCCTGCCCGAGGGCTTCGGCTTCTGCGTCTGCTTCTGCTTCCGCGCTGGTCTCCGCTTCCGGCCTGGGCTCGGCGTCGCCGCGCGGTTCTCCCGTCGCTGCGTCGGCGGGTGCTGCCGCGCCTTCCACCGGCGCCGGGCTCTCGCCTTCCGCCGGAACGGCGGCCGGTGTTTCCGCCGGCGCTCCGGTGCCCTCGGCGGGAGCGGAGGCGGCGCCGGCCTGCTGATCGGCCTGCTTGCCCTCCGCCTGCGGGGCCTGCTTGCTATCCGCCGACGGGCGGCTCGACGCCGCATCGCTCTGGGCCGGTTGCTGCGCCTCGCTGCCCTGCGCCGCCGACGACTCGGTGCTTTCGCTGGACGAGGAGCGGCTGTACGCATGGGTTGCCGGGGCGCTGAACGGCGACTGCTGCGGCTGCGTGACGACCGGCGCCGGCGAGATGCTGGCAAGGACCAGGTCCATGCGCGACAGCACGCCGAGATTGATGCCCGCGCCGGCGCCCTCGCCGACGGCCTGCGCAGCCGGCGCGCTGTACACCGCATCCTGCTCGCGGGCGATCAGGTCGGGCGCGTTGTGCGCGCCGCCGAAGCGCTCCAGGTTGGTCGGCTTGTCGTCGACCAGCGTGACCGCCGCATAGTCGCCCACCATCACGTCGCGGTTGAACACGCCGTACAGCAGGTCGCCGCCGGCGCCGCCAAAGATCAGGCTGTTGCCGTTGCCGCCGTGCAGGATGTCGTCGCCGCCGAGGTAGAGGTCGATGGTCTGCGCCAGGCTCCAGCGGCCGCCGGTGTAACGGACCTGGGCGTTGTCGCCGATGATGATGTTGTTGCCGTCGTTGCCGAACAGTTCATCGTCACCGAAGCCGCCGAACAGCACGTCGTTGCCGCTGCCGGAGATCACCAGGTCGTTGCCGCCGATCGACGGCGCAATGGTGATCACGTCGTCGAGCCAGCCATTGGCGCTGAGCCTGATCGATCCGTTGTCGCCGATCAGGACGTTGCCGCCGTTGCCCGCTTCCAGCCTGTCGTCGCCGACGCCGCCGAAGATCAGCTTGCGGCCCTCGCCGGTGCGGATGCTGTCGTTGCCGCCGAGTCCGGCTTCGGTGCTCGCCATGCTCAGCAGTTCGCCGCCGGCGCCGAAGCCGAGCACGCCGTTGTCGCCGACCAGCACGTGTTCGCCGTCGCGGGTGTCGATGCTGTCGCTGCCGTTGCCGCCCAGGATGAACTTGCGGCCGTCGGTGGCCCCGATGACATCGTTGCCGCCGCTTGCGGCGTTGCGGTCGAGCGTTTCCATCCGCCCGATCGAGCCGTCCGGGTTGAACACCAGGCGCCCGTTGTCGCCGAATGCCAGCGTCAGGCCGGCGCCCGCGTTGATGGCATCGTCGCCGACGCCGCCGACCAGGATCGATTGGCCGTCTCCCGCCGCGATGCGGTCGTTGCCGCCGAGTCCGGCGTCAAAGCCCTCGCTCAGCACCTCGGCCAGCAGCGCGCCGCCGGTGGTCAGGCTGATGCGGCCGTTGTCGCCGAGGACGACGTGCACCCCGGCGCCGAGCGTGATGCTGTCGGCACCGACGCCGCCCACCACATGCTGGGTGCCGGTGCCCGCCTGCAGCGTGTCGTTGCCGCCGCTGGCATTGCTGGTATCGGACGACGCGATGAGGACGGCACGCCCGCTGGCGTCGAACACGATATTGCCGTTGTCGCCCACTAGGATATTGCTGCCGTTGCCGGTCACGATGCTGTCATGGCCGATGCCGCCGACCAGGATGCCGTCGCCGTCGGCCGCCGACACGCTGTCGTTGCCGCCGGTGCCGGCGTCGTGGCCGGTGGTCGTAATGCCGCTGGCGTGTCCGCTCGCCGGATCGAACGTGATGTTGCCGTTGTCGCCAAGGACGATGCGTTTGCCGGCGCCGAGCGTGATGCTGTCCGCCCCCGCGCCGCCGAGCACCGCATGCTCGCCGGCGCCGGCACGGATCACGTCATTGCCACCGCTGGCATTGCCGGTGTCGAGCGTGCCGAGGAAGCCCAGGCGGCCGGCCGCATCGAACAGCACGCTGCCGTTGTCGCCGGTCACCACGCTGTCTCCCGCGCCAAGCTGGATCAGGTCGCTGCCGTAGCCGCCCAGCACATGGCTCACACCATCGCCGCCGGTGATCGTATCGTTGCCGCCAAGGCCATTGTCATAGCCGGTGGAGACAATGCTTGCCAGCGCGGCGCCCGCCGTGCCGTAACGAATCGCGCCGTTGTCGCCGAGGACAATGCGATCGCCGGTTCCCAGCGTCACCCTGTCGCTGCCGATGCCGGAAAGGACGTGATGGCTGCCGTTGCCCGCGCTGATCACATCGTCGCCGCCGCTGCCGTTGACCGTGTCCAGCGTCTCCAGGACCAACAGCTTGCCGCCGTCGTAGAGGATGCGGCCGCTGTCGCCGAACAGCACGGCCGCGCCATCGCCGATGGAGATCAGGTCGCTGCCGTAACCACCGAGGATGACGCTGTCGCCATTCCCGCCCTCGATACGGTCGTTGCCGCCGAGGCCTTCGTCGTAGCCGGTCGAGGTGACCTGCGAGAGCGCGCCGTTGGCGTCGTAGTCGATCCTGCCGTTGTCACCGATGACAACACGCCTGCCGTCGCCCAGCGCGACCTTGTCCGCGCCGATGCCGGCCAGGACATGATGGACGCCGCTGCCGGCGGTGATCGTCTCGTCGCCGCCGCTGGCATTGGTCGTGTCCAGCGTTTCCGCCGTCACCAGCTTGCCGGCGTTGTAGACCAGCCTGCCGTTGTCGCCGACCACCGTGGCGTCGCCGTCACCGAGGGTGATCAGGTC